>NZ_FUXC01000022.1 GCF_900167025.1 Treponema berlinense | reverse complement strand
CTCCAACTAAATACAGGCTGTCAAAAACAGCTATGTTAATAGCAGCTTAATTTAAGGGGTATTTGGGACTGCACTTTTCTTGACTATTTCATTTTGATGGAGCAGAAAAGCAGAAAGAAAATGTAATACATAAAAGTACAATTGAAGCAACGAGTTTTTTCATAAAACCCTCCTAAGATTTTATTCTTGTCATTCAACGAATGACATTATTAATTTGTTGGAAGACTTTCTTATCAACGATAAGTGGCGCAGTACGCCATCAACCTAACAATGAGTTAAACCGCACAGGCCTTGAGCCTGTGTCGGCTTTGAACTTCTTGTTATGCTTTTTCCTTTTTATATCCTTTCGGAATATCTATTTTTGCAGCAGGTTCTGGAGTCAGATTATTCATTCGATAATAATCTTCATTCCAAATAATATTACTGCAACCTTTTCCATTGGCATTATAATTTGTGCAGCCTAAAAAATATCGCCCATCTTTTTGCTGGCGCGCAATTAAATATCCATCACATTTATCGCATTTTTGGATTGATAATTTTCCTGCTTCAATTTTATTCGTCATAAAATCACAAATTTCCGGATCGTTCATACAAATCCAAAGATTCAGTCCATAAGCAGTTTTTACTTTATGCTGAAGAGGATAACCACATATCGGGCAAGATTTCTTAAATGCACTGCCATTTTTTACTTCTTCGCTCCATTCTCCTTTTAACACCACATTTTTATAATCATGCTTTATTTCTAGTAAAAACTCAGAAGGATTCTCTTCTGGAGCAATAAAATACACTCTGTTTTTTGTTCGTGTCATGGCAACATAGAAAAGACGACGTTCCTCGGCGGCTTCAATAGAATCGTCTCGCTTTACAACATAATTCAATACTGGGTCATTTTCAATTTTTGAAGGAAAACCATAAGTTTCATTCTTTCCATTTATGACAATAACATTATCATATCCTAAGCCTTTTGATGCGTGGGCTGTCATAAAAGTAATTTTTAATTCTGGATGCTTTAAGCACTTAATCTTATTACCGTAATCTTTATATTCAAAGAGACTTGAGCGTTCCAAATTTTTCCCGTCAAAACCAAATCTTC
This sequence comes from Treponema berlinense, assembly GCF_900167025.1. Taxonomy (GTDB): domain Bacteria; phylum Spirochaetota; class Spirochaetia; order Treponematales; family Treponemataceae; genus Treponema_D; species Treponema_D berlinense. The sequence goes on along the minus strand of NZ_FUXC01000022.1, from coordinate 8,850 downwards.
CTAGCAAAAGAATTTCCTGTTTTTTAGAGTCTTTTCCCTCAACTTTATTGAATTCAATGATTTGTTCTATAGCGGTTTCAACAGACTTTGCCAGATTATAATTTGAATTTCCTCCAAATCTCTTTTGTTTGGAATCATAAGTGTAAATAATTACAGGGTCATTAATTGTCTTTGGGGACTTTAAGGTTTTTCTGATTTGTTCCGTATTTTTCTGAATAAAATTTCCGGCAATATCGATGACTTCCTGTGAATTGCGGTAGGTTTTTGTAATTTTCAAAAGTTCTGCATATCCCATGATTTCTGAAAACTTAGTAAATAGAGTTATGTCTGAACCGCTGAACGCATAAATTGACTGCCAGTCATCTCCAACAGCAATAATTTTTGCATTAGTAACGTCATGCAACGCTCCGACTAAATCAAACCTTTGGCGGGAAATATCCTGATATTCATCAACAATGATATATTTAAAATCTATCTGATCACTTACTGTTTTTGATTCTTTCAACAGCCTTGCCGATTTATTTATCATGTCCGAAAAATCAATTGCATTATTTTTGTGAAGATATCGCTCATATTCCAAGTAACATTCTTTACAAATACCTAAAAACAGTTTCGTCCTTACATTTTTTGTCTGAGTTCCCCACTCATCAAATTTTTCAACTGAATATCCGTTGGTCTTGAAATTTGAAATGAATCTATCTACAAGATTTATCAGTTTTCTGATATAACGACTGGAATCTTGATTGGAAATCTTTTGCATTACTTCCTTATTGTCACGTGGATTCAATACAAAACCAAATGATTCTAGTTTTTCTCTTAAATGCTCAAGCAGTTCCCGTCCATCATTATATTGTGAGCAGGTACAGATGAGATTTGTTCCATGCTTACGGTGAATTGCAACTTTATCCCGCATTGCTTTGTTATACTTTTTTAATTCTTCCGCTGAGTATCTGTTGCTGTAGCCATCTTCAGTTACGCCAAAATGTTCAATATAGGCTTCGTTTCCATTTTGGGTGATTTTAAAATCAGGAGTGTAAGGCTTTTTTGCTCCTTCGATATTATATTTATAGCAAGGCTCATACTCGTAATCGATGTTGTTCAAATAAAGGAAGTTTGCAATCTGAACCTCTTCCTGAGAACGCAAAATTTCATTTTGTATTGTTTCATATTTTTTAATTCTAGAATTTTTGATTTCTACTTGATAGTCAACTTCTCCCAGTTCACTTTTCATTGTAGAAAGATTTGAATTTGATAAATTGTTAAAAAATTGATTTTTATCTTTTACTTCGATTGGAGCGTCAAAATATGTCGCAAAGAATTTTATCAAATCATCAACAAGTTTTTGATTTTGTAAAACTGTATCTCTAAAATAGTCTTCCAGAACAAAATAGAGTTTTTCATTCTGTACAATATTCAGTTTCTCATCGTTTTCTTTATGTAAGATTGCATTTCCTGTTGAATGGAAAGTTGTAATGGGGCAATCTATTTTCAGCTGCTGATTGATTTTTTCTTTTAGTTCACCAACGGCTTTGTTTGTAAAAGAAACAACAAGTATTTCTTTTGGATTGATATTTTTCTTTTCCACAAGATATTTTACTTTTGCTGCAACTGTTGTCGTTTTTCCAGCTCCTGCACCTGCTATTACAAGACAATAATCTTCATCTGTAAGAATGACGCGACGCTGGTCATCATCCAGCATAATATTCGGGTCAACTTCTGATAATATTGTATCGAGATATTCTTTTTCTGATTCTAGGTTATTAATAATGAATTTCTCATTGTGCTCAGCAACAAGTTTTTTTATATCTGAGCAATTTTGAATTACAGAAACAACTGATTTCTCTAAAATACTGTTTTTTTTACAAAAATCTGATAGTAAATCATCAGTTTTCAATTGTTGAAAATATGATATTACACCTTTTTTTTCATCGATTTTCTTTAAGTATTCAGATTTTGCTATATATGAATTTTTAGAAAGTAATGAATCTATGATGGATTGTAATTGTAGAATTTCTTTTACTTTGGGATTATCTGAATGAGTTATTTGACTATTCTTATCAGAAGATGCTGTTTTACTTCCAAAAATACGATTAAAGAACGCCATTATATATACCTAAAACAAATTATAGCATGAAAAGACCATTTTCTTGCCTATTTTATATATAAAACTACCAGCCCAGTGGGCTGTGAGCATAACAATGGGTTGTACCGCAGGCAGCTTGACTGCCTGTCGGCTACGAACCTTTGTTAGGTTTTGCTACACTTTTAACAGTACTTTTTCCTGTTTCTTTGAAACAGCAAGTTTCGGGTATGTAATTATTTCTAAGCCCATTCCAAGACTGTCGAGATAATCTATTAAAGTAGATATTTTCATATCCTTTCTTTTTTCTATTTTTGAAACTGATGACTGAGTGAAGTTTTCCATTTCAGATTGTTTAATATTCATTTCTTCACGGAGTTGTGCAAGGCGGATAGACATAATATCCTGCTCGGCTTTTATGTGAGCTCTTCTTACAGCTTCGGGAGACATATTACTTTCCATCATTTTGATTGCATCTTTCATTTTCCAACTCCTTTTCATGTTTCTCTATGATTACTTCAGATTCAGCAATTAAATCTTTGTAAAAAGTCTTCTGATCTTTTCCTTTTTTATCTCCGCCGGTAAGCAGAAATGCATGTCTTTTTCTATCAAAATAATAGGCAACTCTCAGTACATGTTGTTGTGTCTGATTTCTTAATTCTTTCAGGTTCGTGTATTTTTTTGAACCATGAAGAGTATCTGAATATGGACGAGGAAGTTGGGGGCCGTACTGACGGAGTAAAAGAACTCTTTGTAATACGGCTTCTTTACTTTCTTCGTCCAAACTTAGAAACCAGACATCATATTCATCTGATGAATCAACATTCCACATGATTTTATTATATGAACTAAAGTGAATATTTGTCAACGTAAAAATGGCGGGCTTGACCCGCCTTATAAAAAATTTAGACTCGTTTATAACCGCAATAACATCGTTTATCATTGGCAGGATTCTGTGCTCCACAGAAAGGACATTTCCAATCTCCATTTTCAAGTACAGTTACTTTATTTTGCGGAGAAGAATCGTTTTTGCTTTCTTTGTCGAAATTTTCCGATTCTTCTTTTTCTCCTAGCAATTTACGCAACTTTAAATCAGGTAAGGCTAAGACATAAAAATAGCCGAATATTCCAAGCCAGATGCATATTGCAAAAATATGTTTTTTTGCAGGATCATATCCTTTTAAGCTTGCAACTTCACACATTTTTGAAGCCATAAAGCAAAGAATAATAATAGCTATTGCAATTGCAACTATCCAAGAAAACATTACGATTGTAAAATCCATGTAATTCCTCCGTGTATTTTTAAGAACCTTTGTCGGAAGATTTACCTTATCAACGATAAGTGGCGCTGTGCGCCATCAACCTAACAATGAGTTAAACCGCAAACCGGCTTGATCGGTTTGTCGGCTTTGAACTTCTTGTTATGCTATTTTTATGCAACAGTTTTATCTTCTAAAAGAAGTTTCATACCTTCTTCGATTTTATCAGGTGTGATTTTTTCTCTTTTTGAAAGAACAACTTGAACTTCTGCATTTATTAATGCATCTGCATATTCTTTTGGAGTTCCAGACTGATACATTGCTTGTAAAACTTTTGACATTTCTGAATTTCCAATTGTAGCAGAAACGATTTCATCAAATTCTTCTTTGTTGAAAGAATAAAGCATTACTATATCAAGGAATTCCTCTCTCATAATTTTAAACATTACAACTGCATCATCTTCAATGAAATTATCCATTATTTTCTTTGCAACAAAACTTCCAACAGCACCTCCAATCATACTGCCAACAACAGGAATCGGAATTAAAGTGCCTAGACCTGCTCCAATAAGACCTGCTGTATTAACAGTAGAATTTTTTATAAGCTGCTTACCTGAGATTTTTCCTTGGAATGCCTTACATACATCAGGTCCATATACAACAACAGCAGTAACAGCTCCACCAATAACCTGTCGGCCGTTTACTTTATCAAGTTTTACAGCTTTTCCAACCTTAGTTTTAGCAAGACCGCTGGAACTTATTTTTCCAGCAACCTTTTCTGCCCCTGTAAATATTGGGTTATTAACATAGCCGAAACTTTTGACAACTTGTTTTCCTGGCTCGCCAACCATAATTTTGGGAGCAAAAATATTAACAATTTTATCACGTGAAAGCTGCATAGTAATTGTATAAATGGCAGCACTTTTACCCATAACCTTTAAGCCAGAGAGTGTGCTTTGTTTTGCAGCTTCTTTGATATCTTGACCATGCCAAACAGCACTTGCAAAGGATAATGCAAATGTAATCCCAGCTCCTGGCAGTGAACATACAATACCTTGTGAAATATCGACTGCAATACCTTCAATTGAACCAGCAAGGGCTATATTGTTTGCTTGCGCATAAGTAAAATGTCCTTTTCGGACATAGTTCTTTGCATTATCAGGATTTGTTTCTCCTGGAACCTGTCCAGTTTTTATTCTCTTTTGCATTTCTTGTACAGCTTGATTATATTGATCACGTGGAACTTCAATTTGCATCATTGTTCCATCATCATTCAAATATAATGCTTGCTTGTGTTCAAAGACAGCACCAATAGATTCAGATGCACTTTTATAATATTTTGTTTGAATATTAACTCCATTTACATTTCTGTCTGCTCCATGTAGTTTCTGATGGCCGTTTTCAAGGTCTTGAGCAAGATTTTCAACTTTTTTACCAGTTAAACGATCTATGGCATTATTTCCATATTCAGCTGCATAGCCACCACCACGTGCTCCATTCATGTAATTCTTTACTTCATCATTGTAAATATGTGCATTTTGTGAAAGACCAGCTCCTAAACCGCCAATTTCGGCAGCTTTTGATATGTCTGTGACTTTTTGCTGTGTAGAAAAAGCTTCATCAGCATTCCTAACCGACGAGTCTTCATAAGATTCAAATGCTTCGTCTAAATCGTTTCTTACTTTGTCTTGTAAAAATGCAAGTGAAATATTTTCAAACAATTCCTGTTGTTGGATAAAACAATCAAAATTTACAGTGCAAAGATTTTTTTCAATTTCAATTATTTTAGGTTCTCCATATGACAGACCATAATCAAAATAAGTTTTATTTTCGTCGTTTGCTATACGCCATAAACCAGCATAAGGAATTTCAACATCATCTTTACCTTGTGAAGAGATATAAACTCCTTTTGATGTAACAAGGATACCATATTCTCTTAATTCATTTTCATCAGAACTTATTTTAGGAGAAAAATAAATAGGCTCTTCATCATCAAGATTTTTACCAAAATAAGAAATAAATGCTATAACTCGTCCATATGGGATGTTGTCTATTGTAAATTTATTTTTGTTTTTATCATTTTCTGCAAATTTTATACTTGCTGAAATAAGATTTTCTTCAATTTCACCTTCAGTTATTTCGGTTGCTTCTTTCAAACTCCATTTTCGCCAGTTTTCATAATATTCATAAAGTGATTTGTTTTCTTTTTTCCATTTTGAAATTCTTGAAAATGAATAAATGAAAGAAGCAAGTAAATAAATTATTCCCAAAAAATAAAAAAGATAAGAAACATCTTCTTCCATCCGTATACAACTAGGTAAAGCTAGAAAAATAAGGGCTTCAAGAGTTGTAAAGAAAGCAATTGCAATTGTCTTGTTTCTAATTTTTTTCTTTTCTATAAAGAAATCCTTTAAGTTTATGAATCGTTCTTTTCTTGAATACGGAATATGAATTGAGCATAAATATATAAATGATGGTAGACTACCTAAACTTAGAATGTAAAATATGAAACTTTGTATATGGAAAAGCTTTGCAAGACCATAAAAAATTTCGGTACATAAAATAATTGGACCAGTTGTTACAATTTTAATGATACCAAAAATAAAACCGAAAAGTCCTTTTCCTATTTTTAAGGCAAATCCTCCGATTTTTTTAATTAACCAAACTGCAATACAAATAATGATTACGCCAACAATCAGATATAACATTTTTTCTACTCCTCGTCGCTACAACCACCCCAGTGGGGTGTGAGCATAACAATGGGTTGTACCGCAGGCAGCTTGACTGCCTGTCGGCTACGAACCTTTGTTATGCCTTGTTACTACAAAAATATTTCTTTTAGCGGCAGCACCGACTGCCGCGTACAAGTAACTTACCTGTCGCTTTTTGTATTATTACACATACGGCAGAGCATTTGCAAATTCTCGTAAACAGTCTTACCGCCTTTTGACCATGGTATTATATGGTCTCCTTCCATTTCTGAAAATTCAAAATGTTCCTTACAAAACGGACATATACCTTTCTGTTCCTCATACTTTTTTCTTTTCATTCTGTCGTCAAATTCTCGCAGACTTAAATGACTTTCTTTTCTGTCAAAAAGGTAATAATAGATTCCTTTATGATTTGTTACTTCTTCATTTTCTATTAAAGATACAATTTCTTCTTCAAGTTTTTCAGGGTCAAAATCTTTGTCATTGTACTGATTATACAATGTTCCCCATTCGATGCCTTTCATCTCTTTTCTGTAAGTAGGGAACAAAGCTTTTACCCATGCAATTACCATTTGGAAATATACCCAAAGTTCATTTGCATTTTTGTCATTCTGATGCTTTCCCATGTAACTGCAAATCAAGGCATCATCTTTTCCGGCGTACCATTTTAAAACAGTTTCCAATAATTCCTGGCGGATTGGATTTCCGTTTACATATTTATCCGAAAGCAGTTTTGCCGCACAGTTTGATTTTGAGAAAATCTTTTTTGCCTCCGCCGTCCAAGTTCCTGCGTAAACAGCATTTCGAATTTCCTGCTCTGTAAGTTTTTCTCCAGCAATGTTGATTGTTTTGAACCAGCTCAATTTTTCACTTTCTGAGCCTTCACAAAAATACACCTGCAAATCATAGTTTAGAATCTGTTCTTTTTCATCAGGCTGTAAATTTGTAAAATATCGCATGTTATGAGAAAAATTGCCATTCACATAACGACAAATTGAAATTGTTCTTTGCTGACCATCCAATACTTCATAGCGTCCGTCTTCGCGGACAACCCAATACATTGTATTTAATGGGAAATTTTTTGTTACCGTATCCATTACGGCTTGCTGTTGATTATCATTATAGCAAAATTCACGCTGATAGGGCGGGCGAATATCAAGTTTTCCGCCATAACCTATAACACCGTTTTCGTCATTGTCTGCATAGCCGTTTACCAAGTCACGGACTTTTATTGTGTGAAGTGTAATTTTCATTATTGTTTCCTTTTGATTAGAATTCGTGCATAGATACTTTGGTAAAGTTCGCCAGTTTCGCAATCCTTAAAAGCCGCAGGCTTTTTGTCCGATTCTAAATGTTTCCTGTAAAGAGTTCCTTTTGCATTTACGGTATATTTTCCTGTTGGAACTCCGTTTTTATCGAGAATTTCCATTCTTCGCTCATTTGTAAATTCACAACTTCCAACTATTCCAAGCCCAACAATTTCAAATTGGTCGGGACTATATTTATCCAAAAAAGTAATCGGTACTCCAATAACACCGTCATAATCTATTGGAATATCTGTCGATACATCTACATTTATAGCATCATAGTTTTCATATTTCGGAAATTCTTCGGGGGAATAATTTTTGTATAAAACCAATTCTTCGTGTCGTTCATTGTAATCAATGTTTGTAAACCAACGAACACCTTTTACTCGAATATACTTTTTCCCATTTTCATCAGTTCTGCAACCTGCTGCGTTTAATGGATATGAATCTGGCACGCCAAATTCTCTGTCGCCACTATGTATTGAATAACCAAGCCAAAGTTTATTTTCTTTAATTAGAGCAAAAGTTTCTTTATACGATAATGCGTTAACATTTCCAAGAATAATAAATTTCTTTTCGTATTTTATTAATTGGGCAATATATTCTCTAAATAAGCTGAATGGCGGATTTGTAATAACTACATCTGCTTGCTTTAAAAGTTCAATGCATTCTTGACTTCTAAAATCTCCATCACCTTTCAATTCTTTTACTTCAATTGTAGAAAAATCTGTAGATGTTGGGTCGTTTGGATTTCCCGTGTATTCTATATAAACTGCTTTTTCACAATCGTTTTGACTGAAAAGATCAACTTCCTGATTTTTGTAGCAAGTGGTAATAATTTTCTTTAAGCCAAGTTCATTAAATTTTAAGGCGAAATACTTAAAAAAATTACTAATACGAGGATCATCACAATTACAAAGAACCGTTTTTCCTTTAAAGAAATCTTTGTAGTGATTCATTTCTTTTTCTATATCTGCTAACTGCGTATAAAATTCATCAGCTTTACTTTTTTTAGCATTATCAAAACTTTCAGAGGCCATACATTACTTCCAATATTTTTTTGGAGAAATGTGTATGTCCAAAAATTTTTAAATACTAAAAATCCTACCGCCCCAGTGGGGCGTGGGCATAACAATTGCTCCTATGATATTTGTCAATAGCAAGGAACTCCTGATTCCATAATTTTACGATGCTTTTGATAAAGCTTCAACTGCAAGTTGTGATATTGAAGTTGAAGGTCTGTTTTCATATGATGTTCCTGTCTTCAGCAACGTGTACATCAACTCTGCAAGTTTTCTTGCTACAGCCACAATTGCAATTTTTTTTCCTTTGCTTTGAACCTGCGTCATATATAGATATTTTTCCCTTAATGCTCCGCTTCCTTTTGACCTTACATGTGACCATGCCGCCAGTATAAGGAGAGAGCGTAAGTTTCTGTTCCCGCATTTTGTTATATGACCAAGCCTGCAAATTGTACTGGACATATCAAGCCG
>NZ_FUXC01000021.1 GCF_900167025.1 Treponema berlinense | reverse complement strand
AAACCGAGGGCATCCTTCAGTATGTCATTGGCTTTTTTCAATTCTGCAATTTCTTTCTGCAGTTCCTCGACAGTTTTTGGTTCTTCTGTTGATTTTTCTTTCTTTTCTTTTGTTTTTCTTTTCTTTCTCCAGTCAATTATGGTTGCGTAGTTTATGCCCAGCTGCTGTGCTGCCTTCTTTGGTCCAATCTCATCTGAAAGCGAAATTGCTTCTTCCCTGAATTCTTTGCTGTACCTTTGCATTCGAAATACCTCTCTTTATTTTCGTAAAATTTTAGGTATTTTTCGACTGCACTTTTATTGTATCCTTTCATCTGTTTGCAACCAGATTGGCAGCCGTGAATTAATAATGAATTAATTTTATGTCGCAGTTTTAAGTCTCTGCGAGACTGATATTTGCGTACAAATTGTTTTTACGCTACCGCAAGAAGCTGTACCTACTTCCTTGTGTAGCTCACATCAGACAGCTCTTTTTTAAGCTCGGCACTTGGGGTAAAAAGGACACGCAGGTTCTTAATATCGTTCGAACTCACGTCCTCTGCCTTCTCATGCCCTATCGAACTGAATGAAAGCTTAAATATTCCAAACTTGTTCAGTCTGATGCGGTTAGAACTTTTCAGGTACTGCGGCATCTTATCCAAGAAACTCTCGATAACTGCTACAATATCTGCCGGGGTCAGCGTGCAGGACTTGGAAATTTCCTTAGCCAATGCATTGACATCGATTTCCTCACCGTACTCAGCCGACGCATAATACTTAGAATCCGCTTCTCTGTTGAGTGGGTTCTGTCTTTTTGTTACAGAATACATCATATAATGTACCCTCCATGATTAAACTACTTTTGAAGTACCGTATAAGCACCTCCGCTAGCGATTTTTTTCTCTGGGAACTCCGACGGAGCCCATATCTTCGGCCGAAAGATACGCCTTAAAAGATAATAAATTCATGTGCCAATCGGCAAGTCTTTTTGCGAAAATTTTAAGGATAGTGCCGTAAAATTCTCAGTGAGTTCTGGTCAAAAAGTCAGTGAGTTTTAAAAAATTCTCACTGATTTTAAAAAAATTCTCAGTGAGAATTTTGGCTTTTGCCTTAGGAAACATTTTTCTCGCTTTTCTCCCGATTTCGTGAGATTTTATTGAAGATTTAAGGAATTTATGATATTATAGTTTCGATGAGTGCAAGTTACAAAAAACTTTGGAAAATCCTCATAGACCGCGACATGAACAAGAGCGACCTTATAAGGCTGGCAAAAATTACAAGCAACATCGTTGCCAAGATGGGCAAAGGCGAAGATGTTTCTATGGAGAGCCTAAGAAAAATATGCATCGCCTTGAATTGTGAGATTGGGGATATTATGGAAGTTAATGGTGAAGGTGAAAAAAATAATCAGAGTGTCATTATTTGACACCTTGTGTATATTAAAATGGTAACATAATTTTTATTGTACAGTAAGGATGGCTTTTAGGATATGAATAGAATAATTTCTTCACCTATGAATTACATAGGTGGCAAATATAAATTGTTGCCTCAACTTTTGCCACTTTTTCCTGATAAGATAAATACTTTTGTTGATTTATTTTGCGGTGGTTGCAATGTCGGTATAAATGTACCTGCGAAAAAAACAATTTTCAATGATAATCTTTCCTATCTTATAGAATTATATAGAGAGTTTGACTCTTTAAGCAAAGAAGAGATACTCAATCATATTGACAACCGTATAAATCAGTTTAACCTTTCTCTTACAAATAAAGATGGCTATCTAGAATTAAGAAAGCTTTATAATTCAGAAAAAAATCCGTTAGATTTGTTTGTTTTGGTAGCTTACTCTTTTAATCACCAGATTAGATTTAATAATTCTCATGAGTTTAATAATCCATTTGGAAAAGAAAGGAGTTGCTTTAACGAACACATGAAGAATAATTTGCTTGATTTTTTAAATGCCCTTAATAAGAACTCTGTTGACTTTACTTCATTTAATTTTGATGAATTCGATTTTTCAATTCTTTCTTCAAATGATTTCGTATATTGTGACCCTCCGTATTTAATCACTACAGGAACTTATAACGACGGTAAACGAGGTTTCACTGGTTGGAATGAAGTCGAAGAAGAAAAACTTTTGAATATTCTTGATGACTTGGACAAAAGAAATATTTGTTTTGCCCTTTCAAATGTAATTGAGCACAAGGGAAAGGAGAATTTGATTTTGAAAGATTGGATAACAAGAAACAATTATTATGTTTCATATCTCGCAAAAAATTATTCAAATTCAAATTATCATACAATCGACCGAAATCCAAATGCAACTATTGAGGTTTTAGTTACAAACTATGTTCCACAAATTTCACAAGAAAATCTATTGTTTGCATAAGTTGGAAAAAAATGCGATATATTGGAAACAAGGAAAACATCTTAGATAAAATATATTCTATTCTCAAAGAAAATAATATTTCAGGGAAAACTTTTTTTGATTTTTTTTCTGGAACAGCAAATGTAAGCAAGTTTTTTAAGGAAAAAAACTATCAAATTTTTTCATCAGATATTTTATACCTTTCGTATTGTTTGCAAAAAGCATATATTGAAAATAACGAATCTCCAAAATTTGATAAGTTAATAGAGATAATTCCCAAAAATGAATTTGACAATTTATTTGCATCTCCTCTTGAAACTGTTGTCAGCTATTTAAATTCTATAAAGGGTGTAGAAGGCTTTATTTATAAGAATTACACTCCAACTGGGACAGAGAACCTTCCCAGGCAAAGAATGTATTTTATTGATGAAAACGGCAAAAGAATTGATGCTATCCGACTCAAAATAGAAGACTGGAAAAATAAAAGTTTAATTTCTGAAAATGAATATTTCATTTTACTTGCTTGCCTTATTGAAACAATTGGATTTTATTCTAATGTTGCAGGGGTTTATGCAGCTTTTCATAAATCTTGGGATCCAAGAGCATTAAAACCATTAACAATGCGTACAATTCAAATACTAAATAATAATCAAGAAAATATTGTTTACAATGATGACAGTATGAATCTTCTTGATAAAATTGATGTTGATATTCTATATCTTGACCCGCCATATAATGAACGACAGTATGCTCCGAATTATCATATTTTAGAAACAATTGCGAAATATGATGCACCGGAATTGCGTGGTGTTACAGGTATGAGAGACTATGCTAACCAAAAATCAAGATTTTGTAATCCAAATACTGCATTGGAAGATTTAGACAAAATCGCAAAAAATGCGAAATATAAAAATCTCGTTTTAAGTTATAACTCCGAAGGTATAATGCCCTCGGATAGAATAATTGAAACATTAAATCAGTACGGTACTGTAAAACTAGAGCAATTTGAGTATGCTCGTTTCAAAAGTAATAATAACGGCCTTGCCAGAACAAAGAAAACTGTATACGAACAATTATATATTTTGAAAAGAGAGGTGTAATATGAATCTTTGGATTTTAACAGAGGAAAGACCTAAAAAAGAGGTCTTGAAAATGATTTTTGAGTATTTCGCAAAAGACCAGAATTGCGGTTTCTTTGGTGATTCAATTCGTATCATTCCTATATTGAACAAAGATAAGACTTTCTCTTTTACCTATGAAGTTATTGGTTTCAAATGTGCAAAAGTTGATAAGATTTTTATAAAAACTGTTTCGGGAAGTTCAAGTTTTACGGATTTCCTTGTTTTCTATCAAGATAATTTGCCGACAGTAAAAGATACTCCCCTTTATGCTATCGAAGAAACAAAAACTGATGACAAAGAAAGCCGTAATACTGGAGTTTATCAGCGTTGCTCAAAATTTGTTTTTATCCAAAATTATTATCCTAAGACAAAACTCATAATGCTTTACGCTTTGCAAGTCGGTCAAAAAGAAAAGCCAACTGAAACTTACATCTTTGGAACTAGAATGCTTCTGACTCTCGGCGTTGAGATTTTGGGAAAGAAACTTGACCCGAAAATCTTTAAACCTTTTACATCTATTGAAGAATTGAGAATTGCTAAAGCAAATATGCGCCCTGCTCCTGCCGGTAACATTCCGATTGCAATAAATATCGCAGACGATGATTGGATTCAAGTTTCAGGTAGACTTTTCAAAAGTGGAGGTCTTTCACATGATCCGAATATTGGTGCATTAAGCATTATCTCTGCCGTTATCCGTAAACTTGGTTTCAAAGGTAAAATTGAAATCATTATGCATGGATTACAACAAAAGCATGTCGGCAAAACAAATAAATTTGTACAGATTGCGAATGTTCTTGGAATTGAACTGGAAGGATTAACGCTTCCGAAAGCAACCTTGCCAGAAGATTATTGGCATTATGAAACAAAAGGAGAAAAACTCGGTACAATTTTCATTCACCTTGTTGTCGAAAATTTCACAGAAAGTTATTCAATCTTTGAAAATCATGCAGGGTGTGAAAAAGGCTATTTTGTGACAAAAGATGGACAACATCTTGCTCTTGAAAAATATGCAGACAGAGAAGCTTATAAAGCTGGCGATAAGAATCAGATTATCTTTATTCCAGATTTAGTGCTTCTTGATATTGCAGAAACTGAAGTTATCACAATAGAAGGAAAAAAATATGAGTTCAAGCAAAATGGTATAGATGAACTGAACAATTACGATATTTTTGATGAACGCTATTTGAAACCATATTATCCAGAATATAAAATTATTCGTACCGTTGTACTCTATGGAAGCAATAACGAACAAATTGCTGAAATTGAAGTAGGTTTCTTGCTCAATGAAAAAGGTAAACTTGTTCTTGGAATAAAAGCTCCAAAGCTATTCAAAAGAGCAATTTCAAATCTTCTTGATTATTGGAATTAAAATGGACGCAAAAAAGAGTTTTCTTGATTTGGAGAAGATAGAATCTGAACTTCTGAAGTATGGAGTTGAAGATGTTGATTCTGAAATCGAGAAAATAGAAAAACAGGTTAAGTCTACTCTCAATTCTTATAAGGAGAAAAATAAGATTGCTCGTGAGCAGTATAAAAATGCTGTTCCTTTTTCAGAAGTTTATGAATCTGCTGTTAGCTTAAATCTGCCTGCTTGGGTTCTAAAAAAAATAGATTCTGCTCGTATTTTTGGGGATTCTAAGCAAATGATAATTTTTCCAGATGGTGAAAAATATCAAATAAATAATCCATTAAATAATCTTTCAGGTGGAGATTGGCTTAATTTTACAACATCTGTTTTTTCAACTTTTTACACTACTAATGGGAAAGATTCTTACGCACATGATATTAGAAAAATTCATCCTTCTCCAAAGCCACCGCAGTTAATGAAAGAAATAATCGAATTCTTTACAAAGGAAAACGAATTAGTTTTTGATTATTTTATGGGTGTAGGAGGCTCTCTGCTTGGGGCAGGACTTTGTAATCGAAAAGCAATAGGAATTGATTTAAATGAAAAATACATTGAAGCGTACAAAAATGCTGCTAAAGAAATTGGTGTTGATATTTTTTCAACAAAATGTGGTGATTGTTTGGAAATTCTTAATAATGAAAAGGAAATGAACTCTCTTTTGAGAGATGAAAAAATAAGTCTTGTTTTGATTGATCCACCTTATGCAAATATGATGAGCAAAGAGAAAACTGGCGGAGATATCGCTGTTTACGGAAATAAGGCAACACCTTTTACGAATGATGAAAGAGATTTTGGCAATCTAAATCAAACAGTTTTTTTTGACTCACTAAAACAATCGGTAGAGCTTGTTTTTCCATATATAAAAAAGCATGGTTATATAGTGATATTCATCAAAGATTTGCAACCAAATAAAAAAGAATTGAATTTATTACATGCTGATATAATTGAAAAACTTAATGAAATTCCGAATTTGAATTATAAAGGCCTAAGAATATGGGCTGACAACTCTGCAAAACTATTTCCTTATGGCTATCCATTTTCTTTTGTCGCAAATCAAATCCATCAGTATATATTGGTGTTTAGGAAGGAAAAATGATAAGAAAAGTAAACTTAAAGTGTGCCAGTTATAAAGAGTTGGCAACATTAGAAACAGATAAAAAAATCAACTTAATATATGGGTTAAATGGAAGCGGCAAAAGTACATTTTCTGAATAACTGCGAAAAATTGGATATGCAGATGAAAAATTTGCAAATTGTTCCATTGAAACCGACAATGCGGAAAATAAATCAGAACTCTCTTTAGATGAAAAAATACTTGTTTATAATCAAAAATGGGTTAATGAGGCTTTTTATGAAAACCCTACATTAAAAGGTATATTTTCTTTATCAAAAGAAAATGCTGATGCGAAAAAGAAGATAGATCTTGCAAATCAAGAAAAAGAGAAATTAGAAAAATTAAAAACTGAGAACGAGGAAAATAAAGAAAAATCTCGGAAATCATTCGAAAGTAAAAAACTAAAAATTGTTGATTCTATTTGGAAAATAAAAACTGACTATACTGGCGGAGAAAGAGCTACAGACCAATTTTTTAAAGGGTTAAAGAGTGATAAAGAAGCACTTTTTAACCATGTGCTTGGGATTTCAAAAAGCACAACTCCTCTTTTGAAAACTATCGAAGATATAAAAGAAGAACTACAGGTTCTTCTTGATAAAAATGCTACAAACATAGAAAACATAAGCAATGTTCAAATTTATAATTTAACTGAAGATGAAATTGTTTTATTAAAAAAAGAAATTACAGGTAGTAAAAACTCAACATTTTCAACTTTGCTTGATAAACTTCAAAATAGCGACTGGGTAAATTCTGGATTAAAATATGTCGAGAAACAAACTGAGCCTGCACAATGCCCGTTCTGTCAGCAAAAAATTGATAAACAACATCTTTTAGATGAGTTAAAATCTTGTTTTAATAAATCTTATGAACAAGATAAATTGAAACTTCAACATATTTATGACAATTACAGAAGACAGATAGATAGTATTTCTATCGATACTTCTTTTGAACAGAATAATTTATTAAAAGAATTTTCATCAAAATATGAGTCAGCGTTTGAAAAGTTGAAATCAAGTCTAAATAGAAATTTAGACATTATAAAAGATAAAATTTCTACCCCTAGCAAACAAATAACTCTTAATCCACTTATTACGGAATTAACTTCATTAAATGAAATTATAAAATTAGCAAATGATAAGATAAATGATTTCAACAAAAAAATAGACCAAAAAGATTTAACTTTAAAAGAATTAAAAAAACTTTTTTGGGAAAATATTAGATTAAAATATGATGTGATTATCACAAATTATCAAGAAGAAGAATCTTCATTTGATAAAGAACAGAAAAATTTTGATTCTGAAATTTTACGAATTAAAATGGAAATAGACAAACAAGTCAATATAATAACTGAACAGTCAAAGTTGGTATCAAATATTGACGAAGCCGTAATAAGCATAAACAATCGTCTTATTGAGTTAGGAATCGACAGCTTTAAAATCGAAAAATATGATAAAGATAAAGCTGAATACAAACTTGTTCGTTCTGAAGAAAGTGAGGATAATATTTTTGAATCTTTAAGTGAAGGTGAAAAAATGATTATCAGTTTCCTTTATTTCATCGAAGAATGTAGAGGTAAAGATGATTCTAAGACAGCTGATAAAAAGAAAATTGTTGTTATTGATGATCCTATTTCAAGTTTATCTCATATTTACGTCTTCAATATAGGAACATTAATAAAATCAGAATTCTTCACTTCATCAAAGGTTTATGAACAAATTTTTGTCTTGACTCATAATTTATATTTTTTCTATGAATTAGCGAAAGCACCCTATCGAGATATTAAAAGACTTAAAGATGAAGAACAAGAAAAAGAACATAAAAAAGAATTTAATTTATTTAGAATTATAAAATCTACAAAGGGTAGCTCTATTACTACAATGAAATACAGTGAAATCCAAAACGATTATCAGATGTATTGGTCTGTTGTAAATGACAAGAACAGCAAACCGGCTTTGATAGCAAACTGTATGAGAAATATAATTGATTATTTCTTTGGGTTTATTGAGAATAATGCATTGAGTGGAGTTTTTCAGAAAAAGGAATTTAAAGATAATATAAACTATCAAGCATTTTATAGATACATAAATCGGGAATCGCATTCGGATAATGTAAATATATATGATATGAAAGAATTTGATTATGATTCTTTTCAAGAAGCTTTTCATGAAGTATTTATTCTTGCTGGTTATGAAGAGCATTATAATAAGATGAGTAAAATAGGAATTAATGATTAAAATTATTAGAACAATATAGAATAAATATATTTTAGTAAAAATCGTATAACAAGAAGTTCAAAGCCGACACGCGGTCAAGCCGCGTGCGGTTTAACTCATTGTTATGTGGACGCCCGCACTGGGGCGCAGGAGGAAGAATTATGAAAAAATTTTGTATTTGTTTGCTATTATGTTTAATACCATTTTTTATATTTGCTCAGGAAAGTTCTGAAAGGAAATATATAGATGGTTATGAAGATTTAGAATGGGGAACAACTATTGAAAAAGTCCGCACAAAGTATAGCAATCTTTCAAAAGAATGGGATGCAGATTGCATGAGCGGAGAAGAATGTTATTCTGCATACTCTGGATCAGTACGAAGAATTTTCCGTTTTTATAATAATAAATTGTATTGGGTTCGTGTTATTTATGACGATATAACACAAACCCAGTTTGATGCACTTAGTGATAAATTAATATCCAAATACGGTTCATTATATTTTGATATCGATAAAGATGAAAACACGAAATTTGGCTATGAATGGCTGTTGTTTACAGATTTAGTGGTTACACTTTCTGTAAATAATAAAATTAATGGTTTTGGTGCAAAGCTTGGAGAATGGGTTGGAGTAACTTATTATTCAAAATCTATTATGAAAGAAATGCAAACTGTGGAATCCGAAAACATAGAATTGTAGAGGTGACAAATGAAAAAAAGAATATACGGTATCACATTACTTTTTCTTCTATGTTTTCTATTTCTTGGTTGTGGCGGTGAAATTAAAATCAGTATTTTTACAAGAGATTTGCAAGATGTATTGGCTTCTAGAAACGAAGTAATTTATACAAATGTAAATATAATTGTAGAAAGTCTACAGGATGAAAATGATATCTCATTTTTAAGAAATTGCTTAAATGGTTTTTCTAATGAGCATATAATTGAATATAATTATTCAACTTCATTGTCGTTTGATATAAAAGTTCCAATAATAAGAGACGGCACAAATTTAGATTTTTCAAAAGATTTATTAATAATCGAAGGGAAAAACAATAATGACAACTTGGATTTTTATGTAAAATATAATCGAGATTTGTTATCAAGAATAGATAGATATTTTTATAACACTCATTATCAAAACATAGAGTTATCAAAGTTTAAAATTAGAATGGAAATAAATAATGACGAGAGAAAGTCATTAAATTTGATTACTTACAGTGCCTATGTAAATGGAAAAGCTTATCCTTTCGAACATAATGAAGAGTTAAAAGAAAGAGATAGAATTACTGTTGAGATTAGTGAGATATTTGGAAAATACATTTCAAATATGAATGAATATGAAAAAAAATATCCAATTTTCTCAATAAAATAATAAACACATAACATGCGCTTCAAATCGGATGTCGGGTCAAGCCCGCCACCGTTTAAGATGGCATGATATAAAAGGCTGGGAAAAAGTGGTACTCTGGTTTGACGGAATCAGAGAGCCGGCGGAAGGTTCTAACTACTGGTGAAGAAGCCACTGCGTGAATGGCAGCCGCTTACTTCGGGTTTAAGATTAATCAAAGCCGACCGCCGTACGCCATAATGAGGCGTGGGGGCATTCCCCACGACCTCGGATAGGAGCACGGTATACCACTACCAGCGTTTACTCCTGATTCCATTTTATCATATAAGGGGTAAAAAATGGAACAGAAGAGATTTGTAGGTATCGACCTGGGGAAAAGGACTTATGAAATTAAGT
>NZ_FUXC01000016.1 GCF_900167025.1 Treponema berlinense | reverse complement strand
GGATCGGAAGGGACGCGGAGCGTGTGTTTTTGCCTGCAAAAATACCGGAGGCTTATGCCGTAGCCCTGGAGAGCCCGGTTTTTGTGCAGCCTTGCGGAACAAAAAGCCACCCGGATTATTTTTCTGCTTTGCTCTGCGTTTTTTATGTTATAATAGAACAATTCGAGGTACACGCTATGAACGAAAATATCGCTAAAAAAAACGAGGCTTTGGCTCAAACTGTTATCAAAGGGCTTGAATCGCGCAATATGACCGGTTTTTATGCCGCTTCAAAAGAAGATGCTCTCAAAACCGCACTCTCGCTGATTCCAGAAAACAGCACAATCGCTATGGGAGGCTGCACTTCCGCAACTGAAATCGGTCTGATTGACGCTCTCAAAAACGGAAAATACAACTACATCGACCGGGCACAAATGGAACCGCGCGCAAGTCTTATGGCGGCTTACGACGCAGACATTTTTTTGGCAAGCGCAAACGCAATGACGAGCGACGGCGAAATAGTGAACATAGACGGAAACGCAAACAGAGTTTCGTGCATAGCTCAAGGTCCAAAAAAAGTTGTTTTTATAGTCGGAATGAACAAAATCTGCGCCGATTTGGACAGCGCAATAAAAAGAGCGCGCAACATAGCAGCTCCGGCAAACGCACAGAGGTTCAACATTGACACCCCATGCAAAAAAACAGGAAAATGTTTCGACTGCAAAAGCCCGGACACAATCTGCTGCCAGTTTTTGATTACAAGATTTTCAAAACACCCTGGCAGAATCAACGTAATTTTGGTAAACGACAATCTGGGATTTTAAAAGGAGGGAGAAGTCTCTCCCTGCGCGTCCACTTTGTTGGCCGCTACCCTCTCTACGGGGGAAAATCCCCCGTAACGCCCCCTATTTTTCTAATTCTTCAAACAGTTTTTTTATTTTTGATTCGCTTTTTTCACCCAAAACGCCGTCTTCGACTCCTGCGGATACATCGACAAGCTCCGGATTGTATTTTTTGCAGACTTCGTGCACATTTTCGGGAGTGATTCCGCCTGCAATCCAAAGATGCGAATTTTCGCCGGCAAAAAAGTTCTGATTTTTAGAATCCTGCAAAAATCTCGCCTCGCCAAAGGCTGAAAGTTTTTCCGAGTTTTTTTCAAGACTGCCTGTTTTTTCGGTCAGGGCAAAATAATGAGGAATATTTTTTAGATAATCCGGCGTATTTTCGTAATCAATTCCGTGAATTTGGATAAAATCCAGTATGCCTTTTTTTACAAGTTCTGCCGCAAAGAAAGATTCCTCGCTTTTTGGATTTGTTATAACTCCAACCTTAAAAGCCTTTACAGACGGAAGAATATTTTGAATTTCCGCAAATTTTTCGCCATAGACATTCCGCCCGAATTCCTTTGCAAAAATAAAACCTACAAAATCCGCTCCAAGAGAATCTGCAAGAACAACGTCTTTTTTGCGCGTAAGTCCGCAGATTTTTACAAAAGGACGTTTTTTTTCGCCCGAATTGTTTTTTAAGGCGAGTTTTTCGGCAAGCTCAATCATTTTTTTGCCGTAAAGATTTTCTTTTGAAAGTCCAAACGCATTCACAAAATCGCAGGCTTTTTCCGGATTGCGCGCGGCAAATTCTCCAAGTAAGATTCCGGAAAATCCCATTGAGCCGATTTTTAAAGCCGCATCGGGCGTTGTAATTCCGCTTTCAAAAATCACATCGCCACCAAGAGTTTTTTTGAGCTGGGCAGGAACAAGAAGATCTATCGAAAAATCTTTTAAGTTGCGCGAATTTACTCCGCAAACAATCGTATTTGGAAAATATTTTTTTACTTCAAGAACTTTTTTTGCATCATCTTCCGTGCGGACTTCGACAAAGGCGCGGATTCCAAGTTCTGCGCATTTTGCCGTCATAGACTTCATTTTTTCTAAAGTTAAAATTCCCGAGATCAAAAGAACTGCATCTGCTCCGCAAAGATATGCAATTTCGATTTCGCGCTCATCAATCAAAAAATCTTTTCTCAAAACGGCAACATCCGGAACAGCGGCGCAAACCTCCATCAAATCGGAAAGACTTCCCTTAAAATAATTTTCTTCGGTCAGACAGCTGATTGCCTTTGCACCGTTCGCGCGATATTTTTTTGCAGTCTCGGCAGGATTTAAATCCGGAGCAATGTCGCCTTTGCTTGGACTTGCCCGCTTTACTTCCAGAATTACCCCACGTTCCGCCATAAAGGGATTTACAGGACGGATGCGTTTTTTGGGAATTTCAAAACCAAAATTGTAGCCTCGGGTGGCAATGTCTTTTTTTCGCTGTTCTACAATCTGTGCAATTACATTTTTCATAATTTTGTTACATTCCTCTGCTCACTTCCACAATCTCGTTAAGCTTTGCAAGAGCCTTTCCAGTATCAATCGATTCGAGCGCCATGTCGTAGCCTTCTTTTAAGTTTTTTGCCTTGCCAGAAAGGTACAAAACCGCTCCTGCGTTCATTCCGACTGCGTAACGGATTGTTTTTCTGCCTTTTCCGTTCAAAACTTCCATTCCGAGCGCCGCGTTTTCTTTTCCATTTCCGCCAGAAAGCTCGTCTTCGTCCGCGTCCGTTATTCCAAATTTTGAAGGTTCAATAACAAAAGACGCTTCGTGTCCGCGCTCGTCGATTAAAAATGCGTGCGTTTTTGCACAAGGAGAAATTTCGTCATAGCCGTCATCGCTTGCAACCGTCATTACACGCTTTGCTCCCAGTTTTTTTGCAGCCCTTGCATAATCCCTTAAAAGCGACTTTGAAAAAACTCCCAAAACTTCATATTCTGCACCGGCAGGATTTAAAAGCGGTCCCAAAATATTCATAATCGTCTTAACGCCCAAAACTTTTCTCACAGGAGCCGCAAAACGCATTGCAGCGTGATAAACCGGCGCCATCAAAAAGCCAAAGTCCGTTTTTTCAACCAGGGCCGCAGTTTTTTCAGGCTCCGCCATAATATTTATTCCAAGATTCTCAAAAAAGTCGGCTGCTCCCGATTTTGAAGAAACAGCGCGGTTTCCGTGTTTTGCAACTGGCTGACCGCAGCTTGCAACAACAATGGCAGAAAGCGAAGAAATATTAAAGCTTCCCTTGCAGTCGCCGCCAGTTCCTACAATTTCTGCCAGACCTTTTTTTTCGCAGACAAACGGAGTCTTTATTTTTAAAAGCGCGCGTGCACAGCCAGTCATTTCGCTCACAGAAACGCCCTTTGCCTGAATGGCAACGAGAATTGCCGCCATAACACGCTCATCCATCGTTCCGTCGGCAACATTTTCCATAAAAAACGAAGCCTGCTCTTCCGTCAAATCTTTTTTTTCAAGAAGCTGATTCAAATAATCCGCAACAGGAAGATTTTCGCGTCTGTAATTTATAAAATTCAAAAAAATGTCCTTGCAGTGTTCACTCGCAATCGATTCCGGATGAAACTGAACTCCTTCTATCGGCAGAGTTTTGTGACGAATTCCCATAATATCGCCGTCTTTTGCACGCGCCGTAACTTCAAAATCAGAACTCAAACTCTTCTCATCGATCACAAGCGAATGATAGCGCGTAAATTTGCAGCTTTTTCCAATCGTGCGGAACAGACCTTTTCCATCAAGCTCAATATCCTGAATAATTCCGTGGCAGACATTTTTTGCATGCACAATTTTTGCGTCAAAAGCTTCTCCAATCGCCTGATGTCCAAGACAAATTCCCAAAATAGGCACTTTTCCGGCAAAATATCTAATGGCTTCAACACTCACTCCAGCCTGAGAAGGGTTTCCAGGCCCCGGAGAAACAACCAGAAAATCCGGCTTCATCTGCGCAAGCTGCAAAACCGGATATTCATCGTTTCTTACAACCCGAATTTCCTGCTTAGTGTACATCTGCAGGCTCTGAACAACGTTAAAAGTAAAACTATCGTAATTATCTATAACCAAAATCATATTTTTCCTCCAAAAAAGCCGGTAAAAAAACAAATTCCAAGCAAGCGAATAATAAAGGAGGGGAAAGTCTTCCCCTGCGCGCCAGCCGCAAACGCGTCTTACGCTACCCTTTCCAGCGGGCTTCAAACGCCAGCCCGCAACGCCCGCTCAGTTCTTGTTTCTACATACAGAAACATACACCTTAAACAATGTTTCTGTCAATAGAAACATTAACGTTTTTTAAACTTTCTTTTCATCAAAAAAATAAAAAAAAGGCTGCTCCTTGCAAAACTTTATTTGCTTTAGGACAGCCAATTTTTCAGATTTTTCAACTTTTTGAGTTTTTAAACAAAACTTATATTAAACCGGATATTCGCCGTTAAAGCAGCCTTTGCAAAAACTGTCGCCGCCCAAAGCCTTTATCATTCCGTCCAGGCTTATAAACGCAAGAGTATCCGCTCCAATTTCCTTGCAAATTTCGTCGACCTCATGCATGCTCGAAATCAGTTCGTTTTTGCTTGGAGTGTCGATTCCCAAATGGCACGGAAATTTTACTGGCGGCGAGCTTACCCTAAAATGAACTTCCTTCGCTCCAGCCCTTCTCAAAATCTGAACAAGACGCCTGCTTGTAGTTCCCCGGACAATAGAATCATCAATCACAACAACTTTTTTTCCGCGCAAATCGCTCGAAATCGCATTCAGCTTTACAAAAACCATATTTTCGCGTTCCTTTTGCGTCGGTGCAATAAAGGTGCGTCCAATATATTTATTTTTGACAATTCCCGTCACATAAGGAATTCCGCTCGCTTTTGAATATCCCATCGCAGCGCCAATTCCGCTGTCTGGAACTCCAACAACAACATCAGCCTCGACAAAACTTTCCAGAGCAAGAGCCTGTCCCATTCTGTACCGCGCTTCCTGAACAGGAATTCCGTCAATAACGCTGTCCGGCCTTGAAAAATAAACATACTCAAAAACGCAGGTTTGCTTACGGTTTTTTACATCAATTGACGAAGAATGAATTCCGTCTTTATTGATAATAATAATTTCTCCAGGCTTAATGTCGCGGATAAGCTCTCCATTCACCGAATCAATCGCGCAGCTTTCGCTTGCAAGAATATATCCGCCCGGCTTACCGTCAACTTCCGGCAATTTTCCAAGGCACAAAGGACGAATTCCGTTCGGATCGCGGACCCCGATTAAAGAATCCTGGGTCAAAATGCACAAGGCATACGAACCTTTTATAAGCTGCATCGTTCCGTGAATCGCATTTTCGATTCCTTTTTTGTACGAACGCGCAATCAATTTTAAAATAACTTCAGTGTCGCTTGTCGAATTAAAAGTGCTTCCCGAATCTTCAAGCATTTCGCGCAAAGGTTCATAGTTTACGAGCTGACCGTTGTGGGCCAAGGCAATCGAACCGAGCTTAAAACTGTTCAACATCGGCTGAGCATTTTCAATCGTCCGTCCGCCTGCCGTTGCATAGCGCACATGGCCAATCGCAATTCTTCCCTTCAATTCTTCAAAATCTTCTTTATGAAAAACGTCGCCGACAAGTCCCATTTCTTTTTTTAATTTTAAGGTCTGACCGTCGCTGACAACAATTCCTGCGCTTTCCTGCCCACGATGCTGCAAACTTACAAGCGCAAAATACGCCATCGAAGAAGCAGTCGAGTCACTTTCGAGATTTTCCGGCCTGAATATTCCACAGACACCACATTCATCTTTTAATCCCATTTTAAAACTCCAGTTTTTACAGGCGGCTTTTGTTTCGCATTGCTGCACAAAACCGGGTGCTTCAGGGTTCCGGCTTTCGCCTCCAATATTTTTGCTCTGGTTTCGCAAAGCTCAACCGCCGCAAAAACATCGCTTTCGCGCCCTTCCGCCCCCTGCCGCATTTTCTTACGCAGTAACTTTCTTAAAAGCGCTCATCACAGCGTCTTCGTAAATTTCTCCGGATTCTTCCGCCAGCCGGATTTCCGTCATCATTCGCAAATAGTCGTTTGGAATAATTTTCTTGAACTTCGGAATATAATTTTCCCACTCTTCAAGAATTTCTTTCGCTTTTTTAGAGGCAGTTTCTTCGTAATGCTGTTCAATCAAATCTTTTAAAATTTCACAATCAGTTTTATTTCTGGCAACAGTTGTCTCGTCGTCCAGGTCGTACATTGTTACCATTTCTTTGTTCAGCCGTTTGTAAAGGTCGTGTTTTTCATCAAGAATATAGGCAACTCCGCCCGACATTCCTGCGCAAAGATTTTTTCCTGTTTTTCCGAGAATCACTGCCATTCCTCCGGTCATATATTCAAGACCGTGGTCGCCGCAGCCTTCAGAAACGACGGTTGCCCCGGAATTCCGCACGCAAAACCTTTCTCCGGCAACTCCGTTTATAAAACCTTTTCCGCTCGTTGCTCCAAAAAATGCGACATTTCCGACAATAACGTTTTCGTCCGCCTCGCCCTCAAAATCTTCCGACGGCTGCACGACAATTTTTCCGCCGCTAAGGCCTTTTCCGACAGCATCGTTCGCATCTCCGGAAAGGCGCAAAGTCAGTCCTTTTGGAATAAACGCTCCAAACGACTGTCCGGCTCCGCCAGTAAAATGCACGACATACTTGTCTTCTTCCAGAGAATTTCCGTACTTTTCCTGAATTACAGAACCCAAAATAGTTCCTGCAGTTCTGTCCGTGCACTGAACATCGTATTTGAGGGTCGTAAGCCGCGAATTGTCCATTACCGGCAGAAGTCTGAGCGCATCGATACTAAATTCAAGAGATTCTTTTTCATCCTTGAGTTTTCCGTTTTCAAAATGCGTTTTCCAGGTATCGTCCGTTGGAGCAAGAATCCGGCCTATGTCCAGAAGATTCGCCCTGCTAAATCCCTGTTTTTTCTTAAGCTTAAGCAAATCCGTTCTTCCGACAAGTTCTTCAACTGAACGGATTCCGAGTTTTGCCATAATTTCGCGAATTTCCTGGGCAACATAGCGCATAAAGTTTTCGACATATTCAGGTTTTCCAGGAAACTTTGCACGGAGTTTTTCGTTCTGAGTTGCAACTCCAAACGGACAAGTGTCGAGATTGCAGACTCTGAGCATTTTACAGCCCATTACAATCAGAGGCGCAGTCGCAAAACCAAATTCTTCCGCGCCCAAAATTGCAGCAATTGCAACATCGCGGCCGTCCATAAGTTTTCCGTCAGTTTCGAGCCGTACAAGACCGCGCAAATTGTTCTGAATCAAAGTCTGATGAGTTTCCGCAAGTCCCATTTCCCACGGAAGACCTGCATGGTGAATAGAACTTATCGGAGCCGCTCCAGTTCCACCGTCATGACCGGAAATCAAAATTATCTGAGCGCCGGCCTTTGCAACACCAGCCGCAATAGTTCCAACTCCGGCCTCGCTTACAAGTTTTACAGAAATATCAGCTTTTCTGTTCGCGTTTTTTAAGTCGTAAATAAGCTGAGCCAAATCTTCAATCGAATAAATATCGTGATGAGGAGGCGGCGAAATCAAAGAAACTCCAGGAGTTGCGTAGCGGGTACGGGCAATCCACGGATAAACTTTTTTGCCCGGCAAGTGTCCGCCTTCTCCTGGTTTTGCGCCCTGGGCGCATTTAATCTGGATTTCTTTTGCAGAAAGCAAATATTCTTCAGTAACGCCAAAACGTCCGGAAGCAACCTGCTTTATTGCCGAAGAATATTCAGTTCCAAAACGGTCAGGATTTTCTCCTCCCTCACCGGAATTTGATTTTCCGTGCAGGCGGTTCATTGCAGCGGCAAGGCATTTATGAGCTTCTTCCGAGATTGAACCGTAACTCATAGCTCCAGTCTTAAAGCGTTTTACAATTTCCTCAACGCTTTCAACTTCGCTTATGTCAACCGGCACTGCATTTTCAAAATCAAACTGAACCAAAGCGCGCAAAGTGTGAGGATGGGAACTGTCATCGACCATTGCCGAATAAGCCTTAAATTTTTCATAATCGCCAGACTGGCAGCTTTCCTGCAAAACTTTTATCAGCTGAGGCGTAATCAAGTGGTCCTCGCAAGTTTCGCCAGCCTTGTATTTGTGTTCGCCGAGCATATCAAGCTTCATAAGGCGGTTGTTTACAGTCAGCAGGTCTTCAAGTTTTTCTTCGTAAGCAGAAGAATGACGGTAATTTATGTCCTCTTCGATTTCTTTTAAACCGATTCCGCCAATTCGGCTTACAGTGTTTGTAAAATATTTTTCGGTAAGCTCTTTAGAAATACCGACTGCCTCAAAAATTTGAGCCGACTGGTACGACTGCAAGGTCGAAATTCCCATTTTTGCGGCAATTTTTACAATTCCGTTCATAATCGCCTTGTTGTAGTCGTCAATCGCAGTATGATAATCCTTGTCCAAAAGTTTTTTATCAATAAGTTCAGAAATACATTCATGAGCAAGATAAGGATTTATAGCCCGGGCGCCGTAACCAAGGCACATTGCCGCCTGATGCACATCGCGGATCTCGCCAGATTCCAAAATTACAGAACAAAGAGTCCGCCTTTTTGTACGGATTAAATGCTGCTCAACCGCGCTAACTGCCAGCAAAGACGGAATTGCGGCATGGCTTTCGTCAACACCGCGGTCGCTCAAAATCACAATGTTAAAACCTTCGCTGTAAACTTTATCAATTTGCCCGCAAAGATTTTCAACCGCTTTCTCAAGGATTTTTCCGTCCGCAAGGTGACTTTCAACGTCTTTTGGAAAATCATAAAGCAGACTTACCTTTGTAGCACGCAAACCTTTTTGATTGAGCGCGCTGATTTTTAAAAGGTCAACTCCTGTCAAAATCGGGTTGTTTATTTCGAGAACATGGCAATTTTTTCCAGCAGGATGAAGAATGTCTCCGTCAGACCCAACATAAACCGTCGTGTCCGTCACAATTTTTTCGCGCAAAGAGTCAATCGGCGGATTTGTAACCTGAGCAAAAAGCTGCTTAAAATAATTGAACAGCGGCGGATGTTTTTCCGACATAACGGCAAGCGGAGTGTCAATTCCCATAGCGCCAGTCGGTTCTACACCATTTTTTGCCATTGGAAGAATCATTTCATTCACATCTTCCAGACACCAGCCAAAAGCCTTGTAAAGCTTGTCGCGCTCATCTTGAGAACTCACAGGAATTTTCTTGTTCGGAATCTTAAGGGAATGAAGAGGTATAAGATTTTGACTAAGCCATTCGCCGTACGGAAATTTAGAAGCATACAAATCTTTAATTTCGTCATTGGAAATCAGACGTTTTTTCTTCATATCAACAAGAAGAATTTTTCCAGGTTCAAGGCGGCTCTTAGTCACGATATTGCTTTCCGGAATATTCAAAACACCGACTTCCGAAGAAAGAATCAGCATATCATCCTTTGTAATATAATACCGGCTCGGGCGCAGACCGTTTCTGTCAAGAGTTGCGCCAAAAATCTCACCGTCGCTAAACAAAATTGCGGCAGGTCCGTCCCAAGGCTCCATCATCGTAGCCCAATAATGATAAAAATCCTTGCGTTCCTGGCTCAGCGAATTGTCATGCTTCCACGCCTGAGGAATACACATCAAGACCGCCTGCGGAAACTCCATTCCGTTCATTACATAATACTCAAGCGTATTGTCGAGCATTGCGGAATCCGAACCGCTCAGGTCAATTTCGCCGTTACGGGCAAGCATGCGGTCTGCATTTCCGCGGATTGTGTTGATTTCGCCGTTGTGCGCAATAAATCTGTTAGGATGAGCACGCTGCCAGCTCGGATTAGTATTTGTCGAAAAACGCGAATGAACAATTCCCACAGCCGAAACATAATCGTCAGACAGAAGATCTCTGTAAAAAGTCCTCAACTGCTGAACCAAAAACATTCCCTTATAAACAATCGTCCTGCTCGAAAGCGAGCAAATGTACGTTTTTGCAGGTTTTGAATCATTTTTTTCAAACGAACGCCTCAAACCGTACAAAAGCTTGTCAAAATCAAGCCCTTTTTTACACTCGGCAGGCTTTTCTACAAATCCCTGAATAATCGTCGGCATACACTCAAGGGCTTTTTCGCCCAAAACGTCGCTCAAAACAGGAACCTTTCTCCAGCCCAGAAATTTCAGTCCAAAAGCCGAGCATTCCGCTTCAAAACGCGACTGTTCCGCTTCAACTTCAACCTTGTCCTGAGGAAAGAAAAACTGTCCGATTCCGTATTCACCTTCATTGCCAAGCACAATTCCAGTCTCGCCGGCAGTTTTCTTAAAAAAATCATGGCAAATCTGAAGCAAAATTCCAACACCGTCGCCTGTTTTTCCAGAAGCGTCCTTTCCAGCCCTGTGTTCAAGTTTTTCGACAATAGAAAGCGCCCGGTCAACAACTTTCCGGCTTTTTATTCCCTCAATGCTAACAACAGCGCCAATTCCACAGTTATCGTGTTCAAAAGAAGGTTCATAAAGTGTATTCATCTAATATTCTCCAGAATAAATTTTCCAAATTTTCGGGCGTCCCGGCACTGCGTGCCGTCGGGCTTTCCGGGGTTCCGCGACCAAGCCGCTCCATTGCTAAACGCAACGGCTCCGCCGCCCCTCCAATCCCTGACGCAAGCGCATTAAAAAATCAGTACGCCTTGTCATGAACTCCGGCAATTGCGCGTCCGCTAGGTTCGTCCATGTTTTTCCATGCTTCGTCCCATTCAAGAGCCTTTGCTGTCGAACAGGCAACTCCAGCTTCATGCGGAACAACTTTTGCAGCGCTGTCGCTCGGGAAAAGTTTGCTGTAAATTTCGCGGTAATAGTATTCTTCCTTTGTCTTAGGCGTATTAACCGGAAAACGGTTCTCGCGGCGTTCAAATTCAGCATCGCTTATCTTTTCTTCTGTCAGTTTTTTAAGAGTATCAATCCAGTTATAGCCAACACCGTCAGAAAACTGTTCCTTCTGCCGCCAGCAAATTTCTGCAGGAAGCATATCTTCAAAAGCCTTTCGCAAAATCCATTTTTCCATCCGCTGTTTTCCGTCCAAAAGGCGGATATTCATTTTGTCAGCCGGGTTTAAGCGCATTGCAATGTCGATAAATTCCTTGTCCAAAAACGGAACACGTCCTTCAACGCCCCAGGCCATAAGCGATTTATTCGCGCGCAAACAGTCGTAAAGGTGCAGCTTGCTCATTTTTCGCACAAGCTCTTCATGAAACTCTTTGGCATCCGGCGCCTTATGGAAATACAAGTATCCTCCAAAAAGCTCATCGCTTCCTTCGCCGCTCAAAACCATTTTTATTCCCATAGCCTTTATTGCGCGGGCAAGCAGGTACATTGGAGTCGAAGCGCGGACAGTCGTAATGTCATAAGTCTCGATGTGGTAAATTACATCTTCCAAAGCGTCCAGAGCTTCCTGAATCGTAAAGTGAATTTCATGATGAATCGTTCCAATGTAATCAGCCGCTTTTTTTGCAGCAATCAAATCCGGAGAACCTTCAAGCCCAATTGCAAAAGAATGCAACTGCGGCCACCAGGCTTCTTCCTTCGAGCCAGTTTCTATGCGTTTTTTTGAATATTTTTGAGTAATTGCGGCAATAATCGACGAATCCAAACCGCCGGAAAGCAAAACTCCATAAGGAACATCGGACATAAGCTGTTTTTTTACAGCGGCCTCAAGACCGTTGCGCAAATTTTCAATAATTGCAGGATTTATAACCTCGCCTTTTTCGTTCGTAGCCTTAGGATTATCTTTTACGTTGTCAAAGCTTTCCCAGTCGCGTTTATACCAGCGCACAATTTTTTTGTCTGGCGAATACAGGTAGCAACCGTTCGGAAATTCTTCGATTGTCTGGCATTCGCCTTCCAAAGCCTTAAGTTCGGACGCAACAAAGTATCTTCCCTGCTTGTCCCAGCCCTGATACAAAGGAATTACGCCAATTTCGTCACGAGAAACCAGATAAACGTCCTTTTCAGAATCATAAAGCGCAAAAGCAAAAATTCCCGAAAGTCTTTCTATCATCTCAGAAAAATTTTTTCCGTTTGCGACACATTCCTTGTAAAGAGGGATTATAACTTCGCAGTCCGACATTGTTTTAAAATTATATTTTCCCTTGAATTCTTCGCGAATTTCTTGATGGTTGTAAATTTCGCCGTTTACAGCAAGAATAATTTTTCCGTCATCGCTTACAAGCGGCTGTTTTCCAGAAAAAGGGTCTACAATCGCAAGTCTTTCGTGGCTCAAAATCGCATTGTCCCCAGTGTAAACGCCAGTCCAATCCGGACCACGATGCCGAATCGTTCTCGACATATCAAGAACCTGTTTTCTAAGCTGTTCCTTAAGACCTTCGTCAATCGGCTGCGAGCCGGAATTTAAATCAAATGCACCTACAAATCCACACATAGACACCTCCAGGAAAAAGCCGCCTTTTCAAAAAAATGGCTTTTTATTTTTCTGGTTTAAAATAAAAAAGACCGTAGACATTTTTCTAAAAACTAGAAAATTATCTACGGCCTCTTTGCCTTAGCGGTTTTATATTACAAAATTGAATATTTTTTGGCAAGTGCACAAAATTTTAATGAAGTTTTTAATTATTCTCACTGTCAAAACAGCAAAACTGTTTCATCAAATCCACAATCTCCGTTGTTTCTTTGACGGTTTTTTGGTTCAATTTTACTTCGCTCAAAGCTTTTTCAACATTTTTGCCCATTTGAGGAGCAATTCCTGTCGTATGGCGGACATATTCCGCGCTTAAAGACGGATCATCGCGTTCTATAAGCACCACAGTCGAATCATCTTCTTCCAAAAAATCACGGCGTTTTTTAATCGCAGCATACGCCCCAGAAGTGTTTTTGTCCGCAAAAATTGAATATTTCATAAAAAGCTCGCGGCAGGCTTCGTCGGCTTCAAAATCGCTTACATCTGCAGGATAAACAAAATTTTTGAGCATGAGGCTGTTGCGGCTAAAAATATCTTCAAGCCGTTCAAGATTGGAAGGGCTTGCAGGATCTGAGCGGGAACGCTTTTCAAAAGGAACCATATCGTCAGGCACAGAACAAAGCCCTGCAGGATCGAGCGCAAGACTTGCAGTTGTCGGGCAGATAAATCCGTTTACCGGCAAACTCAATCGCCAGCTGTAAAGGCCTGCAACAAGGTTGCTGTAATTTCCGCACGGCATTGCATAATAAATGTCAGAATAAACTTCTTTTTTTAAACGGGTAAAAGCGTACGGATAAAAAAACAGCTGAGGCATAAGACGGCCGATATTTGCTGTGTTTGCAACAGTAAGATGAAATTTTTCAACCAGCTGTCTGTCGTCGAAAATCTCCCTTACAATCTTGTGGCAGTCGGCTTCGGTTCCGTCAACTTCAACAGGAAGAATATTGCCTCCATTCCAGACAAAATCGCCTTCTTCAAGACCGCGGACCCTGCCCTTTGGATAAACCAAAACCGCTTTTACATGCTTTTTTCCGCGCAAAAACTGAGCAAGACTTGCTCCAAGCTCGCCGACAGTCGCATCTAGAAAAGTCGAAAAACCGCCGTTCAAAGCGTGGATTGTTTCGACACAGTTTACAAGAAACGAAATTCCAAAGTCCTTATGGCTTCCAGTCGGAGTATTGTAAAGCTTTAGCGAATAAAACCTTTCGTCTAATTTTTTAACTTCCGGCGTAAAAGTAAACGCTTTTGAGGCAATCGTTTCGCAAATAATCGGAGAAAATTCGTCATTTATGCAGGCAGAAGTCAAAGTTCCTGCAATATTTGCAAACGAAGTGTTAGAATCCGCATATAAAATCCACCGTCTTAAATCCGCCGTAATTTCAGGAACATAAAGTCCACCGTCAGAAGGCAGACAGTCCAATACAGCTTTTTCAAAATCGGCAGAATTTTTTGAATTTCTAGTGCTGACAAATTTCATTTTTTCTCCCAAAAAATTACAAATGTGGCAAGGATTGTATGGGCGGCAAAGCCGTTGCCGGTTGCTTGCAACCGGTAATGCAGGCGAAAGCCGGAACCCAGAAAAGCCTGATTTTTGCGCAGCAAAAAGCCACCCAAAAAACGCTACTTTAACTGAAGTTTTGCAAAAACCCTTGCTGTATTCACAATATAGCGCAAATCGCCGGCAGTATCAGTATCGTTATAACGCGTAAATTTCCCAAAAAGTTCGTCGCGAACGCCAATCCTCACCTTCTTTGAAACTGGAACTTCTACGCTTGCAGACAAAAGCCCGATAAATTCCCAGCCCGTGCTGCAAAAACTCTGAAGCTGATTTTTAAAGTCGTACATTGCGTAACCTCTAAAATCAAGACCGCAGGCAAATCCGTTTTCCGTCGCATATTTTAATTTTAAGACAGATTCAAAACCTACAGTTTCGTTGTATCCGCAAGAAACACCGTCCGGCTCAGGAATAACCTTGCGCTGATAATAATAAAAATCTGTGTTTCCGAGCAAAATTCCTGCAAGCATTGCCTGCCACTCAAAAGCCCTGTCCTCGCCGTTAAAACGCTGCTTAAACGCAAATCCCGGAGCAAGCGAAGAAAAAACGTACAGCGACTGCCAGTCAAAATCGTAGAGCATTACGGCGCCGACAGAAGTATCGACATTTTGGCCTAAGTCCAGCTCGCGCGCAAAGAACATTCCGTCCGAAAGAATGCGGATGTCGTAGAACAATTTTTCGTCAACATCCTCGTAAGCGCAGTATGAGCCTTTTCCAGAACCTTTTCCGATTCCGCCTTGAACTTCCAGCGTAAACTGGTCATAAGGACGGTTAGAATCGTGGCGGTACGGATCATTGTACTCAACCTTAAACTCAACCATTCCAAAAAGCGGAAATGTCTCGTGCTCAGGATATTCATATTTTTTGTCTTTAAGGTGAACTCCAGCATTTACGTTTCCAATATCAACACCGAGCGACAAACTGTGAATGTGTCCTCCAGTTCTTTTAGGCTTGATTCCCCAAAGATATTCAGTCCAAAGCAGCTGAGGGTTTATCGCAATTTTAAAAAGCGAATTGATTTCTTCCGCCTCAATGCTCAGACGGTAGAACATTTCACCGACAGCAAACGAACCGACGCTCGTAAAAACCATGTCGTTTTTTGACGGTGCGTTTGTCTCACAAAGATATTCCCAAGTATAAGAACCAAGAGCAGTAATCAAAAACGACTCAAGCTGGTTCAAATTTGAACCGCGGGAAGCCATATAATACATAGAACCCTGATAAGGATGCAGAAAAAAGTTTGTCCAGTACCAGTCGCGGTCCCAGGACATCTCCCTCTCCCAAAAGTGATTCCATTCGTCCCAGCCTGTTTTTGCCCAGTTTGAACCAATCATATAACGGTTCCAGGTTGCAAGCAGAACGTTAAATCCGAGCGCGCCGGTCAAGGCAACAAAAGGATGCTTTCTTTCATTCCATTCACCACTCCAGCCGCCAAAAAACGGAGTTTCCTCATCGCTCAAGGCAGAAGCGCTAAAAACAATTTCTCCATCATAAACCGCATTTTCCGCATTTTGAGCCGGCAAAAGAGAAGCCATAACAAAAAAAAGACAGGCTCCAAAAACAAATTTTGAACTTTTCATACAAAATCCTTACAAATTATATTGATTTTAAGTTTAGCAAAAATTAAATAAAAGTTAAATTTAGATTTTTTATTTTGGACGGCATTTTAGAAAAAAAAGTGCATCCGCCTGTTTTGAACGTTTATCAACTCAAAAACCGGCTGCTCTGGCTTCGCTTTCGCTCATTGCCTTCGGCAACTCCGGCCGCCGCATCCGGCGTACATTGGCTTGTTTTTTTATAAAAAAGATGTTGTGTTTACAAAAAAAATTGCCCGACAAGTCGGGCAATTTTTGGGCCATCCAAGACTTGAACTTGGGTAAGACCCGGCTTATAAGGCCGGCGCTACAACCAGCTTAGCTAATGGCCCTGGTTGTAGAGGCTTATGACCTGATACTTTTTTGAGTATATCAAAAAACAGTGGTTGCCGTCAATTAAGCAAGACTAAAACTCACAAAAATTTACCAGAAGAGTTTTTCGTCGTCGATTTCCCTGTCGGAATAAATTCCCTTTATGCAGACTTTTTCTGCCAAATCTTTGTATTCGCTCCAGCTGTCCTTTATTTTTAAAAGAGCCGTAACAAAAAGCCGGCAAACACTGTATGCTCCGTCGCAGCGCAAATGGCTGTCGTCGCTTTTACCGTCAGGATAGTTTTCAAAAATCCCAGCGTCAAAATTCATAAAAAAACGGCGGCTTTTTTCTTTTCCGCATTTTTCAAAATATTCTGTCGAAAGGGCCGTAAGGTCAATGCAGGGAATTTTTAATTCGGCGGCAGTTTCCAAAACCGCATTCGGATAAAGTCCGTGGCTGTTTTCTATTTTATTTTCAGAAACAAATTTTCGTCTTGTCACAGGCGTCAAAAAAACAGGCTTTACACCTTTTTTTTCAAGTTCTTTTGCCATAAAACTCAAATTTTTTCTAAATTCGCCGCCTTTTTCTGGAGAAGCATAGCGTTCCGGATCGTTTGATTTTTCGTCATTATGCGCAAACTGAATTAAAGCAAAATCGCCTGGCTGCGCCTGCTCCAAAACTTTTTTAAACCGGCCTTCGGCAATAAAACTCTTTGAACTTCTTCCGTTGCGCGCAAAATTCAAAATCTGAGTTCCGCTTTCAAAAAATCTGTCCAACAACTGAACCCAGCCTGTCTGAGGGTAAGAAGTCCAGTCGTTGTACTGCATTATGCTGTCGCCTAAACACAAAATCCGCATATTATTCTACCGTAACACTCTTTGCAAGATTGCGAGGCATATCAGGATTAAGACCTTTTTGAACAGCACAGTAATAAGCAAAAAGCTGGGCTGGAATTACAGAAATTATCGAAGCCAAATCGTTTTCACATTCTGGAATCTGGATTGTCGTATCAGCACAGTTTTTAAAAGCTCCGCTGCAATCCTGAGTAATTACAAGAGTTGCGGCTCCACGGGCTTTTACCTCGAGAATATTAGATGCAATTTTCTCGTAAAGAGCAGGTTCTGTCGCAAGCGCAACAACCAAAGTAGAATTATCAACAAGAGCAATCGGACCGTGCTTTAGTTCTCCGGCGGCAAATGCTTCGCTGTGCATGTAGCTTACTTCTTTTAATTTGAGCGCGCATTCCATTGAAGAAGCGCTGTCGAACAGACGTCCAATATAAAATATTTTTGCTTTATTGAACTGTTCAGACGCAAATTTCTGGATTACCGGCTGATTTTCTACAATCCGCTTTGCTTTTTCAGGAATTTCTTCAAGCTGTTTTAAAAGCCTTAAATAATCGTCTTTTGCAATCGTTCCCCGGACTTCGCCCATTTTGATTGCAAGCAGGTAAAGGCACATCAACTGAGTCGTATACGCTTTTGTCGAAGCAACTGCGATTTCCGGGCCTGCCCATGTGTAGATAATACGGTCTGCTTCGCGGCTTACGCTCGAACCGACAGTGTTTGTAATTGCAATAACTTTTGCGCCGCATTTTTTAGCAATTCTCAAAGCCTCGAGAGTGTCGGCTGTTTCGCCGGACTGGCTTATTACAATAAAAATATCATCCTTTTTTAAAATCGGGTTTCTGTAGCGGAATTCCGAAGCCGCGTCCACAACAACAGGAATTCTTGCAAATTTTTCAAAAGCGTAGCGGCCAACCATTCCAGCATAAGAAGCGGTTCCGCAGGCAGTTATTACAATTCTTCCGGCATTTTTCCAGTTTTCGTCAAAATCGAATTCATCGAATTTAATATCTACAGGAACATTATTCTCGATTACAAGGCGCGGACGCAAAGTATCAGTCAGGGCTTTTGGCTGCTCGTGAATTTCTTTAAGCATAAAGTGAGCATAACCGTCTTTTTTTGCAGCAGACAAATCCCATTCAACATGAGAAGGTTTTCTTATGATTTTTTCGCCGTCTTCGTTGAATAAATCAACATGGTCTGCGTAAAGAACAGCAACTTCTTTTTGCTCAAGATAATGAACTTCGCGTGTGTATTCAAGAATCGCAGGAACGTCGCTCGCAATAAAATTTTCACCGTTGCCAACACCGACAATCAGAGGACAATCTTTTCGCGCGGCAATAACTCTGTCAGGAAAATCCTTGCACACAACGCCGAGCGCATAACTTCCTTCAAGTTTTTTAAGAGCCTGCAAAACTGCATAAAAAATGTCTTTTTTCTGTTCGTAATAATAATTTATAAGATGTGCGACAACTTCCGTGTCTGTCTGGCTTTTAAACACAACGCCCTGACTCTGAAGCCAGTTCTTGATTTTTGCATAATTTTCGATAATTCCATTATGGACTACGGCAATTGTTCCGCTTACGTTTGTGTGCGGATGAGCGTTTATATCGCTTGGTTCTCCGTGGGTTGCCCAGCGAGTGTGTCCAATTCCGATATTGCCTTTTACAAAATCAGCAGTTTTTTCAATTTGCCGCTCATATTCGGCTTCGGCTTTTTCACATTCTTCCTTCGACAGGTTTTTAGAATCTTTTACAACCTCGCCAGTAATTTTTTCAACAAGATACTTGATTGCGCCTTTTGCCTTTCGTACGATTATGCCATCGTTTCCCAAAACAGCAATTCCAGCAGAATCGTATCCGCGGTACTCAAGTTTTTTTAAAGCATTTATAAGAATCGGAGTTGCGTTTTTTTCTCCAACATAACCGACAATTCCACACATAACAGTCCCCCATAAAAAAACCGCTATAAAAATAGCGATTCAATAATATCGAAAATAAGCAATTTAAACAATGGAATCCAATGCTTTTACAACTGTTTCATCATACAAATTCGTCTTTGAAAGCAATTCTGCGATAGCGGTTTCCTTGTCTTTTATCTGACGGTAATTGCGCCGGCTTATGAGGGAATTGTAACTTTCCACAACGTGAATTATTTTTGCAATCTGAGGAATTTCATCTCCCTTTAAGCCGTTTGGATAACCTGAACCGTCTTCATTTTCGTGATGGCTTCTGGCAGCATCTTCAAAAATCTGCATATATTTTTTTGGAACAAAGTCAAAATATTCAGCAGAATTCGAAACGTGGGTTTTAAGCTCATCTTTCTGCTCTTCGGTCAAATTTGCGCCAGACAAAACTTCTTCTGAAACAGACAAAAATCCTGCATCGTAAACCATAGACGCGCAAAAATAAACCATCGACGTATTTTGATTCAAGCCGAGAGCAATAGAAAGCTTGTAAACCAATTCGCTTACGTTCTTTGAATTGTTTTTTCGGCGGCTCACGCTGTCAATTTTTGAACCGAGTTCTTCGCACTTTATAGCAAGAATTTTCAATTCTTCCTTGTCTTCTTCGCTCATTTCTGGAGCCGGAAGCGCATCAACTCCCCAACGGCTGCTTCCTGCAGAACGAAGTCCAGGACCTCCAAGCCTCTGCAAATCCGTAACATTTCCGAGAAGCAGCTGGCTGTTTTGCTGTGTCATTCCCTGAACAAGCTTTAAAGTCTCAGTAAACTGCATTGACTGGCGGGCGCTCGCCTTTGCAGCGGCACGAATTGCAAGAATTACGACTATAAATACAAAAACAAGGACAACGCAGATGATCAGAACGGCAATTAAAACCATATGGTTTGATTTTGCGCTTTGTTTCGAAGCTTCGGACATATTTTCGCCAAGTTCTACGATTGAATTCATTACAGATTCCTGGCTTTTCTGCATTGCGTCCATAAAGGAAGCCTGGCTTTTTCCCTGTTCTTCGAGCTGATTTTGATACATTTTAAACTGCTCTTCACGTTCAGCTTTTTGTGCGGCTTCTTTTTTTGCCTGAAGTTCCGCTTCCTGCTGGGCATAAATCGCCTTTACTTTTTGCTGGATTGCGCTGTCTGCAATTACAGGATATTTTTCAAGATTTGCAGTCACATCGCCAAATTTCGAATAATCCCCCGACGATTTTATGCCGTCCAATACTTTTGAATATATCTGTGTCGCAATAAGAGTTGCGTTCGCCGGAATCCCGGAAGATTCATTCAATTTTAGAACCGCATTTATTGTTTTATAAGCATCGTTGTACTGGGCATTTTCGTACTGAGTATTTGCCCTTTCAAGATAACGTTTTGTAAGTTCAGCTGTTCCCGACTGGGCAAAAACCGAAACTGCTGTAAAAATCAACGCAACAAATGAACAAACTTTTTTAATTTTTAACATTTCCTACTCCAATCGAAATAATTCCTTTTGCACGGTTATCGATTCCTTCATCCTTTATAAAAAGCGTATCAACAAGTCCGAGTTTTAAGCCGATTCTTGTTCTTTCGTTTTCTGTAAGCGGGAGCATTACAGAAAAACCTGCTTCCATACTGGATTTTAAATCATCGTACGCAAAATGACCTAAATAATAGTCATAATACATATCAATTGCGGTCGAACCGAGCATCATATTAAAAAGACCAAGTCCAAAAACCGGGGAGAAAAATGTTTCTACAGAACCTGTCTCGACATCAGTCTGGGCGCCAAGCCCTTGAACAACCGCACCAACGCGAAGGAAGAAATTTTTGTTAAGCGACGGGAAAGAAATCATCGGGACAAATTTTCCTGTGCTGATTATTTCCTGCTCTCCAGTTCCGAGAGTAAGCATTTCAAAATCTGCAAAAATTTCACCGCCGGCAATATACTCTTCTGTCTTATAGAAAAGATTTGCTCCAAAAGAAAGTCCGTATTTTAAACTTGTATAGCTGTCAGGTTTTGTTACGCTTTGGAAAAGCACATCGGCAACTCCGATACTTACGTTCCAGTCAATCGAAGAAAAAGCCTTTTCCTGATTTATGTAAATTGAAGTTCCAGACGCCGTATTTACGCTGGAATAAGAGTCAGACTTTGCAATTTTTGCTTTTGTGCGCTCATTCAAAACGGCAAGTCTTTCGGCTTCCATACGAAGGCGGTTTTCTTCTGCACGGCGAGCCGCTTCTTCGCTCAAAATTGCGCGGTCAATATACGAATATAAGTCAACGGCATCAAAATTTTCGAGATTATTGTCAATTA
The DNA here is from genome assembly GCF_900167025.1 of Treponema berlinense. GTDB lineage: Bacteria > Spirochaetota > Spirochaetia > Treponematales > Treponemataceae > Treponema_D > Treponema_D berlinense. The sequence continues at coordinate 6,114 of NZ_FUXC01000016.1, read as the reverse complement.
CGGCAAGAGTTGCATCGCGAGCAAACTCAAGATTATCTTCAACAACATATTGTCTTGCCTTTTTTAAAGTGTAAGCCTCGTAAAGGTAATAGTCTTTTGAAGATGAATATATTTCAAGAACTTTTGAAATATTTTCCGGCGACTGTTCAACAAATGCTAAATCAATCTGAGCATAAACAGAATCAAGCGATTCCTGCGAAAATAAAAATTCTGATCCAAAAATAAAAATGCCGGCAAAAGCACAAATTTTGAATATTTTTTTTACAGATTTTTCCATGTAAAAATCCTCTCTGATAGATTATTCAATTTTAACACTCAGATTGCATTAGCGTCAAATAACAGGTCGGTTTTAACCGCATCCGCCCAGACAATTTTATCAAAATCCGCCGCATCTGCCTGCAAAAAATCATTTTCCGACACAAAAATGGCTAAAAATCGAACCCAAAACATCGTCCGGCGTAACTTCGCCAGTTACTTCGCCAAGACTGTCCAAAGAATCTTCCAGATCCTGAACCACAGCGTCAAGACCGTAAGTTTCGTCCTTTGCAATTTCCAGGGCATGTTCAACCCGTTCAAGAGCCTGCTCCACGCTCTTTTTCTGCCGTTCCGAACCAAGTCCAATTTTTTCGCTTTTTACAGTCGAATCATTCAGAATCGTCTTTTTTACAAGACTCGTAAGCTCGCCAATTCCAATTCCTTTTTTTGCAGAAATTTTTACAGAATCTTTTATTCCTTCATAAGCCAAAAATTCTTCAAAAGATTTTTCATTTTCGCCTGCCAAATCCATTTTATTGAATACGACAATAACCGGAATATTTTTGTTTTTTTCTAAAAATTTTTTATCGTCGTCCAGAACGCCTTTTGAAGAATCCACAAGATAAAGAACTAAATCCGCATTCGAAGCCAAATCTTCGGTCAGTTCTACGCCTTTTGCTTCTATTATATCATCTGTTTTTCTAAGTCCGGCAGTATCAAAAAGCCTTGCAGGAATTCCGTCAAAACTTACCCAGCTTTCAATCCAGTCGCGGGTTGTGCCTTCAATGTCGCTTACGATTGAACGGTCTTCTTTTAAAAGCGCGTTAAAAAGCGAAGATTTTCCGGCGTTTGTTTTTCCAGCCAGAACAATTTTTGCTCCGTCCTGATAAATTTTTTCGCTTTTCCAGGAAGAAGCAAGTTCGCAAAGACGCTCGCGGGCATTTTCGAGCATTTTCGGGTCAAAACTGTCGGCAATAGTTTCTTCGTCTTCCGGATATTCAATATCAACTTCGATAGCAGCAAGGGTGTCCGTAACAAGAGTTTTTATTGAATCGATTTCTTCAAAAAGAGAACCGCTCAGTCTTCCGGCAGCATGAGAGCGGCTGTCGCTGGTTTTAGAATCAATTATTTCGCGGACAGCTTCTGCTTTTGTAAGATCCGACTTGCCGTTTATATAAGCCCTAAAAGTAAATTCGCCTTTTTCTGCCTGACGAAAACCATTTTTTACGAGAGTTTCAAAAACTGCATTTACGACAGAAACTCCGCCATGACAGGAAATTTCGCACATATCTTCGCCAGTAAAACTTTTTGGAGCGCGAAAAACCGAAATCAAAACTTCGTCAATTTTTTCTGCATTTTCTCCCTCAGATTTTGTATTTTTGTCCAAAATCCAGCCGTAGACAATTGAATTTCCACCGGCTTCTTTTAAGGCCTTTGGTCTTGAGAAAATTTCTGCAATTTTTTCGATACAGTTTTTTCCGCTTGCACGGACAATGCCGAGAGCAGCAGGAGCAAGAGCTGTCGCAATTGCCGCAACCGGTTCATCTAAGTTATATCTCGCGTTTGTCAATTTCGTATGCCTGCCAGAGTTTTTTTATGTCGCCAATCGAAGGAAAGCCGCCGCTTTTTTTCCCTTCTTTTCCTGCAAGTTCATTTTTTCCGCTGTCCAGAGTAAATTCGCTTACAGCCTTGCTTTGCAATTTTTCCATATTCTCAAAAGTTTCTATATTTTCTGGATAAAGCAGATTTTTGTTTCCAAGAGCCGGTTTTCGGTATTCTTTTGAGGCCTCGGTTGCAGTTCCGTTATAAGCAGAATTTCCGACATCCGGCAAAATATCATCGTAGCGGCCAATATTGTTCCAGTACATGTATCCACGGTCAACACTGTCGCGCACGCCAAAAATCTGTTTTTGAACGTATTCCTGACCATACCACTGACGGTCATACCGCACATTCAGATAAAAAGCCTGAACCCACGGTCTGATAATAATTCTGTTTCTGCCGATTACAGTATTTCTGTAAGTTCCATAATAATAGATTCTGTAAGGCCGTTCAGAATAAGGAGCGTAATCCAAAAAGTTCTGCTCAAAATGGCTCGGATAGAACATTGGACAGATTATATCCACATATTCCGAAAGCTGCTCAACGTCCTGTCCAGTTCTAGTTCCTGAACGGTACCAGCCGTTTGCGCCGTAAATATCAATTCCAATCGGAGCGTCAATGTTTTTTCTGGCATAAGCAAGGTAAGAAAGAAGGGCCGATTCCTTGTCCATGCCTTTTTCCTTCCAGCGGAAAACCGCATTTGCCATATTGCGTCCGTCTGTCGGAAAACGGATGTAGTCAAATTGAATTTCATCAAATCCGCCGGCAATAAGTTCGCGCGCAATCCGCACATTGTAATCCCAAACTTCAGGAGAATACGGATCGACCCAATTTTCGTCGTAATATGCCGTTTTTTGATCAATAACATTTCCGTCTTCGTCGGTTATATCTTCAAAACCACGGGTTCCAACCCACGCCTTGTTTAATGTTTTGTCCCAAACCGCATATTTTCCGCCTGCGTACTGACTTAAATTCTTGTCCTTAAAAACTACAATTCGCGCAATCAGATAAATTCCGTCTTTTTTCATTTCTGAGACAAAATGCTCTAAATCTATATGGTATCTTGAAATATAACCTTTTTCGATTACAACAGGATCTTTCGCATCGTAACGCAAAAGTCCATAGTCATCTTTCATGTCGATTACAAGACTGTCGAGTTTATTGTCGAGGATAATTTTTTTGTATTTGTCGATTCCAGCCTGAGATGTCACATGGTTTACCGGACAGTAAATCGAGCGCCGGTTCAACGCTTTCTGCGCATACTGGTTTGTGCAAAGCTCAGGTTTTAAAAGCCAGAGTTCGCTCAAAGAAATTCCTTCGGAAAGATTTTTTTCGTCAGGAATCCATGCCGAATAAAGAGTGTCGTTCGGTGCAATCGCAGAAAATGTTTTTTTCCACGTATAATAACTCTGAGGAATAGAACCAAGTCCTTGGTTTTGCGGAGAATACGAAGCCACTTCGCCCGGACGAGTATACAAAAGTTCATTTCCGTCCCAAAAAAGACCGTCAATCGTGTCAGCAGGCTCTTTTCCGCTGTAAAGCATTTCCGCACGTTTAGTCTGCCAATTGAATCTATAAATTCTCGGCAAAAATGTCTGGCTCGCATAAATCTCAGTAGACGAAGTTCCGTCAGGATTTTTTACAACAACCGGACAAATATCAGCGATTTCGTCAGGATAAGACTGCCCCTTCATATTGTCAAAACCGCCATTGCAATCTTTCCAGACAGGTTTTGCGCTCTGCGGCTGAATATACGAAAAACCAAAAATCGGATGAGATTCAAAAACCGTAAGAACGCCGCCAACCGTACAAACCGCAACAGCCTTAATTCCAGAAGTTGCGCTGCTCATCGACCCAAGGCTTTTCCAGTTTAATCCGCCGTCATAAGTTATATAAACGCGGTCTTTCGTTGCAGTCACGAGAATCTTAGGATTTTCCGGATGAACTTCCAAATCCTTTAGCTGCGCAGGCCTGTCCACAAAAGAAACCTGATCCAAATTCACTTCCTTCATTTTTAAAAACGGAAGTCCATTGTTGCGATATTCAAAATTCTGCAAATCAGAAGAAGTCAAAATTCCACGGCTTGTCAAAAAATACCAGCGCGGACCGTTTTTTTCAGCATTATTTTTTAAAAGGTCAGAATCCGCATTTTGTTCCGCCAAAGCAGTTTTTCCCGGCAAATCATTTTGTTCCGCCAAATTCTGTTCAGTTTGACGCGTACGGATAATTTTTAAAACCTTTCCTTCGTTCCAAAGAGGAATCGCCGTTTTAGTCGAAGTAATTCTGTAAAGACCGCTCGCAGCACCAGCAATCACGCCGCCAGCCTTCGCAGTTTCGACAGTCTGAGCCGAACTTTCCGGCAATTTGTAAATATCTTTAGACGATTGAGAAGAAGCCACACACGACGAAAATAAAATAATAGAACTAATCAGTAATGAATATACGCGCATATCTTGAGTATCGGCAAAAAAACTTAAAAGTTGAATTTAGAATTTTTTGGGCGTCCCCCGCTTCGCGGGTCGCTACGACCGCAGTTCCGGCATTCGCCTACATTCCTGAGTACTTCGCACTCAGGAACGCTTCGCGCTGCTATCATCGCTGACGCACAAATTTTTTGGACAAACATTCCGATTAACAATAAAATTTATTCAGTCAAATTATTCAAACTGCCCGAATTTTATTTTTGCGGCCAATTCCCGCGCAAGCTCATCTTTCTGCTTTTTAGAAAGAGCCACTTCGCGGCTCAAGCCGGCAAGAGGCGCATTTGTCGCGGCAACCCAATAACGAACGTCGTCTGCCTGGCGGTCAGGAGTTCTGCACTGGGCAAAAACCGGAGCCAGTCCGGTCGCACGGCTCAAATCTTCCTGTCCAGAATCCGAATTAAGATATTCTATTAAAAGCGTGTTCAGCCTGTTTTTTTTCTGCGGAACCGCATAAATTATTTCCGCCGTAAAACTGCGCTCGCCTGGAGCCTTTTCAGACGGAAAGTAAATCGTGGAAAAACGTTCAATTGTGCGGTTTTCGACAGTTCTATGCTGGCTGAGCGGCATAAAAACCATTGTGGCAAGTCTTGCCTGCAAAAACGCATTGACATCTTTTTGAGAAAGATTAAAAACATCGCGGTTTAAAAGTCCGGCATTGTACCATTTTGAAAGCTGTTTTGCAGAAGCATAGAGAGGCGCATTGTAACTTCCGCACAACTGCTCAGCAACTTCCGAAACCTTCCATTTTTTGTTTTTTGCATGTTCAATAATTTCAACCGCTTTTTTGTATTCTGCAACACCGTCAAAAGCCTCGGTCAAAGCGCCCAAAAAGTCGAGCATTAAATCAGAATCTTTTCCAGCAAAAATAACCGGATAATCAAGTTTCTTTTTCTGAATTTTCAGGAATCTTTCAATATCGCTCCAGGTTGCAATCGCATTCATTCCAGAGGTTCTAAAAGAAGAAGTATTTATTGAAATTTCAAAATTTCCAGTAAGCAAAGGAAGCGCGCTCACAGTTCCAGGATTTTCTCCCCTGATTGCAGACATTTTTATAGAAGAAGTCATTTTTTGCAAGGAATTTTCAGAAACAGCCGCTTTTTTAGAAGCCTCCTCTGCCGCCGTTTTTACAGAATTTCCGCTGACAGTAAAAAGCAAATCCGGCTTTTTTCCAAGAAAAAAGTGACTTTCGAGAGTTTTTGAAGGATCAAGGGTTTTAAATTCAAACTTCTGTCCGGCTTTTTTGTTCCAGTTTTCGATAACGCTGCAAATTGATTTTTGAACAGTCGGATCAATTCCATAAAAGCCAATCACCGGTTTTGAAAAAAGATTTACTGCACAAAAAATGCAAATTCCAGCAAAAACAACAGCAAAGCCTGCAAAAATTACAGCCACTTTATACTTTTTTAAAATTTCAGAAACTTTTTTCATTTTTAACCCCTGCCCAATTTTGTTATCAGACAAAATATTAAATTTCAATATTCTATCTGATAAGTCCATAAAACAATATATTTAAAATTCGACAAAAATTAAAGTCTGATTAACCTGTTTTTCAAATTCCCAAAAAAGCAAGCTCAAAAAAATTTAAATAACAAAAAAATAAATGCCGATACAATAAGGAGATACTTGTCTTTATAAGCATTTACCCTTAAAATCTGAAAAAAAGTAGAGATAATGGAGATTTTTCATGGAAAAAAGTGTTTTTAATCTAGGAAAAGGGAAAGAACCTCTCAAAGTAATACGGGGGGGGGTATTTGCAATTATGCTGTGCGCCCTC
>NZ_FUXC01000018.1 GCF_900167025.1 Treponema berlinense | reverse complement strand
TGATGTCTTTTGTCGTGATATTGTTTTTCTCAGCGATTTGTTTTACTTCGCTGACAGTGTGGGGGCTGACATGTCGACTGGAACAGATTTGCCTTCGTGACATGCCACTTTCAATTAGCTCAAGAATGAGCTTCGGATTGATTTTGGCCATAAGCAGGCCTCCTTAAAATAAGATTTGAACTTTTATCAAGTTCATAAAAATCTTACTTAAGGTGTTATATTTTAGAAATATTTAATTGGTGCTCTTATTGATATTGGTGGTGCTCAGATGAATATTGATGGTTCATTTTCTGTGAAATAATCAATAATTCATTAAATTTTATAACAATACTATTTCTATCTAGATATATCCAAGTAAAGTACAAAGAGCCTAGAACACAACTTCTCTTTTTTGCTAATTTTTAAAATCTATTGTTATATTGAAGGTAAACGTAAGACAGAATACCATTATTTCTATTTGTCTATTCCTGTAACTCTATTTAAAAACAAAAAACCACTCATTTCTGAGTGGTCTGCTATAGCGGGGGCAGGACTCGAACCTGCGGCCTCCGGGTTATGAGGAGACCAATGAGAACTGTACCTCGCTTTACCCATGAATATTTAACGATAATTTAATTAAATTTTATGGTGTTTTTGCTGTTTGGTCAAGCAAAACGCTATACTCAACTATAACGAAAAATACTTTTTTCTACCCATTTTTACTACCAAACTGTGTTTCTCGGGAAATTTTCCCGAGAAACAAAATTGATTTATAGAGATTATAATTTTAGAAATTACTATAACAAGTAAAAAGTATGTCAAATAAAAAACTTGATACCTCTGTAGATATAAACTGCAAGAACCTCATTATTCTAAATTTTATCTGCAGAGGTATAATTATGTTACGTACAATCCTATTCAATTTAATTCCGAGTGAATAAAAGCAAAATGAAATATATCAATTTGCTTATTCGTTTGGAGAATGTGTAACATTGTTTTCGCTGAAGTTTACATGTGTAACAGATTTTAAACCTTCAGTTAAATGTGTTATGTTAGAATTTTGACTATCTTGCTGGTATGTTACATTCGAATTACTTATTTGAGAAGTTTGAGATATTGTTTCCGAAGCTTCACATCCCTTTAAGAAATCTTCATAACTGTCAGACATTTTTTTTCCTCCTGGTATATTAAGATAAAAACAAACACAGATAATGCAAATTATTATAAAGCGTATAGTCCACTCAAGAGACTTTGCTTTACCATTATTTAATATTCTGTTTTCTTTTATAATATTTTTATAATCAATAATAATTTGAAATAGCCCCTTGTTTTTATCCTGGCTTAATGATGAAGAGTTTATATTATTAATTTCATATGTAGCATATGGGTTTGTAAGTAATCCTTTTAATGAAGAATATATACATCCAATAAAAGATACATATATACCGAAACCAAATATAATTTTCAACAGAATCCAAAACGATATTTTAGAGTAAGTTAACTCCAAAATATCAAGGAATTTCACTTTATCCAAAATGACAGCAATAAAAGCAACAAAAAGTGTAAGTATATAACCGATTCGTGTTTCCAAACCTTGTTTTCGTTCTTTTTCAGAATTGAATTCAATTTGAATTAGTTGGTAATATGATTCTAATGAACCTTTATAATCTGTAGAGTTCTCATTTTTATATTGGATATTTTCTGTTTTGTTCTTTTTATGATTATTTTTCCCTTTTTTCGACATCTTTTTATTTCCTTTTTTAATTAATCACAATCATTATTTTAAAATATTTTATTATAAAAATCAGTAATTATCGAATGCTTCATCATACTCAAGCCAACCAGCAATGTATGGATTATCATGGGAACCATCACCCTGATTTTCAGGATATTTCCAGTGAGCAGGTTTTAGTTTTCCAATATATCATGTTACTTGTTCGTACATAGGCACATTCCTAACAAAAATAATTTAAAGCAATATTATCAAGAGTATTTTTTATTGCTTCAAAATCTTGATTCAAATCTAATGTCTTAAGCGAATAATAATTTCCAAGAAGTTCAAATTCCTGGTTTGGAACTACAACTTCCTGAGTTTTTGCATAAAGCAAAATACCGCCAACCTTGCCGCCTACTTCAACTTCTTTATTCTTAATATAAGATAAGAGCTGATACATATTATTACTATGGTAAGTAGCTTTATCATATTGCTTTTGCATAGTCTCACCGTAATATTTTGTATCAATAATCAAAGTCTTATTATTCTTTGCATCGCGCAAAGTAATATCTGTAATCATCGCCGGCAGATATTCAAGAGTATCACCAGTGCTTTGAACAGCCCAAGGAATACCGGCAGGAGCCGCATGAAGCTCAGGCCTTGTACTTCTGTAATACTGTAATACAAACTTTTCAAATAAAGCATGCATCCGTTCTTCATCTATAAAGTTTGCAATCTTATAATTTCCGTCATCAGTAGAAAGCAATAAACCATCAACAATAAAATGACAAATATTTATAAGCATTTCGTAATTCTTATTACTTCGCTGATATTTCAATCTATTCCAATGAATTGAATATGGATGAATCTGTTCAACGTTCTGAAAATAACTCATCAAATAATGAATCTTTTTCTTTTTGTCATTCTTAATTTTTGGCAGCAATATAAGACTTATTGATTTCAGAATTTGATTAAAAATATTGTTTTCAGATAACTCATCAAAATCACAATGCAGCTTTTGCTTTTGTTGTAATTTAAGTTTTATAGAATTATCAATAGATATTCTTCCTCTGACAGTCGGAATATCATCAGAAACAGGAATGTATTCTCTGTACAATCCCTGTTTTAATTGTTGAGTAATTCCTCTAATCAAAATCTCTGAAAGAAGTTCATATATGTTTTCAAAATCTTCCGGCTGTAAATTCTGATACTGCGATTGCTTCAAATATTGAAAAGCATATGAAAGCATATAATAAACATTCTTTATTAATATGCATTTATCTTCAATCATCTAATGCACCATAAAGTTTAGCTTTCCAGGTATCAACCTTTGTCGAATCGTCAAACCAGTATTCATGCAAAGTTGGAACAATATCAAAATCAATAATCTGCTTCATCCTAGTCTTTGTACATTTGTTTCTTTCCTGGTTACAGAAATAACTATGTCCAATGCAGCATCCAGTTCCAAGAGTAGGATCTTTTGCAATTTCCTGATTAAGTTCAACAATCTTTGAGATAAGTTTTGTAAATGCAGGGTTATTCATCTTATCAACATAATCCTGGAAATCTTCAGTTCCAAATGCCGGAACCATATCCACAAATGAAAATCTACGGCGTAATGCATAATCAAGCATTGCAAGGCTTCTATCTGCAGTGTTCATCATTCCTATGATGTAAAGATTTTCAGGAACATTGAAAGGCTCTCCACCATAAGCTAAAGAAGCATTTACACCACGGTAATCTTTTTCAATAAGCATTAAAAGCTCACCAAAGATTTTACTAAGATTTCCACGGTTTATTTCATCAATAATAAAGAAGTATTTTCCTTTTGGATTGTTACGAGCAATATTACAGAAATCATAGAAAACACCATGCTGTAGCTTAAATCCATTTCCATCTGGTTTATATCCCATAATAAAGTCTTCATAAGAATAACTCTGATGAAACTGAACAAACTTAACATGTGATTCATTTTTCTGTCCCATAATTGAATAAGCCAATCGTTTTGCAGCAAAAGTCTTTCCAACTCCAGGAGCACCTTGTAAAATAATATTTTTCTTATTCTCTAGAAGGCTTACCAGCAAATCATAATTTTCAGAATCCATATAAACTTCAGAAAGGAATTCTTCTTTTGAATATTTTTCTACATCATCCTTATCTTCTAATATTGGATTACTTTCTCTAATAATATCTCTTAGAACTTCAAATTCATTTTTTGTTACTTTAAAGAAACTTCCCTGAGAATTAACAAAATACTCCATATCTTTAAGAGCAGGAAGATCTTTTAATTCATCATAGTCAATCGGATTTGTTAATCCTTCGGTTTTTTCAAACCAAATTTTTTCTCCATCGTTTGCTTTTGACACTTTAAGTAAAGCAACAATTTGTTTTACAGGAGTTGATTCATAACCTATTATTACATCACCAACTTTTGCATCAACAAAGTTTTGGAATATTCTTCTTTTATGTCCATTATCGTTATATAAGGTGTAGCTTTGTTCTTCACCCACACCCATATTTTTCATACTCCAGATTTTAGGATTTGCATTAAGCCACCAGTAATTTACATTCTCATCTGTTTCTGTCTCAGAAGATTCTGTAGTAGAAGAAATCAATTCAATGTCAGATAAATCCTTATCTTCAAGGGCAGCTTTTAATTCCTTACGAATTTTCCAAATGTAACTACCTTCAACATTCCTATCCGTTTCTTTTCCAACATAGAGAATTGGCCAATATGCTAAGGAACCATCATCTCTTTTGGGTGGTTCTGCACATTTACCTGTTTTAAGAATTCTTTCTCCCAAAGTTGAAGAATTTTTATTATAGTAGTTTTTAGTTTCACCATATTTATTTGCTAATTCAGTACAAGTTCCTTGGCCACCATTATCCATCATCCTTTTCATTACAGCTAAAGCTGATGGCGTAAAGATTTCAGGATTATTAAGCAAATCACTCCAATCTTCTTTTGATAATCCAGGATTGTAATCATTGTATTCCCATTCAGAATAGTCATCTAAGAATCTTCCTACAAAGAAGACAAAATCATTTACTATAGTACATGCAAGAGGTTCTTTTAATGAGTTATCAGTCAGATGTGATGAAATATAACTAATAATATCTTTATTGTTTTCTAATTCAGGTTTAATGGCATCCATAAAGGTATAGAATTGTTTAACTCTATAACCATTTCCACCTTTAAGTTCTAAGTCACTAGAAAGAATCTGTAAAACATCTTTATCAAGGTTGGGCTTAAAAATATAATATTTATCTGGATATCGTAACCATAAATAAACACTTACAACATTAGCATTTTGAAAGTCTTTATTTCCTAAATCAGGATATTTTTTTTGTAAATTTTTACTAGAAGATATAAATGTATCAATTCTTATTGCTAAATCTTTATTTTCATCATACAAATCAATAAACATTTGCTTTACTGCTTCAGAATCATGCTCCGCATATTTCTTTATCATAGCACATGGAAAGTTGAATTGTACATCAAGCAAATTAGCTGTTTTTGCTAGTGAATTTGCAAGCATTTTTGCAAATATTTCATTACTTATATCCCAGTTATCTTGAAAACATTTTAATGCTTCCCATTTATAAACTTCATCTTCAAAATGCTCTGGCAAATATGCAATGTAAGCAGTTATAGCTTTGTTTAATTCTTCTTTGTCAAATAAGACTAATTCATCCTTATTACCTGTTACATATTCTTTTAACAAACGAAAGTTACGTAAATAATTATGAGTCTGTCCTGTTGGATTTTTTCGTCCAATTGAAACAAAGTATGCTTTAAGTTTTTCTTTAAGCTTTTCAGTTCCTTTCTCTTTTAAAGCATCTTCAAATGTAATACCTACATCATGTGAATTAATATAAAATGCATCTGAAACAATTATTTCAGGTTTAGAAAGATCCGAATGATTCTCTGCTAAATACTGTTTAAATCCTTTTCTTAATTCTGGAATATTCTTACTATCTATTGTATTCATTTAAATTCTCCCATAAATTATTTTATTTATTCTATCGATAAATCAATTCCATAATAAGGTTCGGATTCATGGACTTCCAAAATATCCTGAAGTGGTACATCTGAATATTTATAAATCTTTTCCTTGTATTTTTCTTTGATGGAAATATCATCAAGTTCTAATCGTCGTTGTTTTGATAATTCAAGAAAATCAGAACTTTGTTCTAAGCCTAAATATCTTCTTCCCAAAATATTAGCTGCAATTCCTGTAGTGGCAGAGCCAGAAAACGGATCCAAAATCCAGGCATTTTCTTTGGTTGAAGCTAATATAATTCTTCCTAACAATGGAAGGGGTTTCTGAGTAGGATGCTTTCCACAAGATTTTTCCCATTTTGCAATAGCTGGCAAACTCCATACATCACGCATCTGGGTTCCACCATTTATTGATTTCATTAAATCATAGTTAAAATAATGTGGTGTCTTTTTTTCTTTTCGAGCCCAAATAATAAATTCTGTTGAATGAGTGAAAAATCTACATGAAAGATTTGGAGGAGGATTTGTTTTTGCCCAAGTAATTACATTGAGAATCCTGAAGTTTAACTCATTCAGCATTTGAGCTGCTGAAAAAATATTGTGGTAGGTTCCGGAGATCCAGATGGTTCCATCTTTTTTGAGTTTGTCTCTGCAAAGTGAAATCCATTGTCTTTTAAAGGCGTTATCTTTTTCAAAACCTTGAGATTTATCCCAGTCGCCTTTGTTTACAGAAACTTGCTTTCCACTCTGCACTTAAATACCTCCTTTACATAGAAAATATGGAATGGGAAAGGTCCTCACTTCAAACTTTCGGTTCTCCGCTACCATTTCCAAGGAGCTCCACAACATGTTGATTAGAATTCTTGCCAATCAATCCATGAATTATCAGATAAATCATGAATTTCCATTTGTCTAAATTGACATTTTCCTGATTCAAGTACAATTTTTCCATTGTAATAATTTTCTCGAACACATTCATAAATATCAGCATTATCGGGAATTTCAAATGAAAAAGTTTCATCAAACGTCTCTTCTATTGTTACTTCATATCTTTTCATTAGAAAACTATTGATCGAATTTGTAAAGAAATCAAGTATCTAGAGTATAAGCGTATGAATCTCTTGTAATTCAATAGTTTGTCTATATTGTCGTTCTAATTCATCATAGTTAAGAAATTCTACACGCTTATCATTTTTCATTTTTAAAAATGAAGCATAACCTAATTTTTTATTATATTCTTCATGTCGTTGCTCATCAGCAACAATAAACATACGTGTATAAAAATCTTGTAAATCGTAAAATTTCATAAGAGAATTCTGAATATCTGTTGAGTGCTCAACCTCAAAGAAGGAATCAGGCATATTTCTGTTATTAAACCAAATTACATCAATAGTCGAACTTCTTGAAACAAACGAATCATAAGAATATTTTGGTAGTTCTTTAAGAGTTCTTAAATCTCCAAGTTTTTCATGTAGAAACATTTTATTTTTATCTTGATTTGGAACAAAAGTTCCAAGTTTTTTAAGATTTCCAATAGAAACAAGCAGTCCTTGGTAATAAGAATGATTAAACTCTATAACTTCTTTTGAATCTTTATTGTGTTCGTTTTCAACAATAATTCCCTTATTTTCTAAGTCTTTTTGATGTGACTTCAACGCCCAAAGTCCAGGTTTTATCTTGTAAATATTTTCATTTTCCTGAACTATTCGACGAATTGAAGCAAAAGGTGTTTTAGTTTTCCATTCACAATCTTTAATTTTGAAAACTTCTTGATTAAGTTGACCAAGAGTAGCAATACCTCCAAGTCTTTCTAAGGTTAGAATTACCGCTTCATATTGTTTCATAATTATCTCCTGCGTTAGGCTATGGAGCACTTGCGAAGCAGTCCACCGCAGCGAAGCGAGGAGGATGAGCGATAGCGAAGTGCGGAACAGCCGACGGCTTTAGCCGGAACGCCACTGGCATCGCAAATTAAAGGACTTTTTGCTCGATTGAACGGAACATTAAATAATCCATTGCGGTTAACTCTATAAAGACCATTAAAACATGTTTTATTCAAATAAATAAAAAGGGCAGCTTTTTCGAGGTTATACTCAGGATTTCGTTCAACAATAAAATGATTATATGTTGCGCGTTTCCCAAGATAGAGGTTCTGACGGTCAGCTTCAGGAGTTTCAAGATACTCTGTTTGAAAGTGTTCCAATAATTGAATTAAAGGTTCACAATTATCGCGAATATTTTCATAGAGATTTATTAATTCAGGATTGATGTCATTAATAAGAACTTCATTAGGATGAAATGTCTGAAGTACATCAAATAATACAGCTCCGCCACCAACAAATGGCTCGCAATATCTAGTTATATTTTCAGGATAGCGTTGTCGAATTTCTGGTAAAAGTTGTGTTTTTCCACCTACCCATTTTATGAACGGTCTTGCAGACATTTTTATTCCCCTATAAATAAGTATTATACATCATAAATTGAATTATTTATAGATATTATATACTCATAGGGTGACAAGGAAGGTCACTGTTATTTTTTTCTGTTCTATGATTACAAGCGTATTTACATTTTGTTCTTCAATAATCTATTGTCTGATTAAAATTCAATACTTATTAGTAAAAATATTCATCTTCCCCCTTTATCATACCCCCTTAACATACCCCTTTAACTAAAACAATAAGGGGGTATATTGTGCGAAGCATTGAGTTTAGAAATTATTTCTTCTTTTAAGAATGAAAACTATGCTTACCACACAAGTTCCGTAGGCCAAAAACCTACGGCCCACGAACTTAAAGTAAGAAGTTTAAGTAAAAGTTGAATTTCAGTGAATTCAGATGAATTTTATTGAATTGCTAATTTTTAAAATCTATTGTTATATTGAAGGTAAACGTGAGACAGAATACCATTATTTCTATTTGTCTATTCCTGCAACTCTATTTAAAAACAAAAAACCACTCATTTCTGAGTGGTCTGTTATAGCGGGGGCAGGACTCGAACCTGCGGCCTCCGGGTTATGAGCCCGACGAGCTGCCAACTGCTCTACCCCGCGTCGTGTTAAAATAGTTTATATTCAATAGCGCTTTATGTCAACCCCTGTATCGCTTAAATTGTTGTATTTGTACCAAATTCTGCACTCTAATATTGCAAAAAGGATTGCTATGACGGCAAACCAATAAAAATTGTTTGAAAAACCGGCAAAAAAATTGTAGACGCCGTGTAAAAGTACGGCCCAGACAAAAGGCAGTACGTGTGTCTGTTTTTTCTTGAACATCCACAGATAAAGTCCGCTTAATCCTGCGCAAAATGTGTGAATCAGCACGCTTGTAAAAGCCCTTGCAACTAACAAATTCAGCACGGCCTGAGTTCCAAGAGGCTCGGCGGCACCACTGATTTTTTTTACGACGTAAATTATGGATTCAAAACTGCCCAAAGTCATTCCTGCAAGAAGAGCGCAACAAAAATAAAATGAAAGATTAAGTTTTTTAAAAGGCAAAAACGACAAAAAAAACATTTTTACGGACTCTTCTATAAGGCCATTAAAAATTATTGCCGTAACAAGAAGATTTACAACTGTGCTCGCTGTAAAAATCGGCAAATTTAAAATAAAATGCTGAACGAGCGATGTCGGTACAACAGCAAAAAGCCCGAGAATACAGGCTAAAATTCCATATCGGACTTTTTTTTGCCCCGGAACTAAAATCACAAAAAGAAAAAAGACCACAACTAATGGGAGGAAACTCAGGGCAAAAAGTGCAAAAATGTTCATATAAGCAGAATAATATTTTTATTCCGATATTTCAACGTAAAAATTAAACTTTCAAAACGCTGGACAAATGGTTTCTAAAAGCACCCCAAAACTTGTTTTTTATACAGATTTTAATGCTTCTGAGATATCCGCGATTAAATCGTCTACATTTTCAAGACCGACAGAAAGCCTTACCAAATCGGATGGAACTCCGGCAGCATTCAATTCCTCTTCACTCATCTGTCTGTGGGTTGAACTTGCAGGGTGCAGACAACAAGTTCTTGCGTCGGCAACATGGGTTGCAATCATTCCGAGTTTTAGTCCTGCCATAAATTTTTCTGCATTTTTACGGCCACCTTTTACTCCAAAACTGATTACTCCGCAAGTTCCATTCGGCATATATTTTTTTGCACGTTCGTAATATTTGTTTCCTGGAAGTCCAGGGTAATTTACCCATGCTACTTTTTCGTTCTTTTCCAGGAATTCGGCGATTTTTTGAGCATTTGAACAGTGTCTTTCGATTCTAACAGGCAACGATTCAAGTCCAAGATTAAGCATATAAGCATTTACCGGCGCCTGAACCATTCCAAAGTCGCGCATCAACTGGGCTGTTGCTTTTGTAATAAAAGCTCCGGCATTTCCAAACCTTTCGGCGTAAGTAATTCCATGATAACTTTCGTCCGGAGTGCACAATCCCGGGAATTTATCCGCATGCGCCATCCAGTCAAATTGACCGTGATCAACTATTACTCCGCCAACTGTAGCATCATGTCCGTCCATATATTTTGTAGTTGAATGAGTTACAATGTCCGCTCCAAATTCAAAAGGACGGCAATTTATCGGAGTTGCAAAGGTATTGTCAACAATCAGCGGAACTCCATGTTTATGGGCAGATTTTGCAAAACGTTCAATGTCAAAAACAATCAGCGCTGGATTTGCAATTGTTTCTCCAAAAACAGCTTTTGTATTTGGTTTGTATGCAGCCTCGAGTTCTTCGTCTGTACAGTCTGGATTTACAAAAGTAAACTCGATGCCCATTTTTCGCATTGTCACATTGAAAAGATTAAAACTTCCGCCGTAAATTGCAGAAGAAGCGATTACGTGGTCGCCAACGTTTGCAAGGTTAAAAACCGAAAGAAAATTTGCAGCCTGTCCAGAACCTGTAAGCATTGCGGCAGTTCCACCTTCGAGAGCGGCAATTTTTGCAGCAACCATGTCGCAGGTTGGATTCTGTAAGCGTGAATAGAAATAACCGTTTGCCTTTAAATCAAAAAGTTTGCCCATTTCTTCACTTGAATCGTATTTAAAAGTTGTACTCTGAATAATTGGAATCATTCTAGGTTCGCCGTTTTTTGGTTCATAACCTGAATGCAGACATTTTGTTTCGATTTTCATTTTTAAATACCTCTCACGTAGCGGTTCGTTATTTTTTACTTTTTAATTTTTTTTGCCTTTTGGAGCTGATCGGACTTGAACCGACGCTCTATGTCGCGCGCGTCCTGCACGCTCCGCCGAGCCGCCTCCATTCGCTTCCGGTGCCTTCCCTGGCACCTTTTCCTCCCGCTGGTCGGCGCTCATTTTGGTAGTCGGTTCGTTATTTTTTACTTTTTTTATTTTTCTGGCAAAAAAAACATCTTTTTGCTTTTTTGGAGCTGATCGGACTTGAACCGACTACCTTTGCAATGCCATTGCAACGCTCTAGCCAGGTGAGCTACAGCCCCGATGGGTTTATTCTAACAGAAAATTAGGAATTGAATAAAGATGTTATTTGCTTTTTGAGAGACTTTTTTGCGGCAGGGATAGGAACAGCGCGCAGCGTTCCAAAGCGATTTTTGCCTGTTTTTTAATCTTTCGCTTTGGAATGGAGCGGAAGCGGAACTGTGGATAGCCCGGTTTTTACGCAGCAAAGCGAAGTAAAAAGCCGCCCTGCTATTTTTTGTGCATTTTAAACAATTTTTTATTTTTTGTTTGTAAAATTTTAAAATTGAACAAACAAATTGATTCCTTTATAATTTTTTTGGCTATTTTTTTATCTGCCGATGGAGTTTTCGATATGTATATGGAATCTGAAGTTATCGACTACGTGAATGAGGAAGATGTAAAATTTATTCGTCTTGCCTATTTTGATCTTTCTGGAAAACAGCGCAATGTTTCGATTATGGCCGGCGAACTGCCTCGTGCTTTTAAGGAAGGAATTTCTTTTGACGCTTCGGCAATTCCTGGTTTTCAGGAGGCTCATTCTTCGGATTTGTTCTTGCATCCTGACCCTTCTACACTGTCTGTGATTCCATGGCGTCCTTCAACCGGAAAAGTTGTCCGTATGTTCTGCGACATTAAATATCCTGACGGAACTCCTTACGAAAAAGACTGCCGCCATATTTTAAAACAGGCTGTTAAAAAGGCAAAGGACGAATTCGGTATTGAATTTAAATTCGGCACTGAATTTGAATTCTACCTTTTTAAGCTCGACGAAAACGGCCGCAATACAAAAATTCCTTTCGATAACGCCGGATACATGGACATTGCTCCGGAAGACAAAGGCGAAAATATTCGTCGCGAAATTGATTTTACCCTTGAACAGATGGGAATTACTCCGGAATTCAGCCATCACGAAGAAGGTCCGGGCCAAAACGAAATTGATTTCCGCGCTTCCGATGCTGAAACGGCTGCCGACAATGCTTCGACTTTTAAGTGGATTGTTCGCACAAAGGCCGCTTCAAATGGTCTTTACGCTGATTTTTCGCCAAAACCGCTTTCTGTTTATCCAGGAAACGGCATGCACATCAATATTTCGGCAAATAAAGAAGAAAAAATGCCTGCTATTATGGCAGGAATTCTTGCGCACTTGTCAGAAATTACATATTTCTTAAATCCTTCCGAAGAATCTTACTCAAGAATCGGACAGTCAAAAGCGCCAAAATTCATCTGCTGGGGAACTCAAAACCGTTCCTGCGCAATCCGCGTTCCTTCAAAGCATCCGAACGGAAAAATCCAGATTCGTTCTTCCGACAGCGAATGCAATATTTATCTCGCCTTTACACTTTTAATTTACGCGGCCCTCGACGGAATCAAAAAAAATCTCGTTCCAGAGCCTGCTGTTCAAGAAAATCTTTTTCAGTCTTATGCAGAAGATAAAAAAGACTACGAAAAACGGACAAAAAATTACAGGACAATTCCTCTCAGTTTGGCCGAAGCCCGAAAACTTGCAGAAGAAAGTGAATTTATTAAACAAATCATAAAATTCTAAGCTTATGGCATCAGATATACACAGCGTTCTAGTTGTGACAAAAGACATAAAAACTTCGACTCTAATAAGCGCGATGCTTGTTCCGCCAATGTTCGATGTAATTTTGGCAGAAGATTTTAACGAGGCCCGCCGGCTCTGCACTGAACGGGTTTTTAACATTGTAATTGTTGATTTTGCTGACGGTGAAGGAACCGATTTTGCGGTTGATATTTCTTCCTGCACAAGCACAATCCTGCTTCTTGCGCCAACACAGTTTTTTGACCAGCTGAGCTACAGGGTTGAGCCTTACGGAATTCTTACAATAACATCGCCTTTTGACCAGTTCTATTTTTACAATATGATAAAAATTGCGATTGCCGTTCAGTACAAGGTTCAGGTTCTTTCGAGCCAGACGATTAAGCTTAAGGAGAAAATGGAAGAAATCCGCATTGTAAACCGCGCAAAAATGCTTTTAATGCAGAATAAAGAAATGTCAGAACAGGAAGCCCACCGTTTTCTCGAAAAACAGGCAATGGACCGCAGCATGAAGCGAATTGCCGTTGCAGACGAAATTATAAAAACTTACAGTTGAGATTCTTCTTCAATAATTTTTAAAACTTCTTCTTTGTGAATTGGAACATTTTTTTCGTAGGCAATCCGGTTTTCTTCAATTTCGTCAAAAGTCCAGAGCCGTCCCTTGTTCATTCCGGGACATTCTTTAGCGCAGTCTTCCCAGCTTTCTTTTGATTCAATCATCCAGCTCCAGAACGGCCAGGTCGAACACTGGACAGGCCGCGCCTCGTAGCAGGAACAGCCGCTATTCCACAGGATGCAGTCGTAATTTTTTTGTTCTTTGAGCGCAAGAACCTGAGTTCCGTAGTAATAATCTGCCCACCGGCAATACTGTTCGACAAAATCCTTTACAGACAGTTTTTTAAAACTGCACAAAGCCTTTAAATCGCGCTCCGAAAGATAAACAAATCCAGGAGAATGTCCGCAGCAAAATGAACATCGCTGGCATCCAAAATGCAGTCCGTTCAAATAAAACGGTTCTTTTTTTTGAGAGTTTTGTGAATTTTCTGTCATTTTTAGTTTTCCGGTCGTTCTGCCAAAAGTCCGTCGATTGCAAGATTCAGGCTTGCCTTTATATTGTCAACTTCCGCATTGTGAAGAACTGCCATTTTAAAAACTGATTCGATAATCAAGCCAAAAATTAAATCGTTTGCAGTTTTTACGCTAAATTTTCTAAATTCGCCATTTTTTTGACCACGAACAATCATCATGCTCAAAAGGTGGTTTATGCGGATTGTGCGGCGGCGAACCCTTTCGTAAACATCATCGCCGGTTTTATAAAGCCCTGTAAGATATGGAACCAGAATTTCAAACAGAGTCTTGTTTTCGACACAGGCGTCGATTGCATCCGAAGTAATTTTCCGAAGACAGTCTTCTGCCGTTATAGAATGGTCTTTTATGATTTTTAAAAATTTTACTTCCAAATCCGAAGACAACTGCTTTATGCTGAAATTGAAAATTTCGTGTTTGCTTCCAAAATAAATGTAGAGCGTTGTGCGCGTAATTCCGCAGGCATCCGCAATTTTTTGAAAGGTAACGTCTTCATATCCATCACGACAAAAAAGTTCCATCGCTTTTTCGAGAATTTCCCTTTTTCTTTTTTCGTGTTCAACAACAATAGCCATTAAAAATATTCCTTGTCTGAATTTTCATTTTTGCGTTCGCGTGGAGCAAAAGACTTTTTATTCTGTTTTTTTGGACTGTTTTTCCATTCTCCAGATTTTTTTCTGTCCGAATTAAAATCCACCGGACGAACACCACGTTTTTTTTCTTTTTCTGTTCCGTTGTAAAGATAGAAAGTCGTGTCCAAGTTTCCAGATTTTATGCTTTTTAATGTCGTAGCGTAACGGCCAACATTTTCCTGAAACTCTTTGTGCGCAGTTATTACGCCAATCTGCCAACCTTTAAAATCTTCAAAAAGACTTTTCATGCTTGAATAAAGTTCCGCGGCCTGCTGCTCGTCACCAAGACGCTCGCCATACGGCGGATTACAGATTATCATTCCGTTTTCGTAAGGAGCTTCAATATCCTTAAAATCGCTCACCTGAAAATCTGGACGCCACAAATGTGCATCAACGCCAATCGCCTTGAGCGCACGGCCGGCAGTTACGCAGGCATGCTCAGCATTTAAACGGGCCCGCTCAACGGCAGAAGGGTCAATATCCGTTCCTGTAATGCGAACCTCGACGTCGGTGCGAATTTTTGCCGCTTCAGCATTTTTTATTTCGACTGCACGTTCACGGTTAAAAATCGGAAGATTTTCCAAAGCAAATCTCCGGCCAAAACCAGGCGCAACGTTAAAAGCAAAGAGTGTCGCTTCGATTGGCAAGGTTCCCGAACCGCAGAATGGATCGTGAAAAGGAATTTTTCTCTTCCACATGCTCATCTGCAAAAGAACGGCAGCGGTAGTTTCACGCAAAGGAGCCATTCCGCCGTCAGTACGATAACCGCGCTTATGCAGGGGCAATCCGCTCAAATCCAGCAAAATCAACGCTTCGTCATTGTCCAGATAAACGCGGACATCGCTTTTTTCGCCAGTTTCCGGCAAAGACGACATATTCCATCTGTCGCCGAGTTTTTTGTAAATCGCTTTTTGAACCATTCCCTGCACAGAATGCTCAGAATTCAGTCTTGATTTATACGAACGAACTTTATCAACCGTAACTTTTGTATCTTTCTTAAAAAAATCCTGCCAGTTTACAGAATAAACTCCGTCAAAAAGCTGATCAAAATCTTCAGCCTTGTAACGAGCCATTAAAAGATAAACGCGGTCGGCAGTTCGCAGGCAAAGGTTCGCCCTAAAAAGAGCGTCATCATCGCCTTCAAAAAAAACGCGTCCAGGAGCATTTCCAGCAAGTCTGTAGCCCAAGAGTTTAATTTCATTTCCAAGAATTTTTTCCGCGCCAATTGCGCACAAAGCAACTAAAGTGTTCATTATCTTGACAATTTAACACAAAATGTCATTTTGGACAACCAAAGAATTTTTTTAGAACCACATTTTATCGTCTTATCCGGCTGCTCCGGATTCGCTTTCGCTCATCGTCCTCGGCTAAAGCCTGCGGTCGACTGCGTCCTGCGCATCCGGGGTAGCTTTTTCTCAAATTCACTCATCGCCTTATCTTCTGACCAGTCAACGGCAATCGGAAAACAACTGAACAACATAAGCGAAATTGCAGAACAGCTAAATCTGTTCAATGTTTAGTACGGGGAGGATCGACAAAAAAACACCAGTTTTCCGTATTTAGAAAACTGGTGTTTTTGTTTTAAAACTATAATAAAAAACTTAGATTTCGCCAGTTTTTAAGTTTTTAACCTGCTCCAAAGAAAGCCCTGTAGCCATGGCAATTTGTTCAGGCGAAATGTTTATTTTAAGCAAATTTTTGGCAGTTTCGAGTTTTGATTCGTCAACTTTGCTCTGAACAATATCGTTCGCCATATTTTTTGCTATACCCTGTGCCATGTTCTTTGCCATATCGTTAGCCATATCGTTAGCCATATCTTTTGCCATATCCTTTGCAATATCTTTTGCCATATCTTTTGCCATGTCCTTTGCCATATCTTGCGCCAAATATCTTGCCTGCAGCTTAATCTCCTGTTCGATTGTCATATATCTGTGCCTCCACTGGGCATTCAT
>NZ_FUXC01000008.1:22355-129744 GCF_900167025.1 Treponema berlinense | reverse complement strand
TTTTTGTTCACCGATTGTTTTCAAAAGACTGTCTTTTTCCTCTTCCTGTTTTCTCGTTTCTTCTGATTTCTTATTCGGTCGTTCAAAAATGTCAGCCAGTCCTGCAATTGCCTGTGCTTTCCATTGGGAAATCTGATTCGGATGAATGCCATACTTTACTGCAATTTCCTGAATTGTAGATTCTTCTCGTAATGCTTCAAGTGTAACTTTTGCCTTGAAATCCTTGCTGAATGACTGTCGTTTCTTTGCCATGTGCTAACCGCCCTGTTTAATTTATCGGCTGTTTGCACCTTAAATCTGCTCCTTTTTCTGTATCGTTTTACGCACTCATTTTATTATGGCTTTGCCGCACTGTCTCCGAATGTCTCCATATAGCATTTCTTAAAGTCTTAGAAGCCTTATCTAAGAGACGAAATCAACAGTGTTTTTCATAAGATTCAATTTGACTATTCAATATAATAAACCTGTTTTTATTTAAGAATAAACATAACATTGTTTCAAACTCAAATTTACTTAAAATTTAACCTAATTTAAGCTCAAAATGAAACCAAGTTGAGTTCAAAGTGAAACCAAGTTGAGTTCAAAGTGAAACCAAGTTGAGTTCAAAGTGAAACCAAGTTGAGTTCAAAATGAAATTAATTTAACATCTGTTTAATTTCAGCTTGATTTATCAACAATGTTGATTTAAAATTATATCTAGTTTCGCCTATCCTAGAACCATAGACAGGCGTTGCATGAAGCCATTACAGGCATAAAAAGACACGGAGAAAGCGCATGATTAACATAAAGACAGTGCCTAACAACACAGGGAAAAGCAAGAGCGGCTTTTGCTTCCAGAGCATAGCCGACACTGATGCCGGGCTTGAGGAAATTGTGAAGGAAATGGTCGGCTACAATTCAACCCTCACTGAGGCGGATACGCGCGCGGCGCTTGCCGTTTTGGACACGGCGGTCAGAAGGCTGCTTCAGGAGGGATGCAAAGTGAGGCTTCCGTGGGTTGACCTGCAGCTTGCGGCGCATGGAACGGCGGAGTCTGTCTCTGTAAAATTCCAGAACAAGAAAGGCGACAACTGCTTTGTTCTCAAGGCCGCGGTCAACAAGAAGTTCGAGGCGGAGGCCAGCGGCAAAGTGTCCTATAAGACAAAATCATCAGCGCCTGCGATGGATCCTGCAATCTACCATGTTTTCTCAGTCACTGACACAGCTGAATATTCGAGCGAGCTTCTTCTAAAACGCGGAAGCTGCTTTAGAATCCATGGAAAAAACCTGGAGTTTGACTTTGAGGACGAAAAACAGGGCGTATTCCTTACATTGAAAAGCGACAGGACAAAGAGCGCCAGAGTCACAAGGTTCATCCGGCGCACCAGAAGAACGATAGATGCCGTGGTTCCACAGGGGATTGAAAGCGGGATATACAGGCTTTCGTTCGTTAAGAAAAACGGCGAAGGGCTGTATCCTAGCACGAATTCAACGGATGAAATTGAAGTTGATGGCTAGAAATTTTCTATGATTTTTAATTTATAGGAGACGAAAGTTTTTAATTAAAGTTGAACAAATGTAATTTTATAAATAATATAAGTATATAAAAAGTTTAGGCTATGAAATTATTATCCAAACACATTCCGCTTATAAAAAAAATAATCTCATTCACATTCTGGGGCATTATTACAACTGCACTGAATGTGGTTCTTTATTATTTGTTCAGATACATAAAACTTTCAGTGCAAATCTCAACCGTGCTCGCATGGTTTTTATGCGTGCTTTTTGCATTTATCACCAACAAAAAATATGTTTTCAAGGGAACTAGCACTTCTGCGAAGGCTTTTGTCAGAGAAATTGCTTACTTTTACGGCTCAAGGCTTTTTTCTGGAATCGCTGATGTTCTTATAATGTCGCTTTTTGTTGATGTTTTGGGATGGAATGAAGTCTTTTCTAAAGTCACTGATGAAATTTTAGTCAGCGCATTCAACTTTCTGTTCAGTTTTCTTGTGATTTTCAAAGAGAAAAAAGATGTTTCTATAGATAACTAGACAAAACGGAGGAAGAAAAAAAATGAATAAAATCTCGCTTATAGTTCCCTGCTACAATGAGGAAGCAAACATAAAGCCATTTTACAATGCCATAATGGAAATATATACAGGGGGGGATAAATGATGCTGACTTTGAGCTTATGTTTGTAAATGACGGCTCATATGATTTTTATAAAGAAAAGAATTTAACTGGGAATGCATTAAGTTCACACGGTCTTAAATTGCATTCAGAACTTTTCCAGCTTTTCAATGTAAAATATTATCTTGCTCCTGAAGACAAAGAAAATGAAATTCCGCAATTTTTTAAGGACACAGGAGAAAAATATCTTGAATATAAGATATTTCAAAACACAGAATTTTTGCCATTTGGCTCAACTGGGAACGGAGAACATATTGAGAATGTGAAACTAGGCTGCAATACTCTTGCTGCGGATTCAAAATTTTCAAACGACAGCAGTATTTTTCTTTCTATCCCATATTCTAAATTCTGGAAGGCAAAAATCGATGGAAAACAAACCGATACAAAGCTTGCAAAAACAGCTTTTATGGAATTAGTTATACCAAAAGGAAATCATCATATAGAATTGCGTTATACGAATACTTATTTTTTATTAGGAATTGTTGTAACAGTTGTAGCATTTGCAGTTTTTTTGGTTTTTACTGTAAAACTAAAAAGAAGGATTAATAAAAAATTATGAAAATTTTCGTTCTAATTATCACAAAAAAAATTCTTAACAAACTTTCTAAACTCTTCAAGTTCATAAATCCAAATTCTGTAATAGAAAGGTTTATTGAAAAAGATTTTTCAGGAATTATAGAAAAATACAAGAGTCATGCAGAAGAAATACTATATTCCAAAAAAGAAAAATTCTCTGAAAATAATGGAATTATATGGATATTCTGGTGGCAAGGCTATGACGTTGCACCTATCCTTGTAAAAAAATGCATTGATAGCATAACAAAAAATGCAGAAAATCACCCGGTGGTTTTAATCACAGAAGAAAATTGGAAAAATTACGCAGACATTCCCGATTACATAATAGAAAAAGTTGAAAAAGGCATTATCACCCTTACCCATTTTTCTGATATTCTCCGTATGGCTCTTATTTCCAAGCATGGCGGGCTTTGGTTAGATGCAACAATCTTTGTATCTAGGAATATTCCTGAGAATTGCTTTGCGCTTCCGTATTTTTCAATTCATTATGAAACCTCAACAAGCAAGATCACAAAGGGAAAATGGACAGGTTTCTGCCAAGCCGGACAAAAAAATTCGATTATACACAGTTTTTGCCGCGACATATTCTTCTCATATTGGGAAAAATACAACAAGCTGATTGACTATTTTTTCATTGACTATGCAATGCTTGCCGGATATAATTATATTCCAAATTTCAGGAAGCTTGTAGATGCCGTGCCACTCAATAATCAAGGAATAAAAGAACTCGACAGACATTTTAATGATAAATATTCAAAAGAACTTTTAGATAGCATTCTGTCAAAATCGACTTTTTTCAAGCTTAACTGGAAAAGAGACTATAAAAAAGAGATAAACGGCAAAGAAACTGTTTACGGATATTTTTTAGAATGGCAATGACGCAAAACAGCCTTTTCATGTTGCACTCTCATATAAGTGACGAGAAGTCCCAGTAAAATCAATTTGGAAATTGACCATGCAAAACGAACCTTTAGTATCTGGAATTATTCCGACTTATAACAGAAGAAATACAATTTTAGCCTCGGTAAACTCAGTTTTGAATCAGACTTTCAAGAATATCGAATTGATTGTCGTAGACGACTGCTCGACCGATGATACAATCAGCATTTTGGAACAAATCAATGACAAAAGACTGAAAATTATCAGACATTCTAAAAATAAAGGGCAAAATGCAGCAAGAAACACAGGCATAAAGGCAAGTACGGGAGAATATATTGCCCACCACGACAGCGATGATATATGGCGTTTAAATAAACTAAAAGTTCAAATAAATAAGTTGAAAGAAGTCAACGCTGATGTTCTGTGCTGTCAAACTGCTGTAAACGATGAAGATACTCACAAATATTTATATAATCATCCAAATGAGAAATTAGTAAAGGAAGGTCTTATTTCATATAAGCAATTATTAAAATACAACTGCACTACAACTCAGACAATCATTGGAAAGGCTGAATGCTTTAAGGATATTTTATTCGATGAAAATCAGCCAAGATTCACTGACTGGGCTCTTTCCCTTGATTTAGTAAAAAAATACAAGTTTTATTATCAACAGGCTGTTCTTGTTGATGTCTACCAGCAAAAAGATTCCATAACGAAAAATCCTCAAAAGGGTGTCAGGGGAATGGAAATGCTTTTTGAAAAACACAAGGATGCTATTCTTTCTGACAAGGAAATTGTTGAAAGTTTTTTCAAAAAGAAAGCCTCTTTTGTTTGCAAGACAGGCAAAAATCCCAAGGAAGAAATGAAAATGATTTTAAAATATAATCCGTCCGCCGTAAATTTTATAAAATTCTTTCTTTCTGCATTAGGTTTGTATAAATATCTTTTTAACCTAAAGCAAAAATTTTAAATTAAAACCTCAAGTCGCATTCTGGAGTAATCAAAAATAGTAATTTATTTTTCCTCTTTTCTATGCTATCATTGTTCCATGCAAAATATCAGAAAACTGCCGATTGGCATTCAGAGTTTTGAAGACTTACGAAAAAACAATTACATTTACATAGACAAGACGGAATTTGTGTACAATCTTGTGCATTCAGGAAAGGTTTACTTTCTTAGCCGGCCGCGCCGCTTTGGAAAAAGTCTTTTTCTTTCAACCTTAAAGGCATATTTTGAGGGCAAGAAGGAACTTTTTAATGGACTGAAGATTGAGCAGCTCGAAAAGGACAATCCGGACGCCTGGAAAGCTTATCCGGTAATTTATCTGAATTTTGCGCAGGACAATTTTTCTTCAAAAGGAACACTTGAGGACTGCATAAACCTGCAGCTTAAAAAATATGAGGAAGAATACGGCATTACAGAAATTGAAAGCCGTTTTGCCGGCCGCTTCATAAACATTGTGCAGACCGCGCGGAAAAAAACAGGTCTTCAGGCGGCGGTTCTTATAGACGAATACGACAAGCCTCTTCTTGACGCCCAGAGCAACGAAAGTCTTGTAAACGATAACCGAGAAATCTTGCGTGGTCTGTATGTCACTCTCAAAGCATTGGACGAAGACCTGAAATTCGTATTTTTGACAGGTGTTACAAAGTTCAGCAAGGTGAGCATATTCAGCGACCTGAACCAGCTGGAAGACATCTCTCTTTCCAGCCAGTATGCAACAGCCTGCGGAATCACAGAAAAAGAGATGCTCGAAAATCTCGGGCAAGAAGTTGAAGGCTTTGCGGCGCAGAACAATCTTTCAAAAGAAGACTGCATAGCTCAGCTTGAAAAGATGTATGACGGCTACCATTTCTATGAAAACAGCGAGGGTGTCTACAATCCTTTCAGCCTTCTGAACGCGCTGAAAAAACAGGACTTCTCACTTTACTGGTTTGCAACAGGAACACCGACTTTCCTTATAAAAAAACTTCAGGAAAGCACGATGAACTACATGGATCTTTCAAACGGCGTGGAGGCCACCGCGCAGGAGCTTCAGGACTACAGGAGCGACAACCCTAACCCGGTTCCGCTTTTCTATCAGACCGGCTACCTTACAATAAAGGGCTACGACAGGGAATTCGGTGTTTATCTTTTAAAATACCCGAACAACGAGGTGAAGTACGCGTTCATAAACTCTCTTGCCCCGGCAATCCTGAACAACAACCGCTCCACAGGGCTTGATGTTGTCTCCTTTGCCCGCGACATAAAAAAAGGCGACGCAGAAAGCGTAATGGCAAGGTTCAAGTCTCTTTTTGCGACTCTTCCCTACACAACCGCAAGGAAGGAAAAACAGGACAGTGTCATAGAGCAGAATTTCCAGAATGTGTTCTACCTTGTGTTCACGCTGCTGGGCCAGTGGTCAACTGTTGAGGAGACATCATCGTTCGGCAGGGCTGACTGCGTGCTTTTAAACGGAAACAATGTCTTTATATTTGAGTTCAAGAGGGATAAAACGGCAGATGAGGCATTGAATCAGATTGAAGAGGCAAAATACGCCGGGCCGTACAAGTCAAGCGGAAAACGGATTATAAAAATCGGCGCAAGTTTTTCCACAAAGGAAAGAAACCTTGTTAAGTGGAAAATTGTGGAAGAATAGCTTCTTTTAAAATTTTCAGTTTTGCTTGACAAAAAAAAGAAGCAATAGAAATATGAAAAAAAATGGAGTAAAATAAAATAATATAAAAAAATGGTACAAAAATCTCTAAAAAAGAATGCGGTTTACAGTTTTATAAAAGCCCTTATGAACCTTGCTTTTCCGCTCATATCTTTTCCTTACGCCTCAAGAATTTTATTGCCGGCAGGAATTGGAAAAGTAAATTTTGCAAATTCTGTAATAGAATACTTCATACTTGCTGCAAGTCTTGGAATTTTTTCTTATGCCGCACGGGAGGCTGTCCGTGTTCGTGATGACAAGCATGCGCTGAACAAGATATTCCGCGAAATTCTTACTATAAATCTCATTTCAACTGTATTTTCTTACATTTTGCTTTTCATTTCACTTGTATTCGTCAGCAAATTTTCTGAATACAGGGTTCTTCTTATCGTGTGTTCCACAAAAATTCTGTTTACAACAATCGGAGTTGACTGGATTTTTAATGTGCATGAAGAATACAAATATGTAACGATACGCTCTGTCATCTTCCAGGTCATAAGTCTGGTGCTTCTTTTTGTTTTTGTACGCACTCCAGATGACTATGTCGCATATGCTTTTATGGGAGTGTTTTCAAGCGTAGGCTCAAATATATGCAATATTTTCTATGCACGAAAGTTTGTAAACTTTTTTGAAAAGACAGCAATAGAAATTAAACGGCACTTAAAACCTATATTCACATTTTTTGGAATGTCTGTCGCATCAAAAGTACACACTGCCTTAGATTCTGTGATGCTTGGCTTTATGCTGACTGACAGTGCCGTAGGTTATTATTCCGCCGCGAATAAAATCAAGGGGCTTGTAGTAGGTCTTATTACAGCAATTCTTGCTACACTTCTTCCGCGCTCCTCTTATTATCTTGGACAAAACAAAAGTGACGAATACCAGAAAATTGTCTCAAAGGCTTTGAATTTTTCGCTATTCTTTTCGCTGCCGTCCGCAATTGGAATAATGCTTTTGGCAAAACCTCTTATACTTCTTTTCAGTGGAGAAGAATTTTTAGCCGCGCTTCCGGCAATGCTTATAATGTCGCCTGTGATAGTGTTTATAGCGGTGGCATCTTTTGCAGATAATATGGTTCTTATTCCTCAAAGGATGGAAAAAGTTTCACTTCAGTCGCAGATTATCGGCTGCGTAATGAATGTTACCTTAAACAGTCTTCTGATTCCTATATGGGGAGTTTTTGGAGCAGCGTTTTCAACATTTGTTGTAGAAGGAATCATAACCGTCTACAAAATTTTCTTCAGTTTTAAACATATAAAGCACAATGGGTTTCTGAATAATTTTATAAAAGTTTGCGTGTCCTGTATTTTTATGGCAGCCGCTGTTTTTGCAATACTTCATTTTATAAAAAATGTCTTTTTACAGATTCTGCTTGGAATTATTGCAGGTGCTGCAATTTACGCGGCTACAACTCTGGTTTTACGGACAGATACAGCCTTAATGCTGGCAGAAACAATAAAAAAAAGAATAATAAAGGTAAAAAAATGTTAAATCTAATTACTAAGACAAAAATCCTGCTAAAAGAAAATAAGCAGAAAGAATTCTTTGATACGTTAAAAGCATATATCAGATATATATTTCTTTCTGCATGGTTTAAAATTTCATTAAAAGAAACCAATCCAGAACTAAAAAAGGTAAACAAGAACTGGATTATTTACACATACCTAAAGACTAAGTATTCAAGTTTTCTAAAAAAATACAAAACAAAGGAAAATACCTCGCACGAATATTCGGATATAGTATGGTGGTGCTGGTTTCAGGGAGAGGAAAATGCCCCTGATATTGTAAAAGCCTGCCTTGAAAGCGTCCGCAGGAATATGCCAGATAAAAAAATAAATATAATCACCGAATCAAATATGTGGGATTATGTTTCAATGCCGGACTTTATAAAGGAAAAATATAAAAAAGGAATCATCTCGCGAACGCATTTTTCGGACTTGCTTAGGCTTGAGCTTTTAATAACTTACGGCGGAACTTGGATTGACTCGACTGTTTTGTGCACGGCAGAGCCTAACTATGCTTTTAACACACCACTTTTTGCATTTAAGACAAATGAAAAAAATGACCCGGCAACAGCAGCTCAAAGCTGGTTTTTGTCAGCAGAAAAAAACAACCCGATTTTATGTTTGACAAGAGAGTTGCATTATAAATATTGGGAAAAATACAACTACCAAATTCATTACTTTATTTTCTATTTTTTTATGAAACTCGCCGCAGAAAAATATAACAAAGAATGGAATTTAATTCCGTTCTTTTCAGATGTTCCGCCTCATATTATGCAGCGTGAACTTTTCACAGAATATTCAAAAGAACGAATGGAACAGCTAAAACGAATGTCCGATATCCACAAATTAACATACAAATTCAAGAAAGATTCTGACCTTCAAAAAGAAAATACAATTTATAAAAAAATTCTTGAGGAATACAACGCCTCTTCCTGTTACAAATCCGCATCAAAAACAACGGGGGGGGGTACAAAAGTAAAGTAATTTTCGTGTCTAAAGTATTCTCCTCAAAAGGAGAATGCGCATGATTGCAATAGACACAACCTTTTTTGCCCATTCAGAAGCAAAGAGCAAAAAACTTACCTACTCAACTTCAATCTTCACAGCAGATTTGCTGGATGCTTTTGTTCAGCTTGGACAGTCAGACAAATTCTGCCTTATTGTAAATTTTAACCATGTTGATTTTTTCAAGGAAAGATTTCCGGCTTATAAAATTATTGTTGCAAAGTGGTGGCCGGTAACTCTTCTTTACAAACTTACGAGAGGCAGAAAGACAGCGGCAAAACTTATAAAAAAATGCGGTGCGTTCAGAAAAATTGCAGAAAAAAGCGGAGCAAAAGCAATATGGTTTCCTTATGCCATGAATGAGACATTTGTGCGAACCAAGCTAAAGACATTCGCAACAATCCATGATATTTACAGAATTCACCACGGAACAAAAAAGGATGCGGCAAAATTCACAGAGTTTATAAATGACAACACAACTTCCCTTATAGCGATAAGCAATTACACAAAAAACGACATTATAAAAACAACAGGATGTAAAAAAGATATTCCTATAATTCCAAACTCGATTGTGTTTAATGTCTCAAGACAGCAGAAAGTTCCTGAGATTGAACAAAAAAAATACATTCTTGACTTGAATGCATATATCGAAAAGAAAAACCCAATGACACTTCTAAAGGCATTCAATCTAATAAAGGACAAGACAGACCTGAATCTAGTGTTTTGCGGCGGATACAAAGAAGATAGCATTTGGAATAAAATGCAGGAATACATACAAGCTAATCAAATTTCAAGCCGTATAAAGCTGCTGTTCCGTGTAAAAGATGAAGAGAGAAACTGGCTACTGGCAAATGCGGCGCTGTTTGCAACTCCGTCTTTATTTGAAGGATTCGGACGCACACCTGTAGAAGCCGCAATATGCAAAATTCCAGTAATCTCAACAAAAGAAACATCCCTTTTTGAGGCAACACAAGGATTATGCAATTATGTAGAAAACGCAACCGATGAAAAGGAACTGGCAGAACTAATACTGAATATAATAGAAAATCCAGAGTCAGAAAATAAACTCATAAAAATCGCGCAAAAACTCGAAGAACGTTACAAAAAAGAAAACTGCGGCAAGTTGTACCTTAACCTTTTTTTGTGATATAATAATAAAAAATTATTTATTATAAGAGAAATTATGAAATTTTCCATACTCGATTACTTAGAAGAAACAGCTAAAAAATATCCTGATAAAACAGCATTTGCAGATACGAAAACTTCTATTACTTGGAAAGAGCTTGTTTTAAAAGCAAGAGCTCTTTCAACAATCCTGTCCGCTAAATTTGAAGCAGGAACTGCGATTCCAATAATGATTGATAAGAGTGTAAAAACTGTTGAATATTTCTTTGCTGCTCTTTATTCTGGTTGTTTCTATTCTTATTTTGATGCGACTTTTCCAGATTCTCGTATTGATTCAATGATTCAAACTTTGCAAGTAAAAAATATTATCGCCGACAGCCGTTTCGAGAAAAAACTTTCAAATTTAAATATACAAGCTCTTTTTGTAGATGACATTGAAAAACAGGCTGAAAAAAATAAAGCAAAGTATAATGACTCAAGAAGAAAAGAAATTATTGACACCGACGCAGTTTATGCAAATTTCACATCAGGTTCTACTGGAGTGCCAAAAGCTGTTATTGTAAGCCACCGTTCTGTAATTGATTTCATTTCTTGTTTTACAGAACTTTTTGAAATTACAGCAAATGACAACATTGCAAATCAAGCTCCATTTGATTTTGATGTAAGTGTAAAAGATATTTTCAGTGCAGTGTTTACAGGTGCTACAGTCCACCTTGTACCAAAACTGTTTTTTTCATTTCCAACAAAACTGCTTGATTATTTGATAGAGAGAGAAATTACAACTTTGATTTGGGCAGTAAGCGCATTATGCATAATTTCAACTTTAAATGGATTTGAATACAAGATTCCCTCAAAAATAAACAAGATACTTTTTTCAGGTGAAGTAATGCCTTGTAAACAACTTGAAATTTGGATGAAAAATATTCCTGAAGCACAATATATAAATCTCTATGGTCCTACAGAAATAACTTGCAATTGTTCATATTATAAAATTCCAAAAGGTGTATTCCCCCCCCCAGAAAAATTACCAATAGGAATTCCATTTCCAAATGAGCGAATTCTACTTCTTGATGAAAACAACAAACTTGTAACAGAACCTGAAACAGAAGCTGAGTTATGCGTAAGTGGAACTTGTGTTGCTTTAGGATACTACAATTCCATAAAAACAGAAGAAGTTTTCGTGCAGAATCCACTTCAAAAAGCAAAATTTGAAAGAATTTATCGGACAGGCGACCTTGCAAAATATGGAAATGATGGGCTTTTGTATTATGTTGGAAGAAAAGATACTCAGATAAAACACATGGGACATAGAATAGAACTTGGTGAAATTGAAGGTAAAATTACAAAACATTCAAATATCACTCGTTCATGTTGTGTATTTACAAAGAATAAGATTTCAGCCTTTTACACTGGAAAACAAACTGAAAAAAAAGACATTGTTTCAATGTTAAAAATGACTTTGCCAACTTATATGATTCCAGGAGATTTTATTTATATTGATGAATTTCCTCTTACAAAAAATGGAAAGATTGACAAACGAAAGCTCATTGAAAAAATTTCAAATTTATAAAGGATATAAAATGGATTCTGAATTTTCTTTGCTTGTAAAAAAATATGGCTCACCGTTGTATATTTTTGATGCCCAAAAAGCTATAAAACGTGTTCAAGAAATTAAAAAGGAACTTGGTTGCAACGTAAAACTATGTTATGCAATAAAAGCAAACACCTTTTTATTAAAAGCGTTGAAAGATGAAGATATTCTATTTGAAGTTTGCTCTCCTGGAGAATTGAGCATTTGTCAAAAATATAAAGTTGCGCCTAAAAAGATTGTTTTTTCTGGAGTCTGCAAAACTGAAGATGATATAAGGCGTGCCTATAAAATGGGTGTGAATACGATAACATTAGAATCAAAAGCACATCTTGAATATTTGCTCTACGTCGTAGACACCGAAGAATATCGTAGTCAAGATGTTATTATTCGCCTTACAAGCGGAAACCAGTTCGGAATGAGCCAATCAGATATCTATGAATGCATCGAAAAACTTAAAGATTATTCTAACATAAAGATTCGAGGAATTCATTTTTTTACCGGTACTCAGAAAAAAATAACGAAAATATCAGAAGAGATAACTTTTATTGAATCATTTTGTACAGAATTGCAGAAAAAAACAGGTATTTTTTTTGACTCAATAGAATATGGTCCGGGGCTTGGCTATGATTATTTTTCAAATTCTGAAGAAATCCTAAATTTCGAAAATTTAAAAGAATTTTCTGCTCTTATAGAAAATTCAAAATACAATTATGTAATTGAACTTGGTCGTTTTATTGCAAGTCCATGTGGAAAATACTGCACACAAATAATGGATATAAAAACTGATGAAGAAACAAACAATAAATATATTATAATTGATGGTGGGATAAATCATATCAACTATTATGGTCAGATAATGGGAATGAAAACACCAAAAGTTGAACATATTGCACAGACTCAGTTGAATGACACAGATATAGAGAACTATACTATTGCTGGAAGTCTATGCACAACGGCAGATATTGTTATTAGAAAACTTCCGCTTTTATCTCCAGCTGTCGGTGATACACTAGTTTTCAATGACATCGGAGCATATTCTGTAACAGAAGGAATCTATCTTTTTTTAAGCCACCCACTTCCAGCAATAGTTTTAAAAAACAATGATTCCTATGAATTGCTCAGAAGCACAATAGAAACCTTTAATTTTAACTCTTAGGAAACTCCTAAAAACCAATGGTTTTTAGTAATAAATTATATTTTGGAGAATTATTATGGAAAAATTAATGAACATCTTAACAGAACTCAAACCAGATGTAGATTTTGAGACAGAAAAAGGACTTATTGACAATGCAATTCTAGATTCATTCGATATAGTTCAACTTATTGGACAACTGCAAGATACTTTTGACATTGAAATTTCACCAGCGGAAATTCTTCCAGAAAACTTCAACTCTGCAGAAGCACTTTGGTCTATGATTCAAAAATTGCAGTAAAAAACAAATAGACGGTCTGTTTAGTATGTAGAATTATAAAAGTCAAAATCCCTCCAAAAAATAAATTTTTTGGAGGGATTTTTTTCAATATTGAGCGTACATAAAACCTGTGTCGCCAGAACTGAAAGTAAACGAAAGAATCACAAGAATCATCAGAAAATAGTATGCGCTCCACCTTATTGCAATATTTTTTTTCTGAATAGCCTTATAAACATCAATCTTGTTTTCTTTAAAAAGACTGATAACAAAAATTATTAAGGTTCCTATAAATATTAGAATAATATGTGATTCAAAGTTTGAAATAGCCCCTATTATACTTCTGAGATAAGACTTTGATGTAAGAATAATAGGATTTCCAAAATTCACAAATGTATCTTTTAAATATATAAAACTCTGCTTTACATTTTCAATTCTATCAAAATACCATCCAATATTTACGAGAATAAATGTTCTTATAATTCTGAATAAATGAAACCATTTAGCTTTTTCATTTATATGAAGAAATTCATTCATTTTTTTGAAGGCAGGCTTTAAAATATCACTCAATGCAATCAAAAGACCATTATAAAGTCCCCAAACAAAAAAATGAAGTTCTGGACCGTGCCATATACCAACCAACATGAAAACTAAGATATTTGCGATACATGCAGGAAGAACACGGCCAAAATGTTTTCCAAGATGGCTTGCACACCATTTTCCAAGATTTCCCATCATTTTCGTAAGGGCAAAAGGATAAAAAACATAATCTCTCATCCATTGTCCTAAACTTATATGCCAGCGTTGCCAAAAATTAGCAATACTTACAGAGAAATATGGCTGCTTAAAATTTGGCTGCATTTTTATTCCAAAAAGTTCTGCAACTCCCATGAACATATCTATTCCGCCACAAAAATCAGCGTATTGATAAACTGAATACATAAGAATTGCAAATAAAATAACACATCCAGGTAGTCCATCATAATTTTTATCAAGAATTGCAGAAATTTTCGTGACTAAAAGATTCGCAACCACATATTTTTTCATGGCCCCAAAGAGAACAAGCATAGTTCCATGTTTTATATTTTCAAAATCAAATTTATGTTCTTTTTTTAGCTGTTCTCCTTGAATTCCATAACGATTTATTGGACCCATTATAAGCTGAGGAAAAAATGATATGAAAAGAAAAAATTTTGCAAAATTTGTTTCTTTTTCAATTTTTGCGTTATAAACGTCCATAAAATAACCGATTGCTTGAAGTGTATAATAGGAAATTCCAAGCGGTAAAAGAAGTGTTTTTGAACCAATAAGCACACGCCAATATTTCAGGTAAAATAATATTCCAATATTCAAAAACAACATTCCAACAAGAACCAACCTTTTTTTATTCTGAATGCTGTGCTTTATTATTTTAAAAGTTTCTTTATCAAAAGTTAATTTTTTTGTTTTTAAGTCATTATTCATTTTTGCAACAATCTTTGCGGCAAAAAATGTTACAAGCGAAGAACCTAATATAAATATAAAATTTCCTACACCACTGAAAGCATAAAAAACGATGCTTGCCGTAAGAAGACAAATCCATTGATTTTTTTTAGGACAAAGATAATAAACAGCAAGTGTTGCTAGAATAAATATTGCAAATGTATTAGAAAGTAATGTCATATAAAATTCCTATTAATTAAAAAGATATAAAATATTCGGTCGCTTTGTTTGCCATTATGCCGTCAAGATAAGCAGTTACGACAAGTTCTCCAGATTTTCCCTTCGGCAGAGTTATAAAATTTTTTGAAGTACCTTTTTCTAAAATATGATTTTTCCCATCATAAAAAGCTTCTATATCATAAGAAATTCTATTTTCCGAAACATGATTTACCATCGGGGTAATTGTCACAGCTTTTTTATCATTTGTAGGCTTTATTACAAGCCCAAAAATTCTGTCTTCTTGAGCCTTTAACTTATCTGCATAAGAATCATAGAACATATCATCGCAAGGAATATTTCCTACAAAATAATCACACATTGATTTTGTATATTTATATACACCAAGACCGCTCAAGTGATTATCGTCATGAAAATCTTCATCAAACAACCTGAGATATTTTTCTTTTGCAAGATTGAAATCGTAATAATTGAAACCTCGTTCTCTGCAGAAGTTTTTTACAAAAGTATAATATTCATCATAATTTCCTTTTTCAGCAAGATAAAAATCAGAGCAAGGCATTGAATACATTGTGAGCTCTATGTCGTTTTCCTTACAAAGTTTTATAATTTTATCAATCGTGTTTTTCCAGTCATCACTTATTCTATCGATTCGTATAGCTCCTTCGTCATAATAATTTGAAAAAGTGCCGTTTTTTACAGGTCTTTTATCAAGCAGGCAACCTTTGCCATCGTAATCTGCATCCTTATCCTTATAAACATAATTAAAATAGTCTCCATTGATAAACGACTTGTACCTATGCAACAAATCTTTTGGATTAAGGGACATATGCTTATCTTTTCCTATAGGAAGCAAAGTATTTATATAATATTTTGGTGTAGACATAGTTCTGTAATAATCAAATTTTATTTTTGGATCGCGAATATAATGTGCTATTGAATATTCAGATTTAAAACCTGTTTTTTCTTTTACTGGTGTATAAGTTGCAACAGCAAAGTCTAGTTCAAGAAAAACTCTTTGAAGTTTATGCAACTTTATCGCTTGACGCAAAACTGCATAAGTGCCCTCTATATTTTGTCCTGCAGAACCTGTAGAAAAGTTGTTTTTCCCCCATATCTTGTCAGCAACCTTTGGTGTAATACCATGGCTTACATGAGAAGCACCACAATAAAGAATATCTACATTTTTTTCAGTAAAAAGTTCATGCATCCAAATTCTTGTATAAGCACTAGATTCATCTCTTATTAAAAAAGCAAGAACATTAGTTATCAAGAAAAAAATCGCAATAAAAACTGTAATTTTTAACGATATTCTGATTTTATTTGACATAAACATTTCCTATATTATTAATTAATTGGTTTCTAATTTCTGTAATTTTTTCAGTAAAAAGTTATAAACTTCAGAAGCAGCCTTGCCTCTTTTTTGCCAAGCCATATCTCTTACTTCATTTCTTGCCGATTGCAAATCTGTATTTTCTATTGTACTCGCTATTATTTCTTTTATTTGAGGGAACTGCTCTTCTTTTAACTGAACACCAATCTTAGTAAGAATTTGAAGTTCCCATAAAGATTCTTCAAGCCAATCAATATCATAAGGTGATTTATCAAATTTTGTATCAGCATAGATAAAAGGTTTGTCAAAAACAAGAGCATAATCAAACATTACACCTGAAAAATCAGTAATCATAATGTCCGCCCTTTTTAAGACATCAAAATTGTCATTGTCATAATTCCATTCAAAATCAGAATATTTTTCCTGAAGAGGTCTTAGCATATTCTGCTCACTGACAATTGACTGAGGATGAGGACGAATTATTATTTCATACCCAGTATTACTTAAAGATTCAAGAAATTTATTGCCAAATTTTGAAAGTATGCTACTTTTTCCCCAAGAAGGAGCAACAAGTACAACTTTTTTCTGATGCGGCTCATCTTTAGAAAAAGATTCCAAACGGTTTTTCATAGAATCAAGATATGTACATCCAACAACAGAGAATTCTTTTTCTTTTATCGCTGGACGAAGTTTTTCAATTTTTCTCAATGAAGGAAGCTGGTTCAATCCTGTGCCAAGAACAACATCATAATGATCAAGTCCAAACATTCTGTAACCACATAAATCAGAAACCGAATGAGGAATATGAATATACAACTTTACAAATTTGCTTCTTTTCCATTGGTAGACATCGAGTCCGGGAGTTGTTGCAAGCACTATATCTGCATGAAGAAAATTAAGTTTTGCAAATGGCTTGTTTTTTTCGCCTAAATATTCTGTGTGAACATAATTATATTTTTTTAGTAACGCTGGATCATCAGGACTAGCAGTATAATAAACAATATTTTTTTTATGTTGCTCAAATTCGTCACAAATTGGCTCAAAGACATTCCAATATCGCTTATGATCACTAAAAATCACAATCTGGATATTTTTCGAATCCGAATTTCTATCAGTTTTTCCACCGGAAAATAAAAATTTCAATCTTAGATAAAGTGCGCGAAGTGCAAAAGAAGCTGCTGCTGCAATTCCTATAAAAAGCGAAAAAAGCATACTTCCTGTACCTGGGTCAATATAAAGAGGCAAAAACTGTACTGACATTATCTTTTTTCTCCATTGATTTTCTTATTGTATTCTGATAGTGAAATCCAATTTTCTGGGTTAAAAATATTATCTTTTACAAACCAACCTCTTTTTTCATCTAAAGTAAACTGAGTCTTTTTTAAGAGCTGGTCGGCATGATGTTCTCCATTTGAAAGCGGATAAAGTACAACTCCTTCATTTTTTTTCTGAACAAGTTTTTTTCCTGTAAATGGATTTTTATCAAATTTTTCACTCTTCATATTTTGAATTGCGAGAAAAGGAGCATCGGCATTCATCATAAACGAAGAGTCTGAAATTAAATCGTTTCTTGAATTAAAATCCTTAAACATGAGAAGCGGATTATAAAACGCAGGAATTTCAGGATTATCAAAATTCCTAAATGCTTTTGTTTTTAAGCCTGCCCCATGGTCTGCAACTATTATAATTCTTGTATTATCATAAACATCATTTTCTTTTAAATAATCAAGAAATTTCGCGACTTGTGTCAAAGCTGCGGCATTGACCATATAATGAGATTTTTCAAAACTTGCTTTTTCTTCTGAAATTTTTAATAAATCGTCTGTTAAATTATGTGGCTCATGAGGAGTATCAGAATCAATAAAGAGATAGTTGTCTGTTTCTGAAGAAAAATCTGTCTGCTTATCAAGATAATAAAGACTTGAGAATATGTTGTAATAGTTTCTGTCATCTCTTTGATCAAATGCTATACAAAGCCGATAAAAAGTAGAACGCAACGGCGGATACAAAGCCTGAAGAACGAGAAAATTCCTTATTTCCTTACGACAGATAATATCAGCATCATTATTTGCAACGCCACCTTTCATTCCAATTTCCTTAAAATAAAGGTCTGTGTATTTACCAAAAGTAGAATAAGCGTGCATCTGAGGATATTTTTCAAATGGAGTTAAATCCTGTTCATGCGCATAGTTGCACCATGGCGGATCAGAAACTGTTACTGAATACCCTGCATCCATAAAGAGTTTAGGAAGCATTAAAATAGCTTCATTGTGTTTTTCACGAAGAAGTTCATCTTTTCTTTCGTTTATTTCGCTCGGAGAATACTCATATCCTCCCATCATTGCAGGGGACGCTAGAGACGTATGAGTTGAAAAACTTAATGTATTTGGATAATAAGTAAAACCTTTAAAAGAGTGTTTTTTATCAGGATTTGCTTCTAAAAACTCTGGAAAGAAAGAGTTGATCGCACGATCAAGAAAAAGGACAATCACATTTTTCTTTGTTTTTGAAAGATGGTATATTTTTTCAATTCTATTCAAAGAATCTGTTTCTGCAATATTTTTTTCATGGTTTGCAGAATGAGCAATAAATACTTTTTTTATATAGTTCATTTTTATAAAGCCAAGCCCAGTTTCTGCCAATATCATGGAAAAAAGACAAATTTGAAGAATTATCATCTTATTTTTTTTCATAGAAAACAAATAGATAGACAAAGCCATTATAAAAATAATTAAAGGAAAAAGCATAAAAAAGACTGAATAATTTTTTAGAACCTTGTCATTTTCAAGAGTAAAATTTACACTCAAATTTCCATAGTTATATTTGAAAATATAGACATTCGATAAAACACAAATAAAAAGAACAAAAAAAAGACATGGTAAAACATTTTTTACCTTTTCTCCAAACATTTTATAAATTGTGCAAGGCCAAAAAACAAATAATCCTGTAAAAACAAATAATGAAGACCAAATATAACTTACAGGATTTTTTGTTTCACCTAAAAAAGAAAATTCTACAGGACTTGAAGAAATCACACTGGAAGAAAGTGTAAAACCGAGCAAAACGGCAAGTCCAATTCCTGAAAGAACGAGAATATAACAAGAATTCTCAGGCTTTCCGATAAATTTAGAAAATAATTTTTGACTTTCTTTAAAAAAAACAGGAAATAAAGAAACAAAAATACCTAACAAAACAATTATAGTTTTTTTAAAGATATTTCCTTGCTTTATAAGAACAAACAAAACAACTCCCCAGAAAATAGCACTGATAATTATATGTGCAATTTTTCCAGGATTTTTCATTTTCATTACGATATTCTTAAAAAGAGAAAATATATTATTTAATATCCAGTAGATTACTAATCCGCTTGGAGAATTATATAAAAGAACAAGAAAAATAATTGCGACTACATAAAGCTGAACTTTCTCACGAAATGTTGCATCTTTTGTGTAAATCGCACCACTAACGAAATTTATGATGGTCATCAAAATTGGAAGAATATGAATTCCGAAAGCAAAGGAACCTAATTTTAGTGACAAAAAAACATCGGGAGCGCCAAGGTCATTGAAAATCCAAAAACTTGCACCTTTCAAAACTTCGTTATTACTAAGATAGTGATAAGCAGCAATAAAAAATGGGATTTCAATCAATATGGAAAGAGAACTCCTCAAAACATAAAGCGGATGGTAATTATTTTGGCGATAATATTCAGAAAGCATCATAAACTGCTCATCGCCTTTAAAAGCTTTTTTAATCTTTTTAACCCGTGGTTCAAGAGATTTTGATATTTTTCTTTCTTTTTCTTGAAGACTGTCAGCAATATTATATAGCGGAAGTGCAAGAAAATTTATTGCAAGGCTAACACCAAAAACAGCGCCCATAATTCCTACTGAACTAATCTTATTTATAATAAAATTAAAAACCCAATCAACTATGGTCTCAATCGGTGAAATTACAATGTAATATAAAAAGTTCATGATATTTAATTCCTACAAACTTCCTAAGTATAAAAAAATATTATATTATTTTAATAAAAAAATAACAAAATTAAAAGTATGTTAAAAGAGTTGTAGACAGTATGTAAAAAAAATAATCTCGAAGTCTAAAAAATATCTTGCAAAATACGCCGGGCCGTACAAGTCAAGCGGAAAACGGATTATAAAAATCGGCGCAAGTTTTTCCACAAAGGAAAGAAACCTTGTTGAATGGAAAATTGTGGAGGAGATAAGATAAAAACAGCCGAAATAGCGTCTGTTTTATCTTTAAAAGTTTGTGTTGCAAACTTTCTTATCATCGGTTGTTTCTCACTTTGTTGCGAAACAACAAAAAATAGCAAGCAGTATAATCTCGCTTTTTATTTTAAAAACACCTGTCTTGCTTCTTCAAGGCTTTCGAGATTTCCAATATCATGTCTTTTGCCTGTCATCTGCCAAGCATATACTGTCTTTTTGCTGCAAAACCATGAAATAAAATCTCCTGGCGCATCTGTTCCGCATGGAATTTTTCCATTTTCGTCTTTTGTACAAGCCTCTTTTATAAATGGCAAATCGTCTTTTGTGTAAACATAGAAAGGAGGAACTGCCCAATGGCTCTCTGGAATTGAAGGTTTTTCCTGCATTTTTAGAACTTTGTCATTTTCATCAATCACAGCGACACCAGTTCTTCTCAATTTTTCAACACTTTTTTCGTAATGACGCATTATGCACGGAGATTTTTTTTGTTCTGCATATTCAACAAAATTTTTTAGCGAAAAATCAAGTATATTATCACCTGCAAGAACTAAAATCTCTTCATTTACATTGCATTTTTCAATCGCAAACAGAATATCTTTTACTGCTCCTATGCGATTTTCATTTTCGGTCGAACCGTCATCAATTACAGTAACCTTATGATTAAAACTTCGGCTGTTTTTCCATTTTTCAAACTGACTGACAAATTTGTGGTTTGAAACAATAATATGCTCATTGATATTTTCAAATTGGTCAATATCATCAATAAGACGGTCGAGAATTGTTTTTTCACCAACTTTTAGCAAAGGCTTAGGGAAATTTCTAGTCAAAGGATAAAGCCTGGTTGCATACCCGGCTGCAAGTATAATCGATTTCATTTAATTGATTCCATCCGCTGTTTTGCAAAAAATGATATTAAAAGTTGATTTTAATTCTGGAAAACTTTTTAAATATTCCGTACGAATTTTTTTTGCAATTTCATTTTTTTTCTCCGGATTTATAACCGCCATTGCGCAGCCATTAAAACCGGCTCCACTAAAGCGACCGCCGTAAATTCCGTCTGTATTTTCCATTATATTCTGTAAAACTTTTAATTCTTCACTTCCAGTCTCATATTTTTCGATAGAAGAACGTCCGCTTTCAAAAATCAATTTGCCAAATTCTTCCAGATTACCATTTTGAAAAGCCTTTACTCCTTTTTTTACACGTTCATTTTCAGAATAAAAATGTTCTGCTCTTTTTGCCCAGTTCGATGGAAGTTTATCTTTATATTGTAAAAAAATTCCGGCAGGAACATCGCGAAGATAAGTATCATTGAATTTTCCGTATTCAAGATGAGCAAATCCTTTTAATGCATAACTTGCAGCCTTGCATTCATCAACGCGCATATTATAAGCCGATCCGGCAAGTTTTCGCTCAAGACCAGAAAAAATTATTGCGATTTCAAAATCCGGCATATTTTTAGGGATTTTTATAAGCTTAGCAGAATCTGTTTTGGTGTCGAGATACAAAAGATTGTTTTTTTTTGAAAAAACTTCGCAGCTTTGGTCAAGCTTTCCAACGTTTACACCAATAAAGTTTCGTTCTGCATCAATTGCAAGATTTACAAGTTCAACCGAAGTAAGGTTTATATCATTTACAAAAGCCAGTGATTTTAAATAAGTCAAAATTACACTGGCAGAAGAAGAAAGCCCTCCTCCTAAAACTTCTCCTGAAACTATTCCTTTTAGTCCTTTTGTCAAGGTGTATGATTTTTTTAATGCATAAGCAGCGCCAAAAAGATAATCGGCCCATATATACTGCCGTTCGTATTCTTCGTTTAAATTACCAATTGCCATGCCCTCAAAATTATCTGAATATACTTCAATTTCACAGTCTTCTGTTGCAAAAAATGAAAACTTGGTTCCTTTGTCGATTGCAAATCCTGTTACAAGCCCAAGCTGATGATCGACATGAGCGCCTAGAGGAC
The DNA here is from genome assembly GCF_900167025.1 of Treponema berlinense. Taxonomy (GTDB): domain Bacteria; phylum Spirochaetota; class Spirochaetia; order Treponematales; family Treponemataceae; genus Treponema_D; species Treponema_D berlinense. The sequence continues at coordinate 107,600 of NZ_FUXC01000008.1, read as the reverse complement.
AAACCCTATACGGACAGAAAAAATGAAATACATTTCCACTATTTTTTTCTTTTTCGATAAAAGTTTTTATTTCTTCTTTGGACATAATTGAATTATAACACTATAATCTAGAATATGAAATATGTTTATGTCTTAACGTCAACTACAAAAGATTTGTATTACGAACAGGCCTTGATTTCAGTCTATTCATTGCGAAAAAAAATGCCGAATTCTCAAATTATATTTATTGTAGACGACAACACAGAAAAGTCTTTTACAGAAGAAAATAAAAGACTTGCCTTAAAAAAATATGCTTCGCAAGTTATTTCAGTAAATTTTGATGAAAATATCCCAAACATAGACAGATCGCGTCTTTTGAAAACCTCAATTCCTGATTATATAGATGAAAGTTTTCTATATATCGACTGCGACACAGTAATTTGTGATGATTTAAGCGAAATTGAAAATGAAAAAGCCGTAACAGGTGGAGTTTTGGACGGTCATTGTCTGTTAAACGAGCATATCCATAAAAAATATTTTCTTGAACGTGACAAAAAATTAGGCTTTTCTGGTACAAAAGAAGCTGGATATAACATAAACGGGGGGCTTCTTCTGGCAAAAGCTGATACACCAGAACAAAAGGAACAGACAAAAGCCCTGTTCAAAAAATGGAATGAACTTTGGAAATATTCTGCTTATAAAAAGCACGACAAACATGACCAGTCAGCGCTAAACGAAGCAAATTTTCAAACTGGATTAAAAATGCAGCTTTTAGACGGAAAATGGAACTGTCAGCTAAGCCATGGCGGACTTGTCTTTCTAAAAGACGCAAAAATAATTCATTATTACTCAAGCGAATTTTCTGGAAAAAGTTACATTCCTTATTACAAACTTGCAGATAAAAATGTCCTTCAAAAAATAAAGGAATTCGGTGACATTCCAGAAGAAATAAAAGAGATGATTGATAATCCAAAATTTCAATTCAACGAAGTTCAGCTTATAAACGACCAGCGCATTGTAAGCATAATGCAGTCGCCATTACTTTTTACGCTTGCAGATTTGAAGGCTCACTGCCCTCATTTTTTCAACATGCTAGAAGGAATTTGTGCAGGACTTAGAAAATTTGCAAAATCGTTAAAAAAAATTCATTAATTAGCATCTAAGAATTTTTCTACTGCTTAGAATAATTGTAAATCAAAATCATTTGCAGTAAACTAGTAAAACTATGTTTTCAGCACTTTACAATATTATTATTCTTCCGCTTAATACTCTTCTTGAGTTTTTTTATCAGTTTATTTTTGAGGCGACAAACAATCCTGGAATTGCTGTCATTGGATTAAGTTTTGTCGTTACGCTCTGCACTCTTCCACTTTATATGGTTGCCGAAGGATGGCAGGAAAAAGAGCGCGAGACGCAAATTATGCTCAAACCTGGAATTGAAAGAATTAAAAAATTCTTCAAAGGTGATGAGCAGTATATGATTTTGAACACTTTTTACCGTCAAAATCATTACAGCCCGATTATGGCTCTTCGTTCCAGTTTTAGTCTTTTGATTCAGGTGCCTTTTTTTCTTGCGGCTTATCATTTTCTTTCCGACCTTGGAACCTTAAAAGGCGTTTCATTTCTTTTTATCAAAGATTTTGGTTCTCCAGATGAAACTTTTCATATCGGAAACTTTGCCGTAAATATTCTTCCAATCGCAATGACTTTGATTAACTGTGCGTCTGGATTCATCTACTCAAAAGGTCATTCTGCAAAAGAAAAAATCCAGATTTATGCTTTTGCGGCGATTTTTCTTGTCGTGCTTTACAATTCTCCGGCAGGACTTGTCGTTTACTGGACGATGAACAACATTCTCTCGCTTGTAAAAAACATTTTCTACAAGTTAAAAAATCCAAAAAAAGTTCTCTATGTAATTCTGTGTCTTTTTGCCGCTTTCTGCATATTTTCGCCTTTTACGGTTTTAGCTTCTTCAAAAAATGGCTTTAAAAAAGTAATTTTTGTTTTGGGAATTGTGCTTCCTTTAATTCCGTTTGCGGTAATCAGACTGGCAAGATTGACAGACCGCTCTTTTAAAATTCTGGAAACAAATAAAAAACTTCGCGCTTCTCTCTTTGTTTTTTCGGCAATTGCGCTCGCCTTTCTTTCGGGACTTGCAATTCCGTCCACTATTATGGAAAGTGAACCGAATAATTACTGTTTTGTTGACAGCTATTCTTCTCCATTTATTTTTCTTTCTACGACTTTTTTTCAGGCTGTAGGATTTTTTATTTTGTGGCCAACTTGTTTTTATGCGCTTTTTTCTGTAAGAATTAAAAAAATCCTTGCTGTTCTTTTTACGGCCGGAGCTTTTATTGCTGTCACCAACACTTTTATTTTTGGCGGCCATTATGGTCCTGTAGAAGCCTGGCTTGAGTTTATGCAGCCACAGGTGTTTACTCCTAAATTAAGCGAAATTATTCTGAATCTGACTGTACTTCTTGCAATCTTTGCAGGATTTGTATTTCTGCTTTCAAAATTTCCGAAAATTGCACATTCTCTTTCTGTAATTTTAATGATTTCACTCGGTGCTGTTTCTCTTAAAAATATAGCCTCAATTCAGAAAGCCTACAAAAATCTTGCAGTTCCTTCTTATAACAATGAGCTTGAACCTATTTTTTATCTTTCAAAAACTCATAAAAACGTTCTTGTCATAATGCAGGACAGGCTTTTTAATCCGTATATTCCATATATTTTTGATGAACTTCCGGATTTAAGGCAAAAATTTGATGGATTTGTAAACTATCCGAATACGGTTTCGATGGGAAAACTCACAATGATTGGAACACCGGGGCTTTTCGGCGGTTATGACTATACTCCTCATAGAATGAACGAACGTGCGCTTGAAGAGCCGCAAAAAACTCTTCAAGACAAACACAACGAAGCCATGCTGACTCTTCCTCTTATTTTTACAGCGAACGGCTACAGGGCACAAGTTGCAAATCTTCCTTATGAGAATTATCTTGAACAGCCAGAAAGCAATATGTATTTAAAAAATCCAGACCTGGAACGCAATGGAATTCAGCTTGAATCTGCTTCTGATCCGAACGTAAATCCTTATACCGTAAAATATGTTGGTCACGAAGAAATTCAGCATAATCACGTTCTTGGAACTTACACAAACTATTGGTATGCACGGCACGGAATGGAAAAAGAACCGTACATCAGCACAATGATTTTCAGAAACTTCATTTGGTTCAGTTTCTTTAAGATGGTTCCTCCGGTTATACGGGGGGGGGTATACCACAGAAAATACTGGCTTTCTTACAACAAATGGGACAATTCTGCCAGATTTGTAGACAACTATGCAGTAATCGATTACCTGCCGGAACTTACTAAGGTTGATGGAGGAAAAGGGTCTCTGATTCTTCTTGACAACGAGGCAACGCATGAGCCGACTGCCCTACAGGCGCCAGAATACGATTTTAGAAAATCCAAGGATATTACAAATAAAGGAAACAGCCCGCTTAAAAATGAGGATGCTTTCAGCACAAGCTGCGGAATCTTCAACCGGCTTTCTGAATTTTTTGATTATATGAAGGAAAATGGAGTTTACGACAACACAAAAATCATCATAGTTTCTGACCACGGCTCTTTCAGTAAAGGAGCAAAAACTGACTTGCCAAAACCTAACGGCCTTAAAGTGAGTCCGCAAAATTTTGTCGCATCTCTTTTGGTAAAAGATTTTAACTCCCACGGAGAAATAAAAGACGACTACACTTTTATGACAAATGCAGACACTCCTTATCTTGCAACAAAAGATGTCATTGAAAATGCAGTTCATCCTTTTACGCATAAACCGCTTAAAGTTGAAAACAAAAACGATTACACTATTTTAAATAATGCGCCTGCTCAAAGCACGAGAATCAGAAAAGAAAAGTCTTTCAGCGTAAAAGACAGCGAATGGTTTACTGTAAAAGATGACGTTTTTAAGGAAGAAAACTGGGGACAGTTCAAAAAATAAATAGTGTATCTTTTTAACGGAAAAGTATGCTATAATTGCATATTAAAATAAACAAAACGAATAAAACGATAGATTTACAGGAGTATTTTTTTATATGACAGAAATTGAATTCGACTATCTTATGGCAACCCGTCGTAATGAAGACACTGCATCTTTTAATAAGGATACGGTTCTTGCCTGCGAAAAGGCCGGCTGGATAAAAAACGGCAAGGTTACAGATGACGGAATGGAAGCTCTTGCTCCTTATAAAGTTGACAATGCAATTATTATGGCGGCAGGACGCTCTAGAAGATGTATGCCGCTTTCAAATTATCTTCCAAAAGGACTTTTTGAAATCAAGGGCGACACAATGGTTGAACGCCAGATTAAGCAGCTTCACGACGCTGGAATCAAGCAGATTGTCCTTGTTGTAGGATATCTAAAAGAACGCTATTACGAGATGGCAAAAAAATATCCTGACCTCATCGTAATTGACAATACAGAATGGGAAGAAAAAAACAACATGTCTTCCCTCTATGCGGCAAAGGACTATCTGAAGGCTTCTTATGTCTGCTGTTCTGACAACTGGTTTGCACACAACGTTTACCGCGACTATGTTTACGATTCATACTATGGTTGTCTTTATTCGGATGAATTCTGCAACGAGTACTGTGTTAAAGGCCTTGATGACCGCGGTTACATGACTGAAGTAAAAAAAGGCGGAGAAAAATCATGGTACACAATCGGCGAAGCATTCTTTTCAAAATCGTTCTCTAAAAAATTTGTCGATTTAATGGTAAAGGAATACTACGATCCAGAAATGAAGTACATGCTCTGGGACGACTTCCAGATTAAGCATATCACAGAACTTTTGATGAAAATAAAGCGCTATGACGATGCTGAATGCAAGGAATTCGACACGACAGAAGATATTCTCCAGTTCTACCCTAATTTTAAGGACTTTATCGATCAGTTTTTTCAGGAAGACGAACTCATAAACTCAACCCAGAGAATCAGTTATCTTTCAAACTATTCTGACATAAAGCAGTATTCGGTTGTTGCGACAGAACAACTTACAGGGCGCATGCATGTAAACGAAAACCTTTTCGGACCAAGCCCGAAATGCCTTGAGGTTTTGCACAATGCGACAATGGAAGATTTGTATCTTTACGACCTTACGCGCGAAGACGACCTTGCGGTTGAAATCTCAAAAATCACTGAGCTTTCTACTGACTCTGTGTTTATCCACTCAGGCTCTTCCGACGTAATCAAGACAATCATGACGATTGTTCTCAACAAGGACGACACAGTTTTGATTTCGGCTCCAGCCTGGAACTATTATAAGTCTGTCTGTGAGCTTCGCCATGCAAAGGCCGCATATTACAACGTTGTTCCGGGAACAGATTCATACGAATTCGACACTGAAAATCTTCTCGAAACTGCAAAAAAGACAAAACCGAGAATTATCGTGATTACAACTCCTCATAACCCTACTGGAGCTGTAATAAGCCGGGCAGACCTCGAAAAAGTAATCAAGGAAAATCCTTCTTCACTCGTAATCGTGGACGAAGCATACCTTGGACTTTCGACTGTAACTTACGACGCAAAATATTTTCTCAACGCATACAACAACGTAGTATTCTGCCGTACTTTCTCAAAACTTTACGGACTTGCAGGAATCCGCATGGGATACGGACTTTGCACACCGATGGCAAAACAGGTTTTCAAGCTCGATTTGAATCCTTTCCGCACTTCAAACATCGGACGGAAAGTCTGCATTGCGGCCCTTAAAGACAAAAAATACTATTCAGACCTTACTAAAACGATTATCAGCCTAAAAGACGAGTTTATTTCGGAAATCAACAAGATAAAGGGAATCAAGGCTTTCAAATCTGCCGCAAACTTCATCTTTATCCATTTTGACGACTCAATTGATGTCCAGGCTCTAAAAGACAACCTCGCTTCAAACGGCTACCTTGTAAGGCTTTGGACTGAAGGCGGACACCTTTCAATGCGCATTACAGTCGCACCAAAACCGGACATGGACAAGGTTTTGGAATTGATTAAGGACTTCTGCGAAAAATAAAATAAATGGAGATGGAATGAATTTGTCCGAAAAATGTGTAAAAATAAAACTTTTTAGTGCGTAACTTTCGGACAATTCAGTTCTATAAAATAGCAAACTATGACATTTTTACCGCTTTATATCGACCCGGGTACAGGCTCAATGCTCTTTTCAATTTTGATTGGAGCGTGTGCAACACTGTTTTTTTTGGCAAAGGCATTCTGGCTTAAACTTAAACTTTTCTTTACTGGCGGAAAAGGACAGAAACTCGATAAGGCTTACAAAAAATATGTAATCTATTCGGAAGACAAACGTTACTGGAATATTTTTAAGCCAGTTCTTGATGAATTTGAAAAACGAAAGATTGAAATTACATATTACGTTGCAAACGATAAAGATCCTGTTTTTGAAGAAAAATACGAATTTGTAAAACCGGAAGTAATCGGCGAAGGCAACAAGGCTTTTGCAAAACTCAATATGCTTTCTGCAGGCTTTGTTCTTATGACAACACCAGGTCTTCAAGTTTACCAGCTCAAGCGCAGTAAAAACGTAAAGCATTATTCTCACATTTTCCACTCTCCTGGCGATCCGACAATGTACCGTCTTTTTGGAATCGATTATTTTGACTCAATTTTGTGTACCGGTGACTATCAATTTGAAGACATTCGCGAAATGGAAAGACAGAGAAAACTTCCTGCAAAGCAGCTTGTTACCGTCGGCTGTACTTATCTTGATGTCTTTAAAAAACGAATGGAAGAAATTCCTGCCGAAGAAAATCATCAGTTTACGGTTTTGGTTTCGCCTTCGTGGGGAAAATCAGCACTTCTCTCTCTTTACGGAAAAAAACTTCTTGATCCTCTCGTTGCGACCGGTTGGAAAATTATTATCCGTCCGCATCCTCAGTCAAGAATTTCTGAAGCGCAGATGCTTTCTGAACTGGAAGAAGCGTACAAAGACGTTCCGAACGTTGAATGGGATTCAAACCGGGACAATTTCTATTCGCTCAAAAAAGCGGACATCATGATTACGGACTTTTCCGGAATTATCTGGGACTACACATTTCTTTGCGACAAACCGGTTATGTACGCAAATGCAGAAATGGAACTCGGTCCTTACGACGCTTACGATATTGACCACGAAATCTGGCAGTTTTCCACAGTTAAAAAAATCGGCATAAAAATCGAAGAAAAAGATTTTGCCAATATCAAAAATGTAATTCAAAATGCAAGCGATTCTCCGGAACTTGCCGCCGCACGGAAAAAGGCGCGTGACGAAGCATGGATGCACATTGGAGAAGCTGGAAAACGCACTGCGGATTTTATGATTCAAACAATGGAAAAAATTGAAAAATAGAGAGAATTTATTGAACTTGCCGGCGTAAAAAAAATGACCGGCAATTCATTCGACAATCAGGAGCACTTTCATGGTCTTGGACCTGTTTTTTAACCTTCTTATCTACCCTCTTAAGCAAGTCATTGAATTTTCATTTTCGCTTTTTTTTCACGTATTTAAAAATCCAGGAGCGGCGATTCTGGGTGTAAGCCTTGCCGTTACGATTTTGTGTCTTCCGCTTTATATTGTCGCGGAAAAATGGACGGATTTTGAACGCGATATTCAAAAAAAGCTGGAACCTGGCGTAAAAAGAATAAAAAAATTCTTTAAGGGCGATGAGCAGTACATGATTCTTACGACATTTTACCGTCAGAACCATTATCATCCGATTATGGCGTTGCGCTCAAGTTTTAGCCTTTTGATTCAAATTCCTTTTTTTCTGGCTGCTTACTCATATTTAAGCCATCTGTCGATTTTGCAGGGACATTCGTTTTTTATTTTAAAGGATTTGGGAAAAAGTGACGCTCTTTTTACAATTGGCTCGTTCACTGTAAATGTTCTTCCGGTTTTGATGACGCTTATAAACTGCGCATCCGGCTTTGTCTACACAAAAGGTCATTCTTTACGGGAAAAACTTCAGGTCTACATAATGGCGGCTCTTTTCTTAGTTGTGCTTTATGATTCTCCGAGCGGACTTGTTCTTTACTGGACTCTGAACCAGGTTTTCTCTCTTACAAAAAATATTTTTATGAAGCTTAAAAATCCGCTCAAAGTATTTTTCTGCTGTGTTGCCGCCGCAATTCTCTTTTGCGATTTTTATCTTATTTTTATGCATCCGGGAAGTTTTAAACGAAGAATTTTAATGGCTGTTGTAATTTCGTTCGTTCTTCTTGCCCCGATTTTTGTAAAAGCAGTTTCCCGTCTTATTGACAGAGTGCTCTTTCCTCTTCTAAATGATTCAAAATCCCGCGGAATTCTATTTTTTAGTTCTGCAATAGGACTTTTCCTACTGACAGGACTTTTTATTCCTTCAAGCATTATAAGTTCTTCTGTAATTGAATTTTTTAATATAGACAACTTAGGCTCGCCGGTCTGCTTTGTACGCAACACACTGGTTCAGTCGTGCGGACTTTTCTTAGTATGGCCGACATTTTTATATTTTCTTTTTAATAAAAGAATTCAGACCGCTTTTTCAGGACTTTCTTTCGCCTTGTTTGCAGGCGCTCTAATCAACACTTTTATTTTTGTCGGACACTACGGAACTTTAACGAGAATGCTCACCTTCTCAGAAAACATTGCAGGAAGAGTCCCATATTCTGTAATTATTGTAAACCTTGTGGCAATTGCGGTTCTTATTATTGCCGCAGCCTTTGCAATAAAATATAAATTTTCCGGCATTTTGCAAGTAATTTCTGGAATTTGCTGCATTTCGCTTTTTGCGGCCGGAATTTTTTATACAAAATCAATAAAAGCCGATTACGAAAAAATTGCCTCAACTTACAGTCCGGAAAATGCCGAAGAAGTTAAACCTGTTCTGCATCTTTCAAAAGACAAGCAAAATGTCGTTCTTTTTATGCTCGACCGAAGCGAAAGCGCATATCTTTCTTCGATTTTGGAGGAAGATCCGTCATTAAAAGACATTTTTACAGGCTTTACCTATTATCCAAATACTATTTCTTACGGCGGACATACGATTATCGGCGCGCCTCCTCTTTTTGGCAGCTATGAATACACTCCAGAAGAATTCAATAAACGAAGCGACGTTTCAAAACTCACAAAAAACAACGAAGCTTTAAAAGTTCTTCCGAAAATTTTTGGTGAAGAACTCGGATACAACGTTACAATTACAGACACTTCCTGGGCGAATTACCAGTGGATTCCGGACATGAGCATTTTCCAGGGAATGAAAAACGTTACACCTCTTTCGCTCGAACACACTTACACTGGTCTTTGGATGGATTTGAACAAAGACAAGATAAGGCCAAATCTTGTAAGTTCTTCAATCAGGCGCAACATGCTTTGGGTCTGCTTTTTTAGAATAAGCCCTGCTATTTTCCGCGATGCAATTTACGACGATTCAAAATGGTGGAGCACGGACGAAGAAAGCGGAGATATTCAGGAATTTATCGATTATTATTCGGCTCTCTACTTTTTGCCGCAGTTAACGGATTTTGAAAGCGATAAACCGGCATTTTTGAACATTACTAACGACAGCACGCATTCAGGTTTTGAGCTTAATCCGCCTGACTATGTTCCTGCAACTAAAATTACAGGAAAAGGTGTCGGTAAATACGCAAAGCTTTCAGGCTACAGCGCAAATGTCGCTTCATTCAAACTGATTGGAAAATGGATTGAACTTCTCAAACAAAACGGTGTCTATGACAATACAAAAATCATAATCGCCGCCGACCATGGAATTGGTCAGAGAAAAATCGTACAAGACCTTTACAATGGAACTTTGGAAGACGGATTCATAATGGATCATTTAAACCCAATGCTTTTGGTTAAAGATTTTGGAGCCGAAGGCAAAATAAAGACGGACACTTCGTTTATGACAAATGCAGATGTTCCGCTCTTACTGCTGCGCGGTCTTGTCGAAAATCCTGTAAATCCGTTTACAGGAAAACAGATGAACGATTCAATCAAAAAAGAAAAAGGTGCTGTTGTAACAACAAACTCTACATGGTCGCCAGATCAGCACAGTTCAAACACCTTTTCTATAAAAGATGATGAATGGTATACTGTTAAAGACAATATTTTCGACATAGCAAACTGGAAAAAAGGCAAATAAGCGTTTATGTTCAAAAAAAATTCTGCACGGCTTTACATATATCTTTTGATTCTCTCGCTTCTTATGATTGGTTTTGTCTTTATGTCCGGCAAAAATCAGATTACAAAGGAGCGTGTATTTGATTGCGGGTTGCCTGTCATATTTATCGAAACAGACGGCGAAAAACGAATAAAATCAAAAGAACAATATGTTGATGCAGATTTTTTTATTTACGAGAATTACAACTCTTACGAAAATTCAAAAGGCTCAAAATACAGGGGAAAAATCCGCGGAAGAGGAAACACAACCTGGACTTTTCGTAAAAAGCCGTATCTTGCAAAACTAAACGAAGAAAGCAGCATACTAGAAATGCCAGCCGCACAGAAATGGACAATTCGTCCTTTTATGACTGACAAATCGAAAGTTCGCGACGCCTATGCCACTTTCATTGCCGCAAAAATCTTAAACAGCGGAGTCTGGACTCCATCTTTCAAATTCGTAAATCTCTACCTGAACAATAATTTTTCAGGACTTTACTGCATCTACGAAAAAGTTGAACAGGGGGAAAACCGGATAAAACTTCCAGAAGGCAGTTTTCTTTTTGTAGTAAACTCAAGAATGAACAAAGAATGGAATTTCCGCTCAACCCAGGGAGTTCCGTTCAGCCTGGTAGACAATTACGTTCCAGAAGACAAATTCTTATATGAAAAAGGAATTCTTCAGTCAATCGAAGACCAGATTTATCTTCCTGACAATTCAAAAGTATTTGATTTTATCGACAAAGATTCGTTTGTTGACTGGTATCTTATAAGCGAATTTTCCAAAAACCGCGACTCAAATTTTATAGCGAGCTGCTTTATGTATTTTGACTCACAAAAACAAAAGCTCTTTATGGGACCGGTTTGGGATTTTGACATTGCGTTCGGCGGAAGCCACATGGACAAAAACTATCTTCCAGAAGATTCCTGGATAAATAAATTTCACTGGTACAAGGAATTATGGCGGAATGACGAATTTAAAAGCGCCGTAAAACACCGCTGGAACGAAAAAAAAGAAGAACTTAAAAACTCATTTAGTTATATGAATACTCTTGCAGAAAAACTTGCTCCTTCGGCAGAAATCGACGATTTGGTTTGGCGCACGCTCGGAAGAAAGCAATGGCCTCACACTCCAGGATATAAAAAGCGAAAAACCTACGATTCAGAAGTGAATTACGTCCTCGACTGGTGCGGCAAGCGTTACGAATGGATGGATTCTTTCATAAACTCTCTGTAAAATTCATTGGGAAAAAATACAATCGCACGCAGACAGATGGAGGAAAAATGATTTTAATTAACGGAAATTTTCTCTGCCGGAATTTGACAGGAATTGAACGGTTTGCCTGGGAAGTCTGCTCAAAAATGGATCAGATTCTGGACGAAAATGACGACATAAGGCTCTTAGTTCCAGCAAATGCAAAAAAAATTCCAGACTTAAAAAAAATCAAAATAGAAAAATCCACAAAACAAATAAAGAGTTTTCCAGTTTGGGACATGTGGACTTTTGCCCTTGCCTGTAAAAAATTCAAGGCAACCGCACTAAATTTTTCAAACACGGCCCCGCTCGGAAAATTATGCGGATTTTCTTTTTTGCACGATATTTACGCAAAAGCTTATCCGAAAGATTTTGTTTCGTTAAAAGACCGGCTCATAAAAATTTACAGTCTTTTTTCGTACCACAACATTGCAAAAAATGCAAAAATCGTGCTTACAGTTTCGGAATTTGCAAAAAACGAAATTCAAAAAGCCTACAAAGTCCAGGACAACAGGATAAAGGTTATTCCGAATGGCTGGGATCACTTTAAGGATTTACAGGCCGACGACAAAATTTTTGAGAAATTCGGACAGTTAAAATCAAAAGAATTTTATTTTACGCTTGGTTCTCTTTCAAAAAGAAAAAATCTCAAATGGATTGCAGAATATGCAAAAAAACACGAGGACGAGACTTTCGCAGTAAGCGGAAAAGCAATTTCCGGGCTTGTTCCTCCTGAACTTGAAGCGCTAAAAAATCTTAAAAATGTCGTTTTGCTCGGCTACGTAACCGATGGAGAAGTAAAAGCCCTTATGAAAAAATGCAAAGCTTTCGTTTTTCCATCTTATTATGAAGGTTTTGGAATTCCTCCGTTAGAAGCTCTTTCGTGCGGAACAAAAGTTGTTGTTTCAAATAGAGCAAGCCTTCCAAAAATCTACAAGGATTCCGCCGTTTATATTGACGCAGACAGCACAGACTGCAATCTGGCAAAACTTCTAGAAAAAAAAGTGGATTCTCCTCAAAAAATTCTTGAAAACTATACCTACGAAAATGCCGCTAAAAAACTGCTCGAAGCAATAAAAAGCCTGTAAATCTTCATCACTCAACAAAATGTAAAAAACAGTGGTGTGCTCAATACAAAACGTATTAACCACACCACCTTTCTTATAAAATTTTATGCAAATTATTTAAAAATAAAGTTCCAAAGGTTGTATTCTGCAAAAACAGAAACTGCAACGAGAGAAACCGTAGACATAATTTTAATAAAAATGTCCATACAAGGACCAACAGTGTCTTTGAGAGGATCGCCTACAGTATCGCCGACAACTGCCGCATCGTGAACTGTGTCATAGCCTTCTCCACCTTTTTTTATTCCTTCAAGACCGCCCTGTTCAATAAATTTCTTGCCATTGTCCCAAGCGCCACCAGCATTTCCTGTAAAAATCGCAATCATAATTGAAGCGATAGTTGATCCGATAAGGATACCGCCGACGAAATGCGCGCCAAAAAGAAGTCCGGCAACAACAGGAATTACAACAGCCATCAAAGCAGGAACTTTCATCTGACCGATTGAACCTTCCGTAGAAATTTTAATACAACGGTTGTGATCAGGATCTTCTTTTCCTTCAAGAATTGCAGGATGTTCTTTGAACTGACGGCGAACTTCTTCTACCATTTTTCTAGCGGCAATAGCAACCGCATCAATAAGCATGCCAGAAAAGAAGAATGGCAGCGCGCCACCGACAATTGCGCCGGCAAGAGTCATAGGCTCCATAATATTCAATGTAGGAAGACCGTTTGCACCAACAGACTCGCCTGGAAGAGAATACATGTAAGAAAGCATGAGTGCAAGAGCAGCAAGTCCGCCAGAACCGATTGCAAATCCCTTGCCGATTGCAGCGGTCGTATTGCCAACAGCATCGAGAGTATCCGTAATTTCGCGAACGCCTTCCGGAAGCGCAGACATTTCCGCAATACCGCCGGCATTGTCAGAAATAGGACCATAAGTATCTACAGAAACTGTAAGAGAAACAAACGAAAGCATGCCCATTGCAGACATAGCAACGCCATAAAGCCCTGAAGTATAATAAGCCACAATAATGCCGATTCCAAGAACAACACAAGGAGCCATGCAAGAACGCATGCCAAGCGCAAGACCAGAAGTAATAGTCAGGGCCGGACCTTCTTTAGAAGAAGATGCAAGAATTTTTGTAGGTTTGTAATCTGAAGATGTATAAAATTCTGCAAGAGTGCCAATCAAAATTCCTGCAATAATACCAACCGTAGCGCCAATCCATGGAGAAAGCGCGCCGAATTTAAATCCGAGTTTTGCAAAATCAACATTGCCAGTTCCAAAAAGTTTGTATGAAAGAACTGCGCCAGCAACCATTGTAAGAGCCGCACCGACATAAGTAGCGCCATTGAGCTGGTTGTGAACCTTTTTTGATTTTGAAAGGTTGCGTACAAGAAGCGAAGCGACACCGATAACACAGGCAACAAGTCCGACAGCTGCGAATGCGAGCGGGAATGTATATAAAGCAGAAAGGGAATCGCCTTTTACACCTGTCTTGATGATAAGGTTGTATCCAAGCGCAATTGCGGCAACAATTGAAGCGACATAAGATTCAAGAAGGTCAGAACCAAGACCGGCAACATCGCCAACGTTATCACCAACGTTATCTGCGATTGTGGCAGGATTGCGAGGATCATCTTCTGGAATGTGGGCTTCTGTTTTTCCAACAAGGTCAGCTCCCATATCGGCAGCTTTTGTGTAAATTCCTCCGCCAACACGGTTAAACATGGCAACCATCGAGCAGCCAAGGGCATAACCTGTCAAAACGTTAGGAAATCTTACAAGGGCGATTTTTGTAAGCCATGCAGGAACAGCTTCTGTTGAAGAAATCCAGCCGAATGCATAGCCAAAAACAATCACAACGATTGAAAGTCCCAAAAGAGCAAATCCGCCAACACAAAGTCCCATAACAGAACCGCCACGGAATGCAACTTTTAAGGTCTGTCCGATATTTTGCGTTTTATTCGCCTCGTTTGTAACGCGGACATTTGCATAAGTGGCAATCTTCATGCCGACCATACCTGCAAGCGCAGACATTACAGAACCGATAAGAAGCGCAACTGCAACATACCAATCAAGCGCCAAAAATACGATTACGGCAACGATTAAAACAACAATTGCAAGAATGCGATATTCGATGCTGATAAAAGTATTAGCACCGCCACGGATATAAGATGCAATTTTCTGCATCAATTCATTTCCTTCTTCAAGATTTTTTACCTTAAAGAAGTTGAAAACTGCATAAGCCAATGCAAAAAGCGCGGCAAAAAGCAGAAAAACGGAAAGTGTCATTTTTTACTCCAATGATTTTGAATTCCTTATGAATAAGGTAATAAAAATGATAACAAACAATTTAAAAATTGTATCAACAGTATTTTTGAACTATTCCGTCATCGGTTTATTAAAATTTTATTTGCATAGTTCAATACACTTTTTTTATTTAAGGCCCATTGAGGAGCAATGGCAATTTTTTTGGGAGGATCTCCTGTAAAACGGTGAATCACGGCTTTTTCAGGCATTTTTTCAAAAGCAAGCTTTAGAACTTCAAAATATTCTTCCATTTCCATGCATTCAAATTTTCCTTCCGCGAACATTTTTTCAAGAACAGTGTTTTTTACAACATAAAGATTTGTAATTTTGATTCCAAAAAATTTTTTTTCCGTAAAATTATCCAGCACAAAATCTACGCTTTTAAGCATATCCGATTTTTTTTCTCCAGGAAGCCCAAAAATCAAATGGGTTACGATATGAGCGTCTGGTATTTCATTTTTTAACAGAGCCACCGCATTTTTATAATCATCATTTGTGTAGCAACGGTTTATAAATTTTCCAGTCTGCTCGCAAGAAGTCTGAAGACCAAGTTCAATTTGAACAAAAAATTTTTGTGAAATTTTCTTAAGCAACTCGACTATTTGAAAAGAAAGACAATCCGGCCGGGTTGCAATCGCAAGTCCGCAGACATTTTTGAATGAAAGGGCTTCCAGATAAAGCTCCTTTAATTTTTCAAAATTTCCATAAGTTGAAGTAAATGACTGAAAATACGGCAAAAAAAGAGCCTTGTTTTTTCCGCTTCGTCCATGGGCTTTTTTTTCGACAAGGCAAACACCTTCTTCAAACTGTTTTTTTAGAAAAACTGAATTTTCGATAAAATCACCGCTTCCACTTTGGCTGCAAAAAATACAGCCGCCGGTTCCCTTTGTTCCGTCGCGGTTTGGACAGGTGCAATGCGCATCGAGAGCAATTTTATAAACTTTACAGCCGAATTTATTTTTGTAAAAATCAGAGAGAAAAAGCATAGCTTATTTTAATATTAAATTTGAAAATATGCAGGAAAAAACACAAAACGCCTAAAAAACAGTCATAGCCCCGATCGCACGAAAAGACCGGACGAGCGAAAGCGAAGGAGGACTTGCAGAAAGAGCGGGTTAAAAGAAAAATAAAAGGCAGAAACTTATTTCCTTTTCTTAGCAAAAGAATGCGCTCCAAAATAAAAAACTAAAAGAATTGACGACTTTTTTTTTATTTTGTGCTAGGATTTTGTCTTACACTTTACGGAGGTTTTATGTTCCGAGTTGCGATTGTTCATGACTGGCTTGTAAATTATGGCGGTGCTGAACGCGTCGTTGAGGCTTTTTTGAAGATTTATCCTGACGCTGATATTTTTACGCTTGTTTACGATGAAAAAAAGATGGGGAAAATTTTTCCTAAAGAAAAAGTTCATGCTTCCTTTGTGCAGAAAATTCCTTTAGCATCTAAACTTTATACAAAAATGCTGCCGCTTATGCCGAAAGCGTTTGAAAGTTTTGATTTTTCTTCGTACGATCTTGTCCTGTGTTCTTCTTCAAGCTGTGCAAAAGGTGTAATAACTCCTCCTTCTGTTCCGCACATTGCCTATGTCCACACTCCGATGCGGTATGCCTGGGATCAGTTTTTTGAATATCAAAAGCGTTCTAAAAAAATTGTTGCGTTTTTCATGAACAAATTTATGCCTTCTATAAGACTTTGGGATTTTGTTTCCTCACAAAGAATTGATTCTCTGATTGCAAATTCAAAATATATTCAGCGCAGAATAAAAAAATATTGGAATCTCGACAGCAAGGTAATTTATCCTCCTGTAGATACTGAAAGGCTTTGTCCAAATGGTCTTGAGCCTGAAAATTTTTATGTAGTTTTTAGCCGTTTTGTTCCGTACAAGAGAATTGATCTTGCAATTTCTGCCTGCGGAGAACTCGGACGCAAACTCGTTGTAATCGGCGGCGGAAGCCAGGAAAAAGAACTCAAGGCTCTTGCCGCAAAATACAAGGGCGCGGACATAAAATTTACAGGTAGAATCAGCGACAGCGAAGTTCAGGATTATCTTATGCGGTGCCGGGCGATGATTTTTAGCGCAGAAGAGGATTTTGGAATTATTCCTGTTGAAGCTCAAGCCTGCGGCAGACCGGTAATTGCCTTTGCAAAGGGAGGCTCGCTCGAAACTGTAATCGACGGAAAAACCGGAGTTTTTTTCAGGGAACAAAAAACAGAAAGCGTTATGCAGGCGATTGAGGAATTTGAAACCCTTGAAAAACAAAAGTGTTTTAATCCGACAGAGATTTCTTCTCATGCAAAAAGTTTTTCGACAGAACGTTTCTGTGCCCAAATTAAAGACGAAATTGAACAGACTTTAAAAAAGTTTTAGTTCTTATAAGGAAAGTTAAAAATGTTAAGAATTGCAATTGACTGCCGCATGATTGGTTCAGGAGGAATCGGAACTTTTATTTCTGAGCTTATTCCATATTTTTTAGAAAACAACGAGTGTCTTTTAATCGGAACTCACGAACAGTGTATGCCTTTTGTGCGCATGCAAAATGTTGAATTTTGTTTTTGCGACATTCCATGTTTTTCTCTCAAAGAAATTTATTCGTTTCCAAAAGAAATCATCAAAAAAATAAACTCGTACCAGTGTTATTTTTCGCCATATTGCAATGTTCCGTCAGGAATAGCCGTACCGGTTTTTACGACAATTCACGACATTGTATTTCTTGATGTTCCTGAACTTACGGGTTTTATCGGACGGCTTGCCCGAAAATTCTTCTATCAGCGCGCTGTCAATTTATCAAAAACTGTCTTTACGGTTTCTGAATTCTCTAAATCAAGAATTCTAGAAAAACTCAACTGCAAAAAGCCTGTTGATGTTGTCTACAATTCTTTTCCATCGTATTTGGCGAATAAAAACGAAACTCCGCCTCAAAAGACAAATTCGATTCTTTTTGTCGGCAACATAAAAAAGCACAAGGGCCTAAAAACGCTTTTGGACGCTTTTGAAAAAGCCTGCGGCAAAGGCTTAAAATCAAAACTCGTAATCGTCGGAAACAAGGACAATTTCCGCACTGGCGATGAAGAAACTGTCAAGAGGCTCGAAACTTTTTCGGAAGACAAGGTTCAGTTTACAGGAAAAATTTCAAACGAAAATTTAAAAGAACTTTATGAATCATCTCTGGCTTTGGTTCAGCCGTCTTTATACGAAGGATTTGGAATTCCTCCTCTAGAAGCCATGGTTTGCGGAACGCCTGCAATTATTTCGGATATTCCTGTTTTTAAGGAAATTTACAGCGATTTTCCTGTTGTGTTCTTTAAAACCGGCGACAGTCAGGAACTTTGCGAAAAACTGCTCGAAATTGAAAAAAATCCTGCGAAAATTGAGCTCGGCGAACTGAAAGAAAAATATTCATACAAACGTTCGGCAACCTTGATTACACAAAAGATAACTTCTGTTATTAAAACAAATTAACTAATTTTTAATACATTTGTAACTTAATAGACTAGCAGAAGTTATTTCTATATAATGAAATTTGCCATGACCGAAAAAGAATACCTTACCTATTTTAATCAAAAGTATTGGAAGACAAGTTCCTTTACATCAGGATTTGCCCTCGCCGTAATTGACTGCCTTATGGTTATGATTTCCATAGGTACGTCATTTTTTATAATAAACCTCATCAACCATTCGTGGATAAACTTTCGGTCATTCATAACATACTGGATTTACCTTCTGCCGATGATTTCTGTTTTTTACGCAGCAGGGCTTTATCCAGGAATTTCGCTTCCACCGGCAGACGAAGTTAAAAAATTTGCAATCTGCTCGTTTTTTGTTTTTACAGGAATCGCTCTTTCTATTACAGTTGAAGAAGCCGATGACAAATGGCCGATTGTCATTGCATTTATTCTTGCTACGCCTTTTGCCCTTGTTTTTCTTCCATGTGGACGCGAGCTTGCAAGGCATCTTTTAAAAAACACAAAATGGTTTGGCGTTCCTGCCGTAATAATGCTTTGCGGTCAAAAAGACTATTTTATCGTAGACCGTCTTTTGAGCAGAAAAGACCTTGGTTATAAACCGGCGATAATCTTAGACAGCAAGGCTACAGAAAATTCGCTTTACAAAGACATTCCAGTCTACAAACCTTCAAGGGAGCTTGACTGCGTAATAAGACAAACTGGCATAAAAGTCGCAATAATCATTGACTGGGAAGAAAATTTCGACCTGATAAATTCATATTTCCGTTATACGATAACAATTCCTGACGCACAGGCACTCAACACCCTTTCGGCAAACGTCCGTGATTTTGGAGGAATTCTTGGTTTTTCTTCGACTCACAATCTTACAAAAAAACTGAGCATCTTTATAAAACGCATTGTCGACCTTTTTTTGCTTCTTCTCGCTTCTCCGCTGATTATTCCGGTTATTCTGATTACTGCAATCTGCGTAAAAGTTTCAAGTCCTGGTCCTGTTTTTTATGGACACAAAAGAGTCGGCAAAAACGGAAAAGAATTCAAATGCTGGAAATTCCGTTCAATGGTCGTAAATGCAGACAAAATGCTCGATGAAATATTAAAAGATCCGGTTATGGCGGCAGAATGGGAAAAAGACCGGAAATTTACAAATGATCCGCGCGTAACTAAAATCGGAAAATTCTTAAGAAAAACAAGTCTTGATGAATTTCCTCAATTTTTTAATGTACTTACAGGAGAAATGAGTTTTATTGGACCGCGTCCAGTCACAACACCAGAACTTGCTAAATACGGCGACAAGGCAAAGCTTATTTTAAGCGTTCAGCCGGGATTAAGCGGAATGTGGCAGATTTCCGGCCGTTCAGATACAGGCTACGAAGAGAGAATTACCTTGGATTCTTATTATATTCAGAACTGGTCTGTATGGCTTGATATCTGGATTATAATAAAGACCATTTACATCGTTATAAAAGGAAAAGGTGCTTACTAAATGAAACGTTCGGCTTCGCTCATTTTTACTTCTCTTCTTGCATTAGGTTCTTTGGCAGCAGAAAAATACAGAATCTATCAGGTGAATTACGATATTACAGGAATTACAAAGCCATACGCCCTTGAAAGAAACATTGAAATTGACAAAAAAAGAATTTTTGAGAATTACGATGACCTGCATTCATATATCGAAAATATAAAACAGCTTTTTGCAAACGAACGAAACATTGAATCCACTGTTATTTACGCAAAATACGATTCGGTTCCAGACGAAGATGAAGTTGTAAATGTCGCGCTCAATATTGCAACCCAGGATTCAAAACATTTTTTAATGGTTCCTTATCCTAAATACAATTCAAACGATGGTCTTGTATTAAAATTAAAAGCAAAAGACACCAATTTTCTTGGCACTCTCGAAACTTTGGATTTAGACTTTAATTTTTCCTATGAACCAAAAGACAGCGACACAGACACAAGCGATTATAACACTATCTTTGGCATAAACTTAAAATACGATTATCCGTTTAAAATGTGGGTTCTCGATTCAAAATGGAAAAACAGCTTTAGCCTTGATTACACGCTCGGAAAATCAAAATCGGAATTTTCTTATAACACAGGATTTGTTTTTGAACTTCCTTTCGAAAATTTCTCTTTGAAACTTGACCTAACCCAGGGAATTGAACGCAATTTTGACTACACAGAATACGATGATGAACTGTTTTTGACAGAAGGAGCAACTCTTTCCCTTCCATATAAAATTGCAAAAATTGACAACTTTGGAGATGTAAATTGGGGGCCATACGTTTCTTATGACTGCTATTGGGACAAAAATGGCATAAACAAGGAAAACGAAGATCTTTCAAGCCCTACTCTGAAAGTCGGACACTCGGCTTCGACAGGCCGCGTAAACTGGCATGAAAATTTCCGCGATGGAGTTGACCTTTCTTTTGACCAGTATGTCGGCTACAATTTCCAAAAAGAAGAATATATTGCAACTCTCTCGGGAACAGTTTCGCTTTACAAATCTTTTAACAATCGGATCGGAATCAATTCAAGATTCTACGGTTTTTATAACTACAATCAAAATACACAGATTGGCTCTTACCTCCGTGGAATCCGCGACGACCAGCGCTATAAAACCGACGCCTGGGAAGCAAAAGGTTTTTCTGGAGAACCACAAAAAGCGCTCAACACCCAGGCAGCAATTATCGGAAACATAGATATTCCAATCCGCATTTTAACGACAGACTGGAATGAATTCACTAAATTCTGTTTTGGTGAAAATTCGTGGCTTACAAATCACTTAACCTGGATGCGTTATTTTGATTTTGAAATGCACATTTCGCCGTTTTTCGACTTTGCATTTGCAGACAATCTGATTACAGGAAAGACATTTGCAATAAAAGACGGATGGTATGGTGCAGGTCTTGAAGTTCTCGTATATCCGGCAAAATGGCGAAGCCTTGTTGTACGTGCAAGCGCAGGAATTGACGTTGGAAGAAAAATCATAAAGAAAGCCGTGTCAAAACTTATTGACGACTCATGGCGAAAAAATGTTTCTGCACTCGAAATTTCAATTGGAATCGGACTCTTCTACTAAAAACCGCTGTTTAACTGGCTGGCAGAAAGAGAGCGGTAATATGAATCTGGAACCGAATCTGCCATTACAGAATACATGGCTTGTGCGAAAATAATATTTCCATTTGCACCAGCTCTTTTTGCAAGCTGATAAAAAACATTCCAGACATCATTTTTCTGAGCCCAAACAAGTATTTCCTCGTATTTTTTACATTCCTCAAAAAATTTTTCAAGCGATGTGTATTTAAACTGGGAATTTCTCTGTTCGATCGCAGTTAAAATATGGGTAAAAGACTCGACCGCCGCCAATGCAGAACATTCAAGCGCCTTTTTTGACTCTTTTCGATTTTCGTATAAATCTCCCAATTCGGACAAGGCCATAAGTGAATATTTTGAATCCGCCCGATAAAGAAGAAAAATCCGGTCAACATTTTCTTTTTTATCGCCAGAAATTGCCTTTGTAATCGATTTTTTCAGCAATTCGTTCTTAAAAAATTCGTCGCTGTTCAAAATTAAAAGAAGAGTTTTTTCAAATTTTTCAAAATCGCTATTTATTTTTGCAATAAAACCAATCGAATACAAAATTTCATACTGGACGTCAGAAACATCAAGATAGTCTTTTTCACTGTATGCGCGCTCATAAAAAGAAAGAGCCTGCGCATATTCACCTTCAACCTGATAGATTTTTCCAGTCAAATAATCTGCTTCAGGATAAACGTTTCGTTCTTTTAGCCAGTCAAGCATATTATGAATGCTGTTTTTATAGTAAGAGCTTCCGTAAAGTTTCAGGTATTTTTCAATTATATCGACAGCTTCTTTTTGTTCACGCTCTTTTAAAACCTTAAGGACGGCAGAAAATTCATCTCCAGCTCTTCTTACCTGAGCCGGAGAAATAGCCTTGTCCAAAACATTAAACTCGTTTTCCGCCTCATTTTTTCGGCTAACAAAAGCCTCCCTTGCAAATTTAAAGGCATCTCCGTAATTTCCAGAATCAAAGCACACCTGAGCCTGCTCTAAAATTCTCCAGGATTTTTCGGAATAACTTACGCAAAAAACTGATGTACAAAAACTGAGAAGAAAACAGAAAGATAACAAACATTTTTTTGTCATAAAACATCCTTTTTTTGTGTAAAGTTCACAAACGGCAGTTAAAATTCATTTAAAAGTTTTTCAAAAACTTCATCGGCTTTTTCTATATCCACAGTTTCGACAATCACGCCTTTTTTAAAAAGAATTGCCTTTCCACCGGCACCAGCAATTCCCAAGTCTGCGTGTTTTCCCTCGCCAGGTCCGTTTACAACACAGCCCATAACTGCTACAGTAATGTCTTTTTTCATAGAAAGAAGCTTATTTTGCCAGCGCTGCATAAAACCGTGCACATCAAAACCAAGACGGCCGCAACGAGGACAACTTACAAGTTTTATTCCGCCCTGTCTTTTTCCACATTCACGCAAAATCTCAAGTCCGGTAATTACTTCATTTTCCGGAGATGATGACAAACTTACGCGGATTGTATTTCCAATACCCTCTTTTAAAAGATGGCTGAATGCAAGTGTCGACTTTACAACACCGGTAATAAGAGGGCCTGCTTCTGTAACTCCAACATGCAAAGGAATCTCAAAACGGCGGGCAAAATCTTCGTTTGCATCGATTGTTTCCTGAACAGAACTTGCCTTCATACTCACAACAAATTGATTGAAATTCAATTCATCAAAAACGGCGGATTCTCTTGCGGCAGTTTCGCTCAAAGCAAGAGCGCGGCTTATTTTTCCAAGGTTAACCTGCTCCGCTAAATCATGAGGCAAAGAACCGGTATTTACACCAATTCTGATTGCAGTTCCTGTATCCCGGCAGGCATTTACAACGGCTTCCACACGATCTCTGGCACCGATATTGCCAGGATTTATTCGGATTGCACCGACAGGCCCTTCAAGACACTTTAATGCTAGTCTGTAATCAAAATGAATATCTGCAACAAGCGGCATAGTCGAAGCACGGCAAATCTGAATAAAACTTTCCGCGCTTTCCATATCTGGAACAGCAAAACGAATAATATCACAACCTAAAAGCTTTAAGCTGTTTATCTGCTGTACAATTTTTTCAATTTTCTGGGGATTATCTTTTACATCTGTAATCCCCTCTTTCCACATTGTCTGAATTGTAACCGGAGAATCTCCTCCGATTGTAATGCGCTCTGTATTTCCATTGCCGCCTATATAAACTTCTCTAGTTTTCTTAAATCCGGCTGTCTTAAAATCTTGTTTCATAGTTAAAATTATAATGTTAAGCTGCAAAAATTGCAATTTAAGAACCTTTATGAAAATGCACTATTAGCGGAAATACAAAATGTCATAAAAAGCAAAAAAAAGCGGTCAGAAATGAAAGCATTTAACTTCAAATCTGACCGCCATTTACAAAAGACTATTTATCTTAGCCGAGTGCAACCATTGAGAATACCATTGCAAACAAAGCAACAGTTTCACAAAGACCTACAACCATGATGTACTGAGAGAAGCCTTTTCCAGTTTCGCCAAGAGCATCTGAACCAGAAGCACCAGCTTTTCCCTGAGCAATAGCAGAAGCGCACATTGCAATACCTGACATAAGTCCAACACCAAGCTTAAAACCAGGAGCTGCACTTGAGCCCATCATTGTCTGCATAAGAAGGAAGCCGTAGATTGTCTGTGTCAACGGAGCACCTGCAAATACAGTAAGAATGAACGGAGCCGGTTTGTTAGCCATGTAACAGCGTTTCCAAGAACCGATTGCAGCCTGTCCAGAAATCATGATACCAATTGCCGAACCAAGAGCAGCAATACCCATTACAATTGCACAACCAAACTGTCCTAAAAATTCCATAATATTTCTCCTTTAATAAAGTTTATGACAATTTCTTATTTCAACCAGCCGCTGCAACACAACAGCTGGATTTTTAAATTTTATTCACTGAAAGGTCTGTATTTAAAACCTGTCCAGCTCATTCCCAAGTGCGTTGAGAATTCAAGCGTATTAAGACGTACGCCGTGAACGATAACCGAAAGAACATTCAGAATCATATTCAGGCCATGTCCTACGGTAAGAATCAAAATCGCGCAGATGAACATTGCAAGATGACCAAGCATTGGACCTGCCATTTCATTTACCGTTGCACTGATTGCTCCACCTGCCAGGGCTACAGCCCAAAGACGGATGTAAGAAACAATATCAGAGAATACGTTTACAACGCCCAAAAGCACAGAAACAATGTTCTTGCAGCTTTCAAGAATGCTCTTTCCTATGCTTCCTTCATAGTTTGAGAATACAAAACTCAGGACAAAACCAAATGCAATTGCTCCAAGCGCAATATATGCAACTGGAATTTTGTCGAAAAGCCAGTAACTTTCAGGAGTAATTCCAAGAGGGAATCTTATTCCATCAACTACCATACTCAAAACTACATAGTACATGCCGCCAAGCTGGAGAAGCGAGCCCAAATCTCCCAAGAATTTCGGCGAACGTATATTTTTTGCAATGCCCTTCAAATGCGCAATAGCCAGCTGAATCAAAGCAAGCGTAAAACAGAAAATCTGAAGGTTTTCTTTTACCCATGCTGAATACGATATTTCAGTTACTGCGCCGGAAGCACTGTGAAGAACCATCTTAACGCCTTCTTTTGCAGATGTGACGTTTGACAAGGCCGGAACAGAAAGCATTTTTATGCAATCCGGCAGCTGCTCAGGTGTAAGTCCGAACCAGGTACAAGTTACGGCCCCCCAAACCATTGTTGCCAATCCTAAAAGAGAAAGCAGGAAAGCCATTGGTGAAGGCGCCTGTCTTTTCTTAAAAGAAGGAACCATAGCAAGAATTCCGCCAGCAAGCAAAAGACCGCCGTATCCGCCGTCTCCAAAAATCATGCCGAAGAAAATCGTAAAGAACAAAAGGAACCAGTTTGAAATGTCAAATTCATTGTAGCCTGGAACTGTTCCAAGAAAGTCCGTAACTGGATAAATAAGACTTACAAACTTATTGTTCTTTAATTTTGTCGGAACATTGTCATCTGCGGCAGGATCATCTGCGGCAAACGCCCATTTGCTCTCAACAGCTGTTTTTTCGACTTTTTCAAGTTCTTCTGCGGGAACATAACCGGTAAGCCAGGCAAGCCGCACTGCTTCAGGCTTCTGTTCATTTTTTTCTTCAACACCCATACCGCTGTAAAGATTTTCAAATTCAATATCTTTACCGAAGTTTTCGCCAGCTTTTTTAAGTGATGGAAGATATTTCACAGAATCTGCAAGCTCTGAATCAATTTCAGTAATCCGCTTTTTATTCTGTTCAATAGTATCTGCCAGTTGCACCGTTGATTTTTTTGGCAAAACAACACGGTATGCTTCAGGCGGAAGATTTTCCGGACGCTCATTTTGTGCCAATTTGTGGTCAGAAATCACAAAAAAGCGCGAAATGTCTTTATCGTCGTTAACCAGCAAAGTATCGATGCTTTCGTCTATCGAATTATATTTAGACGACGGCATTTCGTACATTGAAAGATAAACGCCTTTTTCTGCCAGAAAATCAAAATCTTCAGGAACAACATTTCCCCATTTTTTTAGACGGTCAAGTTCCGTTTTATCTGACGCAATCGAAGAAAAAAGATTTTTCTTCTCTTCTGTCAAACTGATGATTTTGTCTGCCAAAGCAAAGGAGTCATCTTTTGAAAGCATTGAGGTTTCTGGAATTTTCTTTGTCTTGATTTCAGACAAAAGAGAAATTGCAAGTTCAATTTTTGAATTCTTATTCTTAAAAGATGAAAGTTCTTCGCTTTCTCCTTTTACTTCTTCAACATGAACCACTCCAAGACGGCGAAGAGTCTTTAAGGCCTGTCGTCTTTCTTTTTCCAGAACAACTATGCTTAATTTTTTCATTGGGACTATCATAAGCAAGCCCCCTCTTTTTCAGCCGCGGCAACAGCAGCACGGTTACGCTGATCAATCTTCTTCTTAGAGATTTTTGAACGCACAACCTCGCTTACCTGCTGGTCGCCAAGATAAACTGAAATTTTTTTAATATTTGCTTTTGCTTCAGGAATTTTTACTTTTTCAAAAAGATTTACGCGCTGAGAAGTCGTACGCAGTTCTTTTGAGAGCAATCTTACCTGTTCATCAAGCACGCTAGCTTCAAGATCCAACGAAAGGGCCTTTTCCATTCTGTCAGCCGCAAGATCAATCCAAAGCGGAGTTTCGTACAAATCGTAATCTCCGCGAGAAAAATCCGCGCCTTCGTAAACTGGAATCGTTACACCGGCAATGTTTCCGGTGCCCTTTTTTATGTTCCGAACCGTAACCATGTCGCTTTTAAAAGCCTGTTCTTCGCCAAAAACGCCTATCCAAATCTTGAATTCTTCTTCAAGGCGAATTCTAGCCTGACGAACTTCTTTTGCTTTTGCGCCGATGGTTCTGATTTCAGACTGAAGCTGCTGTTTTTTGAGCGTGAGCGTAGGAAGATAACGCTGATACATTTTCAGCGCGTCTTTCTGTGCTTTCTGCTCATTTTTAGTCAGCTTAATTTTTGCCATTAAATTTTATCTCCAAGCAGGAATTATTTGTTCGGCCAGAATTCTGCAATCAATTCAGATTTAATACCTGTTTCGTCTTTGTCAAAGCAGGCAGCAAGAATCTTCCATCCTAAATCAAGTGCATTTTCCAAAGAAATATTTACGGACAAGTCCATCATTTCTTTTTCAAAAAGCTCACCGTATTTCAAAAGTTTTTCATCCCATTTTGACATCATAAAGCCCATGGACTTTTTTTCGAGGGTGTCTTTGTAAGATGAATACAGACGAATCATAGCATCCATAAGCGCACGGTGATCTTTTCTTGTCTTGCCGTTTACATTCTGCTTTAAGCGTGAAAGCGAACCAAACGGCTCAATACGACCGCCCTTAAGATAGTACTGACCTTCTGTAATATAACCTGTGTTATCTGGAACCGGATGAGTTACGTCATCACCAGGCATTGTTGTTACTGCCAGAATTGTAATGGAACCGCTTCCCTTAAAGTCAACGGCCTTTTCATAACGGGCAGCAAGCTGAGAATACAAATCGCCAGGATAACCACGGTTTGAAGGAACTTGCTCCTGAGTAATTGCAATTTCCTTCATAGAGTCTGCATAAGAAGTCATATCTGTAAGCAGAACAAGAACGTCCTTATTCTGCAAAGCAAACTGTTCTGCAACCGCAAGAGACATATCAGGAATTTTGATACATTCTACGGTTGGGTCTGCGGCAGTATGAATAAACATAACCGTCTTGCTCAACGCGCCGCCTTCCTCGAGAGTTTTCTTGAAATAAAGGAAGTCGTCATATTTAAGACCCATTCCGCCAAGAACGATAACATCAGCTTCAGCCTGCATGGCAATACGTGCAAGAAGCTGGTTGTAAGGTTCTCCCGAAATAGAGAAAATTGGAAGCTTCTGAGAAACAACAAGAGTATTGAACATATCAATCATAGGAATGTTTGTTCTCATCATTCTTTCTGCAAGAATACGTTTTGAAGGGTTTACTGAAGGTCCTCCAATTTCTGTCATATTTTCAGTAAGAGCAGGTCCCTTGTCGCGAGGATCTCCAGAACCGTTGAAGATTCTTCCCAAAAGATCATCACCGAAAGAAACACGCATATCGTGTCCCAAAAAGCGAATCTGATCGCCTGTAGAAACACCGCGTCCGCCGGCAAAAACCTGCAAAGAAACTGTATCACCGTCAATTTTGTTTACTTCTGCAAGAGATTTTCCAAAACGGGTTGTAATTTCTGCAAGTTCGTTATATTTTACGCCTTCTGCCTTTACTGTAATTACGGAACCAGTGATTGATTCAATTTTGCTGTATATTTTATTCATTTTTCACCGTCCTTCTTAAGCCTTAAGCAATGATTCGGCCTGAGCTGTAAGTTTGCCGTTTTTTGATGAATAAAGTTCGTCGATTTCTGACTCAACTTTTTTGAAAGCATCGCTGTGCTCTTCTGTGTAGTTCCAGTCAAGGAATTTCTGACGCAACTGGTTAAAATAAGTTCTTGCTTCATCTTTATCTGCAAGTTCAAAAGAAGAACCAAGAATTTTAATGATTTTATCAAGGTCGTACTTCTGACGTTCAACAGTTGCATTTGCATCTACTGCATCAAAAGAGTTCTGCTGGAAGTAAACGGCATCAAGCATTTCTTCTTTTAGATAAACAAGATAGTCTTCAAGGGAAGTTCCTTCTTCACCAACTACCTTCATCATCGAAGCGACATCAACGCCTTTTTTCATAATATCAAAGCAGAAATTTACCTTGCTTGAATCGATTACGCCTTTGTATTTTGACCATGACTGAATCGGGTCAATCGCAGGATATTTACGGGCATCTGAGCGAGCACGTGAAAGTCCGTGGAAAGCGCCGACAACCTTCAATGTTGCCTGTGTTACAGGTTCTTCAAAGTTACCGCCGGCAGGAGAAACTGTACCACCGATTGTTACAGAACCTACAGAACCGTCTGGCAAACGAACCTGTCCGGCACGTTCATAGAAGGCTGCAATATAAGATTCCATGTAAGCAGGGAATGCTTCTTCTCCCGGGATTTCTTCAAGACGGCCAGACATTTCACGAAGAGCCTGAGCCCAACGGGAAGTTGAATCGGCAAGAAGCAAGACGTTCAATCCCATCTGTCTGTAATATTCAGCCAAAGTTACAGAAGTATAAACAGAAGCTTCACGCGAAGCTACTGGCATTGAAGAAGTATTACAGATGATGATTGTTCTTTCCATCAAAGATTTTCCGGTTTTCGGATCTTTAAGTTCAGGGAATTCTGTAAGGGTTTCTACAACTTCACCGGCGCGTTCACCACAGGCAGCGATGATTACAATGTCAACGTCTGCATATTTTGAAGTTGTATGCTGAAGAACTGTTTTTCCAGCGCCGAAAGGACCCGGAATACAGTAAGTTCCGCCCTTTGCAACAGGGAAGAATGTGTCGATAAGGCGAACCTTAGTAACCATTGTCTCTGTCGGCGCAAGACGCTCTTCATAGCAGTTAATCGCGCGTTTTACCGGCCATTTGAAAGAAAGACCGATTTCTACGTCCTTTCCATTTTCATCGGTAAGAACAGCGACCTTGTCATCAAGGGTATATTCGCCAGCAGGTTTTATAGATTTTACAGTGTATGAGCCAAGCAAATAGAACGGCACAAAAATCTTGTGCGTGAACGGACCTTCTGGAACAGTTCCGATATATTCACCGGCTTTTTTTACATCGCCAGGCTTTGCAGTTGGTGTAAACGCCCATTTTTTTGTTCTGTCGAGAGGATCTACATAAACGCCTCTTTCAAGGAACCATCCTGCTTTTTCAGCAAGCAAAGGAAGAGGATTCTGCAAACCGTCGTAGACCTGGCCAAGAAGTCCAGGACCAAGCTCAGCAGAAAGCAAATCACCGGTAAACTCAACAGCATCTCCGGTTTTAATTCCTTTTGTCATTTCGTAAACCTGAAGCTGGGCTACATTTCCGCGGATACGGATTACCTCACTTTTCAGGCTTGAATTATCAACTTTTACATAGGCAACTTCGTTCATGGAAATATTTCCGTCAAATTCGACAGAAACCATGTTTCCATTAACGCCGACTACCTTTCCTTTTGTATCCGTCATTATTTATCTCCCATATCTCCTTTGAGGATTGAATCATAGATTTTATGATAAGAAACCATACCTTTCTCTGCATTGAACATCTTCATTCTTAATGCGAGTTTTAAGCGCAAACCATAGGCATAAACAGCATCAACAGAAAACTCATCGGCAGGACGAATACTGTCCAAAAGATTCAGCCTGTATTGATTCAAGAACTGCTCTGCAGCCAATGGACTGTCCATTCCAGTCGCAGTGCGGGCCGCCTGAATCACATCAGGAGAGAAACTTTCGTTTTCTATTTCGAATTTTTTATTCATGCGAAGTGCACGGATTTGAGCCAAAGCAAAACGAAGATTTCGTTCACTGTCATACCATTTGTCAAGAAAAACAGAACCTGTTGAAACTTTTTTTAACGGAGGTGTCAAAGAAAGAAGTTTTACCTGTTCAAAACTTTTCTTGTCGAGAAAACGCGAGCAGAGATCATAAAAGTATTCTTCTGTAACCGGCAACACCGATTTTTCGTCAGTAACTGAGAAAGATGGAAGTTGTGCCAAAAGATAATACTGATTACTCACTTATTTAGCCGCCTCTTTCATCAATGCAGCAACTCTAGGATTTAAATATGAACTGAACAAGTCAGCTACAGCTTCTGCTGAATAGTCATAGAATGCTGCTCCATCCTTTACACCGATGCGGAATCCGTTTGAAACGGAATTGTCAACTTTCAGTGTAAGCCCGGCAGAAATTTCATTTTTCAAAGCTGCTTTTAGATTTGATTCAACTTCTTTTAAGCTTTTTTCGTTCAAAAGAACAGAAATATCTTCAGCAGAACTGTTTTTTACCCATTCCTTTACAACTTCTGGAACAAGGGTTGCCAGCAAATCTTTTGAATAAGAATCCGAAACTTCCTGTTTTATGAGCGCAGAAAGCTCTTTTGTAATACTGTCTTTAAATTGCAGAAGAAGGTTTCTTCCGGCTTGTTTAATGGCATCTTCACTTGCTTTTTCCAGGCGGGCTGTCTCTTCCTTAGCCTGCATAAGAATTTTCTCTGCTTCTTCTTTTGCATCAAGAATAATCTTGTCGGCTTCTCTCTGGGCCTGTGCAATTTTTTCTGAGGCAGAGCTTTCAGCAACGGCAACGCCATCTTTTTTGATTCTGTCAATCAGTTCTTCAACGTGGGTGTCCATGCTATCCTCTCTTTTTTTGTGAATTTTTTTTAGTTAAAAAACTATCTATTTAAATATACCACCAAAACTTGGCGGCGTTAAATAACTTTGCGTTAATGATTACAAACTTTTAAAACCCCATATCCAACGAAAATTGAACTTCGGTCGTTGTAAGGCCAAGCTCACGTGCAATCATTTCAATATCGTAACCGCGGTCTGAAAGTTCTTTTATCTGCTCGTTTATTGTTTTTTTAGGTTTTATCGGGTTGTCCGAATAAAAGACATTTTCTCCAATTTTTGGAATTGAAGCAAAGCCTGTTCCTTCGTTATCGACCATAAATTTTGTTCCGGAAGGCGACTTTATATAATTTTCTTCCTGCTGTTCAAATAATTCGCCTTGCTCGCCTGCAACTTCTTTTTTACCTTTTGAAGTTATCTGATATACGCTGGAAGCCTGCAAAGCATCGGAAATTCTTCCGTAAGGCGCTTTGCTTCCATAGACTGAAGGATCTTGAGTTTTAGGGTGAATTTCATTTTTGTGAGAAACCTCAGATTTTTCAGAAATCGCCCTGTTAAATTGCACCAGAGCAGCGCGTTTTTCCAATTCCGACTTTGCAACAGCAATATGACGTTCTGCGTCAGCCGAAGTTGCCTTTAACTGTTTGATTTTTTCCTCGATTAAATCCAGATTTTTTGAGGTCGTGCGGTTTACATCTTCAATCATCCGTGTAACTTCAAGCCGAGTTTTAGAAATAATATCTTCGGTCGTAAAAAGCCTTTTAAATTTTCTTAAAAATACAAGCCAGCCGGTTATATTTAAGCAACAAAGAATAAATGCCAGAACTGCAATTCCCTGCATATCTACCTCGAAATATCAATATTTTGTCCCAAAAAAGATTCACGGATTTCTGTCAGTTTCTTTTTTTCATGTTCTTCTTCCTTACTTTTTTTCTGATTTTTTTGATTTTGAAAAGAACTATTTTGATGGCCTTCGTCTTTTACCTGGCTGGTGTTCGCTTCGTTTTCGGCGGTTTTGTGAACCTGAGACAACCGCTCCTGCTCCTGCTGAACGGCAACATTTTCCTGCATTGCCTGCGTCAATTGATTTCCGTTCTGCTGATGGGCAACATTTTTTGCAACGTTGCTCATTTGAGAATATATCGTCTGAAGGTCAATCGGTTGTATCGCCATAATCTAATTTTACTCCAAAACCTATAAAAATCAACAAAACGCAGGAGCGCAAAAAACTAAAAAATGATTTTTTAGAGAATCTTTACTTCGTTTTTGAGTTCTTTGTTTTCAGCAAAATCCTTAACATTCTGAAGCGAGACTTCCGCAATATTTGAAAGCGCAGTCGTCGTTAAGAACGCCTGATGTCCGGTTATAAGAACATTAGGGAACGTTAAAAGCCTTGCAAGAACGTCGTCTGTTATTACTTCCGTTGAATGGTCATTGAAGAAAAAAGCGCTTTCTTCTTCGTAAACATCCAGCGCAGCTCCTCCGATATGCTTGTGCTTTAATGCGTGAACAAGGGCTTTGGTGTCGATTAAAGCGCCGCGGCCTGTGTTAATGATGACAGCATCGCTTTTCATAGTTTTCATTGTATCGTGATTTGCAATATGCCTTGTTTCCGGCGTAAGCGGACAATGAAAGCTTAAGACATCGCTTTCCTTAAAAATCGTCGGAACATCGACATAAGAAAAACCTTCTTCTTCAGCCCATTTTTCGTCTGGATAAGGATCATAACAGATGATTTTCATGCCAAGACCTTTTAAAAGTCCAGCCATTATCCGTCCAATTTTTCCTGTACCGAAAATTCCCGCGGTAAGACCGAAAAGATCACGGCCAGTAAGACCTTCGATGCTGAAATTCTGGGTTTTTGTTCTTAAATAGGCCTGAGGAATATGGCGGGTAAGAGACATTAAAAGCGCCAGCGCGTGTTCTGCAACTGCGTGAGGAGAATAAGCCGGAACACGGACAATTTTTATTCCAAAAGAAGATGCGGCAGACAGGTCAACATTGTTAAAACCGGCACATCTTAAAACGACGAGTCTTACTCCGCATTCCTTTAATATTTTCAGGACAGATGAATCGACTGTATCATTTACAAAAACACAAACAGCATCAAAATTCTTTGCTGTGAACGCGGTTTTTTCAGTCAATTTAAAATCAAAATAATCAATTTCAAAACCAAATTTTTCGTTTTCAGAGCAAAAAGAATCCTTGTCGTACGAACGAGTGTCATAAAAAGCAATTTTTATCATATTTCCTCCATAATAAGCACCGCGTTAGCGGCGAGCCACGGATGGCGAGAATCACAGTTTGTGAAAGCAACGCTTGAACAAACTGTAATGATAAAAATTACAGGAATGTAATTTTTATCATGCCTCCATAATAAGCACCGCGTTAGCGGCGAGCCACGGATGGCGAGAATCACAGTTTGTGAAAGCAACGCTTGAGCAAACTGAAATATTTTTAAGCGGATTATAACAAGAAATAGATTCTAAGTCAGCATAGAGTAACAAAAATATGTTTTTTTGCGGCATTTTTTTGTGGCAGAGATTGAAAGGGACGCGAAGCGTGTGTTTTTGCTATGCAAAAATACCGGAGGTGAAAACCGCAGCCCTGAAAAGCTCGGTTTTTGCAAGGCAAAAAGCCACCCGAATTCAAAAAGAAGATTTTTTGGATTTTTTGAAATTTTTCTGTTATCCTGTGTATATGAAGATTTTTTTTAAATTAAACATTTTTTTCTTTCTGTTTCTGCTGTTTTCATGCTCTTCGGTACCAAAGGCAAAAAATGGGGATTTTAAGAAAGATTTTTCTGAAGACGAGACAGTCGAATTTGAAGAACTTTGGGGCTATGTTTTTTATAAAAGAGAAGATTCATACACTCCAGACCTTCCTCTTACCGACATCGGCTATTTTACAGAAGCAATTTCGGCATTTAGCGAGGTGCCGGCGCCCCCTCCTAAGGAAAAATATTTTTCTGACTGTCCGGCAAAAGTTCATCTCGTAACAAGCTGCGACTCGCGCTCGCAAACCCACCTTTTGCTTTTACCAGAACTTCCGCTCAGAAACAAAATTATTGACGATTTAATAGAAGCAAGCAAGACTTATGACGGGCTTCAGGTTGACTGGGAACTTGTAAGTCCTGAAGATGATGAAAATTTTATTGAATTTTTGAAAATTTTAAAATCAAAACTTGGCGAAAAAACACTTTCTATTGCAATTCCTGCGAGAATAAGGACTCTTTCAAAAGATGCCTATAATTATGAAAAACTTGCAAAGGTTGCGGATAAAATCATCATAATGGCCTACGATGAGCACTGGGCCACAAGCAAACCAGGTCCGATAGCAAGCACTGACTGGTGCAAAAAGATTTCAGACTATGCAAAAAGTCAAATTCCTCCGGAAAAACTTGTAATGGGACTTTCGTTTTACGGAAGAGCCTGGAGAGATGATACTCTCGGCGGAAAAGCATACATCTACCCGACGCTGCAAAAAATAATGGAAGAAAACAAGGTAAAAAACCACAGACGCGATGAATATGGAGTTCCAAGTTTTACAATTACAAAAAAACTGAATATCACGGTTTTTTATGACGATGAAACTTCCCTTTTTGTCAGGACAAAAATGTATGCAGAAAATGAAATAAAAGCCCTGAGTTTTTGGAGAATCGGACAGGAAGACGAAGCATACTGGAAGCACTTAAAAATAAAAGAGACTGAAGAAAATAAATAAAAAAAAAGCGCGCAATCCCGTTCTACTCAACGAATTACACGCTTTTTGAGACTGGCGTGATTCGAACACGCGACCCTCTGCTTAGAAGGCAGATGCTCTAATCCAACTGAGCTACAATCTCGTATTTATTTACTTTATCAAAATTGTATTTTTTTTGCAACACTCAATTTGCTGTATTTTTTAAATTTATAGCAATTTTTGGCAATTTTTGTTTTTTGCCCCAGAAAAACACTTCCAGTAATTGCTATTTATTTTTTATTATCGGAACAGAACCAAGATCTAGGACAAGGCTATAAGCGTTTGAAAGTGAACTGCCATCAAATGCAACACCAACCGCAAAAAACTGGACATAATAAGTATCGCTCGCAGAAGCCGAATCATTATGCTTATAGTCACCATCGCTTTCCGACGGCTCTACATTCTCGTCTGAATCTGTATCCTGCTCGTCAAAAAAATCAAATGACTTTCCATTATTTCTTGCAGGAACGATAAAATCTATATCATTATACGCAACTGCGGTTCCAGAACCACCCGAAGTTCCAGAAAAATATTTCCAGCCTTCAGAAGAATCATAACCAACAAAAACTGTAGAACCATTGACAAAAGCCCTTAAACGGCCAGAAAACTTTATACAGGCACGAAATTGCTCAAAATCAGAAACATCTTCGCCATTAGCTCCGTAATTTTCATTTCCTGTATAAGTTTTTACCCTAAAAGCGACATTTAAACTGTTTTTTAGAATATCCGCAGGAACAAAAACCGACTGAGAAACAGTTTTTCCGGTCTTAAAAGAATGCGCGCCCAAAACCTGATATTGATAAGTATCGATCATTCTTGTGGCTGCGGCTGTCGAATTACTGCTCGTGTTTACCGAGAGAATTGAATTTCGCTGGGAGATTAAATCACTGGAATTATTGTAAATTTTATAATAAATTTCAGTTCCAGAAAAAGAATCGGGCTGGTCAGTTTCATTCACCCTAAAAGAAGCGTACCATTTCAAATAATCATCGCCACTATAAAGCGGGCTATTGATTAAAGATGTCGGGGCATTTACTGTTATTACATCTTCAAGTCCGCAGGAAACAAAAAAAGTTTCCGCAAGGGCAAGAATACACGTAATAAATATTTTACTCGCCATAGGGAAACTTTTCATAATAAAAAAACTATTTTACCTTTATCAGGTTACAAATTATTCTGCTTTTGTTGAATTGATTGCAATAATCCTGTCTTTTGCAAGATTTGCCCATCTTGAACCAGAATGAATCGCTTCAATTTTTTCATAAGCCGCAACAGCTTTTTCCAAATCACCTTTTGCTTCGTTTACGCGACCGAGACTAAAATATGCATGGTCGATAAGATAAAAATCTTTTGAAGAAATAGCCTTTTCGTAACCAGAAACAGCGCCTTCCAAATCATTCAAGTTTTCAGAACAAATTGCCGCATTGTAATAACAAAGAGGAGCTGTATAGGCCGATTTTTTTGCATCAGCAGCCTTTAACCAGGCACTGCGGCTTGCATTGTAATTTTTCTGTTCAAAAAGAATCTCAGCCTTAAGCATATTTGCCCTTACACCGACAATTCCACCTTTCGAAGCAAGCGCTTCAAGTTCAGAAAGAGCGGCATCCTGTTTAGCCTTAAAATCTTCCGCAGAAATATCATCCGCATCTTTTTTGAAAGTGTATTCAATCGCATCAACCTGAGAAAGTCCCTTCTCAGCAGCCTTTGTTTTTATTGAAGATCCGACTACTGCAACAATAACAAACACGATTAAAACGGCAATCAAACCGCCGATAACTTTTATATTTTTTTCAAGGAATTTTCCAAGAACAGACGTTTTTTCTTCTTCATTAGACATATTTTTATCTCCAAATTTTTTATTTATATTCAACGGATTTTAAGTTCATTCAGCAATCGTGAAACATAAGTCCGCTGGATTCCCAAAATTTTTCCCGCCTCAGTCTGATTCCAAGATGTAGAATCAAGGATTTTCTTAATATAGGCGGTTTTAAATTTATTTAAAGCTGTTTTTAAGGTTCTGTCACCATCAGCTGGATTCGCAATTTCATCAGCAATCTCTTCAAAACTATCCTGCGTTTTATTTTTTTGAACACTGGAAGCATTTGAATTGATTCTTAAATCTTCAGTCTGAATAAGCGGAGGCTTACCCAAAACACAGGCCCTTTCTATCGAATTTTCCAATTCCCGAATATTTCCAGGCCAATAATATTCCAAAAGAGCTTTCTCTGCGGCTGCCGAAAAAGACTCGAAATTCTTTTTTGTTTCGTTTGCAAATTCTGCCAAAAAGAATTTTGCAAGCGGAAGAACATCTTCCTTCCGTTCCCTCAAAGGAGGAACATTTAAAGGCATTACATTCAGCCTGTAATACAAATCGCTACGGAATGAACCTTCGCTTACCATTTTTTCAAGATTACGGTTTGTCGCAGCAATGATCCTGACATCGACAGAAATCGTTTCATTAGAACCAACTCTTTCAAAAGTGTGATTCTGCAAAACCCTTAGAAGTTTTGACTGCAATTCCAAAGGCAATTCACCAATTTCATCAAGAAATAAAGTTCCGCCTTCTGCCGCCTCAAACCTTCCCTTTCTGTCAGAAACAGCATCTGTAAAAGCACCTTTTACATGGCCGAATAATTCACTTTCCAAAAGCGCAGATGACAAAGCCGCACAATTTACGCGCAAAAAGGGCTTTCCGACCCTGTTTGACCGCAAATGAATCTGTTCCGCGAAAAGCTCTTTTCCGACACCGCTTTCGCCTGTTATAAGAATTGTTGTATTCGCCTTCGCAACCTCATCGATTACATGAAGCAAATCCAGGACAACAGGACTTTTTGCAACAAAAGGATGATAATCACTTCCACTAACGATGTTATTCTGCAATACAGAAAAATTATCTTTTGCCGACCGGTAAGAATCTGCGTTCAAATACGCAATTCCTGCCTGGCTTGCCAGAAGATTTAAAATTTCCAAATCAGAATTGCAAAATCCCCGTGAACCAGACTTGTTTATAAGCTCTATAACACCAATGCATTGTCCTTTTACGCGCATTGGAATTGCAATCATCGTCTTTGTTACATAACCAGTCTTGTTTTGAACCGTATCTGAAAAGCGAGGATCAAGCCCCACATTATTGACGATTACATGCTTATTATTTTCAACAACCCAACCGGCAATACTGTTTTTTTCAACAATTATATTCTTTGCCTCGGCACCTTTCGGTCCAAGGGCAACAACAAAGCGAAGAGTTCCGTCTTCTTTGTTTACAAGCAGAAGTGAAGAAGATTCACATTCGACCAAACGCATTGCTGATTCAAGAATATAAACCAGCAATGCCTTTACATCTGAATAATTTGAATTTATTCTGCCGTTTATTTCGATGAGTGTTTTAAGTTTTTCAAGAGTAAGAGAAGTAAGTTCACCCATCGAAATCAACTAATTGTTTTTCTGATCGTTAAGCATGTCGCCGAGTGTGTAAGCACCGCCAACATTGTCTTCAGAAGAAATATACTGATTGATTTCTTTACGAGCCTGAGCTTTTTTGAAATCTTTTACAGAAAAAGCAACTTTCTCTCTTTCAACATTGATGTCTACAACGTAAACGTTAACTTTGTCGCCTACCTTGTATTTTTCAACAGCCTCTTCAAAAGGAACATCTTTGTCGTCGCTGAGGTTAGCCTTGTTTACAAGACCTTCGATTCCCTCTGGAGCTCTTACAAACACACCAAAATCAGTAATTGATGTAATTTCGCCTTCAAGAGTTGAACCTACATGGTATTTGTCTGCAAATGCCACCCAAGGATTATCAGTAAGCTGTTTCAAACCAACTGTAATACGGTGCTGTTCAGGATTTACATCAAGAATTTTTACATCAAGTTCCTGATCAACTGCAAATTCGCTGCCAGGATGCTTAACCTTCTTTGTCCAAGAAATATCTTCTGAATGGAGGAATCCGTCGATGCCTTCTTCAAGCTGAATAAATGCGCCTGCATTTGTGATTTTTACAACTTTTCCGTGAACTACAGAATCAACTGCATATTTTTCAGAAATTGTATCCCAAGGATTTGGTGTAACCTGTTTCAAACCGAGAGAAACGCGTCCAGCCTGAATATCATAGCCAAGAACCATACATTTTACTTTGTCGCCAATCTGAACCATATCAGAAGCCTTGTTTACTTTCTTTGTCCAGCTGAATTCAGAAATGTGAGCAAGACCTTCAATTCCCTCTTCAAGAGCAATGAAAGCGCCAAAGTCTGTGAGTTTTGTGACTGTTCCTTCAACAACATCATTTACATGATATTTATCTTCAAAATGAACCCAAGGATCTTCAGTAAAATGTTTGAGAGAAAGGTTGATTCTCTTGTCTTCCGGATTAAGAGCAATTACTTTAAGCTCAATTTCCTGTCCTTTTTTTACGAAATCCTTTGGACGAGTTACATGTCCCCAGCTCATATCATTGATATGAAGAAGACCGTCGAAACCGCCAAGATCGATAAAAGCACCGAAACTTGTAAATGATTTTACAGTTCCTTTTACAGTGTCGCCAACCTGAGTATTTGCAAAGAAATCATCGCGAGCCTTGTTGATAATTTCTTCAAGATACTTTCTGCGGTTTACAACAACATTTGCCTTGTTATCCGAATAAAGTCTTTCAATATAGAATTTTGAAACTGTTCCAATAAGTTTTTTCGGTTCTTCAACTTTTGAAGAATCAGACTGACTGATTGGCAAGAATGCACGAATATCGCCACCGAGGTTTACTTCAAAACCGCCTTTTACTTCTTTTTCAATTGTTCCTTCAATTGGAGTTTTTTCATCAGCAGCCTTGCGGAGATCTTTCCACAACTGTTTTGACTGTGCTTTTGTGAAAGAAACTTCCGGACCATTGCGTCCGTTAAGCTTTACAAGCACGCAAGAAACTACATCGCCAGGTTTTGGCAGTTTTCCTGCAAATTCCTGTACAGGAATTTTTCCTTCCGATTTAGCACCAATATCGATAAATACAAGTTCATCCGTAACTGCAATTACAGTACCGTCAACAAGCTGACCATCTTCAAGAGGCATAAAGCTCTTGAGAGACTCCTCTAATTGTGTCTGGATAGAGTTTTTTGTCTCTTCCTTTTCCACTTCCATCTGTTCCATAGTAAACCCTTTGTTTTGAATTTTACTTAAGATTATCGCACAAACCTGTTCTATAGTCAAGTTTGATGTATCAATGTAGAAGGCATCAGGAGCACGTTTTAAAGCTCCCTCAGCTTTATTCCTGTCAATTTCATCGCGTTTTATAATTGCCGCCTTTACTTCTTCGAGCGTCATATTAGAAACGCCCTGGTCGAAACGGCGCTGAGCCTGAACATCTACCGAGGCGTCAAGATAGAACTTGTACTGAGCGTCTGGAAAAACAACTGTCGTCATATCGCGTCCTTCACAGACAATATCAAGAGACTTTGTTATTTCCTGCATTTTTTCGTTTACAAGATGGCGGACAGGCACAATCGAAGACACTTGCGCAACTTTTTCGCTAACCGCATCATCGTGAAGATGGTCTTCAACATCGACTCCATTAAGCACAAGTCGTGAATTTTTATATTCAAGCTTCTGTTTTTTGCAGAATTCAAGCACCTTTTCAGAATCTGAAATATCGATATCAGAAGAATTAAGAGCCATTGTAAGCGCCCGATAAAAACTTCCGCTGTTCAGATATGTAATTTTTAATTTTTTTGCAATCAACGATGCAATTGTAGATTTTCCTGTTCCAGCAGGTCCGTCCATTGCGATTATCATATTCCGCTCCCAATATTATTTTTGCAAAGAGACAAAAGTTCTTTTACTTCCTTTTCAGAAAGCTCCCGGAATTTTCCCTCTTCCAAATTTTCAAGTTTTACATTTCCAATTCTGACACGCTGAAGGCTTCGTATTGCAGCTCCCGCATCGCTAAATACACGGCGAATTTCACGGTTTTTACCCTCGACAAGGACAACCTTCATCTTGTGAGAATTTACAACCTGCGCGCTTTTTGCCCTGTAAAAGATTCCCTCAACACGGATTCCGCGCGTAAAGCGATTTTCAAGACCTTCCGGCAGAGGATAACTGGTTTCTACAAGATATTCTTTTTCGATTTCACTGGAAGGATGGCTCAACTTTGCGGCAAAATCTCCATCATTTGTAAAAATTATGGCTCCGCGGCTGAACATATCAAGACGGCCGACATTGTACAGTCTCTCAGAATATTTTTCTTTCAGAATATCTACAGCCACCGGTCTGTCTTTCTCGTCGTTTTGAGTACATACGTAGCCAGCAGGTTTATTCAATAAAACGTAAATTTTTCTTTTTTCAAGGGAAATCTGTTTTCCGTCAACGCAGACAACATCATTTTCTGAAACCTTTGTCCCTAATTCATTGACTATTTTTCCGTTTACGCTCACGCGTCCGTCCGTAATTATATTTTCGCAGGCACGCCGGCTTGCAAGTCCGCAATGTGCAAGAAATGCCTGAAGCCGAATTTGTTTTTTTTCTTGAGAATTATCTTGCAAGTTCGAACCTCTCTGATTCTTTCTCGTCAAGAGCAGGAAGTTCTGCAATTGAATTGAGATTAAAAAATTTCAAGAATTCTTTTGTAGTTCCAAACTGACACGGTCTTCCAGGAGCATCTTTTCTGCCAACTTCCTTTACAAGCTGCCTCTCCTGAAGGATACGAATCATATTATCCGGCGGAACTCCACGGATTGCTTCAATTTCCGCACGCGTAATCGGCTGTTTATAGGCAATAATCGAAAGAACTTCCATTGCTGAACGGCTCAATCTTCCTGCATTTTTATTTCCATACCGTTCTTTTAGAACTTCCCAAAATTCTTTTTTTGGAGTAAGCGTCCAGCCGCCTGTAATTTTTGAAAGCTCAACACCAGAACTTTCCTGAGAATATTTTTCCTTCAATCCGTCAAGGCACTGTTCAATAACATCTTCCGAAAGCTCGGCAATTCTTGCAATCGACTCAACCGTAAGAGGCTCGCTGTCCAAAAACAGGACCGCCTCTACAAGTCCCATTTCTTTTTCGAGATTTACATCCATTTTTATATATTTCCTTATGCCGCATATCTGCAGATTTTTATGTCGCCAAACATTCTGTTCTGCATAATCGTTGCCATCTTAAACTTCACGGCTTCCAAAAGAGCCATAAACGCGCAGATTACATCAAGAACATTGCCATGTCTGACAATCAAATCCGTAAACATACATTCATCTTTTTTTTCAAGAAGCTCGTTCATCAGCGTAATTTTTTCATTAACCGAAATTTCTTCGTACATATCGATGATTTTTGAATCCGAGTACTGCGAAATAAGGTTTTGAAAGATTTTCTGCATCTGCTGCAAAAGATCCCAGGTATCTACCTGCTCCCACATATTTTCATCATCGAACGGCAGAACACGCTGAATTTTTTTTCGTTCAAAATTCCATTCACTTTCGTCCTCTTTTTCTTCCATAAGATTAGAAAGTTTCTTAAATTTCTGGTATTCAATAAGTTTTTCAACAAGTTCTTCACGAGGATCGTCAAAATCAAGGTCATCATCAACCTTTACTTCAACAGGAAGCATCATACGGCTTTTTATATAAACAAGACGAGCCGCCATATTATAAAATTCGGACAAATCACCAAGTTCAACCTGAGAAGCATAATCAAGATATTCAAGAAACTGCTCTGTAATCTCGGCAATCGGAATATCATAAATATTGATTTTATTGTCACGGATTAAAGTCCAAAGCAAATCCAGAGGACCTTCAAACTGGCCGGCTGTATATTTGTGGACGATTTTGTCCGCAGTTTCGTCATAATCAACAGTTTTTGTTTTTAACTCCAGGTTCTGTTCCATGAATGCTCCTCAAAAAAAAGACGATGATTTTATAAAACGCTTGCTCTTTAAAATTTTCCGTCTATAAAATCCTTGGCCGAAAGGAATTTCTCAACTCCGCCCGAACCAATTTTTTCCAAACAACTGGAAAAATCCTCTCTTTTTATAAAATCGGCATTTTCTTTTAAAATCTCAAGTAAAGGAACCAAAACAAATGCCCTTTCTTTATGCCGTGGATGAGGAATCTGGAGATTTTTTGTATCTACCGTCTGAGTCCCGAAAAATTCAATATCAATATCGATTGAACGAGGTCCGTTTCTTACCTCAAGTTCACGGTTGCGTCCCAAGCAAGATTCGATTACGTGAATTTTTTCGAGCAGGTCAAAAGGCGAATAAGAATCATCAATTTTACCGCGGACAGCCATATTATAAAAATCATCCTGATTTTCAAGATACATGGGTTTTGTGCGGTAAACTGACGAAACAGTGAATTCTGAGAGCAGACCTTTCAAAGCTTCGCAGGCTTTTTTTAAAAGACACAAACTGTTCATTCCGTTCCAGCTTTTGTTGGAACCTACTCCCAAAACAACA
This sequence comes from Treponema berlinense, assembly GCF_900167025.1. Taxonomy (GTDB): domain Bacteria; phylum Spirochaetota; class Spirochaetia; order Treponematales; family Treponemataceae; genus Treponema_D; species Treponema_D berlinense. The sequence goes on along the minus strand of NZ_FUXC01000008.1, from coordinate 64,290 downwards.
TCAATCATAACTAAAAAAGAGCGTCCTTTGCAGAAGGCACAACTTCAGAAGAAGCATCTATCTGAGAAGCAGTCTTTTGTTTTACGCCTTCTTTCTCTGCTTTTTCCAAGGCTTTTGCGGCCTTTACCTGTTCAGGATAAACAGGAACGCCTTCCTTTGTTTTTAAAACCTGTCCAGGAAAAACTTCCGCACGAATCTGAGCCTCAATCTGTTTTGCATATTCCGGATTTTGATTAAGGAAGTTGATTGCATTTTCCTTTCCCTGGCCGACTTTTTCGTCTCCGCGAGTATACCAGGCTCCACGTTTGTCGATTATTCCATGTTTTACGGCAGAATCGAGCAGAGATGCAGTTGCAGAAATTCCTTTTCCGAAATAAATATCAAGCTCAACCTTGCGGAATGGAGGAGCAACCTTGTTTTTTACAACTTTTACGCGGACACGGTTACCAATAGCGTCCTCCTCGCCTTTTCCGTCAATTGATTCAATTCGGCGGATTTCCAAACGGACAGACGAATAAAACTTAAGGGCGTTTCCACCGGTTGTAGTTTCAGGGTTACCGAACATTACACCGATTTTCATGCGAATCTGGTTGATAAATACGATTATACACTTGCTTTTATTTACGATGGCCGTAAGCTTTCTGAGAGCCTGGCTCATAAGGCGGGCCTGAAGTCCCATCATCGCATCTCCCATATCTCCTTCGATTTCTTTTTGAGGAGTAAGGGCGGCAACAGAGTCGACAACAATAATATCAACAGCCCCAGAACGAACAAGATTTTCTGTAATTTCCAGGGCCTGCTCTCCTGTATCCGGCTGCGAAACCCACAATTCATCAATATTTACGCCAAGATTTTTTGCATAAACCGGATCAAGAGCATGCTCTGCGTCTACAAACGCCGCAATTCCGCCGAGTTTCTGAGCTTCCGCAATCGCATGCAAGGCAAGAGTCGTTTTTCCAGAACTTTCCGGACCGTACATCTCAATAATTCGACCGCGCGGATAACCGCCTACACCGAGAGCCTCGTCGAGCAAAATCGAACCAGAAGGAACAACATCAACGCCCTGAGCATCCGGCTGAGTTCCAAGTTTCATAAGCGCGCCGGCACCAAACTGCTTTTCAATCTGGATGCGAGCCGCTTCAAGAGCTTTCAGTTTTTCCGACATATCTGCCGGCTGATTTGTTTCTACCATTTTAGCCACCTTTTTTCCTCCCGCTATATATATGGCCCTGAAATTCAATTTTTACACATTTTTTTTGAATTTTTCAGTATATTTTTACATCAATATCGAATTTTTATCAATTTTTTCTCAAAGGCTGATAAACAGAGCGTCCAAAAAGACACAATTTTCCGTCTTTCAACTTTACCTGCGCAAGGATTTTTACCGCACGGTCTCCTTCTATTTTTGGCACAACATCAAAAATCACCGGAACAATTCCGTCAACCCTCTCAAGATTTTCGTATCCGACAAGAAGATCGCAACTAAAAACGCCATTTTCCGTCTTTGCATTGGAAATTCTTCCAGACCAGACAACCCAGCAGTCCGCATAAAGAGCAGGTTCTGCCGCCACGGTCGAATATGTAAAATTCTCTTCAGGACGGCTAGAAAAACTGTCAAAAGAAGGCTCTTCAAAGTATGAAATCAAAAGCTCAGACTTAGATTTTATAGTCTGAGATGCATTTGAATTCAGAATTCTGTTTATTTCAACCCGGGAAGAATTGTCCCTGTAATTCTGAAAATAAAACTTCGCCTTTTCATAAGCCTGCGTAATCTGCGAATCCGAAAGAATATACTTATAAACTCCGCCAGACAAATCCTTTTCCTGCAAAACAGACTTATCGGAAGCCGTCAGGTCAAGTTCGCTCAAATCCGCACGCTGCGCATTTTGTCTTGCCTTGCTTAAATTCATGCAAAAAAGAATGGCAAGAGCGGCAAAACCTCCTGCAAAAATAGAAAATACAAGTGGCCAGACTCCTTTTTTTTCAGCAACTTCCGGATAAAATTCTTCTATTTTTCCAGTATCCGTCCATTTTACAATCGTCTCATAGTCGCCTTTTGAGCGGACAAATTCAAGGGCAGCCTTTGCCTTTTTATTTTCCGGCTCAAGATCGAGAATATCAAGATAATAGCCAATCGCAGTACTTGTATCTCCTCGAACCAAATATAAAGCGGCCTGTCCCAAAAGCAAGTCTACGTTCTGAACTTTTATGTGCCGCGCTTCATCAAAATTCCTGTACGAATTTCCATAATCGCGAGAGTAAAGGCAGGCAATTCCCAAAACCAAATAATAATCGAAACTGTTTCTGTAGAGTTCACGGACACCTTCAAGCAGAACAATCGCATTTGAATACTTTTTTTTCCGAATAAGTGAACGTGCTTCGTCAATCGTCGCTCTGCTCATTTTAGTTCCGCTTCCTCAAGGCAGCAAGAATAGCATCAAGCTCAGAATTAAGCTGTCTAAGTTCATTTCTATCAACATCAGTATCGGTGCTTTCAAGAGCGTCAATCCGATTTATAAGGTTCTGGATATATTCAAAATCAAGCTGTTTTTCAGTAACGTTTTGAACTATAAAATCAACATCGGCCTTTTTTGAACCCTGAACATCAAAGCTCGCGGCTGGCTCTGTTTTTTCAACTTTTTTTGTGCTGTCCGTTTCGACAAAATCAACGTATTTTAAAGTATCGCATTTTCTTCCGTTGCTCGAAATTCCTGCAAAAAATTGAATTGAATAAGTTTCTTCTTTTTGAAGTTTTTTCTGCGGCCAGACAACAGAAATTCCAGAATTATTGTACGCATTCAGCGAATTAAAGCTTCTTCCGCTTTCCGAAACCATAATCCATCTCGGAGAATTCAAATATGCAATGTTTGCAATCGTCACAACTTCCGGAGAAGAGATATTTTTTCCCTCAAAAACAAATTCCGCGGAAGTTTTCGAGTCAGAAACGCACAACGCCCTCTCTTTGAGCATATTTTCAAACTGATGCTCAGAATTAAACGAAAGGCCGTTTTCTGTCAAAAAATGAAAATCCGCGCCTTCGCCAACAGCCGTATCCAAAACAGACTTCAAGGCAAAATTTGCTTTCTTTTCAGAAAGATTTGTAACATAAGCCCTGATTTTTATTACGCCTGGCAAAACCACATCGTCAGGAACCTCTTCATCCTCTTCAGTTTTTAAAAGGTTTCCATCCTGCTCCGTTACAATTTTTTCATCATTTTGCTCAAGGGCAAAAATCTTTTTAACAGTTTCTTCCGGCTCGAACGAAAAATCTATGGCAACACGGGCTTTATTATTTATTGTGTAAACAAGCCGCGCTCCGTTCGCTGTTTTCCATAGCTCTTTTTGAACCGCGCTGTCTTTATTCAGACAGTAAACCGTTTTTCCAATTTTTAAAAAGAAAGATGAAGAAATTGAATCCTCATAATTTGAAAAAACCGGAGTTTTTTTGCGATTTTTTTGAGCGGAATAAAAATTGAAAGTTCCGCGTTCAGAATTACATTCAATAGAATAATTTTCAAAAAAAAGCGAATATTTTTTTACAGGAATATAAACATCTCCAAGATACGGATCGATTTTTGTAATCTCTTTATTTTTTTCCTGTTTTTTATCTGATTCGTCAGTTTTTTCTGTCTTTTTTGCTTTTTTTGATTTCTTAGATTCTTCTTTTTTTTCCTTTGAATCTTCAGCCTTTTCTTTTTTCAGTTTTTCAGAGTCTTCGGAAGCAGATTTTTTCTCAGAATTTTCAGAACTTTCCGTTTTTTCAAGACTTTCGGCCAGAACTCCGTCATTCACATTTTCGTTTTGAGAATAAAAAACACCGCCTGCAAAAACCGCAAGAACAGCACATAAAAGAACTTTTTTTTCAAAATAAAACTTATTGAATCGATTTTTTTTCAAAACTTTCATAATTTTTTATCTCCGGAATTTTTATTTTAAGCATAAGTTTTGATTTTAATTCTTATAAAAGCCAAAACCTTTAAAAAATCTAACAAAAAACACAAAAAAATCTGCTATTTTTCTTCAAGCAAAAACTGCAAGAACAGAGCCTTTTGTTTTAAGGCTTCAATTTCTGGATCAGTCTTCGGAACAGAAGTTTTTCCGCCAATTTCCCCATCTTTTTTTTCTTCAAAAACATTCTGCGAACTTATCGCTTCGCCAAAATTCTTTACCTTCATCTCAAGGGCAGAATTCGCTTTTTTCTGCTCCGCCAGCTCCGCCTCAAGCTCGGCAATCCGGTTCTGAGAATCGGCAAGGCTTTTTCTCAGCCCCATTTTATCCTGACTCTGATAAAGCTTTATCTGTCTTTCGTATTCTTCACGCGCAGAAAGATTTTCTTCTCCGGTTACTTTTAAAAGATAAATCAATTTTTCTTCACGCTCACGCTGAGCAATCATTTCAAGACGATAACGGCAGTCTCCGGCTTTTGAATCTGCCGGAAAATCCGACACAACGCGCTCATAAAGGGCACGCGCAGAATCAAAGTTATATTCATCGTAAAAACACTCGGCAACCCAATACAAAGCCGCCGCATAAAGCTCGCTATCCGGATAAAGATGGCAAAAATCGCTCAAGACCAAAACCGCCTCTTCATTGCGTTCCAAAAGATGCAAAACCCGTCCTTTTTGAAAATGCATATAAGGAAGATACTGGCTTTTCTTAAAAGACTGCAAAAAAACGTTTACATCAGAAAGCGCGTCCGAATACTCGCAGGCATTGATTTCGCTCATCACCAAAAGATACAAAGTCTCTTCGTCAAACCCCTCAGGCAAACTCCCGGCTTTCCGCAAAAAAAACATCGCAGAAGCCCAGTCATTTTTTCTAAACGCCTCAAACCCCTGCTCCTGCTCCGCAGAATATTTTTGACAAAAAACGCTTCCTGCCGCAAAAAAAACAGCCGCAAAAAAAACACAAATGCGCTTTAACCCATTCTGGTTTTGTCCGCACAAAGTCCGCACAAACATTTACGCCTCCCAGTTAAAAGAGCCGTTAAAAAAGGCAGAACCGGAAACAACCACATCAACACCAGCCTCCAGCACAGAAGGCAAAGTTTCGTTGTTTATTCCGCCGTCAACCGAAATCAAATAATTGTAATTTTTTTCTTTTCTTATTAAATCGAGCTCAGCAATTTTTTCAACACAATAAGGAATCAGTTTCTGCCCGCCAAAACCTGGATTAACCGTCATGACAAGCACAAGGTCGACTTCCGGAAGAATCTCTTTTATTGCGCTTACAGGAGTCGACGGAACAATAGAGATTCCAGCCTTTTTTCCAAGCGAATGAATATGAGAAATAAGCCTGTCGATATGCACGGTCGCTTCCTGATGAAAAGTAATCCAGTCAGCCCCAGCCTGCGCAAAAGTGTCAACCATTTCTTCAGGACGCTCAACCATAAGATGGACATCAAACGGCAAAGATGTAAGTTTTCTCACAGATTTTATAACCGGCTGTCCGTAAGTAATCTGAGGAACAAAATGTCCATCCATAACGTCAATATGAACCGCGCCCGATTTTTTTTCTTCACAAAGTTTTAAGGCCTCCGCAAGATTAGAAAAATCCGCAGAAAGCAACGAAGGTGATAAAATTCTACTTTTCATTTCCAACTATAATATCAGACAAAAACGATAAAAACAACAAACCTAAGCCAAAATGTATTATTTTAACCGCTTTAACCGCAAAGATTATAAAAATTCAGGACGGCATTTTTTCTCAAAAAAAAACATTTTTCCGCCAGCGTTCCGTATTTTTTTTCAACCGGCTGCTCTGCCTTCGCCAACGCTCATTGCAAAACTGCTTTTTGCAACTAAAGGGCGGCACATCCGGCGTAAATTTTTCAAAATCGCAAAAAAAAAGTTAATTTTTCCAATAAACAAATTGACATTTTTTTTTCAAACTGATATATTTTTTATCACGTTGATTGCAACTTTTCTTAAGCGAAAGTTAATCAGCATTTCAGCAAAATTATTTTTGCGGGAATAGCACAGTGGTAGTGCGCCACCTTGCCAAGGTGGATGTCGCGGGTCCGACTCCCGTTTCCCGCTCTATTGCACAGCTGTTGTAAAACAGATTATAAACAGATGCAAATTATTTTTGCGGGAATAGCACAGTGGTAGTGCGCCACCTTGCCAAGGTGGATGTCGCGGGTCCGACTCCCGTTTCCCGCTCTATGCAAAGCGATTTGGATTTCATCTGAATCGCTTTTTTTTATTACGGCATCTCTAATTTTTTTTAGAGGTTCCAATTATTTTATTTCAAGGGGCCAAAAAGTGAAATTCACAAAAGAAATCACAAAGCTTGAACACTCGGCAGCAAAATTAACAGTAACAGTTGCAAAAGAAGATGTAGCAAACGGTTATAAAACAACACTCGGAAAATATGTAAAACAGGTTCAGATTCCAGGATTCCGCAAAGGTCACGTACCAGCATCGGTTCTTGAACGCAAATACGGCGAACAGATTAAAATGGAAGCAGCTGGCGACCTCATCGACAGCGTATTGAACGAAATTTTCCAGGACGAAAAAGAGCTTTCAAACCGCCCTCTTCCTTATGCGCAGCCAAAAATGGACGAAATGCCGGCATTTGACACTGCAAAAGAATTCACATTCACTGTAACTTACGATGTATTCCCTTCTGTAGAAGTAAAAGACTTCAACGGAATTTCCGTAAAAGAACCACAGGTTTCTGTAGGCGACGCAGAAGTTGAAGAAGAACTCAAAGGGATTCAGGAAAGAAACGCTGCTGTAATCGACAAAAAAGAAGATGAAAAAGCAGAAAAAGACAACATCGTTACAATCGACATTGAAGAGATCGATGAAGACGGAAAAGCTGTAGAAGGAACAAAACGCGAAGGTTTCACATTCACCCTCGGAACAGCAGAAAACGTTTATAAAATCGATGATGACATCATCGGAATGAAAGCAAACGAAACTAAAGAAATCACAAAAAAATATGCAAAAACAGACGCTGATAAAAACCTTGCCGGAACTACAAAAAAATACAGCGTAACTGTAAAGCAGATTAAAGTCCGCAAACTTCCTGCACTCGACGACGATCTTGCACAGGACGTAAGCGACAAATACAAAACTCTTGCAGACTTGAAGGCTGACATTCTCAAAAACCTCAACATTGCAAAAGACAGAAAAATCAAAGAAATCAAGGTAAACTCTCTTCTCGAGCAGCTTATCGAAAAAAATCCAATCGAAATTCCTGCAAGCATGCTTCAGGCAGAACTCAACGGCCGCTGGGGACAGATGGCACAGCAGTTCCAGACAACTCCAGAAGATCTCGAAAGAATGGTTGTAGCTTCTGGGCAGAAAAAAGAAGATATGCTCGCACAGTGGACTGGCGATGCAGAAAAAATGCTTAAGAGCAGAATCATCGTAGATTCACTTCTTAAATCAAAAAATATTTCTGTAACTCCAGAAGAAGTTGAAGAAGCATACCAGAAACTTGCAGATTCAAACGGCGTTTCAGTTGAAGATGTTAAAAAGCACTACGCTGATCCACGTGCAAAAGAATGGTTCATCGACGACGTGAAAGAACAGAAACTTTATGATGATATTTTTGCACAGATTAAGGTTGCAAAAGGCGACAAAACTTCATTTGCAGACCTTTTCAAGGCAAACTAATTTTATAAAAGTTTAAATGTGAACGGAATGTGACAGAAAAAAATCTTGTTTACATTCCGTTTTTTTTTGGACTTCCAGATTTTTTTTGTTATATTTAAAATATCTAAAGAAAATCATACCAGATCGGAGCAATATACATGAACGAAACAATGAATAATTTAGTACCACAGGTAATCGAAAGAAGCGGAAACGGAGAACGTGCTTACGATATTTTTTCAAGACTTTTAAAAGACAGAATCATCTTTGTTGATGGCGAAATAAATGACGTTACGGCAGATTTGATTGTAGCGCAGATTCTTTTTCTTGAATCAGAAAATCCAGACAAGGACATAAACATGTACATCAATTCTCCGGGCGGAAGCGTTACAGCAGGTCTTGCAATTTACGACACAATGCAATACGTAAAATGCGATATTCAGACAATCTGTATCGGCCAGGCTTGCTCAATGGGCGCTCTGATTCTTGCCGGCGGAACAATAGGCAAAAGATTTTCTCTTCCTTCAAGCCGCATTATGATTCACCAGCCTTCAGGTGGAGTTCGCGGTCAGGAAAGCGATATTACTGTCCAGGCAAAAGAACTTTTAAGAATCAAAAAACTCTCAATTGAATTTCTTGCCGAAAAAACAGGGAAATCTTACGAGCAGGTTGCAAAAGACATTGAGCGAGACTTCTACATGACAGCCACAGAAGCAAAGGAATACGGCATTGTTGACAAAGTAATGCCAAAAAGAGTTTCATCAGATAAAGAGGCAAAATAATGTTAGGATTTCATAACGAAAACAACCGCTGTTCATTTTGCGGAAGACCAGGCGGAGAAAAAAGACCTCTGGTTGCAGGCGGTCCAAACAACGAGCTTCGCATTTGTTCTCAATGTGTAGAAGCCTGTGAACAGTATCTTATCGGACTGGAAAACGAAAGCAGCCTTACCCCAATCGATTTAAGCGATGTTTCTTCTCCAAAAGAATTCAAGGAATATCTCGATCAGTACGTTGTAGGCCAGGATTACGCAAAAAAAGTTCTTTCGGTTGCAGTTTACAACCACTATAAAAGAATGGCAGCCCAAAAATCAGGCTCGCTCCCAGATTTTGAAGCCGACGGCGAAGACAAGGTAAAAATCGAAAAATCAAACGTTCTTCTTATAGGACCAACAGGAAGCGGAAAAACCCTTCTCGCAAAGACACTGGCTCAAAAACTGAACGTTCCTTTTGCAATTGCAGACGCAACAACTCTTACGGAAGCAGGCTATGTCGGCGAAGACGTAGAAAATGTCCTTCTTAAGCTGATCAACGCCGCAGACGGAAATGTTCAGGCTGCAGAACGCGGAATCATCTTTATTGACGAAATCGACAAAATCGGCAGAAAAAGCGAAAACACTTCTATAACCCGCGATGTAAGCGGAGAAGGCGTACAGCAGGCTCTGCTTAAAATCATCGAAGGAACAGTTGCCTCAGTTCCACCTCAGGGCGGACGCAAACATCCGAACCAGGAAATGATTGAAATCGACACGACAAACATCCTCTTTATTCTTGGAGGAGCATTTGTTGGAATCGATAAGATTATTGAACAGCGCATTGCAGGAAAAACAATGGGATTTGGCGGAAACATCGGAACCATGGACGAATCCCAGAAAATGGAGCTTTTAAACCAGTGCACGCCGGACGACCTTGTAAAATTCGGTCTTATTCCGGAAATCATCGGCCGTATGCCAATCACTGTAGCACTCAAGGAACTTACAAAGGCAGACTTAACACGAATTCTTACAGAACCAAAGAATTCCATTATAAAGCAGCTTAAGGCAAGTTTTGCGCTTGACGATCTGGATCTTGAATTTACTCCAGACGCACTTGAAGAAATAGCAGATATTGCAATCAAGCAAAAAACCGGGGCGCGAGGACTCCGCTCAATCTGCGAAAAACTCCTAATGGATCTTATGTACGAAGCTCCAAGCATCAAGGGAAAGAAGAAATTCACCGTCACAAAGGACATCGTTCTTTCAGGAAAACTTCCTTCTCCAGAAACACTTTTAATCGGTTCTAAAGTAACGGCATAAACAAAATAAAGCGTCAATCTACAGCATTTTGATTGACGCTTTTATTTAAATTTACTATATTTTTATAGAGAATAAATGGGGGTGCACCGGTTTCGACGACTGTGAATAATGCACTTACTGCATGTGGGAGTGAAGGTTCCCCAAACTGACACAAAAATAACTGCAATTTTCGCAAGAAAAGAAGAAGAAGTTGTTGAAGCTTCTTCTGCAGAAGCTCTCGCTGCTTAGTCTGCGTTAGCCGGAACTCTTGGGGTGCTGTTCCTAACTTTAAGACGTTCTGTTACAAACAGGGACTTGCCATAAATCATTTCAGCCGGATTTGTGGGACTTTTTAGGATGAATACGGAGACAATGCTTGTTATGCTGCCAAGTGTTTCCCGACAACCAGTTCGCATAACTAAACATGTAGATGTATTTGGATTACACTTTCGGACGGGGGTTCAATTCCCCCCATCTCCACTTTTATAAAAGCCACGGATTTTTTCGTGGTTTTTATTTTTTAATTTGCAAACTTGTTTTTACGGGAGAATAAAAAAAATGTCAGATTTAATCAATAATTACAAAAACTTTCTGAACAATGGAAAAACAGAGCGTGAATGCGCAAAACAAATAATCGAGCTTGCCGAAAAAAACGGCTACAAAGATTTAACCTCAGTTTCCAGCGTAAAACCAGGCGACAAGGTTTATATTCAAAAAATGAATAAAGCAGTTGCCCTTTTTGAACTCGGAACTGAGCCACTAGAAAAAGGCTTGAACGTCCTGGGAGCGCACATCGACTCACCTCGTCTTGACATAAAGCAAAATCCGCTCTACGAAAAAGATTTTGTGGTTTACTTAAACACCCACTATTACGGCGGAATAAAAAAATACCAGTGGGTAGCAATGCCTCTCGCCCTCCACGGAGTTATCTGCACAAAAGACGGAAAAACAGTAAATGTCTGTCTCGGAGAAGATGAATCAGAACCGGTTTTCGTAATAAGCGATATTCTTCCTCATCTTGCCCAAAAGCAAATGAAAGAAACCGCCTCGGATTTTATTCCCGGCGAAAACCTTGACCTGATTGTCGGCTCAGAAAATCCTGTAAAAGACTCAAAAGAAAAAGAAGCTGCCAAAAAAAATATTCTAAAACTGTTAAAAGAAAAATACGGAATCGAAGAAGAAGATTTTGGCTCGGCAGAACTTGAGGTAGTTCCAGCAGGAAAATCCCGCGACCTCGGACTCGACAGAAGCCTAATCTTAGCATACGGACAGGACGACCGCTCATGCGCATTTACTTCGGCCCAGGCGCTTTTCGACTCAAAAGCAGGCAAAAAAACACTCTGCTGTCTTTGCGTAGACAAAGAAGAAATCGGCAGTGTCGGCGCAACAGGAATGGCAAGCCACTTTTTTGAAAACGCCGTTGCAGAACTGGTTGCACGCACAGAAAACGGATTCAGCGAATTAACAGTCCGCCGCTGCCTCGCAAACTGCTCAATGCTTTCAAGCGACGTAAACGCAGCCTATGACCCAATGAACGCCGACCTTTTTGACAAAAACAACGCGTCATTTCTCGGAGGCGGAATTGTGTTCAACAAATACACAGGAAGCCGCGGAAAAAGCGGAGCAAGCGACGCAAATCCGGAATTTATCGCAGCCTTAAGAAAAGTTCTTGACGAAAACTCGGTAAAGTACCAGATGGCAGAACTTGGAAAAGTCGATCAGGGTGGCGGCGGAACAATCGCATATCTTGCGGCAAAATACGGAATGAACGTTTTGGATGCGGGAGTAAGCGTTTTGAGCATGCACGCACCTTGGGAAATAACAAGCCGGTTCGACATCGAGCAGGCATACGAGGCCTACAAAGCATTCTTAACACTGTAATTTTTTAGCTTTAACAAAAAAAGCACTTCAGAAAAAACGAAGTGCTTTTTTTTTATTTTTTGAATTTCTATTTTATTTTTCTAAGAAAGGCATCCTTAAATCCGTAAGATTCAAAACGCTCTTTAATCATACCAAATTCATCCGCGTTAAGAGGTCCGACAAGAACTCTATAGGCATTTTTATTTTCCTGCTTAATCAAAGCAAGCGGATATTTTTTACCATATTTTTCAGTAAGGTTTGCAACATTTTCTTCGTTGGAAAGGGTTGCAATCTGAAGATAGTACATTCCCTTTTTAAGTTCGGCGTCTGTCGTTACAAAACTTTCAAAGCCAGAGATTTCGGCATTTTCTTCTACTACAGAAACACTTTCAACTTTTCCATCTGCCTGTTCAGGAACAAAAACTTCTTTCAGAGGCTCATCTCTAGATTCCTCTTCAATGTTTTCATTTTCTGTTTCCGGCGGATTAAGGGCAGAAGGAGTAAGCACTATCGGAGCATATTCTTCCGCAATCTCAGTACCATCAACCTTTGAAAGAGCTTCAGATTCAAAATGCTCAGACTGCTCTTTATCTTCTGTTATATCGTCAGAAGTTTCAGTCTCAGCATTTTCAACATCTTCAGAAAAACTTTCCGGGCTAGCAGAATCTTCTTCAGTCTCCAAGTTTTCCGGCTTTTTTTCGTCAACAATTTCACCATCCGGCTCTTTCTGAGCTTCCGGAGCAGGAGCATCGATTTTTTCAGAATTATCTTCTTCTGAAGGTTCTGGAGAATTTTCTGTATTCGTATCTTCTGTTTCAGAAAGCTCTTCGGTTTCTACAGACTCAGAAAGATCTTCTTTCTGTTCGTCCGCCGGAGCTTCAGATTCTTCGTCAAAAGAATCGGCATCAAAAACTTCAGAGTTTTCATTTTCAATATCTTCCGGTTTTTCTTCCAGAACTTCAGATTCGGCTTTAGAGCCAGTATTTTCTTCTACTGGCTCTGTGTTTTCCGGTTCTACAGTTTCCGTATCTTCAACAGGAGTTTCACATTCAGAAATCTCAGAATCAGATTCCGAAATTTTGTTTTCTTCAACCGGAGTTTCAGCTTCCTCAAATTCCACCGAATCCTGATTTTCTTCAGATTCAGCAATATTTTGCTCAGCTTCCGGCTCAGAAACATTTTCTTCACTTTCTTCCGTCAAAACAGCAGTTCCAGAAACGCTTTCGTCAATGCTTCCGGTGCGTCTGGTAATTTTTACCTGAACATTCGAGTCTTTTTTTATCAAAAGTTTTTCGGCCGCCTCCGAAGAAAGCAAAATCGCAACGCCTTCTCCAGAATCAATCGAGCCCAAAACGAGGACGTCAACAGTCGTACCGTTAGCAGGATTTGTTACAGTCACGCTGTCGCCAGGCAAATAACCTATAGTTTTTGCAAATAAACCTTTCGGCATTTCGCCTTCTTCGCAGACAACTGCCCTTCCGTCAACAGAAGGCCTAGCAGCCGCAAAAATCGTTGCTACAGTAAATACAGCAAATACCAATGAAAGAATTTTTTTCATATCCGTCCCCTTTATTTTAAACTCTTTAATGTTGAACTAACTTTAGCCGCAACAAAACTTGCAAATTTGTAAAGCTCCGCCTCGTTGTTATTAGATGCATCAACTTTTTCAGGAAAAATACTTCCGTCAGAAATAATCTTTCCAGTTTTTGGATTATAATTTTGCCAGCTTACGCTTTTTACAGAATTCGGCAAAAGAGCGCCGGCACTATTTGCAGTCTTTTCATCATATTTTATTTCAAGTCTTACAAGAACATCCATTCCGCCAAGCAAAGTGTCGGCAAGAGCCCTTTTCAGTTCGGCCGAATCCGACTTGGAATCTTCTTTTATAAAAACAGGCGAATTTGAAACGATATGTCCTGACTCAAAGAAAAAATCGGACAAAGCCTGTTCAAAAAGATTCGACACGGCAAAAACCGTATCAAACCCAGGATTATTCTGAACCACCTGAAAATTGATGTTTTTAGAATAAATCGCCGGAAGAAAAAATAAAAATGTAAAAGCAAAAAGTAAATTTTTTTTCATCTCTTTATAAATATCGGAAAAGAAAAATTCAATGTTTAGTTTTTTAGAATTATTTTAGAATCAAAATCAACAAAAAAAATCATAAGACATAAAAAAACCGCCAGCAAAAAACTGACGGTCTTAAAAAGCAGCCGGTTAAACTACTTTGAGTAGTATTCAACTACCATCTGTTCATTAATCTGTACAGGGATTTCTGCACGGAGTGGAAGACGGGTAAGTTTTCCAGAGAACTTCTCTTCATCGCGTTCAAGATAGTCAAATTTTGCCTTTGTATCTGAAAGCCATGATTTTTTGAACTGTTCGCTCTTCTGTGCTTTTTCAACCAAAGAGATAACCTGTCCAACTTTTACAGAGTATGATGGAATATTGATTTTTACTCCGTCTACTTCAATGTGGCGATGAGAAACCATCTGGCGAGCCATGCGGATTGAACTAGCAAATCCAAGGCGGTAAACAAGGTTATCAAGGCGTGTTTCAAGAGAAACAAGCAAAGCAACACCAGTCATTTCTGATGATTTTGTTGCCAATTCAAAGTAACGACGAAGCTGGCGTTCAAGAATACCATAGTAAGCCTTTACTTTCTGTTTTTCGATCAAATGAAGACCGTAGTCAGAAGTTTTCTTTGATTTCTTAAAAGCCGGTGCCCCTGCTCTTTCCATAGCCTTTGGGTGTCCGCATACGTTTACACCAAGTCTTCTACATTCCTTAAAACGAGGACCTTTTTTTGTAGCCATTTTAATGCTCCTGAAAAATCATCAAGTGTAAATTTCCACTAGCCGCGCAGAAACTGTTACTTGATTTTCAAAGTTATGTACTGCTTAGAGGGAAGCTAAACAGTTTTTACATATTATCAAATTCTTTTTTTTTAGTCTAGTTGATTCTTACCTCTGAGCTTAATTTCTTTCAAAGTAAATAATTGGAGCACATTTTCTGTCTTATCCGGCTCTTACTGCAAGTCCTCCTCGCTGCGCTCGTCCGGTCTTTCCGTGGCGATCCGGGCTAGAAAAAAAATAAAAACAAACATTAAACTTTCAAAAAAAAGCCCTGTACATTCTATAAAAAGAACATACAGGGCAATCTAAGACTTCAGGCTGCAACATTTATTACAGCCGGCCTGTTCTATTTTCTAAAAACTTTAGTTTTTAGAAAATTCTTTCAGTCTAATGTGCAGCTTTACGGCTAATATCTACATTTTGCTGTCTTTCAAGACTCTTTGCAGGATTTCTGTAAGTAGTAAGCAAGAAAATTGCAAGGAAAACACAGGCAACAACAACACCGCCAACATAAGAAACCGTAAGACCAGTTGTACCATGCGCTCCAAGGTTAAAACATTCTGGAGCATAAAGCAGGTAAGTAATACTTACAGCAGACATAAATGTCGCAGGAACAACAGTAAGCCAACAGCGGTTTGGATTTGGACCGTAGTTTGTCGCAAGGTAAACAGAAGCTGCCCAAAGAACAATCATTGCCAAAGTCTGGTTAGACCAAGAGAAGTATCTCCATACAACATTGTAGTTGATAAATGAAATTCCATATCCAATCAAAAGAAGCGGAACCGCAACAGAAAGACGAACACGGATTTTTTTCTCATCAAGTTTAAACCAGTCAAAAATTGTCATTCTGGCACCGCGGAATGCTGTATCACCGGAAGTAATCGGACAAACAATTACACCAAGCAATGCGATTGGACCGCCGAATTTTCCAAGAAGGGCAACACACATATCATAAACAGAATTTGAGTTTCCGCCGCCAATAGCTTTCAAAGCGGAAAGTCCAGTTCCAGCGCCGTCTTTATTCCAGAAGAATGCAACCGCAGCGGCAGCCCAAATCAAGGCAATAATACCTTCAGCAACCATTGCACCGTAGAAAATCTTGCGTCCTTCACGTTCACTTTTAATACAGCGGGAAACAATCGGAGACTGAGTTGCATGGAAACCAGAAATAGCGCCACAGGCAACTGTAATAAACATCAGAGGCCAAATCGGGCGAACACCAGTAACCTTTCCAGTCACACTGTCTACAGTTCCAGGGAACAGGTTTTTAAGTGTAAGTTCCATCATCGGGCGCTCACCAGAGTGAATAATTGTTCCGATTGCAATACCGATTGCCATTAAAATAAGCAGGATTCCGAACAAAGGATAAACACGGCCAATAATCTTATCGATTGGAAGGAGTGTTGCCAGGAAGTAATAAATAAGAATTATTACAGTCCAAACCCTTATATCAAGCCATTCAGGAGTAAGGCGGGCAAGAAGACCAGCAGGTCCTACCATAAATACAACGCCGACCATTACAAGAAGAACAACTGAGAATACACGCATTACATTGTGCATTACAGGACCAAGATATTTTCCAGTAACTTCAGAAATAGAAGCACCGTCGTTTCTTTCAGAAAGCATACCAGACATAAAGTCGTGGACAGCTCCGGCTAAAAGAGTACCACAGACAATCCAAAGGTAAACGCTAGGTCCCCACATGGCTCCAGAAATCGCGCCAAAAATAGGACCAAGGCCGGCAATATTCAAAAGCTGAATTAAAAAAGCCTTTCCAGTAGAGATAGGAACATAATCTACACCGTCAGGATTTGCAACAGCAGGAGTTGCATGGTCGTTCGGTGCAAAGATTTTTTCCACGATTTTGCCATAGATCATATAACCTACAATCAAAATCACAAGCGCAGCAAAGAAAGTTATCATAAAAATACCTCCAGATAAACAATCTAAAAACTGATTTAAATGCCGTTAGAAAAAATTTAAACTTACTGTGGTTATTGGGTTGTTGTCCGGAATCACATAAAAAATTCTCTAACAACACTTTTTTAGAAATTGACACAAGGCTCGTCAAAAAGGCGAACTTTTATCCTACAAAGATTAGTGTAAATCCACTTTTTGTATTTGTAAAGAAATTTAAAATTTATGCAAACAAATTGAAAAAAAATCATATTTTTATCTGAATATTATTGTCTAATTGTAAATCTGCACTGTTAATGATAAAATTACCCTATGCTGCAGAAAGTTGATTCTAAAATTTACATTATTGGCGCGGGTTTTGCCGGACAGATGATTGCCCGCGATTTGATGCGTAAAAAAGTTTTTGGTTCGGTGGCGGCATTTTTAGATGATGAAAAAAAACTAATCGGAACTTCAATCGAAGGAATTCCCGTATTGGGTTCGATTGCGGAAGTTGCAAGCCTTGTAAAATGCGGTCCCTTGGACGAAGCAATAATTGCAATTCCAAGCGCGCCGACAGAAAAAATACGCGAAATTTACGAAGCCTTAAAAAAAGGCGGTTTTGCCCACATCAGAATTCTTCCGAGTGTAAGCCAGATTATTGACGGCAAGGCGCATTTTGTACAAACAAGAGAAATAGACCCTCTCGACATTTTGGGCCGGACACCTGTCATAATTCCACTTCATCAAAGCTTAAAATACCTTCGCGGAAAAAGGGTCTTTATCACAGGAGCAGGCGGCTCAATAGGTTCAGAACTTGCAAGACAGCTTCTTTCCGGCGGTGCGGAACGGCTCTACCTTTTTGGACATGGAGAAAATTCAATCGTACAGATTTACAGAGAACTTCATGTTTTGCAGCAGGAAGGCGTTGGAGAAAAAGCAACCGTAGTTCCGATTATCGGCGACATGAAAGACCGTGAATACGTAGACTACATAATAAAAAATACCCGGGCAGACGTGATTTTTCATTGCGCGGCTTACAAGCATGTTCCAATGATGGAAGAAAATCCGGTCGCTTCCATCGAAAACAACGTTTTTGGAACTAAAAATCTTTTGGATGCAGCGTTAAAAAACAATGTCCAGCGTTTTGTGCTTATTTCGACAGACAAGGCTGTCAATCCAGTGAGCGTTTATGGAGCAGGAAAAATGCTCTGCGAAAAACTCATTCTTCAATATTCAAAAAAAGCAAATTCTTCACAAAAATTTATGTTCGTCCGGTTCGGAAACGTGCTCGGCTCAAGAGGCTCAATTCTGCCTTTATTCCAGGAACAGATAAAATCCGGCGGTCCGGTAACAGTCACAGACAAAAATATGGAACGCTATTTTATGACAATTCCAGAAGCGTGCTCTTTGGTTCTCGAAACAGGAGGAATCGGAGAAAACGGAAAATCGTATCTTCTGGACATGGGAGAACCTATAAAAATTTACGATTTGGCAGAACAAATAATTAAATTTTCAGGACTTGAACCGGGGCGCGACATTGAAATTAAAATAATCGGTCCGCGCGAAGGCGAAAGAACTTTTGAGCCATTGTGGCTAAAAGAAGAAAATCCTCAAAAAACCGAATATGAAAAACTTCTTGAACTTAAAAATTTGGAATTTGGAGATAAAAAACTCGATAATCTTCTCGAAAAACTTGAACCTGTCTGTTTTTTCAATCCAAAGAACACGGAAGCGTTCAGAAACAGAGAAATTCTCCTAAAATACCTCAGAGAAGACGTCCCAAGCCTTGACGAATATTACAAAACGACAAAAACTACTTTAGGTTATCTATAAAAATTACGGCAGGTGTGTATGTCAGAATTAAAAGTTCCTTTTTTTAAGCCTTCATTTTCGCAGGAAGAAAAAGATGCAGTTTGCAGCGTTATTGATTCAGGCTGGCTTACGACAGGAAAAATAACCCACGAATTTGAAAAAGAATTTGCCGATTTTTTAGGATGCAAACACGCTCTTGCGGTCAATTCAAATACAAACGGAATGATTCTTGCTATGGAAGCATGCGGAGTAAAGAGCGGAAGAGCTGTAATTACAACACCCTACACCTTTGTTTCGACCGCCGCCAGCGCAGTTCATCTGAATGGAGACGTTTATTTTGCAGATATTGAAGAAAATTCATATTCAATCTCGCCGGATTCAATCAGGTCTGTTCTGGAAAAGCTCAAAAAAGACGGAAAAATAGAAACTGTTGCGGCGATTGTTCCGGTTCATATTGCAGGAAATTTGTGCAATATGAAGGAAATCTGTGCCATTGCAAAAGAATACTCAACTCCACAAAACAAAATTTTTGTCATTGAAGACTGCGCCCATTCTTTTCCAAGCAAAACAAAAGACGGCTATGCAGGAACCTTAGGCGACGCAGGAATATTTTCTTTTTATGCGACAAAGACAATCACCACTGGCGAAGGCGGAATGGTCACAACAAACAGCGATTTTCTTGCAAAGAGAATGAGCCAGATGAGGCTTCACGGAATGGACAGGGACGCCTGGGATCGCTACACAAGCGACAAGGCCTCCTGGGAATATGACATTATAGCTCCAGGATTTAAGGCAAATCTTCCAGACATTTTGAGCGCAATCGGCCGGGTTCAGCTAAAAAAAGCAGAATCATTTGAATTCAAAAGAAAAAAAATCGTCGAAAAATACAATAAAGCTTTTTCAGACTGTGATTTTTTGACTTTGCCTCCAGACGGCGAAGGAAACGCCTGGCATCTTTATCTGATTCAAATAAATCCTTCAAAATTAAACTGCACAAGAAATGTATTTGCAAAAGAGCTTCAACAAAACGGACTTGGAATTTCAATGCACTTTATTGCAATCTTCCATTTTTCGTATTGGCAGAAAAAATATCCAGACTTTAAAGCGGAAAATTTTCCAAACGCCGAGCGCCATTACCAAAATACGATTACACTGCCTCTTTGGCCTGATATGAGCGAAGAAATGACTGATTATGTCATAAAAACAGTAAAATCTGCCGGAGAAAAGTTTCATGTGCGCTAAAAGAAAAATTCTTCCAAAAAACACACTCATCTTTTCAGACGAATTTTATTCGGACATTTTTGAAGATGACATGCTCTACGCTTCGGTCGTGCGCAGCCCTGTTCCAAAAGGACGAATCATAAAAATTCTGACGGAAGAACTGCCGGAAGGCTATAATTTTTACAGCCGCGAAGACCTTCCGTTCAAAAAGAACATAAAAATTTCAGGAACAAACATTCCGGTTTTCTGCGAAAAAGACATTGACTACACAGGCCAGGCAATAGGAATAATTACCGGTCCAGACAAAAAAACTGTGCGGATTCTGAGCAAAAACCTAAAAATGAATATTGACGAGCATTTTTACTACGAAGAAAAAAACGAGAACTCAAATATTCTTGCACAACGCGAAGTAAAATACGGCCAGGACTACGAGCTTCAAGAAGAAGACTCCCTGATTGAAGAAGAATGGGAATCCGACATAAATTTTCAAAATTACACAGAAACAAACGGAGTTTTCTGCTACATAAAAGGTCAAAACCTCTATGTTTCTTCTCCAAACCTTTGGATTAGCAATTTAAGAAAAAATCTTTCCGACGTGACAGGTTTTCCAGAAGAAAATATCTACATAACAAGAACAAAAATTCTTTCAAAGACAACGGACATAATCTGGCTCAACACCTTAATTTGCTGTCAGTGCGCCCTCGCCTGCCTAAAACTCAAAAAACCAGTCAAACTTGAATTTACAAGAACCGAGCAGCAGATTTTTGCAGAAAATACATCTTCCGTAAAAATCAGGCACAAAACCGCCGTTGCAAAAAACGGGCTCATAAAATCTATGGACATTTTAATTCACGTGAATGCCGGAGCATACAATCCTTTTGCGCAGGAAATTGCCGACAGACTTGCAATCGCCGCAATCGGAGTATACAAATGTCCAAATATAAAAATTACTTCAAACATTTACAAAAGCCACTCAATTCCGTCATCAATTGATTTTTCGATAATCGCTTCAAAAGCGTTTTATGCCGTAGAAAATCAGATGAATAAAATTTCCCGCGAAACAGGAATCGACCCTCTTGAACTGCGTATTTTAAATCTAAAAATCGAAGACAGGCACAACCGCTCAAAAATCATTCTCGAGACAGGAAAATCAAAAGAGGCTCTCGAAGCCATTTGCCGGACTGGAACATTTTTACGGAAAAATGCGGTTTACAAAATGGAAGACACTTACAGATTTGACCACGACAACGCTTCTCCTTACGCACCGCCACTGAGAGGAATCGGGCTTGCATGCGCTTACGAAGGAACTGCCTACCTCGGTTCAAATTTTATAAAAAAGAATCTGAATATAGAGCTTTCCTACACAAAAGACAAAAAACTTTATATCCGCGGAATGCCGAGCTCAAAAAATGTATGGCAAATCTGGCAAAAAACCGCTTCCGAAATTACAGGAATTCCTGCCGAAAACATTTTTTTGAACACAAATTACAGCATTGACTCAGAACCGGAAAATCCACAGACAACAAACGCCTCAATTTCAATCAATTCTGTTCTTATAAAAAAAGCCTGCGAAGCCTTAGTTCGAAAGCTTGCAAAAAAAACAGAAACTGCAGATGAAGAATTTCCGGTGACAATAAAAAAGAGTTTTTCTGTAAATCCTAGAAAAAGCTGGGATTTAGAAACATTCAGCGGATATCCGTTTTCTTCCACAAGTTTTGCCGCTATGATTGCAGAAATTGAACTTGATTCTGCTTCTTATTCACCGCAGCTGCGCGGAATCTGGTTTATTGCCGATGCCGGAAAAATTTTAAATCCCCACGCGGCAGAAACATCACTCAAAAATTCAATTCAAGAAGGATTGAAGGAACTTGTTGAAGACGATGAGCTTTCAGTATCTTCAATTTCGATTCAATTTATGCAGTCAAACGATGAGCCAAAACAACTTGGAGATATTGCAGCCTCTCTTTTGCCTGCCGCTTATGCTTCTGCCCTTTCTCAGGCTGTCGGAAAAACAATTACGAATATGCCGGTTCAGACAGATACGGTTTTTAAGCTCACAAAAAGCCTGAAAGAAAACTGGGAAAAACAAAAAGAAGCAGAAGAAAATAAAAATTCAGAAGAAACGACGGAGTTAAAATAAAAAATGAAAATTCCTGTAACAATAAATGGAAAAAAAATCATTCTTGATGAAAATCCGGACGAAAAACTGCTCTTTGTACTAAGAAAGCAAAAACTTATTTCTGTAAAAATCGGCTGCGAAGCAGGAAAGTGCGGTTTTTGCACAGTTCTGCTTAACGACAAGCCGGTTTCAAGCTGCCTGATTCCCGTTGGAATCGTAAAAGACTGCACTATAGAAACACTTGAATATTTTTCTAAATCCAAAGAATATAAGGACATTGAAACAGGCTTCTTAAAAGCCGGAATGAATTTGTGCGGATATTGCAATTCGTTCAAGTATTTTTCGGTCTACAGGCTCTTAAAAGACAATTACCGTCCGACAAAAGCCCAGTTAATTGAACTTACGACAGAAGATAAATGCTCCTGCACGGAACAGGGAGTTTTTATGAACGGAATTCTTTATGCAACCGCAGCACGGCACGAACGCGAAGGAAGAAAAAAGAATGTTAAAATCTAAGCAGATTTATTACGCAAAGACACTGAACGATATTTTTTATCAAAAAAAATCGATAAAAGACATTCAGCTTATGAGCGGCTGTACGCAGGACAAAAAACTTCCGGAAATTTCACTTTGCGTCCGCAATATCCGCGAATTAAATTATTCAATAAAGCACGAACGTTTTTTTGAATTTGGTCCGGAAATTACACTTTCACAGATTCTCGAAATCGATCCGGCAAAACTCCCATCTGTTTTTTACGAAGCCGTAAAGTCAATTGCAAACACAAACATTAGAAATATCGCAACCCTTGCAGGAAACATCTGCGCAAAAAACTACCGATACACGCTCTTTGCTCCGCTTGTCGCTCTTGACGCAAAACTTGAACTAAAAAGCGAAACGGAAACAATTTACCTGCCAATGACAAAATTCAGCGAAGTTCCTGAAAATTTTGTCCTTTCAAAAATAATTCTTCCGCTTGGCGAGTGGGAAGTTGCCGTTTTTAAAAGACTTGGACCTGCCCACCTTATAACAGAAAATTCCGCTTCCTTTGTTTTTCTTGCGGACACTGTAAAAAACCAGATTGCAAACCTCAAAATAGCATTTGCAGGACCTTTTTCTCTGCGCAGCCTTGAGCTCGAAAACAGGCTTTTAGGAGCCAGCCTTCCTTTGAGCGAAAACGCGATTCTCGAATTTGTGGAAGCCGCGGAAAAACTCTACGACGAAACCTGCCAGAACAAGCAAGTTCCGCCAATCCTAAGAGCGCAGTTTTTAAATCTCGTAAAATACTCTCTTGAACAGCTTACTTAATAAACATGCAGTCACCGTAAGAAAAAAAGCGGTACTTTTGCTCCACGGCTTTTTTGTAGGCGTTTAAAATATTCTCACGGCCGGCAAAGGCGCTTACAAGCATAATCAGAGTGCTTTCCGGAGTATGAAAATTCGTAAACATTTGGTTTACGCACTTAAACTTATATCCCGGATACATAAAAATACTTGTTGCACCAGAACCGCTTTTTACAAAACCATTTTCGTCTGACGCCGATTCGAGTGTCCGGACAGAAGTTGTGCCGACTGCAAGAATCGGACGTCCTTCTTTTTTTGCACGGTTTATTTTTTCAGCAACATCGAAAGGAATTGAATAGACTTCCTTGTGCATCTTGTGTTCTTCTATATTTTCTGAACGGACAGGAAGAAAGGTTCCAAGTCCGACATGCAAGGTTACAAAACATCGTTCGATTTTTTTTGCATCAAGTTTTTCAAACATTTCCTGGGTAAAATGCAATCCGGCGGTCGGACAAGCAGAGCTTCCGGTTTCTTTGGCATAAATTGTCTGGTAACGTTCCGAATCTGTATCATCGTCTTCGCGGCGAATATACGGAGGAAGCGGAATATGTCCGTTTTTTTCAAACCAGCTGTCATCAAGAGGAATTTCAAACTTTACTGTGCGGAATTCAGAACCTTCATCACCTTCATTTTCTATAATAGTTCCGACTGTTCCGTCAAAAAAAGAATATTTGTTTCCAGGTTTTACTTTTTTTGCGCCTTTTACCATCGTATGCCAGGTTTTTAAGTCCGGAGTCATCTGGTTTAAAAACATAAATTCCTGCTCACGTCCGCCCTGTCCTTCTTTTTCGCTCATTTTTATTCCATAGCAGCGGCTTCGGCGAACTTTAGAATTGTTAAAAATCATCAATGTATCTGGAGAAATTAAATCCGGCAAATCTTCCATCTTTAAATGCTGAACTTCGCCAGTTTCGCGGTTTAAAAGCATAAGCTTGTCCTGGCCGCGAATTCCAGACGGTTTTTGAGCAATAAGTTCTTCAGGTAAATCAAATTTAAAATCACTAAGTTTCATTTTTTATATTTCTCCAATAAAAAGCCAGTTTTTGTCAAAATCAAAACAAGGAAGCCTGCCCGTTTGAATTGTCTTTTACCTCAAGACCGAGATGCTCATAGGCTTTTGAAGTGACAATTCTTCCGCGCGGCGTCCGCTGAATAAGACCGCATTGAATCAAATACGGCTCATAATAATCTTCAAGAGTGTCCTGCGCCTCTCCAATGCTGATTGCAAGAGTTTCCGCGCCAACAGGACCTCCACCAAATTTTTTAATTATGGAAAGAAGAATTTCCCTGTCGTATTTTTCAAGTCCAAGGCAGTCAATTTCCAAACGCTTAAGACCTTCTTCGACAATTTTTAAGGTGATTTTATTCCGGCCTTCAACCTGAGCAAAATCCCTCATACGGCGCAAGACACGGTTTGCAACGCGTGGAGTTCCACGGCAACATTTTGCCAAAAGAAGGGCCGCATCATCATCAATTGAAACTTCAAGGATTCCTGCGCTGCGATGAATAATCGAAGAAAGCTCCTTTTGAGTATAAAATTCAAATCTGGGAATAAAACCAAAACGGCTTCTTAAAGGGCTGGAAACAGAACCTGCCTTTGTCGTTGCGCCAACAAGCGTAAAAGGAGGAATTGGAATTCTGACGGTTCTTGCCGCCGCGCCCTGACCGATAATCCAGTCAAGTTCAAAATCTTCCATTGCAATGTAAAGCATTTCCTCGATTGCAGGTTTTAGACGGTGGATTTCATCAATAAAAAAGACAGTCCGCGGAGTTATAGTTGAAAGAATTCCAGCCAAATCCTTAGGTTTATCCAAAGCAGGAGCGCTCGTAACCTTAAAATCAACGCCAAGTTCGTGAGCTGTAATTTGAGCGAGGGTTGTTTTTCCAAGACCTGGAGGACCGATTAAAAGAAGGTGATCCAACGGTTCTTCGCGAAGTTTTGCCGCCTGAATAAAAGTAAAAAGATTTTTTTTAACAGACTCCTGCCCAAGAAAATCTGACAAAAACTGAGGCCTCAGGGAATTTTCCTGAACCTCATCGTCTTTTAAGTCCGCTCTTACAATTGCTGAAAAATCTGTTTCGCTGTCAATGCTGTCCATAATCTACGCAAGCTCCACAATTATTTTTCTAAAAATCATATCTTCTTTTTCTTTTTGAGATTTTCCGTTAAAGTCCGGCTCAAGTTTTGCAGAAAGCTCAGCAACCTTCTGTTCAACAGTTTTTCTGTCATATCCCATGCTGACAAGCGAAGAGATAACATCTGAAAAAGCGCTGGACTTAGGAACAGTAAATGTCTGCAAATCTTCGTGCAATGTGAGCTTACCTTTTAAGGCGAGCATCATTTTTCCGGCAGTTTTTTTGCCTACACCAGGAATTTTTTCCAAAAGCGCGACATCTCCGCTTTCAAGAGTATCCATAAGAGTTGAAGATGGAGCACTGCTCATAATTTTTACAGCTCCCTTAGGACCGACGCCATCAACTTTGAGCAAATCAAGAAAAAAAGAACGCTCGTTCTCGTTTGCAAAACCAAAAAGCGCAAAAACAGTATCTGTATGCTGCATCCACGTAAAAATTTTAGCTTCCGTGCCAACAGGCGGCAAAAGGTCAAGATTTGAATCCGGAATATTTATATCCCATTCAATGCCGTTGTTTTCTAAAAAAAGCTGTTTTGGAAATTTGCCGGTAATTGTTCCAGTAATAGAGTTGAACATAGTTTTATTCTAGCAGATTTTTAAATTGTAATGAAGATGTGTTATTGCGCCTGCAAGAGCGTCAGCCGCATGGTCTGGTTTTGGCTCAGTTTCCAGACCGAGAAGAATTTTTACATATTTTTCGACAAGTTTTTTGTCCGACTTTGTAGTTCCGGTGACAGCCTGTTTTATTTGATTCGGCTTATATTCTGACAGAGGAATACAATTTTGCGCGACAATCAGCGTACAAACACCTTTAGCCTCCGCAACAGAAATTCCAGATGTAATATTCTTTACAAAAAACAGCTCTTCCATCGAAGCTTCTGTCGGCTTAAATTCATCAATAACAGCCTGCAAACTTGAAGCGATTTTTAAGAGCCTTTGAGAAAGGCTGTCAGAACTTTTTGTCGTAATGCAACCGTAACTTACCATTCTGTAGCGGCCGCTAAAAAAATCAACTATTCCAAAACCAGTGTTTGCAAGTCCAGGATCGATACCGATTACACGCCGGATTTTTGGAGAATCCTTAACTGGAGAACTTTCAGTTTTTTCAAAAATTTTTGTTCCGGGCAATTCTTCAAACTTTTTCAAAATAAAACCACACTGAAAAATATTTTTTACACAGCAAAAATCATAAGCCATAAAAAAACCACGGGAAAGCCCGTGGTTTTGCAAAACTTTGATTAAAAAGTCTTAAGGATTACTCCATCTCAAAGTCTTCTGGATATTCAGCTGTGTGGTAAACGTTCTGAACATCATCGTTGTCTTCAAGACGGTCGATAAGTTTCTGAACTTTTGCAGCAGTATCCTTGTCAACAGCAGTGTAAGCGTCTGGAACCATGCCAACGTCAGCAGAAAGTGTTTCAAAACCTTTTGCCGCGAGAGCATCTGCAACAGCAGAGAATGCGTCTGGAGCTGTAGTTACTGTGATAACTCCATCTTCGTTTACAATGTCGTCTGCGCCAGCTTCGAGAGCTGTTTCCATAACTTCATCTTCGTTTACTTTTTCAGCATCAAGTTCGATTGTACCTTTGCGCTGGAACATGCGGCTTACAGAACCAGAAGTTCCGAGGTTTCCGCCTGATTTTGTAAAAATATTGCGAACATCTGCGGCCGCACGGTTGTGGTTGTCTGTAAGAACTTCAACCAGAACAGCAACTCCGCCCGGAGCATATCCTTCGTATACAAGTTCTTCGTAAGATGTTGCGCCGTCTTCACCAGTACCTTTTTTGATAGCACGTTCGATGTTATCTTTAGGCATGTTAGCTGCACGAGCCTTAATGATTACAGTACGGAGACGTGGGTTTGAGTTTGGATCTCCACCACCCATTCTTGCGGCAATTGAAATTTCCTTAATGAATTTTGTGAACAGTTTACCGCGTTTAGCATCTGCAATACCTTTTGCATGTTTAATGGTTGCCCATTTACTGTGTCCTGACATGATAACTCCTATAAAAAGCCAATCTTTTGGCTTTATAATATACAAACAAGTTTAGATTTTGTAGTTTAACATAAAACCAAACTGTTATCAACAGCATATTAGCATTTTATTTTTTCAATCCTTTTAAGAAAGAACTTGCGGCATTTGAAGCGGCCTGAGAAGCCTTGTTTTTTGCAGCATCGCCAGTTTTTTTCTTAAGTTCAGACTGTTTTTGGTTAAGCTGTTTTGAAATAGAATCAAAACTGTTTTTCTGACCGTTAAGCTTTGCAGAAATATCGCCAAACTGAGAAATATATTTCTTTGCAGTTTCTGAAGAAGCAATCTGCTCATTCAACTTTGCAGCCACATCTTTTTTTACATTTTCAAATTCGGCATTTGCAACGCTGGAAATTGCATCTGCAAGAAGAGTGTCAAAATTCGTATCAAGTTTTAAACCAACGCCTGATTTTTCACTAAAAGAAAAACCTGCTCCAAGATTAAGAGACTTGATTGATTTTAGCGCGGTCGTGTAAATTCTCGTTGCAGTTTCTGAGCCAAGTTCTCCGCCAGTTACGGTTGCAGGATTCATATTAAGTCTTGCATTTCCAGAAAAACTAAAATCCGAATCCGCAGCAATGGATGCGCTGACCGTCGATTTTCCTTCAATTTTTTCAATAACGTCCGAACCGCCTTTTTTTGACAAATCGAAAGTCAAAGGGAAGTTGCTTCCAGAATATCCGGCTTCGACAAGATGCGCTTTTGTTCCTGACCTTGCGTCAACCGTAAGATTGGCATTGTGAACACACTGACTTTTCTTTACACTGCCCTTTACAATCCAAGGTCGCCGCGCTTATTCATATCGCTTGAAATATTTGTGGCAAAAAGTTCAATTCCGCTACCAGAACCATGAACTTTTTCGATAAGAAGCTTTGGAACAGTGTCTTTTTTCCAATAAACGTAACGACCGGCAAAACGTTTGCTTTCTTTTTTTGCCTTTTCGACCGCTTTTTTATTGGCCTTTTCTCTTTCTTTAGAATTTGCCCCCGAAGCCTTCATTGAAGAAGCATAGGAAATCAAATCTTTTAAATACGGATAATATTGCCCTAAAAGCGCGTATCCGGCCTGGTTTATAGAATCGTTCAGAGCCGACTTTGCTTTTTTTGGATCAAGAACAGAAACCTGGGCAGAAAGAAGATTTTTGTCAGAAGCGATTGAATCTTCAAGTTTTTTCTGCAGCTGCTTTATTTTTTTCTGGTCACCTTCAAAAGAAGAGAGAGTTGTTTCCATATCGGCCTTTGCTTTTTTTACGGTAGAACCGGCTTGTTCAATCTGTTTTAGGAGAGAAGGAATTTCTGCCGGAGTTACCTTAGAAACATTCAAATTTGAAAGCGATTTTGTCGCATTCTGAACTTCTTCAACACTCTTTTTTAACTCGTCTGGTTTATTTTTCCAGTTTTCGACAAGAACCTTTAATTCTTCCTCGACTTCTTTTGCAACTTTTTGCGACTGGAGATTTTCCTTTATATTTTCTGCAATTGCCGTCGGATCATACATTGTAAAAAGTTCCGTAATCGCTTTTTTTGCGGCGTCGGGATCAGTTCCGATTTTTTCTTTTAGAGAATCATAAAAACCTGTCGAATCGTTTTTCTTTGCCTTTTCTTTTTTATCTTTCGGTTTTACGGCAAGTTTTCCGCTCGTTTTTCGCTCTGTACCAAGCTCAATTCCCGTAATTTCGATATTTTGAGCATGAAATTTTGCCAGCAAAAGATTTGTCAGATTGAAATTTAAATCGAGGCGTTTAAATTCAAAAAGATTTTTAAATTCATCATCGCTCGAAGCCTGGGCAAAATTTTCGATGGTAACATGAGAATCAAAAAACTGAATATCTACAGAACCAACATCGCACTTTGCGCCAAAGATTCCCTGCATTCCGCTTCTAATCGCGATTTTTGCAACAGGATTTTTAAAAATAGTTACTGTAATTCCAAGCGCAGCAATTACGGCGGCAACCGCAATAAAAGGAACAACCTTTATTCTGCCTTTGTTTGCCTTGATTTGTTTTGCAAGAAGCTTAAGGCGCTTTATTTCTTTTTTTGTAAATTCACATTCAGCAGGAACACGAAGAACATCCCTGCCCTTTTTGTCCTTCGACTGCTTAAAAAGTGAAGAAACATAAGTCTTGTCGGCAGGAACATAGAGTTTTTTTTCTATTTTGCCTTCAAACTTTTTAGAAGAATATGCTTTTTTAAAAATCGAAGGAAGTTTTGAGCGCGGATATTTTTTTTCGGTTTTTGGAGCCTTTGTTTTTTTTATTTTTTTAGTTTTTTCAGCCATTACCGCTCTCCCGCCATTGAAGCAATTTTAGAAATCAAAGGAAGTTTATTTATAACCTTGAATATTTTTGAGTTACGGATAAAGTCAGCCGCGTATTTTCTCCATACAAAAACAAGAAGTCTTGCAAATGCATAAAGAGGAATATATAGAAGGATTCCGCACAAAAAACTTCCCATTACGACTGTATTGTTAAATTTTGTAAACGCGACAAAAGGAATTTCGATAAGACGCGCAAAAAAAGGAGCAAGCGAAGGAAGAGTCAAAAACCAGTAGCCGATACTGTCAAAAAGACCGTCAAAAGCAGGCGAAACAGCAGAGCCGAGCAAAATCATTAAAAGATAGGAAGGTTTATTTATCCTTACAAAAAGAATAAAAACCAGGACCAAATACCATAAAAGATTATTCTTTGGCATAAGACCAAGAATTGCGCCGCAGGCAAAGGCATGGGCGATTTCGCCAGGATTTACATTGCCGTTAAAAGCCTTTAAAAGTTTTATAAGTTTATTTAACATTCTTTCATTTTACCACAACAGTTTAAAATGTTACAATTAAATAAAAAGAATAAAAATCAGGACTTTTATGAAAAATTCTACTTTTATAATTGCAGAAATCGGAACGGCACACGGCGGAAATTTTGAAAAAGCCGTAGAACTTATGGACGCGGCGATTGAAGCCGGAGCGGACGCCGTAAAATTTCAATGGGTTTATGCTGACGAAATTTTGCATCCAAACACAGGTTTTGTAGAGCTTCCCGGCGGAAAAGTGCGGCTTTACGACCGTTTTAAGGCTCTCGAAGTAAAAAGCGAATTTTTCAAAAAATGCAGTGATTACGCCCGTTCAAAAAATGTAAAATTTATCTGCTCGCCTTTTGGACTAAAATCTCTTGAAGAACTTTTAAAAATTGAGCCGGACTACGTAAAAATTGCAAGCCCGGAACTAAACCATTTTCCGCTTTTAAAAGCGCTTGCAGAATTCCGCTGCGAACAGAAAAAAAACGGCAAAAAATCAGTTCCTGTAATAATTTCAAGCGGAGTTTCCGAACTAAAAGACATTCAAAACGCGATTGACATTTTGGGAACAGAGCAAATTACACTTTTGCACTGCATAACTTTTTATCCGGCTCCCGAAGATGAATACAACCTGCGCGTAATAAAAACACTAAGCAAAAAATTTGGAATCGGCTGCGGAGTCAGCGACCATTCCCTCGATCCTGTTCTGGTTCCCTGCCTTGCGGTAAGCCAGGGCGCAAAAATGATTGAAAAGCACATAACCTTAAGCAAAGAAACCGACGGACTTGACGATCCAGTGGCGCTTACAGCGGAACAATTCGGATTTATGTGCCACACAGTCCACCAAAGCGATGCGGTTCTGAGGCATTACGGAACAGAAAAAGGCGAAATGGAAATAATCAGGCAGATGGGCGAAACTTACGGAAAAGAGCGCGTCGAAAAAATTTTAGGAAGCGGAAAAAAGGAACTTGCGCCTTCCGAAAAACAAAACTACGGACGCACAAACCGGAGCCTGCATTTTATAAACGACATGAAAGCTGGAGAAAAAATAAAAAACGGAGATGTCGCGGTTTTGCGGACAGAAAAGGTTCTAACGCCTGGAATAAGCCCGAAGTTTCTTGAAGAAATTACAGGAAAAACGCTCAAACACGAAGTAAAAGCCGGCTCTGGCGTTAATTTTGAAGATTTTGCTGAATAAGGGCTTTCAAAAAAAAGAAAACGAAACGACAAAAAGGTGCGGACAAAAAACTGTTCATGAAGGGACAAATTCCAGCCCGTGCCGGAACAGCGCGCAAGCGTCCGCAAAGCGGATGAAGCGGCAGCGTAACTGTGCAGGGACGGTCGCAGGCAGGAAATGCGCTCCAATTTTTTTTGTTTGTATAAAGTGTTTTTTTTTTGTATCATATTGAATTATGGCTAGTTTAATTCAACCGCGCGTGCTTAAAGGCTTCCGCGACATTTTACCGGAAAACGAAATTGAACGTTCCGGACTTATGGAAAAAATTACAAAGGTTTACCGCTCATACGGTTTTGTTCCTATCGACACCCCAGTTCTCGAATATTCTGAGATTCTTTTGAGAAAATCCAACGGCGAAACAGAAAAACAGGTTTTTAGATTTTTGGACAACGGAAAACGTGATGTTGCCCTGCGTTTTGACCTGACTGTTCCTTTTGCGCGTTTTACAGCAGAACACGAGAGCGAACTTTATTTTCCTTTTAAAAGATACCATCTTTCAAAAGTCTGGCGCGGCGAAAAACCACAGGCTGGACGTTACCGCGAATTTATACAGTGCGACATTGACACAGTAGGCTCGGATTCAGCTGCGGCTGATTTTGAAATTCTGAGCATTATGCGTGCAGCTCTTGCGGAAATCGGAGTAAAAGACATTACGATTCACGTAAATCACCGCGGAATTTTTAACCGTTTTCTTGCAAAACTCGGCGTTGCAGAAAAATCAGAAGACATTTTGCGTTCAGTTGACAAGCTTGCAAAAGTCGGAAAAGAAGAAGTAAAAAAAGAACTTGTTGAATATACACAGTCCGAAGAAAAAGCAGACCAGATTTTGACATATATTTCCGGCTCCACCGACTTTGACTCAACTTTGAGCATGATTGAGCAGATGGCAGGCGGAGAAGACAGCGACAGCCAGAGAATGCGCGATATTTACAATATGATGAAGGCGGCAGGAATTGAGGCAACTTACGTTCTGGACCCTTCGATTACACGCGGACTTGATTATTATACCGGCGTTGTTTACGAAACTTTCTTAAACGAACTTCCGTCAATCGGCTCAGTATGTTCTGGAGGACGCTACGACAACCTTGCAGGCCTTTACACAAAAACAAAACTTCCTGGCGTAGGAGCTTCGATCGGGCTCGACCGTCTTCTTGCAGGTCTTGAGCAGCTTGGAAAAACAGGCAAAAAAGGAAGCTATCTCGATGTAGAAATCTACTGCATGGATAAATCGCTTGCGGTTCACTATCAGGGAGTTGCAGAAAAACTGCGCCAAAAAGGAATCAACGTAGAAGTTTTTCCGGAAGCAAAAAAAATGGCGCAGCAATATGCAGTAACAGATGCAAAGACAGTCCCATGGGGAATTTTAATCGGAACAAACGAAGCCGAAAAAAATGTTTTGACCTTAAAAAAACTCGCCACACGCGAGCAGTTTGAAAATTTGACGGTTGAACAGGCGGCAGAAAAAATTCTTTCAGAAAAATAGTCTTGGATAGTTTTATCTGATAAAAAAGCAAAACAAAACACATCAGGAGAAACTATGGGATTTTTAAAAGATAAAGTTGCAATTATAACAGGCGGCGGAAAGGCGGTTTTGAGCGACGGAAGCTGCGGTTCAATCGGATACGGAATTGCCACAGCATACGCAAAAGAAGGCGCAAACCTTGTGATTACAGGACGCAACCTTCAAAAATTAAACGACGCAAAAGCCGACCTTGAATCAAAATACGGAATAAAGGTTCTTGCCGTGCAGGCAGACGTAAACGCGGGAGCGGACAACGAAGCGGTTGTAAACGACGTTATAAAGCAGGCCGCAGAAACATTCGGCAGAATTGACGTGCTTGTAAACAATGCCCAGGCCTCGGCTTCCGGAGTTCCGCTTGCAGAACACACAACAGACCAGTTCAATCTGGCTCTTTATTCAGGACTGTACGCGGCATTTTACTATATGAAAGCCTGCTATCCATATTTAAAGGAAACAAAAGGAACAGTAATCAATTTTGCTTCTGGAGCCGGATTATTCGGAAACTACGGACAGTGCGCATACGCCGCCGCAAAAGAAGGAATCCGCGGACTTTCACGCGTCGCCGCAACAGAATGGGCACCGGACGGAATCAACGTGAACATAATCTGCCCTCTTGCCTGGACAGCCCAGCTGGAAAAATTCCAGAAAGCATATCCGGACGCATTCAAAGCAAACGTAAAAACACCGCCAATGGGACATTTCGGCGACGTAGAAAAAGAAATCGGCCGGGTTTGCGTACAGCTTGCCTCCCCTGACTTTAAATACATGAGCGGCGAGACAATCACACTTGAAGGCGGAATGGGATTAAGACCGTAAAAGAAATAAAAAAGCCCGGTTCTTTGCAGAATTTGTTGAAACCGGGCGAAAACTGAGGTTCCTACAACGTTGTTATTCTTTTATTTTTACAGCGCTGCTGACGGACTCCAAAATTTCCTTGCGGGTAACGCTTGCGGAAATGTAGTTTGTTTTTATTACAACTTTGTATTCTTTAGAAGAATCCAAAGTTTGCGGCACAAAGAAATTCAGCTCCGCAGGCTTGTTGCGGAATACTTTTGAATCATCAATTCTTGTCCAAGTAGAAGAATCTTCCAATTTTTCATCTGAGCTAATAGCCGCAAAATAGATTCCGCTTTCTTCGCTACCAAGCTTAAGGTTTGCGCCGGTTATTTTTGCCGGTGCACCTAGCGAAAGAACATTCTCTTCTTCAGTGCTGATGTCTGTCACAGAATCAATTTCAGGAGACTTGTCGTTGTAGACAATTTTATCAATGCTAAGCTTCTGCAAAGAAGAGCTTGTAAGTTTTGTAGGAGAAAACCTTACCTTGAACTTTCCGTTTTGCGGAACTTCAGTTTTTGACTTTGCAGAAACTTCCATTGCAATGTACATAGTTCCAAGGTCAAGAATGTTCACGGCTTTCCCCTGTTCAAGAAATTTTAAGATTTTCTTCTGCAGAAGAATTGCGCAGTACTGCAGAATGAACGGGTCAATTCCTTTGTTTTCTTCCGCAATCTCTGAAAGAATGTTCCTGAAGCTTGCCTTATTGCGCGTTACAGTAGCGTAATAAGTTCCGTCTTTTTTCAATTTGTTTTCTTTTAATGTTATGCTCACCAAGGATGAGCTGTTTTCTAATGTAGAAATATTTTCCATTTATATATCCTTCTTCAACTTATGGCGTGAAGGGCCTTTTGATTTTTTGCCATGCGGCAATGTTTTAGCCGGCAATTTTAACAATCTAATTTTACCGGCACGCTGTTCTGGCTCTTGCAAAAAGACAGAATAAAAAGTAGGATATACAAAGTTATTTTTTAGTTAGGCATATCCTGACTTAATATTGCAAAGCTTGAATCTATTGGCGTAGGTTCAAGTTTTTTTTTGCAAGAGCACCGGCAATTCCATTGTGCATCCGCTTCCTCCTAAAAAAACAATATTTCTTTTTCATTTTAGACCGCCTCCAGGAAGTTCTGATTTAAGACAGGACTTTTTGCATTCTCTTCCTTTAGCAAATTCAGGAACTGTTTTCCTACATTCTTTATCAGAATGCAAAGAAGCGAAAGAACTGGCTTTAGCACATACTCATCCAGAACCTCCTCCTGGGTTCTGCCCTTTGTGATTTCTTCCGGAGAGAACAAAAGCCGCATTATTGAATCAGTCTGAAACTCATGCTCCTGAATCTGTTCAGCCTTGATTTTTGAAAGCTTCTTTTTGAATTCCGCGCACTCAAAAATTCTAATGAATCTCAAGATAATCGACTGGATACAGTGCACTACCTCATGCGCAACCGTAATCACGTCGATATAGCTTCCATTCTGCGCGCCTTCGTAGACATCGCTTCTTATGACAATCACGTTCTGAGCCGCATTGTAAAAAGCCGCAACATTTTTTCCGTGCTTCCAGGAATCCTGCGGCTCAATAAGATAGTTGAAAGTCCTGTCAAAACGGGGAATTATGTTTTCCATTACAAAGAGCGGGTCAAACTTCTGGTTCGTAGTAGCCGTGCAAAGCAGGTGGCTCCAGAAAGAAGCTATTTTAATCTCGTCTTCAGAAAGAACTAAAGTTTCTGAATATTTTACGTCTTTTAATTGTGTCTCATACTGCACCACTTCCATTTTTCTCTCCCGAAGATTCCGCCTGAAACTTTTCAAGCATTTCTTTCATCATTTTTACCTGCTTTTCTGTAAGCTTTGAAAAATCCTTGGCAAACATTACAGCGGTTTCAAGATATTCACTTGAATCCTTCTGCTCACCAAGAGGAACATTCACACTGCCCTTTGACTGAGCCTGAGCTTCTTCAAGCTCCTGTTTTTCTGCCTCTGAAAGACCGTATTCCTTTGAAATCTTTTCAACAAAAGAGTCCGGAATTTCACGCAGACCGTTTTCAATTGAAGAAAGGTAAGCCGCGCTTACATCTAGCCGCTTTGCCATATCCCCAAGAATTTCTGAAGAATCAATTCTTCTTTTCCTTAAAATTTTTCCAAACGCCGTTACTCCCATAAATGTACCTCTCGTTCTAAGGCTTTAATGAACCTTTTGGATTCTTTCTCGTTTAGCATCTAAGTAAAATATATATCAGTTTTATAAATAAATCAAGCAATTTATAAAATATTTTTCACAAATTTGTAAATATTATTAAAAAAAGAAACCTTTTTAACTACAGACAAACTGTACAGCAGCTACAGACTGACTGTATAGCAAGCCCAGACAAACTGTATAAGCGGCACAGACAAACCGGGGCGGCTATACAGTATGATTGGGGCGTAAGCACAATCTGGCTGGGGCTCTTATACAGCCAAGCTGGGAAATATGTACAGACAGAATGGGAGGTGGAAATTTGAAAATTGTGGAGAGAGTTACGACATTTTTCCGGTAAGGACCTCGTTTTTAAGAAAGTCGTATACATAAAGCGGACTCTGAAAATAAAGACCTGTCTTGGGATTTATAAGCTTTTCGTAAGTTTCTGAATTATATACAACACGCAGAGCCTGTGGAACAGTCATGGAAAAATCCCCGACAAGCTTGTCCGCCAGGTCGCGGGTGGTACATTCAATTTGATATTCAAAAACGGTCATTGAGGAATTTTAAAGCCCGCCTCCGTTTTTTCTGCAGAAAAATGCGACGTCAGAAACCATCTGTGAAAATGAAAGCGTGTGCGCAATGTTGTACTGCCGCTCCAAAAAATCCACAGCCTTAAAGCGGTCAAGATAATTGAAAGCCTCTTTTTCGGAAAGTTTATATTTTTTTGCGAACTCGCTGACAAAAGCCACAATGTATTCAGTCTTGTCTTTTTCAAGATTCATAGGGCTATTATAGCATGGGAACAGGGAAGATTCTATTGATTTTATAAAAAGAGAATATCTCAGCGATTTTCTTCAATCGCCGCCGCAAGCTGATCAATCAGCTCGTTGTCTTTTTTCGCGGCGTGTTCCATTATCGTTTTAGTGTCAAGAAGGATTCCGTGGATTTTATGCCAGGATTTTTCTGGAACACAGGAAACATCGGAAGAATCTTTTTCCGTCAAAATGTAATCCGCACTCGCATAGCCGATGTTTTTGATTTGTTCTGTGCAGGCTGGCATAATAAAGGCATTGAAAATCGAATTTTCAGTCCGGTTGTTTTTTACATCGCTTGGAATTGAAGCGTTTTTTTCTATATATTCAGCATAGGCGAACTGCTTTACAATGCTCGCGCTGTCCGGAAGATGATTTTTTATGCCAGTCGCTCCGTAGCGGTAATATTTTGAGTCAAGTACAAAAATTTTCTGCCGTTTTTTTCCGCGGTTTGTAATCATAATCGTATCAGGACGGAGTGTGTTGCGTTTTTCATCCGTCTTAAAATAATAACGCTCTTCGCTGCCATTTCCGTTTTTAAGCTTCCAATAAACTTTTGGATAAAAATTTTCCTTTTTTGATTCTCCGAAAATGCAGTCAATCATTTTTTCCCAGATGATATGAAAATTTTGTGTTCCGTAAATAAATTCCTTATTTTCAGAGTTTTCATCAAGGAAATTCAGCACATCCAGCATACTCTTAAAAAGAAGCAGATTGTTCTCGTTGAAAGTCTGAGCCACCGCCTTT
Organism: Treponema berlinense; assembly: GCF_900167025.1. GTDB lineage: Bacteria > Spirochaetota > Spirochaetia > Treponematales > Treponemataceae > Treponema_D > Treponema_D berlinense. The sequence continues at coordinate 27,245 of NZ_FUXC01000008.1, read as the reverse complement.
TTTATCGTAGCAACAAAAAGATTTTTGTTCAGCTTGAGCTCCGGTTTTTCGGGCATAAAACCGGAAAACAGAAATCCGAGCTTTGAAAAACATTCGTGGACGCAAAATCTGTGTATTTGGGAAATCAGCTCGGTCTGGCTGTAATTTATCTTTTGAGTTATAAAATCAAAATAAAACGGCTGAAAATCCAAAAACTGCGGCTTGACACTTTTTATTGTGCGGTTCCAGCTCACTTTTCCGCCCGGAGTTTTTGAATACAGCGTTTCTTTCTGGACATAATAGCCGTTTGACAAAAAATCGCGGATTATAAAAAGATACGCGTGAATCGGAAAATCCACCTTTTGATTTTTTACAGGCAGCGGCAAGGCAGAAAGATTATCTTCCTTTTCTCCGAATCTCCGCAGAATTTGAATAAGGTTCAAAATGTTTCTGCGGACTTCTTTTTCTATTTCGGCAGGAGAATTATTTTTTTCGTCGGGCTTTCTGTAGCCCACAGGGAAATAGATTTTCAGTTTTCCGTCAGTACACTTTAGTCCGACAAATTTTTCAGAAAGACTTTCGGCATCACTTTTATCTTCGCCAAAATAAACGCAGCAGGAGGAGAGGGAATTTCTTGATTTCATTTCATTTTTGTTCTTCATTTTATTTCAGGGCGCTTCCCTTTATTTCGTTTCACTGCGTTCGTGTCGCCAACTCGAACCGTATCAGTTTTCTTCTTCTTTCTCAGAAAAATCAACATTCTTGAAAACCCCGAAGTCTGGATTATCCATTTTTACTTTTTCAAGCAGAGCTTCAAAATTATCAGCATCCTCAAAAACATCTTCGTGGCAGAATTTGAACGCATCGTCCCAGAGATATTTCAGGATTTTGTTTTTGAATGAATCCTCAGTGATAATATATTTTCCATTTGCATCATTTTTATCAGGAACAGCTTTGACAAACCAACAGCCAAGCCGCTTGTCTATCATGCTTGAAAAATTGTTTTCCTTAGAAAACTGCGAGATTTTCTCATTGATTGTTTTCTGGAAAGTTTCCCAAGTAATTTGAGAATCTCCTATTTTTGCCGTTTTCTGCTGGTCAACATTTTTTTGTTCTTCTTCAGTTTTTGCTTTTCCAAATTCGTTTTTTACCAGAACCATATCCCAGCGGCGCTGAAAAGCATTGTCCAATATAAAAACATTCTGGTCGCTTGTGTTCATAGTGGCAAGGATTGAAAGGTTTGGAGGAAGACGGATACCTGTGTTGGCTGAAAAATGAAGATTTCCTATTTCAATGGCTTTCTGACTTTCATCATCAGATTTTTTTGCAATTCCATCGTCTTCATTTTGCAATTTATGACTTACATCGGCATACAAATTTTCACGGATATACCAGTTTATAAATTCATTTTCTATAGAATATCTGCTCCAACCTTCTGTATAAGTATAACCATTAGCAGGAACTTCTTTTTTAGCAGCAATTCTATCAAGCAATTGAAAATATTCTCCAAAAATCGCAGCCGCATTTCCACGGTTAATTTCTTCAACAATCAGGTAATACTTTTTATCAGGATGGAGATAAGCTCTTCTTAAAATTTTTGACAATGGTCCGGGTCGGAACTTATATTCAACATTTCCATCAACATTGGTCGGCAAAATCTGCCCGACAAAATCAGCGTTTGTGTATTCAGGGTGAAACACAACCCGCATTTTCTGCTCATCAGAGGTATTTATTGTTTCTTCATCAATTTTATTGCTTTTTCCGCACCCGGGAACTCCGTAGTAGATGGTTTGGGAGGAGTTTGGGGTGTAAGAGTTAGAACTTATATTCTGCAAAATATTTTTATCATCTTCGTCATTCATAAATATCTCGTCCATGTATTTTTGATAATCCTCCAAAGTCTCACCTGTCCAATATGAATTGCAATTTATAATCTCAAACAAATCAGCTTCGTTATCTCTTGTGATTCCATCAGATTTTAATTTTATTCCATTTTCATCTTCCAAAAAGCAACCAGTATAATTTACTGTTTTTAGCATTTCTCTAATCTGCCTTTCCGGCTGGTTCCAAATATGATTACTTTCTGTTGTATCAACATTTGCAGGAATTTTATGATCTTTTCTATATTGGAGAATTTGATTAGCAGTATTAAGAAGATTATAATTTTTTCTTTTTGCTAAGTCTTCATTGTAAAAGATGAAATTAATAATTTCATCTTTAGTAAGAAATGCATCGTTATAACTAATCATAGAAAGAATATGAAGAAGTTTTACAATATCCCTCATTGGAGCAAGCAAAATTTTGTCTGATATAGAATTTTCGTAATCAGAAGAAGTTCTGACATTAGGGAACTGGAATTTTTTTATGAAGTTTAAAACAACTTTTTTAATATTTCCACTTGCAGCTAATTTCGCACAATTGCCTTTTGCTTTTAAATTGAAATAAAAACCAAGTGTCATAAAATTATTATTTTTGCTCTTATCAATAGTTGCAGGTGGAACAGTATCTGTTAAAAAAGCATTGGCGGATTCTTTCAAAATAGTATCAAGATTGCTTATTCGTAAATCATTTGTAAAATTATAATGAAACATATTTAACTTCCTCCAACAGTTCAAAAATTGCATTTCCTATTGCTTTCGCTAATTTGGGAGGAACAGCATTACCAATCATCTGATAGGCATTTCCTCTATTCCCTATAAAATCAAAATCATCATCAAATGATTGAAGTCTTGCAGCCTCTCGAACAGTTATAGTTCTGCATTGTTTTGGGTCATAGTGAATAAAACGATTTCCATCTTTATATAAATGAGCAATGATGGTTGTACTAGGCTTATTAGGCTCAAGCACATGGTATCTGTGAATAGGAGATTTGGAGCCTACTTTTTGTTCATAAAGTTCTGTAATTTTTTTTGAATCATAATCAAAACGTCCTGACGAAACATCTTCTGCAAGTATTCTGAATGTATCCATATCCCTAGGATTTTGATAACGCGGTTCATGCCACGAAATTGAACATTCCGGTACTTTATAGGCAATATGTTTCTTATGATGAGCTTCATCAAAATATGGTTCAAATTTTGGTAAATCATCTATGGATTCTTTTACAGAAATTATTTTTTTTCCTTTATATTTTGGAAGAATCTGTGTATAGAATTTTTGTAATGTTGTCTGCGGATTTGCAAAAAAAGTTTTTGATAATCCTACAATTACAATTCTTTCTCGCTTTTGAGGAACTGAATAATTTGAAGCGTCAATTTTTGCAAGAGATAAATTCTCAACAATTTCATATCCAATATCAGAAAACCCTTTTCGTATACGTTCTATTATTGGGGTTCCATCTGGTTTCGCACTTAAAATTCCAGGAACATTTTCAAATACAAACAACTTTGGCTTATATCTATTTACGATAGAACAATAATGTTCAAATAGATAATTTCTATAATCATCTTTCATTCCGTTTTCATCTCTGATGCGTCCTGCAACAGAATAAGCCTGACAAGGAGGACCTCCTATTATCAGATCTATTACTTCTGATTTTTTTACTATTGAATCCAGACCTATTGAAGAGCCATATTCCGTATCATTTTTCCAGCCGTAAAAAAGCTCTTTCTCTCTTTGGATATCAAAATGCAAAACTCTTTCTTCTGAATCTAAAATTCCCCATTTTGATTTCAGACGATTTCGTAACGTATTTACTTGAGGCTTTAGCCATTCTACAGCACCGACATCAATGTATTTCTCAGTTTGCAAAAAACCATCTTCAAGACCACCGCAACCAGCAAAGATGTCCAAGAATTTATACTTAGTCATCTTTATTGTCCTGAAGATATTTTTTTAATTGTTCTGCAATTGCTTTTCCTAAAAGCGGCGGAACAGCATTTCCGACTTGCCTATACTGTTGAGATTTATTTCCATAAAAAATAAAATCATCAGGAAAACTTTGAAGCCTTGCACTTTCCCTGACAGTCGGAATCCGATTCCATTTATAATGGAAATGAGATCTATGACCTGTATTTATTGTCAATGAAGGCTTTTTGCTGTTATAACGGGTTAAAGCCTCGTGATATTTATAAAGCCCCCTATATTCTTCTGGTAAGGATTTATAGTTTTTCCCTTCTGGAACAAGGGAAATCATTTTTACAGTTTTTGGATCATGAATCGTTCCAATGTGATTATGAATCTCATTGGATTTTTTTCTCATTTCCTTTTGATAATCAGTTTTTGGTTCTGACGGATATTTTTGAATATCATCACCATAAATACCGATTAGCGCAGGCAAATCACTTATCGCATCTTCACAAGTGATATAATTTTCTTTTGATAAAACAGGGGTCGGAAATTCAAAATTTATAGAATTGTTTTTTAGTCCAACAAAAAAGACTCTTTTTCTGATTTGAGGGATTCCAAAATCAGGTGCATATAGCAATTTTGGAATCATGTTGTAACCTATTTTTTTAAAATCGCTTACAATTCGTTTTGCTCCAATTCCGCCATTCGTTTGAAGCATTCCTGGAACATTTTCAAGAAGTATGGCACGCGGTTTTGTCCGCTCCGCAAGCTTCACCATTGCAACGTAAAGCAAATTACGTCTGTCATTCATATTTCTTGGACCTGCAATAGAAAATCCCTGACAAGGAGGTCCGCCTATCAAGACATCAAGTTTCTGATTTGTTTGTTCCAGAAAATTTGTAATTTCATTTATGTTTTCATGATTAAAAAGATCTAATTGAAGTACTTTTGCATTACCATGATTTTTTTCAAATGTTTTTAGAGCTGCGGTGTCATTATCAATACCAAGCAGTACGTTGTATCCGGCATCTAAAAAGCCTTTGGATAGTCCGCCACAACCGCAAAAGAGGTCTATACAATTGAGTTTTCTATCATTTTCCCGGCCCTTTAAACGGACGTTTT
>NZ_FUXC01000008.1:0-22345 GCF_900167025.1 Treponema berlinense | reverse complement strand
ATCTCTTCTGTTCCATTTTTTACCCCTTATATGATAAAATGGAATCAGGAGTAAACGCTGGTAGTGGTATACCGTGCTCCTATCCGAGGTCGTGGGGAATGCCCCCACGCCTCATTATGGCGTACGGCGGTCGGCTTTGATTAATCTTAAACCCGAAGTAAGCGGCTGCCATTCACGCAGTGGCTTCTTCACCAGTAGTTAGAACCTTCCGCCGGCTCTCTGATTCCGTCAAACCAGAGTACCACTTTTTCCCAGCCTTTTATATCATGCCATCTTAAACGGTGGCGCGGCTTGACCGCGACATCCGCTTTGAAGCTTTGTTATGTGATTTTTTTTTAATTAATAATTTTAATTCAAATAAAACTAAAATTATTATACCTATTACAAAACATATTTGATAAATAAAAAATATTTTTTTTTCTTTTTTTAAGGAAACCTTATTGCCTCGCCGTAATTTAATTTCTTTTGTATAAAATGAAATCAAGACATTATTTATTAACCATATTATTACAAATGGCAATGCGATGATTTCTTTATGAAGCAAAACTAAAAAGATAAATGCTATGACTAAAAATATATAATTTACTATTCGTAGAATTTCTCCAGTTTCCGAAACTTCTTTTTTATTTTTTATTCGCTTATTTGTCATAGTCTTAAAGTTTAATTCATTTATTCAGCAAGCTTGACTTGCTGAATAAATATACCTATTTTAAAAAGTTCCATAATTCATTTTTATCTTTATGAAGATGCATTTTTTCTTTTGCATCATAAACATATACTTCATAATTATTATTTTCTGTATAATAATCTATTAATATTACATCTGATGGAATAAGATAAAAATAATGATCTATAAAATATTCTAATAAAGTCTTGCAATATTTTTGATTAAAACTCATTTCAACAAAAAATAATTTTTTATATTTTTTAGGAGCAAGATAAAATGAGAACATTGCATCAGACCAATTTTTTATTTTTGCAGAAGGAGCATTGCCTGTCTCTGTCCAAGTCTGCGATTTACATTCGACAAGAATAGAATTATTTCCAAAATCAAATGCATGTTCTTTTTTTGCATTTATTCCAATTTCAACTTTTGTTTGGGGCTCTACAGTAATTCCATTATTTTCTAAAAAAAATAAAATTTTATTTTCAAAATCTTTGCCTGCTTGGGTATTTGAACTTACTCCTTTTCTTTGATAAGGTCTGTTTTCCATTTCTTTTCCTTCTTAATCAAGCGCCCCAGTGCGGGCGTCCACATAACAATGGGTTGTACCGCACGCAGCTTGACTGCGTGTCGGCTACGAACCTCTTGTTATACGAAATTATATCTTGTAAACATTTTCATTTTCTTATTCTTTTATGATGGAAATGTCTATTTTTATAGAAGAAACTCTTCTATTTTGAATTTTACTTTTTTAAGCGGCGTAAAGCCGCGTACTATCGCTACCTTGCTCATCCCTAAAGTTTAATTACATTTTATAAAGCAAGCTCGACTTGCTTTATAAAATATTCCAATTTATAATCGCTTCTTCGTCCAAGCCCTAAAGTTCAATTTCAAAAATTGGGCAAGCTTGACTTGCACAATTTTTATACCATGTTTATATATTACTTTTTCTTCTGTTACAGTCAGCACAAAGCATCTGACAGTTTTCTGCAACTGTTTTACCGCCTTTACTCCATGGTGTAATATGGTCTGCCTGCATTTCTTCGATTGTGAAAGTTTTTCCGCATTTCGGGCAAACGCCTTTTTGTTTCTCAAAGGCGGCACGAGCCATTTTTGGAGTGAACGCACGGATTGAAAGATGTTTTTCTTCTCCGCTTAAAAGATACTCGTAAATTCCAGAGTTATTTGTTACATCGCCATCTTCCAAAAGTTCAACAATATTTGCCTCAAGAGTTTTTGCATCATAAGTATTCTTGCTGTATTTATTGAAGAAAACACCCCAATCACGACCTTTCATTTCTTTACGATAGTTTGGAAAAATAACTTGAACCCAATCAATAACACTTTTAAAGTAAAGCCAAAGCTCGTTGCAGTTTGTATCGTGCTGATGTTTTGCCATGTAATCTTCAATTTCAATTCCGTCACGATTGCAAATCCAGAGCAATGCTGTTTCAAGATAATCCTGTCGGATTGCAGAACCATTTAAATATTTGTCTGCAATTTGAGTAGCGGCACAGCCTGTTTTTGAAAAATATTTTTTTGCTTCTGTAAGCCATTCACCTGTGTAAATTGCATTACGCAATTCCTGATTTGTAAGTTGTTCACCTGCAATGTTGATAGTTTTAAACCAATCAAGTTTTTCTTTGTCGTTTCCCTCGCAGATGTAAATCATGAGCTTATAATTTAAGATCTGTTCCTGTTCGGTTTTCGTAAGATTTTGAAACATTCTATGGTCAAGGGAAAATTCTCCGTTTACATACTGGCACAAACTGATTGTTCTTTGCTGTCCGTCCAAAACCTCAAAGTTTCCGTCATCGCTTTTTACCCAATACATAACATTAAGCGGAAAGCCCTTTATGACAGTGCGGATAACTTCATCTCTCTGTTTTTCTTTGTAGATGAATTCACGCTGATAAGCCGGGCGGATATTAAGGCGACCGTTATAGCCTGTAACGCCGTTTTCTGCATTATCGCTGTATTTTTCTGCAACTTCTTTTACTGTTATTTCATTAAGTTTTATGTTCATTTTGTTTTTCCCTGTTTCCTTAAGAATTTTAACTCGCTTAAATTAAGCATATCTTTTCGGGCAATATTTATTAATTTATCTGACATTTCTCCAAGTTGATTGTAAAATTGCTTTCCTTTTTCTATATTTGTGAAATCAATTCTGTTTTCAAATAGAAAACGATTTAAGCTTAAAAGTTCATTTCTGATTTCATCGCTAATCCAAAGATTGCTTTTTGTTAATTCTGTCATTAAAGCGATACATTCATTTTGAAACGGATTTTGTTCTGCAGAAAAAATAAAATGATATGGTCTGCCGTCTGAATCTTGAACAGCAGAAGAAAAGAAATATGCGATTCGGTCTATTTTTTCATAAGCCGCAATTCTTTTATCAAGTAATCTTTTATGATATTCAAGTTCGTATTCAAATTTACGCTGTCTTTTAAATACAAGGGTAGGTAAAAGCCAAGAAATAAAGGTAGCCAAAATCCCGCTACTTAAAACTGTAACAATAGTTTCTTTCATCGTTTACTCTCCTTTGTTTATTCGACGAATTAGAATTCTTCGATATAAAGTTTTACCGTTGATGACATTTATATCATCTGAAAAATCCTGTCCATCGTGATAACGGCTGTCGCCTAAAATTTCAAATTGAGATGGATTGAATTTATCCATAAAAGTAATAGGAACACCCATAACTCCAAAATAGTCACACGGAATATCTACAGTTTTGCTGACTTCTATTGCATCATAATTGTCATATTTTGGATATGCTTCGGGCGTGTAGTTTCGGAACAAAACCATATCCTCATGGCGTTTTTCGATGTCGAGGTTTGTAAAGAAACAGATGTTTCCCATTCTCCGCCATTTCTGACCGTTTTCGTCAATTTTAAAATCAGTCGCTTTTTCTTCATAACTGTCAGGCACTTTAAACCAAAAATGTCCGCTGTTATAACCAAGCCAAATTTTGTTATCACGAATTAAAGGCAAGATTTCACGGTATGTAATTGCATTCTGATTGCCAAGTATTATGAAGTCTTTTTTGAACTCTACAAGTTGCGCTACATACTCACGAAAAAGGCTGAACGGTGGATTTGTAACAACAATGTCTGCCTCTTTCAAAAGTTCAATACATTCCGCGCTTCTAAAATCACCGTCACCCTTTAAAAGCTCACGGGTATTATTCTTGTTTTTCAAAAGCCATTCTACATCGCTTAAATCTACAGCACCGTCATTGTTGTAATCTGCAACTTCTGTAATCTGAACTTTGTAAGGTTTTCGCTTATCGCTTGCTCGTTCTTCTTGCGGCTCTTCCAAATCTGGAAATAAACTTAATTCTCTTTGGGCAATGGGAGATGTAGCGTAGCAAGTTGAAATGAGTTTTCTAAGTTTTAAGGCGTTGAAGTTCATTGCAAAGAATTTGAAAAAGTTACTTTCGTAAGGGTCGTCACAATTGCAAAGAACCGTTTTGCCTTCAAAATGTTTTCTGTAATGTTTTAGTTCGTTTTCTACGAGTGAGAGTTGTGTGTAAAACTCATCAGCCTTATCTGCTCTTGAAGCATGTAAATTACTGTTTCCTGCCATAGTAACTTTACAATATCATAAATTCCTAAATTTTTCTATAAAACAAAGCGCCCCAGTGCGGGCGTCCGTATAACAAAATTTCTCCGTATCAGTTGTAAGAAGTTTATACTGCAAAAAGTGTCAGTGTAAAATCTTACATCATTTTACTTATTCCTTAGTATACAACACTTTCACGAATTTATACAGATTTTTACACGGATACTGGTAAGTTGGTAAGTTTTACATTTTATCCAGAGGACTTATTACACCACCGGCTCCGCGATTCAGGACATGGGTATAAATCATTGTTGTACTCACATCGCTGTGGCCAAGAAGTTCCTGGATTGTCCTTATATCGTATCCGTTTTCCAGCAGGTGAGTTGCAAAAGAATGACGAAAGGTGTGGCAACTTGCGTTTTTATTGATGCCAGCTTCCAAAATGGCCTGTTTTACGGCACGCTGCATAAGTGATTCATCTAAATGCCATCTGCCTTCCTCTCCTGTCTGGGTATTTTTCCATCTATTTTTTTGTGGAAAAAGCCATTGCCATTTAAATTCCTTGCTTCCGCCCTGATACTTATCAGAAAGAGCCTGGGGAAGTTTTACTGAGCCAAAACCAGCCTTTAAATCTTCTTCGTGAATTTTTCGTAAATTTTCAAAAACAAAAAACTATTTCTTAAAACTTCTTGTCTTTTGTTTTTGTACAAGCTCTTCTCCCTTATCTCAAACCAAAATAACAGAACGCGGCTACCCACATACTTATTTTTTCCAGCTGTTCTGAATCTGTAATTTCCTCTGATATTATTTTGCCATCTGTAGAGCGGAATTCAACATTAACTTTTTTTGCAAAGCAAAAATCTTCAATTGCCATGTCATCCCATAGTCTGTATGAATAAGTATTGTCCTCACTGTTGTAGGAAACACCTTTTTCAACAATTGTTTCTTCGCCATTTTCTTTTGTAATGCTCAGCCTGAAAAATCCTGCGTTTTCATCGTCTGATTTGCGGTTTTTTATTATCAAGTAAAAATATCCCTCATTTCCTTTTAGAAAAAAGGTTCCTGAGCCAGACAAGTCAAAAGCCGCAAGCTCCGGATAATGAAAATGAAAAAAATCAGCCGCAGAAAATGAGCGCATGGTTTCATCCTGAAAGTAAAAATCAATTTTATCCAACCGGTATTCATTCTCTCCTAAAAATGAGTCTGTCAGACTGACCTCAGAACAACCGCCAGGAATCAAATCGAGCTTGACAAGCAAACTTGTATAATCAGGATTTCCTGTGCTGAAAAAAAATATTTCCGCCTGCGTGATTTTTTTTGCAGAAATATTGGCGAATTCCAAATACGGAGAAGAATACTTGTCTTTTTTTAAACAATAATTTGATGGATAAACTAGTGCAGGAACGGTAACCCCGGAATATTCCTGCCAGGCATAATTCATGGCTTTGCCTATAAAATCAGGATAATTCAACATAAAATGATAGCTGCTGGAAACATAATATTTTTCAGCAGTTGTTGATGCTTCTAAATCACCGGATGAAAGTTTAGCTTTGTTTTTATCGCGGGCTATAGTGCAGGAACTCAATGATAAAAATAAAAGTAACAGCAAAATGAATTTTTTCATAGAGTCAGAATAAAATACGGGCTTTTTAAAATCAATGGAAAGCAACTTCAACAACGTACGGAAAGTTCCGGGACACTCAGATTTTTTTTATAAATACTCATTGACTATTTTTTTACCTATTCATAATGCGTCCACATTCTGAGGATACGGACGATTTTTTCAGTCTGAAAAACTTCATAGACTAGTCTGTGCTGAATATTTATTCGGCGGAAAAAAATCCGGTCAGGTCACCGACGAGTTTTTCGTAAGGTGGAAGATTCTGGAATAGGTTGATTTTCAGGATTTCAATGAGATTTATCACGTTCTGCTTTAAATTTGACTGTTCAATCTTTTTGGTGTCTTTTACTGCCTGTTTGGAATATTTTATTGTCTACATTACCAGCCGATGTCCTCAACGCTGTCTTCAAGTGGCTCTTTGCTAGCTTCGATGATGGATTTCTTCATTCCCGGAACAGAGCACAGGTAAAGCGTTTCCTGAGTTGCAGTTGCTGTGATTATTGACATAAAATACCTCCATGTTTAGAACGTGCATATTTTCGTACGTTTAGTCAAGAATGTTTTTTTCCCTTATGCGCCGTAATCACCGTGTAGCTGTGCGCATTTACGGTGATTGTGCAGCCGTCTGTTTTTATGTACCAGTTTTTTCCCTGACGGAAGATTTTATTGGTGGATTTTCCGTCGTTTTCGCCAGATTTTTCATTTTCAATGTTTTTTGCCGCGGAAAGAATTGTGTTTTTGCACCAACCAATAACATCGTCGGTCATAAGTCCAAGATTCCGTTTTATGCGGACAACGCCGAGTTCCGTTGTGTGAAGTTTTTCAAGATTTTCTAAAAGTTCGCTTGTCATTTTTGTTGTCTTGTATGGAAAAATCATGTTGCCGCGAAAAAATGCCAGATAGACTTTATTTTACCGGCGTAAAAACTGGTTGTTCTGTATGCGTATTTTCTGAATGTCCGTGGTGGTGTTCTCCGTGGTGATGGTCGCACTTTGCATCCGGATTGTCTTTTAGTGTTCCTGCCAGAAACGCTTTTACCGCATCGTCCGGATTTCCTGTGATTCCTGCAATCTGTTTAAGGCCGGCATTGTTCAATGCGTCGATTGCTCCCTGGCCGCGGTTTCCCAAAATCAAAGTTTCGATTCCAAGATTTTTAAGGTATGTCGCCAGGTCGTGGTGTCCGAAGCCTCCGTTGTCAATAACTTTTGAATCGGCTATTTTTCCGTCTTCTATCGTGTAAACCTTGAAATTCTGTGTTTTTCCAAAATGCTGAAAAATAGAATCTGTTGAAATATCGTAAGTCGCCGCAATTTTCATTTTTGCCTCCGAAAACTGGTGTGGCTGTAAGCCGTAAATCAGTTTGAATTAAGATAAAATTTTATTCTTCTTATTATATCAAGATTGGCGGATAAAACAAAGTCAACATGAAAATCCGAAATGTTTTGAGAATATGCGCAGAATGGAAAAAAGTTTAGTTTTTTGAGTTTACAAGTTCAAAACTTTGTTCTGTCAGCGCGCAGAGTTTTTCCCAGTCGGCCGCTTCTGTCAAAAGCACTGTAATCCAGTATTTTTTGTTCATGTGCCACGCCGGAAAAACCGTGATTTTGTCTGTGATTTCTGGAATTATTTTGGGGTTGGCTTTCAGGTTTACGGCAAAAACCTCTTCATCGCCAGAGAGCCCGAGCCGGGGAAATTTTATCTTGATAATAAGGGCGAACCATTTTTTGTTTTTGCAGCGGAACACTGTGTATTCAGGCGTGTCTGACCATGGATTGTCGCCTTTGCAGCCAAATTTATTTTGAATAAAGTCCATGTATTTTTTCTTTGTGTCCGAAGTCTTGCAGCATTGGGAGCGGAAAAGTTCAATAATTTTACGAACCTGATTTCTTATTTCGCCTACAAAACTTCCGTTTGCATTTTCCACATCGAACAGAACGTAACGCTCATCTGAGCCGGATTCAAAAACTTTAGCGGTAAGAAAGTTTCCTTTCAGTTCGATTATTGAATAAAAATCGCCGTTCAGAATGTTTTTTCTGCAAAAATAAGAGCCGTTTTTTTCTTCAAAGCCAAATTCCGCAAGTTTTTCCGGCAAAACTTTTGATGTTTTCAGAATGTATGAATAATCCATTTTATGCTCTTTGTAAATAATAGTTCCAAGGCAAAAAAAATGCAATTTGTTGCTGTTTGTCGCGAAAAAAATTGTTTATTGGTTTATATTGAAAAATAATTTATATGCCGAAATAATGGTAGGACACAAAAATGACTGGACCGGATCCGAATAAAGTTTACCCTAACGAGAACATTCGTCAGGTTGTGTTTATAAAGAATGTAGTGAAGCGGGCGAACATCGTGGTAGGCGATTACACTTACTACGACGACCCGGACGGCGCGGAAAAATTCGAGGAGCACGTGACGCACCATTACGATTTTCTGGGCGACAGGCTGGTTATCGGAAAGTTCTGCGCGATTGCGCGTGGAATCGAGTTCGTGATGAACGGTGCTAACCACAGGATGCGCAGCGTGACGACTTATCCGTTCAATATCATGGGCGGCGGCTGGGAAAAGTTCTCGCCAAAACTGAAGGACTTGCCGTTCAAGGGCGATACGGTCGTGGGAAACGATGTGTGGATCGGGCAGAACGTGACGGTGATGCCGGGCGTTCACATCGGAGACGGGGCGATTATCGCGGCGAATTCAGTTGTGGTGAAGGACGTTCCAGCGTATTGCGTCGCGGGCGGAAATCCGTGCCGGGTAATCCGAAAAAGGTTCGACGACGGGCTGACGGAATATCTTCTGAGCTTAAAATGGTGGGACTGGGACGCAGAGAAGATTTTCCGCAATATGGAAGCCCTGTGCAGCGGCGACTTGGAGAAAATCAGAAATATTAAGGATATATAGACATGACGGAACATATCGTTCATCCTTTTGAGCCGTTTTTTAGGGCGGATTCAAAAATATTGATTGTAGGAAGCCTGCCGTCCGTAAAGTCGCGGGAAAATGGTTTTTATTACGGACATCCGCAGAACCGTTTCTGGAAAATGCTGGCGATGATTTTTTCTGAAGAAACGCCGTTATCAATAGAAGAAAAAAAGCGCTTTTTGGAAAAACACAAAATCGCCGTGTACGATTCAATAAGTGAATGTACGATTTGCGGCTCATCGGACAGTTCAATAAGTAATGTTGTGCCTTCGGACATTGAAAAAATTGTGTCCGCCTGTAAAATTACAAAAATTCTTGCAAACGGCAAAACCGCCGCTAAATATTTTCTAAAATATCAGGATAAAAACTTGTGTTCCATGCTGAAAACTCTTCCTTCCACAAGTCCGGCAAATGCCGTTTATTCAGTTCAAAAACTTGTTGAAATTTGGGGAAATGAGTTTTAAAAGTTTTTGCGTAAAATTATTCCTGGAACCAGTCTTCAACCCTTAAAAAAGAGCGTTCTGCCGCTTCCTCAAAGTCTGCTGTGTTGCGAGTTACTAAAACCATTCCGTTTGCGATTGCTGTTGCCGCAATTTGAGTATCGCAGTAGGGAAGGGTTTTGCCTTCTTTTGCACATTGCCCGGAAAGCTGGCCGCAGATTTCTGCCGCAAAACCATCGTAAGGAATTATTTCGAATTCTTCTTCATATAGTTCAAAACATTGTTTTAAGTAATTTTTACGTTTTCCTTCGGGCATTTTTGAAAGTCCAAATACAAGTTCTTGCCAGGTTACGGCAGAAATTGCACACATATTTTTTCTTGCTGTATATAATGCAAGAACCTTTTGATTCGGATTGTCTTTTGTGAATTCCGAAACAATGTTTGTGTCAAGAAGATAAACTTTGTTCATTTTTACTCCTATAAAAAAGTCTAATAAAGTTGCAATGCAAATTTTTAAAGTTGTGAATAAAATTATTCTTCAAAAATAACCCTGTTTGGATCCTGATAAACTTTCGGCCGAAGAGGAATTCCTTCGTCATTCAGAACATCGGCATATTCTTTTTTTAGTTCTGCAAGTTTTTCCAGGAATGACGGTTTTTCCATTTTTTCGTATTCTTCATAGCTTATAATTACCGCAACAGGTTTATCGTAGCGTGTAAGTTCTACAGGTTCGCCTCTTTCCGCGATTTTTACAAAATTAGAAAGGTTGTTTCTTGCCTCGTAAATTGAAGTTCTGCACATAGACACCTCCAGGATATTTTATATAAAAAATAATAGCATGTAAAAAACATATAGTCAACATTAAAAATGTTAGCCAACATAAAGGCAAAAGATGATGAATAAAGCGTATTGCAATTCGTGAGGGTATGGAAGCCCTTTAGTCGACCGCAGGCGCAGAGCGGCGAGGACGATGAGCGGTTAGCGAAGGCTGGAACACCCGACGGCGAAGCCGGCACGCCCGGAATCTTTGGTTTTTGATTTTTCTGAATGTAAAATGGTTTGTGCGTGGTAAAATTTGCCCGAAATGTGTTTTGGGATTATATTGGAAGTATCTGGCTTTTTTGATGCATGAAAATTTTTGAAAACAAAAAGGGGGTAAGATAAAACAGGCGAAAATGGCGTCTGTTGTTGTCTTGACTTTTTATAGGAGGCATAATAAAAACTTTGCCTAAAATGACGTCAAAGTTTTTATTTAAAAGTTTGCGTTGCAAACTTTATCATCAATTGCAATTTCTCACTTTGTTGCGAAATTGCGTTAAAAAATCAAATCGGAAATTGATATTTCCTCATTGATTTTTTACAGGAGGTAGTTATGAAAAAAACTCTTGTTTCTTTTGGAGCGCTTGCTTTGGTTGGAATGGCTGGCGGGGCTGGTTTTGCGGAGGAATTTCCTGACGCTCAGAAAACGTTGCCTGCTTCAATGGGCTGGATGCAGGGATTTCCGCCTGCGCAGGAAAAAACGCTGCATGCTTCTGACGGTTCTTTTTTTGAATTTCCGGCTCTGCGCTACAGCGTAAATCATATGAGGGAATTTTATCCGACACGCAATGTTTCTTCTGGAAACGGCAAAAAGTATTCGGTGAAGCAAAAACTTGACCCTAAAATTGACAATGTTACTTTTACTCCCTGGGATTCCGACAAGACAATGACTTTTGAAGAGTCCCTGGATGCGAACTACACAGACGGAATTATCGTCATGCATAAGGGAAAAATCGTCTACGAAAAATATCCTGCGGGACTAAAGCCGGACGGTCTGCACGCGGCTATGTCGGTAAGCAAGTCGTTTACAGGAACGGTAGCTTCTATTCTTGCCGCGGAAGGAAAGCTTGATCCTTCTAAAAAAGTAACGGACTATATTCCTGAATTAAAGGATTCTGGTTATGCGGATGCGACTGTCCGCCAGGTTATGGACATGACAACCGCCATAAAGTACAGCGAGGACTACAACGATCCTAATGCGGAAATCTGGGCTTACTCGGCCGCAGGAAATGTTTTCCGCCCGATAAATTACCGTGGTCCGCAGAACTACTACGAATATCTTGCGACTGTAAAAAAACTTCCTGATTTAGAGCACGGAGAGGCATTCGGGTACAGGACAATCAACACTGAACTTTTGGCCTGGATTTGCTCCCGTGTAACAGGACAGGGGCTTGCGGAAATGGTTTCCGAAATGATTTGGAAGCCTTTAGGCGCGCATTATGACGGTTTCTATCAGCTAGATCCTTCCGGAATAGCATTTGCTGGCGGCGGATTTGACCTTAACTTGCGTGATATGGCAATGTTCGGCGAGATGATGCGTAACGGCGGTAAATTGAACGGAAAGCAGATTATTCCAGAAAAAGCCGTAAAAGACATAGCATCTGGCGGTTCTTCCGAAGAATACAAGGCGGCGTTTGCAAAAAGCGACTATACAAAGTTAAAAGGCTGGAGCTACCACAATATGTGGTGGATAACAAACAATTCCCACGGAGCATACATGGCGCGCGGTGTTCACGGACAGGCAATATACATCGACCCTGCTGCGGAAATGGTGATTGCACGGTTTGCTTCAACCCATTATGCTTCAAACAAATACATCGATCCGCTTTCAATTCCGGCGTACGAAGCGGTCGCTGAATATCTTATGAAAAAATAATTTTATAGTGAAGGGCGGTTGGCCGCCCTGCGCTACAAACCTTGCGGAAGGTGAGGCTGTCTTTCAGAATGGTAAGGTTGGCGCTTTCTGTTTCTTTCCACTTGTTCAATTTTCGGATTCAAAAAAATCGATGTCCGGGCTGTTTAGTCTTCCGCTGTGTAATGCGCGCGCTCGCCGCCAATCAGTTTTGGTCTTGAGTATGCCGCCGTAACGTAAGCTTTTCCAATAAATTTCTGTTCCGGATGGACTGGAACGGCGACTTCTTTTATATGCATTCCAATCAGCGTGCTTCCGATGTCAAGTCCTGCGGCGGCTTTTACGTGCTCAACCACAACAGGCTCCTTAAAGCCGTAGTAGGCTGCTGTTGCAAACGAGCCTCCTCCGTGAATCCACGGCACAACGCAAACTTCTTCAAGACCGAATTTTTCGGCGCACTCACGCTCAACAACAAGCGCGCGGTTCAAGTGCTCGCAGCACTGGCAGGCAAGAAAAATTCCTTTTGAAGAAAGAACCCGGTTCGCCGTCTCAAAAATTGTTTTTCCTGTTTCCTCGCTGGAATTTTTTCCGATTGAGCCGCCGGTAACTTCGCTGGTCGAACATCCGATTACAAAAACCGAGCCTTTTTTCTGCGGATGGGAAGCGAGCAAGTCTGTAATTATCTTTTCAAGCTGAGCGGAAATTTCAGAAAGGGATTCCACCGTTGTCGTTTTATTTTCGTTCTGATTCATAATTTTGTCCTTATGGGCAGAATGATATCACAATTTTTATTTTTATGCAGAGAGTTTTTTTCCTTCTTGCTTCTAAAAAACAAGCTTCTCATTTCCTGTAAGAAAATCGAGTGCGTTTATGTTTCGGATTCCGTTGAAGTCTGAATTCAGATTTCTGTCCATTGTGATAAGAATCCTTGGGTACGAGTCCGGAATGTTTTTGAAGGCGGCAAGCTCGCGTTTCAGCGTCTCCTCGTCTTTTACGGTTTCTGCGACCTGGATGTAGAAGAGTGAGGTCTGGTTTTTTGCCACAAAATCTATTTCGGCGTCGAGGTTTCTTCCTGTGTAAACCGTAAAATGCTGCCGCCTAAGCTCAAGAAAAATCTGGTTTTCAAGAATGTGTCCCATGTCGATATTTCTATAACCCAAAAGCATGTTCCGCAGTCCTGTGTCGGCGATGTAGTATTTTGAGATGTTTTTCAGAAGCTCCTTTCCGCGCACATCGTAGCGTTCGACCCTGTAGACTAGGAAACATTCCTCAAGAAAGTGCATGTAGTTTTCGACTGTGGGCTGGCTTGTTTTTCTTCCGGAGCTTGTAAGTGTGTCGCTGATTTTTTTTGAGGTGCAGAAATTTCCGCAGTTCTGGAACATGAATTTTATTACGGCTTCAAGAACCGCGACGTCCTTTATCTGATGCCGCCTTGCTATGTCCTTTACGATTATCGTGTTGTAAACTCCGTTCAGGTACTGATATGCGCTTTCTGTGTTCTTTTTGAGCTGGACTGTGAACGGCATGCTTCCGAATTTTACGTAGTCGTAATAGTTTTCTTCGGTCGTCTGAGCCGGAAAATTATTTTCCTTTATGCATTCAAGGTATTCGCAAAATGAAAACGGAAGCATGTCAATCGTAACGTATCTTCCGCTTAAAAGAGTGGCAAGTTCACCAGACAGCAAGTCCGCGTTCGAGCCTGTAAGATACAGATCCACGTTTTTGCAGTTGAAAAGTGTTTCTACCGGCTTCTGAAAATCCTTGCACAATTGAACCTCGTCAATAAAAACATAGTTCATCCTGTCTTCCAAAAGCGCGGATTTTATAAACGCATAAAGATTGTGATATTCCAGTAAAAGCTCGTTGTCCAAGTCGTCAAGCCTGATGTAAGTAATCTGCCTCTCTGAAACGCCTCTTTCCAAAAGGCTCTGCATGAATTGTTCCATGAGCACGGATTTTCCGCAGCGGCGTATTCCTGTCAGAACTTTTATGACCTGCTTGTCTTTGAATGCTTCTATACTTTGAAAATATGTGTTTCTTACCATTTATTCAAAGTGTACTTTGAAAATTATTATAAGTCAATGTTATTTCAAACTATACTTTGGAAAATCTGTGCAGTTTGCTTTGTTCTGTCTATAATTTTCTCCGGTTTTTTGCTATAATGTCCGCATGATTCAGATTTTTGGAACAACAAAAAATTTTGACACAAAAAAAGCGCAGATGTGGTTCAAGGAACGGAGGATTCCTTTTCAGTTTGTAGATTTAAAGGAAAAAGAGATGAGCCGCGGCGAATTTGAAAGCGTAGTGGAATCGGTTTCGCGTGCGGCCGGCTCCAGGGCAGAAGCGGTTGAGCTTTTGGCGGACAAAAACTCAAAGGATTACGCATCGTTCGCGTATCTTGATGACTATGACAAGGAAGAAAAACTTTTTGAAAACCAGCTTCTTCTGAAACTTCCTGTTTGCCGCAACGGAAAAAACGCCGCCACCTGCGGTCTTGAAGTGAAAATCTGGGAAGGGTGGAAATGACGCCCGGAAACTTAGGACCGGAAAAAGTTTTTGACAAGAATCTTCCGCGCTGCAAGTGGTGCAACCTGAACAATCCAGAATATGTCGCCTACCACGACAATGAATGGGGAAAATTTTCTGAAAAAAGCACGGACGACAAATATCTTTTTGAAATGCTGACGCTCGAAAGTTTTCAGGCCGGGCTTTCCTGGGAATGTATCTTGAACAAGCGTAACTATTTCCGTTCTGCATACGATGGGTTCGACCTTGAAAAAGTGTGCGGCTACGGCGAAGAAAAAATCGCGGATCTTTTGGCGAATCCCAAAATCGTTAGAAACCGCTTGAAAATAAAGGCAAGCATTTCAAACGCAAGAATTTTCAGGGCGGTTTGCCTTGAGTACGGAAGTTTCTTTAATTTTATAAAAAAGTTTCTGGACGAATATTTGAGTAGAACCGCCTGTGCAGAAAGCGGCGGCACGGAAAATGCAGAGAATATTGCGGAAAAAGCCGCTCTTTCCGCAATAAAAATAATTCACGAAACAGGCAGGTCAACGAACGGCCTTTCAGACGCAATCTCCGCGGAACTAAAAAAACGCGGAATGAAATTCATGGGCAGCACGATTGTCTACTCATTCTTGCAGGCAATCGGCGTGATTTTTTCGCATGAGGAAGGCTGCTTTTTGTTTGGAATGGAAAGGTGAGAGTTTTCTAGGAAAAGTTTTTTGCAGATAACATTAAACCATTTTTCATTTTTGCTCGGAAGCATTGAATGTAATCTGCAGTATATTTATTCTGCGCTTCAAGGCGGAGCAATAATGCATAGTTAGACAAATGATGACAAAGTCATGATTGCATGGTGCAATGACGGCATAAGACCAGTTACTTTCAAAATTGAAAGAACAGATGTTGAAGACTGAAAGATAATTTGAAGAAGTGAAAAGCCGCCGCTTTCTTCAAATATTCGTTTAAAAGGCGGAAACAAAAATTTTCAAATGAGAAAAAAACTGACTGGCAAACTCCAGCCGCAAGCCCAGTTTTTGCAAAACCAAGTATCCCGCAGCCAGAGCAAATATCTTTCTAAAAGCCTTACCTCAAGCTCCTTGGAAGCTTTATCACGTAAATCACATCGTTATCAATTCTGCCTGTTCCTGGAAGTTTTTTCTGCACAAGCTGGTTGTTTTCAACATTGATTGCAAAGTCGTTGTCGTTCGCCACGGCGATTGTATTGCTGTCCAAAATCCAAAGGCCTTCAAGCTTGTCGTGCGGATATTTGTTCGGAAGATATTCCACAAGGTCAACAAGGAATTCTTTTTTTACAGGCTTAATTCCAGCGGCCTCAATCTCTTCTGTTGTGCACTGCTCAAGAGTTTTTCCGTTTATTAGAAGACCTTCTTTCGATTCAGGATTTTCTCCTGTTATGTCTGTCGCGTCTTTAAGGTCAATTTTGAAAAGATACTTATGTGCTTCTTTTTCGCCGGAAAACTTTCCGTCGCGTTCAATTACGACAAATTCTGTGTTTGAAAGCGCCGTAATTCCGCAGGTGGAATCTGTCTCTTTGTTTTGAATATAAGCGTACTGCTTTGTGCTGCCAGTTTTAATGTCAAAAGTTACAATGCGAACAAGCTGCTTGTTTGAAATTTCTTTCTTTGAAGGATTGAAAAGCGTGGACTGCATGATTCCTACAAGAGTTTTTTCGTCCGGAGTTATTGCAAGACCTTCCATTCCGCGGTTTGCACGGCGGCGCGCAAGAACTGCCGGAAGATGCCTTTTTCCTGTGTCCATTCCGAACGGGCTTATTCTTTCAATCTGCTTTCCGTCTGCATCGTAGTGGACAATGTGCGGACCGTATTCATCAGAAATCCAGAAAGTTCCGTCTTTCATCGCAACGATTCCCTCGCTGTCAAGCCCGTATTCGTCTGTTCCAAGAATGTTTCCGTCAAGGTCGTAGGCAATTTCTCCAGTCGCGCCTTTTCCGTTTGGGTTTGGAAGACCGGTTATCTCTTTTCCGTCAGGAGATTTCAGTGTGATTTCTTTTACGAGCGAAACTGAGCCGTCTTTGTTAATCTTGAAAAGTCCGATTCTTGGAGCGTAAGAAGAAAACGGGAACATTTTTCCTTTTCCGCTGTTCCCCTTAAAATCGATGTTCGGACCGCGGTCTGTTACTAAATAAAATAGACTTGAATCCGTTGGATGGGCGCACGCGTCTGAGCCGTATCCGCCGTTTTGAATTTCCACGCCGTCATTTGTTTTTGCAAGAACAGTGTAGGGAACTTCGCTTCCGTTCAAGCCGACTTTTTCAAACGGAGAAACTGAATCTGCTCCAGTCTTTGATGTTGAAGCACAGGAAACCGGCAAAAAAGCCGCCATTGCAGCCAGTGCATAAAATAATTGTCTTTTCATAAAAACCTCGTTGATTATGTTTTACAAAAAGATAAATGCCGACTATAAAATTTCAATTAAGAAACTGTTAGTTTAAGGATAATTTATTTTTTTTCTAAGCCATAAAATCTGGCGGTCCGGCAATCACCTGTGGCGCTTGCCGTCGCTATGTCCGCAACTTGCTGCGCGCGGTCCTCACTTTGTTCGGACTGCCTCCGGCATTGCTCCCAGCGCTACCGCATCCGCCTAAAAAAGTTCCTTTAGATTTTCTAAAACTTCCACATCCGCAGGAAGCCATTTTACGCTTTTAAGCTTTTCCTCGGAAAGCCATGCCGCGTTCTCGTGCTCAAGCAGAGTAAGCTTCCCGGAAACAATTGAGCACAAAAAACATTCCATTGTCAGATGAAAAGCAGGGTAGTCGTATTCAACCGTGCAGAGTTTTCGTTCTGCCCGGATTTCCGTCGCAAGCTCCTCGCGTATTTCCCGCACAACCGCCTGTTCCGCGCTTTCTCCATCTTCAATCTTTCCGCCCGGAAACTCCCACCAGTCCTTCCATTCACCGTAGCCACGCTGCGTCGCAAAAACCAGCTTTTCGCCGCCAGCCGCAGTACGGAAAATTACCGCCGCAGAAACGTGGATTTGCTTGAGCGGTGTGGTTTGGATTTTACAATCGTTTTTTGTTATATTTGCGTTATTCATTTTTTTTAGTCCTTTTTTTGTAAAGTCAATTATCGCTGTTTTTTCCCATTTTGTCAGTGCGTGTTATAAAGTCGTTGAAAAGCTCGTCAGGAACACGGCTATGAAGAGCGAATCTCATTGTGATTGGCTTGTTGCCTTCTGCACTGTCCGGAAAAGTTGAAACCTGACCAAGATAAATGAACGGCTGGGTTATGTTTTCTACTTTTTCAAATTTGCGTACAAAAAGATGAAGTCGGATTTTTCTTTCGATGTTGCGGATTAAGTTCTGTCCGACTTCAGAATTTTGCGTTGTGCTGTTTGGCGACTGCCACTGAAAATGTTCCGGCGTTATGAATTTGTCAGCATAATTTATTGAATCTTTTATGTCCGCATCCTTGTGCAGGTTCACAAATAGAAAATAATCTGGCTTTGCGGAAGTTATAAGTCCTTGTCCGCGGAACGAAGAATGGATTTTTGTATAGTCGCATAAAAGAGCCGTGTCGCGCATCGTGTATTTTTGGTAAAGCTTTAAAAACGGCAAAGTTCCGTTTTCAGAATAATCATCTGAGCCGAATTCGTTTTGGTAACGCAAAAGATTGTATTGAATCAAGTCTTCTACCCAAAGCTTCTTTTGTGCGGAAAATCTTGAATTTTCAAGGGAATCGACCGTGTTTTTATTGAATGAAACTGAAGTTCCGTCAAAATTAAAAATCGCCTTTTCGTACCGTGTTTTTTCGCTTGTGTCAAAATATGTTCCGCTAAGCGTCTGGCAGGCATGAACGATAGAAGTTTTATTCACAAAAGAAAGGTATTTTCTTGCCTTTTCTGCAATTTCATCAACAGAAGCAAAGTAATTTTCGGAATTAAAAATTGTTTCTGCGATAATCCATTCTTCCGCGCGTCTTGCAGGCGAATAAAAACTTAGAAGCTGCATAATCTGCCTGAAAGATTCGTCTTCGTTAATCAGAGAAAATTCAGAATGCGCTTCTTTTTCAATGTATGCGGCAAAATCAAAATACGTCTTGTAGTTCGGGCTGAAAAACGTAAACCGCACAGGATCAATGCTTCCGTCATGCTTTAAGTAATCAACAAGAAACGGGACTTTTCCGCCGCATACGTGCTTAAACGAAAAATATGATTCTTTCATATATTTAAGCGACATGAATTTTTCATTTTCAAGCTGGCGCAGAATCTGTTCCTTTGTGATTTTGTCCATGTGAATGTAAGTTCCGTTCGGCAAGTCCGCAAAATCATTTGCAACTTCAAGCTTCAATGAATCGCGGTCGTAATCCTGCTTTCCGTTCAGGGCAATCGCCATCAAGAAAGACTTTTTGTAGTTTCCGATAAAGTCCAGAACTGTTACGAATTCTTTGCCGTCCAGTTTGCGCAAGCCTCGTCCAAGCTGCTGAATAAAAATTATTGAAGAGTCAGTAGGACGCAGCAGCAAGACTGTGTTTACTGATGGAATATCAATTCCTTCGTTAAAAATATCGACTGAAAAAATGTATTGAAGCGGAGAATTGTCATCTTCCAAAAGACGTGCATATTTTTCGCGGACTTCAACGCTGTCATCTCCTGAAAGAGCAACCGCAACTTGTCCATTATTTTTTGAAAGTCTTTTGTTAAATTCTTCCGCCATGTATTTAGCATGCTTTACAGTCGCGCAGAATCCAAGAGCTTTTGTCTTTTCGCCATCGTGTCCGTAGAAATTCATTCTTTCAATGATGTAATCAACGCGGCGGTTCACCATGAGCATATTTGCAATTTCTTCTATATACTCGCTTGTTCCTGGCTCGGCCTTAATTTTTGAATAGTCGATTCCTTCCGCATCTGTAAGCCCAAAATAGTGAAAAGGGCAGACTAAATCATGCGAAAGCGCGTCCCTTAGCCGGATTTCTACGGCAACATTGTTGTCAAAAATTGAATATATGTCGCCATTGTCGCTTCGCTCTGGAGTTGCTGTAAGACCGAGCAGAAAATCTGGAGTAAAATATGCAAGAATATTTTTGTAGCTTTCGCTTGACGCATGGTGGGCTTCGTCTAAAACGATATAGTCAAAAGCATTTTTGTCAAATTCCTTGTAATGCCGGCTTAAAGTATCGCGTGTTGCAAAAAGATACTTGCAGTTTTTATCTTTCTGGCTTCCTGTGAAAAATCCTGATGAATAATTTTCTTCTGTTGCGGAGCAGATTGTGTCAAAAGATTCCTTCGCCTTTTTCAGAATGTCCTCGCGGTGAACAATAAAAAGCAGATGGTTGGGTTTTACCTGCAGCGCGTCAAAGACTGACATATAGGTTTTTCCGCTTCCGGTTGCGGCGATTGCAAGCGCTTTTTTTGCTCCGGTTTTTCTAAGCCGGTCAAGCTTTACAATCGCTTCCTGTTGCATTTCGTTTGGCTGGATTATGGACGGGGAATTTTCGTCTGTAAAACTGTTGTATGAAAATAAAAGTTTTGATTCCTGCTTTTGGTGGCGTTTTACTTTTGCAAGATAGTCGCGGTAAGAAATCAAAAATTCGTCGGAATATTCTTTTGCCCACGGACTTTTCCATAGAGTTTCAAATTCGTCAAGAACAGATTTTGTAAAAACTCCGGGCTCCTGCCGCTCCCCGCAGTTTTCATTTTGAAGGACATTCCATTCAACATTCGTCTTTAACGCACGGCCTGTTATGTTTGAGGAGCCTATTATGACAGTCCATTTTTCTGATTCAAGGCTGGTTTTATGGAACAGATAGCCTTTTGCATGAAAGCCGTCATTTTGTGTCGGCGGAACATAAATCTTAAGATGAATATTTTTGAATTTGGAAAGCCGCTCAAGAACTTGCGGACTTGTCATTTCCTTGTAGGTTGTTGTAAGAATTTCACCGTGAATATTGCGCGTTTCAAGAGCTTTTAGTGTTTCAAGCAGAACCTGAAGTCCGCCATAAGTTATAAACGCCACGCTTATTTTGAACTGGGAGCAACTGTTAAGATTTTCAATAAGCTCATTGTAAAAACTGCGGACAGGTCCGTTTGTTATAAGGAAAGATTCTTCCATAATACCGCCGAAACCTTTATTTTGTGGTGAAAAAGTGCTCCAAAAAACGGACGTTTTTTGTGCTGATATTTTCTTCGTTTTTTTGTGATGTCTGCATTGTATTCATATTTTTCTCAAGACTGAATTATAACAAGAAAATGCTCTTGCGTCAAAATCGTGAAGCAATATCATGAAACCCGGTTCAGATGCGGCAAGGATTGCTACGTGCAAGCACGCTGCGAGATTTTGCCGGTGCAAAACTCGTTTTTTTTTACGTGTGCGCTTTTGGCGCACGACCTTGCCTGCGGCAAGGCTTGGAACACCTGCGGAGCAGTTCCGAAACGAAGTGGAGGAATGAGCCGCGGCTAGTCGGCGAAGTGTGGAAAGCCTGATTTTTTCGGAGCGGAACGGAGTGAAGCGAGGAAAAAAGCCGCCCGGAAAAATTTTAACCAAGGAGCTGAAGTGTTCTTGTTATATTTTCTGATGAATCCAAGCGTCTTTTTGAAATGAATTTTTGGACGGTTTTTCGGTGGACGCCGTAAAGATTTGCAATCCGGTTTATGGAGATGCCTTGAAGAAGCATTATTGTTGTGCCGAGTTCCGCGCCGTCGAGTTTTGAGGAGGCGTTTTCTGTTCCGAGCGGACGGCCGAGTTTTTGTCCTTCCGCTTTTTTTCGTTCAAGGGCTTCTTTTGTGCGCTGGCTGATAAGGTTTCGTTCGATTTCTGCGGAAAGCCCGAATGCGAAGGCCAGAACTTTTGACTGGATGTCGTCGCCAAGCCTGTAGCCGTCTTTGATTGTCCAGACGCGCGCGCCTTTTTCCATAAGTTTGTTCAAAATCGACATTATCATAAAAAGGCTTCTTCCGAGCCGCGAAAGTTCGGAGCAGATTATGAGATCGCCTTTTTGGATTTTTTCAAGAAGTTTTCCAAGCTCGCGGTGCTCCGGCGTAATCGTTCCGCTCGCTGTCTCTTCAATCCAAGTTTCTACAGAAATTGAGTTCCGTTTTGCAAATTCCTGAATCTCGAACCGCTGGTTTTCTACAGTCTGCCTGTCCGTGCTTACGCGAATGTATCCATACGTCATTATTTGAATATACTTAAAATTTTAAGGATTGTGCAAGATTTTTTTCAGTCGTGATAATGTGTTCCGCACTGAACGATTTCGATGATGTTGTTTTCTATTTTATAGACAATTCTGTTGTAGTCGTCAATGCGGCGGCTGTAATAGCCTGAAAGATTTCCTTTTAACGGTTCGGGCTTTCCGATTCCGTCATATCCGCCACGTTCAATGTCTTTAAGAAGCGCGTTTGCTTTCTTGAGAAGTTTTTTGTCGTTTTGGAGCGTCAAATAGTCTTCCCAAGCCTCGTCATGCCATATTTTTTTCATGTTTTAAACCTCAATAAGTTCATGCTCAGCACAGTTAATTCCATTTTTCATATCTTCAATGTTTTTCAGCAAATGCTTCTGGTTCTCCTCGCTGTAAAACGGATCTTCGGAAGAAATTTCAAACGGAATGCGATGCTCTCGGATTACTTTTTTTGCGAACAGATTGAACGCACCGGAAATTGAAAGCCCGACGTCCTTGCAGAATTTTTCAAACTCCTTCTTTGTTGTGTTATCCATCCTTACGCTTACATTCATCATAAAATCACCTCAAAATAAGTCAATATAAGTTATCTATACTTAAAATTTACATTTTTTATTCTGTTTGTCAAGTTTTTTATATAAAAACTATTCTGACTTGTCAAAAAAAATCATCCGTTATGGAACACCGCAAATGGAGAAAAGTGATATGTAAAACGTCCGTTTTTTGGAGCACTTTTTCACCACAAAATAAAGGTTTCGGCGGTATTATGGAAGAATCTTTCCTTATAACAAACGGACCTGTCCG
>NZ_FUXC01000017.1 GCF_900167025.1 Treponema berlinense | reverse complement strand
AAGAAGGTTCTTGGACAGCTGCATATTGTCCAGAGCATGAGCGATGTCGGAAAGTGCTACGACAACTGCAGAATGGAAAGTTTTTTCGCTACCCTTAAAAAGGAAAAAATCTATCAGATGGACACGACAAAAATGACAGCCGAAGAAGTAAAAAAAGAAGTCTGGAGATACATTTTTGCTTACTACAACACTGTAAGAATCAGCACTGTAAACGGAGGTTTTCCTCCAACTAAATACAGGCTGTCAAAAACAGCTATGTTAATAGCAGCTTAATTTAAGGGGTATTTGGGACTGCACTTTTCTTGACTATTTCAATTTTACCAAAAAACAGAATAAAAACACCTACATTTTTCTTGCAACATATATTTATAAAAAGTTGCTTTTTGGAGGAAGAACAATGGATTCAGCAATAGAAAGGACATCAAAAAGAGCGGAAGGAATAGATACAATCAGTATTGAATTCTTTCCCAATTATGTGAATGAGAAATTATGGTTTAAGAAAAGGCAGGTATTTCTTGGTGTCAGTCTTGAAATAAGGGAATCAAAATACAAAAAGTATTATCTTTGCCATATTCAGGCTGAAGCGTTGAATTGTAATATTTTATGGAATGTGATTTGGACAGTAAAAAGCTTATGCTTGAGAAGTTTTCTAATCATTAATCGAGAGAATGATTCTTTATTTCATTATATCCTTAAAAATCGTCACTCAATTTTCCGGCTTGCAGAGCTTGATTTCTATTTCGATTTTCCTAGAAATGCACTGCAACTTCCCAGTGAAGAGATTACCGGAGAGCGTAGATTTGCAACTACTGTTTATTCAAAGGATCATAAAAAAAGAAAATCTCTCTGGATAATGTATGACCGCATAAGCGACCTTCTATACAGGAACCAGCTTCCAAAAGCATTTGTTAAAAATCTTCTTTTTCCTACTCGTATAGAAGTCAGATTATGCCGGGCAAATTGTGCTTATATTCATCTTGATAATATCAAGGGGGACTTCTATCAAATATTCAGCAGGTACCAGACTTACATTGCAAAAACATGGCGTAAGCATGGCTTCATCTTTGGGGAAATACCTATTATTGAGCAGCATCCGTTTTTTAATACGATTCTTTTTCTTAGCTCCACAAACAAGCCTTTGCATATTACAGGCTTAGAAAAAACTCCTCGACCCCTAAATAAGATTACAGAAAAAGAATTATTTAACTTTTCAGATTCTGTGAACGATTCAAGCGAAGCAAAGGATGATATTTATGATGAACTGTATAAAGATTTTGAAAAATACAAAGTTGATAATATCGAAATGATTCATAAGCATTGTATTTATTCAGTAAGCAAGTAGCTTATCTAGTAAGTTTAAAAAACTAAACACGCAAAGACATCTCATTAGGAGATGCTCTATGAGAAAGGATAAAAAGCAATTTGTCTTATTTCTTAAGACATTAAAAACTGGAGAGAAGATTTATTATTACGTAACACGAGATGAAAATAACAGAAGATTACAATATTCAACTGGAGAGTCAGACCAGCAGAAAGCTTTGCAAGTATGCTTGGATAGAATGGCGCAGGGAAAACTGATTCCTAATTCGCGCTTGTCTTTCTCAAATTATGCGAAAGATTTTTATGATTATGATAAAAGCCCTTACATTCAAGGTAAAGTAAAAAGAGGATTCAATTACAAAAGAGCCAGTGCTATAGCTCGTGATAGTTTTATCAAAAAGGAAGCTATACCATTTTTCAATGACAAATTGATAAGCCAGATTTCGCCAGGAGACATTGAAAGATTTATTATGACACTTAAAGAAAAAGGTCTTACAAATACAACTCTGAATTTTAAGATTAATGCATTAAAGCTCGTTTTCAATTATGCCTATAAGATGGGAGATATAAAATTCAATCCTGTAAATCAAATCATGCTTTTCAAGAAAGACACCAGAGAAAAAGGATTCTTTAATAAGGATGAAACTGATAAACTCTTTGGAAATAGTGCGCTTGAAAAAATATGGGATAATAATCTTATAATCTATACAATGACGCTGCTTGCATTTCATACCGGCTGTAGATTAGGAGAATTACAGGCTCTTCAAGTTCAGGATTTGAATCTGCACGAGAGTTGCATAGAAATTAAACACAGCTGGAATGATAGATTTGGACTTTGTTCCACGAAGACCGGAAAGAACAGAATAATTCCTGTCAGTAAAGAACTTATGGGAAGGCTCCTTAATCTTTCATGGGGAAAAGATGTTGGTGATTTTGTTTTCAGTGATACGGATGGAAAAACACCTATTGCCCGTCACAAGATTTATGCACAATTCAAAAAAGCTCTCTGCAATGTAGGAATTACGGAAGAAGAACGCCAAAAGAGAAACCTCTCGTTTCATTCCTGGAGACATACCTTTGCCTCTAATCTTGCAAATGATAACGTGCCGGAACTCTATATTCGTCGTCTTACTGGACATAGTTCAACTCAGATTCTTGATGTGTATTCTCATGTACAAGTTGAAAAGCTGAGAGCTGCAATCAATATTTAATGCAAAATTTGCTTGATTTTTCTTACCTATTGCCGTATATTTTAAGTGGTAAGTCCTTGCCATTCAAGGCGACAGGTAACTTGAGTATC
This sequence comes from Treponema berlinense, assembly GCF_900167025.1. Taxonomy (GTDB): domain Bacteria; phylum Spirochaetota; class Spirochaetia; order Treponematales; family Treponemataceae; genus Treponema_D; species Treponema_D berlinense. The sequence goes on along the minus strand of NZ_FUXC01000017.1, from coordinate 22,101 downwards.
TGTTAGATTATTACGCAGCGTATTGCGTTCAGAAGCAGTATTCTGCCAGTCTTTGAAGGGTTTTCCGGAGACCTCATCTGAACTAGGCGAAAGCCGAAAGAAAACGGAACAAAAGCTCTGCGAATGGCGCAGGGCTTTTTCTTTTTTATGGTGGGAATAAATGGCAAATATACTTGATGCTCAAAAAGCTTTCTCAAAACTTCTTGATATTGAATATCAGTTCGTACTTGGCCGTAAAGATAAAACGGTTTCTCTAACAATTGAATTTCAAAAGTATCATTTCTTTCACCTAGCCGGATTACAATATCTAAAAGATTTATCGAGACTCTTTATACCTGCAGAAGGAGTTTATAATCAGATTGAATCAGGACAATTACCAGTAAGCTATATTGAATCATCAAATAATTATGATTACATAAAAGGTCGTGTTGAATATCTTCCAACTCTTGAATATATCTTTGACAGTAATGACACAATTTTTAAATACAATCCAGAATTGCAAGCCTTCTCTGTTATTGAAGCTGATTTTCTCTTAAGAAATGAAATAAATAAAGTTCCAATTTTTTTGTTTTTGTCGAAAGATAAAAATAAAAAATATTTTTGTAAAACCTTCTTCCCTCAAGGGAAAAAAGATTATACAGAACGACAAACAAAATGGACTGTGTTATTTAAAAAGAAGATAGTGAAATCTACAAATACAGAAACTGTTTTGTATAAGAATAAGAACTTTGAGGTGAAGTAACTGCTTCAGAATTGCAAGTCTTATTTTAAATACTTTTCACCAAATTCATCCAAGGCTTTTTTTTGATTTTCTACAAGTGCTTTCATAATTTCAATCGTTTGCTGATGATTTTTTGCGTCATTCTTACCTGTTGAAAACAAATCAGAAACATCAACTTCAAGTGCGGCCGCAATCTGAGCCAACGTATCTGGATATGGCCATTTTGAACTCTGTTCTATGGAACTCATAAAAGGAAGAGAAATATCAGCTTTTTCTGCAAGTTGTGCCTGAGAAAATCCTTTCTGAGCTCTAAATTTCTTTATATTCTTAGCCAAAGTCTGGCGAACATCTTCACCCGTCATAATAATCCTCGTAGATATAATTATTTTCCTATCAGAGTTATTCATTTACAAATATCTGGTAAGAGTAGAGAATGTTACCACTGGGCTTTTGATGGCAAAAATAGTAGTCCTATAAGAAAAGTTATTTACAATTGAGGGATGAAGGGTGTAAAATTATTCTTAGAGAGTTTTGCTTTATAATCAAAAAGTACTATTAGAAAATGTTATCGATTCATCAGATATTAAAAAATTAGCCTGCCAAGCTATGATTTTTTCTTCTAGTCCTAATACAATTTAGCAAAATTCTAGGAAAAGGAGAAAAAAATGAAAAGTTTCAAGAATAAAGACACACACAGTAATCTTTCAATCAATATTTTCGGTAACGAAATTGATGATGTATTCACAAAGTCAGGTGATGCTTATGATGAAGCTTCAGACAATGAATCTGGTACAGGTCATAAAATTGGAAAATTTTTAGATACAATCACAGACGATTGGGAAATTAAAATCGGAAAGAAAGATAAATAGGTGAATAGATTATGGCAAACCTGTTTATGAACATAATCACTTTTGGTGCGGCTGAACGCTTGGAAGATGCTCAATATGAGTATGAGGAAACTTGCGAAAGATACAATGACAAAATCCGTGAATGTAAGAATATGCAAGCAGGATATAAGCGTGCTTTAAAAACTTTTTCGGAATTGCAACAAAAAAGTCAGCAGGAAGCAATGAAAATTTGTCTTTTTGTGCCGGCAAATGTAAAGGAAAGAAAAACATTGTTTGCTCAGTTGAATATTCCTCATGAAAAAATTATAGCTATTGAACATACTCTCGATAAAGCTGAGATTTTTCAAAATTATGCAAAGCTTCTTTCGCAGGCTACAATGATAACTCATTCTGTAGGAACAACACTGCCTACAACTGTAAGCCTTTTAGCGGGTGCGAATCTGGTAAAGACTGCCCCTAGTGTTGTTGCAGCTTCTGGTATGATCGCTGGAGGTAGTTCTCTTGCTATTAGTAGTTTTGCAGTTCCTGCAGTTTCGACTGGATTGACAGCTTTAGGGGTGACGGCTGCAACTGCTGCTATACCTGTTGTGAATGTGCTTGCCGTGGCTGCAATGCCTATTGTTTCCCATTTGACGGCAAGTAGTCAGATTAATGACCTTGAAAGTGAAATGTATGACATTGAAGAAAAAATAGGGGAAGTAAATAAGACTTATTTGCGATTAAAAAGAAATAAAAAGCGTATGGCGGAAGTGAATAAATCTCTTCGGGAAGCATTGAAATCTTTTGCATTCGAATACGAAAAAGCAGTGAAAAAAATATACCCAACAGGGATTGATGATAAAACTCCACAGAAAGAATGGAATTCGTATGCGGAGGATGAAAAACTGGCTGTACTCAATTTGATAAATGCAACTTATGAAATGCTTAAAATAAGAAACACAAAAATTAGAGGTTCTAAATCAAAAAGAAAAGTGAAATCAGATGTTTGTGAAAATTCAATGGCAAATAATGACAATTTATTTGAGAGAATAAAGAAAACTATTCCAAATAATAACAAATAAGGGAGAATTTAAAATGAGCAAAAATTCAAAGAGTGGGATGCCAAACTCTGTCCCAGATACAAGTGGGAAACTTCCATCACAATTTTTGGATATTTCTTCTAACGGATTGGAATTTGCTAAAACTGTGACTTCAAGCGTGATTGAGTTACAAAAGGTAAATGCAGAACTAGAAATGACTAGAATGCAAAAAGAAATCCTTATGGATGCTAATCAGAAGAAGTTTGATAGTTTAAACCGAGCAATGGACGAGACATTCGGAGAGAGAAAAAAAATTATAGATATGGGCAGTGAAGTTATAAACTACGGAATAAAAAAGGACAAAGATAATGTGGTCTTGGATGCTTTGCATACTATGGCAGGAGTAGTAACGAACAATCCATTCTCAATGAATCCGGATTTTCGAAAAAAACTTGATGCTGGGGAAACCTTAGAACTTGGCAATGATTGAGTCAATAATTGCTATTATAACGCTATAAATTTTAAAATTTGGAGAAAATCAAATGAGAAAGATGTACGAGAATTTTGCTCAAATTATTAATGAGTCAACGATGAACGAGAGTGAAAAACAGAAAGCTCTTAAAAAACTCTTGGTAAGCCAGGATGCAAAGCCGAATGTGCTTATTACTGGTGCGACTGGGTGCGGAAAAAGCTCCACAATAAATGCTCTTTTTAATACAGAAGTTGCCAAGGTCGGCACTGGTTCCACTCCTGAAACAATGCAGATTGCAAAGTATGAACTTGGGAATCTTACACTTTGGGACAGTCCTGGTCTTGGGGATGGTGTGGAAGAAGATAAGATGCATTCAAAGGGAATAATTGACCTTTTGACAAAGAAAGACAACAACGGAAACCTTTTGATTGACGTGGTTCTTGTGATTCTTGATGGATCAAGTCGCGATATGGGAACTTCTTATGAACTTATCAATAATGTAATTGCACCTTGCTTGGGAGAAGGAAAAAGTCATCGGCTTTTAATCGGAATAAATCAAGCTGATGTTGCGATGAAAGGCAGATATTGGGATTCAGAGAATCATAAGCCAGAGTCAGAACTTGAAGAGTTCCTCAAAGAAAAAGAAAAGTCGGTCCACGACAGAATTCTTGATGGGACTGGCATTTCTATTCAGCCAATTTCTTATTCTGCTGGCTATATGGAAACAAACGGAACGCAAGAACCCGCATATAATCTTTCAAAACTCCTTTTCTATATCATCGACAACATTCCAGCCGAAAAACGGTTAAATGTTATGGAAAACTTGAATACGAATCAAACAATGTGGCAGAGTGATGACGGTTTGGAAGATTATCGTAACAATGTGATAGAATCGTCTATAGGCGGAATCTTTGATAGTGTAATAGAAGGTGCAAAAAATGGCATCGAAATCGGTGGAAAAATTGGCGGATTTTTTGGTTCTGTTGGTGAAACCGTGGGCGAATTTATAGGTGCCATTATAGGTGGCATTGGTGGCTTTTTTGGAGGTCTATTTGGCTAATAATTCGTGAAAATTGTACAAGCAAAAAATAATACAAGGAGGCTGTTTATACAGTAATCGATATGATGTCTTTTCAAAAAAATATGACAGAGAATGAACAAAATAAAATTCAAATTCCTCCGCTTGATATTATGCTTGTTGGCGTAACTGGTGCAGGAAAATCAACTACGATAAATGCATTGCTTGGAGATAATGCTGCAAAAATTGGGTACGGAGTTTATCCAGAAACTAAAGAAATAAAAGCTTATAAATTGAATGATTATATCCGTCTGTGGGATACTCCAGGACTTGGAGATTCCCCTGAAGAGGATGAACGACACCTAAAAAAGATTTCTTCATACCTTAATCGTCCCTTTATGAAAGACGGTATAAGATATGGCAATCTTATAGATATTGTGCTTTTCGTTATTGATGGTTCTAGAAGAGATTTAGGAGTAACTTATTCTTTGTTAAATGATACAATTTTTAAAAATATTGAAAGCAACAAGGTTTTATTTGCTATAAATCAAGCAGATATGGCGATGAAAGGGCATCATTGGGATGACTCGTCAGCGAAACCTGATGAAACTTTATCTGTTTTTCTTGATAATCAGATTGATTCTGTAAAACGAAGAATTGAAGAAGTTATACATCAGGAAATACGGCGACCCATGTGTTACTCAGCCTCCAATAAGTATAATATAGACTGTTTAGTTAATTATGTTTTGGAAAATTATAGCGGGCAGAGGAAAACTGTTTCTTCCTCAGCTACTTCTGATTCATCATCAAGGAATTTGACTTCAAGTTATCAGTCTTCAAATGATGATAGCATTGGTGATGTTATAGGTAATGTTGTAGCAGCTCCTCTTAATGGGGTTGCATGGGGGCTTGAAAAAGTTGCTGATTTTTTTGATTGGCTTTCATTATTATAAAAATCAAGGAGTTCACCCATGTCCCCAAAATCCACTAGCTTCGTTCCTCCTCACCCCGGCACTCCCATTCCATACATCTGCCAGAAATGCGGGGAGCATTTCTCAAAAAAGAAAGGTCTTTTTCCAAAACTGGTAAAATGCCCGAAGTGTGGTAGCAGAAAATGTATTTCACCTGTAAGATGGTAGTGCATTAATGTAAAAAATATGGCAGATTCAAAAGTTCAGACACAATCAGCATTTTCTCCCATCCCAACCCTGGACCAGATAAAGCGTCTTAAATCTCTGCAAGGGGTGGACTCCGGCATTTTTACCCTTGCAGTTTTTTCTACGCTGGAGGCATTTTTTCGCGAAAAGTTAGGGACCGCTGTAGACAATTCCACCAAATTTTATGAGCTTTTGGATGAATACCGGGAACGTTACTCTGTTCATAATCCAAAGGAATATCAACTTTTTCGGGATATTCTGAACAATCAGAAAAACACTAATCAGGTTCGACATCATTTTAAAAATCTTTCTGTAGAAGAAGCTAACAGTGCGGCTTTTTTGCTTTCGCAGTTTGCAACTATTTTTAATCTGCCTAATCTTACTCAAATAAATCAGCTGGCGGTAAATCTGAAAATTTGGGATTCAAGAAAATCTCCTGCAGAAACTGCAAGGGAACTTGAAAAGGCTAATCAGGAATTAAAACGGCTTTCTTCGTCTAACGCGGATATGGCTCAAAAAGTTGAAGAACTGGAATCAAAGAAAAAAGAGCTTGAACTTGTTTCTGCAAAACTTAGAACTTTGCAATTAGATTATGAGCAGCAGATTACTAAAAACAAGCAGAATAAAGAGCGCATAGATGAACTTCGGCGCGAAAAAAATGAAGTAGAACAGGCGAATCGTAAAACTCAAAAAGAACTCCAGATTCAGATAGAAAAACTAACTGACACAGAAAACTATATCGACAATCTTTCACGTTTGGCCTGTTATACCCGCACCCGTTACGATTATGAGCAGTCGCTTGTTCATCTTACCCGCCAGCAGCAGTCAATTGTAAATCAGGTAAGATTCAGTCGTGACTTTCTTGTAAAAGGAAGTGCTGGAACAGGAAAGTCTCTTGTGCTTCTGAAAACACTGGAAAAACTGATTCAGCAGAATAAACAGAGTCTTTTTGATGGTGAAAAATCAATCAAGCTGATTACGTTTACGCACAGTCTTGAAAAATATAACAAATATGTTGCTGCCTTACTTAATATCGAAAATCCGCTTGAAGAAGAAATAATTGGAACTTCCGAAAGCTATGTGAACAAGATATTGAAGGATGCTTTCCCTTCCATAAAATTGACTTACACGCTTCCAAAAATCCTGGATGTTGAAAATGACAATCCTCTTGGTCAGGACATCTGGACTGAGCTTGATAAATTTATTCTTCCAAAATGCGTTACTCAAAAAGAATACTGCGAAGAAAAAATCCGCCGTACAGGAATGAAAAAGGCTCAGAATGCTGGAAAACGTAAAGCAATCTGGGAAGCTGTAGAAACAATTTTTACTGAATGGAATAAACTTGAAGAGCAACCTATTCAATACATAATTTATAAGCTGATTCAGAAAATAGAAAACGGTGAATACACAATTCCGGAAGAACTAAAAACAGATTATCTTTTTGTAGATGAAGCACAGGATTTGAGTGCGGCAACATTACGCCTTATTCGTACAACAGTTCGCGAGAGTATGATTCTTGCGGGGGATAATGATCAATCTGTTTTTCAGCCGGGCTTTACATGGAACAGAGCTGGAATTGATATAAATGGGCATTCAAAAATTCTGAATATTAATTTTAGAAGTACAAATCAGATAAACGAAGTTGCAGAAAAATATCGGACGACCATAAAAGGTGCAGATAAAGAAAATATGCCGGAAACCTTCCGACTTGGGCCACCTGTTGAACTTCACGAAAATAAAAATCAGAATGACTCTTTTGCACAGATGATTTCGACTGTAAAAATGTGTATTAATTCTCTCAATTATGAGCCGGAAAATATCTGTCTTATTGCTCCAAGAAAATCACTTTTGGAACAGTTAAATGAAAGTCTGAAAAATCAGCTTGATTTGGACAGTGCTTTTGTAAATGAACCTGATTTTGATTTCTCAAAGACTGGTATTATCCGTCTTGCTACAACTCAAAGCTGCAAGGGCTTGGACTTTCCTGTTGTTCTGTTCTATCTTGACCACCGGGCACATTTTGTTGATGTGTTTGATGAAGCTACGGCAGATAAAATGAATCGTAATATGATTTATACGGCAATTACACGAAGTATAGAAATGCTTCATGTCTTTACGCTGTCAGATTCAACTGCGGCTCCTATAAATGATTTAAAAGCAATCCTGAAAACTGAAACGAAATAAACTCATAAATAAATATTATTCCTTGGAGGTACAAAAATGATAGATATTACAAAACTCACTAAATATATAGAAGCAAACTTTGTTGATGAAGAATCGACCGAAGAAAAAGGAGAAAACCTGTTTTCCTTAAACTCAAATCCGCTTATTGATTTTGCAAGAAAAATAGCTTGGCGAGGAAATGCAAGACCGTTCAGTGGAATGAGTCCGCTGAAACATCCTGGTTTTAAGAATATTGAGAAGAAGCTTAAAACTCCAGGTTCTGAAGATTTCATTTCGCGTCTGATTTTTTATATCAATGAAAAAAATATGACTCACCCTCAGGTTTATACTGCTGCAGGAATGACACCTGATTGTTTTTCGAAAATTATGAGCGGTAAGACAAAGACTCCTAAAAAGGAAACTATTGTTTCTCTTGCTCTCGCATTGGAACTGAATTATGACGAAGCTATTGATTTGCTTTCAAGTGCGGGCCAAACTCTTTGTGGTTTTAAGCAGGATGTTATTTTTGAATTCTGTTTTAAAACAGGTCCATATTCCATAGATGAAGTAAATGAAGCTCTGGTGCATTTTCATTTTGAGCCGATTGGCGGAAGACAATAAAAAATCTTCTAGAAAAAGATAGCCCAAGGAGTATTTTCACCTTGGGCTTTTTGTTAGTTTTTCTGCTTATGAACAACTACTCGACTTTTTTTGGGGCAAAACAAGGTTTATTTACTATAAGAATAGTGCCTCTATCTTTTCGTCCCAAAACAATTTTCCAGCCAGTTAGAACTAACTTCTTGCCAGAATATTCTTCCGCCATTTTCTTAGCTTCATCGATGTTCTTTGCAATGCAGCGTAAATTTGTTTTTTCATCGAGTGAAAAAGTTGCTTCCACAGATTCTTTTCTAAAAATCAAAGTCGTGCTCCTGAAATTTTTCTACAGATTCATCAAGAACATCGCATATTTTTTCGGAAGTGTCCTGAATTACATCTCCAACAAAGGCAAGTGCTTCAATCACTTTCTCCGGAAAATCTGAAAGATCTGCATCGAAGTCATCATCAGAGTCGTCATTAAAATCTTCTGACTCATCATTTGCTGTCTCTTCAGAGGCTTCTTCACCATCATCATCGCTTGCAATGTCTCCGTGCAAACGCATTTCTTCAATTAGCGAAGTGGCCTGTTCAACAGTAATTTCAAGAGCCTCGGCCAAAGCCGCTGGTTCTTCATTACCGCTTGAAGCAACAAATTCAAAAGCCTTATCATACAGCTCTGATTTTTCAGGTTTTCCTAAGATTGCAGATATACCTGCAAAAAGCTTTCCAGAAGTTTCAGACATTGCTTCCAAAGGATTTTCTTTAATTGCATTATCACGTTCAACAAGTTTTTCAGCAATTTCCAGAGGAATGTCAAATTCATCTGCCACTTCCTGCGGATTTTCTGAATCAAGATAAAGCATTTCCAGAAGGGATGTATCTCCGTTTCTTCTGTAAAGATTCATAACAAGTCTGTTGCTCTTATCAAATCCTTTGCGGATTTCCTTAAGTTTCTTTTCACTGATAGCCATATGCGTATCTCCTTTTATTTTTTTTGTATTTCAGGATTTTTCTCCAGACAGATACTTTTCTGAAACACCTTTTATGCCAGTTCTTCAAAATCTTCCTGATAATAAGGATCCATGTCTGGGAAATACAAATTTTCAATTTCGCTCATCTCATCGCTGATTTTTTCAATGGAGACTTCTTCTTCAGGAAGAGAGTGAATGTACAAGAGTTCCTTGTAATGCTTTAAAAGATTATGTAGAGTCTCATCTTCAGAAAGAGTTGAAAGATTTTTCTTATTAACATATCTACAAACTGTGTATTCGCAATCCCGAACAGCGGTAGATAACAGACGATATTTTTCTTTATATTCTTTTCCAGATTTTCCAAAATGGGTCCGAAGTATAAATTTAAGTTTATGAATGCGTAAATACATTTTCGAATAGAAAAAGTCCGGATCCTTAAAATAAAGGATAAGAAGAGCAAGCATAATTAATGCATTCAAAAAAAGTGCAGTGCAGATTGAACTATTCATCATATCAAATCCTCCAGTTCATCTTTAAGACAGCCAACAAGTAAGACTCCGGCTGCAAGAAGTCCCAAGCCTCCAACTTTACTTACAAACTGTTCTACCTGCGAAGAACGTTTTTCTCCGTAACGGCACCAGTTTGCAAAATGTTCGCAGTTGTTCCAGGGGAGTGCATATTTTCCCTTTTCTGTTCCAACCGCACCTAACGCACGCATCACTGTTTCCTTACGGCTGTAAGATTTGCAGCAACGTGTTTCAATCTGGATTTCATCATTCTTGCGGAAGTTTTCGAGACTTGTCTTTCTGATGCAGGCACGCTTTGCAGAAAGCTCAAATCCTTCTCCACCGGAAAAATGAACCACAGTGTCATTACCAACGTAAACGCCGTAATGCTTGTAAATGCCTCGGTTTACGGAAAGTACGTCACCGGGCATCGGTTTGATTTCAATTCTGTTCATGGTTATAAGATAATGGGGAATTGTTAAAAAGGCTTATCTTGGCGGGCTATATTTAAAGTGGCATTAAATGGAACAAAAGCTGTTTTTGCATAGATATTATCCTCTAAGAAACTATCTTAGGAGGATTAGTTTATGAATCAAATCAATTCATTAATTATTGAAGGAAACCTTGTTCGTATTCCTGAAATCAAAGAAACAGCGAACCATTCAAAACTTGCAACATTCAGTATGGCTGTAAATCGCTACTACAAGAAATCTGATGGTACTTTTGAACAGGAAGTTTCTTACTTTGATGTGAATGCATGGGGAACTCTTGCTGAAACTGTTGAAAAGAAGGCAACAAAAGGAATTTGCTGTCGTGTTGTAGGCAGACTGAAACAGGACAGATGGAAGGATACTGAAGGGAGAACTCAGAGTAAGGTTTTGATTGTTGCAGAGCATGTAGAGTTTATGAAGAATTCTTCTGAATTAGAAAAAGGTGATAATTCAGAAAATGATAAACAGACTTCAACAGGAAACTCTCAATCAAGTAAAACTTCCAAGTACAATAAATCAGAACTATTCGGTACGCAGAAAACAGAGGATGCTGAAGTTGCCTTAGCTAAAGCAGCCGGCTTTGACATTTTCTAAGGGGGAATTATGAAAATTACAAACAAACTTAATTTACCTTACGGACTTGTTAAGGCAGTATCGCCAGAGCCTCATAATAAACCTGGTGAAATCTCTGCTACAACGCTGATTCAAGGAACTAAGCAGGTAATTCTCACTCAACGACACTGGAATGAGCTTGAAGATGATGTTTCTGAGCGCATATGGGCTGTGTTTGGAACCGCAGTCCATGCACTTTTAGAAACAGAAGGAGAAAATGATTTTACAGAAATTGAAGTAAAACAACCTGTTGCAGATATTACCGTTACAGGTCGCATTGATAACTATAATATGTCCACTGGTACTATCTGCGATTACAAAAATACTTCAGTTTATAAAATCAAAGCAAGCTGGCAAAAAGGTGTTGATGGTAAAGCGTATGGCTTTCCTGAGTGGCGTATGCAGGGGCTTATCTATGCATGGTTATTGCAGAAAAATGGATTGCCTGCAAAGAAATGTCGCTTCATTGCCTTGTTAAAAGATCATTCCAAGACTGAATCAGACCGTGACCATACTTATCCGCAGTCGCCTGTGTATGTTTATGAATTCGATGTTACAAAAGAAGCTCTTGAAGAAATTGAAAGTTTTATCAGAAAGAAAGTCTTTCAGTATGAACTTTTCTCATCAAGCGTGGATAACATGATTCCTGAATGTACCGCAGAAGAACGCTGGCAGAAAAAAGATGTGTATGCTGTAAAAAAGGATGGTCGGAAATCTGCGGTGAAACTCTTTGATACTCAGAAAGAGGCAGAAGAAAAAATCGCGGAACTTGGAAAAGGTCATTATCTTGAAGTTCGTAAAGGCGAATCAATGAAATGCAAGAACTACTGCCTTTGCTCAAAATTCTGTAACTATTGCATGGAAAATCTCATCAGTGATGATATCTCTGATGATGTGGGAAAAGCAGCTTAATCATAAGGAGAAAAAGGATATGGATTTAAGCAAATTAAAAGAACCTTTCAGTTTGGAAGATATTGAATGGCGGCTTCAGCAGTGCGGTGAATCAAAAGACGGCCGTATCTGGGGAAAATGCCTTGCATACATAACTTCAAGAGCCGTTCAGGAACGTCTTGATAAAGTATGTGGCGCAGATGGCTGGAGAAGCGAAATAAGGAAAGACGGAAACGCTTATCTCTGTACACTTTCCATTCGAGTTACGCATGAGGATGGAAGCGTTGAATGGATTTCAAGAACTGACGGAGCTGATGCTACGGATATTGAGTCTGTGAAAGGCGGAATCTCAGGAGCTATAAAACGTGCTGCCGTTCAGTTTGGAATCGGTCGTTATCTTTATGACTTAGAAGAAGGCTGGATAACTGTCTGCGAAAACGGTAAATATTCAGGAAAGACAAAAACTGATAAGTGGTTTAAATGGAATCCGCCTGCGCTTCCTGAATGGGCATTGCCGAAAGGTAAAATTTCTTTTCCAGAAAACGATAAGGATTCAGCTGTTCAAACGGATGATACTTTACCTAAGATACATTCTTCATCAAAAGGAAAAACTGGAAAACCAACAACAGATGAAGCAAATCTCAAGGAACTGGGAAATACCGTTATATCCAGAATCGGCGATGTTATGAACCACGAAGATGGCGGACAGAAATCTTTTACAGAAGAAGAAATTACAAAAATCCGTGGAATTGTGGCAAATACAAGGCTTAATAAAGAAGGTGTTGATGAACTTCTGGAACTTGAAAAAGTCGTTCGAAAAGAGCTTGATTCAAGACTTTCAAAAATGGCTGCGTAAATGCAGAGAACTTTATAGCTCTGGTGGAAACACCAGGGCTTTTTAATTTGTGGAGAAAAATATGAAAGAAAATCAAATCATTTTTACGCGAAATCAAAATTACAAAGATTTCGAAAAACTTCTCTTCTGTATGAAAGCTATGGGAGGAAAACAAAATGTTCTTTTCACTCGATACATGCATATCGAAAATACACGAACAGGCTCTCGAATTGTTTGTACAGATGGAAAAAGACTTCATGCTGCAAATATCAATGCACGTATTCCGGCAGGCAATTATCAGCCTGAAATAAAAGACAACAGCATTGTTTTTCAAAATCCATCTGACATTGTTTTCCCTTCATGGAAATGTATTGTTCCTGAAAATGTAAAACTAAAAGGAACCTTGAATCTTAAAACCTTAGGAAACGGAACGAAGTCTGAACGTGATGAGAAGTTTTCTTCTGCGTACTGCTCATTTTTGTTTGATACTGGCTTCAATGTGAATATTGGATTTCTCAAAGACCTGTCTAATGCTGAATGGAAGATTTTTACACAGAATGGAAAAAGGAAGCTTGTAATGCTTGAGAATAGCGAAGACAAGAATCAGTTTGCAGTTTTCGTTCCGCTTGCGGCTTAGGAGTTGATTATGGAAAACAAAAGACTTTCAAGATCTGAGGTTGTACGAGGAATATTAGATGGCTTGGTTCGTGAGGTGATTTCCGGCGGGGCAGTTGCGTATATTCGTGACAAGGTGCAGCGTTTTGATGATGGCTCTGTTCCAATGCAGAAATGGAGCCGTTGCAATCAGATGATTGCCTTCTTCAACGGAACGCGCGATGCACGGACTTTCAACGCCTGGACGGAAGCCGGGAGATTTCCGAAAAAAGGAAGTCATTCGTTTCAAATAGTTGCACCGCTTTTCAAGACTGAGAAGGACGATGCGACGAATGAAGAGAAGCGTGTTCTTTCAGGATTCACACTGATAAATGAGTTCCGAATCGAAGATACAGAGGGTAAGGAACTGCCGTATCAGACGCGGATGAAGGAACTGAAAACAGACGAGCTTCCTCTTATTGATGTTGCACAGAAACTCGGAATTAAAGTAAAGGCGGATTTATGCGGAACGGCGGAAGGAAGTTTTTCTCCGTTTGAGCGTGTAATCCGTATGAACTGCACCGATAAGCAGGTATTCCTTCACGAGCTTTCGCATGGAATCATCGCTGAAATCAAGCGGAAAGAAAAAATAACGCTCGAATATGGCTTTGAAGAAATATGTGCGGAACTGTCGTCTGCATTTTTAGGTTCACTCTATGGAGTGGAAATCGATTTGCAGAACACAAAGGCTTACATTCAGGGCTGGGCTGGAAAAGGTCATGTAGCCTGGAAGGTAATTGAGGCGGTGGAATGGACTGAAAAGGTCTACAAATTCATCGAGGAACTTAAGGAAAAGACACAAAAGGAGGAAAAGGAAATGAAAATCTTTTCTACAAAGACCGCGGCAAAATCCGCAAAGCCGAATGTGCTTCCGTTTAAAACGGAAGACTTCAAGGACAGGACGCAGATTTACAATCCGAAAATCGGAAAGTGGGTCAAACGCGATTCTAAAACAGGACTTTTTACATCGGTCAAAGGTGACGGAAAGCCGTTCAGCCGTGTAAAAATAGAAGACAATCCATTTGCAGAGGTTGCAAAGAGACTTCCTGGCGAAGCTGACTTGCCTCCGGCTGCATGAAATCTTGCGAATCCGTCTTGTTTAATGCAGGACGGATTTTATTTTTACAAGGAAAAACGATGGCAAATATCTGTGACTTTGATATGTTGGTTCGAGGGAAGCCTGATGATGTTGATACATTTTACCACTATCTTACGGACTATGATAATTCACCAAAATATTTTGCAAGAATCTTCACCGCAGAAATTGACAATGAATCAGTATCTGCTGAGGGAATAAAGACAGCAAAGATTTTCGGAGATTGTGCTTGGAGCGTTTATTCGTGTATGTGTGAGGGAGATTATACATATTACAACGATGACTCAGAGCAAAAACTGACTTGTCTTCGACTGGCAACCAAAGAACTGAACCTTGAAGTTGAAATCCGTTCTACGGAATCAGGAATGGGCTTTTGGGAGCATATATATTACAAGGACGGAGAATGTCTTTGTGAAGATTGCGGAGACCTGCCGGAGACAAACTTTGATATGGAGGATGTAGCATGAAAAAAACTAAAGGAGGATTTGGAGTATGTTCTTTTTATTACCAATAATTGCAGGAGCAGCGGCAACAGCTATAAGTGCCGGAGAAGTTGCCTTAGGGGTTACTGCTGCGGTTGGAGTTGGAGCAGCCGTAAAAGGTGCAATTGATGCAAAACAAACAAACGACATTATAGGATTTTCTGAAGAAAAATTTGAAGCTGAATGCTCAAAACTAAAGAATGAGGCAAGATTGGCTGAAAAGAAATTTGATGAATTCAACGGAATAAAAAAAAGAATCAATTCTGAAATTCTAAATGAATCTATGCAGGCAATCACCTCATATGGAACAAATAATCTTTTAAGAGCAGAACAATTCGCAGAGAATGTTGATTTGATGTGTGAGACAATTGAAGATAAAATCCTAGACTATAAAATTCTTCGTAAACAGATTGAAGAAGGAATAAGTCTATTTAATTATCTTTCAGAAAAATTGTCTTATTGTCTGCTTCAATTAAATGGAGAACATTCAATTGAAAATCTCCATCCCGATAAAAACGAACATAGGAATTTTGACCAAATCGTTATGTTTGCAACAGCACTAAAAAATGTTTTAGAGACAAACAGCTTCACAACGGAGAATTTATAATGAAAACACTTACATCAGTTGTAATGCCAAATCCAACAGGACGATTAGATTCTATGATTTTAACCCCAGTGTTAGAAGGTATATCAACCTGTATTCAGATTTTAAATCAAGGAACTACAGAACGAGAACTGATAAGGGCAAGAAGAGATACGCTTTGTACAATGCTCCAGGAAAAAAGAGATTTGATGGTTGAATATTTGACTAAGCGATATGGAGAAAGAAATAAGCTTTATGATGGCTATTTTGACTTAATCAACAAAGCTCTTGAATCAGGAAATGACGCAGTAATAAAACTTGCACTTGAAAGCCTGTTGCAGGTATATTCCTCTCCTTTTGCGTCGGGATTGGATAACATTATGGAACAGTACGGAAAAATGAATTCTGTGCTTGAACAATAAATGGAAACAAAGGGAGTGCAAAAGCTCCCTTTGTTTTTTTTGCGTCCAAAACGTGTAAACATATGTACAAACACTTTTATTGACAAAATTCATTCTTCAAACTATCATTTAAGTATAATCAACTTTAGTTAAATCTTTATGTTATATAGATTTAACTCCTTTCAAATCATATCCTTTCGTTTAGAGTTTAATATAGTTAATTAAACTAACAGTTTAATTCTTTTATTCTCCTTTTGTTTTATTATGAAACCTATAGGAGAATAACTTGGATCAACCTAGTTCGATAAAATTATTTAAAGAGAATAATATCTGCTGCGTCTGGGATGAAGAAAACGAAGACTGGTATTTTTCCATTGAAGATTTTATCTTATTTCTTACTGATTGTGCTAATTCTGATGAATATATTGAAGAAATGCTTTCCCGTGATGAAAGCCTCGCTTTTAACTGGAATACAATATGCGTAACAGTTCAGATGTCTGGAGAAAATGAACAGATTCATGAAGTTCAAGCAGTTAATACACAGGGACTATTCCGCATAATTCAATCAATTCCTTAAGTTTTATATTCAGGAGTATTTTCGCGCACCTGCAAATCAGAAAAATCAACCTGCTTCAGAACATACAAATCTTCAACATGACAATTATACAGTTTAGACAAAATATCAAAGTTTTCGATACAAGGATGTCTATCAATTATCGCACCTTAGGGAAGAAGAAGCCACAAGGTTAGTTATTGACGTTATACATTTTTATCAGAATCACGAAATTATAACGGAAGACGAAGAGTGGAACTGGAACAGATGCAACACCAGCTCTTAAACATGCTGTAAAAATGCTTTCAGAAAACGAATGGAAAAATGCTGATGTTCTGATGATATCTGACTTTGTAATGCAGTCATTAGATAACGACATAAAGACACAAATAGAATCTGCACAGGAAGATAATACAAACTTCCATAGTCTGGTAATAGGTACATCAGGAAACAATGGTGCAATAAATAGTTTCAATCATAATTGGTTTTATGATACAAATAACCCACAGGCAAATCGACATCTTGTAGAACAGATTCATGAAATTAGAACTCATAACTCATTAGCAAATGCATAAGACAATCTGATTTTACTTAAAATAATCACGAAGTTGAGCAGCGGCCGCCGTTTTTTTTCGCCAAAAACCCGACGGCCAATTTTGTTAAAACTAACCGCGGTTAGCACCAAACTTTTTAAAAATCCTGAGCCAAAAAACAAAATTTTGGACGGAAAGATACTACAGTTCTGCCATCTGCTATTAAGGAAAAACATTAAGTAAAATTACGGTTTCTCTGAAGTTATTTGAAGTTTTTTTTGATTGAAAATAATGGAAAATCGTGTAAAATATAAGAAAAATAAGACAAACAAGAGTAATTTGAAGCGTGAAAGAGCTCCCCAGTGCCCCCTCAAATCCTGACGGGCAGGGGGTAATGCTAAAAAGTTATAAAAAAAATCTACATCTGTTGTAATTTCAGATGGCATGTTCAAATTTAAAATCGGTTGCATTTTTATCTTGGCAAAATTAAGATACAGAAATGGACATATTGAGCGCAGAACAAAGAAGCCTGAACATGGCAAAAATCCACAGCAAGGATACAAAGCCCGAAGTCTTTTTAAGAAGCGCGCTCCACAAAGCCGGATTCAGATTCAGAAAAAACGACAAGCGGTATTTAGGAACGCCGGACATTTTTCTTCCGCATTACAACGCAGTTATTTTTATACACGGATGCTTCTGGCACGGACACAAGAACTGCCGACTTTTCAGGCTGCCAAAAACAAATGTTGAATTCTGGAAAAATAAAATTGAAAGGAACATTGCGCGTGACAAAAAAGTGATTTCAGCCTATCTTGACAACTGCTACAGAGTTGCTGTTGTCTGGGAATGTTCAATAACAGGAAAACAAAAAGAGCAAAAACTTTCAAAAGTGACGGAAGAAATTTCCCTGTGGCTTGAAGAAGATTTAACAGAAAACTACAGGGAATTCTGAAATTTTATTTATCCTGAAAATTCACGTAAAGAATAGATTTTTTTATGCGGTTGTTTTCGCAAGATAAACTTACTTTTAATTTTCCATAGGAAGAATGAATGGATGTATCTTGCATAAAGATAATGCTCATGTACGGTAAAGAAGCAAGCAACCGAAAACAATAGATAGACCGCCAGCACTACACTATTCCGAACCAAAGACCAAAAGATAAGCATTTTGAGAAAATCTAAACTTTTGGATTTTCCTACAATGCCGACTACGGCGGAATCCCTCCCACTCCTTATATATTTCTTTCTGTATACATTGAATTTGTATTTAGTAAAATGCAGACAACACCACGGATCGGCTTTTGGTTGGACAATTCCAACCAAACACCACAGCAGACAGCAGAAAACATTCTGAACGCTAGGAAGCCGGTATGATTGTTACATATAAGGGGAAGAAAAATTTCTTTTAGGTACTTGCTTTCCTAAAACTGATGTGATACAATGATTTAATCCAGAAAAGGAGTAAAAAATATGCGGCAAGGTATTCGTAAATAAAACTATAATCAAATAGTGGGAACAAAGGATTATGATAGCTCCTTTTGTAGGGGCTTAGTTTTTTGTACCCAATTTAAGAATACTTTTGCCTTATCAATTTTGACATATCCCCAAAAACAGCAATCACAAACAGGTGTATGCTGTATATGTGTATGTCCGCAACTTATAATCCCCAGTGGTAAAAGTATTTTACTGCTGGGGATTTTTATGCCCTTTGGGGCTGTAAAGGGAGGACAATCACATGAAAATAATCAATATTGGAATTCTTGCCCATGTAGACGCTGGAAAGACGACCTTGACGGAGAGCCTGCTATATGCCAGCGGAGCCATTTCAGAACCGGGGAGCGTCGAAAAAGGGACAACGAGGACGGACACCATGTTTTTGGAGCGGCAGCGTGGGATTACCATTCAAGCGGCAGTCACTTCCTTCCAGTGGCACAGATGTAAAGTCAACATTGTGGATACGCCCGGCCACATGGATTTTTTGGCGGAGGTGTACCGCTCTTTGGCTGTTTTAGATGGGGCCATCTTGGTGATCTCCGCTAAAGATGGCGTGCAGGCCCAGACCCGTATTCTGTTCCATGCCCTGCGGAAAATGAACATTCCCACCGTTATCTTTATCAACAAGATCGACCAGGCTGGCGTTGATTTGCAGAGCGTGGTTCAGTCTGTTCGGGATAAGCTCTCCGCCGATATTATCATCAAGCAGACGGTGTCGCTGTCCCCGGAAATAGTCCTGGAGGAAAATACCGACATAGAAGCATGGGATGCGGTCATCGAAAATAACGATGAATTATTGGAAAAGTATATCGCAGGAGAACCAATCAGCCGGGAAAAACTTGTGCGGGAGGAACAGCGGCGGGTTCAAGACGCCTCCCTGTTCCCGGTCTATTATGGCAGCGCCAAAAAGGGCCTTGGCATTCAACCGTTGATGGATGCGGTGACAGGGCTGTTCCAACCGATTGGGGAACAGGGGAGCGCCGCCCTATGCGGCAGCGTTTTCAAGGTGGAGTATACAGATTGCGGCCAGCGGCGTGTCTATCTACGGCTATACAGCGGAACGCTGCGCCTGCGGGATACGGTGGCCCTGGCCGGGAGAGAAAAGCTGAAAATCACAGAGATGCGTATTCCATCCAAAGGGGAAATTGTTCGGACAGACACCGCTTATCCGGGTGAAATTGTTATCCTTCCCAGCGACAGCGTGAGGTTAAACGATGTATTAGGGGACCCAACCCGGCTCCCTCGTAAAAGGTGGCGTGAGGACCCCCTCCCCATGCTGCGGACGTCGATTGCGCCGAAAACGGCAGCGCAAAGAGAACGGCTGCTGGACGCTCTTACGCAACTTGCGGATACTGACCCGCTTTTGCGCTGCGAGGTGGATTCCATCACCCATGAGATCATTCTTTCTTTTTTGGGCCGGGTGCAGTTGGAGGTTGTTTCCGCTTTGCTGTCGGAAAAATACAAGCTTGAAACAGTGGTAAAGGAACCCACCGTCATTTATATGGAGCGGCCGCTCAAAGCAGCCAGCCACACCATCCATATCGAGGTGCCGCCCAACCCGTTTTGGGCATCCATCGGACTGTCTGTTACACCACTCCCGCTTGGCTCCGGTGTACAATACGAGAGCCGGGTTTCGCTGGGATACTTGAACCAGAGTTTTCAAAACGCTGTCAGGGATGGTATCCGTTACGGGCTGGAGCAGGGCTTGTTCGGCTGGAACGTAACGGACTGTAAGATTTGCTTTGAATACGGGCTTTATTACAGTCCGGTCAGCACGCCGGCGGACTTCCGCTCATTGGCCCCGATTGTATTGGAACAGGCATTGAAGGAATCAGGGACGCAACTGCTGGAACCTTATCTCTCCTTCACCCTCTATGCGCCCCGGGAATATCTTTCCAGGGCTTATCATGATGCACCGAAATACTGTGCCACCATCGAAACGGTCCAGGTAAAAAAGGATGAAGTTGTCTTTACTGGCGAGATTCCCGCCCGCTGTATACAGGCATACCGTACTGATCTGGCCTCTTACACCAACGGGCGGAGCGTATGCCTTACAGAGCTGAAAGGATATCAGGCCGCTGTCGGTCAGCCGGTCATCCAGCCCCGCCGTCCAAACAGCCGCCTGGACAAGGTGCGCTATATGTTTCAGAAGATAATGTAACGTCTTGCGCAATGCAAGCGTTCATTGCTGGCTATTGCGAAATATCATTGATAAAATCAGTATCAGAGAGGAGAAACTATTTTGAACCAGGAACAGACGAATATTACAACAGGAAAGCAAATACGTCATCTGCGAACACAATTGGGAATGACACAGGAAGAACTAGCCGGGGAATTGAATGTTACCCGGCAGGCACTATCGAATTGGGAGAGAGAAGTTTCCCAAAGTTAAAGATACCACATCAATCCCACGCGGACTTTTGCTCAACCGATACAGCCGGAGGGCTGGATAACAAGAAAAGGCGGTATGCGCCCCGTGGAGGGGTAGCGTACCGCCTTTTCTTGTGGGGGTTTCCAAAGGGGGCAACGCCCCCATTTGGCACACGACTTTGCGAAGCAAAGTGTAGTGTGTTATACGCTCTGCCGGCGTTGCCGTGAAAATGCCGTTGCCGCCGGGGAGGGCAAGGGCATTTGAAGCGGCAGGAAAACAGGGCTGTGCTTGCGTGGCGTGGAGCCGCAAGCGCAGGTCTGGACTCATCAGCAGACAGGGCGTATATGAAAGCCCCAGTTCCTCGTCCTACGCTCCAACTTGTGGACAAAGTGTCCCGAAGTTGTGGCCACACTCCCGGAAAAGTAGCAGGACAACGGGCAACCGTCAAGGCTGAAATGAACGGGTTTACACCCGGCCTTGACCTCCGCCCGCTGTCCCGCTGGATGGGTGGACAAGGCGGCCAATCCCTCAAAGTGCTTGGCCGCTCTCTTTCTGATTTTGAGGTATTCAGTTTTTCAAAATTGAATAATCAAAATAAATTTTTTCGATTGAAAAAATTTTATTTGTTATCATCTTCAATGCCATATTTTTTCTTTTGCCGAATCACATAATTACTGATTTTTTCATCATATAGTGGATACTGGTAATCCAACTGGCATGCCACTTCTGACGAAACCTCCCGGAACAATGCCATACATTGTTCAAAGGATTCCCACATATGGGGATAGGAATCCATATTATAAGTGGACATAAGTCGTTCCCACAATTCCTCTGGGACATATTGCTTCATAAATTTATAGTTTTTTCCCAAACTGAAATGAAATCCCTGTTTGATACCAATCAGCCAGGAAATCATGCGAAGCAATTCTTTTCGTACTATATCATTCATATGGTCAATAGCAAAAAGAATTTCTTTGCGGCATAAGCCCTTTACTACATATGTTGTAGTATTCCAAAATTCATTACAGCAATCGTCAAACATTCTTTGAGTAGGCTTCTGCAAGTGGTAGTCTATATCCGTTGGTATTGGCGGCTTTACGATACGGTTGTCTTTATCCAACAGTAACTTTACCAGTTTATCCCATGTAAAATACTCGTCTATCAGTTCCAGCGGCAGCAAAGTTAAATCTATCTTAACATCATCAGTAAACAGCATTAAATATGAAAATCCCTTTTCTACAGCTGGAAATAATTCCATATCTTCCGGCTTTTGCAGAATCAACCTTTCACCAAATATATCTAGCCATTTATCATCACTTGTGAAGCTGTCCATATCCGTAACAAAAAAAGTAATATCAAAATCCTGAAAATCATCAGGCGGAATATTTGTATTTGTTCTAGATCCTTCCAAAGTAACCATGCGAATGCGTTTGTCTGTTTTTGCAAAATTCAAAACAATATCATAAACTTCCTTTTCTGATCTCATTTTTATCTCCTCCAATTATTGAAATAGGTGTGAAGCCATTTTAGGGCTTTCCTAAACTGCGCTATTTAGTCAACACAAAATTTTCACAGGTTTAAGGTGTAAAAAATTATGCAGCCCGTTTTCTTTCCAGTTCATTGTACTGGAAGC
>NZ_FUXC01000015.1 GCF_900167025.1 Treponema berlinense | reverse complement strand
TGGCTGATGGATGATATTTCTGATGAAGAACAGCATTTTATTTTTGAACTGATTGAACGCCGTCATGACGAAGCTTCCACAATTTTCTGTACCCAGTACAAGAAAGATGACTGGTTTGACCGTCTTGGTGGTGGAGTCCATGCAGATGCTATTCTTGACCGTATAGTTCACAATGCAATCTTTGTTGAAACCGGTTCAATGAATATGCGTGAATTCTGTGCAAAAATGCATAAATAATTTTTTGGTGCTCTACTAAATATTAGTGGTGCTCCACGCGTGAATTGCTGTTGCTCAAATTTGAATTTGATGGTGCTTTTCACGCGGAATAATCATAATTCCGTTTTTTTCATGTATTCAAAAAGTGTTTGATATTTTTTCGCTTTGTATTTAGATGGGGTATTTGTTATGTAATTTTTGAGTAAAGGTAAAAAATCCCTATAATGTGAGAAATGATATTTTGAATCTATAAAATCTTCATTTGTATCAGCGAACTTTTCTTCAAACTCACTTCGTTTCCTGCTCTTCCCAAGTTTAAGATAGACCGTTGCCAGTAAAACAGAGTACTGGTCAATTAGTACCATTGCATCACCTTTCGAGTTCTTTAAATTAAACCTTGTAAACATCTAATGCCTCCCATAGTTATTTGATTTAATTTATAGTCAGTTTAAGTCTGGTGAAGTGTGTTATCATTAAACTTAAAATTTCAAAATTGCGAAATCGTGATATTTTTTAACAAAAATTACAATTTATATGATATAATTATCAGCATGGATGTAGATTATAAAAAACTTTGGATTCGCCTTATTGATAGAGGAATTAAAAATAAAACAGAATTAATCCCTCTTGCTGGTATTTCTACCAATATCCTTGCAAAACTCAGCAAAGGTGAGTTTATCTCTATGGAAAGCCTTAAAAAAATATGTATCGCACTGGACTGTGATATTGGGGATATAGTTTCTTTTAGGGAAAATAAATAAAGTGTCGTTTAATGACACTGTGATGTGATAGAATAAAGAATTGGAAGTGGAAAAAATTGCTGTCCGAGAAAACTATTGATATAAAAGAAAATGACCTTCTCAAAATTGAACCAGAACTTCTATCAATTCTTTTAAAAGATAAAACAACTGGCAATAACATCATATGGGCAACTGATAATTACTCCAAATATGGTTTTTCTTATGCTGCTGAGAAAGAAATCAAAATTGAATTAATAACATCTCGTCATGGCGGAATTATAAAGCCTAGAATTGAAAAATCGAAAACAGAACAACAGCAGAGAGTTCGTCAGAAAGCGGAAGTGTTTACGCCAAGTTGGATTTGCAATATGCAAAACAATAAGGTTGATGAAGAATGGTTTGGACGAAAAGATGTTTTCAATTTTGATAAGGAAAACTCTTGGGAAATAAACAATGAAAAGGTTGTATTTCCAGAATCTGAAAAGAAAACATGGCAAGACTATATTCTTTCAAAAAGACTTGAAATGAGCTGTGGAGAGGCTCCTTATATTACAAGTCGCTATGATGCAGTTACTGGGGAATATATTGAAGTTCCCAATAGAATCGGTATCTTGGATAGAAAACTCAGAATTGTTAGTGAAAACACAGAAACTCGTGAAGATTGGATTAAATGGGCTTATAGTGCTGTTCAAAATGTTTATGGTTTTGACTGGCAAGGTGATAATGTACTAATCGCCCGAGAAAACCTTTTGTTTACAATTGCAGAATACTACGAAGCAAAGTTCAATGAAAAACTTGAAACACAAGATTTAGTTGGCTTTGCTAAAGTAATTGCCTGGAATATCTGGCAGATGGATGGAATTAAGTTCGTAATTCCAAACTCATGCTGCACAAAAGAAATTATTGATGAAGATTTGTTTGAACGAAGAATAATTTCAAAACCTTGTGTTGGATGTACAAAAGGTGACAACCGAAAACACAATGGCATTTACTGCATTATTAAAGATTGGGAAACTCATAGAAATATTCGTTTTGTAGATATGGTATTCGGAGGCGGGAAATAATGGCACAGATTTTTAATCAGGCCTTTGAGCAAAAATTGATTTATGTTTATCGCATCAATGATACAGCTCATGAAGGAATTCTTAAAATTGGCGAAGCCTCTTGTAATGCAGGACTGGCTTATTTTGCTTTTGAGCCAAACTGTAAGGAATTAAATGCTGCTGCAAAAGATAGAATTCGCCACCAGACACAAACAGCCGGAGTTACTTTTGAACTTCTATATACCGAAGCAACGGCTTATATGAAAGGAAAAAATCTTATAGTTTTTCAAGATCATGATATTCATGACATTCTTGTACGTTCTGGTATTAAAAGAAAATATTTGATACAGAACATAAAGCAAATGAATGGTTTTACACAGATCTTGAAACTGTAAAGAAAGCAATTGCAGCTGCAAAAGAAGGAAGAACATCTCTCAATGCAAGTGAAGTTTCAAAAGATAAAAGCCCAATTATATTTAGACCTGAGCAAAAAGAAGCCATAACCAAAACTATCAGGCAGTTTACAAAAAAGAATTCCAGTCATCAAATGCTATGGAACGCTAAAATGCGTTTCGGAAAAACTCTTACGGCGTTACAGGTTATCAAGGAATGTGACATTCGTAGAACATTGATTCTAACCCATAGACCTGTCGTTGATAAAGGTTGGTTTGAAGATTATGAGAAGATTTTCTATGACCGTCCGGAATTTCTTTACGGTTCAAAAAATTATGGTGCAAGCCTAAATGGTTGTGAACAAGTTTTTGCAAATTCTGCTACAGGAAGTTATATTTATTTTGCTTCAATACAAGATATGCGTGGTTCTGAACTTGTTGGAGGAAAGTTTGCTAAGAATGAAGAAATCTTCAATATTAATTGGGATTTAATCATAATTGATGAAGCTCATGAAGGAACTCAAACAGAACTTGGTAAAGCAGTTCTTTCAAAATGCCGTAAAGAAAACACGAGAGTCCTTCATCTCTCTGGTACTCCATTCAATCTTATGGATGATTTTAAAGAAGATGAAATCTATACCTGGGATTATGTGATGGAACAACGGGCAAAAGCCGAATGGGATAAAATCCATCAGGGAGACCCGAACCCATATTCTGTACTGCCTAAACTCAGTATTTATACATATAACTTGGGAAAACTCTATCCTGAATATGCAGATGCTGATATTGCTTTTAATTTCCGTGAGTTCTTTAGAGTTGATAAAGAGGGATACTTTATACACGAAGCAAATATAAAACAGTTTCTTGATTTATTAACTAAAGAAGATACTGATTCAAATTATCCATATTCAACAGAAGAATACAGACAGAATTTTCGTCATTCACTTTGGATGATTCCAGGTGTAAAAGAAGCAAAAGCTTTAAGTAAACTTTTACAAGAGCACCCAGTTTTTAGCCAATTTGCAATTGCAAATGTAGCAGGTGACGGAGACGAAGAAGAGGAAGAAAAAGAAGCTTTAAAGAAAGTAGAAAAAGCAATCGGTCCAAATCCAGAAGATTCATATTCAATCACTCTTTCTTGTGGACGACTCACTACCGGCGTAAGCGTAAAACCTTGGACTGCTTGTTTTATGCTATCTGGTAGCTTTAATACTGCTGCAAGTACTTATATGCAGACAATTTTTCGTGTTCAGACACCTGCCGTAATTGGGGGAAAGCAGAAAGAAGAATGTTTTGTATTCGACTTTGCTCCAGACCGCACTCTAAAAGTAATTGCGGAAACTGCAAAAATCAGCAGTAAGGCAGGAAAAACAACAAACAATGACCGTGAGATATTGGGCGAGTTCTTAAACTTCTGTCCAATCATAGGTTTTGAAGGCAGTCAGATGAAGGTCTATAATACCGAAAAAATGCTTGGTCAGCTTAAAAAGGCTTATATTGAGCGGGTTGTTAAAAATGGTTTTGAAGACAGTTAGCTTTATAATGATGAGCTTCTTCACATGGATAAACTTGCTCTTGAAGAGTTTTCTAAACTGAAAGAAATAATCGGTTCAACAAAAGCTCAAGGAAGTACAGGTGATATAAACATTAACGCTCAAGGTTTAACTGATGAGCAGTATGAATTATTACAGATGCCTGAAATCAGAGAAAAACCTATTAAAGAACTTACTCCAGAGCAGCAGGAAGCATTAGCTTGTGAAAAAGAAATCAAGAAAAATCGCGATACTGCAATTTCCATTTTACGAGGAATTTCTATCAGAATGCCGCTTTTGATGTACGGAGCAGATTTACAGAAAAATCTTGATGGAACAGAAGATGCTATTACTCTTGATAATTTTTGTGATTTAGTTGACGACCTTTCATGGGAAGAGTTCATGCCAAAAGGTGTAACTAAAGAAATCTTTGGGCAGTTCAAAAAATATTATGATTCAGATGTATTCCGTGAGTCTGGTGTAAAAATCCGAGAAATGGCTCGTGCTGCGGACAAACTTAGTATTGAAGAAAGAATTGAGCGTATAAGTTCAATTTTTGCTACATTCCGAAACCCAGATAAAGAAACTGTTCTTACTCCTTGGCGTGTTGTAAATATGCATCTTGCGCAAAGTCTTGGAGGCTGGTGTTTCTATGATAAAGATTATAATGAGCAAATACTTGAACCAGAATTAATAAAACAAAATGAAATTACTGATGAAGTTTTTAAAAAGAATACACATATTTTGGAAATAAACTCAAAAAGCGGTTTGTATGCCTTATATTGTGCTTACAGCGTATATCGCACTCGGGCAAAACTTGAGCTAGGTCCTAAGCCTACACGAGAAATGGAAATTGATTTGTGGAAGAAAGTTCTTGCAGAAAACATTTTCTTAATTTGTAAAACTCCTATGGCAAAAAAGATTGTGCAAAGGACTTTGGCCGGATTCACAGGAACAAAAGTAAATGCTCACTACTTTGAAGACTTAGTAAATCAGCTGAAAAACAAACCAGAAAACTTTATAAGCAAAGTGAGTAAAAAGAGCTACTGGCTTCGTCATTCTGAGCGTAGCGAAGAATCCATGGAGGACAATATGAAATTTGATGCAATAGTAGGTAATCCACCATATCAGATTATGGCAACAGGAGAGGCAAACGGTTCAGATCCAATTTATCATCTTTTTATTGATGCAGCCTGCAAGCTTGGTGAAAAGGTAAGCTTCATTCATCCAGCAAGATTTTTGTTCAATGCCGGTAAAACTCCGAAAGACTGGAATGAGAAGATGCTTAATGATGAGCATTACAAAGTTGTTCAATATTGGGCAAACAGTGGAGATGTTTTCCCAACAGTAGATATAAAAGGCGGTGTCGCAGTTACTTATTGGGATAAGAATAAGACTTTTGAAAAGATTGGAACTTTTACCTCTTATCCTGAATTAAATGGAATAAAGAAAAAAGCAGCTCCAACAGAAGAAATAAACAGTTTGATGTCGATAATGTACAATCAAACTAATTTTGATTTGGATGTGTTATTAAAAGAACATCCTGACTATATAAAAGGTATTGGAAGCGAAGGAAAAGATAGGCGTTTAGAAAAAAATATATTTGATAAAATACCTCTTTTTACAGAAAAAAAATCAAATGAAGATGATATTAAAATTTTGGGGGTTATAAAAAATAAACGATGTTATAGATTTATTCCTCGCAAATATTTAGATATTAGTCATGAAAACCTTATGAAGTATAAGGTACTTGTTCCTCGTAGCAATGGATCGGGGGCGATAGGCGAAGTACTATCGACCCCGATACTCGGCTATACAAGAACATTTTTAGGAATTGGTGCTTTTGATTCAAAAGAAGAAGCTGAAAATGCATTGAAATATGTAAAAACAAAGTTTGCAAGAACAATGCTTGGAATACTAAAGATTACTCAAGATAATCCAATTGAAACCTGGAGACTTGTACCTTTACAAGACTTCACCGCAAACAGTGATATTGATTGGAGTAAGTCGGTTTCAGAAATAGATAAACAGTTGTATAAGAAATACGGACTTTCAGCAGAAGAAATCTCCTTCATTGAAAGTAAAGTTCGGGAGATGTAAAAGAATGGATAATAAATTTACTTGTGAAGATTTAAAAACAAAAATAAAAGTAAATGATAATGATTATTTTCACATATTTTTAGGTGCTGGTGCTTCTGTATCTTCTGGTATAAAAACTGGAGAGCAACTCGTATGGGAATTTAAGAAAGAGATATTTTGTGAAAAAAACGAAATATCGCCGAATAAATATATAGAATTATCAGATGAGCAGAAAAATGAAATTCAGATTTTTTTCGACCAGTTAGATGGATATCCAAAAAGGGGAGCCACGAATGAATATTCATTCTATTTTTATAATTATTTGAAAACTCCTGAGGATAGAAGCAAATATATACAAAAATTGGTGAAAGATAAAACGCCAGAGATTGGTTATCTAGTTCTTGGAAAGCTTATTATTGAAGGTAAGTTTAAGAATATATGGACGACAAACTTTGACGAATTAACAGAACATGGTATAAGGTCTAACAAACTTACGCAAACAATAAATGTTTATAGTTCTTCAAATGCTGGCAGTACTATTAATAATAATTCTTTTCCTTGTGTTACAAAATTACATGGAGATTTTAGATATGACTATCTTAAAAATACGAAAGATGAATTAAGGAACATAGAACAGACTCTTGCGAATCAATTCAAAAAGAAACTTATAGATCATGGATTAATTGTAATCGGATATTCAGGTAATGATGAGTCTATAAAAAAATTATTTGATGAAGGGTTCAATAATCAAGAATTTTTAAATAAGGGATTATTTTGGTTATGCAGAGATTCTAAAAATGTTTCAGATAATGTTTTGAAAATTTTAGAAAAAGCAAAAGCTGTAAACGAATACTCTAGTTTAATTGAAATATCAGATTTTGATAATTTCATGAAAAGTTTATTTATTTATTTGGGATATGACTTATCATCTATTAACAATAATTATCCTTCGCTTATTAATAGTAACCCCCAAGAAGCAATCCTAAATTCAGAAAATACCACCATTCAAAATGTTCCAAAAATTAAAAATGAAATTGAAACTATTAGTCAAGCACAAGAGAATTCAACAACTCAAATAAATGGTAATGAAAAGAATATTGGAGAAGAAAAAAATAAGGAAAAGGCTAAAAATAAAACTATTAATCAAGCGCAAGATAGTTCAACAAATCAAATAAATAGTAATGAAAAAGAAAAAAATATAGTAGAAAAAAATAATAATACAAATTTTGAATGTTATTACAATTCAAAATTAAAAATTACTTCTAAAAAAATTGAAGAGCTCTATCTTCCTTTTTATAAAAAGAAATTAATTGATGAAGATAATAATACTGCAACTATAGGTATTGAAGAATTTAAAAAAGTTGTTATTAAACTCATTCAGGAAAAACAATGGAATGATTTTTCAAATATAGCGTTAAGAGGAATTGCAGGAATCGGTAAAACATTAGAGCTATACAGTTTATATAATGAAATAATTGATATGAATAATAATGGTACGTTAAAAGAAAAATGTATTCCTATATTTATTAATTTAAGCAATTATACAAATACTGCATTTAATTTTATAACCAATAATGAAAATTATCTGATATTTATCGATGGATTTGATGAAATATGTGATGCGTTACTTCTAAAAATACAAAAGCAACTAATGGAAATTCTTTCTCTTTATTCTAATATTCGAATTATAATTTCATTGCGTAATAGAATTTTGATAGATGAATTTGAAAAGAAATTACATATACATTCCTTTATACTTCAAAGAATTTTAGAAAAAGAGAACATTAATAGCTCAGATTTAACAAAAGTTATAATAAATGATTTAGGTTCAATTCCAATAAGTAAAAATATCGAAAGTTTAAGAAACACTTCAGATTATAAGAAATATTTACAAAATTTATTATCATTAATTCTTATAGAGGACAAACGACGTTATGATAATTCTTTAAATATAACATATAGGCGTAAAGATTTATCAAAAATAAATTTAAATGTTACTGAACAATATTTAAAACAAATTGCGTTTTTCCAAGTAACAAAAAATAAATCTTTTATTACAGAAAGTGAATTGTATAATTTAATTGAAAATAAAGAACAATTTGAATTCATATTAAAATCTTCATTATTTGAATTTAATGAACCAAACCATATTTATTTTGTTTCTGAAATATATTTATTTTATTATTGTTCTCTTTATATTTTAAATCTACCATTTAGCAAAATAAAAAACATATTTTTTACTTCGTCTGGGAAAATAAAAGAGCAAAGAGTTAAAGCAATCCAATACATTCTCAATTTTATTGATTATAATTCAAAGCTTTATACTTTAATTATTGATACAATTAAAAATGAAACATTGGCCTATATCTTATTAACAAACTATAACAAACTTTCGCCGATTGAAAGAATTAATTTTTATAAATCTATCATAAAAGAATTTGATAATAATACGAAGATTATTTATTATGCTCGTTTTATACAAACTCATGATTTATTGAAGAATATAGATTCCTTGTCAGAATCAATGCATAAATTACTGCCAGAAGAGTTTTATGATGAAGCTGTAAAACTACATTGCGATACGATTAAAAACTTTTTAAGAAATCCAACTATAGAAGATATAACTACTTTCGAAAATGCAGTTATTTTGCTTGGTGTACATGATAAATTCTGGAACGAAAAACAGTATCCTTTATTAAAGGAAGTTGCTGTTCCGTTAATACGATTTTTCCGTGAAAATGAAATTGCAAAGAAGATGAAAGGTCTACTTTCAGAAGATATTATATTAAGCTGGTATGAAGATTACGATTGGACAATCAACTGGGAAGAAAAAGAGTGGATCACATTTGTAAAAGAAATAACTAGCATTGATAATATAGAATTCTATAATTTCAAGGATGAAAATGAATTTCGTATAAAGCTAAAGTTATTTAATCATTTTCACTCAAATTTTTATATTAGAAAATTACGAGTACCTCTTGCAATAAAGATTCTCCAAAATAAGAATTATAGTTCAGATGAAGCAGCTTTTGTTCCTAATTCGCTTGATGATGATTTTGAAATGCCTACTATTCATTTTGATAATGACATTTCATATTTTTCATATACAATAAAAATCTATGAAATATCAATTTCTGATATTCTTTATATATTAAATTCTATTGATTCTAATTATGTTCATCATAATACAGCATATCAAGTGGAAGAACTTTATAAAGATTTATTAAAATCATTCAAGGAAAATATTTCAAAAATTCAAGATGATGAAATTCCTGCATTATATACACTGTTCCAAAAATATATTACTACGAATGATGGTATTTTTATTTCAGATTTTAATACATATTTAAAATTATTAAATGACAATCACAAAGAATCATTATTCAATTTATTATTATCTGATTTAATAAACAATACTAATTGGCAGAATTTATGGATGCTTCATAATTCTATTGTTATTCTTCTTGATATAAAGAATAAAGATAAAGCAATTTCTCTTTGTCAACAATTGAAGGGAATGGATAGAGTATATAAAGAATGTATTGCAGATATTTATATTCCAAATTTAAATAAACATCCTTTATATGAATTATCAAAAAAGGAATATCCTTTATTATTTCCACAAACTGTTAAAAAAGATGAAGAACATAAAAAAAATCTTTCTCAATTTGAATCATTGAAAAAAAAGATGCTAGAAAAAGAGATAGATATTATTGCAAATAAAGATAATCTTCTTTGTGAAGTAAACAATATAATTGAATATCTTGATAAAACAAAAGAGTATTCTGAAAGAGATACTGATCGTGGAAAATTATTGGATTTACAGGTAGATTATATCGGTAACAAACTTCAATATGCATATGAGGAAGACTATAAGATTCCTAAAATATTTTCTTCTTTTGCTTTAACTTATTTATTCAATTTTACAAATGATGACCAAAGCTTAAATAGACAACAGGCAATAAAGAATATAGAAGAATGGTTTGCTGACGACAAATACTTTTGGCGCTATTTTTTCTGGTTATATATTTGCCATTATAAAAAAGAAGAAACAGACGAGTTTTTAAATAAGAATCCAAGTTTGATTGAAAGAATAAAAGAATCTATGCAACAAGAAGTTTCATATTTTTCTGCCGAAAACGAGTTATCTTTATACGATGTTAGCGTCCGGCGAATTTAACCATTACGAGTCAGGAGAAAATCGCCAATTTTAGTCAGACGAAAATGACCAAAAATCCCATCTCACAATTCAAATTTTATTCGATTTCCTGAATGCTGTCAGTAACAGTTTGCACTTTTTTCGTAGTTAGGTTGAATGCTTCTCGCTTTTGTCCGCGGTGACTGGAACCTGAAAAATTGAAAATCATCACATCATCAAAAATTCGGTCCATTGCACATTTCAAAGTATCTTCTTCAGCAAAGCATTGTTTCCAGAACTTTGGTTGCTTGTTGCTGGTGAAAATTATGTTGAAGTTGCCTTCTTTGTTGTAGCGGCGGTCAATCATGTCGAAGAAAAGCCTTGTATTTTCTGTATCGAAATTACAATAACCGACTTCATCAATCACGAGGCAGGATGGCTTCACGAGAGAACTTATGACTCTGTTCTCACGGCCATATTTACGTGCTTCGGTAAACATGTCGTTCAGTTCCGTCATCTTGATGAAATAAGTCTTCAGCATTCTCCTGCAGCATTCATAACCAAATGCCATTGCAAGATGCGTTTTACCGGTTCCTGCAGGTCCAATAAAAGCAAGATTTTTGTGAGCATAAAGTGGTGCCAGAGTTGTGATTCCCTTTAGCTTTTCAAGTCCCTTTCCCGAAAGTTCCGAAAAATCAAAGTTCTCGAAAGTCTTGGGATTTTTCATCGGGAGTCTTGAGCATTTTAAGAGAAAATTCACTGAGGCTTCCTCTTTTCTGGCTGCAAACTCTGCGAAAACTTCCGAAACTGCCTGCATCTGTAAGTCAGAGAATTCTCTTTCAATCATGTAATCGGCAATTTCTTGTTCCGTAATCTTCATCTTCAGAACATCAAGACTGTTGCCCAATGAGGAAATAATATCGCTATTCATCATCTCCTCCACTGAAATCGAACTGATCAAAATAGTCTTCTTCGTCAGGCTGCATTATCTGCTCTATCAAAGTCTTTACATCTGCTGTAGGGAATTCTTCAGGCTGGTCAGGTCTGGCATACTGATCCTTGCAGTAGCTGTCATAGCGGCTCCAGGTTACTTCATGCGTAGCAAGCTTTTGCTTCATGTCTTCAGAATAAATCAGAAGTTCATGGCCAAGCCTGTATACATGCACCGTTTTCTGTGTGTATGTGTACGGAACCCCGAAACGTCTGCCTTCATAGTTTACAAAGCCGTCAAAGGAAATGCGTCTTTCCGGACACAGATATACAAACAGTTCCTCGCGTTTCTTAAGTTCTGCCGCTACCAGGAGACATTTTTCCGCATGAACATCATTTGGAATAAGGTTCAATGCTTTCTGGTATCTTGAATTCTGTCTGTTACACCAGTCCAATGCCTGTTCATTCAGGTTGGTGACATTCAGGAATGTTCTTCCTGCAAGAAAATTTCCCTTTACAAACTGTACAAGCCGTTCAACTTTTCCTTTTGTGAAAGGATGGTATGGCTTGCA
Source organism: Treponema berlinense (assembly GCF_900167025.1). Classification (GTDB taxonomy): domain Bacteria; phylum Spirochaetota; class Spirochaetia; order Treponematales; family Treponemataceae; genus Treponema_D; species Treponema_D berlinense. Next base: position 27,850 of record NZ_FUXC01000015.1, on the reverse strand, counting down.
CAACCTGGTCTCGAATCTGACGGTTTTCATAAAAACCTCATAATCATGGTTCCAGACAGGTTTTCCTTCACAGTCTCTTTTTGTAACGACAGATCTCATGTTGTCAGTAAGGATAGTCTTTGGAATTCCCATATACTTGAAGGCATGGAGCATTCCGATGAACAGGTTTTCCTGTTTTGCGTTTGGAAAGAACTCAATGAACCGCTGCCCGCAATGATGGCAGATCATGGCAAAACAGGCAGCCCGGATTATTTCTCCGTTCTCTGCAAGGACATCAACAAATCCCCAGTCCATCTGGTAGCTCTGTCCGGGTTCCGTTGAGAACCTTCTTCCGCGGTTTCCCTGTGGCGACATTATTTGCCGCGGTGCAGGTACAAGATTCTTATGCTTCTGAATATAGACTTTTACCGATGTGAGTCCGCCTTCATATCCAAGTTCCTGAAGTCGTTCAAAATAGACCTGGGAATTTGTTATGTTTGTCTTAAGGAAATTGTTCAGTACGGATTCGTAACCTGAAAGAACATTTTTCGCTGCTGTTCTTCCTTTGTTTCCATTTGGTTTTTCTTCAAACCTGTTCTTCTTCAGCCGCCGGAGTTTTCCACGCGTTATTCCGGTCAGCCGTTGAAGCTCAGCTAGATTAACTTTCTCTTTTGAAAAATTTTCACCTTCGCGGGTCTTAATTAGTTCCAGAGCCTGTGATAAACTTAGGGGTGAGCTGTTATCAATTTGTTCATTCATATTTCTCCTTCGATGGGATTTTAGGTCAAATACCATTCTAAGGATTATGGCTAAAATTGATAATGGCTTTTTTCTTTTGACTTTTTTTGGTTAATTTCGCCCGACTCGTGGAGGTTATTTTCTCCCGACGCTAACAACGATGGGGGACGTAATCGTTTTTGGGTAGTTCCATTTGTTCATTATTTATCAAGATTCTATAGTAATAAGCTGCCAGAATGGTTTGAAAAAAGCAAAATATTAAATTTCATTGCTTATCCTGCATGGCAACTTTCTACAGGTTATGGAGTTCATATTAATGGTGAATTCAAATGGGAAAGTTGGAATTCTGTTTTTGATTGGATAAAAACTGTTTCCGATTTAGATGAAGATTTGATTATTGAAAAATCATTATCAATTCTTCCTGAATTAAAATCAGATCAGTCGATAACACAAATAGTTACTGTATTTGTTGAAAAAATAAAAACTAATGAAAAGTATAGACAACAGATGCTGGATGTTATTATTGAGAAAACTATTGAAGAATTACAAAAAGATTTTAAAGACCATAATGAAAAATCAATTATGAACGGAGGAGCATTATCTTCTTTCTGGAGAAAGACACAAGAAGATTTTATAGATAAACTTTATCCATATGTAGATTTCTCAAAATATAATCCTGATGATATAAATTATTGCAGACGTTCTGTTTTTGAGTATATTTGTAAAAATGCAAATGAAAATGAAAGATCAAAGATTATTGAATCATTGAAAAATCGAATATCTGAAAAAACTATTAGAATATATCTATCAAAAATGGGATATGATAAGGCTATAATTCTAACTATTAATGAATTTCTTAATGGTGAAAAATTTAATACAGATTATGCTTTTTATTCTTCTTTGTTTGGAAAATCAACTTCATCATTGCGTTTGTTAAATAAATACTTTCAGTTATATGAGTATTCATTAGAAAAAAAGAATGATAGACGTGATTATCTAATTGGATATGCCAAAGAAGGTATACTACAGACTACAACTAAAAGTAATTTTTGGTTTATAAAAAGGAACTTCAATAAATTAATAAAGAAATATAAGAAGGATGGAAAATATTTTGAAGGTGTTGAAGATTTCTTAAATGAAATTGAACAGAGATCCTTTGATAAAAATTAATTTACAAAAGGAAGATGAAAATTTAGATAGTAGAGGAATATAAATGGAACAAGCATTAATAACCGCCGTAGAAGCAATAAAAACAGCAATTTTACAGTCACAATATCAAGCCGCAAAAGAAACTACTCGTGTTCAACTCATTCTTTATTATGGAATTGGCCGCTATCTTTCCTCAAAAAAGGGCAAGAAAACATGGGGAACAAGTGTTCTTGAAACCATCAGTGCCCAGCTTAGAAAAGACCTACCTGGATTACGTGGCTTTTCTGCTAGTAACTTAAAAAATATGCGACAATTCTATGATAACTGGGCATTTCTTGAAGATTCAAATTCGACAGATGCGTCTGTCGAATTACTGGCTGTCAGTTCAAATTCAACAGTCATAACTGACGAATTAAAAGACAACCAAAAATCAGTAATCCCGATTACCGATTTTAAGCTTACAGGAATTAATCTTGCAGATTTCCCCGTAGAAGATTTCTTCAAAGTTCCTTTTTCGCACCATATTGCAATTTTCAGCAAAGTAAAAAATCTCCAGGAACGCTACTACTATATTCATCGTGTTGTAGAAAGTTCTGCCAGATTTGGATGATATTAAGAAGATTATGTAGAGGATTCAAATAATATAATGAATGTTTTTGATTCTATTCCAGATGGATTTTTTAATTGTCTCGCAAGTTCTGCAAATCATAGAGCTTATGCAGGATGTCTGAATGCAATCTACGAGCAGTATAACAGTGCTGTTTCTTATAGATTACCTAGAGCAGATATTCGGGATTCATTAACTATCTATCTTTTGCAGAATCATATTGAACTAAATGAAGATGGTACTGAAGATTTATCAGCTGGAAACGATCAAGCAAATTTTATAATTAGAAAGTTTGTCACTGCCGGTTATATTGAAGAAGAAACTGATAATACGACTTTTGAGAAATATATTGTAATGACTGATAACGGAATTGCACTTGCAGAATTCTTAGAAAAACTTTCAAAACCGCGTAGAGCAGAATATTCTAACTATATTTTGAATATTTATAATCGCTTAAAGTATCAAACAAATGAACAGAAAAAAGAACCATATAGTTTGCTGGTAAGGCCTGCTTTTGAAGATGCAAAAGCTCTCTCATCTGACCTTAAAAAGCTTTCAACATCCATTAAAAAGATTATTGAAACAATGTTACACGAAGGAACGCTTGTAAGTCTTACGGAAAATATTATCAAGTACTGCGATGGAGATTTTATTCGGGAATATTCAAGGCTTGTTAAGCAGCAGAATATTCATCTTTACAGAAATTATATTACACAGGAGCTTGAAAGACTAAAGGGTGAATCTTTCGATTTGATAGTTCAAAATCTTATGAATGAAGAAAAAATCGACATGGATGAAGCTGAAGAAAGAGTTTCTGAAATGATAGATTCAACTAAAACCTTCCTACATGATGACTATAACAAAATCATGGAAGATATAAAACAAAAGATTAATACATACATCCGAATTGCAATTGCGCGAGAAAGAATGCTTCGCAATAAAGGATTTGACTTGAAAGGCTGTGTAGAACAGGCAGTCCGTCTATTGATTCAAACTGATGATACAAATAATGAAGATTTTCAAGCATTATTTCGTATACAAAAAAATGAATTCATAGATACAAGCTCTTTGTATGTTCCAAGAAAATTTAGTTCTTTAAATCAGAATACAGAAAATGAATATTATGAGCTAAGTGAGGAAGCGAAAGAAAAACAGGCTGCATTATTACAAAAAGAAGCTGATAATCCATTCTCTAAAGATAAAGTAAAAGATTATTTCGAAAAATATCCTGAGAGTACATCACTTACTTTAGAGAACAAAGATAATATGCTCTCAACGCTTGCAGCCTTAACTTATGCAAAGGAAAATGGCTGGAATATTACTTCATATGATGAATATATAAAGAGTGATGATTATAAAATGCGAAAATGGGAGGCTACAAAAAAATGACAGCTGATGAATATTGGTCTTCAACATTTACTTCTCAAGAAAAACTTTTGTTCCAGAGAGTATGTAGAACGCTCTTAAAAAAGACATTTATTGTCCGTGATAAAGACGAAGATAACCGCAGAATGTATTTTTTCGCATCTAAATATTCTGATTTTCTAACAAAGTATTTTTCATATATGGGCTTCGATGTTGCAGTTTCTAAAGATGCAGGAGTTGTAATGCTGCAAAATTATACAGGAGTGGGAGAAAGCGCAAAACTTACTGTAAATAAATATCTTTTTAAGAAGACTGAAACTATTGTTCTGTGTTGTTTATGGTCTTTATATTCTGAAAAAATAAGGAGCGGTTCTTTAGCAAAACAGATTACAGTTACCCTTGCTGATATAAATATAGAACTTGATAAATATGATTTTAAGGATAATATCGATAAAGGACGCTGGACTGAGTTATTGGGATTGTTTTCAAAATTCAATTTAATTGCTACAAAAGGGGAAGTTGGAGCCAATGATTTTTGTATTATTTTATTTCCTTCACTTCAGTTTGCCCTTGATGAAAAAGAATTCGCTGAGTTTGTAAGTACTACAGAAGCAAAATTTAGAAATCAAGATTCAAATATTAATTTTGAAGATGATGAAAGTGATGTATCTGAGTCAGATATAGATTCTTTTGATATTGAATTTGATGAGTCAACAGGAGATGCAGAATGACAGAAATCTTAAATCGTAAAACAGCTAAACGTCTCCTTTTAATTAACTGGTCATGCTTCCAGAATGAGATAATAGAATTAGGTTCTTCGACTCTATTTACTGGTGTAAATGGAACTGGAAAAACCACAATACTTGATGCAATGCTTTATCTTTTAACTGCTAACAGGCAGTTCAATAAAGCTGCAGATGATAAAGATAGAAATGTAACTGCATACATCCATGGAGACAGAAAAACTAATGGCTCTGACAGATATTTACGCAAAAATGCTGTTACAAGTTACATCGCCATGGAATTCTTTGATCCGGCTTCTCAAAAATATTTTGTTGTAGCTGTTTGTATGGAATCAAAGAATCCACAAGATGCCGCTGAAAGCAAATGGTTTATTTTTGATAACTGTAGATTTGATGATATAAACTTTTATGATATTGAGGCATTAAAAGAAAAACGATTTATTACAACAGCAAAAAATAATCTGACAGTTAAAGGTATCCCTATTAAGGCTGGAGATTTTTTAGGAAGAGATAAAGCAATTGAACAGGTAAAACGAGTTCTTGGAATTCGAGGAGATGCAAAGAAGTTCAGGGAAAAACTTTTAAAAATGACGGCATTTGATCCTGAACGTAATGTAGATAAATTTCTTCAAGATTCCGTTTTAGCTGATATACCAGTTCATTCTCTTGATCTTTTACGTGAACAGAAAAAGCTTTATGAAGAAGCACGTATTATGTTTGAAAACATCAAAACAAGAAAAACAGTTCTTGATCAGATTGAAGAAACAACTAAAGAATACGAAAAACAACTCAAAACAAAAACTCTTCGTTCCATGATGTTTGAATATCAGTACATCAACAAGAATATAATTGAAATTAAAAATAAAAACATTGAACTTGAAAATCTTAAAATCGAAAAAATAAATCTAGCAAAAACACGAGAAGAAGCTGCATCAAACCTTGAAAAGGCTAGAAAACTTCTTTCTGAGGCAGAGGGTAAAAATGCAAATGTAAAAGCAGGCCTTGAAAAACTCGAAGAAGAAAGAGATGTTTGTTCAAAAAAAATAATAGAAGATGAAAACTCATTAGCACAATTAAAACAACTTCAGATTGCCTTAAAGTCACTTATTTTTGTACTTAAAGATTTTATTAATGTAGAAGAGAAAGAAAAATCTATTCTTGAAAATCTTGCAGAAAGTGATTTCACTACTTCAGAAAAACGTCAAACTTTTTTATCTTATGGAGAAAAGGCTAAAAATCAGAATATTCTTTTGATAAAAGATATTGGACGAAAAGAAGATAGGCTTTATGAATTAAAAGAAGAACTTTCAAAAACAGAAAAACGAATAAAAGAACTCGATGCAAATATTGTCTCATTTCCAGATGAAGCAGAAGAATCAAAACTTATTATTAAAGCGGAGTTTGAAAAACGTGGTATTCAAAGCCCAGTAAGATTTTTTGCAGAACTGGTTGAGTCTTTTACAGACGAAAAATGGCGTCCTTCGATAGAAACCTTCCTCGGTAGAAAACGATACTTTATTATCGTTGATGATGATGCTTGCTCTGCAGCCTTAAATATACTACGTGAAAAACGAATGTTCACAACCAATGTAGTTCTGACTGATAAGATTCAGGAAAGCGAAATAATACAAGATTCTGCAGCCTCGGTTTTGAATATAAAGAATAAAGCTGCAAGAAAATATGCAAATTATCTTTTGAATGGCATTCATCTTTGTGAAACTGAATATGAGCTCCATGAGCATCCTAAAGGTGCGCTTATGATGGATGGAACACTTGCAAAAAGTTATTCTGCTAGTCTTATGGAAATTCGCAAAACAAAATTCTGTATGGGTAATGATGTTATAAAGATTCAGCTTAAACAAACTCAGAAAGATAAAGAAGAATTGCTTTCAAATATTGATGTTGTAAGAGAAAGTATATCTAAAACAGAACAATTAAAACGCTTAATAGAAAATATAAATTGGGATGCTTCTGATTATAATTTTGATTCCAAAGAAAGTTTAAGGATTCAAACTAAACGCAAGAATGAACTTGTTTCTCAAATTGAAGAATTGAGAAATAGTCCGGATATGCTTGCAGCAATGAAAGAAATTGAATTTGCTCAAAAGAATTATGATTCAGCAAAAACAAAAGAAGAGAAAGCAATTGAATACTGTACAACAAATTCAAATAAAATAAATTCTATCCAAAAAGAAATAGAGTATCTGGTATCAGATTCTAATTCTCGTAAAGAAACATACACTGAACTTATAAAAGAAAATCCAGAACTTGAAGCCGAGATGATTGCTGAATATGAAAGACAATCTACATTAAGAAAGAATCCAATTGTAATTGGCGAAAAACATATGAAACAATTAAATGTAGATGTAGAAAATGCCAAAAAGAATCTAGAAAATATTCAACTTGAATACAATAAGCTTTCTGATTTACCACTCGATAATCGTGGAATTGAATTTATTTCTTTTTATCGAGAGCAGTACAGAAATGTTGCAAATGTAAAAATCGATGAAGCGAAAGATAAATTAGAAGAACAATCTGTAAAATTACGTGATGTTTTCCTTCATGATTTTGTATCAGAATTAAAAGAAAATATTGATAAAGCAAAAGAAGAAATAGATAAGATTAACTCAGAACTTAAACGCATCCCTTTTGGTCGTGATATTTATCAATTCAAAATGCTTCCCAAAGGTGATAGAGAAATTTTCTTCACTATTTTAGACAATTTGTCTGCATTACAAGGAAATCCGGATTTATTCAGTTCAGATTCTGGTAATGATGAAAAATTAAATTCTGATGTACAGGATTTCTTGGAAAAGATTCTTTCAAGTGAAGATGAAAACGACTACTCGGATTATAGAAATTATTATAATTATGACATGCTCATAAAGAGTAATTCTGGTGATGAAATTACTGAAACTGATTTGTCGAAAAAACAAGGTTCTGCTTCTGGTGGTGAAAAACAGACGCCTTACTTTATTGTTCTAGCCGCAAGCCTTTTGCAATTTTATCCTAAAAATGTAACATGTGCGAGAATTGCATTTATTGATGAAGCTTTTTCAGCTTTATCAAAAGAACGAATTGAACAGATGGTAAAATTTTTGGAGGATAATAACTTCCAGGTTTTCTATGCTGCTCCTCCTGAAAAAATAGATTCTATAGGTCGTTACATTGATAACACTGTAGCACTCTATACGGATGGTCGCTACACAAAACCAATTGAAGGTTTTAGGCAGTAAAATGGCATATTCAAAAATACAAAAGAAAATACTGGAATTACTTCTCAAAAAATATGAATCAAGTAAAACTTATGACGGTCAGAATGAAGTTACGCAATCATTCTCTATATTGCCAGAAAAAGTTTTCCCTGATTACAACAATGATTTTACAGATATCGACAAAATAAAAGATTTTGAGAACGATATAGAAATTTTGCAAATCAACTCTCTTGTCATTATTTCAAAAAAACAGGATAGAGTTTCAAAGATTACAGCTATTTCCTCTGATGAAAATTGGAACAAGATTCGAACAATTCTTGGAGTCAAAGATAGGAATACGAGAATAAAAGAAGAAATAAATTTTTACTCAACTTTTTTTGATGATTCATCTGTGCACAAAATAATAAAGGATTTTTGCAAAAGTCAAATCGAACGACTAGAATCTGGGAAAAATTCCGAATATCTTCAAAGCGAGGCAAAAGATATACTTGCACTTTTAGTTTTTATTTTACAAAACAAGAATGAAATTTTGGAACGAGAACTTTCGATTTCCGTGTTATCAAATTCAAAAACATGGGAATCAAAATACAAAACAAAAGTCTTACGCATTTTGAAAAAGAGCGGTTATTTTGATTTTTTAATTGAAAATTGTGCCGATGAAAAAGAAGTTAATAAAGTAATTCTTGAAGAATGCGGTATTTTTGCAAACCCTTCTTATGTGTATTTCAAGGGCAATGGGACAATAGTTTTTGAAAACGGAAATGTTTCAAAAATCTGTTCAGATATTCCGCTTGGCATTTCTTCCGCCTCAATCAGAAAAATTGTTTCTTTTGAAATAACAGATTCTAAAATAATGACTGTTGAAAATTTGACTTCATTCAATAGAATCAACGAGGATGATACTTTTTATATTTTTCTCTCGGGCTACCATAATAGCGCAAAGCAAAACTTTTTGAAGACAATCTACAATCAAAACGCAGAAAAAGACTATTTTCATTTTGGCGACATTGACCCGGATGGTTTTTATATTTTGGAAAATCTTCGTTCAAAAACTCTTATAAATTTTGAGCCTTACAAAATGGGAATTACGGAACTCAAAACTTATTCTGCTTTTGCAAAGGCACTCGAAGAAAACGACATCTCAAAAGCTAAAGCCTTGATTGGTAATGGATGCCATAAAGAAATCATGGAATATATGCTACAACATAATCAAAAACTCGAACAAGAAATAATCAGCTGGAAAGAAGAGTACAAATGACCATAACAGCAATAATTGTTAATTTACAATAAATCATCTCAAAAATTAGCAACAGAAATATGAGAATCCCATCCTTGACTGCATTTCCTTTTAGTATTATAATTTTACTCGGTTACAGCCGAGTCGAATACAATCGAGTAAAAGGAGTTTCTAAATGACACTAGATGAACCTTTTTTTGGAAGAAAAGAAAACATTAAAGCAATCTCAAAGTTTTTTAATTCAGATAAGGATGTAGCAGCCCTTATCTATGGTCGTCGTCGTGTTGGTAAAACAGAACTGATTAAGCATTGTCTGAAAGGAACAAAAACAACTTCAATTTATTATGAGTGCAAAGAAACTTCTGAAATAAATAATGTTAAATCTCTTTGCGAAATTATTTCAGAAACTTTTGGTCTACCACCATTGGCCTTTGATACCTTTGAATCAACTCTTGCATTTCTCTATAAACAAGCCAAAGAAAAAGAATTAATTGTTGTAATTGACGAATATCCTTATATCCGGAAAGTTGTAGAAGGCCTGGACAGCATAATTCAGTCTTTTATCGACAATAATAAATCCACTTCAAAATTAAAGCTTATTCTGTGCGGTTCTTATGTAGAAACTATGAAGTCTTTGCTTTCTGAAGAAAATCCTCTTTTTGGTCGTTTTGATTTATTCATGAATCTTAAGGCTATGGATTATTATGATTCTTCACTCTTCTATCAGGATTTTAGTGACGAGGATAAGGTTCGTTTATATTCTGTTTTTGGCGGAATTCCTTATTACAACAGGCGAATAGATTCATCCAAGACTGTTAAGCAGAATATAATTGATTTGATTGCAAGTCCAGGCAGTCGTTTTGAAAATGAAGTTCAGATGCACCTGAAATCTGAAATTTCAAAAATGCAAAATGCCTATGAAGTCTTTGAAGCTCTTGCAAAAGGATTTGTTCGATTTAAAGATATCCTCTCCCAGTCTCAGGTTTCAAGTTCACCAACTCTGGTGGATGTTCTTGATAAGTTAATAAGCATGGATATCGTTGTAAAAGAATCTCCGATTAACGATGAAAATAACAAGAAAAAGGCCGGCTATTATATTTCGGACCAGCTGACTTTATTTTATTTCAAATATATTTACAGAAATCTTTCCCGCCTTGCAGTTATGGATTCAGAAGTTTTTTATGATAAATTTATTGAAGCTGATTTTGAAGAGCATTATGTACCTCTGACTTTCGAACAGGTTTGCAAACAATTTTTGATTCGTAAGAATCGTTCTGGAGAATTAGAGGACTCATTTGAGAAAATTGGAAAATATTGGTATGACGATCCAGCAAATCACAAAAACGGTGAGTTTGATGTGGTCACCGAAAATGATAACAGTTATATTTTCTACGAAGCAAAATTCCGTGATAGTGAAATAGATAAAAACCTTATCTGGAACGAAATTCAACAGGTAAACAGCACCGGTTTAGTTTGCAGCAAATATGGTTTTTTCTCGAAATCCGGTTATAAAGAAATTGATGAGGCTTACAAAAAACAGCTGATTCTTTATGAATTGAAAGATTTGTATAAGGAATAATCGGATTGACCTCCGGGGTAGTTGCCAGGAGGTCAGGATATTGAGCAACAATATTGAGCAAATTTTAAAGTTATCTATAGTTTTTTGTAGCGTTATGTAGTAAAAACTTGCAAAAATGACCCAAAAACGATAGAATCCAAGCAATCTGAAGCATAATAATACGAGGTGAGGTTGTAAGGAGTACCCAAGGTCCCCCTCATAACCCGGAGGCCGCAGGTTCGAGTCCTGCCTCTGCTATGCTGTAACTCATTATGTTACAAGGAATTACGATACTACTAAACTCAATAAAGTAGGGCTTAGCGTGATTCAAATTACTAATTTAAGTAAATACTCTAAGTAAGAGGTTTACGATCTTAGTGAGGTGAATATGGCTAAGCCCTATTTAATTTTTAAAGCCCATACTGGCTTTTATTACGCTCAAATCCGTCTTGCAGATGGAAGTCTTTCCAACAACAAATCTACTGGCTGCAAAAACCGTGCAGAAGCTGAACGCAAGGTTATGGAATGGATTGTAACCGGAAACATTTCTGTCCGAGTAAACAGCAAGGACTCCAAAGTTCAGAGCATTGATAAGATCAGACTCTTCAATGATTTACGCACCGCAGATTTTGATACAGAAGACATTGAAACAATCATCAAGATTCTGAAGGAAAGAAACTACCTCTACTCTGCTGTTCCTAAATCATCAAAAGGTAGCATCCCGATTGAAGACTTCCTCGAAAACTTCTGGGATTATGACAAATCTCCTTATTTAAAAGAAAAGCTCGGGAAGAAGCAGTCTATCCATCGTCAGTATTGTGCAACACTTATGAGCAGAACCTGCCTTTACTGGATTCCTCGTCTTGCCGGAAAATGTGTTGGTGAAATTACAAGAAACGATGTTGAAGCTTTCTTCTCTAGCGATGAAGCCCAGAAGCTTGCTCCTAAGACTGTAAACTCAATTATTGAAACAATCACAATTCCTATGAAGTGGGCTTACTATCACGACCTGACACAAAACAATTGTTTTGATGGAATTATCAAATGTTCTAATCAGAGCAAAGAACGCAAAATTATTGATATGGAAACAGCAAACCGTCTGATGGAACTTGATTGGGATAATGACGAAGCAAAGATTGCAAATGAACTTGCCATGCACACAGGAATGCGAGCCGGAGAAATCCAAGCTCTCACAATTGATGATCTTGGGGATGATGAAATCTATGTACGCAAAAGCTGGTCCAAATACGATGGTTTGAAATGCTGTAAAAACGGTGAAGAACGTTCTGTGCCTATTCCTATTTCCCATCAACTTTATTTAAAACTCAAGATGCTTGCAGACTTTAATCCCTTTGATAATGGATTCATTTTCTACAGCACAGTACCTGAAAAACCAATGGACAGTAAACAGTTTAATAAATACCTCAAACGCGCACTTAAAGACATTGGTTATGAAAACTCGAGAGAAATCTGTTTCCATTCCTGGCGCCACTTCTTCTGTTCACGAATGCTGGATTATGTAAAAGATAAACGTTATGTAATGGCTCTCTCTGGCCACAAAACCGAAGCCATGCTTAATCATTATGCTGCACATCTTGAAGATGATAAGGTTGTTGATTTTGCAAGAAACGTTATGAAGAAAATCTTTATTGACCAGAATGAAGATGAAGAAACAATCAACATGCTAAACAGCAAGCTTGAAGAACTGGACAAAGAAATTGCATAAGGAGAAGTGAAAATGGGTATTTTTGGTAAGAAGACTTTAAAAACAAATGATAAAGATAATGCCAAGATTAAGATGGTTGAAGTTTCACAGCTTCGTTTTGACAGAGATTTCAAGAACGTGTTTCAGCAGGAGAATGATAAGGTTGCGGAAATTGCAAATGATATGAGGGCAAATGGATTTGATAAGTCCAGGCCTATTATCGTTACTGAGGCTTTTATCATTGTTGATGGACATTCACGTTTTATGGCGGCAAAGAAAGCCGGACTTGAAAAGGTGCCTGTAATCATAAAGAAGTTTGATAGTCGAGATGAAACGATTGAATATGAGTATAAGATGCAGTTGAACTCTCGTCGTCTTACCGATGGAGAATACTTTGCGGCATTTTTGAAACTTGATGAAATCAGACGTTCAAATCCTAATGTACAAGGCTCCTCGGATGAGGCAATAGGACGACAGCTTAATAAGTCTGCCCGTCAGGTTTGCAAAATGCGTGAGATTGCAAAGAAGGCTGACTCTGCCCTTCTTGAAAAAATTTAGAATGGCAGTATATCCATCAATAAAGCACATGAAATGATTAAGGCAGCAGAAGCCAGAAAAAAGGTCGGAGTTGTAGAAGATGATTCCGAAGAAAAGACTTCTAATACAGGCAAAGGAATCATGATTCATTCAAACTCGGTGTTCTTTTAGTTTTGTCGGAACTGGAAAAAGGCCGGAAGAAAGGTCAGATTCTGAAGGATAAGCGGATTGCTAAACTGGAACTTGAAAAGTTTAATCTTTCTGAGGAAGAGGTGGCTCGAATCTCTCAAAGATTTGGAATTGCGTAAAACTTAATTTCTCTATGTCATTATCTTGGTCTCTATGTCATTTTATAGTAATATGACATAGAGAATATTTATTTGGGGTAGAGATTACTACGGAGGACAAAATGCATAACTTTGAATATAAAGAAAACGCAAGAAAACTGCTTACACCTGAAATCGTCAATCTTCTCAGTTCAATTTATGAGCATAAGGGACGCCAACAGTTATTTGTAGAAGCAAAGAAAGATGAATTAAATACCCTGCTTGAAATTGCTAAAATTCAGAGTACAAAATCATCAAACAGAATTGAAGGAATTTTTACAACAGATAAGCGACTGGAAGAATTGATGCAGAAAAAATCTGAACCACGCAATAGAAACGAGCAGGAAATTACTGGTTATAGAGATGTCCTTTCCACAATACATGAAAGCTATGATTATATTTCACCTACATCAAATATCATTCAACAGCTTCATAGAGATTTATATTCATACAATCAAAATGGTTTTGGTGGAAAATATAAATCCAGCGATAACATTATTGCCGAAACGGATGGAAATGGAATTCAGAAAGTAAGATTTGCACCAGTACCAGCCTTTGAAACGGAAGAAGCCATGAGACTTATGACAGAACGTTTTCTGGAGGAATGGAATAACAGTAAAACAGATAAGCTGCTTTTAATTCCAATGTTCATATTGGATTTCCTATGCATTCACCCATTTGAAGACGGCAATGGACGAATGAGCAGACTGCTTACACTTCTATTACTTTATCGGGCTGGATTCATTATCGGAAAATATATAAGTATTGAGATGGTGATTGAAGAATCAAAAGAAACTTATTATGAAGCATTACAGGATTGTTCTACAGAATGGCATGAAAGCAATAATACTTACGAACCGTTTGTAAAGTATTATCTTGGAATTTTGATTAAAGCATCAAATGAATTTGAAAGTCGTGTTGAATACTTATCTGACAATAAGATTTCAAAGCCTGAAAGAGTAAAACGCTTGATACAAAATACTGTAGGCAAGATAAACAAAAAAGAAATTCTGGAAAAATGTCCTGATATCAGTACAAAGACTGTAGAAAGAGCTTTAGCCGATTTAGTTAAAGAAGGACTTATTGAAAAAGTAGGTGCTAGTTCTGCGACAGCTTATGTCTGGATAGAGAAGTAATTACAAGAGGCTTTCAGTTTGTTAGATGCAGACTGGAAGCCTTTTTCATTTACCCTCAAAGCTCTTTGAAATATCTTTTAAATCTCTTCTAAAAATCCATCGTCCAAAAATCATTTAAACGCAAATCTGCGTACTACTCTCCTGCAGTTATTTTCGGGGAGTCTTGAAGAAAGTTTCCTAAACCTCATGAAAAATCCTTCCGTCCCCTCACGAAAAAATGTGCACAGTAAATATATAAATTCAGACATATATGAATTTTTAATATAAATATGCATTCTCAAAAAATATTTCAAAAATATTTTATTTAGTGGAAAGCAGACAAGGGAGCAAATCCCAGATCTGACTTTAATTCCATGCAGTGGGCTTTAAGGGAGATTGAAAAGCCTGCTCCAATTACAAAAAGCGGAAGGCGGCTCACGGCCGTTCAGGAATCTGGCTGTGATGAAGTATCTGAAGAGACTTTGGCAAACCTGTCTTTCTAGTGCCATTTGGCCCCTTTAAACTTTTACAACACGCGGAGTACAACATGAGAGAACAAAACTTAATTGATGAATTAAACCGTTTTGATACGGATGAAAGATTTGCATTGGAAAAATGCGGATATTCACCAGATGATAAACTTGAAGGACGACAAAAAGAGATTTTTGAGTACGAAAGAAAAAGTTTACGTGAAAAAATAGCCGCAAATCTGAGTAACATTAAAAACTGGAACAAAAGTAATTCAAGTGGTGTTCCGCCAAGATTTTCAGAAAGTTCCTTTTTCAACTTTGAATGCAGGACAGAAACTGAAAAAAGCATTTATCAGAAGGTGTGTAATTTTGTAAGTCAGAAAGGCAATGAAGGAGTTCTTCTAATGACCGGGACCAAAGGAACCGGAAAAACTCATCTTGGAACTGCAGCAGTCCGGGACACACAGGGCCGCTATGTCAGCATGGAAGATCTGATTTACAAGGTGGAATCCAGTATGAACTTTAAATCCCCCTAGACAGAAGAAGTTTTTAACGATTATTCAACAGTAAAGTTTCTAGTAATTGATGAAGTCAGCCGTTCATTGAAGCGTGAAAAGGAAATAGAAATCCTAAGTTACATTCTGCGAAAGCGATATGACAACCAGCTTCCAACAATCGTGATTTCAAATCTTGAAAAGAAAGTACTTATGAAAAATCTCGGTGAAGCCGTAGTAGACAGGCTTCGCGAGACGGCCACAAGTATTGAGTTTACAGGAGAAAGTTACCGTATCTTAAAAAGAAAGGTCGCATGATAAATCCGCAAAATGGCGGATAGCAGAATCTCTGTAAATCTGCCGGCCGGCATATCAGAGCCTGCCTGGAAAAATCCGGTAAACAGACATGACTTCAAAAACGATCCTGAGCGGGACAATCATCTTTTTGATTCCCACAAGGCCTATCATGCAAAAGATGATGTAAAGGCGCTTCGAAACATTTTGCATCAGCTTAAGGAACTTGGTGGAGATTATGGCTTCAATCCAGATTACAAAACAAATCCACAGTGAAAAATGCGCTGTACGATGAACTCAGGCCGTAAGCGCAAAACTGACAAAAAGGCTTTTTCATCACGACACATTGACCGGGACTTTGATTCAAATCCTGAACACATTGCAAAAGATAAATCAGACAAGAATGTCATCTGGTCCTGGTGAGGTATGGAAATCAGTTTTGATCAGGGCGAGCTCAAATATTACGAAGAAACCTTTGGCGCCCCAGCTGGAACAGACAAATCAGAACTACATCAAAAGTCGTCACAAGGAACGTGTAGTAACCATGGACGAATGGCGAAAGAAAACCATGCATGCTCCGGAAGAACAAATTTTACAGATTGGCCGCATGGAAAAGTATCCTGAAGTTGAAGTTTCCCTATCCTGCTTTGAGGAATATTTAACGTGGCTGAACAAGTGGAACGAAGAACACGGAAAGCCTTTCTTCATTCTGAACTGGGCAATGCATCAGGATGAAGTGGGAGCCCCTCATTTTCATCTGCGCAGAGCATGGCCATGTAAGGACGAAGATACAGGACTTACTACAACAGATCAGACCAAAGCCCTTCTTAAAGCCGGAATTCTGCCACCAGATCCCGAAAAGAAAATCAGCAAGAAGAATAATCCCAAAATCACCTTTGATAAAATATGTCGTGAAAAGTGGATTTTTATCGCTCGCTCTCATGGCCTTGAAATTGAAGATACGCCAAAGCCAAGAGATGAAGTCGGAAAGACTCTTGAGAAATTTCAAAAAGAGAAAGATCTCCTGTGCAATAGGGTTTTCACACTTCTTTCTGCGCTGACCGAAAAGAACATCGATGTCCTTGAAGAAATCTCCAAGTGGGAAGAACTTATGCCGAGTATTCAGAACTTCAAGGAATGGACCAAGGAGCGATGCCGTGCTGCTCAGAACACTTATCGTGATGAACAGTTGGATCCGATAGTCGATTTGTTTGTTGCAGCTTTTGCAAATTCAAATAAGGCAATCAAAAGATGGATATGACAGCCAGATTAAGCAGTATGACCATACGTTGAACGAATACACAAAACAGACAGCCTACGGTAAAAAACACTTTTTCGGAACTGCTGAGATAAGCCAGATGTTCGAAAGTGCGACCCCGGAACTGCTTCGTAAGATTGCCGGAGTTGTTGCAGAACATGGCTGCAAAGACGTAAAAGAATGGGTGCAGAAAAGCCCATGGTATAGGGAATTTGAACTGGGGCGGGAAACGGAAAGGAAACAGCGGAGAGAGCGGGAATGGGAGAGATAAAATAGATTTGCTTATAACGCTGGTATTCTTTTAGGATACCAGTGTTTTTTTAGTATCAAAGTTAAGAAACTTTGACTTATCGTGATTTATTTTAACAAAAATCCCAAAAAAATATGGTATAATGATTATCCATGCAGGTAGACTATAAAAAACTATGGATCCGGCTCATCGAAAAAGGAATTAAAAACAAAACGGACTTAATCCCTCTAGCTGGAATTTCAACAAATATTCTGGCCAAACTGAATAAAGGCGAATATGTTTCAATGGACAGTCTTGCTAAAATTTGCAGGGCTCTTAATTGTGATATTGGGGATATTTGCGTGATAAATGAAGTTAATAAGAAATAAGATAATTCTTTTGGGGAAATAAATGGCAGTTAAAAAATCGCAACTCTACAGTTCACTTTGGGCAAGCTGCGACAAGCTTCGCGGCGGTATGGATGCCTCTCAATATAAAGACTACATTCTTACTCTTCTGTTTGTAAAATATGTTTCAGACAAATATAAAGATGACCCTTACGGTGCAATCGCAATTCCAAAAGGAGCAAGTTTTGAAGACCTTGTTGCCTTAAAGGGAAATAAGAACATCGGTGAGGAAATAGACAAATTGATTGCAAAACTTGCAGAAGCAAACAACCTTACAGGAATCATAAACAACGCTCACTTTAACGATGAATCAAAAATCGGCAAGGGCGATGAAATGGTGGACAAACTTACAGGCCTTATTGCCATTTTCCAAAAGCCGGAGCTTGATTTTAAGAACAACAAGGCAGAAGATGATGACCTTATCGGCGATGCTTACGAATATCTTATGCGAAACTTTGCTACTGCCAGCGGAAAGAGCAAGGGACAGTTCTATACACCTGCCGAAGTAAGCCGCATTCTTGCAAAAGTAATAGATATTTCAAACTGCAAAAACAGAGATGCTACAATCTATGACCCGGCCTGTGGTTCTGGTTCACTTTTGATTCGCGCCGCAAATGAAGCTCCATTTCCGCTTGCAATTTATGGTCAGGAAAAAGATATTTCCACCGCCGGTCTTGCAAAAATGAATGTGGTCCTTCATAACATTCCTTCCGGAGAGATTCATTCAGACAACACTTTTTCTGATCCATGGTATAAAGATGATAATGATGACACCAAGCTCCGAAAGTTCGATTACATCGTAGCAAATCCGCCATTCAGCATGAAAAACTGGATGGACGGCTTAAAGCCTTATGGCCGCTTTGATGATTATGACGAACTTCCTCCAGAGAAAAACGGAGACTACGCATGGCTTTTGCATATCATCAAATCCATGAAGAACAACACTGGTAAGGCTGCCGTAATTCTGCCCCACGGAGTTTTATTCCGCGGGAATGCAGAAGAATCAATCCGCAAGAACATAATCGACCGTCATCTTATTAAAGGAATAATCGGACTTCCTGCAAACCTTTTTTATGGAACTGGAATCCCAGCCTGTATCATCGTGCTCGACAAAGAAAATACTGCCAGCCGCACCGGCATTTTTATGATTGATGCCAGCTACGGATTTATAAAAGATGGAGACAAAAACCGTCTTCGCGAGCAGGATATTTACAAAATTGTAACAACCTTTAATTCAATGACCGAGGTTCCAGGCTTCAGCCGTTTTGTTCCTTTTGCAGAAATCATCGAAAAGAACACTTACAATCTGAACATTCCTCGTTACATCGATTCAAGCGAAAAAGAAGATTTGCAGAGCATCGAGGCGCATCTTTACGGCGGAATCCCTCAGGAAGATATAGACAATATTCCTCACTTCTGGAATGTCTTCCCGAATCTAAAAAAAGAAATCTTCGGTGAATACACAGGACGAAAAGGTTTTTACAAACTTCTCATCCAAAAAGATGATGTTCACAAGACAATCACAGAAAATGCAGAATTTCTTGAATACAACAAAAAGGTAAATAAAGCCTTTGAAGAATGGAAGGCATTTGCAAATCCAATTCTTACAAATCTAAAGCCATCAGATTCAAACAAAGAAATCATCCTAAAACTTTCAGAAAAAATTCTTTCTAAGTTCACCAAACTCGAACTGCTGGATAAATACGATGTTTATCAGGTGCTTCTTGCTTACTGGAACGAAACAATGAATGATGATGTCCTTCTTGTTATTCAGGATGAACTTGGTTACAAGCTTGCAAAAATAACTGATGATATAAAGGAAGAACCAAAAGAAAGCAAAAAAGCAAAGAAAGATTCCGCAAAAGAAAAAAAGCCAAAGGAGCCAAAAGTAATCGGCTGGGAAGGCCGCCTTATTCCAAAGCAGATTGTTCTTGATGCCTTCTTTGAATCAGAACAGAAATCAATCGAAGAAGCAGAAGAAAAACTTAGTCAGACAGAAAGCGAGTTTGAAGAATTTGTAGAAGAAAACTGCGTCGATGTCGCTGAAGATGATGAACTTTCGCAGGAGCCTGAAATCCTTAAAAAGTGCAAAGCTTATGAAGCTTCTATAAAATCACAAAAGAAAACAATTGCCGACCTCAAAAAGAAGCTGGACGAAAACTGTCGCAAACGCTACGACGCTTTTACCGATTCAGAAATAACAGACTTTCTTGTAAACCGCAAATGGTACAAAACAATTGACCAGGGAATCCAGAATCTTTATGTAACAGTTGCAAATCATCTTACAAAACGGATAGTTGAACTCTACGAGCGTTACGAAAACACATTGCCAGAACTCACCGAAAAACTCGCAGAAGAAGAAAAAGAAGTTTCCGCTCATCTTGCTCAGATGGGATTTAAGTTGTAGGAGCAGATGATGAAGCAGAATCTAATTGAAACAGTGAACGAGTATCTTTCTCTTGGAATAAATCAGCAGCTTGATTATGAAAAATTCTATCTGTATTCAATTATCACCCATTCAACTGCAATAGAAGGCTCAACTGTTACCGAAATAGAAAATCAGCTTTTGTTCGACGAGGGAATCAGCACGAACAAGCCTATGGCGGAACAGCTGATGAACCTCGATTTAAAAAAGGCCTATGAGCAGAGTTTTATTTATGCAAAATCCCACGCAGACTTTTCAATCGAACTTTTATGTAGCCTTGCCGCCCTTGTCATGCAAAATACCGGCTCCACTTATAAAACGATTGGCGGAGACTTTTCTTCTGCAAAGGGGGACTTGAGGCTTTTGAATGTAAGTGCGGGACGAGGCGGGAAATCCTATCTTGCTTGGCAGAAGGTTCCTGACAGACTGCAGAAATTTTGTGACTGGCTCAATGCTGAACGAAAGGTTGTTGATAAAAACGACATTCACAAACTCTACGAACTCAGTTTTGAAGCTCATTACCGCATTGTTTCAATTCATCCGTGGGCAGACGGTAATGGTAGAATGAGCCGTCTTGTCATGAACATGATTCAGTATGAAGCCGGCTGTATTCCTTCAATCGTAAAAAAAGAAAAACGAGCCGAATACATCCAGAGCCTTGCGCAAAGTCAGGAAAAAGATGCTTCAAAGGATTTCATAGATTTTATGATGAATCATCATGTGGATAATTTGCAGAAGCAGATAGATGAATACAAGGCTTCGATGGAATCTGACGACATTAAAGGTGGTCAGAAAATAAGCGTGGGTGGTCAGAAAAAGTGGTCAGAAACCACATTGAAAATTTTAGAATTAATAAAACAGAATCCAAAAATCTCAAGAAAAGAACTTTGCAGTGAACTGGGCATAAATCCAAGTGCCGTCCAAAAACATATCGACAAACTGAAAGAAACAAAAATGATTGAACGGCTAGGCGGAGCAAAAGGCGGCGAATGGAGAGTAAACGAATGAAGCAGACAGAAATTGGATTGATTCCTGATGATTGGAAGGAACATACTCTAAGAGATTTAATAGATATTTTAACTGACTATACAGCAAATGGTTCATTTGAAAGTTTAGCAAGAAATGTACGTTATTTAGAATATCCTTCATATGCACGTTTGATTAGGCTAACTGATATTAGAACGAATTTTACTAATGAAGGAGTTTATGTTTCAAAATATTCATATGATTTCTTAAAGAAATCTTCTTTACATGGAGGAGAATTATTATTAGCAAATGTTGGAGCCTATGCTGGATTTTCATTTATTTATCCAGAAAATCTAATGTTTAGAGGCACCTTGGGCCCTAACATGTTTTTAATTAAATTTTTTAATCAAAAAATTGATAATACATTTGCATATTATGCTTTTTCTCATGGAGCTGTTTATAATCAATTGATTTCAAAAGCAGCGTCTTCTGCTCAACCAAAATTAAATAAAGAAGATGTCCGAACTTGTTATATCAATATACCTTCATCTATACAAGAACAACAACGAATCGCAAAAGCCCTTTCCGATGTAGATGCACTTATTTCCACAACAGAAAAACTCATTCAAAAGAAAAAGAACATCAAACAGGGCACAATGCAAAATCTCCTCACCGGCAAAAAACGCCTCCCAGGTTTTGGTAATAAACAAACAGATTTGTTTGTACCTAACGGTACTCACACAAAAGAAGTGAAGGACGTTAGTCCTGAACAAATCCGTTTGTCAGCTAAAATGAAACAAACCGAACTGGGAGAAATACCCGAAGATTGGGAGGTGAAAACATTGGGAGAAATTTCGACAATTATTATGGGACAATCACCTAACTCTGATTGTTATAATACTCAGAAAGGAATGGTTCTAATTCAAGGAAATGCAGATATATCAAATCGCAAAACTATTTGTAGATTTTATACAACACATATAACTAAAACTGCAAGAAAAGGTGATGTTATTTTTACTGTTAGAGCCCCGGTCGGAAATGTTGCAAAAGCAACTTTTGATTGTTGTTTAGGTCGAGGTGTTTGTGCAATACAAAGAATTTCAGATTTCTTATATTATTATCTTATTTTTATTGAAGATTCTTGGTCTAAAACATCTACTGGTTCAACTTTTGATTCAATTAATTCAGATACATTAGCAAGTACTCTAATAATCCAGCCATCTTCAAAAGAAGAACAAACCGCCATCGCCAATGTCCTTTCCAGCATGGACAAAGAAATAGAAACCTTAAACACAAAACTAGAAAAATATCGCAACCTCAAAACCGCCATGATGCAACAATTGCTCACGGGGAAGATTAGGTTGGTGTAAGGAGGAAGAATATGACTGAGATTTTTAGATTAGAAGAATTATTTCCAGAAAATGCACTACCAAAGGAACAGAATATAAATTTTCATAAAGCTCTTTCTATGGGTGAATCTTTTGCTAAAAAAAATGTAAAACCTAATAACTGTTTAATTTGCAATTCATCAAAAAATCCATTTTGTAATTCTCATTCTGTACCAGCCAGATGTTTAAGAGCTATTGCCATAAATGGAGATGTAAAAATTTTTAATGGATTAGTAAAGATTCCTGCTGTTGATGATGATAAAGGAGTTAATGAGGCTGGAACTTTTAGGCTAATATGCAGAGATTGTGATGAAAAAATATTTAAAGAATATGAAACCTTTGAAAAATATCCAGACAAAAATCCTCCTGATAAAGTGTTGCACCAAATTGCTCTGAAGAATTATTTGAAATTTTATTATAAAAAAGCTGTGGAGGCTAAAGCATTCCCTAAGATGTTAGAAAACTTGCAGTTGCCAAATTCAGCATTATTAGAGCCGGTCTTGAAACCTGGTGATAGAGATAAAAAGGATTCTTTTAAAGCGATTTACGATACTAAAAAACTCTTGAACTCCAATACAAATGGATATTATCGAATTGTAGAATATAGAAAACTTGACTATACATGTCCTTTTGCTTTTCAGGGAAGTATTTCGCTTATTACAGGCTTTGATGGCGAAATAATTAATGATGTGTTTAATACTGATAAAAAATATGATTTACAGGATATGCATGTATGTGTTTTTCCTGAAAAAGATTATACTTATATTATTGTGTTTTACAAAAAGCATTTCCAAAGATATTCACAATTTGCAAAACATTATAGTAACTTAAGTCAGGAAGAAAGACTTCAATTACTTTTATATATAATTCTAAAATATTCTGAGGATTATTTTTATTCAGCATCAATACAAACTATTGAGAATGATCCTGTGGTTCATGATGCTATAACTACGACAACAATGATGATTTGTGATTATGAGGAAGAAGAGGGTGCTAAAATAAAAAAATGTATTCAAGAGTATAATTTGAATAACTATAAAAAACTTCCTAATGTATTATCAAAGTGCTATGTAAAATCTTAAACCACAGGAGTGTCAAAAAATGTCCGAATCCCAGTTAATCGAATACAAAGAATCTTGGCACTCTTGCCTATCTCCTAAATTTAGAAGAAGTGTCAATAAACATCCGATTATGTTTGGCGAGTTTTGCTTGTCAAAACTTGTTTAGCAAGACGCGAAGCGGATTGCGACGTTTTGCAAATGCTCAGGGCGGTGTGCTTTATATTGGTAAGCGTTATGACGGTTCTGTTTGTGGCCTTGCTGATTCAAAGAAACCTATGGAAGATATTCCCAATAAAGTTCGTGATGCTCTTGGGCTGATTGTTGATGTGGATTTGATTACTGAGAATGGACTTGATGTTATAAAAATCACTGTTGAAGAAAATCCTTATTCTGTAAATTACAAGGGGGAGTATCATTATAGGACTGGCAGCACAAAACAGCTTTTGCAAGGTTCGGCACTGACTAATTTTCTTTTGCGTAAGACTGGTAAAAACTGGGATTCTGTTCCGCTTGAAAATGTGAGCGTTGAAGACCTTAATAAAGAAAGCTTTGATATTTTCCACCGTGAAGCCATTCGTAGCGGAAGAATGAGTAAAGATGACTTGAAGCTTTCGAATCAGGATCTTAATGCAAAAACATCGCTCACTTCCCCATAACCCGGATATTGCGAATACATTCTTTAGAGCGGGCTTTATAGAAAGCTGGGGCCGCGGCATTGAAAAGATTTGCAATCTTTGTAAGGAATATGGAATTGCCGGGCCGGAATATACAGTTCATCCAAATGATATTATGATGATGTTCAAGGCAAATGAGCCTGTAAAATTGGTTCTTGCCGTTATTGCTGATAATCCTAATTTATCAAAAGAAAAGATTTCTGAAAAAATTGGAATGTCACGGGCCACGGTAACACGAGCTTTGGCAAAATTAGTGGAAATCGGCGCGATTCAGCGTGTCGGTTCGGACAAGTCTGGATACTGGGAGATTGTAAAACAATAAGGAGATATCATTATGACAATACTGACTATTGTAATCATTTTTTTATTTTTAATTGCACTTGCATTTTCTTTTGGCCTTGCGAAAAAGCTTTCTTCATCTAAATATCAAAAGTCAAATATAGAAATGAGATGTACTATTTTTACAACTATAATTACGCCTGTGCTTACTGTTCTATCTGTTATTCTTGTCATTTATACTTTGCAGATAGACTCTAAGAATTCCAAACAAGACAAATACAACACTGAGTTCTCAATATTGTTTGCTGAAATGAAAGATTTTATAAATAATTTGTCTGTTGAAATAAAATATAACGAACATTCTGAAAATCCTATAACAATATCAAAAATGGAAGTAATAGATGAACTTGCATATTATTTAAAACGTGGAGAAAAAGTACGTCAGTTATATTCTGAGGAAATCGCCCAAATCAGTTTTCCAATTTCAAACGACAACACATGGTTTAATACAGAACTTGATGATTTTTATATTGAAAATGGCAAGTGTTACCAAATTAAAAAACGTCCAGAATTAGAATGTCAGTATTTTGAAGCTATTAATAAACGTTTTCGAAATATTTTTAAACCAATATTTGATTTATTAGATAATACTGATAATGAACATCGTGAAACTCATAAACATTTATTTGCATCATATATGAATAAAAATTCCTTTGAGGCCTATCTAACTACCCGATGGCAAGAACAGGATATTCCTAAAACATTAATCGAACTTATTGACTTGAGTTATTAAAAATCCCACATTTTTTAACAAATGTGAAAATTACCCTTAAAATGTCAGGAAAAATGTGATTTTTACCTCAAAAAACACTGGAAAAATGTGATTAGTGGGTTTATAATGTCATTATGCTTAGGCGAAAAGTAGATGATTATTTGATTCAGTGGAAAAACAATCCAGACAGGCTCCCTCTTGTAATAAAAGGTGCAAGGCAAATCGGAAAAACCTTTTCTGTAAGGAATTTTGCAAAGTCTTACAAGAACTATATCGAAATCAATTTTATTACAGATCCGCAGTTTAAAACGGTTTTTAAAAATGGATATTCACCGGAATCTATAATAAGGGAAATCACTCTTTTAAGGCCAGACTGGAATTTTATACCAAATGAAACATTGATTCTTTTTGATGAAATTCAGGTTTTTCCTGACTGCACTACAAGCCTTAAGTTTTTTAAGATTGACGGCAGATATGATGTAATCTGCTCTGGTTCACTTTTGGGCATCAATTACAATCAAATTACTTCTGTCAGTGTAGGTTATAAAACTGATTATGAAATGTATTCACTGGATTTTGAAGAATTCCTTTGGGCGAAAGGTTATAAGCAGGAACAAATAGACAGCATTCTGGAACACATGATAAATCAGGCTCCTTTTGGCGAACTTGAATACAATGTATGGATGGAAAACTTTATGGAATACACAACTTTGGGTGGAATGCCTAAGGTTGTAGATATGTTCATCACCAATAAAAATTATTCCGGTACATTGCAGGAACAGCGGCAGATTTTGAAATCTTACGAAGATGACATTACAAAATATGCATTCGGGCTTGATAAGGCTAAGCTTAAGAATGTTTATAATCATATTTCGGTTTTTCTTGCAAAAGAAAACAAGCGTTACCAAATTACAAAAGTTGCTCCTGGCGCTAGAAACAGAGAATACATTGGGACAATAGACTGGCTGAATGATGCCGGAATCATTAATATCTGTTATTGTCTTGAAAGTCCGGAGCTTCCACTTAAGGGAAATTACAAACCGAATGATTATAAGATTTATTGGCGTGATACAGGTCTTTTGATTGCCTCTCTTGATGAAGAGGCTCAGATTGATTTCAGGCAGAATAGAAACTTTAATACCTATAAAGGCGCAATCTATGAAAATATAATAGCAGATGCTTTTGTAAAACAGGGGTATGGTCTTTATTATTTTAAGAATGAAAAATCAACTTTGGAGATGGATTTTTTTGTGAGGGATATGAGAGGTTTGATTCCTGTAGAAGTTAAAGCCAGCGACAATGCAACAAAATCACTTTGTAATTTGATTGAGAAAGAAAAATATGCGGATATTCATTATGGAATAAAACTTTGCAAAAAAAACATTGGATTCAATGGTAAGTTTTATACATTTCCTTATTTCTGCTGCTTTATGCTAAAAAAATATCTACAGAATTTTGATAAAACCCATTATTGTAACCAGGAGGAATCCAAATGACAAAATCAGCTCACCCTGAACGCGAGACTCAAAACCGCATTGTTACATTCTTTCAAAAAGAACTGGGCTATAAATATCTGGGCAATCTGTCGGAAGATCAAAACTACAACATTCGCTGGGGTGACTGGAAGAAATTTTTGTATGATTCGGGATTCTCGGTTGATTTTGTTGATGCAATACAAACAAAGTTTTATCAGATTCTTTCGGACTTTTCCCAGTCTCCATACCACACAAACAAAGAAGTTTATCGAATTTTAAAATACGGTCTTAAACTTGCAGAGCATCCTGGAGAATCTCCAAAGACGGTTTATTTTATAAATTGGGAAGAACCGGAGAAAAATAATTTTTACATTGCGGAAGAAGTAACCGTAAACGGTAATGTCGAAAAACGTCCTTATATTGTTCTTTATATAAACGGCATTGCAGTTGCGGTAATGGAATTAAAAAAAAGTACTGTAAGTGTTGCTGACGGCATCCGCCAGAATGTTACAAATCAGCGCGAACAGTTTATTCAAAGATTTTTCTCTACTGTTCAGATTTGCGCCGCTGCAAATGACAGTGAAGGCTTGCGATATGGGACAAGCGGAACTACAGAAAAATATTATCTTGAATGGAAGGAAGATAATTTTACAGACCAGCTGCAAGACAAAGATGATTTAGATAAAGAGATTGAAACTGCCTGCTCAAAACATTTGAACCTGCTCGAAAAGCAGTGCTACAGAATTTTTCAGAAAGAACGTCTTTTGGACATAATTCATAACTTTATCATCTATGATTCTGGCATTAAAAAGGTCTGCCGTTATAATCAGTAAACTGCGCTATTTAGTCAACACAAAATTTTCACAGGTTTAAGGTGTAAAAAATTATGCAGCCCGTTTTCTTTCCAGTTCATTGTACTGGAAGCATTTATACATTTCATCAGGTACATTGTAATCCAGCGACTGATGAAACCTCGCCGTGTTGTAGAAGTTGAAGTAGGCATTTATGCCGGCTTTCAAGTCTTTCATTGTTTCATAGCGTTTAAGATAGATGTCCTCGTACTTGAGACTTCTCCAAAGACGCTCAATTCTGATGTTATCCAAAGCCCTCTCTTTTCCGTCCATGCTGATTTGGATGTCGTAATCGACAAGAACTTTTATAAAAACATCAGATGTAAACTGGCTTCCCTGGTCTGTGTTGAAGATTGCAGGACAGCCGTATTCTTCGATTGTTTCCTTCAGAAGATTTGCATACTGCAGCGCATCCATCGTGTTGAATACGCGCCAGCTTAAGACCTTCCTTGAGAACCAGTCGATTATTGCCATCAGGTAAACATTTCCTGTCGAAAGCTTTATGTAAGTGATATCCGTTGACCATACCTGAT
>NZ_FUXC01000024.1 GCF_900167025.1 Treponema berlinense | reverse complement strand
ATTCGGTAAACATCATCTTCGGACATGTTCTTGATGTCTTTTGTCGTGATATTGTTTTTCTCAGCGATTTGTTTTACTTCGCTGACAGTGTGGGGGCTGACATGTCGACTGGAACAGATTTGCCTTCGTGACATGCCACTTTCAATTAGCTCAAGAATGAGCTTCGGATTGATTTTGGCCATAAGCAGGCCTCCTTAAAATAAGATTTGAACTTTTATCAAGTTCATAAAAATCTTACTTAAGGTGTTATATTTTAGAAATATTTAATTGGTGCTCTTATTGATATTGGTGGTGCTCAGATGAATATTGATGGTTCATTTTCTGTGAAATAATCATCTGGTGTGAAACGTCAAAAACAAACTTGTCCACAGGCGAATTAAAAACGTAGTGAAGCGCAATTGTCGCCTCAACCATTCCAAAGTTCGGTCCAAAATGTCCGCCGATTTTCGTAAGCCGGTTGAACAAAGCCTCGCGCATCTCTTCCGCAAGAGCCGTCATCTCCGGCAAAGAAAGTTTTTTCAAGTCAGCCGGTGAATTGATTTTTTCCAAGTACATAATTTCTCCATTTTTTGGGCGCTACCGCTGCGTTCGTTTCGCAAGCTCAACTGCCGCAACGGTCGGGCTATCCGCACTTCGCAAACTGCTCATCCGTCCGCTTCGCTACCGGACTGCTTCGCAGGCGCTACTATCCCTAGCGACATACATAATAGTACATTTTATTTATTTTTAAGAAACATTCCGTTACTTAAACAGAATTTACAAACATTTTAGTTACTTGTCAATACTAAAAATTAAAATAAACAACGTTTTATCACTTATTCTTGAAAGAAAAATTGTTTTATTCTATTATATTTGCATGGCAGATTATATCCGCGCGCGAAGCTACGACCAGAAAGAAGAGCGTCTGAACCAGATAAAAAAAGCAACCGAAGAACTCTTTGAAAATTTTCCTTATACAGAAATCACTCTTTCTACGATTGCAGAAAAACTAGGCTGGTCCCGCGCAAATTTATATAAGTATGTAACAACAAAAGAAGAAATCATTCTTGAAATTGCCGCTGACAAAATGACCGCATACTTCAATTCGCTTCTTTCTGCTTTTCCGCAAAAAAATAATTTCAGCCTTGAAGTAATTGCAGAAGTCTGGGCAGGGCTTGTAAACGCGCACCAGGATTATATGCGATACGTTTCGTATTTAAATCCGATTATTGAAACAAATGTAACAGTCGAACGACTCGCCTCTTTCAAAAAAAAATATTATAACTTTGCATATTTATTCCGCGACAGGCTCTCGCAAATGCTTAATATTTCCGCTGAAAAATCCTATAAAATTCAACTGGATGTGCTTTTTTTTGCATCTTCAAATGCGGTCTGCTGCTATAAGAATCCGCTGGTCAAAGCCGCCCTTGATCAAATCGGCATTGTTCCGCCAAAAATGGACTTTTACGAAGACATGAAAACTTTTATCTTGATGCGGCTAAGCTGGGAAAAATAATTTTTCTTTCTGGACGGAGCTTTATGGAATATATAAAAATTACAAAAGAAAACATTGACTTGGAGCACATCTGCTGCGCCATGTCTGGAAAACAGAGCCTTGCTAAAAAGGAATGGATGAAAAACCGCTTTGAAGACGGGCTTGTTTTTTACCGGAGCAAGGAGCGCGGCAAGTGTTTTATTGAATATATTCCGGCTGAAAATGCATGGATTCCGATTGAGGCTGGCGGTTACATTTACATCAACTGCCTGTGGATTGCCGGAGCTATGAAAGGACACGGTTATTCTGACGATTTGATTTCGGAATGCATTCGGGACGCAAAGGAAACAGAAAAAAAAGGAATCTGCATACTTTCGTCGGAAGGAAGAAAAAAAGAGTTTCTGTCGGATTCAAAATATCTTGAACACAAGGGATTTGCTGTCGCAGACACTTCCGAGCCGGGAATTACACTTATGTACCTGCCGTTCGACAAGAATGCCGAACCTCCGGGATTCAAAGAATGTGCAAAACACCCAAAAACTGACGAAAACGGCTTTGTTCTTTACTACACAGACCAGTGTCCGTTCACATATTACTGGGTTCCAAAAGTTCAGGAAGCGGCGAAAGAAAACAACATTCCCCTTAAAGTAATCCACATAACAGATAAGTCATCCGCCCGGAACTCCCCTTCCCCGGTTACAACCTACGCCCTTTTCCACAACGGAAAATTCATGACGCACGCAATCCAGTCCGACAAAAAGTTTTTGAAACTTGCGGGGGAAACAGGAGAAATAAAATCTTTTCCGGTGGTTTAGAAAGCCGCCCTGGAATATAAAGCAAAATTATCCATCAGTCCGAAGGATAATCGGAAAGAGCGCGCACACCATATAATCCAGCGTCGTAGAAAGCATTGCAGTCAATTTTGATTTGTTACCTGCAAGCCTTTTTTTATTTTTCTACATCCGATACTGTGAATTTGATTGCTTTATTGGGACAGACTGTCTTGCAGTCGCCGCAGCGGATACAGTCCATGCTGTTGGGATTCCGCCAGACGGGAATGTCTAATTTGCAGCTTTTCTGGCATGAGGCACACTCTGTGCATTTTTCAGTGTCGATTTTAAAGCGATAAAATGAAATCTTGTTGAAGATTCCGTAAACTGCGCCGAGCGGACAAACATAGCGGCAGAAGGGACGGCATATTATAATAGAAGAAAACAGCGTAATTAATAGGATTAAAACTTTCCAGCGGAAGATAAAGCCCGCGGCCTCCCGCATTCCTTTATTTAACAACACAAGCGGAACGCCTCCCTCAAGTGTTCCCACCGGGCAAATCCACTTACAGAACCAGGGCTCGCCCAAACCTGTAATATCAATAACGAACATAGGAAGCAGGATTACAAAAATTCCCAGAAATACAAAACGCAGCCAGCGCAGACCTTTTTCGCCCGGAAGACGACGGATTTTTTTGACGAATGGAATCTTAAAAAGCAAATCCTGAACAAGACCAAAAGGGCATAAAAAACCGCAGACAAATCGTCCAAGAATAATTCCGAATATCACAAGTAAGCCCACAACATACATTGAGATGCGGTATTCGCGGGCATTGAGCGTGGCCTGCAGAGAGCCAATCGGACAGGCTCCCAGCGCACCCGGACAGGAATAGCAGTTCATCCCCGGAATGCAGACAGCTTTCGAGCCGCCCTCAAAAATTTTTCCATGGGAGAAACCCTTGATGTAGCCGTTTGAAATGGCTGCAAAACATGCCTGAAATATTAGACGAATGTGGGAATGTTTTTTCAGTTTTGAACTGCCTGCCATAGAAAAATTCCTCTTCTATCCTATTCCGATACATTCCAGACAGATTCTGCTGGCTTTATTGAAAACAGTCTCTGCCTCTCCCCGGAAAACGCCTGCTATCACAAGGCCAATTCCAAGACAGAGAGAGATTATTGCTATGATTTTACGGACTTTTTCATCCAATTTCATTTTTCCAGAATTCCATCGATAATCTTCTGCCAGTCTTTCTGGCTGCGTGAACCAAGATACGCATTTCCAACCTGATTTCCGTTTGAATCTACAAAAATCGTTGTCGGAACAGCCTGCACACCTCGCAGAAGACCGGAGAACATCTCGATATTCGGAATAACATGGGTATAGTCTGCGCCGGTATTTTTGATGATTTTCTCGCCTGTTGTCTTTACCCGTTCACTGACCTGGCCCTTGTTATCAAGAATATCTATTACAATTCCTATAACTTCAATTCCCTTTGCCTTATTCTCTTCGTTTATGCGGGCAAGATCCGGCATTTCCCGGATGCAGGGGCCGCAAAAAGTACCCCAGATGTTTACCATCGTAAGCTTATTCTTTGTAAAAATTTCGCTTGTTACGGGATTTCCCTTAAAGTCTGTGGCAGTAAATGAAATTTTGTCACCCGCTTTTTGTGCAAATAAAAGTGTTGAAAGAGTCAAAAGCGCGATTACAGTAAAGAGTTTTTTCATATAAATTCTCCTGTGAAGGCGAGCCTCTCAAATCTCGCAAGGCTGGGATTATAATACAAAGAAGAGAAAATACAGTCAATAAAGGAAATAGTATATGGCATTGGGGCGGAACTGGCGGTTTTCAATTCCCCAGTGTAGTCGAATTGATTTTTTCACAAGTTCAATGTTATCAAGTGAAGTTAGAAAAAACCTGACGTCTGTGGAACTTTTTCCATTTACAGTCCGTTCTTCCCGTGCCATGGCAACAGCCTTAAGTCCTGGCCACTCCCTTGATGGACTCTTCCGCTTCCTCCGCCCATTCAGCTATGTGTTCAATGTCCTTGATGCCGCTTAGCAGTCCGAACAAAACCAGCAGGAAAATATCAGCCAGTTCAAACTTCCTGCACCTTTTTACTCTAAAATCGTCTATTTCTTCCAGACTTTCTCTTAAAAGCATAATTCCACCCAAGAGGAATTTTACCATTTTGTGCATTTTTTAAATAGCAGTTTAGAGATTTAAAACAAGAAATTTTTACATGCGTTTGCCCTGCAACATAAGAGTTAATTACTTTTAGTCTCTTTATCCTTTTTATCTTCCGTCTTTTTCTTTATGTCACTTTTTTTAAGAAGTTTTATAAAGAAATTAGTCTTTTTATCTGATTCTACCTGTCCCGATAAGGCAGAATATCGGGTAATATCTTCGTTTTTGCCGGCAACCAACAACTTATAGTTTTGTTCCAATTTAAAATTGGGAGAGGAAACAAACTGAAAGTCATCGGTATCGTCTTCCCGATAGGCCACCACGTTTAGGTTCCAATCTTGACGAATATGGGTTTGACCTAAAGTTTGCCCCACAAGAGCATCGCTTATAGTTATCTCCGTCAGAGCAAAATCCGGAGAAAGCTGAATCACTTCCATGTTATTGGAGAATAACATAGGCGTGATACGTTTTGCTGCTTCCAGTTCAGGATACACAATCTTGGTAGCCCCTACGGTTTCCAAAACTTCTCCCTGCCGATTATTTCGTGCTTCCACAATAATTTTTTTTATACCCAACTTATGAAGGTAATTTGTAGTCATGATGGCAGCTTCCAAATTATTGCTCATATCGATAATGGCAACATCCAAATCTTTGGAAATAACTTCCTGAAGAGCATTTTCGTTGGTGGCATCCAAAATATAAGGAGCAGTAGCAAATTTTTTATATTGCTCCACAATTTCTTCATCTTTATCAATGATGATCAATTCTGCGTCAGATTCTGCCAATTCTTCCAACATGCGAATTCCTAAGGTTCCCAACCCTATGATGGCTATCTGTAACATATAATCCTCCGTATTGTGGGCACTCTCCACTTAAGTGTATATTTTATCCCAAAAGTACAGACTCTTTCGGATATCCAACTTGATTATCTTCTGTACTGTAACGGGAAATATGCAGCGACATGGCAAAAATTCCTGTTCTTCCGATAAACATAGTTAAAATCAAAATAATTTTTCCTGTAGTGCTTAATGAACCGGTAATTCCGTGAGACAAACCGACAGTGGCAAAGGCCGATGTAGCCTCAAAAACCAGTTCAGAAATTCTCATAGTTCCGGCATCCAAGGAAGCACTTTCGGAAAAAGATAATAAAATCGTTACCACAAAAAGCAATAAAATACTGCGAGAAACAATGGTAATTGCTTTATTGACCAATTCCGGCGGTAACTGATAATTGCCGATTTTGACAGTATTTCGCTGCTGATTACCGTCAATAGCGTAGAGAACGGCAACAAACACAGTAGTCGTCTTTACACCACCGGCAATAGAACCGGGAGCCCCACCGATAAACATCAGCAGGGTGTCAAAAATAGTAACAGAGGCGTCAAAACTGCCTTGAGGTGTTACTTCAAATCCTGCCGTTCGGGTAGTCACAGACTGAAACAGGGAAAGGAAAATTTTTTTAATAAAAGAATAGTCTGCAAAACACTTTTTTTCTTCCACCGCAAAAATAAACAGCGCTCCTCCTACTATAAGAGTGACAGCCATAATCAATACGATTTTTGAGTGAAGAGAAAGTTTTCTAGCCTTGCCTTGTAGAATTTGAGAACAGTTTTTTATCACGACAAAGCCGATTCCCCCAAAAACAATAAGTCCCATAATAACAGTAAGCACATAAAAGTTATTTTCAAAGGGTTGCAAAGATGTATTATAAGGAGAAAAACCTGCATTACAAAAAGCGGAAATCGATAAAAATAAAGAGTCAAAAACCCAATCCTTTGAACCGGACAGATAGAGAGCCGGAAGCAAAAGCACGAACCCCATAAATTGAATTATAATGGTGTACTCAAATATGCTTTTTAAAATTTTACGGGGATTGTAATCCACATCTGCAATAAAATACTCTTTGACAAATTTACCGTTCAGTAAGGAAATTTTCTTTTTAGGCAAAGAAAAAATCAAAGAAACAAAGGTCAAAATTCCCAAACCGCCAAATTCGATTAAAAGCAAAATGACAAAAAAACCTTGGTTGGTATATATATCCATGGGAACTGTAGACAGACCTGTTACGCACACAGCAGAAACAGAAGTAAATAAAGCATCCACATAGGCAACAGGCTCACATTCCACATAACACCAAGGCAACTGCAACAATAAAGACCCGGTTAAAATCAATAAAATGAAATAAGAAAAAAACTTAATATTACCGGAGACAACTTTCATAACAGGTACTATATCACAAATAAGAAGTCCACGGAATGAGATTTTATTAATTTTGTGTTACAAAACTTGAAAGGATACAATAAAAGTGCAGTCGAAAAATACCTAAAATTTTACGAAAATAAAGAGAGGTATTTCGAATGCAAAGGTACAGCAAAGAATTCAGGGAAGAAGCAATTTCGCTTTCAGATGAGATTGGACCAAAGAAGGCAGCACAGCAGCTGGGCATAAACTACGCAACCATAATTGACTGGAGAAAGAAAAGAAAAACAAAAGAAAAGAAAGAAAAATCAACAGAAGAACCAAAAACTGTCGAGGAACTGCAGAAAGAAATTGCAGAATTGAAAAAAGCCAATGACATACTGAAGGATGCCCTCGGTTTTTTCGCACTAGACCGGAAGAAA
>NZ_FUXC01000014.1 GCF_900167025.1 Treponema berlinense | reverse complement strand
CCGAGCATTACTAATAGGTCGTGAGGCTTGACCATATTATCGTTTCGATTCATAATATCTTGCAGGTTTCCCTGGCGACAGGGAAATATTTCTTCCCGTCCGAGACTTTTACGGACAAAAAGCGTACATCCGGGCCTGGACACATGGCGGTCCCTGAGCGGATGGATGCTGAACAGCATGGCATAAAATGCCGGTGGCCACAGTGGAGAGGCAATACCCGTTCCCATTCCGAACACGGAAGTCAAGCTCTCTTACGCCGATGATACTGCTCTTCGCGGGAAAGTAGGTAGCTGCCGGCTTTTTTCTTTTTAAATCTTTTCCTCTTCCTTTTCATTCGGCGCACTTTGCGCGGCCTAAAGTAGATGCAAGGTATCTTGCAAAAACTCGGTAGTGAGCGAAGCGGAAACCCAAAGCCTTACCCGAAAATCTGTCCCGGAAGACTGAGCTTTTCTTTCGGCGGAAACTGGCTGTCGAATTCTTCGGCTTGTTTTGAGTCGATGAAGTATCCGTCTGGCTCCTTGAATGTTCCGCCGCTAGCTTCTTTCACTTGGTCCAGAAAGCCCGGAATAAGCTCTTTTATTAGAAAATAGTCCGCGTCCGGGTCGGCATGGTAGAAAACGTCTTTTGTCTTTGCTACGACAAATCCGCTTTTTCCGTAGAAATTGATGTTTCCGGTGATTGCAAGCGCGCCGCAGTTCATCTCTTTTGCTTTTTGCATTGCGTGCCTGAGCAGAACTGTTCCGTAGCCTTTGCGCTTGAAGTCCGGCGCAATGCTGATTGGCCCGAATGTCATTATCGGAAGAATTCCGCCGTTGTTCAGTCTGATTTCTGACCTTGCAAACATCACGTGTCCGATAAGAACGCCTTTTTCTTCCATTAAAATATCGAGTTCAGGCACAAAGTCGCTTCGGGTGCGGAAGTTGTGCAGCACAAAATGCTCGTCGCAGCCGGGTTTGTAGACGTTCCAGAACGCCTCGCGCGTAAGGTTTTCGACAGCCTTATAGTCCGCAGGAGTTTCGTTCCTGAAAGTGATTTTTTCCATGTCGATTTTGCTGTTCATTTTCATTTTGTCTCCAAGTTTTTTTTGTATGGTTTAATAATACGCCGCGCCTCGCCTGTTTCCTACCTCAAAGACAGTTCAGAAAAGAGAATGAGAAAATCCGTTCTGGTAAAAAAAACGGCGGACAGACAAAATTCATTGCCGTATCCGCCGTATTTCCATTTTTTATCTTGCTTCCGCTTTTTTTGCGCACAAGATGATTCTGTAGACTGATTTTTCGCTCAGAAAGAATTTTTGAGAAATCTCTCTGACCGAAAATCCTTCCTTGTAATTTTTGTATATCCGCTGATTCCGTCTTTTGTACCAGGCTTTGGAATCTTTTGATTCTCCCCAGTTTTTTCGGTTCTCGCATTTCTGCGGAATATACAGATAAGTTCCAGACGCGTATTCCTGAACTTTTTCAAGAAGTTGTGCCGGAAGAACATTTTTTGCTTTTACGTAGTTCATTTTTATGACGCTTTTTCAAAAAGATTTTAAGTTCTGATTGAACAAGCAGTAAAAGCATTTGAAACTCAAACTGCGCCTTTACTGCCGGCGCGGTGCAAGTTCCATTTTTGTCATGTTTTTTATAAGTCGCTCCTTAGAAAACAAATCTGTTTTCAACATTAAAACTGTAGTATAAAAAAACATAAATTTCTAGGTCCAATGTTTTTTTTGATAAAACAAATAATGACTGTAAAATTCAAAACTGAAACTTCAATTTACTTTTCATGAAATTTTCCAGTTAAATCGTCCACATCAATTCTTATCATGCTTATTTTTTTTATCATAATAGCAGGAAAAACAGACGGACCTTTGTACCCATATTTTTTTAGGATACAGATTAGTCCTTCTTTTTTTTCATCTGCATCCTCTAAAATAGATGCATTTCCTTTTCCGCAAACACTTCTATAAAAGTCTGTCCACGTGCAAGGGTCTTTATTTTCACCTATTTCAGAATAGCTTACAGCAGAAAAAGATACACGAGGACAATTTTTTATGCAGTTAAGCTTTGTGCCTTCTGTAGCTCCGTGAATAAAAATCCGAATCCTTTTTTTGTCATCATCCAGTTTGTACCCAAAATTTACGGGTACAGAATACGGCTCAGTTTCATTTATCATAGCAAGCGTCAAAAAATTTGACTCATCAAGAATTTTTATAATTTCTTCAAAGTCAGTTATTTCTCTTTCTTTTCGCCTCATTTTTTACCTACAAAATTTGCAAATTGAAATTTTTTAAATTCATTTTATAACTTAGAAATCAATTTTACAAGGAAAACAAATGAAATGAAAAACTTATATTTGGTTTTGTGCTGAAAATTGAGGGAACATCGTCTTGTGGCAAGGATTGGAGGGGCAGCGGAGCTGTTCCGGAGCGCAGAGCAGGAATGAAGGCGGAAGCCGTAACCCTGGAAAGCCTGTTTTTTGCTCAGATCCGCTGCGGCGGAGATGGGCAAAAAGCCGCCCTGAATGAAAAAATGGCTGAAAATCAGAATTCTGCGTCCAGCTCGACCGGGCATATAGCAAAAATTGGGATAATAGATTAAAATTTAGGCTCTTTGGAGGCTATATGACAAAAACTGAGGTTTATAATTCTGATTATACGAAATTAAATCATGCTTATATCGTAATTTACGAAAGTTATCAGAAGCTTGTGGAATGTAAAGATGCTGACAAAGAAGTTCTTTTTGTTATGGAAAATATTTTGAGGGCTTTTAATCCAACCTTGGACAGAATCAAGTCTGAAATGACGGTTCAGACTCGTTTTAAGGACGAAAACTCTAAAAAAATCGAAGGTACCGCAGAAAAAACTCAGATTAAGGCGGAAAAATCGGGCTTCGTTGTAGGTTCGATTTCGATGGTTGGCGATGATGAGAAAAATTCCGAAGATGACAGTACTGCAGATGACAGCACCGCTGAAAAAAAAGATGGCAAAAGTAAAAAAGGCGGATTTTTTGGAAAAAATAAAAAATAAAGGCCTTTTTTTGCTGATTTTTAGCGGATATGAATTACAATTTGCACGGTATAAGATATAAAATGAATTGA
Source organism: Treponema berlinense (assembly GCF_900167025.1). Lineage (GTDB taxonomy): Bacteria > Spirochaetota > Spirochaetia > Treponematales > Treponemataceae > Treponema_D > Treponema_D berlinense. The sequence continues at coordinate 59,436 of NZ_FUXC01000014.1, read as the reverse complement.
ATGCCACTTTTGCGGCGAAATTGTATAAAAATCAATAAAAAACTCCTTGAAAAGTTCTAAAACCTTTCAAGGAGTTTATAGTTTATAAACTTGTTTTGTAAACTTTGAATTTATTCTTTAATTACAAAACAGGTTTCATCGCTGTCATACGGCACGGACGGAAAATCCGTTTAGAACTTTCATTTATTCGCCCGTGCCTGCCAGTTTTATAAATAAATTATAAAACTGGTTTCATTGCGGTCATATATTCACGCAGTTTGCGGCCTACAACTTCAATCGGGTGGTTGCGGATTTCGGCGTTTACTTCTACGAGCTGTGTGTTGTTTACGCTTGTATCCTTGAGCTCAAGGCCTTTTCCGATAACGTCTGTGTGGAGTTTCGGCATAAGGTCTTTTGCCATCATCGGAGCTGCAACGCGGCTGAAAAGGTAGCATCCGTATTCTGCTGTGTCGGAAATTACGCGGTTCATTTCGTAGAGGCGTTTGCGGTCAATCAGGTTTGCGATGAGCGGAACTTCGTGCAATGATTCGTAGTAAGCGCTTTCCGGTTTGATTCCCGCGTCAACCATTGTCTCGAATGCAAGCTCACATCCGGCTTTTACCATTGCTACAAGCAGAATTCCCTTGTCGAAATATTCCTGTTCTGTGATTTCTTCTTTTGATTCTGGAGTTGACTCAAACGGAAGTTTTCCAGTCTCTTCGCGCCAGGTGAGCAAGTCGTGGTCTTTGTTTGCCCAGTCCTGCATCATTGTGCTAGAGAATTTTCCGCTGATGATGTCGTCCATGTGCTTCTGGTAGAGCGGTGTCAAAAGTTTTTTGATTTCTTTTGAAAGCTCGTTAGCGCGGATTTTCGCAGGGTTAGAAAGACGGTCCATCATGTTTGTGATTCCGCCCCATTTGAGAGCCTCAGAAATTACGTTCCAGCCGTGCATCAAAAGTTTTGTGGCATATTCAGGAGCGATTCCCTCGCTTACCATCTTGTCAAAGCAGACGATTGTTCCGGCTTGAAGCATTCCGCACAAAATTGTCTGTTCGCCCATAAGGTCAGATTTAACTTCCGCAACGAAAGAAGATTCAAGAACACCTGCCTTGCTTCCGCCCATTCCTACAGCCAAGGCCTTTGCATAAGCCCAGCCTTTCTTTTCAGGGTCGTTTACAGGGTGAACGGCGATAAGGTCAGGAACACCGAATCCTCTCTGGAATTCGTGCCAAACTTCTGTTCCCGGTCCTTTTGGAGCGCACATTACAACTGTGATGTCCGGACGGATCTGCATTCCCTCTTCAATCATGTTGAATCCGTGTGAGTACCACAGAGCCGAGCCTTTCTTCATTCTCTTCATAACTTCTGTGATAACGGCTGTATGCTGCTTGTCCGGAGTAAGGTTTCCGACAAGGTCGGCAGTAGGAATCAATTCGTCGTAAGTTCCAACTTTGAAGCCGTTTTCTGTCGCGTTTTTCCAAGACTGGCGTTTTTCGGCGATTGCAGACTCGCGGAGAGCGTAAGAAACATCAAGACCTGAGTCGCGCAAGCACAAACCCTGGTTCAAGCCCTGAGCGCCGCATCCAACGATTACGATTTTTTTGCCTTTGAGAGCGTTTACTCCGTCAGCGAATTCTTCTTTTGCCATTGAGCGGCAGTGACCGAGCTGCAGACGGGCCTCGCGCCACGGAATTGAATTGAAATAATTGTTTCCCATAAAAATCTCCTGTAAAAAGTTAATGAGGAAATATCAATTTCCGAGTTGACTTTTTAAGCATATTCGCAATGCAATGAGAATATGCAGTTTATAATGAAGTTTGCAACGCAAACTTGTAAATAAAAACTTTGACGCTATTTGAGGCAAAGTTTTTATTACATCTTCTGTAAAAAGTCAGACTGTAAATTGTTTTTTTTCGGGCGGTCCGGCAACAAGTTGCCGTCGGGCTTTCCGTGGTTCCGGCTTTCGCCTCCATTGCTTCACTTCGTTCCGCAACAAGCCACTTCAATCCCTACCGCTTTTGTAAAAATATAATTTATTCTACAAAAAACTTAGTATTGCGTAAAGTGAAATAAAATAAATTGAATATTGCGTTTTGTGCAATATAAAAAATACCTTATTTACAAAAAAAAGACTGTCCTTTACGAACAGCCTTTATATTTATTTTTGTATTTTATTCGTTTGTTTGAGAAGAAACTGTTTTTTCTTCAGCTTTTAGGTCTTTGAGCAAAAACAAAAACATTCCTACGGCAATTAAAACCGCAACTGCATCGGCAAAAGGCTGTGCAAAGATAATTCCGGTAAGTCCAAAAAGTTTTTGCATTATAAGGATTGCTGGTAAAAATACAAAACCCTGACGGCTTACGGCAAGAACAAGCGACTGCAAGCCCTTTCCCATTCCCTGGAAAGTAAAATTTAAAACGAACATGATTCCGATAAAAGGAGCCGATGACATAAGCGCGTAAATAATATTTACGCCCATTGCAACAACAGCCGGATCTTCCGAGAAAATATTTATGATTGGTTTTGCAAAAATTATATAAAGCACGGTTAGAGTAACACCAAGCACAACATTTACCAAAATCGAAAAATTGACGATTTTTTTAACGCGCATAGAATTTTTTGCGCCGTAATTGTAGCCGATTAACGGAGCGATTCCGATTCCGAGCCCAAGCTGAATAAAAATTGTGAGCATGTTTGCCTTGAGCGCAACTCCCATTGCGGCAACAGGAATATCGCCGTAAACTGCTGTTCCGTCGATAAATGTCTTTATAAGCGGCAAGAGTTTTTCTGATACGACAGGAACGCTGTAATACGAAGCGAGAAGGTTGTTTGTCAGAATTGAGCTTAAACTCATCAAAATGTTTGTAAGGCTTGCAGGAAGTCCGATTGCAAGAACGCCGAGCAAAATTCCGTTTGAAATTTTAAAATATTTCGGGTTTATTGTGAGAGTTGAATTTTTTGAAAGGACATGCGCAAGATAGATTACAATCGTAATGATGTTTGCAATTACAGTTGCAATTGCGGCTCCTTTTACACCGAGCCCAAGCCCTGGAATTCCTAAGAATGAGTCGAGAATAAAAATCGGATCAAGCACAATGTTTACGGCTGTTCCAGCGATAAGTCCGACCATTGAGTTTTGAGAAGCGCCTTCTCCGCGGATTATGTTTGTGTAGGCTGTCGAAATAACAATTGCAGGTCCGCCGTACGCAATGTATTTTAAGTAATCGCATGCAAACTGTGCGGTTGTCTGAGTTGTTCCAATCATTTTGAGAATTCCTTCCATATTAAAAAGAATCAGGAACAAACCTAGAAAACCTGTAAAAATTCCCGCGTAAAAACAAAAAGAAGCAATGTTTTTTACTTTTTCGTAGTTTTTTTCGCCAAGCGCGCGGCTTATAAACGAAGAGCCGCCCATACCGAAGATGTTTCCTGCCGCCATAAGAAACAGAAAAATCGGGGTTGCAACGTTTACCGCCGCAAATTGACTCGGATCTCCAGTTTGACCGACAAAGAAAGCGTCAACCATGTTGTACAAAACTGTAACAATCATGCTTAGCACTGTTGGAAGTGCAAATTTAAAAACCGCCTTTGGAACCGGCGTGTGTTCAAAAATTTCAATATTTTTTATCATAGTACAGGAATTTTATAGAAAACAGAAAAAATGTCAATAAATGGTATTATATGGAAGAGTTTGTAACTATTTGCAGAGAATTTTGTTTTATTGAGCGAAATTAACTGATTTGGTAAACTTTACAGATTATGAAAAAACTTATTCCAGTGATTTTTATTATTGTTGCCGCAGGACTTGCATTCTTTTTTCTCGGAAAAAATCTTTTTATAAAAGACAATTCATATTCGCGTGCAAAAATTGTAAAACCGGTTGTTGAGACAGAAGCAACGGAAGAAGAAAATTTGGAAAATGAATACGAAGATTATGAGCAGACTTCGTTTATTGAACTTGCCAACGACGAAACTCTCCTGAACATCGTTACTATGGATATTGACGATGACGGTTATGATGATCAGATAAATATTGTAAAAACGTCAAGAAGTCCTTTCTTGGCGCTGATTGTCGGTCTTTATAATCCTTCGACTTCTTCTTATGTCAGGGCGGCTTGGATTGCAACTACGGTAAGCCAGATTCGTACTTTTGCCTGTACTGCGCTGGATGTAATAGGAAATCACAAAAATTCACTTGTTTATCAGGGAATTACGGACGAAGGTCATTCTGTTTTGTGTATTTTTAACGGAAGCCGCACCAAAAAAGGCGACTTTGTTTTGACAAAAATCGGAGACTTTGAGTCTGACGGAACAGTTTTTATTCAGCAGACAGAACGAAACGAAGCGTACGAATTGAGCCAGACAAAGGCTAGCAGTTTTCCTGTTTGGGTCTATGCTTCGGATTCGGCGGAAGACAGCGCCCGGCTTGACCAGATTCAGACAATGTACGATTGGAACGAAAAAGAAGGAGTTTATACTCAGGTTAAGCAGGTTCGTGTTACCGGAAACCGCATCGCCGCAAAAGAACTTGCCAGAATTCAGGATGGAACTGTCGCGACTTTTTCTAAATTTCTGGAAGGCTTGTGGTATAAGACCGAAAATTCTGGCGGAAACGTACGTTATATCTTTTTTGACCCTCAGACGCACGAAATTATTTTTCATTATCAAGACAGCGAGGAAGTTTATTCGTGGCTGGATGCAAAACTCCGCAGAAACGGAATGTATTTTACTTCGATAAACCAGTCAATCGAAAATCTTCAGAGGCGTTTTGATATTTCGCTTGTAAATGTTGATGAAATAAGAATCCGAATTCAAGATGACGTCCGGATGATTATCAGCGAAAGCACTCTCTGGGACGGAAATTATAAAAAAGTTTCGGCAAAATTAAATCAAAAAACTGTTGCAGGCGAATCTGAAAAAGCGCTAAAAAGGCTTGTCGAAGGACCTGCATGGACTTCTTCCGATGGAAAGTATTTTGTTTTTGCAAACGGCGAGTATCTGGTTGAATCTGAAAATTTTTCCGACAAGGGCCGTTTTGTATTGAACAGCATTTCTGACACAAAATTGATTCAGTTTAGAAGCGACACCGCCGTAAAATTTTTTAACGGATATTATTCTGCAAGTTTTGGCAAAATTAAAAAAACTGAAAGAAATAAGCGTGGAAAAACAACAGAAATTGTTGTGGATGACAACGACACAATAATTTTGCAGTCGGTTGATGTGACTCCGAACGGATTTTTTCAGAATGAAGTATTGCCTTTGACTCTCAAAAAAACAGAGCTTAAAAAGACCGAAGAATAGAAAACGTGCTGATAAAAGGGCGCGTAAAAAGTAGCTTGAAAGAACCGGAAATCTTAACCCGGATTGCGCGGAAAGACCGGACGAGCGGAGCGAAGGAGGACTTGCAGCAAAAGCCGGTCGCGGTAAGGCTTTGTGCTCCTTGGGTTTAAGATATTGAAATTCTGCGGTCAAATCTATAGAATGATTTAATTATGACTGCAAATGAATTACGTTCGAAGTATATCGAATTTTTTAAATCAAAAAATCACGTTGAAATTTCTGGCCAGTCTTTGATTCCGGAAAATGACCCTTCTGTTTTGTTTACAACTGCCGGAATGCATCCGCTGGTTCCTTATCTTCTTGGCGAAAAACATCCTGCTGGAACTCGTCTTACTGATTATCAGAAATGTGTACGCACTGGCGATATTGACGAAGTTGGAGATCCGAGCCACCTTACATGTTTTGAAATGCTCGGAAACTGGTCTTTGGGCGACTATTTTAAGAAAGAATCCATTGCCTTTTCTTATGAATTTTTGACAAGTCCGAAATGGCTTGGTCTTGATCCGCGCAAAATTTCTGTGACTGTTTTTGCCGGCGACGAAAATGCTCCTCGCGACGAAGAAGCTGCGGAAGCATGGAAAGCTAATGGAATGCCTGAGGACAAAATTGCTTATCTTCCTGCCGAAGACAACTGGTGGGCTGCCGGTCCGACAGGTCCTTGCGGTCCTGATACTGAGATTTTTTATTGGGTTGGCGAAGGTTTGCCTCCTGAAGGTTCTAATAAGGGAACTGACAGCGAAAACTGGCTTGAAATCTGGAATAACGTTTTTATGCAGTTTAACCGCGTTGACGAAAAAACTCTTGAGCCTCTTCCAAAAAAGAATGTTGATACTGGAATGGGACTTGAACGCACAAACTGCATCTTGCAGGGAAAGACTTCTGTTTATTTGACCGAAGTTTTCCAGCCGATTATTAAAAAAATCGATGAGCTTGCTGATTATGTTTATGGAACGGACGAAGAAAAAGACCGTTCTGTCAGAATTATTGCTGATCACAGCCGTGCTTCTGTATTTATAATCGGCGATCCAAAAGGCGTTTCTCCGTCGAATGTTGGCGCAGGTTATGTTTTGCGTCGTTTGATTCGCCGTGCTGTTCGTCATGGAATGAAGCTTGGAATCGAAAGAGCTTTCCTTGCAGAAATTGCTGATTCTGTAATTGATAATTTTAAAATCGCTTATCCTGAGCTTGAACAGAATGCTGATAAAATTAAGGGTGAATTGACTGCTGAAGAAGAAAAATTCCGTCAGACACTCAAAAAAGGCGAGGCTGAATTCCAGAAACTTCTGCCGAATTTGATGAAAAATCCTAAAAAAGTTATTTCTGGAAAAGTTGCTTATAACCTTTACGAAACTTATGGCTATCCGCTTGAGCTTACTCAGGAACTTGGTGCTGAGCATGGTTTTACGGTTGATGTTGAAGGATTTAAGGAAGCAGAAAAAAAACATCAGGAAGCTTCTAAGACTTTGGATGCAGGAAAAGCAAAGGGCGGTCTGGCAGAGCAGTCTGACGTTGCAACAAAATACCACACTGCGACACACCTTTTGCAGCAGGCTCTGGTAGAAGTTCTTGGCGACAAAATTGCGCAAAAGGGCTCGAATATTAACAACGAACGCATGCGCTTTGACTTTACTTTTGACAGGCCAATGACAAAAGAAGAAGTTCAGAAAGTTGAAGACATTGTAAACGAAAAAATCAAGGAAGATTTGCCTGTTACAATGGAAATTATGACTTTGGACGAAGCTAAAAAACAGGGCGCCCGTGCTCTTTTTGCAAGCAAATACGGCGAACAGGTAAAAGTTTATACGATCGGACGCGATTCAAAAAGTGACTGGTTCTCGAAGGAAGTTTGTGGCGGACCTCATGTTCAGCACACTGCTCAAATCGGCGAATTCAAGATTGTAAAAGAGCAGTCCTCGTCTGCCGGTGTAAGAAGAATCCGTGCTGTGATTTCTGGCGGACTTCCGCTCGATCCTCAGTAAATTGCACAAAAAATAAAAACCTCTGAAAACGTCTATTTTTGGAGGTGATTTTTTTTATTTGAATGTAACTGACTGGTTTGACAGTTGTTTATATTCGTTAAGGGGTTTTGGAACTTTTTAAGTTTTTACAAAACCTCTGCATGTTCTCGTTTTACGGAACTAAAAAGACAAGTTAAGGAAAGTTTATGAAACGTTTTGCACTTTGCGTATCTTTGATTTTAATGGCAGGTACAGGAATCTTTGCTCAGGCGGATTTACAGCCTCTTGCTACTGTAAAACTCAATAAATCAGAGACAATCACCTTAAAGCAGCTCAAAAACAGAGTTGAAATTTATGGAAAACAGAATGGAATTTCTTCTTTTACTGTTGAGCAGAAAAAAGAAATCCTTAATGCGATGATTGATGAAAAACTGGTTGTACAGGCTGCGACAAAAGCTGGAATGGTTCTTACTGATTCTCAGGTTAATCAGTATTTTATGCAGAACGTAAGCCAGCAGTTTGGAAGAAACGTTACAGAAGCAGAATTTGAGGAAATCATAAAAAAACAGACTGGAAAATCTTTTGAAGATTACATGAAAAATACTGTAGGAATGGGAGTTGCTGAATACAAATCTTATTTGAAGAATCAGTTGATTGCCCAGCAGTATGTTTTGCAGCAAAAACAGGAAGAAATTCAAAAAGCCGCTCCGAGCGATGAAGAAATCCGTGCTTTTTATGAATTGAATAAGGCAAGTTTTGTTCAGAACGATATGCTTAAACTTTTCCTTGTGCTTTTCCCTAAAAAAGATGATCCTGCCGCTGCAAAAACAAAGGCGGCAGCCATGCTAAAAGATTTTAAAGATAAAAAAATTACTACTGAAAAAATCAAGGCAGATGCCGCAAATTCAAAAGACTATCAGGGCGGTGATTTATTCATAAGCAAAACCGCTCAGCATGCTCAGCAGCTTGGCGTTTCATACAATGAGCTTCTCGAACTTTTTGGAAAAGAAAAAGGATATATTTCTTCACTTACAGAAACAGAAAACGATTTTCAGTTTTATGCGGTTCGTGCAAAGTACAGCGCAAAAATGCTTGGTTTGAGCGATTTAGTTCAGCCGGAAACGACAATTACTGTCTATGATTACATTAAATCTAATCTTACACAGCAGAAACAGAGCCAGGCAATGATTGCGGCAGTTCAGGACGTGACAAAAGCGCTTGATACTCCAGAAAATGTAGAAAGAAAGAAGACGGGTGCAGCTTTAGACAAGTTGCTTAATTGGTAGTTTTACAGGAAAGATAAAGTGTCAAGAAGAAGAGGAAGAATTTTGGCTTTTCAGGGACTTTATTCCTGGGAAGTAGGCGGAATGCCTAAAGAAGATGTTCTTGAATTGTCTTGGGCGGATGGAGATTCTGAAAAAGACGCGGTTGATATGGAAACTGCAACTTTTGCAAGAGTTTTGATTGCCGGCGCGATTGAAAATCAGTCTCAGATTGATGAACGTATAAAAGAAAATCTAAAAGGCTGGGATTTTGCCCGCCTTAATAAGGTTACTCTTTCGATTTTGCGTATGAGCGTTTATTCTCTGCTTTTCCAGAAAGACGTTCCTGCTTCTATCGTAATTGATGAAGCCGTTGATATTGCAAAAGAATATGGACAGGATGATTCGTTTAAATTTATAAATGCGGTTTTGGACAGCATTGGAAAATCCTGCAATTCTCAATCGTCAGAAAAATAATTTTGGTCTGCGTATGAAGAAAAACTGGAAAATTTTGTCCAGCCGTAAGAATCTGGCAGTGATTTTTTTAATTGCCGGATTTTTGTTTTTTTCGTGTTCGCAGAATTCAAAGCAGTCGTCTTTTTTGTCTGCCCTTGATACAGTTGATTCTTTTATTCAGCTTGGGCAGACTGACGATGCTTTAAAACTCTTAAAAAAAACTTCAAAATCAGCATACAGCGCTTATGCAAGGATTGGAATTTACCGGCGTTTTATGACGCTTGGAGAAAAAAGCCTTGCAGAAAAAATACTTTCCGACAGTTTAAAAAAAATTCCCGGCAATATTGAAATTTCCGCAGTCTATTCTCATTTTTTGTTGCGGGAAGGGCAGTTTGACGAAGCCTTAAAAATTGGTTCCGTTTTGGAAGGCTCAAAATATGGTTCGATTTATGCGGAAGCGGTTTTAAAATCTCAAAAAGAAAAAAATCTTCTTTTACCTCAGTTTTCCAGAATTTACGAAGCCTGTTATTCTTCAACTGGAAACGAAAAATGGCTTGTAAACGCGGCTCTTCCGTTTGTAAAAAATGGAAACTATTCTGCGGCGGCCGCCTTGCAAAAATCGGTTCAGAGTGATTTTAATTTATTTTGGGCTCAGGTTCAGTTTGACGCAAAAAATTATGATTTGTGCGTTGAAAATTACGAGAATGCGCAGTTAAAAGGCTTTTCTTCTGAAAATTTTGAACTGACAGATCTTGCAAGCGACGCTTTTTTTATGCTTGGAGATTACGATTCTGCGGAAAAAGAGCGCGAACGTTTGATTTTGCAGTCGAAAACTGAAAAAAATGCGGATATTCCAGAACTTATTTATGTAAACAGCGCGCTTTGGGCTTATAACGCTGCCCAGTATTCAAAAGCATACGATTTATTGATGACAGTTATAATGCGTGATTCAAAAAATATTCCTGCACTAATAACTTATGGAAAATTTGCACGCGCAGATTCTGTTTTGGAAAAACAGGATTTGTTTGAGCGGGAATTGCGAAAGACTTCTTTGCGCACATATTCGATGAGGCAGAAAGATGAGCGGCCGAAATTTTTGATAAGAGATGCGATTTTTAGAATTGGGCAAATGCTTGAGTGGCAGAAAAAAAATGCGCAGGCTTTAAGCGATGAGCTTTTGGTAGAAAAACTTTCGTTGTGGCTGGCTGAAAATTCTTCTTTGCCGCAAAAAAAAGTTGAAAGCGAAATTTGGAAAAATCTCGAGATTAACGAAATTGAAAAAAATATGTATCCTCCAGCGCTTTTGCACTTTGCTGTAAACGAATTTTTAAATTTCGGAAAAAAAGAAGATGCCCGGCTTTTGTTTGAAAAATATTTAGACGCCCGTTATAAAATGAAAAAAACGGATATTCAGGACGAAAAAGTTGAATATGATATTTTTGGCGGTGAGAAAACATATTCTGCTCCGACGGTTCCTGAGTTTGTAACAAGAGCGGCTTTTGGCGACAGGGCGGCGGATTATGCAAACACAATGGAAACCTGGGAAATTGAAACTGCCGCGTATTTTGCTCTTCTCGACAATAATATTTCCGCCGCCCGCCGTCTGTACGAATATGCGCTTTTTGAAACCGGAGGCGCTCGCACGGTTGAAGCTGACGGACAGATTGTCTCTTTTAGCAGGCTTTGTGCTGTAAATTCGGCTGTTAATCTTGCTGTGATTTATGCTTCTGACGGTGAGTTAAAAAGAGCTCTGAACCTTTACGGACTTGCTTCCGGCAGAACTAAAGATAAAAAATTAAAATCAAAGATTCTTTACAGGACTGCTCTTGTCCAAAGCGATTTGCAGAATAAGGAAGGTGCGATTCTTTCGCTTGAATATGCCTTAAGCTTAAATCCAATGAATGCTGATGCAAGGCTTATGCTCAGAAAACTAAAGTGACATAAAAAAACGGTCATTGAGTTTTTCTCGAAATGACCGTCTAAAATAAATTATTCTACTACAGCGATGATGTCTGAGTTTTTAACGATTAAATAATCTTCGCCGTCCATTTTTACCTGAACGCCTGAATATTTATCGTACATTACACGGTCGCCCACTTTTACAGTGATTTTTTCTTTTTCTGTGCCAGGTCCAACAGCCTCTACTTTTGCAGTCTGTGTTTTTTCCTGGGCAGATTCTGGAAGAAGAATGCCTGATTTTGTTGTTGTTTCTGCTTTTTCTTCCTTGAGAAGAACTCTGTCTGCTAATGGTCTGAGTTTCATATATATAACCTCCAAAAATTTTTTAATTCCTACTTTAAATATATAAATTTTAGTTCTTAATCGTCAACAAAAATCGTTTTAATTTGATTTTTTTTCAAAAAACAAAAAAATGTGTCAAAAAGACGCAGTGCCAGCTTGAGTAGTTGAAACTGTGTCAAAAAGAAACAATGGAAAATTAAAAAGAGGAGTTTTTTACCCGAAAAAAATGCGCCCAGGGCCGGAAGGGAACGCAAGTTCGTCCGCAGGACCGAGGGTTACCGAGCCTGTAGGCACTGTTTTGAAGAAAAAAAAGGAAAATAACCGGAAAATGGGCGTCTTTTTTGGCAAGTTGTGGCGCAAAAAGTAAAAAAGATTGAAAAAAGTTGGCATAGTTCTTGCTTATATATAAGTGTAAAAATTAAAAATAAGCACCGTTTCGGCGATTTTAAGGAGGCATGATAAAAATTACATCCCTGTAATTTTTATCATTACAGTTTGTTCAAGCGTTGCTTTCACAAACTGTGATTCTCGCCATCCGTGGCTCGCCGCTAACGCGGTGTTTTATGGGAGTGTAAGATAAAAACAGCCGAAAATGGCGTCTGTTTTTATCTTTAAAAGTTTGCGTTGCAAACTTTTTTATAATAAGTTGTTTCTCACTTCGTTGCGGAACAACTTAAAAAGTCAATCCTAAAACTGAAGTTTTAATCTTGACTTTTTATGGGAGCATTTTATGACAAATTACGACGAAAACTTGGGAATTTACCTGAAAGAAATAAACAAAATTCCGCTCTTGAATCATGAAGAAGAAACAGAACTTGCAATTAAGGCTAAAAATGGCGACAAGGCTGCAAAAGATAAGATTGTGAATGCGAATCTTCGGTTTGTCATAAATGTTGCAAAAAAATACCAGAATCGCGGACTGGAACTTGGCGATTTAATCAGTGAAGGAAATATCGGTCTTTTGACTGCGATTGAAAAATTTGACGTTACAAAAGGCTATCACTTTATTTCGTATGCTGTCTGGTGGATTCGTCAGACAATTTTGAAGGCAATTTGCGAAAAAGGACGTGCAATCCGCATTCCGATGAACCGCATGAACGAACTTGTTCAGATTGAAAAGGCTAAAAAGCTTGTTCACGGCAAAAAATCTGAAAATGAAGAAATTGAAACGATTGCGAAAATGCTTGGAATGGAAAAACAGCACGTAAACGAAATGCTGGAAATCAACCGCGATATGATTAGTCTTGATGCTCAGGTTGAAAATAAAGACGGCGATATTGGAACTGTCGGCGACTTTGTTAAAGATGAAAAGTATTCGAATGTTGATGAAAAGGTTATAACGGAAAATCTTCAGAAAGACATTGCGAATGTTCTTGGAACTCTTAAGCCGGCGGAAGAAAAGGTTATTCGCCTTCGCTACGGTCTTGACGGTGAAAAACCTATGTCTTTGGCTCAGGTTGGCGAAGAATGCAATCTTACTAAGGAAAGAATCCGTCAGATTGAAAAAACTGCAATCTGCCGTATGCAGCATCCTGTTCGTGCAAGACGGCTTGAGGCCTATGTTGCTTAACGTTTAGCACGTTTTGCGGACTAAATATTGAGTTTTGAAAGTTTGCCGCTATTTTGCGGTGGACTGGACGTAATTGAATGCGTCGGCTCTTGCTTTTGTCATGATTTGCCGGTCTTTGAAAAGATCGGCGAGTGCAAACGTTAATTCTCCACTTTGTGCGGTTCCGGTGATTTCGCCGGGACCTCTTAGTTTTAAATCTTCTTCGGCGATTGCAAATCCGTCGTTTGTCTGGCGGATTGCCTTCATTCGGGCAATTCCATTTTCTGTTATATTTTTTGAATAAATCAAAAAGCAGTAGGATTGTTCGCTTCCTCTTCCGACTCTTCCTCTGAGCTGGTGGAGGGCTGCAAGTCCAAAGCGGTCTGCCTGCTCGATTACCATGCAGCTTGCGTTTGGAACGTTTACGCCGACTTCGACTACTGTTGTTGCGACGAGAATATTTATTTTGCCGTTTTTAAAATCTTCGAGAATTTGTGCCTGTTCGTCTTCGCTTATTTTTCCGTGGATTAGCGCGCATTTGTATTCTGGATAAACCTGGGTTTGGAGAAAATTGAATGCGTCTTCTGCGGCTTTTAATGCCTGTTTTTTTTGACCGCTTTCTTCGAATAATTCTTCGTTTGCGGAAAAATCGTTGTTTTCGGAAAAATTTTCTTCTTGCGCTTCGTTGAGTCCAATTGCCGGATAAACAAAATATGCCTGATGTCCTTTTTTTAATTCTGTCCGGACGGCTTCGTAAGCATTTGACTCGTTGCCTTCTTTTGTCAGGTAGGTTTGAATTGGTTTTCGCCCTTCCGGCATTGTGCGGATTGTAAGAATATCTAGGTCGCCGAATGCTGTGAGTGCGAGTGTTTGCGGAATTGGCGTTGCGCTCATCATAAGCAGGTTAGGTTCTGTGAGTTTTGCGTCTGAACTTGTGCGCGCCTTGTCTAAAATTGCGGAACGCTGCATGACGCCGAATCTGTGCTGTTCGTCGATGATTGCCAGCGCCAGGTCTTTGTACTGGACATTTTTTGAAAAAAGCGCGTGTGTTCCGATTACAAGGTTGATTTTGCCTTCTTTTAATGCTGTTAAAAGCTGAATCCGGCCTTTTGCGTTTACGTTTCCGGTCAGATATGCGACAGAAACGTTCAGCGCTTCGAGTTCTTTTGCGGCATTTTCTGCATGCTGTCTGGAAAGAATTTCTGTCGGCGCCATAAGCGCTGCCTGACTTCCATAATCGATTACCCGGAGGGCTGCAAAAAAAGAAACGAGTGTTTTTCCGCTGCCGACATCGCCCTGAAGCAGCACCCTCATTGAAAACTGTCTTTGTTTCTGTTTTTTTGAAACTAAGGGAGAAGTTTCGTAGCTTTTGTCGATGTCGCGGTTCATCTGATAAATTACATTTTTTTGGTCTTTTGTAGGGTTAAATGGAAGCCGGTTGAGATATTGTTTTTGCCGTGGAGAAAGTGATTTTGTAAACTGCTCGTCTGAAATTTGCGGCTGTTTTTGGTCTGAATTTTGCGGTAAAAGTTCAATCGAAGGAAGAAATCCACGGTGTTCGATTGACTGTCTTGCTATTGCGCACTGAAAAAAGAAAAATTCTTCGTAGACGAGGGTTTTTCGTGCTTCGTTGTATTCGGCAGAATTTTGCGGATTGTGAATGAGTTTTATTGCATCGCGTTTGTGCAAAAGATGGTTTTGAGAAACGAGATATTCCGGCAAATCGTCTTCGATTCCGAGCGCAAATTGTGAAATTGCGGAATTTACGGCTTTTCGGACAATTTTTTGGCTTAAGCCTTCTGTCAGGCTGTACACTGGAAAAATTTTGCTTTCTGGAGGCATTGTGTTTTCGTAGTCCGTCAGATTTCCTTCGTCTGCGATTTTTTGTGCTTCAAAAGAAGATGACTGAAGCTTGCCAAATTTTGCTTCAAACTTGCCTGTTACGGCGATTATTGCTCCCTGAGGCAGTGTTTTTTCTAAAAACGGACGGTTAAAGGCTACGAGTTCTGCGCTTGCTGTTCCGTCTGTTATTATGATTTTGAGGGTTTTCATGTTGCCGTAGCCGAACCATTCGTGGCCTGTTACTTTTGCAATTGTGTGGACTTTTGAAATTTTTAATGAATCCTTTAAGACTATTTTTTTTGTGCGGTCGTCATAAGTTCGCGGATAAAATTGAAGCAAATCTCCGACGGTAAAAATATTAAGACGTGAGAAAAGTTCTGCTGTTTTTTTTCCAACTCCGGAAAGCGCGGAAATTGAATTTTTAATTTCGGAAATTTTCACTTTTGCTACCGTTTATCCGCAGATTTTTAGGACATTTTAAAAAGGAAGATGTACGAGAAGGTTGCAGACTATTGAAACTAAAAAATCTGCAAGTTTTACCGTAATCAGTGAAAATACAGTTGAAATTATAAGCGCCGTCGTAAAAGGAATGAATTTTTTTGTGAAAATTCCTGAGATTTTGTAGGCGAATGGCGAAATCAAGCTGTCGAGCTGATCCCAAATCGGGCTGTAAGCGCGGTAACCGTTTTTGCGGGAAATAAGGCGCATGATTCCCATTGCGACAAGGCGAATTATTAAAAGCACGATTAAAAATTTTGTGACTGAGGAGATTAGCGACCAGACAAGGCTAAGTACGACTGCCAGAAGATATCCGACTGTTATTGGCTGTCCGTGCGAAAGGCTTGAAAGAATACCGGAAACGGCATAAAGGGCACAGAGCGCAAGTGCCGGACTAAAGTCAAGTCCGCGGAAATTTAAAAAGCGAAGCTTTCTGAATATGTTGAGATAAGGGTCGCAGACAGAAGATAAAATTCTTCCAGCCGTTGAATAATTTGCCTTTGGAAACCAGGTTAAAAAAATTCTGATTAAACAGATAAAAGAATAAAAATTAACAGTCATAGCAATAATTTGAAAAATATTTCTCATTTTATCTCCCGTAAAAAGTCAATTCTAAAACTTCAGTTTTAGAATTGACTTTTTAAGTTGTTTCGCAACGAAGTGAGAAACAACAGATGATAAGAAAGTTTGCAACGCAAACTTGTAAAGATAAAAACAGACGCCATTTTCGGCTGTTTTTATCTTATTTTCCTCCAAAAATGCCACGGATGGCGAAATAAAAGCACGCAAGTGCTTTGTGTCAAAAAAAATACAGGAAGTATTTTTTTGACACTACCTCCAAAAATGTCCAACTTTTGGGGTTCAGTTCAACACCCGACGGCGTAAGCCGGGACGCCCGAATTTTTAGAAAAGCCACGCGTCTTTTACGAACGACATTGATTTTACTTTTTCCAAAAATTCGTTTGTGCCCGGGGCGGAAAGTTGTGTGTTTGCTTTTATTGTATAAGAACTTTCGCCTGCATTTATATGAAAATATACTGAACAACTGCCAGAATTTCCAAATAAAAACTCTTTTAAACTGAAAATTTGCTGTTCTTCCTTAAATCCGTCGTCAAGCTGAATGTGGATTTCCTGGATTGCACGGTTTTTGAGCATTTCGGGGTCTTCGATGGCTTCGATTATAAACGACGGTTCTTCCCGGTCTGGACTTGTATCGAGCCGTCCGCGGAATGCATAGACTTTGTCGTTTTCGATTTTTTTAGACAGCTGTTCCCAGGTTTTTGGAAAAAATGTTAAATCGATTGTGCCTGTATAATCCTGCAATTTTGCAAATGCCATTGTTGTTTGTTTTTTTGTGACGATTGGGCGCAGTTCTGTAATCATTCCAATCGCAACGTATTCTTTTTCGGTGTTTTTTAGTTGCCAAGGTTTTGCACCGGATTCGATCGCTGCTGCGTGCTGGCTTTTTGCGGCCTTTGACTCGCGGGTTATATTCTGTGAGTTGAGTGTCGCTTTTTCGCAGGCTTTTTGGTAGTCGTCGAGCGGATGTCCAGAAACGTAACAGCCAATGAGTTCTTTTTCCATATTCAATTTTTCCATTTTTGTTGAATCTGGAATTACTTCAAATTTGTAGTCGGCAAATTCTTTTTCGCCTGTGTTCTCAAAAAGGCTGATTTGTCCGTCGCTTCCGCCGGAAACTTTTTTTTCGGTATATGTCCAGGCAGGGTCGAGGTTTGCAATGAGGGTTGGACGGTTTTGGTCGAGGTTGTCGAATCCGCCGCATTTTATTAAAACTTCGACAGCTTTTTTGTTTATGGCAAGTTTTTCGCCTTTTTTCTGACCGGTTTCTTCGTCGACAATGTCTTCTTTTACGGTTATCATTCGTTCAAGAAAGTCCATGAAGTTTTTGAACGGGCCGTTCTGGGTGCGTTCTTTTACGATTGCATTTGCGGCTGAGTTTCCCATGCCTTTTATTCCGCGGAATCCAAAGACAATGTGTCCGTCTACAACGTCGAAATTTGAGTCTGAGCGGTTTACGTCTGGCGGATCAACTTGAAGTCCCATTCTTCGCGCTTCTGCAATGTAAACAGGAAGTCCGTCTGTCGAGGTAATTTCGTTTGTAAGGTTTGCAGCCATAAATTCTGCCGGACAATTTGCCTTTAGCCAGCCTGTCCTGTATGCGAGAACTGAATATGCCGCTGCATGAGATTTGTTAAAACCGTAGCCTGCGAACGGAACCATTATGTCGAAAATTTCGTCGGCGTGTTCTTTTGTAAAACCCTGTTTTATTGCGCCTTCTTCAAATTCAACTTTTTTGCTCATCATAACTTCAGGTTTCTTTTTTCCCATGGCACGACGGAGCATATCTGCGCCGCCGAGAGAGAATCCCGCAATTCTCTGCGAAACCTGCATAATTTGTTCCTGGTAAACCATAACGCCGTAGGTTTCTTTCAAAATCGGCTCAAGACAAGGGTCGGGATAGTGAATCGTCTCCGGCTTCCATTTTCCGTCGATGTAGTTTGGAATAAACTGCAGCGGACCTGGACGGTAGAGCGCGTTTAACGCTACAAGGTCTTCGATTTTTTCTGGCTGGAACTGGCGCAGAATTTTTTGCATTCCCGGAGATTCAAACTGGAATACTGCGACTGAGTCGCCGCGTTTAAAAAGGTCGAAGGTTTTTTTGTCTGTTTCGCTTACTTCTGCACAGATAAATTTTTTTTCGCCGCTTTTTTTGTGCTTGTTGATGATGTCCTCTGCGTATCGAATTAGTGAAAGTGTTTTGAGTCCAAGGTAGTCGAACTTTACAAGTCCGCAAGGCTCAATAATGTCCATTGTGTATTGAACGCCGACTTCGCCCGTTTTTGAATCTTTAAAAACCGGTGCCCAGTTTGGAAGCGCGGTCAAGCCGATTACCATGCCCGAAGCGTGCAGACCCGTGTTTCGTTTGCAGCCTTCGAGTTTTAGCGCGAGGTCGAAGAGTTTTTCGTAGCGAGGATCGTGGCGGAATTCTGCAAGTTGTCCTCCGTCCGGAAATTTTTCGTTCGGCGGGTCAAAGCAGTTTTTGAGTTTTGTCTTTAGGTTTTCGGATACCTTCGACTTAAGCATGTTTACCTCTGCAAGAGGAATTCCAAGCGTGCGTCCAACATCGGCAATGCAGTTTTTCGGCTTTAAGGTTCCAAAAGTAACAATGTGTCCGACCTGCGGATCGCCGTACAAATCGCGTGTGTGCTGTATTATATCCTGTCTGTAGTCGAAATCCATATCAACGTCAAAATCCGGCATGGAAACGCGTTCAGGATTCAAAAATCGTTCAAAAATCAGCTTAAAACGGAAAGGGTCAATGTCCGTAATTCCAAGCGAATAGGCAACAAGAGAGCCTGCGCCCGAACCTCGTCCCGGTCCAATCGGAATATACGGTTTTGCGCAGTTGTTTACGTTGTCCCAGGTTGATTTTGACCAGTTGATAAATTCCCATACGATTAAGAAGTAGCCGGAAAAGCCCATCTTAAAAATGATTCCAAGCTCGTATTCGGCACGCTGTCGGATTGTCGGCGTAATTTTCGGATAGCGTTTTCTCAATCCTTCTTCGACGAGATGACGCATGTAATCGTCCTGATTTTTTGTGTATTCGTCGCCATGTGTCTGGAATTCTTTCGGAAGTTCAAATCGCGGAAGACATTCTTTTAATTCCTGCGTTTTGTACTGCTTAATCGTCAAATTGCACATATTCGCAATTTTTACTGTATTTTCGTAGGCGTCCGGACAGTCTGGAAAAAGCTGGCGCATTTCCTGTTCTGTCTTAAAATACCATTCGTGTTTTTCCGCGCCCATTGTCTGGTGCGGTTCGTTCATATTCTTTTTAAAGCCAATGCATCGCAGACAGTCCTGGGCTTCCCAGTCTTCTTTTTCGATATAGTGAATATCATTTGTAACAACGAGCGGAATATCGAGTTTTCGCGCCATTGCGATCAGCATTTTATTGACAGTTTTTTGGTCTTCAAGACCGTGGTCCTGCAATTCAATGTAGTAATGGTCAGGTCCAAAGAGATTTTTGTATTTTAAGGCGAGTTCTTCAGCTTCGCTTTCCCGGCCGGCAAGAAGCAGCTGCGGCAATTCTCCGGCAATGCAGGCAGAACAGCAGATTAAACCTTCGTGGTATTTTTCCAAAAGTTCAAAGTCGATTCTCGGTTTTCCGTAATAAAGTCCTTCCTGATAAGCAATCGACGAAAGCCAGCTCAAATTTTCGTAGCCTTTCTGGTTTTTGCACAAAAGAATCAGGTGAAAATAATGGGCCTGCCGGTCTCCGTCCTCTCCTTTGTGCGAATAAGGAACATCGTTTTTTTCGAGGTGGCTTCCGTATGCAACGTAAAATTCTTCGCCGACAATCGGATTTATGCCGTTTACGTGGCAGAGTTTTTCAAAATTGAGCGCACCGAACATATTTCCGTGGTCAGTCAGCGCAAGTGCCGGCATATTAAGGCGTTTTGCCTTTGCAACAAGGTCATCAAGTTTTGCACAGCTGTCCAAAAGCGAGTAATCCGAGTGAACGTGCAGGTGAACAAAATTCGCCGGTGGAGTTCCTTCCGGGGCTGCCTCAAAAACGTGATAATCTGCCATAATTCCTCCCAAAAACAGAGCTCAACCGGAACAAAAAATTCCAGCGTTTTAGAAATGCTTCGATTTTATCATTTTTTTCGTAATTTGGGCACTACCCGCTTACGCGGGTCGCTACGTTCCAGGTTCCGCTTACGCTACATTTCCAAATAAATTTGGAAACGCTTCGCGCCTTGCACATCGCTAGTGCAGGGCAGGGCTTTAAATTCAAAAAAAATTGTGGGATAATTCAACACTATGAATAAAAAAATCGTATTTTTATTGTCGGGACTTTTAAGTTTAATTCTTTTTACTGGTTGTGGAAAACTCGGCTATTCACTTGTTCTTTGGAATAATCCGGAAGTTGGAGTTCACGAAGGGCAGATTGTAAAAGTTTATGTAAAATCAAATATTTCCCATTCTTATATTATTATGGGACTTGAAAATACACACAAAGTCGAAATTCCTCTCTGGCAGATTTCCGAGCCTCAGAGCAAGTCTAAAACCGAAAAACTTGCTGCCCGCTATTCGAACTACGAACACACTTACGCAAACGTAAAACTCGACGGACTTCCGATTCGCTCTGGAACAGAAAACGGCTCAAAACAGGTTTACCGTCTTCGCAAAAACGAAGTAATCCGTGTTTTATATCAGGGAAAAGGCGTAAAACCTACGAACGGTCATGGAGAACTTCCTGGCGAATGGCTCCGCGTTTTAACCGAAACTGGAACTGAAGGCTGGTGCTATTCATACAATCTCAATCTTTTTGAACGCACAGAAAACCAGATTGCTGTAAAAACCGAAGTTGTAGAAGAAAAAATCGACGAAGAAATCACAGCCGCTTTCTCAAAAAAATGGTATCCGGAAGAATATAAATCAATGCTTTCGAGCGGACGTCTGGATTTGTCAAAAATGGACGAAAGTTTTGGATTTGATTTTGGACAGGTTGAATGGAAGTATCCGGAAAAATCACCGGAAGAAACTTCGGATTTACCTTTGGACGAAAATCCGGACGAACAGATTGAAGTGGAACTTCCGGAAAAAATTCCTGTTCCAAAAGTTGCAAAAGAAGGCGAAACTTTAACTTTTACGGCAACCCTGCGCACAGAAAACCTCGACAAAAGATGGACTTATACAAAAATCAAAAAGAACGAGGACGGAGCTTATCAGCTCGATGACCACGGAATCTACATCACTTTGATCGGAAAAAATTCGCTTACCGTTCAATATATGGACACGGACGGAAAACTTAAAAGCGAGAATTTTGTTGCGCTTTCTCAAAATATTCAGGCCGCAATCGAAACAGAAATCGAAAGGCGGAATCTTGAAATCAAGAGTTTTGTGGACGAAGGACCTGTTTATCACAGTTCAAACTACGGAACAATTATTTTTAGCGAAGACAATACTGCTGTCTGGAACAATTTTAAACTGCTTGTTCCAGGCGTAATTTCGAACCGCGCGCACGGAAATATAAAAGTTTCTGTCAAATACTATTTGAGCAATCAGTTAAAGAAAGAATTTGACGGAATTTTGACATTCTCGTTTGAAGGAATGGACGAAGATGTAAGTTTCTTCTATAAAAAAGATCCAGAAGGCTTGCGTCTTGAAGATGCAAAAAAAGCGACAGCCCGCGGAAATCTTGTTACAGCACGCGGTTCTTCTCCGCTTGTTATGTACTTTAGCAAAAATCACTAATTTGGAAAAATAAATGGCATTTGTTCAGTTTTCTCAGGTTTCCCTTGCGTTTGGAGACCGTGATATTTTAAAAAATGTTTCTGTAAACTTGCAGGCAGGCTCAAAAGTCGCCCTTACCGGAGCAAACGGAAGCGGAAAATCTACGCTCATAAAGGTTATGGCAGGTCTTGTTCAGCCAGACGGCGGACAGCGGGTTGCGCAAAAAGACGCCAGAATTGCATATCTTCCTCAGAGCGGACTTACTCACCACGGCTGTTCTTTGCGAGAAGAGGCGGACAAGGCTTTTGGCTTTGGATATGAACTTCAGGCCGAAATGGAAAAAATCGGCGACAAACTAAAAAACGGCGAAGGAAACGAAAAACTCCTTTTGGAACGGCACGATGCTATTTTGACCGAGCTTGAGGAAAGCGGCTGGAATCGCCGTCAGGTCATGGCGGAGCAGGTTTTGGCAGGTCTTGGTTTTAGCCGCGAGGACTTAGACAAAAATTGTGAAGAATTTTCCGGCGGATGGCAGATGCGCATTGCGCTTGGAAAAGCTTTGATGGTAAATCCAGATATTCTTCTTTTGGACGAACCTACAAACTATCTTGATATTGAAGCCCGTGGCTGGCTGGAAAAATTCTTAGACAACTACAAAGGCGGATTTTTGCTTGTAAGCCACGACCGTTATTTTTTGGATCATACCGTAAACGAGGTTTATGAACTTTTTAACGGTGAATTAAAGCGTTATCCCGGAAATTACACTCACTACGAAAAAGTCCGCGAAATCGAACTCGAAACTTTAATTCGCGAATACGAAAAGCAGCAGGCAGAAATTGCACATCTTCAGGAATTTATAAATCGTTTTGGCGTTCAGGCAACAAAGGCGGCTCAGGCTCAGGAACGCCAGAAAATGCTCGATAAAATTCTCGAAAAACAGATTGTAATTCCTGAAAGCCTGAAAAAAATTCATTTTAAATTTCCGCCGGCTCCACATTCTGGACGGCTGGTTGCAACTCTTTCAAAAATTACAAAATCTTACGACGGAGAGCACAACGTTCTTCAGAATTTGGATTTGGTTCTCGAAAACGGCGAGCGTTTGGTTGTTGCCGGACATAACGGCGCTGGAAAATCAACTCTCTTGCGGATAATTGCCGGAGCAGATTCTGATTTTTCTGGCGAAGTAAAACTTGGAAGCGGAGTAAAAATCGGATATTTTAGCCAGGACAATGCCGAAACTCTAAAAGGCAGCGCATCTGTTCTGGAAACTGTCGAAAGCGAAGCTCCTCTGGAACTTATTCCAAAAATTCGCGATATGCTCGGTGCTTTTTTGTTCCGTGGAGATGATGTCCATAAAAGTCTTGATGTTCTTTCCGGTGGCGAAAAAGCGCGCGTCGCACTTTTAAAACTTCTGCTTCGTCCTGTAAATTTTTTGATTTTGGACGAACCTACAAACCACTTGGACATGCATTCAAAAGATGTTCTTCTCGATGCGCTGAAAGATTTTGGCGGAACTGTTATCTTTGTAAGCCATGACCGCGGATTTATCGAAAATTTAAGTACCCGTGTTCTTGAATTAAAGCCGGGACAGTTCAGGTTGTTTCCTGGCGATTACAAATATTATATGGAGCGTCTTGAACGCGAAGCCAACGGCGAATTTTCTCAAAACGATGAATTAAAATCGGCTGCTCAGCCGGAAAAAAATTCTCAAAAAGAAGAAAAAACAGAAACAAAGCGTTCGTGGGAAGAACAAAAAAAACTTGAATCGGAAAGGCGCCGTGCAGAAAAAAACGTAAAAAACCTTGAAGAACAGATTTTAAAGCTTGAAGAAGAAAAATCTTCTCAGGAAGCGCAAATGGCAAAGCCGGAAGTCTATTCAAACGGTGAAAAAGCAAAAGCCGTCCAGAAAAAAATCGACGAGCTGGCGGAAAAACTCGAAGAACTTAACCTTCAGTGGATGGAAGCCGCCGAAGCCCTCGAAAAATTTTAATTTTTTTGCGAAGAAGGTTTATAAAAAACAAACTGAAGACAAAAAAACATAAAAAAATCTGACAAAATTTTTTTTATGGCTTAAAATATTTTATAGTCTAAAAAGGGAGTTTTTTATGAAAAAGCGTTGTTCTTCAGTTTTTAAATATTTGTTTTTTTGTTTGCTTGCGGTTTTTGCCGTTTTTTTTGTTGTTGCTGGAACAAGATTTGTTTTCTTTTCAAAAACAGAGTCAACTTTAATACAGGTTGCCAGAATCAAAGAACTGGAGTTTTCTTCCAATCTTGACGGTCAGCTTTTGCTTGCGACTCAAATGGCAAAATCTCCTTTGATTTCTGCTTATATGGAAAATCCTTCTGACCGGGAACTTTCTGAACGCGCTGCCGAAGAAATTCATTCTTATCAGGAAATGTTCAAGGGGAAAAATTCATTTTCTATTTCTGACAAAGACTTGCTTTATTATTCCAACGGCAAGGTTCTTTACACTCTTGATAAATCTGACCCTGCAAATTCATGGTTTCCGACTTGCCTTGAATTAAAAGACGACTACACTTTTATCGTAAGTTACGACATTGCGCTAAAAAAATCCATGCTTTGGGTTGACGCGATTGTGCGCGACGGTCTGGGCAATGGAATTGGTCTTGTTGGAACTGGAGTTGATCTTTCTGATTTTGTCGATATGATGTATCAAAATCTCGGACACAATTATCAGATGTTTTTTTACAACAAAAACGGAGAAATTACAGGTGCCGCCGATACAAAACTTTTGGAAAACAAGGCGAAAATTTCAGAAACGGTTCCTGCGCTTGAACAAAAATATATGTTTTCGACAGACGAGCTTTTTTTTAAGAGCCGGAGCGGAGCGTTTGTTGTATCGCCGATTCCGTCGGTTGACTGGCAAATGGTGCTTTTTGTTCCGTACAATTTAAAAACTGCGCTGCCATGCGCGGCTTTTCCGGTTGCGATTGTCTTGATTTTTGTGCTTGCGCTTTGGGGATTGATGACGGCAAGACACTTTTTGCTGCCATTGAGCGCACTGAACAAGGCTGTTGGAGATTTTGCCTCGAGCGATGCTGATTTGACAAAAAGACTTCATTCAAGCGAATCCGGCGCAAAATCCAAATTGATTTTGGATATAGAAAACGGATTTAATGCTTTTATCGGAAAACTTCAGCAAATGGTTTTAAACCTCAAGAATTCTAAAGATGAACTTAGTTGTGCTCTCGAAACTCTGCGTGCTTCAATCCAGGGAATTGTAAAATCGATTGAGGAAATCAACCGTCATATTGGAGCAGTAGAGGCTTCGATAAACGAACAGGGCTCGAGTGTAGATGAAACTTCGGAAACTGTTGCTCAAATTTCTTCAAAAATAAGTTCTCTCGGAAAGATGATTTTGCAGCAGAACGAAGGCGTGACAAATGCCGGTTCTTGTATTTCGCAGATGATTGAAAATATCGATTCTGTAAATGATTCTGTTTCAAATCTTTCTCAGTCTTTTGTAAATCTTGAGGCAAATGCCGGAAAAGGACTTGAAAAACACAAGCAGATGAATTCAAAAATCGCAGAAATTCAGACGCAGTCTGGAAAACTTTTGGATGCAAACAAAATAATTTCGTCGATTGCGAGCCAGACAAACCTTTTGGCAATGAATGCGGCAATCGAAGCGGCGCATGCGGGCGAGGCTGGAAAAGGTTTTTCTGTTGTTTCCGATGAAATCAGAAAACTTTCGGAAACTTCTTCCGGACAGTCAAAGGTTATTGGAGAGCAGTTGCGTGCGATTGGAGATTTGATTTCGGAAATTGTTTTTGTTTCCGGCGATTCTGAAAATGCGTTTAATTCGGTTTTTGAAAATATTCATAAGACTGATGGATTTGTAAAATCGATAAATTCGACTATGGAAGTGCAGAAACAAGGCTCGAGCCAGATTAGCGAAACCTTGGCTTTGTTAAAAGAAAGTTCCGATTCTGTAAAGAATGCGTCTGCCGAAACCGAGGAAAACAACCGCACTATCTTGTCAGAAACAAAAACTTTGCAGGAAAGCGCTGCAAAAATGCGCCGGCTTGTGAGCGAAATGGCCGGTTTTGCAAGCTCGATAACTTTGGAAGCCGAAAAACTGAACGGACTTTCGGACGGAGTTGGCTCTTCTCTCGAAAAAATCAATGAGGAAGTTGAGCTTTTTAAGGTTTAGTTTTTTGTTAAAAAACTTTTCTGGACTTGCTAGCGTTCTTTTTTGGTTTTATACTGTTTTTTGAAAATTTGCGGTAGCGCTGGTAGCCCCGAAGTTGTTTTTGGGCGGCGGTTGAGATTTTGTCGAAACTGCCGTCAAAAAACAATGAAGCGTAAGCGGAAGGGCGGACATAGCGACGGCGAAAGCCGGACCGCCGAAAAAAATTACGGAGACAAAAATGAAAGTTTTGGTTATTGGCGGAGCCGGTTATATTGGTTCGCACGTTGTAAAACAGTTGATGAAGAATGGGCACAAGGTTACGGTTTTTGATAACCTTTCTTCGGGATTGAGGCAGAATCTTTTTAAGGAAAATGATTTTATTTACGGAAATATTCTGATTGAGCGCGATCTGGATAAGGCTTTTGAGCAGGGATTTGACGCTTTTATTCATCTTGCTGCTTTTAAGGCTGCCGGCGAGTCTATGGTTGAACCGGAAAAATATTCAATTAACAACCTGAACGGAACTATCAATATTTTGAATTCGGCAGTAAAGCACAACTGCAAGTATATGGTTTTTTCTTCGAGCGCGGCGGTTTTTGGAGAGCCAAAGTATCTTCCGATTGATGAAGCTCATCCGAAAAATCCAGAAAACTACTACGGTTTTACAAAATTAAATATTGAAGAAATTATGGCGTGGTATGACAAGCTTCGCGGTTTGAAATTTGCGGCTCTTCGTTATTTTAACGCTGCGGGTTACGATCCTGAAGGTTTTCCATGCGGACTTGAACAGAATCCTGCCAATCTTTTGCCGGTTATTATGGAAACTGCCTGCGGAATGCGTTCAAAAATGAAGGTTTTTGGTTCTGACTACGACACGCGCGACGGAACTTGTATCCGCGATTATGTCCACGTAACGGATTTGGCGGTAGCCCACGTAAAAGCACTCGATTATATTTCTAAAAACAACGAAAGCCTGATTTGTAATCTTGGAAGCGAAACTGGTGTTTCTGTAAAAGAAATGCTCGAAGAAGCAAGAAAAATCACCGGAAAAGAAATTCCTGCTGACTTTGTAGAGCGCCGTCCTGGAGATCCGGCAGAACTAGTTGCAACTTCCGCTTACGCAAGAGAAAAACTTGGCTGGAAACCTGAATATTCCGACGTTCACACATTGCTGGATTCAACCTGGAAAGCATATCTGGCAAACGGAAAGTTAAAAAAATAAAAAGCAAGCGAAGCAAAAACGTCTTGGAGCAAAGTGACAGCACGGATTGTGGGAAGAATTTTTTTTGCAGCGGCTTAAAAATTAAAAATCTAGTTGAAAAACAGAGCGGAAAATGGTTGAAGCCGCGGAGAAAAAGCAAGCGAAGCAAAACCGTCTTGGAGCAAAGTGACAGCACGGATTATGGGCAGAGTTTTTTTTGCAGCGGCTTAAAAGTTAAAAATCTAGTTGAAAAACAGAGCGGAAAATGGTTGAAGCCGCGAAAAAAAAGCAAGCGAAGCAAAACCGTCTTGGAGCAAAGCGACAACACGGTTTTTGCGAAGTGCTTTTTTGTAGCGGCTTCAACACTTTTAAGAAAATGATTTTTTTAGAGAGAATTTTTTAGAAGATTTTTTTTTAATTTTTAACAAACCCCGCAACTTTTTTCTCTTTTTTGTGTCTATTTAAAAGGAACGCATTTATGTGCGAAATTTATGATTTATAAGGACGCAAAATTCAATGGCAACAACCTATGATGATTCAATGTTCCGGGACACTTTTGAACACGAATATACTTGGCTTAACGGCTTTATGCGGAATGTCCGCAGATTTTCTAAAAGACCGGCAATAATTGATCCTGATACAGACCGCAGCTGGAATTATAAACAGCTTAATATTGAAGCAAACCGCCTTGCAAATGCCTTAAAAAAATTAGGAATAAAAAAAGACGATGTTGTTATGGGCGCTCTCCGGAATTCTCCGGAATTTGCCTTTATGTACACAGGTCCCCGAAAAATAGGGGCAATTTTTCTTGCCGCAAATTTTAACCTCGCAAGTGGCGAAATGGCGCTTTTGATAAACCATAATAAGCCAAAAGTTGTAGTTTATTCTGCGAATGTTGCAAAAATGATGGAAGAAGCTGCGGCAATCTGCCTTTGGAAACCAAGCCTTTTTATTATGGCTGACAATATTGAAGGCGTTGATTTGCCAAAAGGGCATATTTTGTACGAAGATTTTGTAGAAAACTCTAGTGTTGATGAACCAAAAATTGATTTTAGGCCGCATATTTACGACGAAGTTTTGCGCCTTTGTACGAGCGGAACGACAAGCCTTCCAAAATTTGTTCCCGTAAACGATATTAACGAAGTTCTTTCTGCGCACGATGTAATTATGCATTATCCGATGAATCCTCATGACGTTACTTTGAATATGACTCCGTGGTTTCATAGAGGAGGTTGTCATTCTGGAGGTGTATGTCCTGTTCTTTACGCTGGGGCCGCTGCTGTAATAATGCGTTCATTTAGGCCTCAGACTTCGTTGGACTGGTGTTCAAAATACAAGATTACTTTTATGATGGGCGCTCCTGCAAATCTCGAAATGCTTACCCGTGCTCAGGAAAAAAGTCCGCGTGATATTTCCAGTTTGCGTGGAATCGTAACAATGGGTGCTCCTTTGAGCCGCACCGACTGCATTCGCTTTAGAACAGTTCTGACAGAAAATATTTTTAACGGTTATGGAACTACAGAAACTTTCTGGAATTCATTTTTGCGTCCGTACAATCTTCCTGACGGAGCAGGTTCTGTTGGCGGAAGCTGCACAGACGACGAAGTTAGGGTTGTCCGCCTGCCTGCTGACGGGTCAAAAGCCGAACCTGACGATTTGGTGCCTACAGACAGCGAAACAGAAGGCGAAATCATAATTCATTCACCGGCAAAATCAACTTATTCTTATTACCGCAATGACGAAATGACAAAAGAAAAGTTTTACAAGGGCTGGATGTATACAGGCGACACTGGCATTTGGAACGAAGATTGGGTTGTGACGGTAAAAGGACGCAAAGACGATATGATAGTTGTTTCTGGCGAGAATATTTATCCGGCACAAATTGAAGAAGCTATTATGGAAAACGAAAAGGTAAAAGACTGCATTGTAACATCTGTTCCTGACAAGGTGCGCGGACAGTCAGTCTGTGCCTATGTTATTGCAGATGATCCTTCGCTTACTGTAAAAGAGTTGAATGAATTTTGCGCAGAAAGTAAAATGCTTAGTAAATACAAAAGACCGCGTTATTTTGCAATTGTAGAAAAAATTCCTCTTACGGCGACTGGAAAAAAACAGCATTCAAAAATAAAGGCTCAGGCCAAAAAAGATTTGGAAGATGGAATTCTCGTGCGTGTATAAGATGGCATGATATTCGTGGCTCGCCGCTAACGCGGTGTTTTTATAAGGAGGCATAAAAATGGAAGAAAAAATTATAAGCAGTGCGGCTCAGGTTATTATTGCAATTACTCCGATTGTTGGAATTGCGATTGGCGGTGTGGTTGTGTTTTTTTCGCTGCTCTGGCATCATTTGGAAGTGCGCAGACAGATTTTGAGCGGAACTTACAAACGCGAAAAATTTAATTTAAAAGCGTATTCACTTTTAATCGGCCTTTTGCTGACCGGAATTGGTTTTATGCTGACTGTGGTTTTTGCTTTGCTCGGCGGAATTTCTATATCTCTGCTTGGCGGTTTGATTCCTTTTTCGATTGGAATTTGCGCAATAATTTTTTATAGGGTGAATGACTGGGAATAAATTAAAAAACAGTCATATTCATGGCAGGAAAAACTCTTAACGGCATTGAAAGATTACTCATAAACAAGCGTGATGAATTTTTAATAAAAGAAACCTTGAACGGAAACGAAAAGGCTTTTCAGACGCTTATAAAACTGTATAAAAAAAGGGTTGTTGCGCTTGGAATGAGTTTTTTTAGAAATCCTGATGATACAGACGACTTTGTGCAGGAAGTTTTTGTTAAGGTTTATATGAACCTTTCAAAATTTAACTACAGATCGAGTTTTGCCACTTGGATTACAAAAATTGCATATAATTCGGCTGTAAATTCTGTTACGCGCCGGCAGGAATATGTTCCGCTTGCAAACGAAGATATGTTGCAGTCAAAAGCCCTTGGTCCGGAAGAAGAAGAAATCCGGAAAACCACGCTTGATACGATTAGAGAATGTGTTTTGTCTTTGCCGGAAAATTACGGCAGGTGCGTGGAAATGTATTTTTTTCATGGCTTAAAATATGAGGAAATTTCTGAAATTACGGGATTTCCTGTAAATACAATAAAATCTTACATATTCCGTTCAAAAAAACTTATGGCGGACAATCTGCGAGGTGTAATTTATGAACAGTAAAAAATGTGAAAAAGTGATGAATTCGTTTTTTGAGCTCGACAAAGGCGAACGCCTGGAATTGCACGATTCTTTGCATTTGATTTTTTGTAAGGAATGCCGCACAAAAGTAAGGGTTCTTTCAAAAGCAGAAAAAATTGTCCAAATGCCGCTTTTACAGAAGTCGGAAATGCAGGATTCGCTCTTGAGCTCCGCGATAAAAAGCACAAATCCTTCCTGGATGGAAAATTTAAAGCCTGTTTCGATGGTAAGATGGGTTTTGAGCGGTTTTTTGATGATTTTGCTTTTTGTGCTTTCGGGCATTTTTCTTGAAAAAAGTCAGAATCCGGACTATTTAACCTGGTTTTACGTGATTGTCGGAGCGGTTGTAACGGCATATTGCGGGGCTTTTATGGCGATAAATATGGATTTTTTTATAAAAAAGATTGATACAAGTTCTCTTGCATAAAATGGCGCCGGATAGAAGAGGCCGCGGAAGCGGGTGCAGGGCACCGAAGGCGCGTTAGACGCCGTAGCCTCGGATAGCCGTTAGTGCAAAAGTTGCGCGCGGCAAAAACTAATGAAAAACTATTTTTTTTGTGCTAGGATATTTTTATGAATGAAAATTTTGAACTTTTAAAAGAAAATCTTGAAAAAACAAGACCGGAAATTATTGAATTGCAGACGCTTTTGTCGTCGATTCCGGCTATGGCTCCTGAAAGCGGTGGTGACGGCGAGTCGAAAAAATGTGCCTCCCTTAAAAATTGGCTTATTGGACGCGGTTTTAAAGAAAATCAGTTTAAACAGTTTGATGCTCCTGATTCGCGAGTTTCTTCTGGTGTTCGCCCGAACCTTATGCTTACGATTCCTGGAAAAAAAGAGCAGTCGATTTTTGTAATGGCTCACATGGACGTTGTTCCGCCGGGAAATCTTTCGTTGTGGCATTCTGATCCTTGGAAAGTTGTCTATGACGAAAAAAATGACAAAATTACCGGCCGTGGCGTTGAAGACAATCAGCAGGGGCTTGTGAGCGGAGTTCTTGCGGCTCTTGAGCTTATTAAAAACAACATTGTGCCTGAATATACCGTAAAATTGTTTTTTATGGCTGATGAAGAATTTGGTTCTGAATACGGAATGAAATTTCTTTTGAAAGAGCATCTCGACCTTTTTAAGAAAGATGATTTGATTTTGATTCCTGATGGCGGCGACCCGGAAGGAAAAACAATTGAAGTTGCAGAAAAAAATATTCTCTGGTTGCGTCTTCATACGATTGGTTTGCAAAGCCACGGTTCAATGCCTCAAAAAGGAAAAAATGCGCATCTTGCTGCCTGCGACCTTGCCTTGCGCTTAAATGACCTCGAAAACTTTTTTGATGCGGAGGATGAGCTATTTTCGCCTTCAAAATCGACATTCCAGCCGACAAAAAAAGAAACCAACGTTGATACGGTGAATATAATTCCGGGCGATGATGTTTTTTATATGGATTGCAGAATTTTGCCTTGCTATACTTTGGACGTGGTCCGGGCAGAAATTAAAAAGCGCGTTGCCGAAATTGAAGAAAAATACGGCGTAAAAGTTGAGATTAGCGAACCTCAAAAATCTCAGTCGCCGGCTACTCCTGTTAATGCTCCTGTTGTTGAAAAATTAAAGCAGGCGATTATGGACGCACATGGAAAAGAGGCTGTTCCAATTGGTATTGGAGGCGGAACTGTTGGCGCTGAATTGCGTAATTTGGGTTTTAACGCGGCAATCTGGTCTACGATTGATGAAGTTTGCCACCAGCCTGACGAGTACAGTTATTTGCACAACACGATTGCAGATGCTCAGACTCTCTGCGCCTTGTTTTTGCAGAAATAATTAAAAAAAATGCGGCTAAAAACGGCTAAAGCAAATAAAAATTTTGCAAAAAAAATCTGAATCAGTGTTAAATCTTGTAGAATTGGACCGTCTGCGGTAAAATAAGAGCACTATGCTTTATACTATTGGCGGTCTTTTGAACCGATATTTTGGGCCTGCGCGTCTTTTGCAGTCGTACACAGTCCTTATTGTTTTGTCACTTTATACAGGATTTTTGCTTGTTCGTTATTTGATGCCGCATTTTTATACTTATATGCCTCACGACCGTGGCCGCGAGTTTACAGTGAGTGCTGAAGCGGCAAAAGGCAAGCCGACTGGTGTCGGAGTGTTTTTTATTACGGTCTTTGTTTTGCTCAGCCTGATTTTTGTTCCAATGGACTGGTTTAAGGCATGTGCGCTTGGTTTGACCTGGCTTATGATGCTGACAGGTTTTCTTGATGATCGCAGCGTAACAAGTTGGGGCGAATACCGCAAGGCTGTTCTTGATTTGGTGATTTCCGTTGCTCTTTCTGTTTTAATGGCTGTTTATCTTATTCAGCAGAGTTCCGATGGAAAAATTTATTTTTGGCTTCCTTTTTTTACGCACAGAATTTTTGTCTATCCGTGGGTTTTTGTTCTTATTTCTACGGTTATGCTTTGGACTTCTGTAAACACAACTAACTGTACGGACGGAGTTGACGGACTTAGTTCAACTCTTGTTTTGATCGCACTTTTGACGCTCGGCGTAATTTTTTATTTTATCCTCGGACACAAAGACATTGCAGCTTATCTTTTGGTTCCTCATTTTGCGCAGGGAGCGGGCTGGGCGGTTATGACGTTCTGTTTGGCTGGCGTTTTGATGGGCTATCTTTGGCATAATGCTTTTCCGAGCAAGTGTCTTATGGGAGATGCCGGAAGCCGCGCCTTAGGTTTTTACATTGGAATTTGCGTAATGCTCAGCGGAAACCCGTTCATGATTTTTGCAACTTCGACAATTATTTTTATAAACGGCGGAATGGGATTGATGAAAGTCTTTTTGAAAAGATTCTTTCATATCAGTATTTTTTCAAAAATTCGATTTCCTTTGCACGACCACATGCGCGTAAACCACGGCTGGTCGCCGACTCAGGTTTTGATCAAATTTATGATGCTTCAGCTTTTGATTACGCTTGCCGTTGTCGGAATTATATTTAAGGTCAGATAACAAATGAATATTAGAGCTTCAAAACATAATCTTTCTGGAAAAATTACAGTTCCAGGTTCAAAATCTCATACAATTCGTGCTCTTATTCTTGCGACACTTGCAGACGGAGAATCTGTAATTAGAAATCCACTTCCAAGCGCAGACTGTCTTTCTACGGCGGCAGCAGTTCCTTTGATTGGTTCAAGTGTTGAATTAAATCTTTCGGAAGAGGGTGAGCCAGGAACTCGCTGGCTTGTAAAAGGTGCTGGAAAAAACATCCATCTTCCGGTCGATATTGTGAATGTGGGAAATTCCGGCTCGCTTTTGTATTTTTTATCGCCAATTGCCGCAACTTTTGAAGGAATTAGTATTTTTACTGGCGATGAGTCAATCCGAAAAAGGCCAGTAGCTCACGTTGCCGATGCCTTGAATCAACTTGGAGCAAGGGCGGAAATGGCAATTCCCGGTCACAACGGCTGTCCGCTTGTTGTAAAAGGTCCGGTTCGTCCCGGTGTTGTAAAGACTGAAGGCGAAGTTTCCAGCCAGTATATCTCTGGTCTTATGATGGCTGGAATTTTAATGAACGGAAAACTTTCTTTGGAACTTTCCAATCCAAAAGAAACTCCATATCTTACAATGACGCAAAAATGGCTTGAAAAAGTTGGCGTTCCGTGTTCAATTTCTGATGATTTTAAAAAGATTGAAATAAATGGACCAAAAAACTTAAAGGCTTTTGACGTTACGATTCCGAGCGACTGGGAAGGTGTTGCTTTCCCGTTGATTGCGGCTCTTATGACCGATTCTAAAATTACAATCGAAAATGTTGATTCGAGCGGAACTCAGGGCGATGATGCGATTGTTGAAATTTTAAAATCAATCGGAGCGGATATTGAATGGGATAAAGAGCAGAATACTTTGACAGTCTGTGGCGGAAAATACGCAAAAAACGGACATGGAAAACTTTCGACAAAATCCCTTCCAAACGGCGAACTTCATGTAAATATGAATTCGTTTCCGGATGCCGTTTGTGCCCTTGCCGCGATTGCAACAAAAGTCGAAGGAACAGTTGTTCTTGAAGATGCGGCTGTTTGCCGCCGAAAAGAAACCGACCGCCTAAAAGTTTTGAATATTGAACTTTCAAAACTGGGGGCAAATATCGAGGAAAAAGAGGATTCTCTTATAATTCACGGTGGAGCAGAATTACACGGCGAAACAGTTGAAAGCTATAAAGACCACAGAATGGCAATGTCTTTGGCCTGTCTTGCGCTCGCTCTTCCTGCCGGAGAAAAAATGACGATAAAGGACGCAGAGTGTTGTTCTGTAAGTTTTCCGCACTTTTTTGAATTGATGAATAATCTTGGCGCAGGATTTTTAAATTGATGCGTTAAGGATTGAAGCGGTGCCGGAGGCAAACAAATGCGAAGCATTTGGTCGGAGGCGAAAGCCGTAGCCGCGCAAAGCCTGACCGGTTGCCTGCAACCGGGAACGCCCTTTTATATTTGAATAAAAAAATGGCTGTCAGAAAGCGAATGTTTTTTTCTGACAGCCATTTTTATTTTAAAAACGAAAAATCAAACTATTTGTTTCCTGGAATTACAACTGTGTTCCAGTGGTTTGGATCTTCGAGCGAGCCGTACTGGCGGCCTTTTAATTCGTGCTGGAGTTCTTTTGCAACTGGTCCAAAGCCTTCGCCGAATACTGTTTTTTTGCCGTTCAAATCTGTGATTGATGACATCGGGCTGATTCCGGCAGCTGTTCCTGTTACGAAACATTCAACGGCCTTTTTCTGGACTTCTTTTACGGAAACAGGGCGTTCTTCTACTTTGTAGCCTTTTTCTTTTGCAAGGGCGATTACTGATTTTCGTGTGATTCCTGGCAAAATTGTGTCGCCGAGTTCAGGTGTAACGATTGTCTTGTCTTTGAGAACAAAGAAAATGTTGCAGCTTGAGCCTTCCTGGAAGTATTTGTGATGAACTGCATCGAGGTAAACGCATTCAACAAAACCTGCCTGTTCGGCTTCTTTTTTTGCAAGTGCGGAAATTACGTAGTTTGAAGCGCACTTGATGTAGCCTGTTCCGTGTGGTGTTGCACGGATGCGGTTTGTGATAACTGCGCCGTCAAGACCTTTTTTGAAATATGCAGAAACTGTTGTTGCACAGATTACGACATATGGCTGTTTTGAACAGCCAACACCGATTGCGCCTTCAGAATTCATAAACGGACGCATGTAGATTGAATCTGCGTCTGCATAGTCGGTTTTTTCCCAGTCAGGATTGTATTTTGGAACATAGCCGAGGGCTGCGTTGCGTTTTACAAATTCGACAGATGCCTTTACATACTGATCTACTGGAAAAGCCGGGCAGTAAAGACCTTTCATGGAATTGTTAAAGCGTTTTCCGTTTTCTTCTGGACGGAAAATTGCAACTCCGCCGTCTTTTGTTGGAAAGCCTTTCATTCCTTCAAAACAGCTGTATGCGTACTGAGAAGTGTAAGAAACAGAAGGAAGTCCCATCTGATTGCGTTTGTCCAAAACTGCTTTGCGGTCAGCTTCCGACATTGCCATCAATTCGTCATAAGTTACTTTGTCGCTTTCGAGCCATTCTTCGTCCCATTTTTCTGTTTCAGGATTGTAGCGCGCAATGTAAGTAACTGGATAAAGGTTTAAAGCAAATGCCATTTATTTTTCCTCCACCAGGTGCGATAAAAATCGTATCTGTAAATGTTTTCTTATAAGAATATTACTTTTTTAATTATATGTAAATAAATTAAGGCGCGCTAAAGTTTTTATTTAAATTTTATTGATTGACGCTTTGTTATATTAAAAAACGTGCTCCGAAGTTTTTTGCAAGTTTTGATGATTTTATGCCGAGGTTTATATGTTTTTTTTGCGCAGTTGTGCATTTTTTAAAATAAGAGTAAGATTTAGACGGTTTTTTTGAGCGAAAACTTGTTTTTTTGAAGTTGTTTTGAATTGTTTTTTGGAACAGCTCTATTTTGCTCTCAATTAAAATTTAAGGAAACATAAAAATGAAATTAACTTGTGGAATTGTCGGTCTTCCAAATGTCGGAAAATCTACTATTTTTTCTGCTCTTACACGTGCTCCTGCAGAAGCAGCAAATTATCCTTTTTGTACAATCGAACCGAATCACGGCGTTGTTGAACTTCCGGACGCGCGTCTGGATTTTATGGCCGGCGTTTTTCAGCCAAAAAAGAAAATTCCTGCGACTGTTGAATTTGTAGATATTGCCGGACTTATTAAAGGCGCTTCAAATGGTGAAGGTCTTGGAAACCAGTTCCTTGCAAATATCCGCGAAACTTCGGTAATTGCGCATGTTGTCCGCTGTTTTGACGATCCTGATATTCAGCATGTTCGCGAAGATGCAAAAACTGACGCTCCGATTGATCCTGAGAGCGATATTCTTACTATTAATTATGAACTTTGTCAGGCGGATATAGACACAATTACAAAACGCGAAGACAAGGTTACACGTCAGATTCGCGCAATGGGTAAGGCGGAAGAAAAAAAGTTTGCTGGCTATCGCAGTGCCGTAGATAAAATTTTGCCTTTGCTGCAGGAAGGAAAATGCGCACGTCAGGCAGATTTGACAGATGATGAGCTTGAAGGAATTTATGATCTTCATCTTCTTACAATAAAACCTCAGCTTTTTGTCTGCAATATTGATGAAGATACGATTGCAGAAGGCACAAATAAATATGTTGAAGCTGTAAAAAAAGTTGCCGCTGAAGAAAAGAGCGAAGTAATCGTAATCTGCGGAAAATTTGAAAGCGACCTTGTAGATATTGATACTCCGGAAGATAGAAAGGAATTTATGGACAGCGTTGGATTGAAGGAATCTGGCCTTACAGTTCTTGCGCGTGCAGCTTATCATTTAATGGGACTCCGTACATTCTTTACCGGTGGTGCGGATGAATGCCGTGCCTGGACAATTCATAACGGAGATAAAGCTCCTCAGGCGGCTGGCGTAATTCACACGGATTTTGAAAAAGGCTTTATTAAAGCAGAAGTTTATTCTATAGAAGACCTTAAAAAATACGGTTCAGAAGCGGAAATAAAATCTGCCGGGAAATACCGCCAGGAAGGAAAAGATTATGTCGTTCAGGACGGCGATGTAATGTTCTTTAAATTTAACGTATAACAAAATATCATTATAAAACATAGAAAAATCCCGGGCTTTGTTCGGGATTTTTTTGTATGCTTGGGGATAGATTTTTTTTATGCAATCTTCTTTAAAAAATAAAAATAGAGATTCTGCTCTGGGAACGGACGGAATTTCGCGTCTTATGCTTAGGCTTGCGCTTCCTTCGGTGCTTGCTTACCTGATTAACGTTCTTTACAACATTGTTGACCGAATTTATATTGGTCATATTTCTTCTGAAGGAGCAGATTCTTCGCTTGCTCTGACTGGGCTTGGAATTTGCCTTCCGATAATTCAGCTTGTTTCTGCTTTTAGTGCTTTTGCTGGAACAGGAGGCGCGCCTCTTGCCGCGATTGAACTTGGAAAAAGTGAGCTTGACCCTTCTGCCAGAAAAACTGCCCAGAAAATTTTAGGAAATGCGGCTTTTATGCTGGTTATTTTTTCTGTTGTGCTGACTTCGTTTTTTCTGGTTTTAAAAACGCCTGTTTTGACCTTTTTTGGGGCGAGTGAAAAAACTTTGCCTTTTGCGGACAGTTATCTTTCGGTTTATCTTTTGGGAACGATTTGTGTCCAGTTCTCGGTCGGCTTAAATCCGTTTATAACTTGCCAGGGACACGCAAAAACTGCAATGATTTCGATTTTAATTGGTGCAGTTTTGAATATTATTCTTGATCCGATTTTTATTTTTGCGCTCGGAATGGGCGTTAAAGGCGCTGCTTTTGCTACGATTATTTCGCAATGTGTGAGCGCGGTTTGGATTGTGTCGTTTTTGTGTTCCAAAAAATCTGAAATTCGTCTGACTTTTGCTATTTTAAGACCGAGATTTGCGATTATAAAAAAAATCAGTTCGCTCGGAGCGTCTCCTTTTGTAATGCAGGCTACGGAAAGTGCGATTTTTGTCGTTTTTAATTCGGGCTTGCAGCGTTATGGCGGCGATATTTACGTCGGAGCGATGACGATTATGCAGAGCGTGATGCAGATTATTTTTATTCCGACCCAGGGGTTTGCAAACGGTGTGCAGCCGATAATTTCGTACAACTTTGGCGCAAAAAAATTTGAGCGTGTAAAAGAAGTTATCCGCAAAATGCTTTTTGTGAACGGAATTATTACGGTTTGTCTTGTTTTGAGTGCAAGTGTTTTTCCGACCAGATTTGCTTCTCTTTTTACTTCGAGCGGAGAAATTTTACAGATTGAGCAAAAACTTCTTCCAGTTTATATCGCAGGGCTTTGGCTTATGTGGATTCAGAATTCTGCGCAAACAACTTTTGTTGGTATCGGAAATGCGAAGGTGTCGGTTTTTATTGCCTGTTTAAGAAAAATAATTCTTTTGATTCCGTTGGCTCTTGTTTTGCCAAAATTTTTTGGTGTTGAAGGAATATTTTTTGCTGAGCCGATTGCGACAACATGTTCTGCGCTTACGAGCACTGTGCTTTTGATAAGGGCATATAGGAAGATGTGAAGTTATAAGGTTTAAAATTTTACAGACTGAATAAATCTGAGTGGGTTCCAGTATCAAGAAGTTCAAGAATTAAAATGTCGTTGAAAATTCTGTAAATGAGCAGCAAGTCAGGAAGAATATGACATTCCCGGTTTCCTTTTAGATTTCCTGTAAGTTCGTGGTCGCGGAAGCGTTCGGGGAGCTTTTCGCCTTTTGCAAGAAGTTCGATAGTATTTTTCAGTTTTTCGGAATCTTTTTCGCTTCGTTTTTTTACGAGTTTAGCGTGTTTTATAAACCGTTTTGTGGCTCTTGTTTTGAATTTGTAAGGATTTTCACTCATATGCCGATTTCATCCCAAAGTTCTTGTAAATTATTATATGTTTTTGCATTCGGGTCTTTCATGAGCTGGTCGGCTTCTTCTACGGCAAGTTCAATTTCGCTCTTGCGTTTTGTGCGCTGCGGCTTGAACGGAAATCCGTTGTCCCTTACAGACTGCCGCAAAAACATATTTATCGCGCTTGAAAGAGAAAGTCCTAAGTCGTTGTAAAGTTCCGTCGCCTGTTCCTTGAGATTTTTGTCTACTCTTATATTCATTGCTACTGTATTCATGTCTACAATATATGTTAAAAAGTTGCATTTGTAAAGAAAATGATTGCAAATTTTCGTTTTTTTATGCGTTAGGGATAGTAGCACCTGCGAAGCAGTTCCGAAACGAAGTGAAGGAATGAGCCGCGAAGACGGCGAAGTGTGGATATGAACTTCGCTCACGCTCTAAGTCCTCGCCGTGCAAATCGCACGGCTGCGGTCTTTGGCTTCGGTTGTTAAAACAACCTTCGCCAGTGCTCCATGCCCTAAGCTTTAGCTTAGGACGTGCGCGTGAGCGCACACGTAAAATAAAAGAGTTTTCGAAGAAAACTTTAAGCATGCCGTCAGGTATGCAAAGCCCTAAGCTATCGCACGAATCCGCCGTGAAAAACACACTCATACACCTTATTTTCTCCGTGAAAAATCGCCTCGCTTCCGCTGAACCATTCAAAGCCGCCGCAAACCTTGCAGATGTATGTTCTGTCTCCGTCACGGAAAAATTCCGGCCCGCGGAAAGGCAGCTTAGGCTCAACCGCATGGAGCGCGCTTTTCAGAAAGTCGCCTGAAAATGAATCGTCAAGCACACGCCCGCAGTAGTTCATTGCCCAGAACGGAATTCCGTTCTTCCACAGAGCCTCCTCGCCGCTGAAATTCTTTCCGCCTAAGTACGTGTCGTAATACTCAAGCCTGCCAAAATCTGCGCCCAAGTCCTCCGAATAAAAAAGGTCGTGCGAATTCTTTCGGCACGGCTGAATCTCGCTTCCTTTTCCAGCGTAGGTGACGCGCTTTGCCCGGCAAAGAAATTCTCTTATTTCTGCGGAATCAGAAAAAGCCGTTCCGCCCATCATTTCAGTTTCCGCCGTTCCGCAACCGTCCTTCACCATAAAATCCACCGAAACACCGAACAGAGCTGAAATCCGCACAAGGTTTGCGATGTCGGGCACGGATTCCGCCGCCTCCCACTTGGACACTGCCTGCCGCGAAACGTCCAGCCGCTCCGAAAGTTCCTCCTGCGACAGAGAATTCCTCTTTCTCAAATACGCGATTTTTTCCGCCAAAGACATATCCGCACCTCCCAGACATAGCTAAAAAATTCCTGACTGCACGAGCCAGTTCAAAAATTGTAACCTAGAATTTTCCGAAAATCCACCAGCCGAACCTTGCACAAACGGCAACCGCAAGTTTCTGTAAGAGATTGCTGACCGAGTTTGCTGCGCAAACGTCGAAGGTCAGTCAAGCCAGGCAATGACAAAAAAATCAAGCAAGGGAATGACACGGAATTTGTGTCGGGTCATTGGAATGACATAGGAGCACTACGGGCAATGACCGTCAATTCCTACTTCTTCCTGACCGGATGCCTGATTACTGTCTTCAGTTTGTCCGCGGCGGTTTTTCTCGGGTCGGAAAGATAGATTTCGTGGTGAAGGCGTTTTCCGTCAAAGTCGTTTTCGTAGCCGTTCTGTGCCAAAAAAGAATCCATCAGCGCGATTGTCGCAGGCTCGCCGTCGTAGCTTCCTGTGTGCATGACCTGAACGCAAATCCCCTCTTCAACCGTAAGATATTCCGCATCCGAGCAGTCAAGCTTTTTCTTGCGGACCGCAGTT
Source organism: Treponema berlinense (assembly GCF_900167025.1). Taxonomy (GTDB): domain Bacteria; phylum Spirochaetota; class Spirochaetia; order Treponematales; family Treponemataceae; genus Treponema_D; species Treponema_D berlinense. The sequence continues at coordinate 18,731 of NZ_FUXC01000014.1, read as the reverse complement.
TCCACCGCCCAGTCAAAATTTTTCTTCGTGATAAAATCCGGCAGTCGGATTGCGGAAATCCAGTTGAAATCCTCTTTCCGCGAATAGTCCACGCCGCACCTTCCGTCCTGCCACCAGAAGCCTTCGAGCGGAGGCACGACATATTCAAAAAATCCGTCGATTTTGTAGTCAGTCTTGTAGCTCATTTTGAGCGTGTATGCCACAGCGTATAAAATGCCGATTGCCTTTTTGTACGCGCCGCCTTCCTCGTTCGGGTCCCCCTTGCCGCGGACCGCAACATAATTTATGCGCGGAACATTCACGATTTCCGGCCTGCACTTCGGCAGATAAAATTCCTTGTATTCCTTTTTGAAGTCAAAAGCCATTTTCCTTGTATTATCCCCTTTATAAAAAATTTTGTCATTCTTCCTCAAACCGCGGCTTTCCCCACCAGTCGGGAAGCAGTACCTTGAGGCGGACAGTTTTTCGCGTTTCGTAGTCCACGAGGATTTAGATTTCGCCGCTGTCCTTGTCGAGCTGCATCATGTATTCGCGGCACGCTCCGCACGGTGAACCGACTTTTCCGTCGGGCGTTATGGCGACAAGCTTTTCAATCTGGCTTTCTCCGTTCGTAATCATGTTCGCAATTGCGTTCCGCTCCGCGCAGATTCCGCCTTTTTTAGTTCTGCCGCAAGGTCGGAAAATTTTACCGTCGCAAGCTTTTGCTCAAACGCTTTCTGCGCGTCCGCAAGGTGGGAGTCGAGTATGTTGTGGATATTTTTTCCGACAGGGCACGCGGGATTCGGCTGCTCGTGAAAACCAAAAATATTTTCTTCCATGCTGCCCGAAGCCTTGTAAATGTCAAAAAGTGTAAAATCCTCCGGCTTTACCGCAAGCTCAGCTCCGCCTGTTCCTGCCGCAACGTTCACAAGACCCGCCGCCTTGAGCGAAATTAGCGTCCGCCGTATAATCACAGGGTTTACGCCCGTGCTTCCGGCAATAAAATCCGAGGTAACCTTGTATTCTTTTTTAAAACGGTAAATGCACAACAACGTGTGAACCGCCACCGTAAATTTGCTGCTTATTTTCATACGCCAACTTTAACAGATTTTTGATGTAACTTCAATTATTACAATTTGTCTTGCAGAAATGACAGACCCGGATGTCTTCAGTTTCCGAAAACACCTGCCCAAGGCCAAGGCTTATCATTTCATGGTCGTCAACGCTGATTACGCTGATCATTCTCATATTTTATCTTAGAAAAACTCAAAAATATATAGAGAAAACACACAGGAATAAAGTGAGTTTTTACTGACTACAAGAAAAAAGTCTGATTGTATAATTTTGCTTAAATACAGAGGTTTTGCCTCATAACCCGGAAGCCGCAGGTTCGAGTCCTGCCCCCCCCGCTATACTGCTAAATCCTTATGTTATAAGGGTTTAGCACACTACCAAAACCTATTAAGTAAGGTTTGGCGTGAAAATCACCTTGATATTGAGCAAGGATGTTGAGCAACTTTTTTAAGACTCATACTTGCCAGTTTCAGAAAAGGAAGGTTTTTATGACCAAACCTTATTCTATTTTTAAACGCCATACTGGAATTTATTATGTGCAATTCCGTATGAGTGATGGTTCCCGTTCTACAAGTAAAAGTACAGGCTGCCGTACTAGAGTTGAAGCTGAAAGAAAAGCAATGGAATGGGTTGTCAATGGACAGATTCCCGCAAGAATTAACAGCAAACAAGATTCTGATGCTTATAGCTCTGTTGATAAAATCAAAATCTTAAATGATTTGCGAACTACTGATTTTTCAACTGAAGAAATAAAAAGCATTATCAAAATTCTAAAAGAACGTAATTACATTACTTCAGCTGTAATTCATAAAAGCCCTGAAGACAGACCAATTGAAGATTTTCTTCTTAACTTCTGGGATTTTGAAAACTCTCCTTATGTAAAAGAAAAGAAACTTAAAAATCAAAGTATTCATCAATCATACTGTGCAACCATGAGAAGCCGTGTAATGATTTATTGGCTTCCAATGTTGGCGGGAAGATCTGTTGGAAGTATTACCAGAAAAGATGTTCAGGAAATATTTAATAACGAAGATGTCTTAAAGCTTGCTCCAAAGACAATAAACTCGATTGTAAGTTCAATTACGGTTCCATTAAAATGGGCATTTTTTAATGAACTGACTGAAAACAATTGTTTTGATGGAATCTTAAAATGCGGTCAAAAATCTAAGAAACGTGATATCCTTACTCTTGAACAGGCCGCTGCTGTTTTTAGAACTCCATGGGAAAATGATTCTGCGAAGCTTGCAAATGAACTGGCTTTCTATACAGGAATGCGTCAGGGTGAAATTGCAGGTCTTCAGCTGCAGGATATTGGTATTGATAGAATTTACATTCGTCATTCATGGAGCAAGTATGATGGACTTAAAGAAACAAAAACAAATGAGTCTAGAGAAATAAAAATCCCTCCAAAGGTTCGAGATGCACTTCTTATGCAGGCAAGTTTCAATCCTTATAATGAAGGTCAGGCAGGTTTTGTATTTTTTGGTCTTCTTCCTAAACAGCCAACAGACCCTAAAAACTGGTTAAAGTATTTCAGACGAGCATTAAAAGAATCTGGTCATCCAGATCCGGAAAAAATCTGCTTTCATGCCTGGCGTCATTTATGGTGCAGCCGTGTAAAGGATTTGATTCAGGATAATCGTGTAATTATGACCGGTTCTGGTCATAGAACCGAAACTATGCTAAATCATTATGCTGAACATGTGGCAGTAGAAAATGCTTTGGATAAACTTGAAAAAGTGCAGGAGCAATTATTCTTACCTATTATCGAAGCAGCAGATGTTGAATATTCTGTTTGCAATGAATAAAAATGAAATGAAAGGCGATTGAGTAAAACTCTTTCGCCTTTTTTTTAAAAAAAACGTCAAAGCTACACTAATCAACACTTTTTAACACTTTTTGACTACACCTGACTTCAATTAACATTGCCTACAGTTAACTATACCACCTTGTGGTGAGTAATATTTCTAAACTCTGCAGGCGCGCATACAGAGTCAAGGAGGTCCTTTATGAAGGAACCAAAATTATCAATTGTTACGGAGAATCCGGAACAGACTTTGTTCGATAGATTTACAACAGCAAAAATTTTAGGGATTTCAATTTCATGTCTTGATAGTTGTATAAAAGCAGAAGAACTGCCACGAATCAAGATTAAAAAAAGAACATATTTTTTACGTTCTGATATTGAAAAGTTTATTCTTGCTAATCGCGTTACAACGTCGGGAGAAAAATAGTATGGATGAACTGATCAAACTTATAAGAGATGAAACTTGTAGAACTCGTTACGGTGAAATTATCTGCACAATAACAATGCATGATGGTGAACCTCGGGTAATTACAATTTCTACCAGTAAGAAACATTTAATAAAAAACAAAGAGAAGGGAAAAGAAAGATATGAATGATGATGAAAAAGAAAAATCATGCACAATCTTTGTGCAGACGTGGAAAACTATTCAGTCTTTCAGAAATCCTAATACCAGGCTGGAATTGTTTGAAGCTTTATGTGCTTATTCATTTACAAATTCAGAACCTGAATTTCCTGATTCAGAAGACGGAGATGTAATGAGAGCATTATGGAGCCAATTAAAATTCCCTGAAGACCGGAAGCGAAAACGTTCAAAAATAAATTCGCTGAATGCTAAAAAGCGAAATACAGCAAATATCAGCGAATTAAACGAAATGAATACTGTTACTATTACAGGTACTAATACAGATGTAAAAACTGCTTCTTCTACTACTACAAATATTAGTTTGCAAAAAATAATAAGCAGTTTTTTAGAACGAAATTTTGCTTCAAGTTTTTCGCCTGATTTAGTTCAAGATTTAGAATCATTACTTTCAAAGTATGACATTTGTAGTAATGATGCAGAAAAATATCTTGAATATGTATTGGAGTATTCGAAGAGAAAAGCATCGGATAATCCAATGAGCTATTTTTATAAATCTGTAACTCAGGAAAACTTACTTGTTTCCTGGTTGCAGTCAAAGGAGTTTACAAATGAAAGTAATAAATAATTTAAAAGAGAAATTGCAAAGTGCAAAGGATTCGATTCTTTCTACTAAAGAAAAGTTTGTGGAAGGATTAAACCAGGTTATTTGGGTTGATATTGATAAAATTCACACAGATGAGTATAAGGATTTTCTAAAGCTCGATAAAAATCGTGTTTCAGCAATTGCCAATTCGATGAAAAAAGAAGGTATCAAAGTTGAGCATCCTTTAATTTGTGTTTACAAAAATCACAAGTTTTATTTAAGAGATGGGCAACATAGGTTAAATGCCGGGAAAATAATTCATGCAGCGAAACTTCCTGTAATTGTAAAATCATTTGATTCTAAAGAACAGGAAGCGGCTTACATATCTGATATTGAGTTGTTATCACGCCATTTAACAGATTATGAATTTCTTGTTTTATTGGAACGTAAATACAAAGCTATGGAACAAACGGAACAAAGTAAGGCTGCATTCATTTCTGAAATGGCAACATTATTTGGAAAGAGTGAAAGATCCATTTATAACGGCTTATCACTTTTAAAGAATTGTGATGATAATATTCGTTCTGAAATACAGGCAGGAAAACTTACTATAAATGCTGCAATTTCTCAACTTAAGAAAAAAGCAATTACTGAAGATGCAAACGAAAGAAAACCGAAAGTATCCAAAGATGCAAAAGATTTACGTAGATTTTGCAATTTTGCATTACGGAATTTATATTTTAAATATTCTTATTGTGATATTACAACTGCGTCTGAGAGTATTATTGATGTTTGGTTCAAAAATAGAACAAACATCGATGATGACGGCTACATTATTGATTACAACATTGTTGAGAAAGGTCATTTTGATTATTTACGGTGCCGTGTAGATGATGAGTCAGAAACAGATGGTCTGTCTGAAGTCTTTGGTCTTAGCGATGAAGATGACGATCCTCCTCCAATTATGCCTACATACAATCTGGACGATTTTTAATAAAAAACTGAATTGCAGACTTGCAAGTTGTGATTTTTGCATTTTGCAACTCTGCAAATTTGTAAGGAACTGAATATGACTAAAGAACAACGTGAATTATATGACTATTTTGAGCATTTTTGGGATGATTTAAAGAAAAAAGCGCCCAAAAAGCCAAAAAAAAGAGATGCCGGAAAGGAAATGGCAAATTTTCTGCGGGAATTAGACTTTTCTTTTCATCCCTTAAAATCGAAGGAAGAAAAGCAGAAGAATTATATTAGAGGAAGTGGCTCGGCAAAATCTCAAAACTGTATTTTAAAAATGCATTATGTTCAGGACAAACATAAGCATCTTGCATTTCTTACAGAGTACATGACACAACTCGATAAAAACGATATCGACGAAAAGCCGTTTTTATTTTCTGATATTGAGGTTGATAAAACTTTTTTCGACTCGTATCAAAAAATAATGGCTGATTTACATTTCAGGTTCATTATCTCGCCTGAATCTCAGGATGTTGATTTGCATGTAGCAACAAAAGTTTTTATCGAAAAATTAAACTCTTTATACGGTTATCAATTAAACTGGGTTGGATGTATACATGAAAATACAAATCACCGGCATGCACATGTTTTGATAAATGGAGTTGATAAGAATGGACGAAGTGTCCGTTTCCCAAAATCTTTTGTAAAAGAAACCGGACGTATGATGGTCCAGAATATTTGCACAGGTTTAGTTGGATTTAGAACTTCAAAGGAGATTCTGCAGAAGAAAGGACAAGAGCCATTCTTAGAAAGGTTTACTTCAATCGATGAAGATCTGCTTAGTATTGAACAAAAACTCGGAGTGCAAAATGAACACTTTTCTACCTTTGTTTTAACACGAACAGAAAAGCAGAATGAACGCTGTGAGAAACTTGTTGAATTAGGTCTGGCAAAGAAACTTCAATCTAAGGAAAACTGTTTTTGGCTTGAAAACAATTGGAACGAAAAGCTGCGTATTCTGGGGAAAGTGAATGTCTATAAAAAAGCTCGTGCTAATATGAAACTTGTACATCCTGGCAAACTCGAATTATGGGATGATACCAAGCCAGAAATGGATGGTATTGTTACTCAGCTTCTTTATAAAAATGATGAAGAAAACTGGATTAATGCTGTTGTTGTAGAAAATGCCAGACTGCAAAAAGCTTATTTAATACCCTTTCCTGATGAAATGCCGGATTATAGAGTTTATACGCAGTTCGTTCATTGCGGAAAATATATTTCTAAAAAAGGCAGAACGTATCCAAAATTACAAGTATACAGGGAGGCAAACAGATGAAAGAGAATAATAAGATTTATAACCGCCAGCTGCGTGTGCGCTTGCCGGATAACATTTGGGGTCAGATTGAAATATATGCAAAGGCCACTAACAGAAGTGTCAACAATGTTATTCGTGTAGCAGTTGAAGAGTATCTTTCAAAAAATACACAGAATGAAACTTTATTTTTAGAAGCAATGCATAAAATGACAGAAAGCTTTAAGCAGCTTACAGTTCAGGAAAAAGAAACTGCAGAACTTGTTTCGTCTGTTCATGATAGTTTGGATTCAATTGAAAGCGGATTAAATAAGGTTGAATATGAAGGCCAGATTCAAATTGTGCTCTTCCTTGATTTTCTGAGACACTCTTATTCTTTATTCCGCAAAGAAGTTGATTCTAAAAACAGAACACAACAGGATATGGAAGCTTCAATAAATTTCATGAATGATTATCTTCAGGAATTTGTTGCTTTTAGAAACAACTATGGAAACAACTTTTTTAAGAAAGCCTTGGATGCAAAAAGTTAGTTCTATAATTCTGTAATTTTCATCTCCTCCGTAAGGGGGAGATGATTGTTAAATAATCCCCCGTAAGGGGCAAGATAAAGAAAGTGTGACGTTTAGAAGATTGTTCAAGTTTCTTCTATAATAAATAGATTGTTGCCTTGTGACATATTTTTGTATTTGTCACAGAGTTGAGACATATATGTTATTCAGACTGAACAGAGTTTTCATCAGTATCATCAGAAATCAATTCTGGTACATAGTGCTCGAGGAAGACAATTGGATTAAAAAGGGATTCTCGTGTTTCTTCGTGAAAATCAATTTCAATTAGGTCTTCAAATGGTTTATTCAAAATCCATGAAAGTTTATAAATATCGCTTATTGTCCATTCTGTCTTATTATTTCTTCTGTTAGTTATAGACTGCGTGTTGTTAAGGTCAAGTAATATTGTTAACTGTTTATCTGAAAATTTGTATTCATCAAGAAAAGAAAATATCTTTTTAGAAGTCTTTTCACCGTTTACATAAGGAATATGATAAATAATTTTTCCTTTAACAACGCTTTCATAAGAATCATATTTTGTTCCATAAAAATGAAAATCTGAATATTGAGAAGGATCCGGTTCTTCACGGAGTCGTCTAACAAAAGTAACATAATTATATTTCCTCTCATATGCTTTATCTGAAGGAACTATGTAATAGGTGTCTTGAAATACTCCAAAAACTCTTTCTGGTGGAAAATCTTCTATTTTGCAATTAATTTCACATTCCATCCATTTTGGATTTGCTGACAAAATAACATCGGGGGAAGAAGTAAAAAATCTACAGATAGTCAGGAAGGTATCTATTTTTGGAATTGCACCGTTTTTATATTTATTAATTCTTTGTGGGCAAATTGTTTCTGCTCCTATTTCGCTTAGCTCTTTTGACTTTAATTTAAAAATACTCAATTCTTCCTTAAATTTTTCGGCCCATCGTACTTTATCAATTTCCGGAACAAGAAATTTTACCTTCATAGTTTAAAAATAGTAAATTTTAAGTTTAATGACAAGGTAATCTGAAGTCGTGTAAAGTTTACTGAAGCCATATGGTGTTAACAGCAGTATTCAAGCACAAGTTTAATGAATAAAAATCAGGCTGAATTTATAATTATTAGAAATAAAATGCGAGGTGGAGTATGAAACTTAGTAAGCTGACTTTTAAAACAGAACATGTTGATATTGAACAAGGAAGCGGTCTTGGAAAATATCTTGCATTTTACTTTTATATTGATGGAAAAGAAATTGGGAAAGAAGAATACAATCCTGCAGATTATGATGATATATTGGCTTCTGACAAAGATATGATTTTTATACAACATTGCGGATGCGGAATAAGAGAATGTTCCGCCTTAGTTGCAAATGTAAAATCAGTTTCAACTGATGTTGTTGAATGGAGCATTAATGAATACCGATATGATGCCGGTGCTGAGATATATCATTTTGCCAAGGCTGAATACGAAAAAACTATGGCGCAGGTTTACAATGAGGCATATTTAGAAGGAGTTGAACAAAACAGTTCGCGATACGCTTCTATTTTAAAAATGGAACCGGAAGATTCATTATCACTTTTTTGGGATATAGAAGGAACATGTGTTGGGAATGCTGAACATATTTCATTAAAAAATGATACTTATAACTTAAAATTTGCAGAGCTGCAGAAATGGGCAGATAGTTATATGTTGCAGGTTTTAGTTCCATCTGAATCAGGCGAAATTACTCTTGAAGAAACAAACAAGATCTTTGACTGGAAGAGTTTTCACAAACAGGGAATTGCAATTGCAGTCGAGGTGAAAAGACTTCTTCCTAAGGATGTCGTTCTAAAATATTCAACTCCTTTCGAGGACAGAAGCGGCATTTTTCCAAACGAAGTTCTGATAGATGATGATGAATGGTATGTAAAAAATGTGCTGGAGAAGATTGTTTAATTTTATACCAAGAGAAAATTATGGACAATGAATACAAACAAACACCTTGCGTCACTGGTATCTTGGTGAATATGAAAGTAATGGTGAAAAAAGGCCGATGGCATTCGGGCAGTTTTTTAATCGAACAGGATTCTATGAGGGAATGAACGGACATACTTCAATTGTTCAGTCTGTAACTATAAATCATGAAGAAAAGGAGTTTGAAATTCAGACAAAGAATACTTTGTACCACTGCCCTTTTGATTCATGCTTTTTTGAACGGCAGGATGATTCTCCTTATAAACTTCCTGAGTATGAAGGAATAAAAGCTGAGTATTACAAGTCAATTGATACTCAAGGACTTTCTAAAAACGATATGCTTCTTGTTGTTGCTGATTACTGTGAATATTATTTCGAAAAGCTGATATATCAAAACCCGGACGGATCCGAGGGAGACTTTTCTGGTTATCCTCATATTGGAACGTATACAGATACATACCTCATAGAAGGAAGCCATGATTATTATAAAGAGCATTCTCAGAACATCGATATCCGCTATTATGTAAATAACGGCGGTTTTGAATTTTATTCTCTTGGTACGGGGGGAAGAAATCTCTGGATTGAAAATCGTGGAGATTCAACCTTGGATATTTATGGTTGTGGTTCGCCAATAGAACTTAAACCTGGAAAAAGAATTCTTGCATTAAAAAAGGATAAAAGTAAATAGAGACTTAGAGTTTAAATTTTAAGTTTAATGTTTTTTTGAAAGACCTATGTTACATTGTAATTAAGTTACCAAGAGCAGAAAGGACTATGCCGGTGATGATGTTTAGGGCGAGGAAAGCCATGCTGTTGCGTGTCTCACCGTTTGAGTGGGTGGCTATGTTGGTGAATTGGATGCCAGGGTAGACCGTGCTGAGGTAAAATATCATTGACTGATGATGGGGTCTCCGTCCATCGGTGACTTTTTTGAGCCTGAGTAAGACACAACCTCTATTCGATTCCTTCCGCTTGGAATGCTATGAGAAATAAGTTGCTGTGTCAGGCTCATTTTTTTTGGGGAGAATATTTGAATGAGTTTTTATGTGGCAAATCACCAAGTTATAAAAATAAAGCAAGAATTTCAGACGGACTTTTCCTTTCTCTTTAACGGAGATTATGAAAAAATTGAAAATCCTGCTATTCGAAAATTTTCAGATGACTATTTTATACAAGGAAAAGCAGCTGGTTATTATTCTAAAGAATTAAAGCAATGGTATCACCATGATTATGTAGACGAATGGAAAGGTAAATATCCTACAACATATGAAGATGGATTATTTTCGTATTCAAATTATTATAATGCAAATGGATTGTTAAGGGCTTTCTACTTAGATTTTGAAAACCAAATACTCCCACTGATAACCGAAGAAATAATTGAAGAAGATTATTGGATGGAGAATTTTTAAACTTTAAAGAGGAATACTTATGGCAAAAGTATTATCTGTTCCAGATGTACACGGTTCTCACGAATGGGAAGTTGTAAAGAAACTTCCTGCAGGCAGCTGTGATTTCATTGTTTTTCACGGCGACTATTTTGACTCCTAGGAAAATGAATGGCCAGACCAGGGAGAAAACTTTAAGAATATTTGATTTTGTTCGGGAGGATACTGAGCATAGAAAACTTTTGATCGGAAATCACGACTGGTCGTATTTGTCGCAGTCTCGTGAAGGACAGAATTGTTCTGGACATCAGAGCGGTTCAATTTACAGTGAAGGAAAAATTACTGTAATCAGGGAACTTTTGCTTGGTGCAAGAGATATTCTCGAACTTGCTTTTGAATGTGACGGATGGGTTTTTAGTCATGCAGGTTTTTCAAAAACTGTGTGAATTACATGCAGGAGATTCTTAAAAACTTAGGAATGATTCAAGACGAAAAAGAATATTCCATCAGCCTTTTAAACTCAGTTTTCAAAAAGCGGCTTGAAGAATACGACATTTTCAACTTTTCAAAGTGGATTCCATTTGATGAAAAACTCGACTGGGACGGCTGCTTTAGCGGAAGCGGCGATGAACCTTCTCAATTCTGTTTGTGGATTCGACCTGATTCCCTTCTTGAAGATGCATATTACAATAACCAGGTCGTGGGCCACACAGAGTTTTGCATTTACGACAAAATTTATTTGCAGCAGGAAGAGAACAAAGTCATCGTTGTAGATTCGCCGGATCATGAAGTTTACGATGTGTTTGATACACAAAAAGAATATGAGTTTTTCTCCGTACCAGAGATAAACAAACAACGAAAGAAGCATTTCAAAGTTGTAAATGATATTAAAAGTCAGCTTATCATGCACAACGACACAGAGGATTTTATCAGAAAGTCGCTTAAGGAACACTTTTCTGATGAGGTTGTGGAAAAACTGATAAAACTTGCATTTAAGGAATATTTGGAATAAGGAGAGAAACTTGAGATATTGAGAGAGGAATTTCAATTGCTATGGCTTGAATGATTTTAAATTTTAAGTTTAATGCAATTTAGAAAAATGTATGTTAACGTGTAATTGATTGAGCCTGAGTAAGACACAACCTCTGTTCTATCCCTTCCGCAAGGAATGCCGTGTGAAAAAAGTTGCTGTGCCAGACTCAATTTTTCATTAAGTTGAAAATCTATATAAATATCAGGAGAAATCTATGAAGAAAATTTTATTTGCATTAAGCGTATTATCGTTATTTACTTTTATTTCATGTCAGCAGCCAACTGATTCTACTCATGAACCTGCATGGAAAAGTTTTGAAGGATGGGGAAGCGAGAAAGCAAAAGAAAAATATGCAGAAATACTAGGTTCTTGGAAGTCTGTATCTGATAATCCTACATGTGGAATAAATACACTTGTTTTTACAAGTGATTCTGTATTCATAAACTCTACAAGATATGAAATAAATCAAAACACAGATATAATATATGTATATAATGAAGAATATGATGGAGACCCTTTTGAAAGTCCTGGAATCTTTGTAGAAGATCCTGGTCATTATTATGTGGGATTTTATGTAAGAATTAACGATAAACTTTTGTCGCTTGAAAAGTTTTCTTCATATTATAGAGGCTCAGGTTTAGATGTAAATTGGGAACCTGAAACCGGTTATGTCAGCCCAGATGTATTTAAACTAGATACATCTAGTTCAGAAAGTGATGAAGGTGATACATCTTCCGTAAACGGTACATATTCCTTCAGCAATGCAAACGGCACACAGAAAAACGGTTCAATTACTTTATCAGACGGAAACTGGACTTATTCCGGTTCAAAAACTAATGCTCCCTCCGGCGGTACATATACTGTAAGCGGTTCTGACATTACATTCAGTTGGACTGCAAACGGATATGCAGTAAGTACAACAGTAACTGTAAGCACAAGCGGTTCTTCCGTTACTTTAAGTTCTAGCGAAGTTGTATTCTTCAGTACGTTCTTTAACAGTACGACACAATCTGACGGTAAGTATTCTCTGACCTTCAATTATTCAGAATAGAAGTTTTTGAATATGTAAAAAGAGAAGCCCTGTCCGTGTCTAGCGAGCAGGGCTTTTTTGTAGGAATAACGCACCTTATTTTATTGGACGTTAAAAAATCAAAAAAACGAATGAGACTTAAAGATATGAGTAATGAAGAAATGACAAATCTTTTTAAATTTTAAGTTTAATGATTTTTTGAAAAACCTATGTTACATTGTAATTAAGTTACCAAGAGCAGAAAGGACTATGCCGGCGCTGATGTTTAGGCCGAGGAAAGCCATGCTATTGCGTGTCTCACCGTTTGAGTGGGTGGCTATGTTGGTGAATTGGATACCAGGGTAGACCGTGCTGAGGTAAAACATCATTGACTGATGATGGGGATGTCCGTCCATCGGTAACTTTCTTGAGCCTGTTTCTCCCGACTCATCAGTTGGGCAAAGTTACAGGCTCATTTTTAGAGGTGCAGAATGGCAGAAGGATTAAACTTAGGAAGATTTGACTAAAGAAGATGTCTAAAAATCATTATACTGAATACAAGAATTACTCTTCTCTTGACTTAATCAGTAAAGTAAATCGCTGGTGCAGCGGATTATATTTAAGCTCAAAAAAGTTTGCAGAAATGAGGGAGACTTTACGAATACGAATTAAGTTCCTGAATAATTACAATAGAAATAAATCAGTTTTTCAAAATAGCATTCATAATGAAGTATTCAGTGTCTTAATAGATGATTATAAACTTTACTGTAAACATGAATGTAATGATTTTACTGTTGAACTCAGCCCTGAAAATCAGCACATGAATAAATATTTTAAGAACCTTCAAAAGCAGCTCTTATCTGCTTTAAATCAATTGGATCGATGCTGGGGTTTTTACGGCGTTTGGGGATACGGAATGAATTACGGCGAGTGTCATATCGAACAGGAATCGGATGTAATCAGAATTCATAGAAAATTAAATACTGCAATTGAATGCTTAAAAAAAGTTGCAGAAGAAACAGGAAATGAAGAGTGCATAAAAACACTAGCAGAATTAGAAAAATGAGACAAATCTTGTTCATTTAATGATTCTTAATTATATGTTATAATTAATACATCGTTATTGCGGATGATCGCAAACGAGTAGCGGACAGTTCTTCTGCAAAACGAAGGGCTGATATTGTAGGTGCAACTCCTACCCTTTAGCGGAGTTTTATTTATAATTTAATACACCGTTGTTGTAGATGCCCTCAAAGCAGTAGAGGAGACTTTTGGTTCAAGAGTTTGTATTGTGGGAGCAACGCCCACCTCAATAACGGTGTTTTATTTATATTGTTACCCAAAAATGCAGGTTGCTGAAAAAAAAACACGTAAAGGAACTTAAATAACTATGTGGGTTTATATTGTACCATCAGGCTGTTCTTTAGTCGGCTTATTGATAATCTTAATTTCAGTCATTTTATTTTCAGAATATTCAGCAGATCTAATTACCGTATGTGTATTGTTTATACTTTCTTCTATAGCGATTTTTATAATACTCGACTTAATTTCATATAGAAAAAATAAGAATTATTTTTACAGAAAATTATTATTTTTTCTAACCGCCGGAATATTATGTTTTCTTAATACAAAACTTTTCCATATGGTAATACCTTCTGTTTATCATATACACTCATTTTTTCATTTTCACTTAAACATTCCTAGAATTCTTCAACTGGCGGTTATTGGATTTTATATTTATATTCGTATACATTTTAAAGAAAAGCTAACATTGACTCAGAACGATTCTTATGATGAAAGAATGCCGTTGTGGATTTTTCTTTTATCATTATATACAGTCTTTTGGTTTCTTATAATAATACATATTCCACAAATACAGCTTTGGTTTAATAATTTGTCAAATCAGATGTATGAAAATATCACTTTCAAGATCTTATTAAAAGAATCCTGGAAGTTTTTAATTTTATATGTCTCATTCATTTGGTTTCTTTTGTTACTTATTATAAAAAATAAACATACTTTTACAAACACGCTTGCTCTTGGTCTCATTCCTTGCATAATAATCCTTGATTTTTCAATTTTTAATGAAGGAATTATTCAAAACTTCTTATACAAAAAAGAAGCAAATACAATAAACATAAAAACTTTCTTTGAAATGCTAAAATATTTTTTATCAAATTTTGATTTTGAAATTTTGATACCGTATGGAATACTCGTTATAATTGTTTTAATTATTCCAGCTATTATTGGAATAACTAATTCCATCAAAATAAAGCGATATAAAGCATGATAAAGTTTCAGAAAGAATCAGCGGGTCTGTCAAATCCAGTAAGAGCATTATATATACGGTCACGAGCAAACTGTTTTCTAGCTTGCTTAGCATAATCTCTGCAAACCTTATCTGCTCTTGCAACAATATTTTTAAATTTTAAGTTTAATGAAAAATACTTAATCCAATAGTATATTAAAAATTGCCGGGCGAGATTCCGTTAAATCGGCCAAGCTGGGCAACGCGGTGTTTAGTGTTGGACGAGGAAAGCCATGCTGTTGCGTGTCTCACCGTTTGAGTGGGTGGCTATGTTGGTGAATTGGATGCCAGGGTAGACCGTGCTGAGGAAGATACTAAACGATTCGCTTGGGGCAAAGAAGACAGCACCCACCTGTACGCGGAGAAGAGAGTGTTCAGGTTTGTAGCCATACTGTGCGTTGACCGTCTTTATGGTTTCTGTTTTCTTCCCCATTTTTTGTTTATTGGGGGCTGAAAGAGAGTAAGTTCATGAATTTATTTATATGTGGAAGCAGGTCAATAACTGATAGAAAATGGATTATTTCAGAAATTGAAAATTGTATTACAGAAAAGCAGTTTCACAATGTCACGATTCTTGAAGGCGGTGCGCGCGGAGTAGATTTAGTTGCGAAAGAATACGCGGTGAAAAATAATATTCCACTGGATGAATATCTTCCCGATTATGATAAATATCACAATAAAGCCTGTCATCAGCGAAACGAGGCAATGGCTAAGGATTGTGACTTTATGCTCGACTTATGGGATGGTGAATCTGGCGGCAGTTTACACGATATCCTGATGGCAGAGAAGTATTGCAAGCCGTATAAGGTAAGAATATACAGCAGTAGATTATATGAAGAAGCTGTTCAAAATGTCTTAGATAATCATAGAGAAATATTTCAAAGCTCTGATGATTTAAGAGTAGTATTACCTAAATATAAAACAGCAGTTTATCAATATTTTCTAAAAGATGTATTTGAACCGTGGTGGGAAGAGGGGCATAATTCAGGTTCTTGTTTTTGGATATATCCAGTAAGACAAACTAATGACAAATCTCCAGAAAGCTATAGTAATTGTTATTGTTACTTTGAAGAACAAATCTCAATAGAAGAAGATGTTGTCTATTATTATTTATATCATCAATTTCTGCATCGATACTTTAACAAATCTATTTCATATCTATGTCGTGTGCAGAATTATGACTCAGAAGATGAAATTGAATTCGATTGGTATGATCATAATCTTTACACATACGAAACCGTAAGAAAAATTGCCGAAGAAATGAAACGTTTTGCAAAGGAAGTCGATTTAGGAAAATGTGTTTCTGAATTTTATAATACCTTAGCCAATCGTCTTATTTTGATGATGGAACGTCAGCCAAACTGGGATTATATTACTTTTGAAGGACCATAATGACTTTAAACCTAACTAGCGACCTGCACGTAGATCACTATGCAGAAAACAGAACAGAAATCTCAAATTTTATGGAGCGCTATCTTCCTTCATGCGATGTGCTTTGCGTTGCAGGAGATACAGCTGACAATCCAAAAATTTTTATTGATTTTTACAGGCTCGCTTCCCCTAAATACAAGCAGATTTTTCTAACTTTTGGAAATCACGATTTAACGGTAAAGCATGACGACTGTTTTCTTGCAAATCCTTTTACTCAGACAGAAGAAAAACTGAACTGGATAAAAGAAAAACTTTCTGAACTTCCGAATGTAACGCTACTCGATGGAACAACTGCAAAAATCGGCAAGATTAAAATCGGCGGTTGCATGGGCTTTAATGATTTTTTAGTCGGTTCAAAAACCTGGCCTCATTCTAAAGAATGGCTAAAAAATGAATGGCAGTTCTGGTATGACAACGTGCACTGGCGCTACAAGAATAATGATCCGGATGCAATTTTTAAGGATGAAATGCAAAAACTTGAAAATGTAATCTCTCAAAAGCCTGATATAGTCATGACACATTTTATTCCCACCGCATTTGGTATACCACGAAAATATGAAGATGAAATCTCAAATGCATACTTTTATTTTAATGCGGATGAATATCTTGCAAAGATGAAACATAAATCTATCTGGCTTGCAGGTCACACTCACGACACGGGAAGAAAAGTTATTCAGCTTGGTTCCAAAAAGATTACCCTGCTTTTAAATCCGATTGGATATCCAATGGAAACAAATAGGCTTTATGATTTGAAAAACAGAGGCCTCTTTGCGATGCTGGATTTTTAAATTAATTATGGGAGCAAATATGTTCACACAAATTACAACTGATGATTTCTCTTTAGGTTATTCGCCAGAAAAGATATATCTCACAAGCGATTTACATCTGTTTCATATAAACATAATTAAATATTGTAACCGCCCTTTTGAATATTCAGCAGAAGGTTGTACTAAAATGAATGAGTTCATTCTTAAAAAATTTGATGCACTTCCAGAAGACTGCTTAATTTGGAACTTCGGTGATGTATTTTTGAATCTGCGTTTGGGAAATGATCGGATAATGCAAGACATTATGCGGATGAAAAAGAACCGGAAGATGTGCCTTATTCTTGGAAATCATGATTTTAGGGCACGAAAAAAGCCTTTTCCAAATTATATTGAATACTTTAAATATCTCGGTTTTGACGAAGTTTATAAAGGACCTCTCCAGTTTGGAAATTATATTTTTTCGCATGAGCCAGTATTCATTGAAAAAGAAAGCGGTCTTGTGAATATTCACGGACATACTCACGAAAAAATGGTAACAGAAGATTATTTTTTAAGCGAGTACAACAAATCTTTTTCTCATAAGAAAGTGAATCCAGAACAGTATAAAAACATCTGTATGGACGCGAATGACTTTCATATTTTGAAATGGGAAGAGATTATAAAAGCCTTTTAATATCCTACATACTCTACCAGCAGGGGTTGGAAATCTTTTAATTCAATAATTCAGAAGAATAGAAAATGTCTCAAAACTTCACTTATACCCTTATAATCTACTTAAAGTGGTTAAAATTTAGAGATTAAGTAGATTATAAGGGTGTTTTTATGATGGTTGCTCTTAGTGAGACTTAAATGTGAAACTTAGAATTTGTTAACGCTGGCTATTTTTCTGCATTTTTATCATCGGAGGCGACAATCTTATGTTTTTCGCATTCATCTAAAATTCTTTTTATAAAGTCTTCTGTTTTTTTCTGGTTGGACTCACGTTCTATATCATCATCACCTTTGTAAGTTCGTTTTCTAGTTAAACGACTGTTATTATCAATGGTATGAGCATGTTTGATATTTGAAAAATATTTACTATATTCTTGTGATTTTATCCCTGGACACTTTGACATGAAAAAACTTACTGTATCTGTAATATTTTTTGTTTTAAATAGCTTTGTTTCTCTATCAAATTCAAAAATGCCTAGTTCTTGAAATACATTAATAATATTCAAAGGAAGCTTTGAATTTTCTTTGCGAATTCTTGCCACAAATGGAATCGTAGGGTCGTCTATATTATCATAATCAAATTTAAAATTATTGTTGTAAACAAGTTTAAATTGTTGTCTTAAGGCCATTTCCAGTTCATCAAGCCTTTGAAAACAGCATTTGATATTAATAAAAAATCGAGATTTTACCTTGATTGATTTTACTTTTCCGTGAAGAATAAAATAAGATAGACTGCCTACTATAAGTGACAAAACAGAACCACCTATAAAAGCAATGCCCAAATAATTCATTGGATATTTACTTTCAATACGAATATAAATTAATAGTCCTGAAATAGCTGTTCCAAAAACACCAAACCAAAATATAAGAAAAAAAATTTTGTTTAATATTGCATTATGATGAGATTCAACAATTGAAAAGAAGTCATTAAAAAAATCATTTTTATTATCTTTTAAAAACTTTTTTTCATTTTTGTCTAATTGATTATTTCACAGAAAATGAACCATCAATATTCATCTGAGCACCACCAATATCAATAAGAGCACCAATTAAATATTTCTAAAATATAACACCTTAAGTAAGATTTTTATGAACTTGATAAAAGTTCAAATCTTATTTTAAGGAGGCCTGCTTATGGCCAAAATCAATCCGAAGCTCATTCTTGAGCTAATTGAAAGTGGCATGTCACGAAGGCAAATCTGTTCCAGTCGACATGTCAGCCCCCACACTGTCAGCGAAGTAAAACAAATCGCTGAGAAAAACAATATCACGACAAAAGACATCAAGAACATGTCCGAAGAT
>NZ_FUXC01000011.1 GCF_900167025.1 Treponema berlinense | reverse complement strand
TTTGTTCTCCTGTAAAAAGTTTTTGATTTGAGGAAAATGAAGGCTTTGTGATGATAAAGGTTTTAAATTTTTTCAGATTCGCTCACTATATATATTGTAAGCGGTTGTCAACTTTTGACATATTTTGAGGAAAAAAAACAAAAAATTGCAAGCGTTTGTCGTTTTTTTTGATTATAACAGTGTTTCTTCCTCTTTTAGCAGGAAGTCCTTTCCATCTCTAGCCGGAATTACATTCCTGCTCCAGCAGGAAGCCCTTTCCGCTTAGAACAAAAAGCATTTTCCTGTTCTAAGCGGAACTGCTTGGTGGTGGCCAAGTGCCATTGCTGTGCTTGACACCGCAATGTTTGAATAGAAAATTTGTCTAGCAATCTGTTGTAAAATTTTAATAGATTGTCCGGTCAAGACGGATAATGACAAAACAGTTAGATTATAGGCCTCGAAAAATTATAGCAAAACTGAAATTAAACCTAAAAAAAGCAAAAAAATGCCGCATTTACGGAAAAACTTAGCCCGGATCGGAACAGCGCGGAGCGTTCAAAGGGCGGAAAAGTTTTCCGTCCTTTGAATGGAGCGTAAGCGGAACCGTGCAGAAGCCGGTTTGTGGCTGTGGTGTGCTCCTTTAAAATAAAAAAAACCTGCCTTAAAAAAAGCAGGTCTTTAATCACTAAGAACTTTTGTTTAATTTTTGATTAGTCGATCTCGTTCATTTTTGTGATTTCTTTTGTATAGTCAACGCCTGGAACGTCAAAACCGTTTATCATCAAGAAGTCGTGGCGGAGTCCTTCCATGTCGCAGTATTCGTTTACTGTTTCTTCTGTAACATTTGGCATTGCCTTGTCTACTTCTGCCTGAATTGCAGGATCAAGCTCCCAGTCGTCAATGCGGATTCTGTTTTCTGAATCTACAGGAACTTTTTTATCTGCTGTGTAAAGGCGTTCTGCAAAAAGACGTTCCATCTGTTCGATACAGCCTTCGTGTGTTCCTTTTGCCTTCATAATCTTGAACAAAACTCCAAGATACTGTGCGATAATTGGAATTACTGCCGAAGAGCGGGTTACAAGACCTTTGTTTACTGAAACATAAGCAGCGCCGTTCAATTCCTTGAGAGAGCTGTCAATGTTATGGGCACGTGCTTCCAAATCTTTTTTTGCTTCGCCAATTGTGCCGTCGCGGTAAATCGGATGGCTGTATTTTGGTCCAATGTAAGAATAAGCAAGTGTGCGTACACCGTCAGCAAGAACATCAGCTTCTTTTAACTGTTTAATCCAGCGTTCCCAGTCTTCGCCACCCATTACTTTTACAGTATTTGGAATGTCATCTCCTTCGGCAGGTTTTACTTCCTGTACAGCAATTTTTCCAGTCATCATATCAAGTGCAGGACCGGTAAAAGTCGAACCGATAGGTTTGATTACAGAGCGGTACATAACTTTTGTGTCTGGGTCTGTGCGAACTGGAGAAGCGAGAGAATAAATGATAAGGTCGAATTTAATTCCCTGTTTTTTTGCTTCGTCAATTACTGCCTGACGACATTCGTCAGAAAAAGCGTCCATATTGAAAGTTTTTGATTTAAGACCAGCCTTCTGAGCTTCCTTGTCAAAAGTCATATTGTTGTAAAAACCAGGAGTTCCGGCTTTTGTTTCTGTAGCTTCTTTTTCAAAAGAAACACCGATTGTGTCTGCACCGTATTCAAAAGCTGCAGAAATGCGGCTTGCAAGTCCATATCCTGTAGAACAACCAAGGACAAGAACGTTTTTTGGAGCATATCCACCTTCAGCGGCAGTTTTTGTTCCACGTTTTGCTTTCTGAGCAACAGCATAGGCAATCTGATTTCTAGTATCCTGTGCACATCCAAGTGGGTGCGAATTGATACAAATGTTCGAACGAATCATCGGTTTAATAATAGCCATTTTTTTCCCCTAAAAATCGGCACCTCAAATTATAGAGAGCCAAAATACTAATTATTACCATTATGACATTTTTTATGTTTTTGTCAATTTACTTTTTTTTAGGCAAAACCTACGCCGGGGTGTAAGTGCGCCGAAGGCGTTCTAAAAAACGAAGTTTTTTAGAATGACAACACTGAAACACCGGTTTGACCGTGCGGTGCCGTCCAAAATTCAACTTCTATCAACTCTTTTTTTGTGCTACAATTTTTTCTATGAAAATTACGCCAAATTACACTGTCATTTATAACGACGACGATATTATTGTTTTGAACAAACGTTCCGGACTTTTAGTTGCGCAAGACCGCTACGATCCCGACGCCCCACGCTTAGATTCAGAAGCTGAAAAAGAATTCGGCAGGCTTTACGCTGTCCACAGAATCGACAAAGACACTTCCGGCTGTGTAATTTACGCAAAAAATGCAGATTCACACCGTGCGCTTTCCATGCAGTTTGAAAACCGGACTGTCGAAAAAATCTATCACTGTCTTGTAAACGGTCGGCCTCTCTGGCAGACAAAAACCGTAGACTCAAAACTTTTGCCAGATGGAGATTTCCGCCACCGTACGACGATAAATTCGCGCTTTGGAAAAACAAGCATTACGGATTTTAAACTTATCGGCATCTGCGGACCTTACAGCTGGCTTGAAGCCCGCCCAAAAACTGGCAGAACTCATCAGATTCGTGCCCATCTGCAGTCAATCGGACTTTCAATCGTCTGCGATCCTCTTTATTCCGGAAACCAAAAACCTGTCCGCCTGAGCGACATAAAAAAACGCTGGAACGGCGACACAGAAACAGAACGACCTCTTTTAAGCAGACTGGCTCTTCACGCCTACAGTCTTTCGCTCGAACACCCAAAAACCGGCGAACGCATGACTTTTACCGCGCCTTACCAAAAAGACATGGAAGCAACACGCAAACAGCTGGCAAGCATTTTTGGGGTTGATCCTTTTAATCAAAAATAAAATGAAAAAAGTTTTACCGTTAGTTTTAGCAATTCCTTTTTTTTCGATTTTTGCCTCAGTTTATGCCAAAGCCGAAATAAAAAAAACAGACTTTTCGCTTTCTGTTGAACCGCTGATTGGAGTAAAAAACGGCCAGGTAAACGAATATGTCTTTTTAAAAGAGCCAATCTACGATTGCGACAAATTAAGTGAATTAAACTGGGAAATCAAAAACGAATTCTATTCTGGACTAAAACTTAACGGCGGCTACAAAAATGTTTTTCTGGAAGCAGGATTTACGGCAGGTTTTCCGATGAAATGCGGAACAATGAAGGATTCTGACTGGCGCAATAATAATTCAAGCGAGGTGACGGAAACTTCTGGACACGATTATAAAACAAACTATTCGGAAAGCCGCAATTACATCGATTACGACATTTCTGCAAGCTTAAAAACCGGCTATTCGTTCAAACTGCCAGAACTAAAAAAAATCAGCACAAAGATAAGCCCGTTTTTTGAATTTGAATACCAGTTATTTAAGTTTACGGCAAAAAATGGAACTGGCTGGTATGGAAACAAAACAGACGGTTATTACGCGGCCTGGAACGATGAAGAAAACCGGTCAATTGAATATTTTTCTGGCGACGTAATTTCTTATAAACGGCAGAATTTTATTTTTTGGCTCGGAGGCAGCATCGCTTTCAACCTTCCAAAAGATTTTTCGGTCGGAGCTGGATTTAAATTTTCTCCGTTTGTCTATTCTGAGTCAATCGACTGCCACCATTCAAGAGGGCTTTATTATTTGGACATTGTTTCGGATTTTTGCAGCCTCTTTAATTACAATTTTAACACCGAATATAAAATCGATTCAAAAAAATCAATCTGCCTTAACGCAGATTACCTTTATATGAAAACTCTTCGCGGAAAATCGTATCTCAGCAATTCTCAAAAATGGTCTAAAGACAACGAACTAAAAGATTCGGAAGGCGGCGCTGACCAGCACTGCTTTAACATTTCACTTTCATTTAAATATAATTTTTTCTAAAAATTCACTTCCTAAATTTCTGCATTTTTGTGATATAATAAGCCTACAAAAAAACAAAAATCAGTCTTTACGGAGGCTTTTTATGAAAAAAATTATTACTATCAGCCGTGAATACGGTTCCGGCGGAAGACTTATCGGAAAACTCGTTGCAGAATCTTTGGGTTATGATTTTTACGACAAGGAAATCATCGACATGGCCGCTCAGGAAAGCGGACTTTCTCCAGATTTTATTAAAAAAACTGAACAGAATCTTTCTTCAGGATTTTTATACAATCTTCTTTTAGGCTCAAGCTACTCTGGAACAGCAAATGGAGCGTCTTCGATTAACGGAACTCAGATGCTTCCTCTTGCGGACCAGGTTTTTAATGCCGAACGTAAAGTTATTCTCGACCTTGCAAAAAAAGGAAACTGCGTAATTGTCGGACGCTGTGCAGATTACATTCTTAATACAAGCGATGAAATTGACTCAAAATCTCTTTTAAATGTTTTTATCTATGGAAATCTGGAAGAAAAACTAAAGAGAATCGAAGACTTGTACAAAGAACCGGAACAGGCGGCAAAAAAGACAATCCAGCAGATTGATAAACGCCGTGCAAACCATTACAACACTTTTACGGAAGCAACCTGGGGCGACCGCAAAAACTACGATATTATGATAAACAGTTCAACAGCAGGAATCGAAGAAACTGCCAGACTGATTTCGGAAATCGCAAAACACCAGTAAGTCAGGCGGCAAAAACGCATTGCCTTGCAAAGACGGATTACGCTATTTTATTGAATTTGTAAACCGTCTTTGCAGGGAATTTGAGGAAAATCTTTTAATATTACGGGAATGTGATTCTTACGCTCTGAATCCGACGACGGGTCTGGTCTTCTACCTTGAACAAAACTCCGTCACGACGAATTGTTTCTCCTGCTTCCGGAATTGCATCGAACTGTTCCAAAAGCCAGCCGGCAAGAGTATCGTAATCATCGCTTACAAGTTCGAGTTTTAAAAGTTCATTTACATCGTCAATTTTCATATCGCCAGGAACCAGAAATTCCTTTGAGGTGACAGGAACTATCAAGGTTTCTGGAGGAATATCTGACTGTTCTCCGTGCACGCTGTGCCCGAAAACTGCGCGCATAATGTCGTCCATCGTTACAATTCCAATATTTGAACCGTTTTCGTCAACAGCAACCGCAAAATTTATGTTTTCCTTTCTAAATTTTTGCAAAAGTTCTGTCGCGGTAATCGTTTCTGGAATAAAAAGCGCCGGACGCATACATCTTACCGCCAGATTTTTAGATTCCTTTATAACTCTTCCTGCCAAAAGCACATTTTTGTAATAAAGAACTCCAAGGACATCTTCAAAAGAACCTCGGCAAACAGGAAGCCTGCTGTAGCCGGTTTCTGCAAAAATGTCGGCAATTTCAACATACGAGGCATTTTCCGGCACAAACTGAACCTGACTTTTATGACGCATAATGTCGTGAACTTTCAAATCCGTAAATTCAAAAATTTTATACAACATTCGCTTTTCACTGTTTTCCAAAGTTCCTTCGTTTGCGCCAACTGCAATCAGCGATTTTAATTCATCTTCAGTTATAAGTTCCCGGCCTTCGTGAATAAAACTTGTGAGGATTTTTGTAATAAAATCCGTAATTTTAGAAAAAAGCCAGACAATCGGAAACAACAGTTTTTCCAAAAAAATCAGAGGAGAAGCGAAAACACTTGCAGCCTGAACCGGATAAGCAGCCGCAACCGTTTTTGGCATAATTTCTCCAAAAACAATCAAAACAAACGAAATAATGATTGTTGCATAGGTCGAACCTGAATTTCCTGCAAGTTTAATCGCAATCATTGCGGCAAGACCGGAAGCCAGAGAAGTTACAAAATTGATTCCAATCAAAATCAACGACAAAAGACGGTTTGTATCTTTTTTTAAAAATTGAATTTTTTTGGCCGGCGTATTTTTTTTATCGCCTTCTTTTTTTAACATCTGATGCAAGGTTACGCGGGTAATCGACAAAAAAGCCGTTTCGCTCGCGGCAAAAAAAGCGACAATAAAAACAAGGAGAATGTCGGCAAGGATCGGAAGAATTATTTCGACAAAAATTTTCATTATTCTTCGCCTCCAGGAATTTTTGTACAATGAACGCTTGCAATTCTGAGCCTGTCCATTGAACTTACTTCAAAACGATATTCGCCCACTTCGATAAATTCGCCGGGAACAGGAATGTGTCCCAAAACTTCGCAAATGTAACCGCCAATTGTTTCGTTGTCGCGGCTTTCAAGTTTTAAGTGGAGTTCGTCCGCCAAATCAATAAGCCGCGCGCTTCCGTCGAGCAAATTGTCGTCAGGATTTTTTATATGGACAGAGGTCGGGTCTCCTGCCTTTTGAAAATCGTCCGCAATTGCACCAAAAATCTCTCGTTCAATGTCTTCTGTCGTCAAAATTCCGTCAGTTCCAGAATATTCATCAATTACAACAGCAAAACTCTGCTTATTTTTGCGCATCATCTCCTGAATCGAGGACATTTTTGTAGTTCCGGGAATAAAAAGCGGAGGACGCATCAATTTCTCGACAGAAAAATCTTCTTTTGCGCCTCTAAAAAACAGCAAATCCTTTACATAAAGCACACCAAGAATATTGTCAATTCCGTCTTCGGTATAAACCGGAAAACGGCTGATTCGCGTGCGTTCAGAAAGCTGAATTATATCGCGGTAAGAAGCCTTTGTCTCAATTCCAATTACGTCGCAGCGGGGAACCATAATATCGGTAGCATTCAAATCGGTGAACTTAAAAACGCGGTTCATCATATTTTTTTCGCCATTTTCAAGAACGCCTTCTTCGCCGCCAACATCAATAAAAGTTTTGATTTCCTCTTCAGTAAAAGTTGCCTGCTTCTTTTTTGTGGAAATTCCAAAAATTTTCAAAAAAAGCCTGGAAATTGAAGTAAAAACTATTACAAAAGGACGCAAAAAATAAAAGAAAAACCAGACAAACCGGCTCAAGAAAAAAGATGATTTTTCTGGATAACGCGTGGTCAGACTTTTCGGGGTAATTTCGCCAAAAATCAAAAGCAAAACAGTCGCAATCGAAGTGGCAATTCCAAGACCAGCCGCTCCAAAAAGTTTTAAAAAAATTGAAGTTAAAACGACGGAAAGCGTAACATTTACAATTTCGTTTCCGACCAAAAGCATATTTAAAAGTTCTTCCTTGCGTTCAAGCAGTTTTCCAGCCCGAATAGCGCGCTTATCGCCTTTTTCACGCAAAAAATGAACACGAAGCTTGTTAAGCCCGAGAAATGCGCTCTCCGAAGCCGAAAAAAGCGACGAAAGCACAATACAAGTAATCGCAATCAATAAAAGAATAATTAAATTATCCGAGGGGTAGTCGTCCATATTTTTCCTATAAATTTTTCAGTCTGTCAAAAAAAACACAAGTCTGCAAAGCCGGCTTAGAAAAATAAAAAGCCGGAAAAGCAAACTGTTTTTTACAAAAAAACGTTTTTTAGACAGACCAGTTTTTTAATATTTTAGTTCTCAGCAGAATCTTTAGCTTCCGGCGCGTCTGCAGGAGGTTCTGCGCTTTCACCGTATTTTTCTTCCATCATTCGCATCATGCTCAAAATCGACTCCGCATATTCCGAATCTGGAGCCACATCGTAAGCTTTCTGCAAATAATCTTTAACTTTTACAGCGTCGTCCGTTCCGCTCGAAGCAAAAAGGTATGCCGCTGTATAAAAACACTGCTGTTTCTGTTCTGGTTCCAAAAATTTGCTCTTTGCTGCCGTTGCAAATTCTTCGCTTGCAGCCAGAGGATCCTGGTCAAGATAATGCTGAACAGCGTTTGAATTTGCCAATGCAACGACATAGCTTCCAACCATTCCGGTCGAATTTTTTTTGTCGAGTTTGATATAATCCGAGCAAAAATCAGCAAGCAGATAGCGCAACTGAGGGTCGGTTTTTTCAAAAAGACGGTTGATTGCAGCCAGTCTGTCTTCGGTTTTTCCAGAACGAGCCGCAGAAATAGTGTTTTCGTATTCAGCAATTTCTTCAACAAGCGGATTGTAACCGGCAAAAAAATCTTCCACAGATTCAGGTTTGTTTTCAAAAACCATCTGCTTAATTACATAACCTTCTTTTGTCAAAATATAATAAGAAGGAGTCACCTGAATATTGTAAAGTCCGGCATCGCGCATATTTTCTTCGAGTTTGACCCAAAGTTTGGCAGCCTCGGCTTTTTCTTCTTCAGAAGCTGTCGGTTCAGCAGCGGCCTTGTCAAAAAGCGAATTAGAAAAATCCAAATTAACAAGGACATAATTCTTTGTCATTTCGGAAATAAAACCGTCGCGGTTAAAAATCTTTTCTTTAAGTTCGGCGCTTGACTTATCCTGATCATCGCCCGAAAAAAACAGGAAGATTTTTTTATTTTCTTTAGAAGCCGCAGCTTTTCCGTCAATCAAATTGTCAACCCAAGTCGACGAATCAATATTTTCAGAAGGCTTGCGGACCTGATTTTCTTCTTTTTTTGAACATCCGGCAAAAATAACCGAACTCATCAAAAGAACAGCAAAAAGTTTCAAAATTTTTTTCATCTTAAATTCCTAAATTCTAAAATTTGGGGCTTCCCCGCTTGCGCGGGTCGGGCTTTCCGTGGCTACGGCATTCGCCTCCGGTGGCAGTCAAAGCCAGCCACTAAACCACTCCAATCCCTAAGCCGAAGGCTGCATGCAAAAGTCGCAGCGTGCTTGCCACGCAAAAATCCCTAAGCCGAAGACTTAATTAAAGTATCTTACACCTGCAGCAAAAATATTCTGGCAAGAAGAAGAACCATTGTCTTCGCCAGCAATATTTTTAATCAAATCATTGCTAAATCCGCCGATTCCAACAGTGCGCTCAGAATGTCCCATCTTTCCGAGAACGTGTCCGTCCGGACTTGTAAGACCTTCGATTGCAAATGCCGAACCGTTTGGATTATCTGGTTCGCTCACAGCAGGAATTCCGTTTTCGTCACAATACTGTGTAAATACCTGGCCGTTTTTGAACATTTTTTCCGCAAATTCTTCAGACATAATAATACGTCCTTCACCGTGGCTTACTGGAACATAGTGCGGACGAGCGTCCAAAACTGTTTTATCCAAAGCCCATGGAGAAGAAGCGCTTACCATTGTCGTTCTGACAACGCGGCTTATATGACGGTGGATATTATTGTAAGTAAGTGTCGGGTTTTCGGCAGACGGTTCAACGATTTTTCCAAAAGGAACAAGCCCCGTCTTAATCAAAGCCTGGAAACCGTTACAAATTCCGAGAATTAAGCCATTTTTCTTTTCAAGATGGTCTGTAATTGCCTGCGCAATATTTGCTTCCCGAATAACGTTTGCAATAAATTTGCCTGAACCGTCAGGTTCATCACCGGCAGAGAAACCACCTGCAAACGCAACAATCTGCGCGTCAGAAATTTCTTTCTGCAAACCAACAAGAGATTCTTCCAAATCTTTAGAAGTTCTGTTGCGGAAAACAAAGATTTTTGAATCTGCTCCAGCCAAATTAAAAGCACGGGCCATGTCGTATTCGCAGTTTGTGCCCGGGAAAACAGGAACAATTACGCGAGGCTTAGCTTTTGCCTTGTCGAGAACTGTAAAAGTAGAAACCTTTGCACGGGCTTCTTCGAGAGAATCGTGCTTTTTAACTGCCCATTCAGGAAGTTTTTTAGCAGGTTCTACAGCAGAAACCGGCGGGAATACTTTTGCAAGAGTTTTGTCCCAAGCCCCGTAAAGCTCATCAAGCGAAATTTCTGTAAGAGGAAGAGGATTAAGACCTTCCATTGCAACACTGATAATAGAATCTTTTTGAGTATTTCCGATTCTAATTACAGTCGTATTTACAAATCCATTGTTTTCAAATTTGTCGTCATCAGTTTCTACGATAATCGAACCATAGAGCGGAGTAAACAAATCTGCAATAGTATTGTTTACATTGCGGTGGAAACCAATTGCGGTAGCGCTTGAAGGAATTGCAGTCAACTGAACGCCAATTTTGTTTCCAAAAGCCATTTTTGTAACAGCCTCGGCAATTCCGCCGGCGCCAACAGGATACATTGCAAGCACTTTTCCAGCCTTGTTTGCTTCGTAAAGGGCATCTGAGTTCTTTTTAAAAGTATCCCAGTCAGGAGCAAGTTCCGCAGAATATGGAACCTGAACCAGATAAATATAGCTTCCAGATTTTTTGAATGAACCAGACTGAACGTTCTTTGCTTCATCATGAGCCACAGCAAAAGAAACAAGTGTGTGAGGAACATTCATATTTTCAAAAGTACCAGACATTGAGTCTTTGCCGCCAATCGAAGCACAGCCCATTTCGCGCTGAGCATCAACAGAACCTAAAAGAGCTGCGGTCGGATAACCCCAAGTTTTCTCGTCAACAGTGCGTCCAAAGAATTCCTGATAGCTCATGCGGCTTGTAGTTGCTTTTCCACCAATACAAGTAATTTTTGCAAGAGAAGACAAAACCGCCGTCTGCGCGCCATGCCACGGAGACCATTCGGCAACGCGCGGATCATAACCGTAAGACATAAGGCTTACAGTCGAAGTTTCGCGTGGAGAAATTACAGGAATTTTTGCAGACATTGCACATTCTGGAGTTCCCTGATATTTTCCGCCAAACGGGAACAAAACTGTAGAAGAACCAATAGAACCGTCAAAACGTTCCTGCAAACCACGCTGAGAACAGCAGGCAAGGTCTGCCATATCAGCGATAAATGCGTTTTTAATCTGTTCAGAATTCGGCATATTTTCGCCGCTTTCGCCAGTAGCCGAAGCACAGTTTCCGAGAGCTTTCTGTACGCTTTCGAGAGGCTTTACAAGCGGAGAAGAAGAATTTTCGGACGGACTTTCAATTTTTGCCTTAGCAAAGTGAGGAGCGCCTGCAGAATCGAGGAAAGAACGGTCAATGTCAACAATAGTCTTTCCGCGCCACTTCATCGTAAGTTTATTTTTGTCAGTAACAGTTGCAACAACAACAGCATTCAAGTTTTCGTCGTTACAGAATTTAATGAATTTTTCAACATCGCCGGCACGAACAACAACCGCCATTCTTTCCTGACTTTCAGAAATTGCAAGTTCGGTTCCGTTCAAGCCCTCGTATTTTTTTGGAACAGCATCAAGATTGATGTCGAGTCCAGGAGCAAGTTCACCAACAGCAACAGAAACACCGCCAGCGCCAAAATCGTTTGAACGGCGAATCATGTGGCTTACTTCAGGGTTTCTAAAAAGACGCTGAATTTTTCTCTCTTCAACGGCATTTCCCTTCTGAACTTCCGCAGCCGCAGTCGTAACAGACTTTTCGGTATGAACTTTGGAAGAACCCGTCGCTCCGCCAATTCCGTCGCGTCCAGTTCCGCCGCCAAGAAGAATTACAATATCGCCTGCTTCAGGAGTTTCGCGCATTACAGTTGAATAAGGACTGGCAGCAATTACAGCGCCAAGCTCCATGCGTTTTGCCAAAAATCCTGGATGATAAATTTCCGTAACCTGACCAGTCGTCAAGCCAATCTGATTTCCATAAGAAGAAAATCCCTGGGCAGCTTCGCGGCAAAGCTTAAGCTGAGGCAATTTTCCGTGGAGAGTTTCGCTCATTGGAACAGTAGGATCGCCGGCGCCAGTTACGCGCATCGACTGATAAACCCAGCTGCGTCCAGAAAGAGGATCGCGGATTGCGCCTCCAATACAAGTTGCAGCTCCACCAAAAGGTTCGATTTCTGTCGGGTGGTTGTGAGTTTCGTTTTTAAACTGCAAAAGCCACTGTTCAACTTCATCTTTTCCGTCTGGATAAGGATTTCCGTCTTTATCTGTCGTATAATGAACATCAATAAAAATTGAACATGCGTTGTTTTCTTCGCTCACTTCCATGTCATCAAGCATTCCGTGCTTGCGAAGATATTTTCCGCCGATTGTGGCCATGTCCATCAATGTGAGAGGCTTGTCCTTGCGTTTTGCATAAAGATCAGTGTGCAGAGCCTTGTAATTTTCAAGCGACTGCTTAAAGAGTTTTGCATAAGGACCTTTTTCGATTTTTATATCTTTAAGAACAGTATTGAACGTCGTGTGGCGGCAGTGGTCAGACCAGTAAGTGTCAAGAACACGAATTTCGGTTTCTGTCGGATCACGGTCGATAGATTTAAAATATTTCTGCAAAAACTGAATATCCGGCAAGTCCATAGCAAGACCCATTTTAGAAAGATATTCACCAAGTTCTTTTTTGCCAAACTTGTTAAAGCCTTCAACAACAGGAACATCGCCCGGTTCAGCAGCTTTAATTTCCAAAGTGTCAGGAATTTTCGAATCAGTAAGGCGGCTGTCAACCGGGTTTACAAGGTAATGCTGAATTTTAGCAACTTCGTCAGCACCAACGCTTCCAGACAAAACAACCATTTTTGCGCAGCGAACGCGCGGAGGCAGAGATCCAACTTTTGCAGAATTCTTCATAGATTCACGCAAAAGAGAAAGACACTGCTCAGCAGAATCAGCACGCTGGTCATACTGTCCAGGCAAATATTCCCAGACAATAACCGTGTCTTTTTCATCAATTTTAACTTCTTCATAAGCCACACTGTCGCTCTGAGGCTCAGAAAAAATTCTCAATGCGGCCATCTTAGACACTTCTTCCGAAGTGTTTTCAATGTCGTAGCGGTTAAAGTAACGCACTCCCTTTACAGAGGAAATGCCCAAAAATCCATTGATTTCCGATAAAATGCTCTGAGCTTCACTCTGAAAGCCAGGCTTGCGTTCTACATAAATACGAAACATTCTACTATTTTAATGAGAAAGACCTCTTAATTCAACATCGAAAAACCTTGTAAAAACTTCAATAAAACGCAAAACCGCCTTAAAAAATGCATTTTTCAATTCAATTTATAAGCGCAAAAATTTCTTGTTGTCCACAGCCTGTCTTTTCACTAAAATACTGTTATGAATATTCAGGACGCAATAAAATCTTCTCGCAAAATCGTTATAAAAATCGGTTCAAACACACTCGCATTGCCAGACGGAACCCAAAACACGCAATTTATGGCTTCGTTTGCAAAACAGTGCAAAAATTTAATCGATCAGGGCAAACAGCTCGTCATTGTTTCTTCAGGAGCACAGGTTTCCGGAGTTTCGACACTAAAAGAATGGGCGCGCAAAAAAGACCTGCATTTTCGACAGGCGTTGTGCGCAATCGGCCAGGTAGAACTTATGGCTCAATGGCGCAAAGCGTTCAATGAACAAGGCCTTCATATCGGGCAAATTCTTTTGACAAAAGAAGATTTTGAGGACAACAACCGCTCACTGAATATCCGCAACACGCTTTTTACACTTGCAGACGAAGGCGTTGTTCCAATCATCAACGAAAACGACTCCGTTTCTACCCTCGAATTTTCAATCGGCGACAACGACAACCTTGCGGCGCTCACATCAATTCTCTGGAGCGCAGACCTTCTAATTCTTTTTAGCGACATCGACGGAATTTTTACAGACAATCCGAAAGTAAATAAAAACGCAAAACTCGTAGAAGTCGTAAAGTCAATTCCAGAATTGCGGAAAACAATTCACATTGGCGACGCAAACAGTTTTGGAACAGGCGGAATCGAAACAAAAATTCAGGCAGCCGAAAAAACAACAGTCTACGGAATTCCAATGCTGCTGGCAAACGGCGGCAAAGAAAATATTCTGGATAAACTCAACGACGGCACAGAAAAAGGCAGCCTTTTCCTGGCAGAATAAAGAGGAAAAATATGGAAAAAATTGCATTTATCGGAATGGGAAACATGGCGCAGGCTTTGACCGGAGGCTTTATAAAATCCGGCAAAATCGAACCAAAAAACATATTTGCCTACGCACCAAACCAGCAAAAACTTGCGCAAAACGCGGCAAAATACGGTTTTATTCCCTGCGCCTCGTTAAAAGAAGCAGTTTCAAAAGCCGACACGATTTTTATGGCCTGCAAACCATACCAGATAGAAGACGTAATTTCGGAAGTTGGACGGGATTTTGCAAACAAAACGCTCATTTCAATTGCACTCGGCTGGAATTTTCACGCTTTTGAAAAAATATTTTCAGCATACACCGAAAAACCACGCATCCAGTTTGTCATGCCAAATACACCAGCCATGGTTGGCGAAGGAGTATTCCTTTTTGAAAAGACAAATTCGCTCAAACCAGAAGAACGCGCGCAAATCTGGCAGCTTTTTGAAAATCTTGGCACAGTCGAAGAATTGCCAGACAATTTAATGGGAATCGGAGGCGCAATAAGCGGCTGCGGACCGGCCTTTGTAGACCTTTTTATCGAAGCCTACGCAGATGCCGCCGTCAAATATGGAATTCCGCGCGCAACGGCATATAAACTCGTAAGCCAGACAGTTTTAGGCTCAGCAAAATTGCAGTTGCAGACAGGCGAACATCCAGCCGTATTAAAAGACAATGTGTGCAGCCCGGCAGGAAGCACAATCCGCGGAGTAACCGCCCTCGAAGAAAACGGACTTCGCAACGCCTGCATAAAATCAATCGATTCAATAATGCAAAAATAAAAATTATCAGAAGATTGTCCTATAAAAACACAAAACCCGGCTTAAAAAATTCCAAAAACGGAATTTAATAAAACCGGGTTCTTTTTTTACAAGGGCAGTCCGGCAGCAAAGCTGCCGTCGGGCGTGCCGCAATTCGCTAACGCTCTAAATCCTCGCCGCGCAAACAGCGCGGCTGCGGTTTTCGGCTTCGGCAGGTTCCAACCCGCCATCGCCGCTGCTCTATGCCCTACTGCAAATCACTAGCCGTCAAAACGCCAACACCAACATTTACACCTGGAGTCGGTTCAGAAACAGCACTGGCTGGCGCAGTATATTTATACGGCGGTTTATAAGAACTTGAACCACCGTTATTCGAAGAATTATTTACAGCTTTCCATTTACCAGAAACATTACCATATGTTTTGTCAGCCTCTGCAAAATAAAAACCAATTAAATAGCTTCCATTCTTAACAGAGTCTCCTGTTGTTTTAGTAAAATTAGCAAAATTATTGCCTTCAATATACAGTTCACTTCCTGCACGGACATTTATGCAGCTTGCGCTATCTGACTGCGTGCCAGCGTCAAAATAAGTATTGAGAATATGGCCTTTTCCATAACGGAACAACGGCATACGGGCATTTATATTTTTAAAGTAATTTCCAGCAAAAGTTACTCTCATATCCGCGTCTGTTGCACCAGTTGTTGTATTTGTATCAGGTTTTTCATCTCCAGAAGCACAAAGAACAGCCTTCCAATGATCATGGAAATAACAATTTGAAACAGTAATCCAAGTTGAGCCGTTCTTTATATCAAGCAAGCCATCATAAAAATCTTTCTTCCAGTCGTCATCGAAAGAATAATATGTAGAACTTGATGTAATTTCGTTTCCGTCCAAATCATGCGGTGTCAAATGCGACTGAAATTCACAATGGTCAATCCAAACATGAGTTGCGCCATTCAAACTAAGAGCATCGTCTGCGCCACTTCTTGCGTATCCGTCCCAGCTGACAACTTCCCCAAGCATCATATTACGAATAATTACGTTTTCGCCTTCAACACATAATTCAATATTTTGCAAACGTCCTTGTTCTGTTGTATCTCCATAAATAGTTGTATTTGAACCAACAGTAAGGTTTACACTTAAAAGAGGATTTGACTGTCCTGCGGTCGAAATTTTTCCTTTTATTGTAAAAATTGCCGGCGTATCAGAGGCAAGCAATTCTTTCTTTGCAATAAGTTCATCGTAAGAAGAAACAGTTACGATATTTTCACTTGCTGCACCTGCACCACCAGTAATCGTATAAGAAGCTCCGTTATCAGTTGTAACACTTGCATATCCAATAAGGCTAGCCGGAGCATTGTAATTTTCTGGAATAAAATGCGCCATTAGATAAGTTGCTTTAGAAAGCGTTATTTTTCTTTCCGCACTTGTATCTCCGTCAGTCCAGCACTCAAACTTCCAACCAGGATTTGCAGTTGCTTTTAAACTTATTTCAGTTCCTTCCTCAAGGCTTCCGTTTGTAGCAGAAGACGTTACAGAACCGGCAGTTTCGTTTTCTGAAGAAACATAAAATTTATACGAAGATTTCACATCCGAAGGATTTCCAAAAGAAATTCCTTTTCCATTCACAATAAGATAGTCGATATTGGCAAGTTTTTCGTCATTGTTTACATCTAAT
Organism: Treponema berlinense; assembly: GCF_900167025.1. GTDB lineage: Bacteria > Spirochaetota > Spirochaetia > Treponematales > Treponemataceae > Treponema_D > Treponema_D berlinense. The sequence goes on along the minus strand of NZ_FUXC01000011.1, from coordinate 87,405 downwards.
TTCGTCAAACCCTTTGCAGTATCTTTTGCAGTTGGAATGAAGTTTTCGTAAGAACCCTCTGGTACTCCTTTTATTTCAATCTTGTTAGTTCCAGATTTTAAGCTTATTCCTGTTAAATAACCAGAATCATACCATCTATCGGAAAGAGCCTGCCCTTTATTTCCTTTATTAGTATATGTGAGCGAAATTGGATTATTTTCATTTAGAAGCACATTGTTTACATAAACGTATGCCCCACGCACATTTGAAGCTTCCCAGTTTGCATAATGAATTGCAATTTTCGCATCATCTATTGCTGCTTCTGCCTTTACCGAATAAATTACACTCGTACCTTTTCCAAGGTTTTCAATAAAACCATCTCTACTAAAACCAATCCAATTTGTCTCTGTTGTCTTAACTGAACCAGTAGTGCTGACAAAACCATTTCTATTCTCTTCGATTTTTAACGTCGTTGTTCCGTCTGCATTTGTTTCGTTTGACGGTCCGCTTTCTTCTCCGCTGTTGCCGTCGTCGGTTTTGCAGCTTATTGCGCTAAACAAGATTGCCGTGCCTGCCAGAATTGCAGCAAGTCTGGTTAATTTTTTCATTCTGTTCCTCCAGATTTGTAAACTTCTCTCTTTTACGATTCATATTCTTGTTTATTTTATTCGAGGATTTTTTAATTGAATATATAAAATTCTATCTGTTTTTTCCAAAATAAAGGCAAAACTAATTCATCAAAATATTGCGCGGCTCTGCTTAAAAAATGTCAGCCCTCTAGAATTAAAAGCGATGGTTCAGTATCAAATCGGAGCCTTGCATTCTATCTGCATGCATGGCGACAGCCCTAAAGCCCTTGAATTTGTAAAAAAAATCCGGAGTTCACTTGAAACCGAAGGAATTAAAGTTGTTGCCATGGGAAAATAATCCTATTTTTTGTCTATCTCAAGAATTGTGTTAAGGAGCACGTTTGCTCCTTTCCAGCACCATTCAACAGGCGAATATTCAAGTTCGCAGTGGCTGTGTCCGCCTTTGCTCGGAACAAAAATCATCGTAGTAGGAACAATCTCGCTCAGGTATTGTGCGTCGTGACCGGCTCCAGAGTACATTTTGTGGCTCTTGTAACCCAGTTTTTGAGCCGCATTTTCAACATCATCAACCCATTCCTTGTGGAAAGTTACGGTGTTTCGCGCCCACGCTTCTTTATAGCTCATCGTGCAGTTTGCCCATTCTTTTGGCATAGATTTTATTATTTCAACACATTTTTTTATTATTTCTGGATTCTGATGACGCACGTCTAAGGTGAATTTTACCTCGTCCGGAATTATCGTGTGAATATTCGGATGACAGCTTATTTTTCCGGTTGTATAAACCAGTTCCTTGTCGCCTATCTTGTCAAATTCTTCGTGAAGGAACAAAAGAGCCTGGCTGGCAGCAAAAAGAGCGTCTTTCCGATAAGGCATTGGGAATGTGCCGGCATGGTCGGCCTGTCCGTGAAACGTAAATTCATAATTTATCATTCCAACCACTCCTTCAACCACTCCAACGTCGTATCCACCGGCTTCAAGAACAGGTCCCTGCTCAATATGAAGTTCAACAAGAGCTTCTGTTTTTGAAGGTTCAATTCTGTTTTTTTCTTCACCCAAAAATCCGCTTTCCGAAAGAGCCTGTCCAAAAGTTTTTCCAGAACCATCCTTTGCAACTGAAGCAAACATTTCTTCTTTTTTGAATTTGCCGCAGATTATTCCTGAACACATCATCGCAGGTTCATAAAGCGCACCTTCCTCGTTTGTCCAGACAACAAGCTGAATCGGATGCCTGTGTGGAATTTTTTTGGTGACTATAGTTTCTATCACTTCCATAGCAGTAAGAACGCCAAGAATTCCATCGTAATTTCCACCCTGACGAACTGAATCGCAGTGGCTGCCGGACATTATGACTTTTGCATCCGGATCTGTTCCTGGAAGAGTGCAGTAAATGTCTCCAAGATCGTCCGTCTTAAAATCAAGACCAAGCCTTGTCATGCGCAATTTTATCTCGTTTCTTGCCTGAATAGCCGCTGGAGAAAGTGAAAATCTTGTAATTCCACCGTGGCCTGTGTCCCCAAAGCCTCCAAAAGCGGTTATTTTCTCTTCCATTCTTTTTATATCACATTCATACATTTGTCATACCTCTTTTTAGCAGAGTTGTCCGGTTAAAAAACCAGACAGCTTTATCATTCATTAGATTTTTCCCTTGAATGTATCTTCAAAGTCCGCCCCGAATCTCCGCCGCATATAATCGATAATGACATCGGCACAGCGTCCGCGTCCCACTCTCGCACTGTTGAGCGTAAGGTCGTAGTTGACAGGGTTTGTCCAGTAGTTTCCGCCAGAATAAAACTTATAGTACTCGGAACGATACTTGTCCGTATTCTCAATCATCTTTGCGGCTTCTTTTTCATTTACGCCGGTCTTTGTCATGATTGATTCCAGACATTCTTTGCGGGGAGCTTCTATATAAAAACTCGCAACATTGTCAAAATCTTTGAGAATATGGTCGGCGCATTTTCCAATTATTACGCACGACACGTTCTGTGCAAGCTGCTTTATTATTTCAGCCTGAATACAAAAAAGATTTATATCGCTCTCAAAACGCTTGCTTGTAGGCGAAACTTCCTTTGGAAAAGTAAATTTTGCAAGAGCATTGGTTACATAATTTCCACGGAGTTTTTCATCAACTTCAATGAACATTTCCTCGCTTAACCCGGAATATGCCGAAGCCATTTCAAGAATTTGCTTTTCGTAGACTGGAATTCCAAGTTTCTCTCCAATCTGTGTCGCCGTCTGTTTGCCACCAGAACCGAAACCTCTCGCAATTGTAATTACATAATTTTTAGACATTTTTTACCCCCGCCTATACAGAAATATATTTAGCAGAAACTTCATCGGTCAGTTCGTCGATAGAACCTTCCTTTACGCTGCGGCCTTTTTGAATAATCATAAAACGGTCGCCAATTCTGCGCGCAAAGTGAAGATTCTGCTCTACGATAATCAGAGGAATATTCTTCGCCTTTTGATACCGTTTGAGAATGTCTGCAATTCCCATAACAATATTTGGCTGGATTCCTTCGGTCGGCTCATCAAGAATCAGAATTTTAGGATCGCTCATTAGTGCGCGGGCAATTGCAAGCTGCTGCTGTTGTCCGCCAGAAAGCACACCTCCTTTTCTACGCAGATGTGGCGTCAAATCAGGAAAATATTCAAGAATTTCCTTCATTTTTGCTTCAAATTGAACTTTTTTATGTGCCACAGCCCCTAATTGCAGGTTTTCTTTAACTGTAAGCATAGGAATAATTTCACGTCCCTGAGGAACATAGGCAATTCCTTTTTGAGAACGCTCATACGCCCGGCTCTTTGTTATATCGCTTCCGTCAAAATTTATTGAACCGCAATCTACCGGCAAAAGCCCAATTATGCTTTTCATAAATGTTGTCTTTCCAACACCGTTTCTTCCAAGAACCAGGAATGTTTCTGCGCCGTCAATCTTTAGGGAGATTCCGTTCACAACCCGGCTCTTTCCGTAACTTACACATGCGTCTTTTACTTCAAGCATTTTTATTCTCCTCCTGTAGTCTTCTGGCCAGCAACCGCCCCGGTAGAAACACCTGCCTTTTCAAGAAGCTGTGTCTGCATCTGTCTGATGATTTTTTCTTCGGCCGTCGGTTCTTTTTTATCAAGGTCGGCATCGTTTTTAAGATAAACACGGACAACTTCCGGATTATTGGTAATTTCCTCGTAAGTGCCTTCAGCAAGAATCTCTCCATGATTTAAAACAGTGACTTTTTTTGCAATTTGCTTAACAAAATCTATGTCGTGCTCGATTACAAGAATAGTTTTTCCTTTCATAACATTGAGAATCATCTCGCCTGTCTTGTATGTTTCGTCCGCTGTCATTCCCGAAGTCGGCTCGTCAAGAAGAATAACCTTTGGATCCTGTGCCAAAACCATTCCCATCTCAAGCCATTGCCTCTGACCGTGCGAAAGCGAAGAACTTACCATATCCCGGTAATCGTAGAGATTTATCTGCTTTAAGATTCCATTGATTTTTTCAACAATTTGCGGCGTGCGTCTGTAGGTGAATGTTTTTATAAGCGACGAATAACCGCGTAGAGCAACTTCTATGTTCTCAAAGACAGTCATGTTCGCAAAAATATTCGGTCCTTGAAATTTGCGCCCGATTCTGTAAGTTTCGGCGATTTTATAAGGCGGTTCTCCTGTTATATCGTATCCGTCAAGAAGAATCTGTCCCTCTGTCGGTCTTGTCTTACCGGTAATCATATCCATTATTGTGGTTTTTCCAGCACCGTTCGGTCCAATAAGCACGCGAAGTTCGCCTTTTTCAATCTTGAGATTGACTTTATTGACAGCCCTAAATCCTGAAAAAACAACTGAAACATCTCTCAATTCAAGGTATGAAGCCATTGTCATGCCTCCTTCTAAAACTCCGCGTTAGCGGTGAGCTACGGATGGCGAGAATCACAGTTTGAGAAAGCAACGCTTGAGCAAACTGTGATGATAAAAATTACAAGGACGTAATTTTTATCATGCCTCCTGTTTTTGCTGCGAGATTACTTTTGCAATTCGACGGTTATACTGAATATCCTGCAAAGTTCCAATAATTCCTTTTGGCAAAAAATAAACGATAAGAATAAGGACAGCGCCAAGCACAAGCTGCCACATATTGCCAAAACTTTCAGAAAGCTTTGACTGCAAAAAACTTACAAGAAGTGCGCCAGCCATTGCTCCAGTCAAATTTCCACGTCCACCGACAGCAAGCCAAACAAGAACCATAGTCGAAAAACTAACGCCGGCTGCTTCAATAGAAATAAACGACGTCATTGGAAGATAAACCATTCCGGCAAAACCTGCAAAAAACGCTGCTATTGTAAAGACCGCAATCTTAAACACCGCAGGATTGTATCCGAGAAACTGAAGCCTGGCCTCGTTGTCGCGGACAGATTTTATTACGCTGCCAAAACGAGCCTTTGTAATAAGACGGCAAAGAACATAAACTGCCACAAGCGCAACAAGACCGATATAATACCAGCCTGTAATTGTTATAGGTCTGCCGAAAAATTTTATCTTGTCGAGTCCTCCCGCAATTCCGTTGATTCCAGAAGAACCGCCGGTGTACATCTGCTTTGTAGCAAGAAGAAGCTCAAACAAAGCCGCAAGCGCAAGAGTTATAAGATTATAGAAAACACCCTTAATCTTGCTGTAGAAAATAAAAAGTCCAAGAATAAAGGCGACTGCCGCAGGAACCAAAAGCCCCATCAAAAATGCAAACGGAATATTCTGCAAAGGCTTATATAATAGAGGAATCTGTGTTAGTCCGCCAAATTCCATGAATGCAGGAAGCCCGTTCTGGCACGAGAGAGAGATTCCCAATACATATCCGCCAAGCCCAAAAAAGAGCGCAAATCCAAGATTCATCAATCCGGCATATCCCCAAAGAATATCAAGCGCAAGCGCAAAAATCATATAGGAGATAAATTTTCCGAAAACCAGCTGGCTATACATTGAACTAAAAAGCGGAATAAAAACAAGGAGCGCAAACATTCCGTATGCAATCCACTTTTCAACGCTTACAGATTTTACAGACGACAAGCATGGCGTCTTCAGTTTTTCAATTTTTTCATCAAAACTCATAATTCACCTCACCTATCTTTTTTCCTTTGAAGAAAACAGACCGTTTGGCCGGAAGCGTACAATCACGATTATCACAACAAAAATTAAAAGCTTTGAGACAATCTGGCTCATATATCCTGACATTATTGTGATTGATTCATTGATTACAAACGAACTGGCAAATGATCCTATTATTGAATTAAGTCCTCCGAGAATTACGACAAGGAATCCGTCAACGTTGAACGCCGGTCCCATTCCAGGAAAAACACTCTTTATCGGAGCAATCAACGCACCAGAAAAACCTGCAAGAGCCGCACCATAGCCGAATGTAAACATATTTATCCGTGCAACATTGATTCCAAGGCACTGCGTCATGTCGCGGTTTTGTGTAATTGCGCGGAGTTGCATTCCAAACGAAGTTTTATAAAAAAGAACAAGCGTAAGCGCAAGCACAACCAAGGCCATTAAAATCAAAATAAGGTTGTAATACGGAATAGAAACTCCAAGAACTGTAATCTGTCCACGCAATGGAACTTCCAAAGTCTGGCTTTCCGGTCCAAAAATCATTCGTACAATCTGCTGAATTATGTATTCAAGTGCGAACGTAACAAGCAGGGTTTCGGCAACTTTTCCATAAAGTTTTTTAATAACCGCCTGCTCAATTATTATTCCGACAATTCCAGTCACGAGGGCTGCAAGAATGCATGCGAGTGCAAACGGAATATGCAAGGCATTAACGCTTATACAGGCCGTATAAGCTCCAATCATTATGAACTCTCCGTGTGCATTGTTGACAACGTCCATCATTCCAAAAATGATTACAAGACCGATTGTCGTAAGAAACAAAACCGATGAGTTACTGATTCCGTTCAATAGCTGTTGTAAGAAAAGGCTCATCTGTGCCTCCTTATTTGTGTTAAAAAACTCATCAAGCGACTGTGCGCCGCGGCAGTTTTCTGTCATTGTCCACCGCGACGGCAGATTTTTTCTTCAATTTATTTCGTTTTATTCAGTTACTCAGGAATAGGAGCTACAAGTCCGTCACTTTTTGCAAGAATCTTGTAAGACAAATCATCCTGAACCTGTCCAATATAAGTGTTAAGCCAGCAATGATGGTTTTTCTCGTCCATTTTTATCTTTCCTCCAGGTGAATCAACCTCAACACCACTAGCTGCGGCTATAATGTCCTGTGCCGAAAGCGACTTTGCATTTTCTATTGCTTTTGCAAGAATATAGATTCCGTGGTAAGCGCCTTCTGCACTGTTTGTAACCGTTGTTGTTGTTCCAAAAAGTTTCTGGTATTTTTCAACAAAAAGTTTGCTTTCCGGCGTATCAAGAGAATTAAAATAGTCGAACGAAGCATAGTTTCCGACAGCTGCCGAACCTACAGCCTTAATTGCAGACTCGTGCGACGAAATTGAACAAAGCGGAACTTTTTTTGGATCCATTCCGTACTGAACATAGTCCTTGTAAAAAGGAACATTTGAGTTGCCTGCTACACCGGAGAATACACAATCTGCACCAGAAGCCTTAATTCTGTTTACAACGGAAGAAAAGTCTGTTTCGCTTGTAGGTGTATATTCTTCTCCAACAATTTGTCCGCCAAATTTTGCGATATATTCCTTTGCAAAGGCGATTGTCTTGCGTGGAAATTCATAATCTGATCCAACGATATAAATTTTTGGACCGAGATTTTTTATCATCCACGGAATAAAAGCCGCAACCTGCTGGTTTGGACAAGTATTTGTGTAAAGAAGGTTCTTAGAAGGTTTTTCGCCCTCATAATAGGTATTGTAAACGAGAACGCTGTTGTATTTTTCAATCGTAGGAATTACTGCAAGACGCGTATTAGATGCATTTGTTCCAACAATGGCAGTAACGCCATCTTTTAAAATCATCTGCTGAGCCTTTTCCGCCGCCATAGCCGGGTCTGAACCATAGTCAACATACAAAGGTTCAATCTGCATTCCTTTTACGCCGCCGGCCGCATTGATTTCGTCTATCGCCATTTTAGCCGCATTCTGCATAGGCGTTTCAGAAAGGCTGAAATTTCCAGTCGTACTGTAGAGAATTCCAATCTTAACTGTTTTTGCAGAACTCTTTTTTTCTCCACAAGAAAAAAATCCAAAAGTAGCCGCAAGGACTGCTAAAACCTCAAGTGATTTCTTAAAGACTCTTTTCATAATTATGCACCTCCATAGATGAATAAAAAAAGGCGGCTCAATTCACCTCTACGATGAACAGAACCGCCTTTGATTCATAAAATTAAACTTAGTATACAGACATTGTCCCGGACATAAAAATCTTATTTGCACAAATTTTAATTTTTTTTTCGTGCATTTTAACTATATGTCCGCATTATTTTCTGTAGCTTTCTTGCATTCAACAAGCGAATAAACGTCTTTTCTCCGGGCAGCAAGAATTTTATACTGATTTCGGAAATCATCTACCTGTTCAAGCTGCAAATCGTACAAAAGAATATTCTCCTTTTCGTCCAGCTGAGCAAGGATTTTTCCAAATGGATCGACAAAAAGTGAATGTCCCCACGCAACATAACCAGCATTTTCGTCGCGGGCAGGAGAACACCCTGCCATAAAAACCTGATTGTCGGTTGCACGTGCACGGAACATAATATCCCACCAGGCAGGACCGCTCGTCATGTTGAACGCCGCCGGAACAACAATCAGTTTTGCCCCCTTATCAACCATAAGCCGCGCCAATTCAGGAAATCGAATGTCAAAGCAAATCATAAGCCCGATTTTGCCGAATTCTGTGTCGAATACTGTTACGTTTTTTCCTGGACTTAAGGTTTCGCTTTCATAAAACCGTGCCGAAGGAATATCGCAGTCAAACAAGTGCATTTTGCGATGCTTTGCAATCTGTTTTCCGGTTCGGTCAAAGACATAGGAAGTATTGTAGATTTTTTCTACACGGCTGCCATTTTCCTCACTTATTTCCAGCTCAGGCATTGAGCCGGCTACAAGATAAATTTTGTTTTTTCTTGCAGCCGCACTCAACTTTTGACAGTTCTTTCCGTCATCTTCCTGAGCATAGACAGGGAAATTTGACGCCTTGTAAGGACAGGAAAACATTTCCGGCAAAACAACAAAATCAGCACCAGAAGCGCTTGCTTTTTCAATTTGTTCCAACGCAATTTCGATATTATCATCATTGGAATTTTTTCCTTTCATCTGAATCAGCGCGATTTTCATTATTTATTCCTCAAAATCTCATAAACTGCAATCTGCTCTTCTTTTGAAAGAACCTTGTAGCAGTTTGCAGGTGAACCAGACGCAACGGAATCTGACGCCATTTTCTCTTCTTTTTGAGCAAATTTCTGAAGATCAAGTCCGTATTCGCGGAGAGTTGGAACATTCAAGGATTTTGTAAATTCCTCAAGTTTTTCAAGAAATTTTTCAGAAGCAATCGCAGGTTCCTCTCCGTCCTGAGCCGCTCCAACCAATACGGCAAGTTCTGCAAAACGTGAATATGCTCCAGAAAGCACAGCGCGCAGACATTCAACCAAAAGCATAGCATTTGATATTCCATGCGGAACATGAAAAACCGCTCCAATCGGACGGCTCATTCCGTGAACAATCGTTGTCGGACTTGTATTTATTGCAACTCCAGCCTCGTAAGCGGCAATGCTCATATTTTCGCGGGCAACCTTGTCCGTACCGTCTTTTACAGCGACTGGAAGATATTTAAAAATTCTCTTAATCGCATCAAGACAGTACAAATCCGTAACTGGAGTATGTTTTATACAAGTGTAGCTTTCAATCGCATGCGTGAGCGCATCCATTCCTGTGGCCAGTGTGATTGAAGCAGGAGAAGAAACCGTATATGTGTAGTCAACAACAGCAATTTTTGGAAGAAGAGCGTCGCCTTTTATTAAGAGTTTTGAATCCGTCGCTGTCTCTGTAAATACAACATACTTTGTCACTTCAGAGCCAGTTCCGGCAGTTGTAGGAATCAACACAAGCGGCGCAAAATCCCCGGATATCTCCTTTCCTTTATAATCACCGAGTTTTCCGGGAAGAACCGCCATAGCCGCAATTGCCTTTGCGCTGTCGAGAGGCGTTCCTCCGCCAAGCCCCACAATAAAATCACACTTTTCTTTCTTAAAAACTTCGACCCCGGCATAAATCATCAAATCCGTAGGCTCTCCAGGAAGATCGTTATAGATAACGCTGTCAATTCCCTGTTCTTTGAGCACAGTCTGAACCTGAGCGGCAAGCCCTGTCTTTGTAATTATTTTTCCGGTCACAATCAAAGCTTTGTTTCCAAAAGACTTAAAATAAGGCGCAGCGATTTTTAACGCACCTTCGCCCATTACAGTCCTTGGCGCTGTCGTAAAATTGAATACCATTGGTTCCTCCCGTACGCTAAATGTATTTTTCGTCAACAATACTCAAAACATCGTCCAGCTTTTCAAGTTCCTCGTCAATCTGTGCTTCGGTTATGATAAGCGGCGGAGCGACAATAATTACATTTTCGTGTGAATATGTAAAAAATCCCCGGCTTTTGAGTTCCTTTACAATCGCTCCCATTATTCCTTTTGGATCCTGTCCCCAAGGAACAAGAGGTTCACGGGTTTCTCTGTCCTTTACCAGTTCAATTCCAGAAAAAAGCCCGATGTAGCGAACATCTCCAATGCTCTTGTGTTTTGCCTTAAGCTCCTCAAGTTTTTCTCCAAGATGCTTTCCAACTTTCTGAACATGAGATTCAATATCGTTTTTAAGGTAGAATTCCTGACAAGCAACACCAGCGGCACATGCCAACGGATGACCGGAATATGTAAGTCCGCACGAAAGATACTTGTCGTCAAAGAAATGGGCAATTTCGTTCTTTACGATACAGCCACCCAGCGGAATATAGCCAGAATTTACGCCTTTTGCAAAAGTTATAATATCTGGAGTTACGTCAAAATTCATGTATGCAAACATTTTTCCAGTTCTGTACCAGCCAGCCATAACTTCATCGCAAATCATCATGATTCCAAATTCATCACAAATCTTGCGCACACCTTTTAAGTAGTTCTTCGGATAGATGATAATTCCGTTTGAACCAACTACAGTTTCAAGAATAATTGCAGCAATTCTGTCGCCGCCTTCAAAAATAACCTGTTCACGCAGACGTTCTACATAATATTCACATTCCTCATCTTCCGACTCAAAGTGAATTTTTTCCTGATAAGGATAAGGTCCGCGGAAGTGAATAAAGCCCGGAATAGCCGGCTCAAGCGCAAAATGGCGTGGTTCACCGGTCAAGTTTCCGGCTCCAAAAGTTGAACCGTGATAAGAACGGTACTGGCTCATTACCTTGAAACGTCCGGTATACATTCTGGCAATTTTTATCGCATTCTCGTTCGCATCTGCTCCACCGTTTGTAAAGAACACTTTTCCAAAACAGTCAGGCAAACGGTCGATAATAGATTTTGCGAGTTTTGCCCGGCTTTCTGCTCCCCACGAGCCCTGAACATAAGCAAATTTATCAAGCTGAGCCTTTATCGCCTCGGTCATTTCCTTGTTTGCGTAACCGGCATTAACATTTACCTGCTCAGAAGACATATCCGCATATCGTTTTCCGTCGGTATCATAGATATAAATTCCTTCGGCATGATCAACAACAATCGGGTCTAATCCGCCCTGCTTGCTCCATCCCAAAAGCACATTTTCTGTCTGCATTTTTGCAATCTCTTTTGCATTCATATTCCTGCCTCCAAATTAAGTTCAGTTTTAGCGTAAAAAACTTCTGCCTACACGCTTTTGTTTATGACACAACATTAGCACGCTATTTTTTCGTGCACGATAGCAAATATGACAAACATTCATTTATTTTTTGTGCATTTTTTACATTAGTTCTGAAGAAAACTCTCTGGAATATCCGTTATGAGCATGTGTCCAGGCGCATGTGTTATACCACCAGCAGCAAATGCACTGCAAACCGCCATTGAAGCAACCGCTCCAAGTGCACAAATTTTCATATTCTTTTTTATGCAAAATAACCTTTCAAGAAAATCACTTATGATCAACAAATTCTTTTATTTCAGAAAGCATTTTTGTTGCAATGTTTCGGCCAATTTCATAAACACGCTGAAGTTCATCTGGATTTTTTTCTGTACGGCTAATTCCTAGAGAATTTTCAGGACAAATTACGAGAACATTGCCTTTCTTTTCCTGTTCAAAAACATACTCGGTTTCTGCGTTGTACATTTTGTGCCGATTTTGCATGGCCTGAACAAGCGCCGGATACTTTCTTAGCGACATTTTTATAAACGGCATAAGAGCGTTCGGAGATTTTTTGTAGTCGCGCGGCTGAGTAAGAACTACAATATTGCGAGAAAAACCAAGTTTTTCAAAAAATTCCAGCGGAATAGAATCTGTCATGCCACCGTCAAGCAATTTATATCCGTCAACCTCGACAGGCCGGCTCGCAAGAGGCATAGAAGCGCTCGCACGCATCCATTTAAGGTCGTTCTCATCGCAAGTTTCGAGTTTTTTATAAACACATTTACCAGTCCGGCAATCACTTGCCGCAACATAAAAAGGAATCGGATTTTTTTTGTAAGATTCAAGGTCAAACACGTCAAGTTCATTTGGAATTCTGTTATAACAAAAATCAGCCCCGTAAATGTCGCCGGTTTTTAAAAGCGAACGAATTGAACAATACCGCCAGTCGCCAGCAAAACGCTTGTTGTAACGAATCGTCCGCCCGATTTGCCGAGACTTGTAATTACAGCCAAAAACCGCACCAGCCGAAACCCCGACAACACCGTCAGTATAAATCTCATTTTCCATAAGAACATCAAGCACGCCAGCCGTAAACATACCGCGCATTGCGCCACCTTCAAGCACAAGCCCAGTTTTAGAAAAATTGCCGGAACAAACAGCCTCGCCTTTAATATTTTTGTCAGTATTATCTTTCATGCCATAAACTCCAGTTCAAAAACTCACCAACCCGTTAAATTTTAATATTTACTGTCTAGCGCCAGCATTTGCCTTTACCCAGGATTTTACGTCCTTTCTTTCAAGCGTAACATATAAATAATTATAATAAATTTTTAGAATTCTCCACAACTGCAAAAAAAACACCTCCGGCTCTTAAAAAACCAGAGGTGTAATATAAATTTTTGGGCGTACCGGCAACAAGTTGCCGTCGGGCTTTTCAGGGTTGTCATTCGCAAGCGAACGGCTCCGCCGCCCTTACAATCCCTTACGCATTAGTTCAATGACAAACGGTAAAGTTTATTTTACAACAGTCCAGACACCAGCACCAGCGTTGGCAGCAACGTATGTTTTTGCATTTTCGGCTGTCATTGGTTCATAAGAATAAGGCACAGTAAATGGTGCAGAATCAACCGCAGTATACTCATCAGTTTTCTTTGTATTTTTGTCAACACTTCCTGTGTCATAAACTTTTGCCATTGAAGCTGTTTTTTCATTTCCACGGATAGAATACTGCATATTGCTGTCGAAATAGTTTGCTTCAGAATAAATCAAAGCACCTTTTCTTGCACCAATACAGTAATCTCCTTTGGTCTTACCATCTCCAACTGACTGTGTTTTACCAAAAGTGTACCAGTTATTCAAAACATGGAACTGGCTGTTTCTTGCCATCGGCAAACGCTGTACACAAGTATCAAAATGATTGTTTATAATAGAAAGTTTACGCACTGTGTTATCGCCTTCATTATCGTCTGAACCTACAAGCATTGTTTTGTCGTGATGATACATATGGCAGTTAGAAACAGTTATTCCTTTGCCGTCGCCTTTTATATCGCAAAGACCATCATAATTCTGCCATTTTTCTTTTGTTCCAGACTGAACGTGCTGCATTACAAGAGTGTCTTTCATAGTACAGTGGTCAATCCAGATATTCGCAGTGTTAGAACCCTGAATTGTTATGCAGTCAAACTGAGCATTAAAACCATCAGATTCTCCTTTTGACTTCACTTCATGGTGTGGGAACATATCAATTGCATCAACCAGAGTAAGATTTCTAATTACAACATTCTTAATGCCATTGATGCTGATTGTTCCACCACGAATACCAGAATTATTTCCAAGCCCAATAATTGTCGTATTAGAGTTTAACTTAAGCTGGATTACAGATTTCCATGCATTATTTAAAGTCCATACCATCTTACATAATGAAGAATTACCTGAATTGCCAACCTCTTTATCATCAGTAGATTTTTCACAAACTGCCGCATAAGCCTCAACCCACGCAGCATATGTTTTATAAGCATTTGAAGTTTTTGACGCAATCCAAGAATCCATTACAGAAGAAACCGCAATATTGCTAGCACCTTCAGCAGGAAGTTTTGAGCCGTTTCCCTCATCTGACATATCAATCATTCCATCAATATAAATCAATGAATTTTCGTTATTGATTGCCTTCATCAATTCGTTTCTTGTTTTTACAGTCACAACATTAGTAAAAGTCGGCATTGCATAATTTACTCCAGCAAATCCAAGTGGTGTGTCGCTTGCTTTTATTACGTTTCCAGTCTCTACTGCAGCTGCCGCTCCAACCGTTACTTCGCAAGTGCTTTCTACAGAATTTGTTCCGTCAGAAGCGCTTACTTTTACTTTAACTGTTTGTTCTGCAGTTGTTGTGTTTTTTGCTGTGAGTGTGGCTGTTCCTGTCGTTGACTCAGAAAGCTCTGCATATTCACTGCCTGAGCTGATTGTCCAGGTGTAAGTGATTTCAGGATTGCCAGAATATACTGGCGTTGCAGTTAAGGTTGTGCTTCCGTCGCAAGCAATCGAGCTTTTTTCCGCGCTAACACTTACAGAAGTAACCTTGTTTTCTACAACCTGTCCTCGCGCAAGAATTTTTACAGTTTTTGTTGCTTCCTTAGTTGTTCCGTCGTAAGCTGCAGTTACTTTTACTGTAACTGTCTGTGCTTCCGTTGTTGTGTTGTTTGCTGTGAGTTTAATTGTTCCTGTTGTTGACTCAGAAAGCTCTGCATATTCTCTGCCTGCGCTTATTGTCCAAGTATAAGTTACAGTTGGCGAAGCCCCTTTAATTGTAAAAGCTGGAGTTGCGGTAAGCTCTGTATTTGCTGTTGATTCAATTTCTGCTGAACCTGCAATCGAAACGCTTTCTAGTTCTACTTTTGCCGTGCTAACAGTTACTGTTGCTTCTGCCTCTTTCGTGGTCGAAGCAAATGTTACGGTACATTTTACGGTTACGCGCTGAGCGCTTGCTGTTGTGTTTTTACCGGTAACAACACAAGTTGCAGAAGTTGCATTTTCAAGCGTTGCATAGTCGTCGCCAGATGTAATTTCCCATTTATAAACTGGAGTACCAGAGCCCTTTCTGTCAACATCTGCATAGAGCGAAATCTGTCCATTTGCGTTTATTGTCGCTTCTGAAGGATTAATTGTCACACTGTTCAATTCATCATCGTCGCTGTCTGTCTTGCATGCTGCTGTCGAAAAAAGCACTGCAAATAATGCGGCAAGACTTAATAAAATTGTGCCGAATTTTCTTTTTTGAGAG
Source organism: Treponema berlinense (assembly GCF_900167025.1). Classification (GTDB taxonomy): domain Bacteria; phylum Spirochaetota; class Spirochaetia; order Treponematales; family Treponemataceae; genus Treponema_D; species Treponema_D berlinense. Next base: position 72,247 of record NZ_FUXC01000011.1, on the reverse strand, counting down.
TTTTTTTTCATCGATTACCTCGTTAGAAATAAAATTCTGTCGTATTGATTGAGTTCACTCTTTCCCTTAATTTTGATGATAATCAAGAAAAAGTCGATTTTCTATATAAAACCTCGTATTTTTATATAAAATATGCTTTATAAAGGAGAATTAACTGTTATTTAAGATTTTTTTTGGAAAAACAAAAAATGCGTTAGCGGCGGGAGGGGCGCGCAAAAGGCGCGTTGTGGAACGAAGTGGAACAATGCAACCCCGGACAAAGCGGCGGCTGTTAAAAACAGCCGCAACGCCCAAAATATTTAAAAATTACGCCAGTTCGTAAGTTTCGCCGTATTTTACAATCTGAACGTGCTTGTATCCGTTTTCTTTTAGATAGTTTTGCAGATATTCCTGGGCATCTTTTTCGCCGTGAACCAGATAGATTTTTTTAAGGCGGCTTGTATCAACCTGCTTGAGCCATTTTACAATTTCTTCGTAGTCGGCATGGGCAGAAAATGCGTTGATTGTTTCGACATGCGCATTTACCTGATACCATTCGTCCATAATTTTTACTTCTTTTGCTCCGTCGCGGATTCTTCGGCCAAGTGTGTTTTCTGCCATATAACCGACTATCAAAATTGTGTTTTTCGGGTCGTTTATATTGTTTGCAAGGTGATGCACAACGCGTCCGGCTTCGCACATTCCGTCTGCCGAAATTATAATCATTGGTCCGGATTTTTGGTTCAATGCCTTTGATTCGTCAACGCTCGTAACAAAACTTAACTGGTCAAAGCCAAATGGATTTTTGTGCCGGTCAAGGAAGGCTTCTTCAACTTCGCGGCTGTAACATTCCGGATGTACCTGAAAAATACTTGTCGCGTTTACTGCCATTGGAGAATCCACATAAATTGGAATCGAAGGAATTTTTCGCTGGTCTACGAGCATGTGGAGGTAATAAACAATTTCCTGAGTGCGCTCAATTGCAAATGACGGAATTATGATTTTTCCTTTGCGGTCGATTGCCCGGCGAACAACTTTTCGAAGTTCTTCCATGGCAATTTCTGTGCCTTCGTGTTTGCGGTTACCGTAAGTGCTTTCCAAAAAAATGTAATCTGGCGCAGGAATTTTTACGCTTGGGTCGCGGATAATCGGTTTTGAAGAACGTCCTAAATCGCCTGTGTAAAGAATCCGAATCTCGTCTTTTCCTTCGCGGCGGTCGTAGCCAGAACGGCGTTCTATTCCCGAATACTGCGCCTGCTCTTCTGCCGTGGCTTTTCGCCTGTCGGCAGTTTTGCGTCTGTCGGCGTCTTCATTTTCTGCAAGCCTTTCTGCCCGTCTTTCCGAAATCGAATTTTTCCAGCCAAAAAGTTTGTTCCAGATATTTATTTTGTTTATTGAATCTATTTTTTTTGAAGCGCCGCGCTGGCCTTTTATCGTTATAAACGCAAATGCCGAACCCAAAATGTGTCCTGCGTCAAAAAATTCGAGTTCTACGTCTGGCGCAATGTACATCTGGCGGTTATATCCGAGCGTTACAATCTGATTTTCTGCCTTAATGCAGTCTTTTTCGTTAAAAAGAGGTTGCCATGTAAATTTTTCGCCTTTTTTTTGAGCCTGCTTACGAAGATATTCGGCATCACGTGCCTGAATTCTTGCTGAATCCATCATTACAAGGTCGGCAAGGTCGCGCGTTGCAGGAGTTGCGTAAATATTGCCGTCATAGCCTTTTTTGGCGAGCATTGGCAAAAGTCCGCAGTGGTCGTAATGGGCATGGGTTAAAATTACGGTTTCGATTTTGTCGACCGGAATTTCAAAATTCCGGTTTTTTGCATCGGCAACGGCACGTTTTCCCTGAAAAGCCCCGCAATCAACCATAAAAGCCCGGCCATCAATTTCAAAAATATGTTTTGAACCAGTCACTTCTTGAGCCGCACCGAGAGAATAACAAACAACTGACATAAAACCTCCCAAGAAAAAATCGCCAAAATTGACAGCATTTAATCTTTTTTAAATTTCAAGATTTCTTTTGTTCAATTTTAAATCCGAAAAAACAAATTCTCAAGATTTTTTTTATGTCAGATTTCTTTTATGGCAAGTATTCTGGTCTTATGTTTTTGAGCGCTTTAAAAAGTCTTTCTTTCTTTTTTCTGTCTCCGCCGGTCAAAAGTTCAAGACGGCGGCGGGCATCTTTTCTTGTGCTGTTATCCTGATAAGTGCAGGTGCATGTCCAGCCAAAATAGCCGCCTTTTTTTGAGTGTTCGACAATTGTCTGTACGCCAGCGTAACAAAGCGGGCGGATAATTTTTACAGGATATTTTTCGAGTTTTAGGGAAGGTGTCATTGTGCTGAGCTCGCCTTTATTCAAGGCATTCATCAGCAGAGTTTCCAAAATGTCGTCAAGATGATGTCCAAGAGCAATTTTGTTGAATCCGTTTTTTACCGCAAAGTTAATGAGTTCTTTTCGGCGCAAGTTTGAACACCAGTAACAGCTCATCTTATAACCGTCACTCAAGCGTCCTGTCACATCTACAAAAATGGATTTCACCGGAACATTCCACTCTTTAAAAAGTGTCTGAATGTCAGAAGGAAGTCCGCCGCCAAAATCTGTCTGAATATTCAATGCCAAAAATTCAAAATCGGCATTTTTTCTTTTTTGACGGTTTTCAAAATATTCTATGAGCGCAGTGGAGTCTTTTCCTCCAGATGCACCCACAAGAATTTTGTCGCCTTTTTCAATCAGTTTATAGTCAAAAACTGCCTTATCAATCAGATTGTATAAAAAAGGCTGCGGCATTTTACTGTCTTTCTACCAATGGTTCGTTTACAAGGCGATATTCTGCCGACAAACCGTTTTTTAAATTTGCAATTGTAAGAATTTCTGTTCCGTTTTTTACTGCCGGAATTACATAAAATTCTCCATTAAAAAGCTGGATGTAATTGTCTTCAAAAGACATTGCGTCTGCCGGTCCCATCATTTTTGTCAAGGCAAAACCGCCTTCGTCTTTTCCTATATTTCCCGAAAGTTTTATATTTCCGTTAAAAATATTAACTCCGGCTTCTCCAGCAACAAAAAAACCGTCCTTTTCTTTTTTTAAGTTGAGGGCAACATCGCAAATTGCCTGCGCTTCATCGTTTTTATAAAAAGAATTTATTCTCCAGTTTCCTTCGATTGTACCTAGAGCCAGAATTTTTCCATTTTTCACTTCGATTTTATAAACTATTGTATCAAGCGCTTCGTCTGCCTCGAAAGGTCGTTTGTAAACAAAAGTTAAATCTGTAGTTCCGTCCTTTAATGCTTTTACAGAATATTCAAATTTTGAAGGCGCGCCTGTAATTCCGTCTTTTCCAAGATATGTTGTTTTTTCTTTTACACTTACAATTTCTTCATTTGTAAGTGTATTTTCCCAAGAATATCCGGTTGTTGCGTTTCCTCCAAGAACTATTTTTAGTTCTTTTGAATTGCTTTCGCCCAAACTGTTTTTTGTTGAAGCGCATGAGCTTACTGCAAAGGCTGCAATTCCTGCACAAATCAAACTGAATAATGCTGGTGTTTTTTTCATTTGTTACCTCGTTAAATTTATTTTATATACAGTTATATAAAATAAACAAAAACTCTTCCGGAGAGCAACAGTTATTACAATTATTTTATTGCGAGTTTAGCCAATATTAAAAGTGCTTGCCAAAAGCCGCGCAACTACTAGCATAAAAATGATTTTTTCTTTTGGAAAGGTTCGTGCCGGTTTAAAAACGTCAAAGCAAATCAGCGTTTTTTTATTGCACAACACTTCCAAAGTTGATGATATGCAGTTTTTTCGATAAAAAACATATTTTTCCTGCGAAATCGAATCCAAAACGTTCGTATTGTCTAAGTGCAGGTAATCAAATCCATTAAAAAACGAAAAATAGTTTTCCTGTTTTAACGCTTCTTCCCTAAAATTCTTTTCTGCGCGGCCTGCACTGCAATAAAGGCGGTGTGCCGAATCGTAAACCATAATCGTGCTTATGCCGAGATAATCGACCAATTTTTGAAGAATCGGCTGCAGGTCCTCTTCACTCTTTTTTTCGCGAATTGCTTTTAAAATTTCAACTACATCGTCTGCCGCTTCGTTGTAAAGTTGTCCGCTTGCAATTTTGTTTTCGTTCTGTCTGTTCTGAATAAAAATGCAGTCATGAAGCTCAGGTTTATAGATTATATAACAGTTGCGTCCCTTGTTTTTGGCAATATAAAGGCATTTGTCGGCAAGGTTAAAAAGCGAATCATAATCTTTTACGTTCAATGGAAATCTTGCAACTCCCATTGAACAGGTTACGGTGCTTCCAGGTTCAATTGAAGTAATATTCCACTGAATTCCAGTGCGAATGTTTCGCGTAATATTTCGAATATCGTCTTCTTCGGTCAAATCAAGCAAAACCAAAAATTCATCGCCGCCAATTCTTCCTGCAATTCCTTTTGTGCCGATTGCCTCTTTTATGCAACTGGCAACAGAAGCAAGAACCTTGTCGCCAAAATTATGGCCAAAAGTGTCGTTACATTCCTTAAAATGGTCAACGTCAATTATAATCATTGAACACGGAACTTTCTGCCCATTGATTTTTTTGACTGCAATTTCGGTAATTGCCTTTTTATTGTAAATTCCAGTTAAACCGTCGTGGCTTTCGACATAAGCATTTTCTGCCAGTGCAATTTTCTGTCCAAAATTTACACTGCCGACAACAATTGTCTTTGTGCGCGTACTCGCCCGAAGCGTATGAACAGTAAGCATTTTTTTGTCTGCCCGCAAAAAATTGTAGTATTTGCCAGTCTCCAAGTTGCGGATATTTGCAAGCATGGCAATAAGCTGTTTGCTTTCTTGCGTGAATGATTTGTTAAGATGAAAAAAATTCTCAAAATATTCTTTAAATTCGTCGCAATTTCCGACAAAAAGCGTATTAAGGTCTTTTGTGTTTTTTACAGTAAATTTTTCACATTCGTAAATAAAATAATACGCATCAAAATTTTGAAGAAGAGTTGAATATTCCCTGCTTTCCAGAAGCGCCCTGTCCAAAAGGTGCCGCGAATACGAAAGTTCTTCGACAGTCACTTCAAAAAGGTTGTCGCCTGCCTTTATAACCGTAAAAATGCAGGTTATTAAATAATTCCTCGACTTGAGTTTTGCAACAAAGTTTGCAGGTTCATTTGGAACTTGTGGCTTAAAAGTTGAGAGAAAATGCTTAAAATTTGCTGTGTCATTTTCCGAAAGAAATTCAGAAAGATTTATGCTGGAAACTTCTGTTTTACGAAGAAAAATTGAAAAACTGCGGTTTCCTGATTTTATATTTAAATCTTTGTCTATGGAAAATGAGATGTCACTTATGCGTCTTGTGTTATGAACATCCAAGACATACCCCCCCCCCGCAAAAAATGCGCCCTATGTTTCAGTTTAGCACAATTTCTATATAAAGCAAAACGTTTTTATAAATTTGTGTCAAAAAAATCAATGCAAAGCCAGCTTTTATCTTGCAAGAAACTTGTGCCCTCAAATAAAAAAATCGTTCATTTTGCTTGTTATGGCTCTGTTTTTTTACGATAATTGAATTATGACGAGAAATGACAGAAATCGACTAGTTGTATGGTTTTGGCTTGGTGCTTTTATTTTGTTTACTCCGCGGCTGTGCGCGCAGACAATGGCTGCCAATGCGGAAAATGCCGCGGCAAACCGGCAGACTTTTGTTGATTACGGAAAAAAATACATTGGTCGTCCTTACGTAAATGGCGCAACCGGTCCAAATTCTTTTGACTGTTCAGGATTGATTTATACGGTTGCAAGAGAATCTATCGGCTATCAGTTGCCAAGAACTGTAAAAGGTATTTATTCGTTTTGCAAAATAATTGATGAATCTGAACGTGAACCAGGAGATTTAGTTTTTTTTAGAACAACTGCTTCCGGTGATCCGAGCCACGTCGGAATTTACATTGGAAACGGTCACTTTTTAAATGCCGCTTCTGACGGTCCAAACACCGGCGTAATTTTGAGTTCCCTCAAAGAAAATTATTGGAAAGGAAAATATTACAAAACCGGCCGATTTTTGCCGCCTTCAAAAATTTTAGCCGAAAACAATACTGCTTCCAGCAAAAACTCCGAATCGGTTTCTAAAGCCGGCTTATCCGGAAAAAACAGCAGTTCCCGCCAGACAAGCCGTCAAAATGGAAATTTTACGGACAAAATCATCTTGGACGGAATGTTCTGCCTTGACTGGAACTTTTTTACTCCTGACAATTTTATGCTTACTTTCCGTGGAATTGCCGGAACAGTGCATGCAACTTACGAAGGAAAAAATCTAAAACCAGGAATTGGAACGACTGTACGTTGGGACAGTGGAACTGGCGTAATTCAATTGCCGTTGATTTTTAGCCTTACGATGACCGACTATATGCGAATTTTTGCAGGTCCTGTCTTTACAATCGGAACTCCGTATCTTCCGGGCAACAACGACGAAAGAATAAAAGCCTCTGTTTTTCCAGGAATTTTGGGAATCAGCTTTAATTCGCCTTCGTTTAAAGCCGGAAAAACCGACATAAGTTTTGTACAGGACATTCACTACACTGTTTTTAACGACACCGACGGAAGCGCATTGAACGCTCTTAAAAGTTTTGCAACCGGACTTGTTTTTTCTTCCGGCGTGCGTGTAACCATTCCGTTGCGAGAATTGATTAAATAAGTGAAGTTTTTAGGAATTTATGAAATTTTTTAAAACCAAAATTTTTGCTCTTATCGGTTTTTCTCTTTTTTTAGTTTCGTGTTCATCTTCAATTTCTGTCAAAGCAGAAAATTCTGACGCCGCGACAATCGGTTTTTCGGCAAATTTTTCGCTGTCGGCAAACTCTGCTTTTAAGGAATTTTTGGATCTGGCTCAGGAAAATTCTGGTTTGGCCGAAAATACAAATTCAACTCTCTTTTCAAAACAAGAACTTGAAAATTTCCTGATTTCCGCTGGTGCAAAAAATGTTTCTGTAAATGTGGAAAAGGACGGAAAGACAAGCGCTTCTGGAAAAATCGAAAATCTTTCTAAATCTCTTCTTGCTTCATCAAAAATTCTTTCAAAAACCCAGTCGTCGCTCACTTTTTCTTTGGGACCGGAACAATTCAAGTCAATTTATGAAAAACTGGACGAAGAAACTCAGGGCTATTTTGATCTTTTGATGATTCCGTGTCTAAACGACGAAAAAATGAATGTTGAGGAATACGAAAATCTTCTTTCTTTTGTCTACGGCCCGGACTTGGCAAAACAAATCGTTTCTCAAAATCTTCAAATTGAATTAAAAAGTCCTGATTCAAAAAAAATTCTCTCTCAAAAAATCAAACTTGGCGAACTTTTAACACTCAACGAACAAAAATCGTGGTCAGTTTCGTGGTAATCCGTTAAAATAAAAATATGGACACAGAAAAACGCTTTATTGCTCTCGAAACAAAAATTGCTTTTATGGACGATTTTATCAACAAACTTCAGAACGAAGTCGTAGAGCAGCAAAAATTGATTGAAATTCTGCGCGAAGAAAACAAAATTCTTTCAAGCAGAATTATGGATTTGTCGGAGAATATCGAAATTCCAAACAGAAAACCGCCTCATTACTAGATTTTTTAATCGAAGGACAGGAATATGGCAAATTTAAACACAAACAAAAATGCCAAAACAAAAAAAGATTTTGGTCACGAAAAAATTGAAATTCTTTATTCAGACGAAACAATCTGCGTAATCAACAAGCCTTCCGGTTTGCTCAGCGTTCCGTATCCTGGAAGCCGAATTAGAACGGCACAAAGCATCCTCGAAGAAATTATGCACAAAAACGGAACTTTCAGCAGCTCGCACAGACCTTTTGCTGTCCACCGCCTCGACCGCGACACTTCCGGCGTAATGCTCTTTGCTCTTACCGAAAATGCGCAGAAAAAAATTATGGACACCTGGCATCAAATGGTAACAGAACGGCTTTACCGCGCAGTTGCAGAAAATCCGCGCAGCAAAAAACTTATTTTGCCGGATTGCGGTTTAATCGACGATGAGCTTGCATTTAACGCCCACAACGTTGGCTTTGTTCCAAAAGAATCCGAAAATTCCAAAAACAATTCTGACTCTTATGGTGAAAACCGCCGTTTAAAAACAGTTCCGGCACGCACAAACTATAAAATTTTGCAGTCAGGTCCAACACATACGCTTTTTGAACTTTCACTCGATACTGGAAAAAAGAACCAGATTCGCGCTCATCTTGCGTCAAAAGGCTATCCTCTTGCAGGAGACGAAAATTACAGGGCCAGAACAGACCATTTTGGCAGACTTTGCCTTCACGCCAGAACCTTGGAATTTGTCCATCCGTTTACGGGCAAAAAAATGAAATTTGAAGTTCCTGAACCAGAAACCTGGCTCGAATACGTAAAAAAAGGCGATCCAAATCCAAAAACTCCGCTCTGGATTGAATCTTTAAAAAATTCTTTCGATAAAAAAGGCGAACGCTTTCACGGAAAACACGAAAATTCACTGGACTTAGGTCAAAAACGCCTGAGCAAAAAAGACCGCGCCCACATGAATTTTATTGAAGCAGGAAAAAAAGGCAGAAAATAAAACGTTTTTGCGTTCAATTTTTTCTATAATTCTCCAATATTTTGAATTAAATCCGTCGGTGTAAGAGCAAAATTATTTTTTATTTTGCAGGCAGCGAGAGAATGAGCAAGGCAGGCTGTAATTGCGGCGTCTTTTCCTTCGTAATTTTGAGCCAAAAGCGCACATATCATTCCTGCAAGCGCATCTCCACTTCCACCTTTTGCAAGTGCCGGAGAACCAAAACTGTCGATAAAAAGATTAAAATCTTCTTTTGCAGTAAATACCCCGATAGCAGAATTTGCGCCTTTTGCAACCAAGACAGATTCCGGAAAGCGCCGGCAAAACTTTTCGACAAGTTCCGCCCGCCGAAAAATACATTCATCAACACTGTAATTTCCTAAACCGCAAAGACGCAAAAGTTCGGAAAATTCTTTTGGATGTGGAGTCAAAACACAGCCTTTTGGACGCCTCTCCAAAATTTCAAGAAGCAGTGGAGAATATAAAATATCCGCATCGAGCACACAGCGCACGTCCGGCGAATCTAAAAGAAACTTTGCATAAAATTCAGTGATTTTTTCGTCATAACCAAGACCCATTCCAACGCAAAGCGCGCTAATTCGTGGACCAAAATTATTTGTTACAAGAAATTCCATCGAAAGACCGGGAATTGGAGTTTTTGAAAAATTTTCATCTGGACGAATAAGAGTTACAAGACCTGCTCCAAATTTCAGGCAGGCATTTGCCGCAATAATGCTCGCCCCGGATTTTTCGCCGCATGCAATATAAGCGTTTCCAAAGCTTCCCTTATTTACAAGATTGTCAGTCCGGTACGGCAAAATCATATCTTTTTGTTCAAGAAGGAAAAGATTTTTTTGGCTTTCTTTCAAATTTTCAGCAGATTTTTCAAAAAGTTCTCTAGAAATGCCAAGTCCGCAAACCTTTATTTTTCCTGTAAAATTTTTTGCCATGTCGCTGTAAAGGCAGAATTTTTGCGCGCCCATTGTAAGAGTAATATCCGCCTTAAAAACAGATTGCGCCAAAGTTCCGTCGGCATGAAGTCCTGTCGGAACATCGCAGGCAATTTTTAGACATTCTGAAGAATTTACAAAAGCAAGAAGGTTGATGAGTTTTTCGCCGTTTTGATCAGTAAATCCGCCTTTAAAACCGCTCCCAAAAATGCAGTCCACAACAACAGCCGAATCCAAATTTTCCGCAAAAAAACTGTCCGATTCAAAAACCGAAACTCCGCACAACCTTGCGCGTTCAGCCTGCAAAACACAAAGTGGCGACGAAGGCTTGCCGCATTCAAAAACACAGGTTTTAAAAGAACCAGAAATCAGTCTGGCAAGCGCATAGCCGTCGGCACCGTTATTGCCACTACCGCACAAAATCAAAACTTTTTGAATTTTCCTGTCCAGCGAGATAGAGCAAATTTCGTTTTTAAGGGCAGAAGCCGCATTTTCCATCATAATTTCTTCGGAAAGAGCATATCTTTGCCGGCAGGCACAATCCAAAGTGCGCGTATCATAAAACATTTTTTGCATAAAAAAATTATAGCACGAAAAAAAAATGTGAAAAACTAATTTTTTAGCGCACGTAGCGAACTTTCAAAAAATATATAAATTTGACAACAAATAAAACGATATATATATTATTATTAAGATTAAAATCGGAGGTAAAATATGAAAGCTTTAAATACATTAAATATTCTTGATTCAATAATTCCTATCAGCCGTTTTAACAAAGGTGAAGCTAACAAAATTTTTTCTGATGTAAAAAAATTCGGTACAAAAATTGTTGTAAAAAATAATGTTCCAGAGTGTATTCTTATGAGTCCACAAAGTTATCAGCAGATGATGGAAGAATACGAAGATGCAATTCTTGCAGCAGAAACTTCAAAACGACTTTCTGAAAAAACTGAATATACAACTCAAGATAATTTGATGAAAAAATTCGGACTGACAGAATCCGATTTAGATGATATTGAAGTTAATCTGGAGTAGCTGATGGAATGGAAAATCAAGTATCATCCTCTCGCAGAAGAAGAATTATCTAAACTTGACGGCTCTGTCAGAAAAATAGTTTTAAAGGGCATATTAAAAGTATCTGCATAGGCATTCGCGTTGTATACAAACTTTTTGAAGATGAAAAAACACACGAAATGTACATTCTTGTAGTTTCCGTCCGTGCAGATAATGAAGCCTATGATTTAGCTAGAAAAAGAAAATAGCGCACGTCCGGGCTTGCAGCCCGGATTGGAAGGGCGCAGTCCGCTTTTGGCGGATGGAGCGTTAGCGAAACCCTGGAAAGCCGGTTTTTGCGACAACTGGACGGTTCTAACTGGCAAACTTTTCTTTTGCGCTAATTGTGCTCCCAAAATTTTTAAATTACTTTTTTTTCAAGCCATTTTTTGCCACAAAAACGCACGTAGAACATAATTCCGCGGAAAATCCAGTCCAAAAACATTCCAATCCAAATGCCAAAAAACGCAAATTGTGTGTTTCCCGGATAAATGCGCAAAATCCATTTTGAAATCAAAAAACTGCCAAGGACGCGGAAAAGCCACATGCTTATGTTTGAAATTATCATTGTGTACTTTGCGTCGCCTGCTCCACGAAGAATATTTGGCATTGTAAAACTCATTGGCCAGAAAAATATGTTTGCAACCATACAAGCGCGGATAACAAGCACGGCCAAATTTTGAGCTTGTGGCGTCAAATTGAAAATTTTCGTAACAAATGGTGCAAGTCCAAAAACCACAATTGCCGTAACAAACATTCCGCCGTAAGACAAAAGCATAATCTTTCGGCCATAAGATTTTGCCTGTTCTTTTTCGCCGGCACCAATGCACTGTCCGACAATTGTTACGCTCGCAAGACCGATTGCGTTTCCTGGAATATTTGAAAAACTTGCAACTGTATTTGTAATTGCATTTGCAGCAATTACCGTAATTCCAAAGGTGGACATAAACGAATAGACAAGAGTTTTTCCGATATGAAAAACAGAATTTTCAATTCCACTCGGAACTGCAATTTTTAGAATTCGTCCCATGAGCGTAAAATAAAACTGCGGCTTCCAGATTTTTTCTAAAAAAAGCGGCCATTTTTTTTGACTTAAAATGCAGAGCATTACAACGGCGGCAATTCCGCGGCTTACGAGGGTTGAAATTCCTGCTCCGGCAACTCCAATTTTTGCTCCGTAAATCAAAATCGCGTTTCCGGCAATATTTGTCAAATTCATTACAAGGCTGACTTTTAAACTTATTTTGCTGTTTCCCATTGCCCGGCACAACGCAGCGCAACTGTTATAAATTCCAAGCAACGGAAAACTAAACAAAATCCAGACAAAGTAAGTCAGCGCATTGTCCATAACCTGCGGATCAAGAGCGCCAAAAATTCCGTTCAAAATAATCCGGCGCAAAGGCAGACATATTGCTATAAAAAAAACTCCGGCAATCACGCACAAATTTAAAAGCTGTTTTGCAGAAGCCTGGGCCTTTTTTTGTTCTTTATGGCCGAGGTACTGGCTTGCAACCACCGCTCCACCTGTAGCAAACGCCGCAAAAAGTTGAATTACAAGCTGTCCAAGCTGATCAATCAAACTTACTCCGCTGACGCCGGCTTCTCCGACAGAAGAAACCATAACCGTATCGCAAGCCCCGATTGTCATTGCCAGAAATTGCTCTGCAACCAAGGGCCAGATTAAGCGATTGAGAAAATTTTTACTAAACAGCTGATTTACTGGTTTTGCCGGAGTTTGCATTCAATCCACTTCCTATTTTTTTTCGTTCAAAATCGCAACGTCCATACGGTTAAATGGAATATTGATTTGAGCTTCGTTAAAAGCTTTTAAGGTATTTATTGCAATATCGCTTTTTGTCTGCAAGAAATCTTCTTTCTTGCTCCAAACGATAATGTTCAAATTCACTCCGCTGTCTCCGTGAGTTGTCCAAAGCACTTTTGGGGAATACTCCGGATTATCAAGAACAACAGTCGGGCAACGTGCAGGAACAGTTTTTGCAACTTCCATAACCTTGTCAAAATCGCTGTCATAATCAACACTGGTTTCAAAAATGTAGCGTCTGTACGGAAAAGCCGAATAATTTTTTAGTTTTGTGTTGATGATTGTTGAATTTGGAATTCGCACAAGCTGGTTGTCGCCAGTATGAATTTTTATAGAAATTATTCCTATTGAATCAATCGTTCCAGAAATTCCGTCAACCTCGATAAAATCGCCGATTTTCATTGCCTTGTCGGTAACGACAAAAAGACCGGAAATCAAATTGCTTACGGAAGTTTGCGCCGCAAAACCAATTGCAACTCCAGCAATTCCCGCAGCACCCCAGATTGCGCTCAATTTTATTCCAAAAAGTCCGAGAACGTACATTACGATTAAAACGTAAAAACAATAACTGATCGCTTTTACAATAAGCGAAACTGTTTTTTTCTGCAAAGTTTTTGAAGCCGCTTTTTTTACAAAATGACGGATTATGCGATAAAACATCCAGAAAATAAGAATCGCCACAACGCTTGTAATCACTTTTGCAAGGTTTGCCCAGGTAAAATAAGCTGACAGTTCGTCGAGATGGAACAACGACTTTACTTCATTTGCAGTTCCGTTTGCAAGTGCAATCGCACCGTTTGCCGCTTCCGCAATTACGCTTTCTTCCATTTTTATCATGCCCCCAAAAAAATATTAAAACTTTTTACAATAATTTATCAATTCAAAAATCAATCGTCTTTAAGACTTCTGCCGTAAAGACACAAATCTCGTATTAAACATTCATTGCACTTTGGATTTCGGGCTGTACAAACATAGCGGCCGTGAAGCAAAAGCCAATGATGGGCATGCTGCAAATATTCGGCAGGAATATTTTTCAAGAGCGAATTTTCAACCTGCTCCGGAGTTGAACCTTCCGCAAGCCCAATTTTTGGACAAATCCGCAGAAGATGCGTGTCGACCGGCATTGTATTTTGACCAAAAACCACATTCAAAACAACATTCGCAGTTTTTCTTCCAACTCCCGGCAAAGACATCAGTTTTTCCCTGGAATCCGGAACAATTCCGCCAAAATCTTCAATCAACTTTTTAGAAAGTGCAATTATGTTTTTAGACTTATTTTTCCACAAACCGATTGGTTTTATAAACTCAATCAATTTTTCCTGACCAAGGGCAAGAATTTTTTGAGGAGTGTCGGCAACTTCATAAAGCGGTTTTGTATAAAAATTTACGGATTTGTCGGTTGCCTGAGCGCTCAAAACCACAGAAACAAGCAAAGTAAACGGATTCTTAAAATCAAGTTCGCTCTTTGGATTCGGATTTTGAACCTTAAAACGTTCCATAATTTCAACAATCTGCTGCTTTGAAAGAATCATTTTTTCAAACCTTACAAAATCACCAAAAAAACTATTTTGCCGAATCCTTTGGAAAAGTCGCAATCAAAACCGCAATTATCGCACAAGGAATCGTAACCAGCGTAAAACAAAAATTTCCAAGTTTTTCAAAAAGCTTAAATCCGGCAAAAATTCCAAGATAATAGCCAGCCAAAACCGCGCCATAAAACTGCGCCTTCAATTTAAATTCATTTTTTCCGTTACAAAAATATTCCGTCAAGGCGCTGATTGTCTGCTTAAAATTATTCGTACAAAAATTCGTCGAGGCCGCATAACCATAACTTCCCGAAAAACTGCTCCACTGAAGCGACATTGCAAAAAAAGTAGGATACAGATAAACAACCTTTGGCCAATTCGTCGGCATAAGCCACATTAAAAAGCCCATCGCCACATCAACCAAAAGAGCCAAATATTTTACGTTAATTTTTGTGTGTTCTTTGGCATAAGTAACAAAAAAAATCGGCAGTGCAAAAATCAAAACTCCAGCAAACCTAAGTCCAAGTTCAAACCAGTCTTTGCCAATCAAAAGCCGCACCATTTCAATCAAATGCGTCGTCTGAGAAGAACCAAAACTCTTTACAATGTTCTCCAACGGAAAAACCGTCAAAAAACCACCGCAAAATGCAACAATATAATGAATATGCGCATCCCGCTTTGCCTGTGGCGTAATTCTCGAATCAATTTCAACAGCTTTTGACTTCATTTTTTTATTGGCGTTCCCCGACATTCTGCCGGGTCGCTATGTCCGTGGTTCGCTACGCTCATTGCGGAGCAGTTTCGCAAAACTCAACCGCTCCACAACTCCGCCACTCCCAGCGCTAACGCAACACCTCTTTTTTAAGATCTTCAACTTTGTCAGTTTTTTCCCAAGGGAAACCTTCGCGTCCAAAATGTCCATAAGACGCAGTTTTTCTGTAAATCGGCTGTTTTAAATTCAAAGTTTTGATAATTCCAGCCGGTGTGCAGTCAAAAATTTTCTCTACGGCAGCAGCAATTTTTGAACGCTCTGCTTTTTCAGTTCCAAAAGTTTCCAAAAGAATCGAAACAGGGAACGGAACTCCAATTGCATATGCAAGCTCAACTTCCGCTCTTTCGGCAAGTCCTGCGGCAACAACATTTTTTGCAATATAGCGCGCCATATAGGCAGCCGAGCGGTCAACTTTTGAAGGATCTTTTCCAGAAAAAGCTCCGCCGCCATGACGGCCCATTCCGCCGTAAGTATCAACAATGATTTTTCGACCGGTCAAACCAGAATCTCCATCCGGACCGCCAATTACAAATTTTCCAGTCGGATTTATAAAGAATTTAGTATTCCCGTCCAAAAGCCCGGTCGGTTCAAGAACAGGCTTAATAATCTGGTTGATGATAGTTTCCTTAATTGTCGAATAATCAACATCTGGATCGTGCTGATGAGAAACAACAACCGTGTCAACGCGAACAGGCTTGTGATTTTCGTCGTATTCAACAGTAACCTGAGATTTTGCATCCGGTCTAAGCCAGCTAATTGTTCCGTTATGGCGAAGCTCATTTGCTTTTAAAAGAATCTGGTGCGAATAATAAATCGGCGCAGGCATTAACGATGGAGTTTCGTTGCAGGCAAAACCAAACATCATTCCCTGATCGCCAGCTCCCTGCTGACCTTCGTACTCATCAAGACCTTTACCAACAACACCCTGATTTATGTCCGCAGACTGAGCGTGAAGACGGTTCATAAAAATACAGTTTCTGCCGTCAAGACCAACTTCTGGCGAAGTATAGCCAATATCAACAGCAACCTGACGTGCAATTTTTTCGATATTTGCATTAAATTCTTTAGGATTCACCTTGTAATTCTGAAAACCAATTTCGCCGCCGACAAGCAAAAAGTCCGTCGTAGAAAAAGATTCGCAGGCAACGTGAACATCAGGATCAAGCGAAAGACAATAATCCAAAACAGCGTCAGAAACCTGATCGCAAAGTTTATCCGGATGGCCTTCGCCAACCGACTCAGATGTAAATAAATAGTGATTTTTGTTAGAAAGACTGCTCATAACCGAGCCTCCATTTTAGCAAGATTTGCCGGCTCAAAAAAAACCGGTCTCCGCTCTGCAATTCAGGTTAAATCGGCGGAAATTTTTTATTTATTTTTCTATTTGCTTTTTAATATATAATTTATTGGCAAGTCGGACAATAAGTTGTATACTTTTAAATGAATTTATAGCAAATAGTTTTTAAAATGCCCCGCAAAACACAAGGTTTTAGGGTAAATATACTTTTTAAGGAGAATGACATGGCATTAAAAAAAGTTTATTCAGCAGACGCAACAAAATGCAAAGTTACTTTCATTGTTGAAAAAGAGGCCGCACAAGATGCTGCAACTGTATCTCTTGCTGGAGATTTTAACAGCTGGAGTTCAACAGAAACACACCTAAAAAAATCAAAAGACGGTTCTTTCTCTGTAACACTCGAACTCGATGCCGGAAAAGAATACCAATACCGCTATCTTATGGACGGCAAACGTTGGGAAAATGACTGGAAAGCCGACAAATATATTCCAGCACCTTTTTCAAATACAGACAATTCAGTTGTAATTTGTATTCCTTCAGAAACAGATTTAAAAGCTGCTGCAAAAAAAACAGCTTCAAAAAAAATAACTAAAAAATCTGCTGCAAAAAAATAAACAAAAAAAACGGTCAAAGCGCACATTGCATTTTGACCGTTTTTTTTGTTTGGGTGGCTTTTTGCATTCGCAAAAACCGGGCTATCCAGGGCTACGGCTTTCGCCTCCGGTATTTTTACAGGCAAAAACACGCGCTGCGCGCCCCTTCCTATCCCTGCCACTTTAATTTAATCGTCAGATTTTAACCATTTTTCAAGAGCCTGGGCAATCGCCTCAGGATTTTCCATAACCGACTGCCTGAATTTTTCTTCTTCAGAAGCAGCTGTTTTAATAAATCCATGTGGAACATCCTTATAAATTCCACGAAGCTCACCAAAACTTTTAAGTTCTTCAAGAACGGCAATTTCTCTGTTTACCTGAGATTTATCTTTAGGGTTGTAAATTTTTCCGTCATAACTGCGAAGTTTTTTAGTAGCAGCACTGATTTTTTTAAGTTGTTCAGAAGAAAAATTAAGTTTTTCAAGAACAGCCTCGCGCGCTCCATTCCCCAGTTCCGCCAGCAAAATAGCAATCTTGTCATACCCAGTCATAAAAGACCTCCCAACCGCCAAACATTATAAACTAGAAAAAAAATCCTGTCATTTCCCTCTCATTTTATTGAGAAAAAAAATTAAAATGTGCGGCCGGGCTTTGCACTGTGCTCCAAATTTAAAATTTAATTTTTAATGATAAAATTGTACCGCTCAGCAAAACAGTTTTAATTTTTTGTAAATTTTTTGATGACGACAAACCCGAACTTGAACTCGCAGAACTACTTAATTTTGTTTTTAGCCCGTTTTTCGCAGTATCTGTCAAAAGAGGAAGAACCAATACTCTTGAAAGTCTTAATTCTGGTTCAACTTGTTTTAATTTTAAAACACTTTTTGCGTTATATGACACACTTATTTTTCCGGCAAAGAACCCACAATTTGTAAAATCTGCAAAATCAAAGTCTTTTGAAGCGGCTGAACCGTCAAAAAAAATATTTTTCTTATATTTATATGAATAATTTGCGCCCGGCTCATTAACAAAACAATGAAAATAATTTGTATCAAGCTGAACATTTAAAGACGAACGCTTATATTCATAAGAAAATCCAAGTCCAGCAACATAAAATTTATCGTTCAAATGCCCATAAATTCTTTCATAAGGAAAAAAGAAATAATCTTGTGTTTCACTTGTT
The DNA here is from genome assembly GCF_900167025.1 of Treponema berlinense. Taxonomy (GTDB): domain Bacteria; phylum Spirochaetota; class Spirochaetia; order Treponematales; family Treponemataceae; genus Treponema_D; species Treponema_D berlinense. The sequence continues at coordinate 54,480 of NZ_FUXC01000011.1, read as the reverse complement.
GCAAGAACCGAACCAAATATCTCTGCATAACAATAAAATAATTTTATTGAAAGAAAATGCCTAAAATCGATTTTTGTTTCTGACCCCAAAATATTCTTTTCTGCTTTTAATCCAATAAAATTTCCCCTTCCTGTTCCCAACTTTTCTTTTATTTCCGTGTTATCTGCCTGAATTTTTGCTTTAATTTTTCCTCCAAAAACCGAAAAATCAAATCCATAAGGAAGCAAAAGTTCTGTTTTTTCGAAAACAAATCTTATATCTTCCGGATGTCCAAAAAAGTAATACAAATCGCCCCAATCAAATCCGCCTTTTCCGGCAAATAATTCGGAAGAAAGTTTTATGCTTTTAGAAAAGCAATAATTTGCAGAAGTGTAAAATCCAGCAAAATCTCCGTTTTCCAAAATAAAACGCGGTTTTCCATTTAAAATTTTAGTTTTGTCTGGAATATTTACTCCAAACACACCAGCAGAAAAATCCAGTTTTTTTAAGTCGATTTTTATTTCTGCATAACCTGAATAAAACTTCCCCTCAAATTTTGACAAATCCGGTTTTGCGCCAAGAAAACCTCCAGAAGCACTTAATTTAGAAAAATAATTTGATTCTATTTTTAAAGAACCTTCCGCCGTTGCTCCAAAAACCGGAAAAAATAAATCTCCGACAAATGAATTCAATTCAAAATTTTGCGACGATAAAAGCGATGAAAAAAAAATTAAAATTGAACAAATAAACGTTTTTTTTAACTTCATAAACACAAAAAAGCCGCAAGACTTTGTGAAGCAAAGTTCATAAAGTCCCTGCGGCTAAAATTAGATTAAAAAAGATTTTTCAGACACTAAAACACTTTGTTTTCAGCAAAAAATCTTATTTACTGGCTATAAGAGCCTTTATATCGTCCGCAATTTCGCCGTTATGATAGAAATTATAGACATAAAGACCTGGAAGAACACCAATTGGCACATGCGTAAAATGGTAGCCAGCATTGCTCGAAGATGCAGAATGTTCCATCATTTCAATTCCGCAATCGTTCATAAAACTTGCAAAATCAAATCCTGCAAATATTTTTTCAAGATTATGCCATTCAATTTTCAGTGCAAGCGTATATCCTCCATCATCGTCATCAAAGAATCTAGCATTCTTATACGCATCAATCAAATAATCAACTGTTTTTTTGCCAGTTGAATCCACTGCAGACAATTGCGAATCTGGAAGCGAAATTTCTACTTCTTCGCCATTGTTATCATAGTAAACATATTTTTTTGCTTCCGAAACAGTAAAATATTCTTCATCAGTGTTGGAATTATATATATATTTGGAATACACATTCCTAATTCTTGGTATATTATTTTTATCACAAGATATAAAATTCTTCAGCTCAAAGTTGCTAGCGTCAAAAAGTTTTCCAAGATCGATATACAAAGAGCCGCTTGCAGGCCAAGAATCCGGCAGGCCGTCAGTTTCCGGGATATAGAATTTTCCGCCATTTGTAATTGCGGTTTGCAACTGAACTGCGCCTTCACGCAAAACCTTGTATTCTTTAAGAACCTCGGTCAAAGCTGTCGGATAATCTGTTGTGTTTTTAAGAATATCATCGTAAGCCGCAATCAAGTCGCTTACTGCCGAAGCAAAATGCTCTTTTGAGGCAGCCATTTTTTCAGGACTTCTCTGGCTCATAAATCCGTTTTTAAGGGGATCTATGCTAGCGTCATATTGCAAATATTTTTCAAAGACTTTCATTGCCTCGTCTTTGTCTGCCCAGTTAAATTTTAGGAACGAAAGATCGCTGTTCAAATTATATGACTGCGCGTACTCAATAGTCGCCTTTAGAATATTGAAAGAAGTCTTTATAAGGGCAAGCTCTGCCTTTCCAAGTTTTACGTCTGAAGTTCCAACAATTTCTGTAAGGCCAAAATCGTCAATTACGCGACTAGGAATTTTAACGCTTCCTGTAACTGCATCGATTTTCTTGCAGGCATCTTCATATTCAGAGCTGAACAAAACATTGTACAAATCATCAAGAGCATTGTTCAATCCGTTTGAATTTCCATTCAAGATATTTGCAAGAAGAAGCTCTCCAAAGTAGTTTTTAAATGGGGAATTCTTGAACCAGTCTGGAACAGAAAGTGTCGAGAACATGGCCTTTTTATAATATATGTAGTCAACACCATCATACTCTTCATAGTCATATGCCTGATGAGAAGCAAGGCTTTCGTCTGAAGAATAAATATACACATAATATTCGCCGTTCTCGTCAAGTGTGTAAGTATAATATCGAGAATATGATGAAGAGCCATTTATGTCTTCTTCATACCTTGCAAGAGCGTCTAGGCTTGGATAAAAAGTCTTGCCTTCTATTGTTGCTTTTTTATAGACATACCAGCAAGAAACAGTATTTGAAGAATCTTCAGCGGCAGGAGCTATATTTGCCTTGTAATAACGGGCATAGCTACTAGTAGATGTCGTAAAATCTTTATATCCATAAATATAATCCTCGTCCTCATGCTTAATATACTCTGTAGCTTCAAGCCAATCAGGGCTAAAAAGAGCGTTCATTGTTGCAGGATAATTTGTAATACCAAGGTATTTTTTTACAAAGTCTGCTGTGGCCTGTTTTGTGCTTATTGAGGCAAGGCTTGCAAGAGCCGAGTAAACGCGAGTCTCATCGTTGGCTTCTAGTTTATAAGCCTGATTAAATTTTGTTATTGCTAAATCAAATTTTGCATTTTCAACAGCAACAATTCCTTCTTCAATATATGTTGAATAATTTTTTGTGTCAGTTTTAGTTTCGGTTTTACCGTTTGCATCAGTTGTTTCTGTTGTAACTGTTCCGTTAGCTGTTTCTGTAACTTTTACAGTCTCAATTACTTTTCCATTTTCATCTTGTTTGACTGTTGTTGTAACAGTGAGCCATCAGACCTGACTTCTGTTGTAGTTACAGAGCCGTCTTTATTTGTAACAGTACTAGTATCTGTTACAGTAACTGAATTAGAGCTCCCCTCGTCATCATCATTTTTACAAGAAACAAATGCTGTACAAGTCAACAGCATAACCATAAGACTTACTAATAAGCCCTTTCCGAAGTTTTGTTTAAAAACTCTCATCATTCTCTTTCTCCTTAAAAAACTCCGCGTTAGCGGTGAGCCACGGACGGCAAGGATCACAGTTCGTGAAAGCAACGCTTGAGCAAACTGTAATGATAAAAATTACAGGGATTTAATTTTTATCATGCCTTCTTAGAAAAGCAAATTTTTTAATACTGCAATTTCTAAAAAGAAAGATAACATATTATTAATGATTTTTCAATGAACAAGAATTTTCTTTACACTGTGCTCCAAATTTTATGGAACATAGATTACTTCGCGCGGTTTTGAGCCGTTTTGAGGGCCTACGATTCCTCGTTCTTCCATTTCTTCTACGAGGCGGGCTGCCCGGTTATAACCGATTTTGAGCCTGCGCTGAAGATACGAGGCGCTTGCTTTTCCTGACTGCACTACTATTTCCAGCGCCTTGTCGTAAAGAGGATCATCGCCTTCGCCAAAGAGTCCCAGGTTTCCGTCATTTTCTTCTTCGTCGTCTTCAACAAAAATTTCGTCGTCGATATAATCTGGCTCTCCATATTGTTTTACATAATCCACGACTTTTTCAACTTCGTCATCGCTAACCAGAGTTCCCTGGATTCGCACTGGGAATGGATCTGTTGCGCTGGCATAAAGCATATCGCCTTTTCCCAAAAGTTTTTCGGCTCCAATCTGGTCAATAATTATGTTTGAATCCGTACGGCTTGCAACCATAAATGCAATTCGGCTTGGAATATTTGCTTTTATAAGACCGGTAATTACGTTTACTGACGGTCGCTGAGTTGCCAAAACAAGATGAATTCCAACTGCACGCGACATTGCCGTAAGCCGTGCAACTATTGATTCAAGTTCGCGGCCTGTCGTTGCCATCAAATCTGCAAATTCATCAATAATTACTACAATATATGGCAGTTTTTCCTGCATGAGATGCCGTTCTTCTATGCGGCGGTTAAAATTTGAAATATCGCGCACTCCCATGTTATCCAAAAGCGCGTATCGGCGTTCCATTTCGCAAAGACAATACTGAAGCGACTGCAATGCCTTTTTTGGCTCGGTAATTACCGGAGTTAAAAGATGCGGAATATCATTGTAAAGTTTTAGTTCTACGACTTTCGGGTCAATCAAAATCAATTTTACCTGATTAGGATTGCGTTTGTACAAAATCGAAAGAATAAGAGAATTTACACAAACTGATTTTCCAGAACCAGTTGAACCTGCAATCAAAAGATGCGGAGTTTTTGCAAGATCGATTAAACGAGGCTCGCCGGATATGTCTTTTCCCAAAATCACAGGAATCGCCATCTTCTCAAAAGCCGGATTTTTCTGTTCCATAATTTCACGGAAACTTACAACTGCACGATTTTTGTTCGGAATTTCGATTCCAACTGCAGATTTTCCCGGAATTGGCGAAACTATGCGGACAGAAGTTGCGGCAAGTCTGAGCGCAATATTGTCCTGCAAAGAGCGGATTTTGTTTACATTTACGCCAGGAGCCGGAAGAATTTCAAACATCGTTACAACAGGTCCTTTTCGGATTCCTGTAACTTTTACTTCGATATTAAATTCGGCAAGAGTCTGTGCCAGGTCGGTGGCTTTTTTCTTTGTCTCGTCATCTACAATCCAATATTCGCCGTTATCATATTTTTGCAAAATTCCTTCAACTGGAATTTTATAATCTGCAATTCTGAGTTTTGGTTGCGGTTTTTCAGGCTGAACTTTTTCGCTTTCAACTGCATTTTCTGGCTGAGCTTTTGCAACTGCCAGAGCAGAAGTCCGGGCCGACAAAGCAGAAGAATTTTTTGCCGGAGAAGCCGGCTCTTCGCGGAGAATTGCATTCTTTTTTTCAAACGGCACACCGTTACTGTCTACGACAGGTTTTGCCGTCGGATTAAATTCAAAATCCGAAAATGTGCTGTCAAAATCGTCATCGTCCGCTTTTTCCGCATTTTGCGATAATTCTTCATTTTTTTGCTCAGGCTGAATTTCAAAATCAGGGTTTTTCTGTACAACCATTGGAGATTTTTTAACGTCGCTGTCCATTTTCGCAAAAATCGAGGCAAAACTGTTATTTCTCTGCTCAACAAAACTTGAAAGGTCATCGTCTCCGTTTTCGCAATCCAAATTATCGTTGCCAAAACCGTCATCGTCGTCTTTGTCAAAATCACCTTCAAAACCAGCATCGCCGTCAGAATTTTCACCTTCGTTTTCAGGCTCATTTTCCGCAAAACCGGCACTTTCGTTCTCAAAATTTTCTTCCGTTTCCAGAATTTTTGGCATTACCGACAGATTTTCAGTTTCGCTTTCCGCAAATTCAGTTTCTGTTTCCGGCTCAATTCCGTCCTGAACTTCAAATTCGTTTTCCAGTTCTAATCCGTCTTCCGGTTCAGCTTTATTTTCCGCAAAATCTTCGTCATCATCAAAAATTTCAGCATCAAAATAATCTTTTACATCATCTAAAATTTCAGTTTCGTTTTCATCCGAAAGAATTTCGCCTTCCACTTCTTCTTCATTTTTTTCTTCCGAAGAATAATCAAAATCTTCAAAAGGCTGATTTTCCAATTCGTCGTAATTTTCTTCGTCAGAAACCGCAATTTCCGGAGTTTCCAAAATTTCGCCGTCAGAATTTTCCAAAAAATCCGCATTCAAGGAATCCGAAATTTCAGTTTCGTCAGAGTCGCTCATAAAATCGTCAGTCAAATCCGGCAAATCAAAATCTTCATCATTTACAGGAATTTCTTCCTCGACAGGCTCAAAAGAATTTTCTTCGTTTTTTTCGGAATCTTCTATTTTTAGTTTTTGAGCTTCATTTTCGTCCTGCTCATCAAAAATATGCTCAAAAGGATTTTCTTCAATTTCTGATTTTTCTAAATTTTCACCGTCTTCAACTTCATTTTTTTCTTCATTTTCCAAATTTTTTGGAATTTCAAAGCCAGAATTTTCGATTTCTGCATTTTGTTCTTTTTCCGGCTCAAGTTCTTCGTTTTCCGGATTTTTTTGAACTTCATACGTTTTTTCGTCAAAAATGGCATTTTCTGCATCAAAATTCTCAGCCACTAAACCGGAATTTTCGTCTTTTTGAGCAAATTCTTCAACTTCATCAAGTTCATCAGAATTCTCGTCAAAATCAATTTCTTTGTCTTTTTTTCCAGCGTTTTCAATAATATCGCCAATCATCGAAAGAACCAGATATTCGACAACGACAATAATCGCTCCAGTCACAAGCGCAACCAAAAGTTTCATTACAAGCACATCGCCCGAATTTTCTGCAATAAGCATCCGGCAAATATGCTCAACCGCATCAAGAGTAAAAAACGGAATCACCGAACCTGCAAGAACAACGCCGTTCCGCACGTGCCATGAACGCATAAAACATTCAAAGGCCGCAACCAGCAAAAACAGAGGAATCAAAACTGAACAAATTCCGTAAACTCCCGTAAAAAGTTTTCCAAAACGCCACAAAGCAGAAAAACGCGCCGTTTCGAGCCCGCAAAAATCAAAAAGCACAAACAAAAGCGAAATACAGAAAAATGCAGCAATGGCATAAAGAATAAATCCGACAACCGCCGAAATTTTCAAATTTTTATTCATCAAAAAACTCCACGAGAATTTTCAGTTAAAGTTACTTTTTATTTATCGGCCAAAAAAAAACGAAGTTTAGAATGATTTTGAACCAGAAAAAGCCTGAAAATTTCCATTTAAAAAAATTCAGACCGCAATTTTCCGACCGCGACCGGCTTTTCACGGTTCCGCTTTCGCTCCATTGCTTCGCAACTGGCGCCGTTACAATCCGGGGTAAAATTTTCCGCAAAAAATTCATTCACTTTTCGCGCCTTTTTGTCCAGTTTTTACAAAACCTTTCATAATCTATATTACAATTTGTTCATTTATCTTATAATTCTTCTAAAATGAACAAATTTAAGTGCCACTTTTGCACAATTTGCAACGGAACAGGCTGTATCGACCAGCTTCCAGGCATGGGTGGCGTAAATAGAAATATAAATTTTCGTCTCAACAGCGACGGCTGGGAAGTTCTCCGCAAAGAAAATCCTCTCGTCTTTATAAATTTTATTGAACGTCCGGTAAACGAACGAATTCCGCAAATTGCTTTTGCGCCAATCACCGGAGCAGTCGAAAACATCGGTTTTTCCAGCGAAGAAGAATATTACAGCTCAATTTTTTCAGCAATCCATAAAACCGGAATTGAACTTTGCGTAGGCGACGGATTTCCAGACGACAAAATCAAATTCGGCCTGCAGGCCATAAAAAAAATTCAAAAAACCGACAAAAATGCAAAGGCAAATTTCTTTATAAAACCTTTTCAAAACAAAAAAATTTTTGAACATATCGAAATGGTTCTGCCGTTTGCAAAATCAATCGGAATAGACATAGATTCTTACAACATTGCAACAATGCAAAATCTTGTTCCGCTCGAAAAAAAATCCGCTTTGCAGTTACAGGAAATTCAAAAATTCTTGAACTCAAAAAACATTCCCTTCGTTTTAAAAGGCATTTTTGACAAAGACGGAATAGAACTCGTTAAACAAGTCAAACCAGATGCCGCTTACATTTCAAACCACGGCGGACGCATTCAAACCAGAATCGGTTCAACTGCCGAATTTTTGCAAAATCACGGCGAAGAACTAAAAAATTACACAAAAAAAATCTGGGTAGACGGCGGAATCCGCACAGCTCTCGACGTAGCAACAGCCATGGCTTTCGGTGCTGATAAAATTTTAATCGGGCGCCCCTTTGTAACCGCTTATTGCAAAAACGGCGAAACCGGAATCTGCCAAAAAGCCCTCGAATTCAGTCTTTTGCAGTACGCAAAATAAAAAAAAGACTGTCCGGGCCGGGCAGTCTTCTCTATTTACCTAGAATTTTGCTTTTCTTAAACGAACTTCTTCTATATCTTCGCTGAAAAGTTCACGCAAATCGTTCAATCCCAGCGCCATGAGAGCCATACGGTCAATTCCCATTCCCCAGGCAAGGACCGGACAGTCAAGTCCCTGGGCTTTTGTTACTTCTGGTCTAAAAATTCCTGCTCCGCCAAGTTCAAACCAGCCCAAAACAGGGTGCTTAATATGAACTTCTACAGACGGCTCTGTAAACGGAAAGTATCCCGGAACATATTTAACTTCTGTTGCGCCGGCAACTTCTTTTGCAAACATTTCGAGCATGCCGAGCAAAGTACGCAAATTTACATCATTTCCAGCAATAATTCCTTCTGTCTGATAAAAGTCAGAAAGATGGGTTGCATCAACCTTGTCATAGCGGAAACAGCGGGCAATACCAAAATATTTTCCCGGAACCTTTGCCTTATGCAGCTGATGAGCCGAAAGAACGGTTCCCTGCGAACGCAAAACCAAACGGCGTGTAAACTCGTGGTCAAAATCATAATTCCAACCGCGGCTTCCTGTATTTCCGCCGTTTTTGTGAGTTTCGGCAACATTTGAAAGCCAAGGTTCTTCTATTGATTTTGCATGTGTCGGATTTTTTATGCGGTAAACATCGTGAATATCGCGGGCAGCGTGGAACTGAGGCATAAAAAGAGCATCACCGTTCCAGAATTCTGTTTCTACAAGTGGACCGTCATATTCTTCAAAACCAAGCGAGCACAACTTGTCTTTTACATGTTCAAGGAACTGCACATAAGGGTTTGTGCGTCCAGGAATAATGCGTGCCGGCGGAATTGCAATGTTATAACCGCGGAATGTGCCTTTTTTCCAGTCGCCTGTTTCAAGCATTTTTGGAGTAAGTTCTCCAATTTCGTTTCCGGTAATTCCTGCTTTTTTGAGGGCTTCAACAACTTCGCCAATCGCCGGAGTAAATTTATAAATTACGGTTTCGCGTTCAATGATTTTAAAAGCACTGTCGGCTGCACCGCGTTTTTTTGCGTAAGATGCAATTGCATTTTTTTCTGCTTCGGACAAAGAAGCACTTTCCAACTGACCGTTTTCTGCTCCAGCCGCCTTCTTAAGAATTTCGCGGGCAAGCGTAATTCTTGCAGGAGTCTGAGCACCTGTGTATTCGGCCTTTTTTTCGGCATTCATTTTTAAAACGCCATCTTTCGAAAGCGGACCAAAGGCAGAGCCAACATCTCTCTGTTCAAGACCAGTTCCAACTGCAATTTCCGGAAGAGTTTTTGCTCCGTTGTCTTTTACATATGCAATGATTTTTTCTTCTGGAGTGCCGTTTTCTGCAAAATTGCGTCCCAAGTCTGTAATTTCGTAAAAAGTATGTGGAATACGGCGCTCAACGTTTAAGAGTTCTTTTCCGCCAAGCCAGCTAAAAGCCTGATTTGCATGGCCTTCTTTGTAGCCAAGTTCTTTCTGAAGTTTTTCTGAACTCAATTCATCTTTTTCTGTATATTTTAAGAGAACTTTAATTTCGAGTGGGTGAAGATTTTTAATAATATTCTGAATATCCATTTTTAATTCCATTTTCCAGCAACGCCGGTATAAAAAATTTGAGCCAGTTTCCGTTTGGAATCCAGCTCATATTTCTGTCAAAAAATTTGTTTTTTATTTAACGCTGAAATCTAACATAAGACTGATACATAGCCCACTTAAAGCCTGTTTTTTCGTCTTTGTAGTATTTTACGGAATCGCGTTTCATATATTTGTATCCGTAATATTCATCGTGCTGATCCTGAAAATCTTTCAAAACAGCAAGCGCCGTATTCATTGCCTCGCCCTGATCAAAAGCAACTGCATGGCAAGTATAGAACAGGCGTACTTCGTCAGTAAGCGGAGTATATTGAAGTTCAACCCTGGCGGTTTTATTTGTAACATGCTGGTCTTCCGGAATAATTGTTTCAATTCCGTTATCTGGCTGTGGTTTTAAAAGATCGTCAATTTCGTCTGCAAATGCAACGGCAGAAAAACAAAATACTGCTGCTACAAGGGCAAAAATTTTTTTCATTATTAAATTCCTCCCAAACCCCGATAGTTTTATGTTTCAAAACATTTCGTAGTTTAATATTCTATCGGTTTCCATAAAAAAATCAAGCATAACACGATAGCGGCCGGCCTCAACGCCAATCACCGGAGCACAACAGATTAAAAGTCTGCTTTCTATTTCTTTTGGTTTATTTTTAATTTGTGCGCGCCAATATTCCCGAATTGCATTTTTTATTGCTTCTGCGCAGGCCTGCTCAATTCCAGCAAAACCGTCTTGAAGTTTTCCATAGCCAACACCGCGAATTCTCGGATTTTTTACAGTTTGCCACGATTTATAAAGGTTCTGCTGAAATTCACTTCTGTCAAACTCAACGCGACAGTAAAGCCTGTCATCCTTAAAAGCCGGATTTTTATATTGAATAGAATTCAATTCACTTTGCGTAAGCTCTTGAACCGGCTCAAAATTCAAATATTCCTTAACACCACGGGCTTTATCGTAAGGAGTGTATTCAACCTTCCAGCCATAAAGCATGCCTTGAACAAAAAAAGGCGCAGTTTTTTTTAAACGGTTTACCGGAAGAGCGTTTTCGTTTTTTTTCAGATCAAGATTTTTTTCTTCTTCATTCCAGACAAAACCTGGAAAAGCTTCTTTTTCTGCCCACAAAAGAATTTGAATTTTCTGCTCCTGATTTAAATTCTGGGCAAAGACTAAATTAAAATTCACGCTCAAAAAAACAAAAATCGAAAAAAATAAAATTAACGGTAAGCGTTTTTCCATACTTTTAACGGATTTATTCCAAACCTTACAACAAAATATAGCCAGGCAAATGCAAATCCTGCCAAATGAACCGAATGTGCAACTCCGTCCCTAAACGAAAAAAACTGTTCAAAAAATTCAATCAGAGCATAAGCAATGACCAAAACCGGCGCAGGAACTGGAATCAACCCCCAAATAAAAATTGTGCTTCTCGGAAAAAGAATCGCATAAGCAAGCAAAATTCCGTAAACCGCTCCGCTGGCGCCCATCAAAAAGACTCTGTACAGTCCAAAAAAATAATAAACCACCAAAGAAAAAATTCCGCCTGCAAAACCAATCAAAAGATACATCAAGACAAATTCTTTTGTGCCGACTGTCTTTTCAACCGCAAGTCCAAAACAAAAAAGTCCAATCATATTAAACAAAACATGAGTGAAACTTCCGTGTATGAACATATAAGTAAAAGGCTGCCAGAACATCTTATATGCAAGACAGGTATAGACATTAAGTGAACAAAAATATTGAATTTGCGGAAACATTTTTTCAAGCAAAAAAATTCCTGCATTTATAAGAACGATTATTATCGTTGCATTTTTAAAACTGTATTTAAAAGGTTTTCGTATTATCGATGCCATATTTTTTATTCAGTAATTTTAATTTCGGAAATAAGTCTCTCGTCCGCAAAAGTCACACGGTTTCTTCCGCTGCGTTTTGAAACATAAAGCGCCTGATCAGCCTGATCAACAAGCTGCTTTGGCGAAGAAACAAGATTTTTCTCAGAATCAAAAACCGTAACGCCAATCGAAATCGTAACTTTTACATGCTGATTTTCGTAACAAAAATCATATTCTTCAACATGCTGTCTGATTCTTTCCGCAACAGTCATCGCGTCGTCTTTTCCGGTTTTGTCCAGCATGACGGTAAATTCTTCTCCACCGTAACGGCTTGCCAAATCGCAGGAACGAATACAGGAGCGTATAATTTTTGCAACTGTCTGCAAAACATAATCTCCGCAGGCATGACCGTAAGTGTCGTTGAATCTTTTAAAAAAATCAATATCGAACATAATTACGGCAAGCGGCAAATTTTGCGCCATTGCGGCATCAAGTTTGTCCGTAAGCACATTGTAGAAAAAATATTTCAACTTTAAGTGCGTCATCATATCAGTAGAAGAACGTTCGAGCAAAGTTGAATTATAAATCGCAACAGCAGCAAGAGAGGCAATTGTCAAAATCAATTCCTTTTCGTACGAACTGTAGCCCTGTTCTTCCGGCAAAGAAATTTTTTCGCCAAGCACCAGAATTCCGTCAAGATGATTTCTTTGAACGAGAGGAACAATCAATGACGGTTTTAAAGAAGAAATCGGTCCCAAATCCGCATAAGCAGGAAGTTCCGCCTTTAATTCATCAATCGTAAAAACTCTGTCATTTTTTGTAATAACATTTATGAGCGGATTAGATACTGAAATTCTATAAGTTACATTCGGGTCAAGTTCAAGACCGTTATAATTTCTGTTCAAAACAAAATAATCCGAGTCCAAAGGCTCAGGAACAAAAATTCCAGCTCCCAAAACCCTAAACTGTCCCATGCAAGTATAGAGGATTGACTCAATCAACTGCGAAAATTCAATTGTCGAACAAAGCGACCGAGAAATCTCCAGAAGAGTCTTTAAATCATAAATCTTCTTTTCATATTGACTGACAATTTCAGCATATTCGGGATTTAAACTTGGAGTTTGCTCTGAATGTGATAAATCTTGACTCATTTCCTCTCGACCTCTCCAACTATAACGTAATTCTTCATTATTTCAAGAAAAATCGCCCATTTTTCAAGCTGAGTTTCCAGCCTGTTGGAATTTTCCCTGTTTCGTGAAGAGCCCAGCAAAACTTTTATATTTGAACACAAATCTGGCTTTACTTTTTTTGAATCGATAAAAAGGTCGCCAATCTGCTTGTACAAATCAAAGAACTGCGATGCAAAATTTTGAACAGTTTCATAAGCCTGCTCATTTATATTATCGACTGTTGCTTCCAGTTTTTTTACAAAATCCGCATCGCGCTGACCGTCGCGAATAAAACCTTCTATAACCGCCTGATCGTTTTTTCCTTCACGTTCAAAAGAACTATCAAATTCGCCCAAAGACTTTACACATTCTTCGCAAGCGTAAACCGCATCCGAAAATAATTTTTTAGTCGACGGATTTTCAAAAAAACCTTCAATTACAATGTCTTCAAGAAGATTTTGAATCGAATCCGTAAAATAATGAACTGCAAACGTTTTTTCAATCTGCAAAGGCGTAATCCAATTGTATGATTTTGTACAATTTAACCGTATATTCGCACTGTTCTGGCTGTTGTAAGCAAAAAATTCTTCAAGCGGATTTTCTTCAAAAAGTTTTTTTAAATCTGTCGAAATCGTGCTGTCCTTAATTTCGGTTTTAATTCTCGTTTCGTCAGAAATAAATTTTTCCTTCATAAAATCTGCAAAACGCTGGCGAGAGACAGGCTTATAACTTGCAATCTGCGGAACAAGGTCTGGGTCTTTTTTTGCAAGACGAATTACTTTTAATTGATTTTCCGGATTAAGAAAATTTACAAGAACAGAATTCATTTTTTTTAAGGCTTCGAGATATTTTTCTGAACTTGCAGAATCAAGCCTTTTTCCACCGCTAGATATTTCCGCCAAAGCAACAACTGCCCGTCCAAGCGATGAGGTTATTTTAAAATGCGCCGTAAGATAATAAAAATCCAACAGAGAATTTGCCATTGCCTCTGGAACGCAGGCAAAAAAATCCGCCTTATAAGCAGAAATCAAAGCGGAATAATTCGGGTCAAAATTGTGAATTATATTCAAATAATTGAACTGGCAGACGTCGTTCAACTGCTGCAAGGACGCAATGATTTCATCAATTTTAAAAAATTCCGATGAATTCAATTCTTTTAAAAGATATTCCAAGGTATGCTTTTGATTTTCAAAAACCCTGCTCATAGGCAAATTTGAATCAAGGACTTCCTTCTTTCTTTTTTCCAAACCCAAATTTTCGAGTTTTTCCTGATTCAAGTTAGAAAATCCGGTTAATAAAAGCTGAGCTTCGTAAAAAATTTTTCGTTTTATGTCTGTGCTGCAAATTGTCTGGGAAAGCAATTCCCCAAGAATTTTTGAATTTTCAAAAAGGATTCTAAAAAGTTCGGCAAAATTCGGCTGCAAAAAACCGTTTTTAAAAATCACCGGCTGAATCAGCTTTAATTCCTGTTCAATTTTATGCAAAGCCTGTTTTTTCTTTACTTCCGGGGACGAGGCCATAAAAATTGATTCAAAAATGTCAGTTAAAAATGATAAAATCCCCATAACAACTATTTATTCTAAAATTAAAAAAAGTTTTTTACAACCCGGCAAAAGCATATAAAAAAACAGTTTTTAGCTTTAGCCGTTACAGATACTGCTGCAAAATCTCTTTGAACTCATTTTGCGTTGAACAGGCAATCACTTTTAGGCGAAGTTCTTTTGCTCCCTCAAAACCTTTTATATAGTTGCTAAAACGACCGCGCATTTTAAGACAAGCCGCTTTTTCACCGATTGAATCAGCCAAAAGCTGCATTTCCTTAAACCCCATTGACAGACTTTCTGACATTGAAATTTCAGAAATTGTGCCTTCAGTCAGATATTCCCTCACACGCTTAAAAATAAATGGATTTCCCTGAGCGGCTCTTCCAATCATTATTCCGTCGCATTTTGTTTCTGTAAGCATGCGCTGTGCATCCTGCGGAGTTTTTACATCGCCGTTTCCAAAAACACAAATTCTTCCATTAACGTATTCAACAAGTTCTTTGACTGAATTCCAGTCGGCACTTCCGCCATAACCTTGAACCGCCGTTCTTCCATGCAAAGTAATTGCCTTTGCTCCAGCTTCAATCGCCGCCTGAGCACATTCCTTAAAAGTTATGTGTTTTGAATCCCAACCAGTACGAATTTTTACAGAAACAGGCACATCCACGGCCTGAACAACAGCCCTTGTAATTGAATAGAGTTTTTCCGGCTCACGAGTCAAAACGCTTCCAGCTCCAGTTTTTGTAACCTTAGGAACCGGACAACCACAATTTATATCAATACATTCGCATCGAGTTTCTTTTTGGACGATCTCCGCAGCACGCGCCATGGTTTCCGGCAAGGAACCAAAAATCTGGACAGCATAAGCCTTTTCATTCGGTGCACGCCTCATCATCTCAAAAGTTTTTTTATTGTCCCGAACAAGCGCTTCAGAACTGATTAGTTCCGTATATCCAAAATCCATGCCACAGTCAGCACAAATACTTCGATAGCTTGCATCGGAAAAATCCGCCATAGGAGCAAGAAAAATATTTCCGTCTAAATTGAGAGAACCGATAGAAACTGGATGATAAAGCGAATTCATTTATTCCGGCAAATTGAAAACTTTACAGCTGTTTGTCCAAAGCTGCTTACTCAAATCTTCTAGAGGAACTTCCAGCATTTCTGTAAGGAATTTTGCAGTTGAAGGCAGATAAGCCGGCATTGTGCGTTTTTTCTCGCGGAATTCAGCAGGAATCATGAAAGGACTTTCTGTTTCGATTAAAATTCTGTCATGAGGAATATTCAAAACCGTTTCGTGCAAATTTCTTGCGTTGCGATAAGTCAAATTTCCTGCAAAAGAAAAATAAACGTTAAATCCGGCTTCAAGACATTTTTTTGCAAAAGGAGCATCTTCGCTATAACAATGCAAAATTGCGCCTTTTGAAGGAATTCTGTGCTTTAATACATCAAAAATATCTTTTCCAGCATCGCGGTTATGAATGATTACAGGAAGTTGATGCTTTTCTGCAAGTTCAAGCTGAGTGATAAAAAGCTCCATCTGTGTGCGTTTGTCGCCAAACTGCTTAAAATAATCAAGACCAGTTTCGCCGACAGCAACAACATTTGGCAGAGAAAGGCTCTCTTCAATAGTACTAATCCAGTCTTTTCCTGGAGTTGTAACTTCAGAAGGAGCAACACCGACAGCATGGTAAATTCCCGGAATTGCTTTTAAAGTCTGGTAAACTTTTTTAAAATCAATCAGAGAATTATTGATAGAAACGATGCGTGTAACTCCGGCAAGGCGAGCCTGAGTAATAACGCGTAACTGTTCAATAGGATCATCGTAAATAAGCCCGATGTGAGCATGAGTATCAAAAAATTGCATGGCTTTTTCTTCCGAAATAGAAAATGATATGACAGACCACATGCAAAAAAACAGGTAATCTGTAAACAACTTTATACCGATAGAATATACGAGAAATTATATATTGTCAAATTAAAGGGACTTTGAAAAAAGAATTGCATTTTACAAGCAGCTAAAAAGACGTTATTTCACAACAACAGCGCTAAAATTGACATATTCATAGTGCTTTGTTATGATAAAATGCTAATGGTATATTTGGGGACAACCGTTCCTAAATGTTTCAGTAATTTATGGTGAAATGCAATCACCGGAGAAAAAATGGCTAAAACTCGGCATTATAAAAAAATAGAAAAAAACATTGCCTCATCTTTTATGTCTGTTTTAAAAGCAGGTTTTTCAAAAATCGGACACTTTTTTGTCAGATTTTTCAAGATTTGCGACAGCAGGCTTACAATCATGATAGTTCCGCATTCGCAGAGCAAAGTTGTAAATTTCCAGACAAATGTTTTTGCGCTCTGCTTTGGAATCGTGCTTATAATAGGAATTATTTCTTCATTTGTTTATTTTAACAGACAGGCTGCCGGTTCAAGTGCAGAAATCAGCCGTTTAATGAACGAAAATCGTCAGACACTTGCAAGCCTTGACGAGCTTCGCGACGAAAACAACAATCTTTTACAGACAGCAAAGCGTTTTCAGTCATCACTTTCACAGTCGCTTTCGCTCCTCGGAATTGACAGTTCAAGCTCAGTTTCAAAAGCTTCAATGAACGATTCCGACCTTTCTTCTCTTTTTGACACAAAAAGTCAGGTTACAGGCTCAACAAGAGAAGCAACAGATATCCGCCAGTTGAATTCTTATCTTGAAAACGCGGTTCAGCCAATCGAACAGATTGGAAAAATGCTCGAAAGCCAGGGCACACTTTTTACAGATATTCCAAACATCTGGCCAATCCGCGGAGGAATCGGACACGTTTCTATGCCTTTTGGTCAGAATATGCACCCGATTACAGGCCAATGGTATATTCACAAAGGGCTCGACCTTTCTACATGGCGCAGCGGCGACCCGATTGTAGCAACTGCAAACGGACAGGTCGTTTCTGTAGGCTATGATTTCAGTTTTGGAAACTTTGTAATCATCAAGCACAAACACGGAATTTACACACGCTACTGCCATATGCAGACAGCACGCGTAAAAAAAGGAGAATTTGTTTCGCAAAGACAGATTATCGGCACAATCGGTAACACTGGAATTACGACAGGTCCTCATCTTCACTACGAAATCCACATCGGTTCGGACGTAGTAGATCCTGCAAAATACGTAAACGTAAAACTTTCAAAATAAAATGGCATTCACTTCCGACGATATTTCAATCAATACCCTCATTGGTCCTGGTTCATTTGTTTCAGGAGATATAAAGATAAATGGATTTATTCGAATTGATGGAGATATAAAAGGAAAAATCGAAAGTTCCAGCAACATAATAATTGGCGAACGTGCAAAAATTCAAGGCAATATAACAGCTTCATCAATTGTTGTCGGCGGAATCGTTCTTGGCGACATAACCGCTCCAAAAGGAATCAAACTTCTTTCAACTTCCGTGGTTATCGGCGACATTATAACAAAAAGTATTCAGATTGAAGACGATGCAATCTTTAACGGACATTGCATTTCTCTCAGCATCGAAGAAGAATTTAAAGCTTCAAGCAGGCAATATCTGGATCAGCAGGCAATTCGCAGCAAGGTTATTTAAATGGCTGGAATCGACACAATAAAAAATCAGTTACTTTATTTTGCAGCAACTCAGGAAGCCGCAAGACAAAAAGCCAGAGAAGCCAGTAAAAATTCAAAAACAGCAACGGCAAAAAAAAGTGTTTTTGCAAATTCCCTTCAAAAAAAACAGGAAGAATTTAATCTTGCAAGCGAAGGTCTTCCAATAGAACTTGCGGGAATGGAAATCGAAGAGGCCATTGTCTTTTTAAAAGACGAATTGGACTCTGCCGGCGACAAGCTCGCTTCAGACCAAAGTTTGGAGCAAATCGAGAATTACCGGAAAAAACTCAGCAACTTTATGAAATATGTAACCCGAAACAATTATGAAGTTCTGATTTATAAACGAAAAAAACGGGGTTTTCCGCTGATTGACACAAAAACAGGAAAACCGGCATATTTTGTGCAAATTCAGGTTATAAACGAAAAACTAGAAACCCTTACAAACGACATAATTTACAACCACAGCAAAAACCTGAATATACTTGCAAAAATTGAAGAATTGAACGGGCTAATCGTAGATTTACTTGCCGATTAAAATTCTGGAGGAAAAAAATGAGCGACATTTTTGAAAACGATATAGATGACGAAAACGAAAATCTTGCCGCACTGGAAGATTCGGACATTCGCAAAAATACCGACGGAGCAGACGAAAATTTTGTTTATCCAAAACCGCTTTATCTTGTAAAATTGGAATATTCGAGCGAAGGCGTTTACTGTTCTGTTCCAAAAAAATTCCCCGAACTAAAAAAAGGCGATGCCGTCATAATTCCAACACGCTACGGCAAAGATCTTGCAACAGTTTTAGGAAAGGCAGACCATCCAATCGGCATTAAACCGTCAGACATTGTAACCGTAGAGCGAAAAGCAACAGACGCAGATTTAAAAAAATACGAAGAACTCGCAGAAAAAGAAGAATCTGCATTCAAAACATTCCGGGAAAAAGTTGCTCTCCATAAACTCGACATGAAGCTTGTTTCCGTGCACTTTCTTTTGGAAGAATCAAAGGCTCTTTTCTTTTTTTCGAGCGAAAACCGCGTAGATTTCCGGGAACTTGTAAAAGACCTTGTAAGCATTTTTAAAATGCGCATTGAATTAAGGCAGATTGGCGTACGCGACGAAACAAGAATTACCGGCGGGCTTGGAGTTTGCGGAAGACCTTGCTGCTGCCACTGCGTAAGCGACAAACTCGCTCCGGTTTCAATCAAAATGGCAAAAGAACAGGGGCTTTCTCTAAATTCAATGAAAATCAGCGGACAGTGCGGAAGACTTTTGTGCTGTCTGAGTTACGAATTCAACTGGTATTCAGAAGCAAGAAAAACCTTGCCAAACGAAGGCGTTCATGTTTTTTACGACGGAACCCAGTTTAAAATCACAGACGTAAATCCACTCACAAAAATGATAAAAATGCTCGGCGAAGACGGCCGCATTCTCGAAATTCCAGCAAAACGATTTGAAAAAGAAAATTCAAACCGCTGGAAAATCAACTAGCTCACAACGGCAACAACTCTCTGGCTTTTTTCTGTAAATGGATTTTCGGCAAAATCGCTGTACAATTCAACCTTAGAAAAGCCAGCCTCGAGCGCAAAATTTTCAATTTCGGAAGGTTTTAAAAGATAAACCGGCGCATCCTGGGTTACAACCAGTTTTTTGTCATTGCTGTTCGTCAAAATCTGTTCAAGATAAAATTTTTCGCCGCGTTTTTCGATTACAGATTTTAAACTCGCACGAATGCTTTCCCGAACCGGAAATTCAATTTTTTCAAGTTCAGAATAATTTTCAAAATTTGGCAGTTCAAGGATCAAAAAACCGTTTTCGGAAACCAATTGCCGGCAATCAAAAAAAAACTTTTTCATTAAAGTTTTGTCGTGAGTAAAAACAATCCTGCCATTTAAAATCGAAATAATATTGTAAAATTTTTTGCCCAGAAAACGGGTCATTTCCAGCGATGACATCTGAAAATAACGGACAGCCATTAACTGAGTCCGCCTTTTCCGGTTTGCACTTTCCAAAAGTTCCTGAGAAGTTTCAATTCCCGTAACATCCGAACCTTCCCGTGCAAGATTATGTTCAAAAGTTCCCGAACCGCAGCCAATCTGCAAAAATTTAACCGGCTTTTTGAACAGAATCATTTTTTTTTGATAAAACACTTTTTGTTCTTCAGTAACAGGATATAACTCATCATAGTATTCTGCTATGTTCTGATTTATTTCCATATTAAAATTATAAAGTCAAATTTCAAATTACGAAAGTTTTATTTTCTTAAATTTTTGGAGCACATTTTTCGCTCTAACCGGCTCTGCACGGTTCCGCTTTCGCTCCATTCAAAAGACGGAAATTTTTCCGCCTTTTGAACGCTCCGCGCCGTTCCGATCCGGGCTAAGTCCACGAATTTTATATCTTCAAATTTGCGTGTTTTTAAATTCAGCCTTAAAATTAAAATAGTTTATTCAAAAAAATAGCACATTCTGGCAATTTGCTTTTGCTGTGCAAAAAAATTCCAATTAAAAAGGAGTGCATAGTTTTATGAAAAAAGTTCTTGTCTGCCGGGAAAAAGACGAAAGAGAAACACGTGTTTCACTTATTCCCGACGATGTAAAAAAACTTATTTCAATGGGTTTTGAAATCAAAGTGGTTTCTAAAGCAGGCTTAAAAAGCGGTTTTAGCGATGAAGCGTACAAAAATGCCGGTGCGCAGATTGTCGATTCTGAAGAAAGCGCGTATTCAGATTCGCAAATTATCGTCCGCATTATGAAGCCGGAAAGCATAAAAGGCATTCAAAAAGATACGTTGCATTTAAGTTACATGGATCCGTTCAATCAAAAAGAACTCCTTAACGAATTTGCTTCTCAAGGCGTTCAAGCCGTTTCTCTCGAAATGATTCCGCGCACAACCCTCGCACAAAAAATGGACGTTCAGTCTTCGCAAACTTCTCTCGCAGGTTATGTTGCCGTTTTGAACGCGGCTTCCCACCTTCCAAAAGCCCTTCCAATGATGGTTACTCCAGCCGGAACAATCAATCCTGCGCGCGTTTTTGTAATCGGTGTCGGAGTTGCAGGTTTGCAGGCGATTGCAACGGCAAAGCGTCTTGGCGCACGAGTTGACGCCTTTGACACACGTCCTGTTGTCGAAGAACAGGTAAAATCTCTCGGAGCGTCATTCTTAAAAATCGACCTTGGAGAAATGGGACAAACTGATCAGGGTTACGCAAAAGAACTTACTCCCGAACAGATTGCAAAGCAGAAAGAAGCGCAGGCAAAAGTTTGCGAAAAATCAAATATCGTTATTACAACGGCAAAAGTTTTTGGCCGCAAAGCGCCACGCCTTATCGAAAAAAACGTTCTTGACCGTATGATGCCGGGCTCAATTGTTGTCGATATGGCTTGCTCAACAGGCGGAAACGTTGAAGGTTCAAAACTTTTTGAAAATATCGTGACAGAAAACGGAGTGACGATTATGTCCGGCGACATGCTCGAACGTCAGGTTCCTTACGATGCGTCAAAAATGTTCTCAGGAAACATAACGGCCTTCCTTACACATTTTTACGACAAAGAAACAAAAGAATTTAATGTAAACCTCGAAGACGAAATAATGAAAGGCTGTCTTTTAACACAGGACGGAAAAATCATCCACGAAAGATTTAAAAATTAGAATTTTGTGGCAATTTTTTTTACTTTTGATTAAAGCCAGCAGGATTTTAAGGGCGCAGCCCTTAGGAGAATGGGGTGTCGCCGCAACAAAGTGCGGCGCAGGGGAAAGGCTTTTCCCCTACTTTTTGATATTTTTAATTGGAGAAAATTATGGATATAATGCTTATTTTTGTTTTCGTAATTGCGGCTTTTTTGGGTCTTGAACTGATTGCTAAAGTTCCAAGCCAGCTTCATACACCGCTTATGTCGGGAACTAACGCAATTTCTGGAATTACTGTTGTCGGAGCAGTGAGCATTACGGCGGTTGCTGTTAAGGTTGGAGGAAAACTCGGAGCGGTTCTCGGATTTTTGGCGATTGTTTTTGCGACTATCAACGTAATCGGCGGATACATGGTTACTGACCGCATGCTCGGAATGTTCAAGAAAAAGGACGATTCTAAAAAATAAATTCAAGATTCATTGCTTCGTAATGATTTACGTTTTAGGAGAAATTGATGAAAGATATATTTATTAAAATTTTGTATATGATTTCGTGTATTTTCTTTATCCGCGGAATCAAACTTATGGGAAAAACTCCGACTGCGCGAAAAGGAAACCTTCTTTCTTCTGTCGGCATGTTAATCGCAGTAATTACGGTTTTGTGCGAAAACGAGGTTTTGGGTTCGTGGAATTCGGCAAACTGGCTGGCAAACGGATATGTTTGGATTGCAGCCGCAATTCTCTTAGGAACAATAATCGGCGCAATCTGGTCGAAAAAAGTCCAGATGACGGGAATGCCGGAACTTGTCGCTTTGTTCAACGGTTTTGGCGGTCTTTCTTCGTTTTTGGTTGCTTTGACGCAGTATCTTTGTCAAAAAAAAGGCGACAGTTTTACAGCGGTTTCGCTCGGTCTTACAATTGCAATCGGCGCAGTTGCATTTACAGGTTCGCTTGTTGCCTGGGGCAAACTGAGCGGAAAAATGACTTTTAAGGGCTGGAAAATTCCTGCAAAAAATGCGGTAAATGCGGTTTTGTGCGTGGTTGGACTTGCAGCAATTGCGGCGTATTCGTTTTTTGACAGCGTGTCGGTTTGTGAAAGTTTGAATGCCGGTCAACTTGGAATTATCGTTTCGAGCGCGGCTTTTTTGATTCTTGGTTTTACAATGGTAATTCCAATCGGTGGCGGCGATATGCCGGTTATTATTTCGTTCTTGAACGCGCTTTCCGGTCTTGCGGCGGCTTTTGCCGGTTTTGCAATCAACAATACGGTTCTCGTTGTTTCTGGCTGTCTTGTCGGTGCTTCCGGTTTGATTTTAACCTTGATTATGTGCAAAGCCATGAACCGCACTTTCTCAAGTCTTTTGTTCAAGAGTTTTGGCGGCGCAAAAAAGAAGGCTGGCAATGGTCCTGTAAAAGAGCCAAAAGCCATGTCTGTCGAAGACGCTTATCTTATTCTCGAAGCTGCTAAAAACGTTGTAATTGTTCCGGGCTACGGAATGGCTGTAGCACAGGCCCAGCATGCAGTTAAAGAACTCTGCGACAAACTTGAGGCGAACGGCGCAGAAGTAAATTTTGCAATTCATCCGGTTGCAGGACGAATGCCAGGCCACATGAACGTTCTTTTGGCAGAAGCAAATGTTCCGTACGAGCAGTTAAAAACCGCAGACGAAATGAACCCTCAAATGAACAATGTTGATGTTGCAATCGTAATCGGCGCAAACGACGTAGTAAATCCGGACGCAATCAACGACAAATCAAGTCCGCTCTACGGAATGCCGATTGTAAATGCTCACGAAGCGCGCACAGTCTTTGTACTCAAGCGCGGAAAAGGAACAGGTTTTTCTGGCGTAGAAAATCCTCTCTTTACAAACGACAACACAGTAATGCTTTACGGAGATGCAAAGCAGACCGTAACACAACTTGTTGCAGAATTTTCAGAATAAAATTATAAAAATTTGAATTGATTTTATTTGTGTCCGCAAAAAAATGTCCGCATTTTTTTGCGGACATTTTTTTTAGATAGCTTGAACTATTGTGTAGATGCAGTCGCCGGCTTTTTCGATTTTTCTTACCAGGTCGATATAAGCAAGTTCTGCTTTTACATCGCTTCCTGATTCAATTCGTTTGCGGCTTTCGTATTTTAAGCTCTTCTTTGTATGGTCAATTTCGTCTTCGAGCTTTTCGTATTCGTATTTCTGTTCACCAGTCATGCCAATCGTAAAGTTTACGCAAACCCGTTCATAGAACAGGCGAACCGATTCAAGATAACCACAGATTTTTTTTGTCTGGTCAGAAACAAAATTAAAACTTTCGCTTTCAATGTACTTTTTGAGCGTGTACATTATCGAAGAATTTTCATCGCTCAAACTTTCAAGCGTATCTGTAATCGTCATTAACCGCGAAAAATGAATTCTGTCTTCGTGGTTTGCATTCGGCAGACGAGAAACGTGCTGCAAAAAGTGAGTGATTGCTTCGTTCATTTCGTCAATATATTCTTCCAGCTGCTGAACCAAATCAACCGACTTTTCAACCTCAACTTCCTGAGGATTTCTGCCTGCGCGCGCAAGAGTATTCGAAATAATATCGAACATTTCCATTATTTTTGCAGACATTTTTGAAATTTCTTTTTGAATCTGAAAAAGGTAAACATCTGCCGAAACGTGGCTGTTAGGCAAAATTGCTGGAAATCTATAATGCGAATTGCTTTCTTCTGGAGTGGTTTTAATAATTTTAGTTGCAAGAAATGCAATCTGATCGACAAAAGGAAGGAAAATCAACGTAGAACAAAGGTTAAAAATCGTATGGAGCATTGCAATATGAGTTGTAATATTTGAAGCTGGAGTTCCAGGAACAATCATATCAACAAGACTCAAGAAAGGTTTAAAGAAGCACAGAACAATTACAGTTCCCACAACATTGAACATAACATGCACAAGCGCCGTACGTTTTGCATTGGTCGTAGCGCCAAAAGCTGACATAACGGCATCAATCGTCGAACCAATATTGCTTCCCAAAACCAAGGCAGCCGAAAGCTCCCAGGTTAAAAAGTTATTTGCCGCCATCGTAAGAACAATCGCCGTCATAGCCGAAGACGAATGTATAAGAGCCGTAACCGCCGCTCCGATAAAAACACCGAGCAAAAGTCCGCCAATTCCCAAATTCGTAAGATGCTGCAAAACTGCCGCCGACTCAGAACTCAAGGTCAATGTTTTTTGAAGAAGGTCAAGACCCATAAACAAAATTGCAAATCCCATAAAACAATCTGCAAAATTGTGAATCTTGAATTTTTTCATGCGCTTTAAAAGAAAACCAATTCCAAAAAGCGGAATTGCCGCATCAGCAATCGAAAAACTGAATCCAAAAAGCGAAACAATCCAGGCAGTAACGGTCGTACCAATATTTGCGCCAAAAATTACGCCAATTGCCTGTTTGAGCGTGAGCATTTCCGCATTGACAAAACTCACAACCATTACGGTAGTAGCACCAGACGACTGAATAATCGCCGTAACGCCAATTCCGGTCAAAACCGCCGTAAATCTGTTTCCTGCAATTTTTCCAAGCAACTTCTGTAAATTACTTCCCGCACCTTTCTGAATTCCGTCGGAAAGCATATTCATTCCAAAAAGCAAAAGGCAGAGAGAGCCGACAAAACCAAAAACCTGAGCAACAATGTTAAAAATCATAAAAAACTACATTATAAAAAAAACTGGCTTATTTTAACTGTTTTTTAACAAAAAGGGAACCTCTAACCTCTAAAAATTACCCTGGGGCGTTCTTTTGCCATACCTATTATTCCTATGGACGGAATATTTTTGCCCAAAAATGTCTTTCTTTCACTGTAAATTTCCCCTGTCAGACCGGCTGCTCTGGCTTCGCTCCCGCTCATTGCAGCAGCCTGGCCTTGCCAACCCGCTGCAACTACGGCCGCCGCATCCGCCGTAGCATTTTCCACTAACAGAACAACAGTTCAAAAAAACAATGACGTAACAAAACTCACCAACAGGAACACAGGTTCAACATTTGCAGAAAAAACTTTGTCCTTCTGCTGTATGTTTTAAAAGCACGGCTTCATAAATATTGCCGTCTCTTTTGTCAGTTTCAATTACGCATCATTTTTTCTGGGAAGAATGGTAACCAACCTGAGAAACCTGAAGAACCGGTTTATAAAGCCATGTTTCATCTACATTTGGAATGATTTTCCAAACAAGAGCTTTTTCAGTTTTTCCAGCAGACAGTTCCGAACTTAAAACAAACCAGCCATTATTGTGATTAATTCTTCCGTCAAAAAGTTTAAGTTCCGATTCTTCAGAAATTACTGTAAGGCGCTAAAGCAGGTCTTCTGGTCTTGAAGTGAATTTATTTCCTGTGGCGTAAGGAAATCCAAGAATATCGTCAGCTTTTTCATCCATAAGCCAAGGCTTTCCGAAAGAAAAACTTTGGGAATCTTTGGTTACGGAAACATCGGAAAGAAAGTTTCAGAAATCGGAAAAGCTTTTGGAATGAAGGTGATCTGCTGTACAAGAACTGAAAAACCGGGAATGCCTGAAATGGTAAGCCGGGAAGAACTAATAAACGTAATATACCCAAAAAGCCCCGGGATTTTCCCGGGGCTTAATGTTTAACCTTTACTGGATCTTATCTTTTGCCGCTTTATAGTAAGCTGCAATTTCATCTCCTGAACGGGCCGCATTTGAAATACGGATTTCGTCGTAGTTTCCTTCACTATTTGAATAAATATACAGTTTATTTTCATTACTGAATAATTCAATATTCATTTCATTAAAGGAAACCAGTACACCATCGCAATAAATTGCAGCGTATTTACCGTTATATGTAAAGGCCCAGTAATGCCAAGTAGAAGCATCAATATAAGGTGAGTCAAAACCATTTCCAGTTTGTGACCCGGAAGAAGTTTTATAATAATTGGAAATATTACCACTGCAATTTGAACCGGAATATAATGTAAAACAATCGAACTGATCTGATTTTGAAATTTCCAACCTGTTTCCGGTTCCTTTCTGCCAGAATTCTACGGTATAGGCGTTAGTTTCACTAAAATCAACAGGAATTGTATTATAGGAAGCTACATAGCTTGCATTTCCGTTTCCTAAACCACCTGTAGTTGCTGTGTAACTTTCAAGTGAAACTTCACCGCTGACTTCATTTCCGTCTTCATCTAAGTGCCATAGGTATACTGTCTTTGAGTCTTTCAAAGGCTGGCCTGTTGTTGTATCCCAGCTTGTTCCGGCTAAAGAAGAAACATCTGAATTATCTTTTTCAATTGTAAAATGAATTTCTTCTGTAGTTTTGTTTCCTGCCATATCCCATGCATTAAGAGTTAATAAATGTTCTCCTGAAGCCATATAAGGAAGGCCTAAAGAATGGGTTACACCCCAGTGTGAATCACCATAACTTGTTTCATCAGATCTGATACAAACAGAATCACAAAGAATTTCATATCTTGTTACTCTTGAAGAATCCGTAATATCGATTTGTAAATCAACTTTTGAAGGATTTTTCCATGAAGCACCGTCTTTTATTGATGATGTAATTACAGGCTTATCATAAGGTATATTATGGTTTACAGATGAACTTATATTTCCTTCTGAGTCTTTAAGCTGGATATAAATTGGAGCCAGTTCATTTTCAAGAGCTGAAAGATCTACTGTAAATGAAACGTTTTCTGTAAATGTCTTCCATTCAGCATTCTTAAGGTTTTCATAACCCTGAGAAACTCTGTACTGGCTTATTGCATTTGAACTGTACTGAGGAGTAATAACAATTGATAAATCAGGGCTTTTAGATTCCGGGTAATAGCCGCCATTATTCCAGTTGTAACCGTTTACAGTGTAGTCAAATGCAATAAAGTTTTCTCCCTGATAACCGGCTCCTTCTACAGGTTCCCGCTTCCATCCAGTGTAGTCAACTTCTGTAAGATTAAAGTCATCACGGTAATCTCTGATAAAGCTTACATTTTTTTCACCAGTTGCTTCATTTGCAATAAGTTCTGCTGTCTGAGATTCACCCCAGTAGTTACCGGTAAAGTCAATTGTCTTATAAGAATCATGACTACCTGAAATATCAAGCATTATGCCAGTGAAGTTTTCAAAATTATTATTCTGGATTCTCAAACAATCGTAATAATCTGAACCAAGATACAAAGTTCCACCTTTGAAAATATTGTTAATAAACGATTTAGAATAAGGGCCTTCAAAACGACAATAACAATTTTCAAAAGTATTATTTGAAGCTGTAACATTACTGTCCCACCAATCCAACTCAAGGGAACTTTTGATTCTGTTATTTGTAATAATATTACCACTTGAAGAAATAGATATTCCATTTTCAAAATTATCGTTTATCAATACAGAACCACCTTTTACAGAAACAGAACCGTAACAATCAGTAAAATTACAATGATCTACAAATACAGGGCTGTTTAATTCGACTGGAGTTTGTGCATAACTGAAATTTACATATTTAAGGATATTTCCCGAGTTATATGTATAAGTATCTGTTGTATTTAATGAACCGCCACCAATTCTAAGGCCATCCCATGTTCCGTTATAGCTTGCGGCTTTTGTAATTGTAATTGGTTCGTCTTTAGTACCAACGGCATAAATTGAACCGTTCATTTTGATGTAATTGTTTCCAACAAAATAAACCTTTACACCTGGCTCAATTATAAGCTGGTCGTTTTCTTCTATAAGAATATCTCCTGTAACCTTGTAAGGGCTGTTTTCTTTTGTCCAGTGGAGCTTTTCACCGCTTAATACACCTGTAATTTCTGTTGCTGTTTCATAAACATTTACAGCAATAGAATGGGAAATGCCGTTATAAAAAACTGTAATTGTACCTTCCGCCTCATTATTTCCTGAAATTAAACCGTCTTCATTTACAGTAATGTCAGGGTTACTACTTGTGTATGTGGCTTTTCCAAGATATGAATCTGAAGGAATCGGTGTAAGATTAACCTGATACTTTTCACCACCCCAGAATCCAATGGATGAATCTTTGAAAGTAAAATCTGTAAGGTCTGTATAAAGATTCAGCTTATAGTTTGAAACTGCAACTCCGTCATCGGCCCATACTCCAATATATTTTACAGCCTGTGAGTCTTCAGTAAATTCGATTCTTGAACTTTCTGCAGAATCAACGGATATATATTTTTCAAAAGTTCCATTTTCATTGAAGATAACTACATCAGGGTAAGAAGAACCTTCTACATCAAGGTGAAGTGTATAATGAGTATTTGCGTTCATTATGTAATGCATGAATTTCATTTCACCCTTAGAAAGGTTTGAATCGCTATTTCCCGAGTTTTCTGGAACAGTGTAAAAAGTTGTTGAAGCATTTCCGCCATACTGAACATTTACTGTTGTTGCATTTGTTCCTGAAGTTAAAACACTTTCTGCGCTATTTAAAAGTTCAATTTTTAGTTCACCAGCCTGGTAAGACTTTGCCACAACCTTATCAAAGGTAATGGTAAAAATATTACCAGGAAAATTTTCAGGAGAGTTTTCTACAGGTGTTTTTACAGCACTTGAAAATTCAATTCTCTGGAATACATTCCAGTTTCCTGAAACTGAATTATAGCCCGAAAGCTGTACATAAGCTGTCTGTGGTGCTATTGCACGGCTTTCAGATTTTTCTGCCATTGCAGTATAGTCCGGAACAAACATGCGCACTGTAGCAGAGCCCAGATTCTGACTGTTTAGATTTTCAGAATCTGGATTCGAAACTTCGTTTGAAAAAGAGTTGGAACAGGCTGAAATAATTCCTATCAATAAAACAGATATTGTTACAAAGATTATATTTCTAAATGTATTTTTCATAACCTTTCTCCTTAGTAAACAATGGCATCAAGACTGCCGGTTGATTTCTTCATTACTTCACTTGCATCTTTATAGTAAGCGGCAATTTCGTCTGCACTGCGGGCTTCATTACTAATTCTTAATTCATCAACAGCATCAAACCTATTTGAATCAGAAGAAATGTATAACTTCCTTGTACTGTTATACATTTCAATATTCATGTTATTTGAATAACTTGTAAGAATTCCGTCTACGTAAGAAGCTACATAATTACTTCCATATACATAAGCCACGTGATGCCATTTTCCATCTCCAGAAGGTCCAGATATATTGCTCCAGTGACTAGAAATTGAACTATTTGAAGTTTCGTAATAAATATAAATTTGGCTACCAATAGAAAAGCAGTCTTCCTTACGTATATATAAATATGGACTACTTGTTCTGTTACTTCCTTTTATCCAGTACTCAACTGTAAATGCATTATTTGGAAGATCTAATGAAACGTTATCAAAAGTATGAATATAACTAGAACATCCGCCTAATCCACCAAGTGAATTAGTATAGCCACCAATGTTTGCATTCGTATCACTTGCTTCATTTCCGCTTGCGTCCAGATGCCAGAGATATGCTGTACGGCTGTCTTTTAACGGCTGACCTGTAGTTTTATTCCAGCTTACACCGGCAAGTTCTGAACCAGAAGTATCACTATGAATAATAGTAAAGTAAGAGGATTTTTCACTTGTATTTCCGTCTTTATCAACAAGAACTACTTTTAATGCATGTTTTCCGGCATTCATGTAAGGAAGCCCAAGTGAATATGAAGAACTGTATGTAAACGCGTTGTAATTCATAAATTCAGAATCAGTTCTTACAGGAACCCCATCAACATAAAGAGTAATTTTATCAAGTGGTGTATAAGAACTCCCGCCATAAGAAATTTCTTTTGTAATTTCAGGGTCAGTAAATTCCTGGTTTTCCATAGATGTACAATTTACTATTGCGTTTCCAACAGGAATAAAGGCTTCTCCCTTTGTTCCTGCATTAGAGTTTGCAGAAGTAAGCCAGCCTGAGTAATCAACTTTCATATAACGGAAGTTGTCGTAATTGTCAGAAATAAAGGAAATGTTTGCATCAGAACCTTTATATTCAAGTTCTTCAGTATTTCCTTCACCCCAGTAATTGTTTGTAAAGTTATAGTTTCTTCCTATTTGATAACTTTCTGTAGTAGTTACAATAGGAGAAGCACAGTCTATAAAGTTATTGTTAGAGATTACTCCTGAATTAGCATTTCCACTTATATTAAAGGAAACTGATTCGAATATATTATCTGAACAATATCCTTGGAAATAATAGAAACTTACAGAAGCATTTGAAATATGGTTCTGCCTGAAAAGACTTCCGCTGCTCCAATCCATTCTTAATGTCTTCAGAACTTTATTGTTTGCAAAAATACCAGATGCCTCGTTAACACAAACACCAGTTTCAAAAGTTGAAGAGAAACAGTAAATATTTCTGTTTCCAAGGTAAACAGTTCCGTAATTGTCCGCATCCCATTCATGTACTTTTGATTTACTGAATGTACAATGATTGATGTAAGTTCCGGCTTTTACTGTTAATGGTGAATCTGAGTATTCCACTTCACAGTATTCCATAATGTTTCCGTTTACATATTCATTTGAATTGTTTACAGTAACGGAAGAGCCATTGATTGCAATACCAGTCCAGTAAGTTGTCTTGATTCCGGTTTTTGTAACTTCATGAGGCCCCCACTGGTAATTGCCATTTTCGTCAATGTATTCGCCATATTCCTCTTCAGTCCATATAGTTTCCTTATCAACACTGTTAGAAGTAAAGAGGATTTTTTCGTCTTTTGTACCGCGGGCGTGAATTTCTCCGCTAACAGAAATACAGAACTCTCCGTCGAATCTCACTTCAACGCCCGGTTCAATTACCAGAGTATCTGTTTCTGTAACGTTACAGTCAGCAACAACAAGATATGGGCTGCGGTCTTTTGTAAGGTGCAGGTTATCTCCCTTAAGAACACCGCTGATTGTTGTAACGATGTCGGTAATTCTGATAGCTTTTTTGCATACTTCAGAAATGTTTCCGGCTTTATCTTTTACAGAAACTACAAGAGTGTAAGTTCCGTTTCCTGAATAAACAACAGACGGCAGGTCTTCCAGGTTGTATTCAAAGCCGGCTTTATAGTCTGTCCAGGCCGGTGTTGTAGGATAAATCTGCTTGTCCACCCCACCGATAGTTGGAATAACCTGAACGCCCATTTTGTAAAGACCCGAACCGGCATCACTTGCGATAATATCTACATTCAGTTTTGTTGAACTTGAACTGTTGGCGCCTGAGTTTATAACTACAGATGAAACAACAGGTTTTTCTGTATCTTTAAGAACAAATTCCTTGTTTGCACCGATTTCCCTTTCTTCAAGAGGAACCAAGTCTGAAATTGTAATGGTCTGGCTCACCCATCCGTTCTTACTGAAAATAATATCGTGTGAACCGCTTGCCAGAATGTTTGTGGCTTCAAATGATCCGTCACTTGAAGTTTTGAATACCATGTCTTCCTGGTCTACAGTCTTAACCGTAATAATAATACCCTGGTGGTCAGTCATGTCTGTAAGGTATACGTGACCTTTAAGGGTAGCACTGTCCGGAATCATTCCAATTTTTCCAATATCAAGGCCGATTGAAGGTTCAAGAAGCTTTTCGCTTGTTACATCAGGAACGTTCACTTTTGAGAATCTGAATGTTCTGTAACCAAGAGGAATATGTTCAAGCTTCCAGTTACCTTCTGTATCTGTAAGAGTTTCAACATCATCAAGTCCGTCTACTGTAACCTTGATTCCTGAATTGTCATCTGTACCTGCAAGGTCAATTACACCTTTAACAGGAACAGAGATACACTTCATTTCTACAGTTAGAACACCGTATGTAGAATCTGTAAGAACAGGAATTGTATCGGCCTTTGCAGTAAGCTGGAAGTCATCACGTTTGAAACGAACACCGCCAGGATAGTTTCCGCTTGGAACTGTGAACTCATAAGAACCATCGGCCTCTGTAACGTATGTGTAATCTGTTCCGTTGATTGAAACTGTAATGCCTGAGTGGTCTGAACAGCCTTCAAGATTTACAATACCAGAAATCTTACCAGTGGCTTTACCTAAAGTAATTGCTTCAAGATTCAAAGATGAATCTTCTTTAAGGTTTACGCTTGAACCTGTATATGAACGGTAACCTTCGTAAGAATAAGAAAGGATGTATTCACCAGGAATCATGCCGCTCAAAGCATAAACACCGTCTTTATTTGAAAGTGCTGAATAGATTTCGTTTGTCTTTGTAACATTAGTTGCAGTAATTCTTACACCGGTTGCATCGGTACGGCCTTCAAGAACAACTGTTCCGTAAATAGAACGGTGCGAAATCTTAAGTTCCATTGCAGAAACTTCAGTTGTGTTTCCGGCATTTACCGAGAAGGCATCCGAAAGGCCTGTATTAAAACCGCCTTTTGTAGCCTGAACTCTCCAGGTACCAGGTTCAATTCCGCTTATTGAGTAGAGTCCAAGTGTATCGGTAACTGTACTGAAAGTCTTTTCGTTTTTTTCAGACTTAAGGAGGATTTCAATTCCTGCATTATCAAGAGCACTTTCAAGAGTAACAGTTCCCTTAACAGAACCAAGTGAGTTTTTGAGGATTACGTCTGGAATTACTTCAATGGCCTGTGTACCAACTGATACGTAAATTGAATTATCTGTAATATAACCTTCGCGACTGATTGTAATCATGTAGTCGCCAGGTTCAACTTCGCTCAAAATGAAGGTACCGTCTGTTCCGGTAACTGTAGTTTTTGAGAAAGATTTGTCGGTAGAATTGTTGGCCACAACGCTTGTGCCTTCAAAACCGGAATCCATTCCTTCACGAAGAACTTTTCCGGTAATTGTGTAAGTTGCTTTTTCTTTAATTGAAAGGCGTATGTCAGATACATCATTTCCCATTGAAACAACAATTCCAGAAACTGAAATTGACTTATAGCCTGCGTAGTTTGCAGTAATTTTGTAAGTACCAGGGCTTACGCTTTCCCATGAGAATTCACCTGCACTGTTTACGATTCCAAAATATTTCTTTCCGTTTTCATTTTCAGCAAGGACTGTAATACCGTCAAAGACTGTAAGGCCGTCTACAGAAACTTTTCCTGAAAGTTTTCCACCAATAACCTGAAGTGTTGTTGTAGGAATAGAAGTAAAGGAAGCTCCGTTTACCTTGATTTCAGAAATGATTGCAGAGTCATATCCTTCTTT
Source organism: Treponema berlinense (assembly GCF_900167025.1). Classification (GTDB taxonomy): domain Bacteria; phylum Spirochaetota; class Spirochaetia; order Treponematales; family Treponemataceae; genus Treponema_D; species Treponema_D berlinense. The sequence goes on along the minus strand of NZ_FUXC01000011.1, from coordinate 21,057 downwards.
TGAAATTTCAACTGTATAAGTTCCCGGGTAAACATCTACAATTGAGAAGTTTCCGTTAAGGTTTGTAACTGCTGAATATGAATAGGTATTTGTTGATTCAGAAAGATTTACTAAGATTCCGGCGTTTTCACCGGCTTCTGTAGCATCGCTAAGAACAACAGAACCTTTTACAATTCCTCTTCCGAATGAAAGATTGAATGTTTCAGGAATTACTGTTTCCGGAGCGTTTTCGTCTTTTGTCTGAAGAAGAACGTTTTCTTTTTCAACAAAAGTGTATCCGGCATACTGGGCACGGATTGTGTGGAGTCCCTGAGGAATTCCCGACATAGCAAAGTTTCCGTTTTTATCTGTCAATGCTGAATAAGATGTTCCAGGAATATAAACGGAAATTCCACCTTGATCTGCTTCTTCAGCGCCCGTTACATCAAAACGTTTTGCAGTTCCTTTGATTGTACCTGTTGCAGAAAGATTAACGTCTACTTCAATACCGGCGCCTGATTCAGGTTTAATGGAATTCTTGTTTGCAACAAGAGGTCTTCCGTTTTCGTCTTTTGCAGTTGCTGCACGGGAAGTCTTTGCTCCCTGAACAACTCCAGGTTCTGTATTTGTAAAATAGAAGTCGTAAGTTCTTGAAGTATCAAGACCGTCAATATAGTAAGAACCGCCCATCTTGCAGGTTATAACTTTACCCGGAAGATCATCCGAGAAGATGTAAACGTCGGTATTTTTGAGCTGTTCCTTTACGTCTTCCGGAAGATTATTTGAAAGGCCGATTTTTCCGCTGATTATACCAAGCTGGGTCTGTGTCTTTCCAACGTTCAGTTCGTATTTTGAAGAAACCACCAGTGAGGCAGACTTGTTATAGATAACAACAGCCTTTACAACACTAGAGCTGTAAATCTTGAATGGTTCTGTATAGCGGAAAGATTCAGCAGAAGGATTTGATCCGTCAACCGTGTAGAAGATATCTCCCATGTTGTTCTTGTTTTCAATTTCAATTGTCTTGAAACCTTCAGAAAACTGACCTGAGGCTGGAGTAACAACAGGAGCCTGAAGAGAAGGAGAAGATTCTTCACCTCCGCCATCTCCAGAAAAAGAGTTCTGACACGAAACACCAATACCTACTAAAACAAGTGTAACAGCAAGTAAAACGATTTTCCTGATAAATCCTTTCATAATTACTTCCTTTGAGCGGGATATAATTTCTAAAAAAATAGTTTTTTTATTATACTCTCACTGAAAGAATTTGAAAATCCCCAAATAATCCAGGCGGCAGTCTTTGTTGTGAGCCTTGATTACAGAAATCAGGTCAAGGTACATTGTGTCGAACAGATAAGGATTTGCCTTGAAGATTTCACGGTCTTCTTTACCAAGCTGAAGAATGATTCCGTCTGAGTTCAAGGCTGAAACGAATTTTTCAAAATATTCTTTTGCATTTTTAAGTGAAAGAGCGAATGTACTTCTGTTGTAAAGGTCAAAGTCAAAGTGAACTCTTTTGCAAGAACAATCTGTTCTTCGTGAGCATAAAGAACTTTACCCTTTGGTTCAGTCTTAGTTTTTTCGCTGCCCTTTTCAGCTTCACGTTTTTTATCCAGAGAAATGTTTCTGAAGTAAACAAGAACATTTGAAAAAACAATTACAAGATTCAGAACATATACTGCAAGTACGTAGTTGAACTGGTGATTGATGATTTTAGCGCTGATTCCAAGAACGTAACCTGTGATGATCAGAAAGATAAAAGCAAGACTTGTACTTTTTGCAGTTTCGGCTTTGTAAGCCTTTACTACATTGATTGGCCAAGAAAAACCAAAACATACCAGCATACCTGCTTCAAAAAGATGTGCAAAATTCATTTTAATAAACTCTAATACAATTTTTTTGAAGGTGTCACCTTCGTTTCTGATGGTTCACATAATAATGAACTGAAAAATACAAACAATTTTCTGAAAGATAAAAAAATGATTTTTTTTGCGGCACTTTTTTTACTTTCTTAAGTCAAATCTTTTTCTGATAAATGATATGGAAGAGAAAGACACTCAATGGAATAAAAGAAGAAAGATACGACATAGGTCTTGATGAAGTAAATAATAAAAACCTCTAAAAATTACCCGGGGGAATTTCTTTTGCCATACTTATTATTCCTATGGACGGAATATTTTTGCCCAAAAATGTTTTTCTTTTACTGTAAATTTCCCCTGTCAGACCGGCTGCTCTGGCTTCGCTCCCGCTCATTGCAGCAACTTGGCCTTGCCAACCCGCTGCAACTACGGCCGCCGCATCCGCCGTAGCATTTTCCACTAACAGAACAACAGTTCAAAAAAACAATGACGTAACAAAACTCACTAACAGGAACACAGGTTCAACATTTGCAGAAAAAACTTTTGCCAAAAAAACATTGCGACAAAACAATGTGCTTCGTATAATACAGGAATGACTTCCCAACAGTACGCCGTTTTTTCAGACTTCCGCAGGGATTTTAAAGAGTATTGCAAAGAAAAATCCCAGGAATTTGGTTCACTCCTTATGCCCCTTCAAAAAGAGGCTGCTGAAAAAGACACCCCTGCCTATCCCTTAGAAAATCCGGTAGTTTACAATACCGCTCTGGACGAAATAACAGAACAAAGTCAAATACGGCTGATAGTAATCGGCGACAACCCTGGCAAAGACGAGCAGCTTTCAAAAAATCAGAAATATCTTGTAGGTCAAAGCGGAAAAATAGCCGCCAGCTTCTTCCAGAAAAACCCCCAGTTCCACATTGATTTCCGAAAAAATGCCATAATATTGAACAAAACCCCCGTACATACCGCAAAAACAAAGCACCTAAAATTCCTTGCAGCTCAGGGAGGGGAAAAAATCCGCCGGCTCCTGCAGGAAAGCCAGCTCTACATGGCTCAAAAAACCGCCCGACTACACCTTGAACTTTGCAATGCCACCCAAACCGAAGCCGAAAAACCAAAAATTTTCCTTGTGGGTTACAGCGAACTCAAAAAAAATGGGATTTTTACCACCTACCGGGAGGAATTAAAAAAAAATTACGACACTGCCCCAGAGGAATGGAAAAAAGTCTTTGTATTCCAGCATTTTTCCATGAACAGATTTTCCATCGACCTGAAAGAATATATGAAAATCCAGAGAACCCAGGACATAGTTCAGTCCGCTGACATCCTGGGCACCCTCCACAAAACCGAAATTTTTTCTGAAAGCAGTTTCTTGAAGAAAAATTAAATCTTCGTTATTCTTTAACAGGTTTTAAATAGTCTGAACTTGAGTTAATTCCAGGCATTTCTGGCGATTTTTGATTGCGAGGAAAGTCAAAACTCGGCTTTAGTACTAATAAAATCAATAAAATTTTTGCCAATGGCTGTTCTTTCGGAATATCTAAAAGACGGTTTATGGCAGATTTCTCAATGTAAACGACACATGTCTTGAGGGTTTTTGATATTCCCTCATATAAATCTGATCACGGAACATTGCCTTTTTTTGGCGGTGCCTCCGTGATTTTTTTTTGCCTGTGACGTTTTACTTAAATACGCCTCTAAAATTTTACAAATACGAATTTTTCGAGGTCAAATTCTTTATGTTCCAGGAGGTTTTTATGCCAAAAAATCAGTTTGAGCGAATGATGTTCGCTCTCATCACCGTGGTTATTACCGTTCATGCCTATGTTTTCTACAGTCTTTATGTAGTAAACGGAAGTTTTTTTCTTAAAGTAACGGGAGAAAATTCCGTTTTACAGGCAATCCGTACAATGGGCGGTGTTGAAATGTTCGGCCGGAACCTGCCCATTTATGTAATAATTCTGGTTGAATTTCTCTTTGCCTACACTCTTGAATGTGTCATGGGCAGTCCTCTGTCTTTTAGACTTGTCTGCCGCCTTTGGAAACCCGAAGAAACAAATCCCCTGCTGTTTGAAACTTCAATTATCTGTGCAACGGTTGGTCTTATGTGTCCTACCATGAGCCTGATTGCCGCCGCCTTGTACTATCCCTACAGGGAACTTCCCTTTAACCTGCTTACTTTCCTTGCAAACTGGCTCAGGCTGGTGTGTTTTAACTTTCCCTTTGCTTTTTTTACCCAGCTTTTTTTCATTCAGCCTCTGGTGCGTACCCTATTTAAAGTGCTTTTCCGGCGGTCTGACACAAATTCATTTTAAAATCGTTATTTCTACCCGCCTGTTCTGGGCTCTGCCTTCCGGGGTTTCGTTAGATGCCACTGGTTTTGTACCTCCAAACCCCCGGCATATAAAGGCACCAGCCTTAACACCCCGGGCTTTCAGTTCCTGAGCGATTTTTTTTGCCCGCTGTTCAGAAAGGGTCTGCTCTCCAGCCGGCTTTCCCACGCTGGCGGTGTGACCTTCCACCAGAAGCTGTGCATTCGGTGCCATCTTTAAAACCTCTGCAATTTCGTCCAGACGGCTGCTTTCTCCCGGCAAAATCTGGGCGCTGTCTGGTGCAAATTTTATGTCCCTTATGCTCAGACGAATTCCAGCCGGCACTTCTTCCGCCACAATGTTGTTTTTTGGCTCTGCCCCAGCCGTTTTTCCAGTAACCGCCTCCGCAACCTTTGCCGAAGATACTCCTCTGAGGGAAGAAACCTCTTTGACCGTGCCTGCTCCTTTTTCCGAAATTGCCGCCCCTTTGACCGAAGATGTCCCTTTGACGGAGGACGGTTCTCCACCAGCAATGGCCACTCTTTCAGTTGATGTACCTTTTCCAGCAACTGCCCCTCTGTCAGAAGAGCCCCCTCTGACCGAGGATGCACTTTCCTCCCCCGTCTTAACGCTAGCCACCCGGTTCAGGGCAGCCATAATCCTCTGAGAATCAAAGGCTGGAGGAAATTCCGTAAACAGGGTAATGGTTCCCTTAAAATTCACCTCAGTGCCATCAATCCAGAAAAAAGTTTCGTCAACGTTGTCCAGAATCAAAATCGGCTCGCCGGTTTCCTGCAAAACAATAATATCCGCCTTGTGTCCGCCACGAGCCTTTTGCAGCGAAGAATCCCCTCCAAAATCACGGTTTTGCGCGTCATAATAAGTCTGCCAAATTGCCTTGATTCTATAAACCGCCTGCCCTTTATAAGTTTCCGCACCAGAAAAAGTATAAAGAACCTGCATCGGAATTTTTGTAAAAACACCTTTATTGAGCGGATCAACCGAACGTTCCGCCACAGCCTTCCAGCTTTCTCCAACATTCACCTTTTCCGCAGTATAAGCCGGAAAACTCCTAAAACTCGGATAACCGTTATCCTTGTACATTGTAAGCTGCCCGTTTTTAAAAATATGAAAAACCGACTGAACCGCTTCGTGAATCCCTGCTCCGGCAACCTGAGAATTACGCAAAGTTTCTTCCATTACATAAAAACTTCCGTCATACCACTGGTCATTTTCGTAAACAGAACCTTTTGCCTTAAAACGCATCAACGGAGGCTCACTCGGACTCACAAAAGAACGAACTTCCCTGCTCGTCAAACCGACATATTTTCCGTTCACATAACGGCGCAAATTTGTCCGTTCCACAAGCGAATATCCGCCTTTTCCCGAATAATGCAATTTTACAGCCTGCGCCTGAGCAAAAATTTCGGTATCAGCCGTCGCAAAAAGAGCCATCAAAAAAAATATCCAAAAAGTTCTGTGTTTCATATCGTAATTATCGGTCAAAAAATATATATTTAAAGAAATCCGGGCGTTACTTTTGGCTTTGCAGCCAAAAGTCGGGTCTTCCGTGGCTACCGGTGCTTTGCACCCGCTTTGCGGCCACTCCAACCCCTAACGCAAATAATTTTGGAGACGAAAAAAATGGCTTACAAAGTTTTTATTGACGGCAAAGACGGCACAACCGGTCTTAAAATTTATGAACGTTTTGAAAAACGCAGCGATATCGAAATTCTTTTAATCGATGAGGAAAAACGCAAGGATCCTCAAGAACGTGCAAAAATGATAAACGCGTCCGACTTTACGTTCCTCTGTCTGCCGGACGCAGCCGCAATCGAGGCCGCAAATCTTTGCACAAACCCAAAAACCCGCATTTTGGACGCTTCAACAGCTCACCGCACAAATCCAGATTGGGCTTACGGTTTTCCAGAACTTTCCAAGGAACATCGCCAGAAAATAGAAAATTCAAACAGGGTTGCCGTTCCAGGCTGCTATGCTTCCGGTTTTATATCTCTCGTTTATCCGCTTATCAAAAACGGAATAATTGCTCCAGATTATCCGGTTGTCTGCCATGCAGTGTCGGGATACTCGGGAGCAGGAAAAAAAGCAATCGCCCAGTACGAATCTCCAGACCGCAATCCAGAATTAAAGTCTCCGCGTCTTTATGCGCTCACACAGGAACACAAACACCTTCCGGAAATGCAAAAAATCAGCGGACTTTCATACAAGCCGATTTTTAATCCTTATGTCTGCGATTATTTTGAAGGCATGACCGTAACAGTAAGCCTTTTTACAAGACTTATGCAAAAAAAACTCAACGGCCAGCAGCTTACAGAACTTTTTAAGGAACATTATAATTCCAGCCGTTTTGTAAAATGCGCAGAATTTTTGGGCGAAGGCACACTTACGGAAAATTTTATCCCTGCAAACACACTCGCCGGAACAAACAGCATGCAGATTTTTGTCTGCGGCAACGACGAAAGGCTGGTTCTTACAAGCCGCTTTGACAATTTGGGCAAAGGAGCAAGCGGAGCCGCCGTTCAGTGCATGAATATCATGATGGGAATTGACGAAGCTACAGGCTTAACTTACGCCGGATTGTAGTGGTTGCAAAGCAAGTCCGAAGGACCGCAGCCACGAAAAGCCGGTTAGACGGTTAACTTCGTCCATATAAAAAACTTCGTTTTAAAGTGTTTTGCGTACTCAGATTATTGATTTTGATACTTATTAAATGTTATTATAATGAAAGTAATTTTTAATTTATTACTGTTAAGAGGATTAAATGGCTAAGATTGAACTTAAAGGTATTACAAAAATCTACGACGGCAACGTTCTTGCTGTAGAAAGATCTAATGTAACAATTGAAGACCGCGAATTTTGTGTATTCGTAGGTCCATCTGGTTGTGGTAAATCTACAACTCTCCGCATGATTGCCGGTCTTGAAGACATTACTGGTGGTCAGCTTTTAATTGATGGCGAAGTTATGAACGATGTTCCGCCAAGAGACCGCAACATTGCCATGGTTTTTCAGGATTATGCTCTTTATCCACATATGACAGTTTACGACAACATGGCTTATGGTCTTAAAATCCGCAAAATTGACAAAGAAGAAATCGACCGCCGTGTCCGCGAAGCTTCTAAAATTCTTGACCTCGATACATATCTCGACCGCAAACCAAAGGCTCTTTCCGGCGGTCAGCGTCAGCGTGTTGCTGTAGGACGTGCAATCGTTCGTTCTCCAAAAGTATTCTTGTTCGACGAACCTCTTTCTAACCTTGACGCTAAACTCCGCGTTCAGATGCGTGCAGAAATTTCTGCCCTCCACAGCCGTCTTCAGGCAACAATGATTTACGTAACACACGACCAGATTGAAGCTATGACAATGGGTACAAAAATCGTTGTAATGTCAGAAAAACGCATTCAGCAGATTGGTGCTCCACTTTATCTTTACAATCACCCGATTAACAAATTTGTTGCTGGATTTATCGGAACTCCTCCAATGAACTTCTTCAAAGTAAAGATTGAAGCAAACGGTGATAAAGTTGTAGCAAACGAAGGAACATTCAAACTCGTTCCAACAGAAAACCAGCAGAAACACCTTAAGGCTTATGTTGGAAAAGAAGTATGGTTCGGTATTCGCCCAGAAGACCTTATTTATCAGGATGCTCCGGCAGCAGAAAACAATATTTCTGTAAAAGTTACAAACAAAGAACCACTCGGTGCAGAAACACACGTTTTTGTACAGATTCAGAACACAAAGGTTGTTGCAAAATGCCACCCTTCTGTAAATCCAAAACTTGGCGACACAGTAAACTTTGTTCCAAGAATTGACAAATGTAAGTTCTTTGATTTTGATACAGAAATCAACATCTGCGAACCAGAAATCGAAAAAACATGGTAATTTAAGCCATATATGCAGACCAGCCGAAAGGCTGGTTTTTTTATGCAAATTTACACAAATTTGCCGGTGTCTATAACTAAATACAAACTTCTGTTATACTGATTTTATGGCTAAAACATTCGACGACAAAAAAATCATTTATACCATGGACCGCGTTAGTCGCGCTTATGGTACAAAAGTAGTTCTTAAAGACATTTCGATTTCTTATTACTACGGCGCTAAAATTGGTGTTATCGGTGAAAACGGTGCCGGTAAATCTTCGCTTTTTAAGATTTTTGCTGGAATTGATAAAGATTACACTGGCGAAACTCAACTTTTGCCGGGTTATTCAATGGGCTATCTTGAACAGGAACCTTATCTTGAACCAGGAAAAACTGTTCTTGAAGTAGTAAAAGAAGGCGTTAAACCGATTACAGACCTTCTTGAAGAATTTGATAAAGTTAACGAAGCTTTTGGCGATCCTGACGCCGATTTTGACAAACTTTGTGCACGCCAGGCAGAAATTCAGGAAAAACTCGATGCCGCAGATGCCTGGAATCTGGACAATAATCTTGAACTTGCAATGGACGCACTCCGCTGCCCTCCGCCAGACCAGATTGTTGATGTCCTTTCTGGAGGAGAACGCCGCCGTGTTGCTTTGTGCCGTCTTCTTTTGCAAAAACCGGACATCCTTCTTTTGGACGAACCTACAAACCATCTCGATGCAGAAACTGTCGCATGGCTTGAACGCCATTTAAAAGATTATCCGGGAACAATTATTGCAATTACTCACGACCGTTACTTCTTGGACAATGTTGCCGGCTGGATTTTGGAAATGGATCGAGGCGAAGGTTATCCTTTCAAAGGAAACTATTCTGAATGGCTCGAAGCAAAACAAAAACGTCTTGAACTTGAAGAAAAACAGGCAAGTGTTCGTCAGCGCGAAATGAAAGAAGAATTGGAATGGATTCACGCAGGAGCAAAAGGCCGTCAGGCAAAACACAAGGAACACATTACAAAATACGAAGCTCTTCTTGCCGAAGAATCAAAACGAATCCAGCTTAAAGACAGCCAGATTTCTATTCCAGCAGGACCACGTCTCGGAAACGTTGTTATCGATGCTGAAAAATTGACTAAATCTTTTGGCAACAAACTTCTTTTCGAAAACCTCGACTTCCATATTCCTGCCGGAGCTGTTGTTGGAATCGTCGGTCCAAACGGCGCAGGAAAAACAACTCTCTTCAAAATGATTGCAAGCGCCGCCGGACAAGATATTGAATTACCTGACGGAACAACAGGAAAAGAACTTCCTGATTCTGGAAAAATCCAGATCGGCGAAACCGTAAAATTGGTTTACGTAGACCAGATGCGCTCAAAACTCGATCCAAACAAAACAATTTACGAAACTTTGAGCGGCGGAAGCGACCTTGTAAAACTTGGTGCCGTAGACGAGAAAGGACGTCCGCTTAACGGCGCAGTTCGCGAAGTAAATGCCCACGCTTACTGTTCATGGTTCAATTTTAATTCTGCCGAACAGAACAAAAAAATCAGCGTTCTTTCCGGCGGAGAAAAAAACCGCCTTAACATGGGACTTATGTTCAAAGAAGCAGGAAACGTTCTTCTTTTGGACGAACCTACAAACGATTTGGACATTTCGACAACACGTTCCCTCGAAGAAGCAATCAACAGTTTTGCCGGAGTTGTGCTTGTAGTAAGCCACGACCGTTACTTCCTGGACCGCGTTGCAACCCACATTCTTGCGTTTGAAAACAATTCGGACATTCACTTCTTTGAAGGAAACTGGTCTGAATACGTTGAATGGAAAAAGACCGTTCTTGGAATTGATGATGAAGTTCCGCACAAAACGGTGTACCGAAAACTTACGCGATAAAACATTCAAAAAACTAAAAAAGCCTTGGTCAAATGAAGAGCAATAATTAAAGGAGCACTTCAGAAAAACCAAGGCTTTTTTTTCAAAAATTTTTGCGTTCTTAAAAAATTATTTTTTCTTTGACTTTTTATTCAATTTTAACTGCAAAAGGCAAAGTCCTGCAAAAACAACAGCAACAACTGCCAGAACAAGCCAAATTGGAACAAGCACATCCGAGCCTTTTACCGCAAGACTTTCCTGCAAAAGCGACAATCCCTGATAAACCGTAAAAATTCCAAATCCGGCAAACAAAACGAACGAAAGAATTTTTAAAATTCCATCAGGAGCCTTTGTTTTTAAAAGATAACCAATTAACATTCCAATTATATCGGCGGCAAAAAGTCCGATTGAGCACGCAAACCAAATGACAAAAACTTTGCTCAATCCGTAATTTGCGCCAAAAGTTACTGCGGTCAGTTGAGTTTTGTCACCAAGTTCAGCAACAAAAAAAGTACAAAAAACAGCCAGCGGAGCAAATTTTATTTTACTTCCGCTTTCTTCTTCGTCTTCATCATCGTCCGATTTTAAGGTCGTTACGGCAAAATAAATAAAAGCTGCGGCAGCTACGAATTTTACAGCCCATAAAAATGAATTCAAAAGCTCGTTCAACGCACCGCCAATAAAAACCGCAATTCCGTTCAAAACTAAAACAGCAACCAAAGTTCCAAGAACAATGTCGCGAATTTTATATTTTGAAGTCATTCCAATCAAAAGCAACTGAGTTTTATCGCCAAATTCAGCAACAAAATCCGTAATCATAACCGTAAAAAACACCGCCAAAAAATTTTCCATCTTTTTCTCCAAAAAATTAAAATAAGCAAAAAAAAGACCTGAGCAAAACTGCACAGGTCAAAATCTACAATTTTATGACGCATGCACAGAATTTCCATTTTTTCTGCACATGAGTCTCGCAAATTAAAGAAAGCCAGGTAAAACCAGTATGTTGACTTTCTACTTAAAAATAAGTCTGCTACTCCCTCAAGAGTTAAATTATGTTCAAACTATAGCAAAATTATTTTTGTTAGGTGAATTTAAAAAATGTTAGTCTAAAACAACCACTTTTCGTCAAATTAAATTCACATTATTGCATTAGTCCGCTCATTTTTCTAAAATACTTCAATATAAGACATAAAACGTCATGAAAATTAAAAAAAACGAAAAGAAATTCACAGTTTTTATTTTTCTCACTTTTTTCTGCATTTTTGACAGTTTTTCTGCAGCGGTAAAGCATGTGTCGCCAATTGAAGGAATCGACTGGACTTTTGAAACAACAATGGGTTTTCAGACGTTAAACAACTCAATTATGTCAAAAGAATCCAATTCTGCCTCAATCAAAAATGAAGTCCTTTTTTTCTACGGAATTTTATATCACGCATATTTAAACAAAATTCCTATGCTAAAAGCGCAGATGAATTTAGGTCTTACGGAACACAAATTCATTCTATGGTCGGATAATCCTGATTTTAACCACCCAAATGAACAGCTCAACGAACTTTTGCGCTGCATCGAGGTTGATGTTCAGTATCTTCTGCCTTCAGTTAGAATTTACAAAGGAACTTTTATTCCGTTTTTTGGTTATTCTTTCTACAATTATTCTTACGCAAAAAACTTTTCTACCGCAAAAAACGACACTTTTAAATTCAACGCTTTTTGTGTTGGACTTGAATACAACACAAAAATTTCAAAATCAATCAGGCACAACTATTACTTTTCGTTCGCTCCGCTCCTGTTCAACGAAAACCAGCACATAGAACCATATCTTTATTTAAATTACGGAGCAGAAGCAATTTTTGACACAAAACCTGTCGCAGTCACGCTTTTTTTGGCTTTTAAAAACGGCTTGAATGTGGATTCAAAATTTTTACATAAAAAATCCTATGTCTTTTCAAATACAGAACTCGGACTTTCTTTTCATATTTCTCTCAACGGTTAATTACGGCAAAACGCACAATCCTCGACCGCGCATAGTTTTTTCGTTAGAATCAGCATCTGATTCCTGCATTTCGCCCATATAAAACCAGCGCAGTTTTTGACCGTGTTTTGTCTTTACGAGAATTTTTTCACCTCCAAGCCAAAAAATTTTTTCTTTATCTTCAGGAAGAGGTTTTAAAAATTCCAAATCGCGCTTTTTTTCATATTTTTCAATCATTTTTTGAATAAAGTCCGGTCCAACATCCGGTTTTGGAACATTAAAACCAAACCACTTATAAACCGGTTTTTCTAAATTTCTGCCGTGCATCCACTCGTCGAGCGAAAATTCCAACGCTTGGGCATATTTTTCGGAAGATTTTTCGCCTTCAAAATGCAAACCGTTTTTTGCAAACAACGGAATATTTTTTTCTGCAAGAACCTTTAATTCTGGGTGCAGGCCTTTTTTCCATTCATCGTAAACCCGCGAATGTCTGGTCAAAACAAATTTATGCCAAAAACAACTGTCCAAAAGACCGTTTGCATAGAATTGCCGAAGAGTTTCCATCGAATTCATCAAATCCAAAGGTTTTTCAAACCAGTATCCAAAAATCATATATGCATGAACCAAAACGCCAGCTTCCTTAAAAGCACAGCACGCTCCGACAATCGATTCCAAATCCGTACCTTTGTGAATCGCGTTCAGTCCGTTTCCTGTAGCACTTTCGAGCCCGGCACTGACACCGACCAAACCACCATAAGCCAAAAAATCTGCAATATCGCGAGTAAAATTTTTTTCAAAGCGGATATTTCCCCACCAGCTCAAAGGAGAGCCGTGAGCAATATTTTCTTTTGCAAAAGCAATCATTGCAGCAGGTGGCATAGCTTCGTCAACAAAATGAATTCCAAAAATATTTTTTTCTTTGCATTGTTTTAAAAGTCCTTCGTACAACAGCTTAATATCCGTCATACAAAAACTTTTTACATAATCCAAAGTAACGTCGCAAAATGCGCATTTATGCCAATAACAGCCATGAGCCATATATGCTTTTATCCACGCTCCATCCGACCAAAGACGGTGCATTGGGTTTGTGTCGTCAATCAGACGCGGATATTTTGAAAAATCAATGTCCGAAAAGTCAGGAATTACGGATTTTGTCATTTGAATTTCATAATTCAGTTCCTGGGAATCTGGTTTTGCTGGTTCCAAAATTTGAACACTTTCCGTTCCGCAAGAATCGCCGCTCAAAACAAACTGACGCAAATTATAAATTTCTTCCGCTTTTTGTTCTGTTTTTAAAATTTCCAGCAACTTTTTATAAGAAGCATATCCGCGGTCATAACTAATCGCATCGCAATATTTTGTCAGAGATTTTTCTTTTGTTTCACGAAGTTCCGTATTAACAAAACCACCGCCAAAACTTACAAAAATTTTTTCTGAATATCTTTGTTTTAAAAATTTTCCGGTGGACAAGGCTGCGGCAAAAACGCCCGGAAAAGGAATGCTTACACAGACAAGAATTTTTTCGTTTTTTTTGGCAGATTTTGCCTCAGAAAGCATTTTTTCAATTTCCGGAACAACTTCTTTTTCCAAAAGAGGAACATAAAATTCTTTTAAGATCGGGCTGTCAGCACCTTTTTCGATTTCGCTAAAAACAGATTCGCTTATCGTAAGACTTTCCGCATAACGGACAAGACTAAAATTTCTGTCAAAAGCAACGTTTATAAAATCCGCAAAATCAACCAGCGCAAAACTTGCAAGACTTCGGGCATCGTCGGTCGTTAAATCGTGATCGAGATTTGCCAGAAAATTTTCCATTCGGTTTCCACGAGGAACATGCGCCCCAAAAACAAAGGCATGGGCGCTTTCAAAACCTTTTCCGCACAAAATTTGAACAATCCGGTCAATCCAATCAATCCAATTTTTTTTCTGACAGACATATCTGCGCAAGTTAAAGGCAGTGTTTTCATCACCAGAATTTTCCGCTTTTTGGGCAAGTTTTAAAGCATTTTGTTCAGACAACTCAAAAATTTTTTCCAGCCCGGATTTACAAAAAATTGAATAAAAAAGTTCGATATTTAAATCCAGCCACTTAGTCAGGCAGTTTTCGCGCTTAAAAAAATCAGAAAGATACGCTCCACTAGGATAAGCAGTATTAAGCTGCATAACCGGAGGTTGAAGAATCAAAACATTCATAAAAACATTTTAACACATTTATCAAAATGAAAGAAATTACTCAGAAAAAGCCTTGAAAGCAAAAAAAAAGCCCCAGAACAAAATCTGCGAGCCACTGAGAATTAAATAACCAGAAAACTTCTAAGGTTTTCTATAAAATTTATAATAACTCAAATTATTTTTTATAGCAATATTTTAACAAAAAATTAATAATGCCGAAAAATTGTTTTTTTTCTTGTTAATTTTTTTCCAAAATATGCAAATATTCTACAGTCGATTTAGCTTTATTAAAACGATTTGAATCTGCTTTAAAACGCTGATAATCAGTCTGCGCCAAATCATAACGCCCGTATTTCCGCATAATTCTTCGAACATCTTCCACGCTCATTAAACCTTCGTTATTGTAGGAAAGAAAGATATATTTAAAATTTGCATTTTTTATTAAGTTTTCAAATTCTTCTTTTACACTTGAAACTGAACAATATTTTGAACGAGTATACTCGCGAAGCCCTGTTTTTCCTTTAGGAACAAATGGCTTATATTCAGCTATTGTATTCAAAATATGATAATTTGCTCCGTACTGCCGCGTGTTATAAGGCGGATCAAGATACAAAATATCACCTGAAATTCTAGTTATCAATTCATTTGCATCAGACTTAAAAACCTCATGCTCGTTATCATTAAGTTCAAAATCAGCTGATTCTAAAATCATTTGTTTTTTTGCGGATTTTTTCAGATTTTTTAGATATGCGCCATAAACGCTTGCAGTATTTGCAACTTTATCTGCACTCTCCAAAAGACTTGCAAGGAGAAAATAATACATACTTTTGTTTATTTTTCCATTGTTTTTCCATTCTTCGATTTTTATGCGAATAGAATCAATTTTTTTACCATTTTCATCAGAAAAATATTGTCTTTCTCCGTTTCCGCCAAGACAATAATTTTTGTAAATAAATCCGTCTACACAAAAAGAAAGTTCATTTAATTCAGATACAAGATTTTCTGCATTTTTAAGCGGACGATGATTTTCAATATAATTTTTATTCAGAATATAGCTGTAATATTCAATGTCATTTGAAATGACTTTTTTTACAGATGTTTTGAAAGTTCTACCGACAATTCCTGTTCCTGCAAAAATATCACAGAATGTTTTTTGAGAAAGATCTGTCCCACAAACAGATTTTATTGTTTCTGGCAGAAAATGCTGACAGAGTTTTAATTTTGAGCCAATATAATTCATTTTTGATAGTCCACGATTTTAAAAAACAAATTATTTTCTAAAATCTCATATTCAATATATTTTAGTGGAAGAACATTACTTTCCTGATTAAAACGTTTAAATTCATTTTTCAAATCATCTGACAATTTCTTGCGTTTTACGCAAATCAAAACTGGCTGGATATCGCTTTCTGGACTATTCGGAACATAATATTGTTTTATCCATTCAATATAACGACCTAATTGGCGTGTATTATCAAAACTTGCTGCAACTGCTTTTAACTCTATAGGCATAACAATTTTCTGATTTTCATTTATTGTCTTAGAAATCATTACGTCTATTCTTTGTAAGCCCACACCACAGGAAACTTCATTACCAATCCATTCAATGTTTTTTTCTGCATTTAAAGCCTTGTCCAAAGACTCGTTTATTCCGCGTCCAATATTTTGAGTTATATACATTTGAAGATGGACTTCAAATGCTTGTTTTCTTGTAGCCTTTGCGAGCAATCTTGGCAAAATATTTATTTCTTCAGTTCTGCCTGTATATTCCTTATGCTTTTCACCTTTTATAATATTTCTTCCATCAAAAGTGTAATCACAAAAATTCAAAGTCTGATTTTTATTTTTCTGTCTGATTAGAGAAATTAGTCTTTTTGACTCATAAGTCGTAATCATTGTATTACCACGATTTCCCTTCAATTTTCTATAAATCAAACTCCAAAGCATTTGATATGGTGAACATATATTTTTTATTTCATCAAGAGCTTCCCATTCTGTCACGCCTTGTTGATAAACCTGATAAGGCTTGATTTTTAACCTAAAAGTCAATGATTTTTTTAGTTCTTTATACAAAAATTGATTTTCATCAAAATTATCAAGAAAAATTCCATCTTCTGCTGCCTGAAAAACTCCAAAAAACATTCCTTCACGAGCATTTTGTTTTTCAATCAGATAAAAAATTATCAAATCATCTTTTCTTACACGGCAACCATCTGCCATCATACCGACAAGCGAATATTCCCCAGCATGTTTCCTTCCCGAGTATAATTTTGTTGTAGATGAATTATTAAAATCGACTGATTTTTCTTTTGCACCAGTTC
Organism: Treponema berlinense; assembly: GCF_900167025.1. Classification (GTDB taxonomy): domain Bacteria; phylum Spirochaetota; class Spirochaetia; order Treponematales; family Treponemataceae; genus Treponema_D; species Treponema_D berlinense. The sequence goes on along the minus strand of NZ_FUXC01000011.1, from coordinate 4,692 downwards.
CAGCAAACATATATTCAAGGTGATATTTAAAAGTGTTGTCATCAACAATAAAAACATGTGTTGTCATTAATTCTCTCCATTATCTCCGTAAAGTTTTTTCATTATGAATTCAGTTGTATTTTCACTTGCCTCTTTTACTAATTTTTTTACAGATTCTTTTCTATATTCAACCGGATCATATTGATAACAACCAATGCATCCCAATTCTTCTGTATAATTTTCATCGCCTTTATAAAATGAATATGGATTTCCTAGAAGATTTTTCGCATCCCATCTTTTGTCTGTCGCTTTACAATTTTTGCAGATTTGTCTTTTTACATCATTAGCTGCTTTACATAATGGTTGAAAATCTTCCAGTTTCTGAGTAGCCATATCTGAAACACGCATATCATTTTTTCTTCCGTCTTTGTGGTCAATCTCAATTCTAGTATTTACTGATGTACCGTGAACACCAAGCATAACGCAGTTTTTATCTTTATAAAAATTTTTTATATCGCTACGAATATTTTGACTAAATGAACAGTCTGTTTTTAAACCAGCTGTTCTGACCTTTTCTATCGCTCCATATTCTGGAAATCTTTCAAGAATAAATCTTTTTGCTAATGCTCCATCGCCTCTTCCCCATGACCAGCCATTTTGAAACATTAAATCTGAATATTTTCCTACGAATTCTGTTTTCGCAACCCAACGGCTAACTCCATTTTCGTCTGGTTTTGCTAACTCCAAAAACAATTCAATTTGAGTTTTCTTTGACATAATCAGAATTCCTTTTTAAAAACAAAAATATATTCATGCTTGAATAAATAATAATCGCTCTGCATTGCTCTGTAACGCCAAATTCCTTGAGCACCAATTTTTCCGCGGTTTCCTTCGATGTTTTTAACAATGATACCTTTTAACTTTGTCTTAAAGTTTTTCTTAATTGCGTCCATCACATAAAATCCTAACGGAATAACTTCAGACTTTTTGTAAACATCACCAATAACAACCGCAAAATACTTATTTTTTTTAAGAAAATTCAAGCCATTTTTTATAGCCAGCGTAAATTTTTCCAAAAAAAGTTGCAAATCCGCAATCGCAGACAAATCTTCTTTTTTATCCGTAAATTTTACAATATCCATATAAGGCGGATGCGCAATAATAAAATCAACAAACTTTGATTCATTTTCGCACCATTCAAAACTTTGCGACATACATTCATTCATTTTCAAAGTATCACAAACATCACAATTATTAATAGCAAAATGAATGTTCTGAGTATCTGTCATTTTTTGATAAATCAAGTCAATCATAGATTGATTTATATCAAAACCGATATAATTGCGCTCAAGATTTTCACATTCAAAAAGCGTTGTTCCACTTCCTGTAAAAAGTTCAAGGACAGTGTCATTTTTATGAGTGTATCGTTTTATAAGCTGATATGGGATTTGCGGAACAAAATTTCCATGATAATTATTTTCATGCTTTCCAGAAGAATCTCTCTTTTGAATAAGCCAAAGGGAATCGACATTTATATCAGAAGTCTTCCAATCTGTTTCGTCATTTATCATCTCTTTAATCTAAGCTATTTTTCCTTTTTTTTCTATGCCCTGGGGCGTTGCGGGGTGTCCCCGCTGGGTGGGTAGCGGAAAACCGTAGGGTTGTAGCGAGGGAGGGGCTCCTCCCTTCTTTTATAAATTTCTTTTAAGAAAATTTTTTTTGTTTTTTTTCTTGTATAATTCTATATTGAATCTTTAAGTTTTATTTTTGAATTTTGGAGGTATTTTATTTTATGCTATTGGACAATATTTCTTCTCCGGCCGACTTAAAAAATCTTTCTTTTGACCAGCTTGTTTCTCTTGCCGGCGAAATCCGCGAAGGTCTTTTTAACCGTCTTACAAAAAAAGGCGGACATTTTGGGCCGAATTTTGGTTTTGTTGAAGCGACAATCGCACTTCACTTTGTTTTTGACTCTCCAAAAGACAAAATTGTTTTTGATGTAAGTCATCAGTGTTATCCGCACAAAATGCTGACTGGCCGGGCATATGGATTTTTTGACGAAACTCAATTTTCAAAAATCAGCGGCTATTCTAATCCTGACGAAAGTGAACACGATTTTTTTAAGGTCGGACACACGTCAACTGCCGTAAGTCTTGCCTGCGGTCTTGCAAAAGCACGCGACTTAAAATGTCAGAACGAAAATATTATTGCTGTTCTTGGCGACGGTTCTTTGAGTGGCGGCGAAGCGCTCGAGGCTTTGGATTTTGCCGGTGAACAAAATTCGAATTTTATCGTAGTTTTAAACGACAACGATATGTCGATTGCAGAAAACCACGGCGGAATTTACAAAAACCTAAAAGAATTGCGCGAGTCGAACGGAAAATGCGCGTCAAACATTTTTAAATCATTCGGACTAGACTACATTTACGTAGACAAAGGCAACGATATTCCGTCTTTAATCGAAGCATTCCAGAAAGTAAAGAACATTGATCATCCAATTGTTGTCCACATAAATACGCTCAAAGGCTGTGGCTACAAACCAGCAGAAGAAAACAAAGAACTTTGGCACTGGACAGCGCCTTTTAACCGTCAAACAGCAGAACGCCCAGTTTCTAATGCAGAAAACTACAACTCTATGACGGCAGAATTTCTTCTCAAAAAAATGGCCGCCGATTCGACAGTCGCATTTGTCTGCCCGGCAGTTCCGGCAAATTTTGGCTTTACAAAACAAAACCGTGAAAAAGCCGGCAAGCAGTTTATCGACACAGGAATTGCCGAAGAACACGCAATCGCACTCGTGAGCGCAATGGCAAAAAAAGGAACAAAACCAGTTTTTGGCACACATTCAAGTTTTATCCAGAGAACTTACGATCAATTGAGCCAGGATTTATGTATCAATAAAAACCCGGCAACACTTCTCGTAAATACAGCAAGCGTCTGGGGAATGAACGATATAACCCATCTTGGAATTTTCGATATTCCTTTAATGTCAAACATTCCAGAACTCGTTTACCTTGCTCCAACAAATTGCGAAGAATATTTTGCTATGCTCGACTGGTCAATTGAACAAAATAAATTTCCGGTTGCAATCAGAATGCCATGCAACGGCATAATCCACACAACCGAACCTGTTCAAAAAGATTATTCGGATTTAAATAAATACAAAATTACGCAAAACGGAAGCAAAATTGCAATTCTGGCGCTTGGCGACTTTTTCCAGCTCGGAGAAAAAACGGCGGATTATATCGAACAGCAGAGCGGACAAAAACCAACACTCATAAATCCGCGCTACATTACAGGTCTGGACAAAGAACTTTTGACAGAACTCAAAAAAACGCACGAAAAAATAATCACCCTCGAAGATGGAATTTTGGACGGTGGATTTGGACAAAAAATTGCGTCTTTCTACGGTTCTTCGCCGGTCAAAGTGTACAATTTTGGGTTAAAAAAAGAATTTCTCGACCGTTACAATGCGCAGGAAGTCCTAAAAAATAATCATCTTACTCCAGAACAAATCTGGCAAGATATAAAAAATTAAATGGGCGACTTTGGGACTTCTTTTATGCACATAAAAACTGTCAAAAAATAATAAAATTTACAAATAAAAGAAAAAGCCAGTTTTTAGCAAGTCCCAAACCGGGCTATCCGCCATTATCATTCTAAAAAAGCCGGATAATTAAAAAATTACCCGGCTTTTTTAGAACGCCTTCGGCGTGGCTCCTATCCCTGTCGCAAAACGTCAAAAATTCAATCTTCATCCCAGGCGTCATAATCACCTTTGGAACTTTTTAGAGCACTCCAGCCAGCAGATTTTTCTTCCAGCATTTCGGCATCTTCCCTGCCCTGAAAATTCGTCCACTGCGTAAATTCATGCGGTTTAATTTTATTCAACTCGCAATCCTTATTTTTTTCTTTTAAATCTTCAATTCCATTCGCCATAAGTTTATCCTTCTTCAGCCTTATTAACTTATTAAAAAATAGCCCAAATTTCGAGTAGTTAAGGCTAAATAGTATAATTTTAAAAATTTTAGAATTCAATTCAAATTTTACATAATTTTAAAAGCTTTACATATGCGCATTGACAAAATACTGGGGGGGTAAAATTACTTAATTTTTTTTCAGGGGGTTTTTATGAAAAAAATTGCTTTGCTTCTTGCTTTAATCGTTTCAGCATCAGCATTCATCGGATGTACATCTGTAGCACCAGTATGTGCAACTTCAAATGAACTTGGTGAAAAAGTAGGAACAAATACTGCTGGTTACCTTTTTGGTATTATTCCAATTACTGGCACAGATTACGGTATTGCTGATGCGGCAAAAAAGGCTGGAATTACAAAAATTTCAACAGTTGACTTAAAAACTTTCAATTATTTGGGTTTTTACTGTGGTCACACAACAATCGTAACTGGCAACTAATTTTCCTATGATATTTGTCAATAGCAAGGAACTCCTGATTCCATAATTTTACGATGCTTTTGATAAAGCTTCAACTGCAAGTTGTGATATTGAAGTTGAAGGTCTGTTTTCATATGATGTTCCTGTCTTCAGCAACGTGTACATCAACTCTGCAAGTTTTCTTGCTACAGCCACAATTGCAATTTTTTTTCCTTTGCTTTGAACCTGCGTCATATATAGATATTTTTCCCTTAATGCTCCGCTTCCTTTTGACCTTACATGTGACCATGCCGCCAGTATAAGGAGAGAGCGTAAGTT
>NZ_FUXC01000001.1 GCF_900167025.1 Treponema berlinense | reverse complement strand
ATTATTATGAGCCGAGTTCACAGCAGGATGAAAAAGATTTCAATCTGCTTGTGAAAATCAAGGAAGTCCAGATTGAACATCCGTATTACGGTTACCGCAGAATCTGGAGAGAAATAAACAAAAACGGCGGAGACACTACAGAAACAACTGTACCAGCGGAGAGTTTATAGAACTGCTTAAGTACTACAATGTTGAAATAAGCATGGATGGAATCGGCAGATGTAAGGACAATATTTTTGTAGAAAGAACATGGCGAACATTGAAGTACGAATGGATTTTTCTTCGGGACTACAGATCAAACGAAGAACTCAGAAATCTGCTAGACAGTTTTGTTAAGTTCTTCAACAAAGAAAGAATTCACCAGGGGCTGGATTACAAGACTCCTGACGAAGTATACAAAGAAGGAAGTTTCCCTTCTGCAATTATTAAAAAAATGGTTGCATGAAATTCGCTATTTTTCAGACTCCGTGTCTGGACAAAGGGCTTAGCTTAGAAGTTGTGTCTATGGCTATGTTCATTATTTATTTCCTAGTTTTCAATTCTAAAACAAGCCACATCAATTTTGCAAAGAAATCTTTTTTACTTCTAATGAAGGAAACATATTTTCGGACAAATCCTGACAAATATTCTGGTAGAAAAATCCCAATTTCAGAGTCAATCTTTCGCCATTCGTCAAAATGTGGCTTCAATTGGAAATTATTTGTTTTGCTTGGGAAAATCAAGTGACCAAAAGCGTGGAAACTGTCGTCTTTTATGTAGGCTTCAATTTCTTTGATTTCTTTGAGTTTAGGATTTTGTAGAAGATTTTTGAGAACTTCGATATTTTCACGAATGCTTTTTTCTGTGCGCTTGTGGACTAGGGAACTGCTGTTGTATTTGTAATAGTAGTATGCATTGTGAATTATTACAGGATTTTGTGCATTCAAAAAACAGTTTGTACAAAGCCAAAGGTCTTCTGCAAAGGAAACGGTTTTGTAAAAAGAAAAGTCTAATTTTTCAAGTAGAGTTTTTTTATAAACTTTATGCCACACATGAGAAATCAATTTGCTTTTTGTTTCAAACAATTCTTTTACAGTTTTAGAGTTGTCTGAAATCTTTTCAAATTCGTTTCTTTCATTTTTTGTAAAATAATCATAGGTAATGAAATCTGAATTTGTATTATGAATGTCGTTTAGCAAAGTTTCGACTGTAGTTTTTTCAATTTCATCATCAGGATCCATAAAAGTCAGATATTCAGTCTGAACCTGTTCAAGGCCTGTAATTCTACCTGCACCAAGTCCCTTGTTTTTTTCGTGCCGAATAACTGAAAATCTTTCATCACGACCAATTGCCCTAACACAATTTTCATAACTTTTGTCAGTAGAACCGTCATCAACGAGAATGCAAACAAAATCTGAGCAAGTTTGATTTTTAAGTTGTGAGATGAATGATTCCATATATTTTTCTACATTGTAGAAGGAAGTGCAGATTGAAAGTTTCATTTGTTAATTCCTATTTTAGCACAAATTGTGGATTGTATTTTCTTGGACGAATTGGTGGTGGAACATCGCAAACTTTGAAGAATGAAAGATATTTTTTGATGATTTCTTTTTTGTTTAGCTTTCGTTTCAAAAGTTGAGCATTTTTGAATGGTGTTAATGCTCGATATTTAAAATATTCATTCTTATAAGGAGAATCACATTCTACAAACCAAGGTTTTCTTCTTGATGAATAATGAATAATTACAGGATCTTTTCCAGCTTTGTACATCGCTTCAAAATCTGTGTAAAGCATTGTTGTTTCTTCTTCTGGATTTAATAGTTCATCCTGAAGATTAAATTCAAAAGATAAATGAATTTTATTGTTTCGTAAAACATAATTCAAAACATCCTGGTCGTGCCATACAATTCTTTCTGGATAGTTTTTTATGAAATCCATAAATTCATTGAAACAATTGTTTTCACGCCAGTATTTTAAGTTCAAAACAAGAACTCCGCCATTAAAATATCCGATTTTTGGATCATAGCGAAGTCTGTTATAAGTCGAAACTTTATATGTTGAAGAATCTGTAATTCCGGCAATAGCTTTGCCTGTCAAATCAACATTCCACAAGTCCAAAAGCGATTTTCTAACAATAATGTCACAGTCAAGATAGATTATCTTTTCGACAGATTCAGGCAATAAATTGGCAAGAAACAGTCTGAAATAAGTTTCAATTGAGACATATTTGTTTATTTGATCACTGCGACCGATAGGTAAATCTTTTATATCTGATTCTTGTACTTGTAAATATTGAACAGAAACTTTTTCATATTTTTTTAGGAAATCATTTAATAAAGCTTTATTTGAGTCAGAAAGATTTTTGTTAAGAATGTAAAAATTTAGTTCTTCGCCTTTGTTGTTTTCACAAATAGAGCAGATGGCGATTGAACAATACTGTAAATAATTGTTATCAGTTGAAAATGCTATGTTCATATATTTTAGTCCTAAAAATTAAAATAAAATTAACTACTGAAAGAAATCTGTTATCCAATTTTCAATCATATAAATGGAAAAATCATAAAAATCATTAAAAGGCATTTTTATGAAAGTTTTTAATGTAGATATTTCATCTTCACCCAAAATGAAAATATTTTCTTTTGCATAAAAAGGGTATTTTTTTATTTGGGTATTATTTGTTACTAATTTCTTTTTATTTACCAAAGCTTCATATGTTCGTAATGTTATACCGTATTGTCCAGTTTGTAATATATCAACTAATGCTTTTGACTGTGAAATATTTCTTATATTTTCATCAAAAGAAACAAAATTGACATAAAACTTTTTGCTTTCAATATTAGTTGAAGTCTTATCTTTTATTAAATTAAAATTACAAACAAGTTCTTTTCCAACTTCAGTTTCTATATATTCCAATATTGAATATCTATTTTTGTCTTGTCCAACAAAATACAAATCATATTTTATTTCAGTTTTTTCATTTGGTAAAAGTAATTGTTTGTAAAAAACTTGGGGTTTATAATTTATTTTATATTTTTGAGCATCATTTTCATCAAAAGTCCATAATTTGTAATATTTTTTATATATTTGAATCATTGATCTTGTATATTCGCTAAATGTAAATAAAGGATTCCAAATCCAAATGTTCAATTTTTTTGTTTTAACATATTTTGCCAACTGAATTAGAAGTGGTGAAAGTGTTCCCCAAATTAAAATAGAATCATTTCTATCAATTTTTTTTAAAATTACTTTGAAGTGCTTTGAGAAATTAAAAAAACAGGAAATGCCTATTAAATTTAATAGTTTTGTCAATCTTCGAAATAAATTACTTTTAAAAGTTGCTTGTTCTGTAGAAAAAATAATGGAAATATCATTTTTTTTAAGTAAAGGCTCAAATATTTTTTTGTCTAATTCGTATCCTTCCGTGATTATATATAACATAATTTATCATCTCCTAGTTTAATCATCATTTATGAGAAGTTCCCAATCATATTGAGTTTTCTGCGAAAGTGCAGATTCAATTGCTTGAGAGATATATTTTTCATGATTGTAGGTTGGCATTAAAATTGATACTATTGGTTGCATTTGTTTAATTTTCCTCTTACTTTTTCAATTATAGTAGAAAAAAGTTCCAGAACATACTGATTTCTTATTGCAACTAAAACTGCCCCGTAAGAAACAACACCAACAACAAAACCTATAACCAATTGCAAAACAGAATTTTCAAATAAGTTTCGTGAAAAATAAACGCATACACACATGATAATCAATGCAATAAAAAACTGAATGATTGATTTTATCATTTGTACTTTTGCCAGATATTTTCTTAAAAATGCACAGTCAATTACTACAAATAAAATCTCTGCAACTAATGTTGCAACTGCTGCTCCGTTTGCCCCGTATTTTGGAATGAGAATGAAGTTCAACACAAAATCAACAACAGCTGTTATTGCCATTCTGTGAATTGTGTATCTTTCCATTCCATAAACAACAAGCAGACTACAGGTAAAACTTGAAATTGCACTGCAGAAAATAAACGGAGACATTATTTTTGAAACTAAAATTGCATTTACATAATGTTCCCCGCAGAATAACAAAACCAGAGGTTTCATCAAAAGCAGAAACCCTGCAGAAATCGGCAATGCAAAACAGATTAAAAAGTTAAAGGCTTTTTTCTCTAGTTCAAGAATGCTTTTTTCGTCATCTTTAGAAAGATAATAGGCAATTCGTGGAATCATAACCGCCGTTACTGCTGGAAAAAGATTTTTAACCATTCGTACAATTTTTGCACCTGCTGAATAAAAACCAACCTGTTCATCGGAACTTAAAAATCCCAGCATTGTGGTATCTAAACTTGAAAAAAATGTTGCTGCAATAGCTGAAGCAAAAAGAATGAAGACAGGCTTTAAATGACGTTTTATCTGCAATTTTTCAGAATCGTTTTTCTTTAACGAAATGAATTTTCGTGCGTGAAATAAATTTAATATATTTGCGCCAACATTAGAAATTATGTTTACCGCAGCATATTGAAGATAATCTTCAGAACTTCTAACCATTGTAAAAAGAAGTACTACGCTTATAACCTGAAAAATAAGTGAGCGAATTGTAATGTAAGTATATTCTTCAAATGCTTCGTAAATCCAGTTCAAACCGAAGGTGTTAAACATTATGAGCGTACTGCAAATTATAATAAGCCCTTTGTATTCGTGAAGCTTTTTAACAAAACAAACTGTTAAAAAAAGCAAAACATAGGAAATTACGGTGGATACAAGATTTATTGTCCATAATTCTCTTACTATTGCATTCATTTTTTGCTTGTCATCCCTATTTTTTGCAATTTCACGGACAGCATAGGAATGTAATCCAAGTGAAGCAATGAGAGAAAAATAAGAGACAATTCCCTGTGCAAAATTCACCTTGCCTAGAATTGAAGGGCCTAGAATTCTTGACGAATAGGGAAATGTTATTAATGGAAAGAAAAGTGTTAAAAAAGTTTTTAGAGTATTTAGAAATGCGTTTTTTTTAATAGATTTTTCTTTCATAAACATTAAAAAATAATTTAATTAATACTATCAAATTTTTTCATAATAGATAATACATCTGGAAAATTTTTTAATTCATAATACAGATAAGAAAGTTTATGACTGTAAAAAACGAAATGTATACAGTACTATAAAATAATAGTTTTGAATTATCTTTCGCTTCTGATTTTCTAAATTTTTCCGAATTAAATATCATGTATATAGGAATTCCTGCTGGTATTAGATATCTTCCTTGAACACCTAAGATTCTAAAATCAGATATTTCCCATCCAACATACATTCATACATTCCGTAATATGAACCGAAAAGAACTATAGTAAAGATGAAAATCATATATCTTAATACTTTTTTATCATATATTACTTTAGTATTATCTTTCAATATATTAAAAATAAGAATGAAGTTTATTATTATTATAAATACACATGAATAAAATTGATATGTTCCAAGAGAGTAGTTAAAAAAACTACCACATATATGTATGAAATCATAGTTAATGGATAAAACAATCGTAAAGAATGTAGATATTGGATTCCTAATGAAACCTGCAGTCGTTCCACAATACACAGCTTCTTGATGTTGTCCTTTATGAACAGCAAAGTTTTCAGGATGTTTTATTGTATAATATAGATAAAATAAATACCTTAGGCTGGTCTGCAAAAGTCAGCATTGAAGAAGGAATAAAAAGAACAATTAAGATTCTTCAAGATAGGAATTACTTTTTTTAGCCTAAAAATTATACTTTATTCTCAAAGCCCCATAACTATTTCTGTAACCACTTCCTTTTTCTTTTTTGTATTCTGGATTTATAATCCATGAAGTATTGAATTCAATACCTATGAGAAATGACTGAGTTACAAAATATTGTGCATTGATTCCATAAGTTCGCATGGCTTTGTATTGCGCCCACTGATCATGCTGTTTCTTCCCTTCTTTTTGCCAATCCTCATATTTTGTATTTACACCAAAATTGTTGAGATAATTTGTATCAGGCCTGTTGTAATGTAAAAAGAGGGTAACGATTCCTTTTGAAAAGTGAGTGCGAAGCGCAATATACTGGCTGTTCCCAAAATATCCGCTGCCAGCTCCTAGTATCTGCCCATTCTGAGTGTATCCCTGAGCTATAGAACCATGAGAATAGTAGCCCATATAGTTCCATTGAAGCTGAAAGTCCTGAGACATTTCAAAGTTGCTCCACTCAAATATTATTTCAGGTCTTATGTTAAACTTCTGAAATCTTCTAAAGAATGAAAGTTCTTTTTTTGCCCCAACAGTATAAATTGCTGTGTGAAATGGATTTGCAAAACCTTTTCCGGTATAATCATCAACTCCAAATTCTCCATAAACTTCAAAACCTACCTGCGGGAATTTCCAGGTTGTGAAGAGTGACATTTTCTGATCCTCGTCAATTCTGTTCCCAGTCTGTGAACCGTTCGTACTATACAACGGATTTAAATACTTTGCAGATTTGTCTTTCCAGTAGTTTATGCAGATTTTATTAGCACCAATAGTAAATTCCGGCAAAATAGACGGTGAGTATGCGACTGAAAACCCTGTAAGCTGGCGGTGGTCGTTTGTGCTGTCATTGTCAAAATAATCGGATTCTGTCAAATATCCAAGCCAGGCTCTTCCTTCAATTTCGCCAAGATACCAGTCTGTGTATGGCATATAGACTTTTGTTTTCCTTAGACCTATGTCAAATTTTGGGTAAGTTCCTGCATTGTTGCTTCCTAGCATTGGATTTAGCCATGCAGGTCCCAGCCACGGAGACTGAAATCCAAAGCCTGCTGTAAAGTTGTGCCATGTATATCTGGCTTCTGTGTCTCCCCAGTCAAAAGTGCTGAAGGAAGAGTCTCCATAGCGCTGTACAAGGTCAATGTTTCCTTTCCAGAAATATGAATACTCGCTTCCGTAAACTCCTGGCAAAAATTCAAATTCCCTATTCTGACTCCAGCTCACCTGGGGTTTTAATGTCAGTTCCAGGCCGTAGGCTTCCAGTCTTGCGCCGGCTGTAAGGCTTGTGTTGTAGCCTTTTCCTTGCCAGAGCGCGCCGTCGTTTTGTCCGTAAGGGGCTTTTGTGTTGTATGAATTGAACCATTCCGGGCCGTAGAGCTTGAGTTTTACGCTGCGGTCAATTCCTGCTGTAAACCAGTTTGTCTCTGTTGAGTCAGATTCGTATAAAGTGCGTTTTGTTCCGAGATTGTTGTCTTTCCAAAGATGGTTTTCGTCCGTAACCTGCCATTCACTGTCGCTGAGTGTGCGGTAGTTTAGTGTAGGGCGTTCTGCCGCTCCTGTAAGGCTTAAAAAGTCGTAGTATTCTTCTTCTGTTGATTTTAAGGCTTCCTGGGCGAAAACGGATGAGCTAAAAACCGATAAAAATAAAAAAACTCTTGAAATCTTGTAAAAACGCATTGTGTTTCTCTTCTTATGGAATGATAAACTTTTTCTAAAATATTCCCATCATTCTATAAAAAATCTGTAGTTATTTCAACTTTTTGGGATTGTGTAAAAGTCCAGGGTTGAATTTATCCATTTTTTGCAGAGAATCGGCCAAGTGTCCTGCGTAAAAAGGAACATTGTCAGCGCGCTGCGGTAATTTCCTGTAAAATATTGCGATTGCGCGAGATAGAATGCCGCGCGGTTTGTGGTTTCTTCGCTGCGGTTTACGCTTAGAAATTTCTTTAATTCTATAATCGAGGCCTCGTAATTCTTTTTTACAAAACTGTTCTTGAGAATTTCAAAAAGATAGTAGTCGTCGCCTCCGGATGGTGATGTTATGTCCTCGTCAAAATAATATGGCTCGAGTTTTTCCTTTTGAATGCTGGTTTTTCCAGCAAGGCTTTTTCCTGCATTTACAACTTCCGCTGAGAGCTTTGAAGGCTTTTTTTCAAAATCTCCGATTAAGTCAATGTACGGAAGCGGAAGCTCGCGAATTGTTCCGTCTGTGTAAAGTTTTGGTGTTTCTGCGGCAATCTGCTCTTCTGATTTTTTCCGGGCTTTTTCCGGACGTTTTACTGCCACTGCCTTTACTGTCGCGTTTATCGACGGAAGAACCACATTGTAAAGAGTTCCGTCTGAAAGTTTTGCGAGAACTGCATAATAATATTCATTAAAATCCGTCACAGTGTCGATGTATTGCTGGGTTTTTTGAGAAAGCTCTGCAATCGGACTAAGTTTTTCTGCTGATTTTGAATTAACTGGAACTGTATCTTTGAACACAAGAATTGACGCCGCGTTAAAATTCTGCGGAAGTTTCCATGTGAGCCTTATTTTGTCTGTCGAAACGGCAGATGCGCACAGCATATCTACAATCGGACGGCTTGAAGACTTTGCTTTGTCCTGGGCAAAAGAAAAGGTCTGGAGAAAAAACAACAGAATGAATGAAAACGGCTTAAGAAAAGATTTCATATTCTTTTTAATTTTAGCATTTTTTGCTTTTTTTTGCACGTTTTTTGGCGTTTTTTGAATTGAATTTGGATTCATCCTTGAAGCCAGTTTGACAAGAAAAAGTCTTTTGTTTATTCTTTAAAGGTTATTTTTCTATTAAATTATGTATTTTGGGCAGTTTTGTCCGGAAAAAATTGAACCGCTTTTGGAGATTAAAATGCTTGAAGAATTAAAAGAACCGATAGACAAACTTAAAAATGACATTGACAGTGTCTGGGGGCGTCTTTGACCACGCTGCGATCGATAAAAAAATAAAAGACACCGAAGCCCTGACCGCCGCTCCTGATTTTTGGAACGATACCGAAAACGCGCAGCGCACCATGAACGAGCTAAAATACTTAAAAGGACGTGTCGAGCCTTGGCGTGAACTTATTACACAGGCAGAAGAGCTTGAAACCCTTTACGAACTTGGAATTGAAGAAAATGACCAGGGTGTCGAAGAGGAATTAAAGCCTCTCCTTGAAGCTGCCCGGAAAAAATTTGATGAACTTTCGATATTAAACCTTCTTTCAGGCGAGGTGGACAAAAACGGCTGCTTCTTGACTATCCACTCAGGAGCGGGCGGAACTGAAGCCTGCGATTGGGCTTACATGCTTAGCAGAATGTATATTCGATGGGCGGAACGCAACGGTTTTAAAATGGAAACTGTCGATCTTCAGGAAGATGAGGGCGGAATAAAATCGACTACAATTCAGATTACCGGCGACTATGTTTATGGAAAATTAAAAGGCGAAGCCGGTGTCCACCGTCTTATCCGCATTTCTCCGTTTGATGCAAATGCAAGAAGACATACTTCATTCAGTTCGGTCTTTATTTTCCCGATTCTCGATGATACGATCAAGGTTGATATTCGTCCGGAAGATTTGCGCGTTGACACTTACCGCTCCGGAGGAAAAGGCGGCCAGCACGTAAATAAGACAGATTCTGCAGTCCGCTTTACGCACCTTCCGACAGGTATTGTCGTAACCTGTGATTCTGAACGCTCCCAGCTTATGAACCGTGCGACGGCAATGAGCATCTTGAAGGCAAAACTCTATCAATATTACAAAGAGCAGAAAGAAAAAGAAAACGCCAAATTCGGCGCAGAAAAAAAAGACATTTCCTGGGGAAATCAAATCCGCACTTATGTTTTCCAGCCGTACACGATGGTAAAAGATCACCGCACAAAATATGAATGCGGAAATATCCAGTCTGTAATGGACGGTGATATCGACCAGTTTATCGACGCATTTTTGCAGGCTCAATGGAAAGGTCTTCCGACTGGCTCTGACGATTCTGACGAAAATATGTAGGAACCTGCTTTTTTTCAGGTTCCTGCCGTGGATTTTGCCGTGGATAAATTCATAAAGTTTTTTAAAAATTCAGTTTTTGTTCTCGTTTTTTGCTGCCCATTTTTTGTTTTTGCGGACGATTGGGTTTTGGCAGGGCAGAAGTTCACCTTTGCTCAAAAAGGAATTGAAAATTCTTCAAATGCAAAGATTGCTTCTGTTTTGCCGCAGCTGATTCTTGAACAGATTGCTGAAAATTCAATCCGCTCCGTTTCTTCCCAGGAGCAGCTTGACCGCGAGCTTTACGCACTTCAGACAGAACGGCTTTCGCTTTTTTTGCAGCTTTCAAAAGAAAATAAAACCCGCGATTCTCTGGTTCTTTCAAAGACAAATCCGCGGGAATTAAAAAAAGCGATTCGGGAAGAAGAAGAAAAAATTTCCGAGATTGAAAAGAAAATTGATGAAAATCTTTCGGCCGTACAAAAAACTAAAGAAAAATATTCGCGCCAGATCGCATTGGAAAATGGGGAGTTTTTTGATGAAAAAAAGCACGATGACAATTTTTTCGGAAAACTTCCTTTTGCTTTTATGAAAAAAAAAGAAGGCGAATCTAAAAAAATAAACGAAAACGTTGTTCTTTATAAAAATGATCCGTCCTCGCTTTTTTCTCCTTCGGAAAATGCGCTGGCATTGGGAGAAGAAAGTTTTTCTTTTAACAGCGAAATTTCCGCCGCAAAAATCAATGCGCTTCTTGCCGGAAAAATCGCTCTTTACGGAGAATATGTTTCGGTTACGGTAAAACTTTATTTTTTTCCGGGAGCGGCTTCTTCTCCGGAAATTACTGAAGTTGGAAATGCAAACGACCTTGTTTCGATTTCTCAGAACATTGCGAGAAATTTAATGCCGGAAATTGCAAATTCAGTTCCTGTAAAAATAAAAATCGAAATTGAACCTGAACAGGCCGCAAAAAGCGGAATTGTCAGCGTTGACGGCGTAATTGTTCCTGCAAAAGAAGAGGTTGTTGTAAACGCCGGAGTTCATTCAATCACTGTTTCTGCAAACGGTTTTGAGAAGCAGACCGTAAATTACGCTTTTGCCGGCGAGGATTTTTTTACTGTAAAAACGACTTTAAGGCCTCTCGTAATGGGAAACCTTGAGCTTTGCCTAAAAAAAATGGCAAAAGGCGTTTTTTATTTTAACGCGCTCGATTCTTCTCCTGTCGATGAAGAAAACCGTTTTGCAGCATCGACTGTGAATGGACGCCCGATTTTGGGAATTTTTGAAAATTCGGAGGGAGAAAGCGCATTCATCTATATTTCAGAAAAACTCGCTCAGGACGGAAATATTCTTTCTGTAAACGCAAAACCTTACGACCGGGAAAAGCATATCGACAGGCAAAGGCGACGAATGTACACGGCTTATTCAGTCTTAATCTGTTCTTTAGTTCCAACTTTTTTTACGGTCGGAAACTTTACTGCTATGAATAATTCCTATGCCGCCGGCCGGGCGAATTTTGACGAAGTAAAAAAATGGCAGAAATATTCGTACTATTCTATCGGAGTTTCGTGTACGGCAGGCGCATGGTTTGCTTTTGAAATGGTCCGCTATCTTTTTGCGGCGAATGAAGTTCTTCCTGCGCGTGCAGTTCAAAAAAAATAAAAATTATCTATAATTATGTTGAATTATGATGGGAGTCAAAAAATGTCAAAAATTACGTTTGCGCAAAAATTAAAAGGGCTTTTTTCCAAGGGCAAAATTGATGAGGATTTTTTTGAGGAGCTTACGGATTTGCTCGTTGAAGGCGATATTGGCGCAAAACTCGCATTTGAGCTTACTGACAATCTGGAAAAAATTTGCCGTCAAAATAAAATTTATGAGCAGAATGCCATTTTGGATGAACTGGAAAATATGCTTTGCGGCTTTGTAAAACCTGCCGATTTTGAAATTGACGACTCAAAAACCAGCATTTTTATGCTTTTGGGCGTAAATGGAGTTGGAAAAACAACGACGGCTGCAAAACTCGCAGGATTTCTAAAAAATAACGGCAAAAAAGTGATTTTAGCCGCCGCAGATACTTTCCGCGCAGCCGCAGAAGAGCAGCTGGAAATGCACGGCAAAAAACTTGGAATCCGGGTTGTTTCTCATCAGCACGGAAGCGATCCTTCTGCGGTTGTCTTTGACGCGGCCCAGGCTGCGAGGGCTAGCGGAGGAGCCGTTGTGCTTGCGGATACGGCAGGCCGCCTTCACAATAAAGAAAATCTTGTCCGGGAATTGCAAAAAATCGACAGAATCGCCTGCCAGAAAGCCGATGAAGGCTGCTGTAAAAAAATTCTCGTAGTTGACGGAACTACAGGCCAAAATGCCGTTCGCCAGGCTGAAGTATTCAATGACGCTGTTGGAGTTGACGCTGTCATAATCACAAAATACGATTCAACTGCAAAAGGCGGAATGATTTTTGCAATCGGAAAAGAACTCAATATTCCTGTCTGGTTTGTCTGCACAGGAGAAAAATATTCCGACATCCATCCGTTTGAAAAAGATTCTTATATCAAGGAATTTCTTGGCCGCTAAATGAAGTATTTTATTGCCGTCATATTGAACATTTCTTTGATTTTTTCTCATTTTCCTCTGTTCGCCGGAGAGAGTCTTTTATCCGGGAAAAATGTCAAGACAGAAAATTCATTTTTTGACAAAAAAAATGCGCAAAAAAAGCAGGACGGACTTGAGTTAAACGGGGAATTTAGAAATTTTCTTTTTGAAATTGCAAAAAACGTTATTTTGCAGCAGGCTGACGGCGAAATTTTTGAGATTTCAAGGCCAGCCGTTCAATTTTTGCTTCTTCCACTCTGGAAAAACTCAACTTTTTCTTATCTTTACGAAGTCTTTTTTCCAGAAAAAGCCGGTGAAATAAATTTTCAGGCAATAAAAAAGTTTGAAGATGAAGCGGAATCTGACGACGACGATTCGGAAAATTTTGATTTGCTTTCGGTTCTTGACGGAAAAAGCGACGGTGAGAAAAAAAATGCCGATATTGAGGCAGTTTTAAACCGCCTTCATGACGGAAAATTAAGAAAAATCTCTTATGGAAACGAAAAAACAAGCGTTTTTGAAAAAGATGGATTTACAGTTCTTCTGAATGCCGACGAAAAAACTGCGGTCCGGCGCACTTTTGATTCAAATTTTCATCTTGTAAAAAAAGAAACTTTCAGCTCGCCGCAAAACTTTGAAAAATTTTCAGCCGTTTCCGAGACAAATTATTTTTATTCTGACGACGGAAAGCTTTTCAAAACCGAAGCCGAAAATTTTTCAAAAAAGACAAGGGTTTTAAAAACTTATAGAGATGACGGAAAAATCGAAGGCGAAACAAAAATTCACTTTGAAGAGGAAAATCCACAGGCTAAAAGCATTTATGTAAAAGACAGCGAAAAAAAATGGGAATATGACGAAAAAGGCCGGATTAAAAAAATTATCCTGACTGAATATTTTCCTTTAAAAAACAAAAAAACAGAAAAAACAGAGCATATTACCCGTTTTGAATATGTTTTTGAGCAGACTCCGGACACTTATTTTTATGAAGACGGAAAACTGCGGATTAAGACGGTTTACGATAATTCAACTGATTTTACAAAAACTTTTTTCTTTGACGGAGGTTTTTCTGTCGTTGGAAAATACATAGCCGGAGAAAAAGTTTCTGAAACAACTTACCTTGACGGCAGATCGCTGCGGAGATTAAAAAAATGAAATTAAAAAATAAAGCCGCTGATTTTTTCAATTCCCTAAAATGGGTATTGTTTGTCTCGAGGAGATTCAGCCTTGTCGACAGAAAGGGAAGTTCAAAAGTCAATTCCGTTCTCGCTTCCCTTGGAATTTGCTTCGGTGTGATGACCTTAATCACCGTAATTTCTGTCATGAACGGCTTTCAGATGAGTTTTATCGATTCAATTATGGAAATCAGCTCTTACCATATCCGTGTTAAAAATATCGATGAAAATTCTTCGGTGGATTTTTTGATGGACTGTCAGAAATCTCCAGAAATTCGTTCGGTTTCAGCTTTTATGGAAGCGCAATCCCTTATGACCGGAAAAAATGGAAATCAGTCGGCGGCCCTTATCCGGGCTGTCCCTTCAAATTTGACGGAAATTGACTCAGGATTTAAGAAAGAGGCAAAAATGTGGAACGGAAAATTTGACTTGTCGGAAAGCGGTTCTGTCGTGCTTGGTTCTGAACTTGCTAGAAGACTTGGCGTTCGCCCCGGAAATACTGTTGAACTTTTTGCGCTTTCCGGAGGAAGCGATGTAAGCCTTATTTCTTCTGAGCGGTTTTTTACCGTAAAAGGGATTTTTCGTTGCGGTTATGCAGATATAAACGCTTCTTATGCTTTTGTAAACATTGAAGACGGAATTAAGTATTTTGGAAAAGATTCCGAGCTTTTATACGGAATTAAACTTTTTAATACCAGCCTTGATTCAAAAATTTCCAATCAAATCGAAGAAAAATTTGCCGG
Organism: Treponema berlinense; assembly: GCF_900167025.1. Lineage (GTDB taxonomy): Bacteria > Spirochaetota > Spirochaetia > Treponematales > Treponemataceae > Treponema_D > Treponema_D berlinense. Next base: position 408,690 of record NZ_FUXC01000001.1, on the reverse strand, counting down.
CGCAAAATGCGAATCCTGGAAAGAATTTAACCGCTCGTTCTTTGGAACACTAAAAATCGAAAAAAATATGATTTTTCTTCTTGTCCTGATAATTTTTGTTGTCGTTGCAGTTAATATTTTTAACGGAATGCGCCGCCGTGTTTTTGAACGACGGGAGGAAATTTCTGTTTTAATGGCATTTGGCGGTCAAAAAAATACAATTCAGGCAATTTTTATAATGCAGGGATTTTTGGCAGGCTTAAAGGGAGCGGTTCCAGGTCTTGTGCTCGGGCTTCTTTTGAGCGTAAAAATGTCCGGAATTTTTATTATTATGTCTAAAATTGTATACTATATCCAGCTGTTTTTTCTCAATCTTTTTTCGCCGGAAAATGCTATTTTTTTGAGGGAAAACCCCATGTACATGATTTATGCGAATATTCCTCCGAGAATTTTTGCCGGCGAGGTCTTTTTTATTACACTTTTTGGTATTTTTTCGGCACTCTTTGCAAGCGCAAGGGCAAGCCGCGAGGTTCTTAATCTTACAGTTTCCGAGGTGATGAGAGATGAATAATTTTGCTGTTGAAATAAATGGACTTGAAAAAACTTATAAAACAGAAAGCGAGAGCCTTACGATTTTAAAGAACCTTGATCTTCGGATAGAAGAAGGCTCTAAAGTCGTTATAATCGGGGAAAGCGGAAGCGGAAAAAGCACATTTCTCAATATTGTCGGCGGACTGGACAAGGCGACTTGTGGAAGCGTAAAGGTCGGTCCTTACGAAATAACTTCTCTTGACGAAAAACGCATTTCCGAATACCGCTCAACTTATCTCGGTTTAATTTTTCAGTTTCATTATCTTTTAAAAGATTTTACAGCTCTCGAAAACGTGTTTTTGCCGGCTTACATGGCAGGAATGAAAAAAACTGCCGCTGTGGAAAAGGCAAAAGCCCTTCTTTCTGACGTAGGGCTTCTGGAAAGAGCTTCCCATCTTCCTTCCCAGCTTTCTGGCGGCGAAAGACAGAGAGTTGCGGTTGCACGCGCCCTTATAAACGATCCAAAGCTTATTCTTGCTGACGAGCCTACAGGAAACCTGGATCCTGCAAATGCCGTTATGATTGGCGATCTGCTTTTTTCAATGGCCGAAAAATATAAAAAGACACTGGTTCTTGTAACTCATGACATGGCTTTGGCTTCCAAGGGCGACAAAATTTATTCAATTAAGGACGGAATGCTCAATGAAAGGTAGTGCGTCCATCCTATATGCTTACAGAATGCTTTTTCCCAGAACCGGCAAAAAATCGAACGCCCGCAGAAGCCTTACAGGAGCGTTTTTGTGCATAGCAATAAGCCTTGTTCCTCTTGTCATGATTCTGACTGTTTCCAATGGAATGATAAAGGGAATGACCAGCAGGATGATCGGTCTTTCGAGCTCCCATTTAAGCGTTATTCTTCATCCTGACATTGAAGAATCCCAGTCGCCTCAAAACCTTGTCAAACTGTCTGAAAAAATGAACGAAATTGACGGAGTGACAAAGGTTTTCCCGGAAATTCAATCAATTGGACTTGCCGCAGGAAAAAAAATCCGGACAGGAGCTGCAATCCGCGCGGTCGAAAACGATATTTTTTCAAAAAACACAGCTTTTTCTTCACTTTTTGAAATTGTCGAGAGCGTTTCTGGAATAAAAAAAGCGTCGGATATTCGCCTTGAAGAAGGAAAAAATGCCGTAATCGGAAAAAAAATTGCCGAAAGCCTTGAACTGCATGCAGGAGATGAGTTCAGGCTTATTACGACGAGAATTCTTCCTTCAAATAAAATCGTTCCGAAAATCACGAAATTCAGAATTTCAGCAATAGTTTCGAGCGGCTATCAGGAACTTGACGCGCTGTGGGTTTTTATTCCTCTTAATACAGGTTTTTCGATTCTTCCGCTTCGCTCAAGCCAGACGATGATTGGAATTGAAACTGAAGACGCTTTTTCGATTGAGCTTGATAAGATTTCCTCAAAAATCGAAAATCTTGCCCCGGCTTTTACGCGCGTTTACAGATGGGATGAGATAAATGCTTCTCAATACGAAAATTTTTCATCAACCCAGATTATGCTTCTTTTTATCATGCTTTTGATTGTTCTTGTTGCTTCGGTAAATATTTCAAGCGCCCTTGTCATGCTCGTAATGGAACGGAAAAAGGAAATTGCGATTCTAAAAAGCCTTGGCGCTTCTCCTTCCGGAATAACCTTTTCTTTTCTAATTACAGGAATGTCGACAGGGTTTATGGGAATTCTTGCTGGAATTCCTGCCGGACTTTTATGCGCGGTAAATTTTGATTTGATTCTTGGCTGGATTGAGAATATCCTTACTTTTGTAAAAAAAGCGGCTTTTCTTGTTACAGGGCACGATATTTCGGAGGTTTCGCGTCTTCACATACTTGATCCTGCGTTTTATCTCCAGAATATTCCGCTTTCGATTCCTTTAGGCCAGATTACGATTATTGCCTGCGGAACTCTTGTTCTTTCGCTTTTGGCAAGCGCAATTCCTGCAATAAAGGCAGGCCAGGAAAAACCGATTGAAAGTCTAAAGAAAATCTAAGCAATTCCTTTTTTTTAATTTTTGAATTATACTTAATTTCTGGTGTATTTTTAATGATTTGTGATTTTTGTAAAAAGCAGGATGCCGTAGTTTTTATAGAATTGAACGGTGACGGAGGAAAAAAGCACATAAACCTTTGCCGTGAATGTGCCGCAAAATCCGGAATTACAGGCGATCCAAAATCCATAACTTCGATATTCAAGGAACTGACCAGCATTTCCAGACAGATTTCGGAAGCAGACAAAAAAGTCTGTCCTGTCTGCGGAACAAAGCTTGCCTTAATCAAGTCGTCAAAAAAAGCCGGCTGCCCTGAATGCTATTCAATTTTTAAAAATGAAATCAGGGAACTTCTCGAAAAAGAAGGCATAAAAGGTTCTTATTCAGGAAAGATGCCGAAAAGGCTTGCTACTTTCCGTTCCGTTTTAACTGACAGAATTGCGCTTCAGGGAAAACTTGAAGAATCTCTCAAAAACGAAGATTACGAAAAAGCCGCTGTCTACCGCGATTATTTAAGGGCTTTGGAAAAATCCCCGGTAAATGGAAACGACGATGAGTGAGAAAAATATTTCTGAGCATGTTTCTGGTTGCGGAGAGTGGTATTCGCTTCCAGGACCTTTGTCCGACGTTGTCTGTTCAACAAGAGTCCGTCTGGCAAGAAATCTGGCTGATTTTCCTTTTCCCGGTCATTTTAAGTCTGATGATCCGGTTCGTGTCCAAACTTTGATTTTTGACGCGTTTTTAAAAAGCGAAAAAGCGGATTCGTATCAGGCGCTTGCCGTGGCAGGAATTGATCCTTTGAACGCAGGACTTTTGATTGAGAGAGGCCTTATTCAGCCTTCGACATTGAATTCTCCGGGCGGCGGTCTTGTAATGCGCATCAACGGAAAAAAAGCAAATTCCGGTCTTGTCTGCACGATTAACGATGAAGACCATGTCCGCATAAGTTGTTTTTGTTCGGGGCTTGACTGCGATACAGCTTTTGAAAATTGTCTGGAAGTTGATGAGCTTTTGCAAAAAAGCCTTCAGTTTGCGGCAAGCTACGATTTTGGCTATCTTACGGCAAATGTAAAGGATTGCGGAAGCGGAATGAAACTTTCTGCGCGTGTCCATCTGCCGGCAATGGCATTTTTGGACGAAATAGGTCCGTTTTTTGAGTCTATTGTTTCCAAGGGCGTTGTCGCAGGTCCTGCTTTTTCGTCTTTTGTAAAGGCAGGAGCAGGAATTGGAAATTTTTATCAGTTAAGTTCAAATCAGGCCGGAACCGGAAGCGAACTTGAACAACTGATAAATTTTACCGCTGTTTTAAAGCAGACTGTCGAATTTGAGCGGAAATGCCGCGAATCAATAATTAGAAGCCGGGCTACGGAAATAACCGACAGAATCGTAAAGGGGTTTTCTGTTGCAAAGTTTTCTCTTTTGCTTGATTTGAGGGAAGCCCTTATGATTATTTCCGACATAAAACTTGGAAAAGCCCTCGGACTGTTAAAAGGAGTTGATGACAGTTCCTTAACGCCGCTTATATATCGCGTACAGGAATCGCATTTAAAGACTGTAATCAAGAGCGGTAATTTTAACTTTCCGCCTGATATTTCTGAAAATACAGAAAAACAGACAGAACGGCTTCGAGCCCTGATTATTCAGGATACATTTGAAAATTTGGAATTGATAAAATGATGAATATGAAAAGAATTTCTCCACGACTTCAAAAAGTTTTTATTGCGGCCCAGGAAGAAGGCAGAAAATGCGGTTCAAGCGAGCTTATGCCTGAGCATATTCTTCTTGCGCTTTTAAAGTCCGCCGACGGACTTGGATATATAATGCTTCAGGATTTAAGAATAAACGTCTTAACCTTGCAACTGGCGGTTGAGCAGGCGGTTGTTCCTCGTCCAGGTTCCGCAAGCCTTTCGGAGCTTCCTCCTTCGCGCAGGCTCCGTACTGTCATGGACATTGCCGCCCTCGAATCAAATTCGCTTAGAAATGACTATATTGGAACAGAACATTTTATGATTGCGGCATCCCGCGAGGAAAACAGCGTTGCCGGCAATTTTTTTGCACGCGCCGAACTTAACATAAACGATATCCGTGAAGCGGCAAGGGTTGTTCAGTTTCATTTTCATTCAAGCGCGCAAATGAACGGAGACACTCTCGGAAGCACATTGCAGCGTCTTGTAGATGATGCAAAAAAAGAAACAATTTCCCAGTTTGCTTCCGGTTCTGTCCAGAACGCTCAAAAACGCGGTCAAAAAAGCGGCTCTTTTCTTGCAGAATTTGCACGTGATTTAACGCAGCTGTCGCGGGAAAATAAACTAGATCCTGTTGTTGGAAGAAAAAAAGAAGTCGAAAGGCTTGTTCAGATTTTAAGCCGCCGCACAAAAAACAATCCTGTTCTTGTAGGAGAGCCTGGCGTCGGAAAAACTGCTGTTATCGAAGGTCTTGCTGCAAAAATTGCAAAAGGAGAAGTTCCTTTCAATCTGATAAAAAAGCGGGTTTTGGCCTTGGATATGGTTGCTGTCGTTGCAGGAACAAAATTCCGCGGTGATTTTGAAGAAAGAATGAAGAGAATCATGAAAGAGATAAAAGAAGACGGAAACATCATTCTTTTTATCGACGAGCTTCATTCAATAATCGGCGCTGGCGGCTCTGAAGGCGGAATGGACGCTTCAAATATTTTAAAGCCGGCACTGAGCCGCGGTGAAATTCAAATTGTCGGCGCAACTACGACAAAAGAATACCGCAAATACTTTGAAAAAGATTCAGCCCTTGAGCGCAGGTTTCAGATTGTAAAAGTTGATGAACCTTCGGTTTCTGATACGATTGAAATTCTGAACGGCTTAAAGCAAAAATACGAAGATTTCCATGGCGTCGTTTACGATGATGATGTAATTCCTGCGATTGTAAAATTTTCCGAGCGTTATATTCCTGAAAGATTTTTGCCGGACAAGGCGATTGATATTCTTGACGAAGCCGGAAGCGCAAAAAAAATTTCAGGAGAAAGCCGGCCTGTAGAACTTGCCGAACTTGAAAAGGCGATTGAAGAATTGTCTTCCGAAAAAAAAGAACTTGTCGCAAAACAAAATTACGAAAAAGCAGCGGAAGTCCGCGATAAAGTAAAGGATTTAAGGCTCAAACTCGAGGAATTTTCAGAACTCTGGCAAAGCAATTCCTACGGTCTAAAAAAGCACGTTACTGTTGACGACATTTGCAGAATAATTGCTTCGATAACGGGAATTCCTCTTGAGCAGCTAGACTCAAACGAGGCCGGCCGTCTTTTAAAAATGGAAAATCATCTTCATAAAAACGTAATCGGACAGGACGAAGCAATAAAAGTCTTAAGTTCTGCAATCCGAAGAAGCAGGGCAGGAGTAAGTTCTCCGGACAGACCTTTGGGTTCATTCATCTTTCTTGGACCTACCGGAGTCGGAAAAACTCAGCTTGCAAAATCTCTGGCAGAATTTCTGTTCGGCTCAAAAGACGCGCTTATCAGAATCGATATGTCGGACTATATGGAAAAGCACAATGCAAGCCGCTTAGTTGGAGCGCCTCCAGGATATGTCGGTTTTGACGAAGGCGGAATTTTGACGGAAAAGGTTCGGCGTCAACCGTACAGCGTTGTTCTTCTCGACGAAATTGAAAAAGCTCATCCGGATATATTTAACCTTCTGCTGCAGCTTCTCGAGGAAGGCGAACTGAGCGACAACCTTGGACACACGATAAATTTCAGAAACACGGTTATCATTATGACCGGAAACGCAGGCGCAAGACAGATAAATTCTGAGCACAAGCTTGGCTTTAATTCATCTCCAGACGGAATTTTGCCGTATAACGAGATTAAGGCGAACGCCCTTGAAGAATTAAAACGAATTATGCGCCCTGAACTTCTGAACCGGGTTGACGATGTTGTTGTTTTTGAGGCTCTTAACAAAGAGCAGATTTCAAAGATTCTCGATCTTCAGATTAAGGAGCTTGAAAACCGGCTTTCTGACAAAAATTTGACGCTTACGATAAAGCCAAAGGCCAGAAAATATCTTGTAGAACACGGTTACGATGCCAACCTCGGAGCACGCCCAATGCGCCGTCTTATCCAAAGCGAAATTGAGGAGCAGCTTTCGATACTCATTCTGGAAGGAAAGGCTACAGAAAGCAAAAAAATAACCGTGGATCTTTCAAAAGATAAGCTTATTGTAAAAGTTGAAAATCCGCAGAAAAAAAACGAAACAAAAAAAGAAAAACAAAAAGTAGAAGCGCAATAATTTTTTGTGCAGAATAAAAAAAAGAATGTAAGATAAAAACAGCCGAAAACAGCGTCTGTTTCTATCTTTAAAAGTTTGCGTTGCAAACTTTCTTATCATCTGTTGTTTCTCACTTTGTTGCGAAACGACTTAAAAAGCCAAGATTAAAACTTCAGTTTTTATCTTGGCTTTTTATGGGAAATAAAAATGAATTTCAGTGATTTTGGTAAAAAACTTTGCAGCCAGTCGGGAATCCTGCAGCTGATGGACGATATTGGCAGGCCGCTTCCAAAAAACGTAAAACCTTACAGGCTTGGCGGCGGAAATCCTGCTATGATTCCGGAAATTTCTGCAATGTACAGGCAGGAAATGCAAAAAATAATGGACAACGGCGATGAATTTGAAAAACTGATCGGACTTTATGACAGTCCCCAGGGAAGAATGTCTTTTATCGAAACAGTTGCCGAATATCTTTCAAAAACTTACGGCTGGAAAATCGGACCGGAAAATGTTGCAATTTCCAACGGAAGCCAGAGCGCCTGTTTTTATCTTTTTAACCTTTTGGCAGGAACTTTCAGCTCTGAGGGCTCTAAAAACAGAAAAAAAATTGTATTTCCGCTTGCTCCGGAATATATCGGTTACGCTGATCAGGGAATCGAAAAAGAAATGTTTGTTTCAATTCCGTCAACATGGAAAGAAGAGGCCGATCATACTTTTAAGTACCATGTAAATTTTGAACTTCTTGAAGAATATATGAAAAAAAACTCTCAGATTGGAGCAATCTGCGTAACACGGCCGACAAATCCTTCAGGAAACGTTCTTACAGATTCTGAAATTACCCGGCTTTCTAAAATTGCAAGGCAATATTCAATTCCGCTCATAATCGACAACGCATACGGACTCCCATGGCCGAACATTATTTTTACAAGCGATGCAAGCCCGTATTATGACGACAATGTTATTTTGAGCATGAGTTTGAGCAAAATCGGTCTTCCTTCGCTTCGTACAGGAATTATAATCGCTCCTGCCGAAATCGTAACGGCAATCGGAAACATGAACGCAATCGCGGCCCTTGCTTCTGGTTCTTTTGGACAGGCTTTGGCAGAAAATCTCATAAAAACAGGCGCTCTTGTTGAAAAAGCAAAGAATTTTGTCCGTCCATATTATGAAAACAAGGCAAAAAAGGCAGTTCAGGCTTTCCACAAATATTTTGCCGGAACAGACTATGCAGTTCACAAAAGCGAAGGCTCGATTTTTCAGTGGCTGCTTTTAAAAGGACTTTCGATTCCTACAATGCAGTTCTATTCTGAATTAAAAAAGAAAGGCGTAATAGTTGTTCCGGGAGAGTATTTTTTCTTTGGCGACGACACTGAGCACGGACTTCCGCCAGTTTGCGAACATCCCCACTTCAACAAATGTCTTCGCATAAATTATGCAGGAGACGAAGAGGAAGTTGATGAAGGCATCAGGATAATCGCCAAAACTTACCGGAAATTTTCTAAATAGACGTCTTTTCGTTGAGTTTTTCGGCAACAGCCAGAAGTTTTTCACGGTCGTTCATTGACGGATCATCAAGAACGGCCTGAAAAAGTTCATTTAAAATCAAGCCAAGTTTTTTTCCAGGCTGAATTCCTCTTTCAATAAGGTCTTTTCCGTTCACTTTTAAATCTTTCAGGCTCAAAGCCGAGTGTTCGTCTTCGATTTTTTTAATCCGCGCTCTTAGTTCCAGAATATTTTGAATTACGGGGCTGCCAGGCTCTGCTTTTTCGCAATTTTTTCCGTAGTTGTCGGCAAGCCTGAGTTCAAAAAGGTCGTCAAGATAGTCTTTTCCTACGCGAACCAAAAAACGGCGCACAGAAGAATCTTTCCATTCCGGCTCATAATAAAACATGTGCTCGCGAATAAGGTGGCAGATTCTTTCGATTTCGGCATTTGAAAATTTTAACCTTGCAAGGACTTTTTCAGCAATTTCCGCCGAATAAATTTCGTGTTTCCAAAAATGAATTATTTCAACTTTTTCTTTTGTCGCAGGATTTTCTTCAAAACTTACAGATCTTGCCCTTACTTTTCCTACGTCATGAAAAAGCGCTGCAATTCTGACAATGTAGTTGTCTTTTGGAGCGCCATCGCACGAAAAAATATTGTGATCAAGAACATCAAACTGATGAAAACCCCGCGCGTCTGCCTGCGTAACACCGCGGCCCTCTGCGAGTTCCGGAATAAAAAGCCTTAAAATTCCTGTCTGTTCCATAAGTTTCAGGCCGACAGACGGAAGAGGACTTTTTAAAATCTTCAAAAATTCGTCTCGAAAACGTTCCAGCGAAATTGAATTGATTTTTTTCTGAACTTCGCAATTGGAAATTTCTAAAAACGTAGAATTTTCTATGCAAAAATCCAGCTGGCTTGCAAACCTTAGCGCCCGCACAGGACGCAGACCGTCTTCCATAAAGCGTTCATGAGGATTTCCGACAGTTCTTATTGTTTTGTTTTTTATGTCGAGCTGACCGCCAAACGGATCGACTAAATGTCCGTCGTCAAGGCTTGCCGCGATTGCGTTCATTGTAAAATCTCTGCGGCTCAAATCGTCATCAATCGACTCAGCAAAGACCACATTGTCAGGATGCCGTCCGTCGGAATATCCCTGGTCGGCTCTGTATGTTGTAACTTCGATTTCTTTTTTCATAAAGTGAACCGTCACAGTACCATGCTTTATTCCTGTCGGAATTACGTGACGAAAAAGTCTGATTACGTCTTGCGGATGTGCATTTGTCGTCAAATCCCAGTCGCTTGCGCTTTTTTCAAGAAGAATGTCGCGCACAGCACCGCCAACTAAAAAAGCTTCAAAACCAGCTTCTTTAAAAATCGAATTCATTTTTTTGAGTTCATAGGGAATCTGAATTTTTTTCATGTTTAATCTCACTTTTGCACAAGGCCACCAGAAAGAATTTCTATCGAATTTGAAGAAAGGCAGATAAAAACCGCCAGAATAAAAAATACAATAAAAATTATGAGGTGAACATAAAAATAGATTTTTTTAGTCGAAATAATGTAAAAAATGCACTCAAGGCAGGCTGCAAGGGCAAAAAATCCTGTTCCGATTGAAGTGCAGCATATAGAAAAAAGAATGAGATTTAAATTTTCATCAAGAAAATTCTGAATATTTCCCGAAAAAAAGAGCACAATCTGAGAAACAAGGACGCAACTAAAAAAAATAAATGCGCGTCTCGTAAGAGAAAGAAGCAGCGGCAATCTGCGGAAAACTGTAAAATATCTGAGATTTTTCCATTTCGGCTGAGTTTTTCGGAATTTTTTATTGTCTGACAGTTTTTTTTCCATGCTTGCTAACTGCTTTGGTTTCGTTATAAAATCATCTCTAATCTATAAAATAAATTATACAGAAAAAGGGCTGGTATGAAAAAGGGTTTTATAAGCTTTATAATAATTCTTTTATTTGCGGGATTTATTTTTTATCTCGGCTTTGTAAGTTTTAGGGTTCCTGTCGGGAAATACGGCGTAATGACGTCAAAAACTTCCGGTGTGTATCAAAAAATCATCGAAAACGAAAAATTTTGCTGGCGATGGGAAAAAGTCATCCCAAAAAACGCTGAAATTTACGTTTTTGAAAAAAAATCCTGCGTCTTTGAGCAGTCGTTTTCAGGAGAGCTGCCGTCTGGAAAGATTTATTCAAGCCTTGTTAAGGGCGAGCCTGATTTTTCCTATTCCTTTGACTTTGAAATTTATCTTTCTGTAAAACCGGAAAATCTTATAAAACTTGTGGCTGCGCAGAATTTAACAGGGCAAAAGTCGCTTGAAGAATATCTTCAAAAAATTTCTGCAAAAATTTCACAGGAATTGAGCCAGTACATTATAAAAATGAATGAAAATACTGTAATCGCTTCTTACAATGTGCCGGAAATTATCGAAAATCTCAATCTGAATAACAAATATGATTTTGTGACAGTCGATGAGATTCTTATAAAAAACGCTTCTGTTCCTGACTTGAATCTCTACAACCTGGCAAAAGAATCTTATAAAAAACTCCAGGCCGAAATTGATGCAAATCTGGCTGAATACGCAAAGCAGCATGCCCAAAAAATCATCGAAAATGAAAATTCAGTAAAAAAACTTTCAAAAATCGGCGAAATGCTTAAGCAGTATCCGGAACTCAATTCGCTTCTTTCAAATGCAAGCGCCTCGGAAGTATTAAAAGCGCTGAATGATTTAAAATAAAAAAACGCAAGATAAAACTTCCGTAAAAGAGTTTGTTTTATCTGCTAAAGGAAAATTAAAAATGAATTTGTTTTTTAACCAGAAATTAAGGCTTTTTGGAATTCGCGGCGCAACAGGCTGCGAAAATACTAAAGAATCGATTGCAAAAAATGTCGTTGAAATGTGCTCGAAACTTTTTTCAGAAAATAAGGTTCTGCCAGAAAACATTGTTTCCATTCAATTTACTTCGACAAACGATTTAACAGCAATGAATCCTGCAGCGGCATTAAGGCAAGGAGGAGACTGCGGCATTGACGTTTCCAGTGTACCTTTATTTTGCAGCCAGGAACCGGAAATTGAAGGCAGCCCTGAAAAAATGATCCGCATCCTCGTTACCGCATATCTTGCTTCAAATTCAAAGGTAAAACCTGTTTATATAAACGGCGGAGAAAAGCTTCGTCCGGACTTTGCGAAAAAAAATTAAAAAAAGTTTAAAAACTTTTAAAAAAAATATAAAAAGACTATTGACAGTTTTTTTTCAGTTTGCTAATATATAAACACATCGCGAGGGTAACTAAGTAACTCAAGCGAAACAAAAAAAATAAGAATGCTGCCTTAGCTCAGTTGGTAGAGCACGTGATTTGTAATCTCGGGGTCGAGGGTCCGAGTCCTTCAGGCAGCTTTTTTTATTAAAGGGGAGTTTCCCGAGTGGTCAAAGGGGACAGACTGTAAATCTGCTGCCTAGTGCTTCGTAGGTTCGAATCCTTCACTCCCCAGTATCTTGAGCCTTAAGTTAAATCTTAAGGCTTTTTTATTGTATTTTTGCCCTTGCGCAGGAAAATAAAATGTCTTTGTCAGAAAATAATTCTGAAAATAAAATTCCTCCTGAAAATTCCGGTTCATTTGAATATAATTTTAGTGGCAGGGAAATAAAACTTCTTGCCAGGTTTTTGAGAAAAAATCAGTCGCAAATTCCATCCGGACTTGAAAATTTTTCCAGAAAAGTTGAGCTGTATATTTACAGCCTTATGTCGATTGACGAAGTTGAAAAATTTTTTAGAACCGAAGACTGATTTTACATTGGAGTGATTATGAATAAAAAAACATTCGCTCGTTGCGCAGCTGCTTCTGTTTCGGCTGTTTTTCTTTTTGTCTTAGCTTTTCTTCTTACAGAACTTTATGTTCCCGCATCAATTTCAAGAAAGTCTGAAAAAATTCGCGTTGAAATTCCTTCCGGAACAAGCACAAGAAAAATTGCTTCCATCTTAAAAAAATCAGAGCTTATCCGTTCTGAAAACTTTTTTTATGTCTCTTCAAAATTTCCGTTCGTTTTTGGACGAAAAACTCCGTATCTTTTAAAATCTGGAGTTTACGAACTTAGTCCGAATATGACAGTTTCCCAGATTCTTTCCGAACTTGAATCCGGCCATCAGGAGTACATAAAAACGGTTTTGCCGGAGGGGCTGACTGTTTCCAAAATCGCAGAAATTCTTGACGAAGAAGGAGTCTGCAAAAAACAGGACTTTATGCTTGCCTCGAGAAATTACTCGCTTTTAAAAAAATATCAAATTCCTGCCGCAAACATGGAAGGCTTTCTCTTTCCGGACACATATTTTTTTACACCGGGAATGAAGGCTGAAGAAGTCATTGAAATGATGGTAAATAATTTTTTCAAAAAAATTGAATCTATTCCAGAATTTTCAGGAAAAAGCGTCTCAGAATATTACAGCACGATTATCCTTGCCTCTGTCGTTGAGCGTGAATACCGCGTCGCAAGGGAAGCGCCTTTGATTGCCTCTGTTTTTAAAAACAGGATTGAACAGAATATCGGCCTTTATTCCTGCGCAACGATTGAATATATAATCACAGAAATTCTTGGAAGACCGCATCCAGACGTAATCACTTACGACGATTTAAAGATTGACTCACCTTACAACACTTACAAATGGGCAGGACTTCCGCCGTCTCCGATTTCCAATCCGGGAATCGTCGCTTTAAAAGCCGCTGCAAATCCTCCAAAAACCGATTATTATTATTTTACGCTTAATGACGAGATGAACGGAACCCATACTTTCTCAAAAAGCTTCAGCTCTCATTCAAAGGCAGGAATTCAATTTAAAACAAAAAAGGCGGCATCATCTAAATAATGGCAGGATTTATTACTCAAGAATCAATTGAAGCTGTAAAAAGGGCGGCAGATATTGTTTCTGTAGTTGGAGAATATGTAAAACTTGATAAACGGGGCTCGGATTTCTGGGGATGCTGTCCTTTTCATGGAGAAAAAACAGCTTCGTTTCATGTGATTCCTGAAAAAAATGCGTATTACTGTTTCGGATGCCATGCCGGCGGACCTTCGGCAATAAAATTTATTCAGGAAATTGAAAAAATCTCGTTTCCGGAGGCAGTCGAGCTTCTGGCAAAAAAATTCGGGATTGCGCTTCAGTATTCAGAAAACGGAAATGCAGAATATAAGGTCGACCACACAAAAGACGACTTAAAATCCCTTTACAACAGGCTTGCAGGAACTTTTAACTATCTTCTTACTCAGACCGATTCCGGCAAAAAGGCGCTTTCATATATAAAAACCCGAGGAATTACAGACGACGTAATCGAAAAATTTAAATTTGGCTATGCTCCTGCCGACCGCTACTGGCTAAAAAAATTTCTTCATTCAAAGAATTTCAGCGAGGAACTGCTTTCTTCGTCAGGGCTTTTTTCTAAAAATTACAGGGATATATGTCTTTTTTCCGACCGTTTTATGATTCCAATTTTTGATGAACGCGGAGACTGCGTAGCTTTGAGCGGGCGCGTAATTCCTCCGGCAGATGAATCCCAGCGAAAATACATAAATTCGCCGGAAACTGTAATCTATTCAAAAAAACACACTCTTTTTGCCTTGAACCTTGCAAAACGCTCAATGGGCGAAAAAGGTTTTGCGATAATCTGCGAAGGACCGATGGACTGCATCGCATACCATCAGGCTGGAATAACAAACGCCGTCGCTTCCTGCGGAACGTCTTTTACAGAAGAGCATATTCAAAAATTAAAGCGGTATGCCTACAGCCGGGAAAATGGCGTTTCTACGGTCTACCTTTCGTTTGACTCCGACGGAGCTGGGCAAAATGCCACAAGAAAAGCAATTCTTGCCTGCAGAAAGGCCGGAGTCGCCGTAAAAGTAATAAAACTGACCGGTGGAAAAGATCCTTCAGAAATTTTACTCAAATACGGCGCGGAAACCTTGACGATGGACGTCAATAACGCTATATTAGATTCTGACTATCTGTTTGAATCTTTGATGAATGAATATCCGGCCGATACGCCTGACGGAAAAGCGCGAATTTCGATGGCTTTTTTCCAGTATGTAGATTCACTTCAAACTGACATTCAGAAAGAAACTAGCTTGGAGCAGCTTTGTCAAAAACTTAACCTGTCGAGTCAGGCTGTTCTCAGAGATTACAATAATCGGGAAAGTGCCCGCAGCCGTTTAGAAAAACGGACAGATTTACAAAACAGCGAAACCGAAGAAAACATCCGGAAAGGAATGGAATTAAGGGTTTTGCTTGCAGTAATCGCCGATACTAATCAGTTTGAACTGATGCGGCGGGAAATAAACGAAGATGTCTTTGAATCATCTGAAGCTAAGCAGTTATTCATTATTCTGGAGGATTGTTACCAGCAGAAAAAACTTTCTTTCAGTTCAATTTGCGAACACTGTAAAGATCCGAAATTAACGCGACTGATTACCGAAGGTGTAATGTCCGGAGAATATTCTCAAAATACGGAAAAAATTATCAGGGACGGAATTGAGATAATTAAAGAAAAAAATTTAAAACGGCAGATGGATTATATAATCGAGCGCTTAAAAACTCTAAAAAATCCTTCTACACCTGAACAGATTCAGGAATTTAATTCTTTAATGAAAGAAAAAATGAATATTGACAGGCTTGTTTGTTCTAAAAAAAATTAGAATATAAATTCAACTAAAAAAAAGAGGCGAAAAATGGATCAGGAACTCGATCCCGTAGTTGTAAAACTCCTTGAATATGCGAAAGATAAACAGATAATTTCCTGGGACGAAATCAACGAGATTCTCGGTCAGGACTTTGTTAATTCTCCAAAAATGGAAAATGTCCTTCAGCTTTTAACCCAGAATAATATTCAGGTTATGGAAGAAGACAACCTCGATGAAGACGAGGACGATGATGAAAGTCTTGATGAAGACGGAGAAGGTGAAGAATCCGACGACGAAGCCCATATTGTAAACGGAGATAAAGATTCTAGCGTTGACGATCCGATTCGCCTTTATCTGCGCGAAATCGGCAAAGAAAAGCTTCTTACTGCAGAAGAGGAAGTAAAATATTCAAAAGAGATGGAAGACGGCGAAAACATCATTAAAGGAGTTATAAAAGATTCCGGAATGATGATTCCTGAGTTTTTTGCCGTTGCCCAGAAGGCTTTTACAAGAATTGATCCGCATGAGCCGGGAAAAGCAAGAAAAGAAATCAACGAAGAGATGGCGGAAAAACGCCGCTTAAAGTCTTGCTATTCTGAATGGATTAAACCGATTTTGCCAGAAATGAAGCAGTACATGGCTTTGAAAAAAACACTTTTCGAAGCAGAGCAGTCGGCGGATATTTTTGACAATTCTCAGCTTGTTGAATTGAGCGCAAAAATTTTGCCTGAACTCAAAAAAATCGAAATTCAATCTGAAGAAATTGAAAAATTCAGCGGAAAATTTGAGGAAGCAACTGAAAAAATTGAAGATTATCGCCACAACCAGGAAAAGAAAATGAAGGAACTGAGAATCTCAAGCCCTTCAGAACTCCGCAGCCTTGGCCGCAAACTTGCAATTCATTCAGAAGCATTAAAACTCGAAAAAGAACTTGGAATGTCCAGCGACGAGATCCGCGATGTTTACACTCAGATTCAGAAAATAGACAGAAAACTTCGCCGCATGGAATACGATTTTGAAAACAGCGTGGAAGAAATTCTTACAAAGGCAAAGGAAATCAACCGCGGAAAACGCATGATGGAAAAGGCAAAGAATAAGCTCATCAATGCAAACCTCCGTCTTGTTGTTTCTATCGCAAAAAAATATACAAACCGCGGATTGCAGTTTTTCGACCTTGTTCAGGAAGGAAATATCGGGCTTATCAAGGCTGTTGAAAAATTTGAATATCGCAAAGGTTACAAATTCTCAACTTACGCAACCTGGTGGATCCGTCAGGCGATTACCCGTTCAATTTCCGATCAGGCTAGAACAATCCGTGTTCCAGTCCACATGATTGAGCAGATAAATAAAGTTGTCCGCGAAAGCCGCCAGCTTATGCAAAAACTGGGACGTGAGCCAAACGATGAAGAAATTGCACAGCAGCTTGGCTGGCCTGTCGCACGTGTAAAACAGGTTAAAAATGTTGCAAGAGAACCGATTTCTCTCGAAACTCCAATCGGCGAAGAGGAAGACAGCCAGCTCGGAGATTTTATCGAGGATAAGGAAGTTGAAAATCCTGCAAATCAGACTGCGTACAAGATGCTTCAGAATCAGCTGCACGAAGTTCTTTCTTCTTTGCCTGAACGTGAACAGGAAGTTCTTAAAATGAGATTCGGACTTGACGACGGCTACAGCTTGACTTTGGAAGAAGTAGGACTGTACTTTAACGTAACCCGTGAACGAATCCGTCAGATTGAAGCAAAGGCTCTCCGCAGGCTCCGTCATCCGCGCCGTGCCAGCGGTCTTCGCGATTACATCGAATCGTAAACAGCGATTGATAGACAAAAAAAAGTTAATTTTATATAATTTTTCGAATACTTATCTAGGGGATATTAAATGGCAATGACAGAAGTTTTTGATAAGCTTAAGGCTTTGCAGGATGTTCTTGCAGAAAAATACAGTCTTATGGCTAAAATTGAAGATTCTCCAAAACAGCTTTTTACACAGGATGAACTTCTCGTTCGTTTAAGAAAAGAATTCCTGGAAACAAGCGCAGTTTACGAGAAAGTAAAGGCCGAAGCAAGTCAGCTCCAGCTTGAGCTTGAAGAAGCAGAAAAATCTCGTGAAGCAGGCGAAAAAGGAATGGACAGCATTTCTACTCACCGCGAATATGAAGCGCTTGAAAAACAGATTAACGAAGCATCTGCGAAAGAATCTGGAATCCGCAGCGAGCTCCAGAAAAAAGACAAAGAGCGTGAAGAACTTAACGAAAAACTTCGGATGGACGAGGAAATGATTAAGGCTCAGGAAACTGAACTTAATTCAAACAAGGCCGCCCTGGAAAGTGAAGTTCAGTCATATCAGAATCAGATAAAGGAACTCGAAGCTCAGGAAAATGAAATCACTCCGGGATTGGACAGCGAGATTGTCTATAAATTCCAGAGAATTATCCAGCGTAACCGCGAAGGTATCGTTGCCGTAAAGAACGGTGTCTGCACAGGCTGCCACATGATTCTTCCAGCACAGTTTGCCAACGAAGTTCACGAAGGCGAAAAAATCCTTTTCTGTCCATATTGCAGCCGTATCCTTTTCTATCAGGAAATTGCAGAAGGCGAGGAAGCAGAAGACTTCCTTTCAATGGACGAAACAGGAACCCTTGCTGATTTTGATGATGAATTCAGCGATGAATATGACGAAGAATCAGACGGAACTGATGATGATTCTCTCGATGACGGAGATGAAAAATCGATTTCTTTTGACGACTAATAAATGTTAAAAAATTATACAGAAAAGAAATAATCGTGCCCGCAATTTTTAATGATAAATTTTGTGGGTGAGGAAAGTCCGGGCTCCACCGGAAAAAATGCCTGGTAATAACAGGGCGGAAGACGGTAGTTGCATTTTTATGTATAACCCGGTTTCCGACAGAAAGTGTCACAGAAAATAAACCGCCTTAACAAAGGTAAGGGTGCAAAGGTGAGGTAAGAGCTCACCGCATAAATGGCAACATTTATGGCAGGACAAACCTCATTTGGAGCAAAGTCAAGCAGTGGTTTTGGTTTCCGGTCTTTAAGCCACGGGTAGACTGCTAAAGGCTTTTGGCGACAAAAGTTTCGGATAGATGGTTATGCGTCCGGTAAGATTTTTAATTTTGCCGGACAGGACAGAACCCGGCTTATTTTCTTTTCTGTTTTTTTATTTTAAAAGTGTAGCGGTGGGAAAATGAAATTCAATATTTTGCCAGGTGGAACAGTAAAAAGAAAAAGCCATGTGCTTCGCAACAGTATAATTTTATTTTGCTGCGTGCTTTTTTTATCTGCCGTTACTTTTTTTATCTGCCGTTTAATTGATATTCACGTTTATAAAGGAAATTCAATCACCCACTTATCAAAAGAGTGGAAAAATTTTAACTATCAAAAAGTTTATGATATAAGCGGTGCGATTTTAAGGGACAACGCCTTTAACAACAGGGCTTTGACGTACCGCGGATATTCCGCGTTTTATCTTGCCGTTGCGGCTGTTGAACCTTCAGAAACCCAGACTCTTCTCGACGAGTCGATAATCAGTTTGCGGCTTGCCCTTCATGACGCAAAATCTTCGCTTGTTCCGCAGCTTGAATATATGCTCGGAAAGGCTTATTTTTATAAAGATTCGGCATCAAACTACCATTATTACGCCGACCTTGCAATTCTGTATTTAAACCGCGCCCTGAAAGACGGTTATCTGGCAGATGATATTCCTGAATACCTTGGCTTAAGCTATGCTTCTCTCGGAATGACAATGGAAAGCATTTCTGCTTTTACACAGGCGCTTTTGACTCGGGAAAGCGATTTGCTTCTTCTTTCAATTGCAGAACAGTATTATAATGCAGGACAGGCTGCGGCGGCAGAGCAGTATCTGTTTAGAATTTCAAAGGAATGCAAAGAAGAAAAAATAACAGATAAGGCTCATCTTTTGCTTGGAAAAATCTACACAGGACAGAAGAAATTTAGCGAAGCCGAAAAAGAATTTGATTCAATTCTCAAAAAAAATGAAAATTCTGCTGACGCTCTTTGCGGTCTTGGTGTAATATATGAGAATATGGGTGATATTATAAAAGCTCGTTCTTACTGGCGAAAAGCCTTGAAAGTACAGGTTAATCATCCTGAATCATTAAAAAAACTAGCTGAATACAAATAAGTCGTCTTAAAAATTTTAAGATGCGCATAAATATTAAAAAATGGGGCTGGGAGGAATAAAATGGGTTTTTTTGACCGTTTTTCAACAGATGTTGGTATTGACCTTGGAACTTGCAACACGCTGATTTATGTACGTGGTAAGGGGATTGTAGTTGATGAACCTTCGGTTATTGCAGTAGAAAAAGGAACTAAGCGGGTTGTTGCAGTTGGCGCTGAGGCTAAACGCATGCTCTGGAAAACTCCAAAAAACATCATTGCAATCAGACCTCTTGCAGACGGCGTAATTGCAGACATTGACAGCGCCGAAAAAATGATCCGTTATTTTGTTGCAAAGGTTGTTCCTCGCCATCAGTTGTTCAAATCAACTCGCATGAAAATCGGAATACCTTCTTGTATTACTCAGGTTGAGCGCAGAGCTGTAATCGAAGCGGCCCTTAAAGCCGGAGCCAAAGAAGTTGATGTAATTGAAGAATCTCTGGCCGCCGCAATCGGAGCAAAAATTCCTATTGATGAGCCTGCAGGACACATGGTTTGCGATATTGGCGGCGGAACAACAGAAGTTTCTGTAATTTCTTTGGGTGGCATGGTTGTAACAAGTTCAATTCGTGTCGGCGGAGATAAATTTGACGAGGCTATTGTAAAGCACATTCTTCAGGTTTCAAATTTAAACATTGGACAGCAGACAGCCGAAAAAATCAAAATTCAAATTGGAAATGCAGAAACTGACGGCACTACAAACGAAAAAATGCAGGTCCGCGGAACAGATGCAATCACTCATCTTCCACGCCTTCTTGAAATCGACTCTCTTGAAATCCGCGAGGCCCTTAAAGAACCTGTAAAAAAAGTTGTAGATGAAGTAAAACGGACTTTGGGAAAAACACCTCCAGAACTTGCAGCCGATATTATCGAACGCGGAATCGTAATGACCGGTGGCGGCAGCATGCTCAAAGGTCTTTCAAAACTTATTTCAAAAGAAACCGGAGTTCCTGTAATTCTTGTTGAAAAGCCTCTTGAATGTGTTGCTCTGGGCGCAGGCCAGGCATTTGATGTATTTAGCGATGTATCAAGCGGCCGCATGGTTTACAGCGATATTAACGACTAAGTAAAAATGGCACGGCGTTCATTTTCTTTTAGTTTTGCAGAATTCGTATTCCTAATTCTTCTCTTTCTGTCTGGACTGGCGCTTGCTTTTAGTGGCGGTGGGTTTGTAGTCAATTTTCAGAGAGTTGGTTTTTCTGTGGTAACCTCGCTGCAAAAAGCGGTTTACTCGGTTTGCGACGGCGTGACCGGAGTTTTTACGGCGGTTGCAGAACTCAAAAGCCTAAAAGCAGAAAATCAGGAATTAAAAGAAAAACTTAAAAATTATGAATTTTTGCAGAGAAATAATACTGAAATTCGAAAGGAAAATGAGCGTCTGAGAGAACAGCTTCAGTTTGCTACTCACATAGAGCAGAAAAATTTTCCTGCCCAGATAATCGGACGAAATCCAGACAATATCTATTCGGGAATTACAATAAACAAGGGAAGCCGTAGCGGCATAAAAAAAGGAATGTCGGTTATTGCGGTTCAGAACGGAACAACTGGTCTTGTCGGAAAAATTGTTACCGTCGGTCTGGAAACAAGCCTTGTAATGCCAGTTTACGATTCAAAATGCGTTGTTTCTTCAAGAATTCAAAATACGCGTGATATTGGACTGGTAAGCGGAAGCGGAAATGCAAATTCTCCACTGCAAATGAAATATATCAAAAAGAGGGTTCTTTCTGAACTTAATTTTGGTGATATTGTAGTTACTTCCGGAGAAACTGATAATTATGTTGCTGATATTCCTGTCGGCACGATTACAAATATTATGGTAGTTGAATACGATTCGTCTCTTAATATAGAAATTACTCCTGTCGTTGATTTTGCACGTCTTGAAACTGTCATTGTGACAGATTTAAAAGAACCAAATCCGCTGCTGGAAGGGAGTCGCCGGTAAATGAAATCTTTTGGTTTTGCCTGTCTTTTTTTTCTGGGATTCGCCCTGCTTGAAAGCGCCGTGCTTTCAAATATTTTAATTTTGCCGGCAGTTCCTGATTTTATTTTGCTTTGCTCCCTTTATTTTAGCCTGAACAATGGACGTCTTTTTGGCGCATGCTCAGGTTTTGCAAGCGGTCTTTTTCTTGATTTTTTCTGTGCAGCTCCTTTTGGCTATAACTGTCTGCTACGCACAATTTTTGGCTATGTTGCAGGACTTTTCAGCAAAACTTTGAATATAAACGGAATGTTTTTTCCATTTATACTCGGCGCATTTTCTACGTTGTTTAAAGCCTTTGTCTTATGGTTAATCGCTGTTTTTTATCCGAACGTTAATGTCAGTTACAGCATTTTTTCTATTTCTTTTGGATTTGAACTTCTTTTAAATTCAGTTTTGGCTCCTTTTGTTTTTAAGTTTTTAAATATTTTCAAAAATGGAATTCTCCTTGATTTAGAGAAGGTTCGTTAATGGACGATTTTAATAACGACTTGTTTTCCAGCTACGAAAAAAGTCTTGCCGCCTCAAAAAAAAATTTCCGCATCATCATTCTTCTTTTGGGACTTGCTTTAACTTTTTTTATTTATACGGTTAAACTTTTCAGCCTTCAGGTTGTTGAAGGAAAGGCTTACAGACAGCGTTCAAGAACTATTTCAAGCCAGATAAAGACGATTCCCGCACAACGCGGCGAAATTTTTGACAGAAACGCTTATCTTCCTTTGGTCATTAACACAGATTCTTTTGCGGTTGACCTTATTCCTGCTGAAATTCCTTCCGGTTATTATGACACTGTAGTTTCAAAACTCGCAAAATACCTTGATGTTCCAAAAAGTTATATTGATAAGAAAATTCCTGCCAGGATGAGAAATTCTTACAAGGCGATTGAAATTCGCGTAAATGTGCCTTTTAATACGATTTCCAATATCGCAGAAAATATAACTGACCTTCCGGGAGTAAGCTGGCGTTCAAAACCAATGCGAAACTACGTTGAAACAGGTTCCATAAGCCATGTAATCGGATATGTCGGAGATATTACAAAAGATGAATTCAATGTGATGTATAATCACGGTTATAAGGCCAATTCTATTATTGGAAAAACAGGAATTGAAAAGCAGTATGACCGCTATCTCCAGGGAAAGGCCGGACTTGAAAGCCGCACTGTAGATGCCCGCGGACATATTATTTCTGATATTCCGGTAATTCAGCCTCCAGAACCTGGAAAAAATCTTGTTTTGACGATTGATTCCCGCATTCAAAAACTTGCAGAACAGGCGCTTGGAAAAAGAGTAGGTGCGGCTGTTGTTTTAAGACCTTCAAATGGAGAAGTCTTGGCAATGGTAAGTTATCCTTTTTATGACCAAAACCTTTTTAATTCTGATGATGCCGCCAGCGAATACGCAAAACTTGCGACAAGTCCGAATAATCCTCTTTTAAACCGTGCGGTAAATGCAGTTTATCCTCCGGCTTCTACTTTTAAAATAATTATGACAACTGCAATTCTGGCAGAAAAAGCGATTCCGCCAGAAAAAAAGATTGAGTGTCCTGGTCGAATTGTCCATGGAAACAGAACTTTTACCTGCCACATAAAATATCCGGGACACGGCTACCTCGATTTAAAAAATGCGCTTGCCCAGTCATGCGATGTTTACTATTGGATTGTCGGAAGAGATAATCTTGGCGTAGATAAGATCGCTTCTTATTCAAAAGAATTTGGTTTTGGAGAAAGCCTTGGAATAGATCTTCCAGCACAGTCTATAGGTTTTGTTCCGACAAGCCAGTGGAAGGAGCGCCGTTATCATGAAACCTGGAAAGACGGAGATACTATGAATATGTCGATTGGACAAGGCTATACTCTCGTTACTCCAATGCATGCTGCGAATATGGTTGCAATGGTTTGCAATGAGGGAAAAATTTATAAACCTCATCTTTTAAAAGAAGTGCGGGATCCGTCTACAAACGAGACAATCGAAGTTAGAAAACCTGAAATCTTGAGGGAATCGAATATTGACAATGCAGTCTGGAAAGAAGTTCAAAAAGATATGCGCTATATGATTACCGACGGAACCGCGCAATACCCTATGAACAACAGACGTTTTCAGCTTGCAGGAAAAACGGGAACCGCCGAAGTCAACGGTGCTCAAAAAAATCACTGGCATTCCTGGATGGTTGCTTACGGTCCTTACGATGCTCCAGTTGAAGAGCAATATGTTGTTTCTGTGCTTGTCGAAGCTGTAAACGACTGGGAATGGTGGGCGCCGTATTGTACGAACATCATTTTTCAGGGAATTTTGGCAAACCAGACTTTTGACGAGGCAATCGATACTCTAGGCTTTAGATATTTGGTAAAGACAAAGAACAGACAGGAATAATAGAATGAAGGCAAAATTTTTTCAGGTATTTGATTATTTTCTCTTTATCTGCGTACTTTTTCTAGTTTCGCTTGGAATTATGTTCATCTATTCATCTGCGGTCAATTCCGAGGGCTTTCTGGTTTCTAAGGAATATGTAAAACAGATTATCTGGGCTGGAATCGGAATTGTCCTTTTGCTTTTGACAGCAATAACTGATTACAGAAGGATTATTCGCTATGTACCGTATCTTTATGCCGCTTTCGCGCTTCTTTTAATCTATACAAGAATTTTTGGACGCTATGTAAACGGCGCGCGCTCGTGGATTGGTTTTGCCTCGTTTGGAATTCAGCCTTCCGAATTCTGCAAGGTTGTCTATATTATGTTTTTGGCATTGTACCTTGCAAATTCAAAATCAGAATCCCCAAGAAAAAGATTTTTTATTTCCCTGGGAATTTTTCTTCTTCCGACAGGACTGATTCTTTTGCAGCCTGACCTTGGAACTGCAATGGTTTACATTCCGATTTTTTTACTAATGTGCTTTGTCGCAGGACTTCCGCTTCGCTACATTTTTCTTATATTTGCAGGCGGACTTTTGACAATAATTTTTACAGTTCTTCCGATTTATCAGAGTGAAATTGCCCATATCAATTACAAACTGATCAGCGTCCTTACAAATGGAAAATTAAGCCTTCTAGTAATTATTGC
Organism: Treponema berlinense; assembly: GCF_900167025.1. Taxonomy (GTDB): domain Bacteria; phylum Spirochaetota; class Spirochaetia; order Treponematales; family Treponemataceae; genus Treponema_D; species Treponema_D berlinense. The sequence continues at coordinate 384,511 of NZ_FUXC01000001.1, read as the reverse complement.
ATCGTTTGCAATCTGCCTTATTGGAGTAACAGGCAAATTTTTCTTTCCAGAAAATAAATATTTTTACTGGATTGCGTATTATGCAGGAATGTTTTGCGCAGCCCTGATACTTTCAAAAGTCGCGGGAAAGGTTCTAAAAGATTACCAGATAAAAAGACTGATTGTTTTTATAGATCCGGACTCCGACCCAAGAGGTGCCGGCTGGAATATAATCCAGTCTAAAATAGCGATTGGCTCAGGAAACTTATTTGGCCAGGGATTTTTACGCGGAACACAAAGCCATTACCGTTTTTTGCCAGAACAGAGCACGGACTTTATTTTTAGCATTTTGGCAGAAGAATTTGGTTTTGTCGGCTGCATGGCGGTTTTTGTTTTATATTTTGGAATTCTCATTAGAATGGTTTATATTATGAGGGCAACAAACAATGAATTCGGATATTTTATAATTTCAGGAATTCTTGCAATGTTTTTCTTTCATTTTATCGTAAATGTTGGAATGGTAATGGGAATTATGCCGATCACAGGAATTCCTCTGCTTTTTTTGTCTTATGGCGGCTCGTCACTTTGGACCGCAATGATTTGCATAGGGCTCGTTATGAGCATAAAAGGACATAAGTTCGAACTGTAAAACTAAAACGGAAAATAAAGTGCTCAAGAAAAAATAGATAAGGATTTTTGGAATTTTTTCAACGGATTATAAAAAAAGATGCCCGGGAGGGGACTTGAACCCCTATGTCCTTGCGAACACTAGGACCTGAACCTAGCGCGTCTGCCAATTCCGCCACCCGGGCAATAAATAAGATATGATTTTTATATTATGCAAAAAACTTTTTATCGTGTCAATTATCCGGCTTTTGATTTTTTGTATTTTAGGCATATCTTGGACAAGGGATTGCAAGGGTGAGCGAAGCGAAAACAAAGGCCTGCCTTTGGTCGGAGGCGAATGCCGCAGCCCTGGAAAGCCCGGTTTTTGCGAAGCAAAAATGGCCCCGAATTTTTACAATGCCTTTTTTTCATATTGACCAGACTGCAAAAAAAAGCTATATTTTTACTAACCCCTTGAGACTTCGTATGAAGTTTCCATTTGACCATAAGGAGAACATACAAGATGAGAAAGTATGAACTTATGACTGTTTTCTCTACAGAAGAAGACAAATTTAAGGCAGCTTCTGATGCAGTTCGCTCAGTGCTTGCAAATTTCGGTGCAAAAATCGACAAAGAAGAGTCTTACGGTGACCGTGACTTGACTTATGTTATCGAAAAACAGAAACGCGGTCGTTTCGTTCTTTTTACAGTTAGTGCAAATCCTGCAAAAATTACAGAAATCGAAAGTCAGTTCAAATTGACACAGAACCTCTTGAAGTGGCTTTTTGTAAAAATCGAAGACTAGAATTATTTTCATCTAAATAAACACTGTAAATAACAGCCTGGAGGCGTTTTATGACAGATATTAACCGTGTAGTCCTTGTTGGACGTCTTGTCCGTGACTTGGGAAATGATCAGCGTGATTTTGCTTATACTCCAAATGGTCAGGCGCGTGCTAATATCAGCATTGCGGTGAACCGTAGCCGTAAACAGGGTGATCAGTGGGTTGATGAAGCAAACTTTTTCGATGTAACAATCTGGGGTAAAACCGCAGAAAACCTTAAGCCATACCTTACAAAAGGCAAGCAGATTGCCGTAGAAGGATATTTGCGTCAGGACCGTTGGGAAAAAGACGGTCAGAAATTCAGCAAGGTAGGCATTGTTGCTGACAGTGTAATGCTTCTTGGCGGAAGATCGGATAACGGCGGCGCTCAGTCGTCAGGGGGGTACACTCCGAAATTCCAGCAGAATAATGGTTTTGCACAGCAGCAGTCTTATCAGCCACCTGTAGAAAGTCCTTCTTTTGGTGGAAATGGCGGCGGATATTCAGAAGATATCCCATTTTAATGTTTAATCATTAAAATCAATTTTTAGGAGACTTAATATGTCAGACGAAGTAACAACTAACGAAGTTGAACAGAAAGTAAATGTAACAGATACACAGGGCGCTTCAGACGGTCGCGAAGGCGAAGAAAAAGGTGCTCGCAGAGGTAAAAAATTCTTCCGCAAGAAGGTTTGCCGTTTCTGTGCTAATAAAGCAAAAATCGATTACAAAGATGCAGATGGTCTTAAACGCTTTACAACTGAACGCGGTAAGATTCTTCCACGCCGCATTACAGGAACTTGTGCTAAACACCAGCGCGAAGTTGCTCTTGCAATCAAACGTGCCCGTGCAATCTGTCTGCTTCCATTCGTTGCAGAATAAAAAATAATAATAAAACGACGATCCAACTCCTGGTGACGCCGTTTTTTAATATCAAGAGGAGCTTGAAAAATGAAAGTAATTCTTAATGAAGACGTAAAACATCTCGGAGAAATGGGAGATGTTAAAAATGTTGCTAACGGTTATGCCCGCAACTTCCTTTTCCCACACATGTTTGCTGTTCCATACAATGCTGACACTGTAGCATATTTCGAAGGACGCAAAGCAGAAATCGAAGCCCGCAAAGAAGCTAAGAGAAAGGATGCTGCAAGCACAAAAGACAAGCTTGAAGCAACACTCGTTGACCTTACAGTTCCTGCAGCTGCAAACGGCAAACTTTACGGTGCCGTTACAAGTCAGACAGTTGCTGACTTCTTGAACAAAAATGGTTTCGACATTGAACGCAAACGCATTGAAATTCAGGGTGTTACAATTAAGAGTGTAGGACACTACACAGCTTTGATTCACCTTTACGAATCAACAAACGCTGAAGTAAAAATTTCTGTAAAAGGGCAGACTACAGACAGCAAAGCAGAGGAAGTTTCTTCTAAAAAAGAAGCCCCTGCAGAACCTGCTGAAACTCCAGCAGAAGAAAAGGCTGAATAGTTTTTTACTTTCAAAATCTGAAAAAATTCAGACAGTTTGAATAAAAGGCCGGAAATTTTTCCGGCTTTTTTTGTCTATTTTTGAATATAAAAAAATTAGACTGTCGCTGAGTTTTTTATGAAAAAGATAAAAATCGCAGCGGCACTATAATTCAAAAATCAAAATAAATTTTTACAGGAGCAAATAATGGACGAACGATTAAAAGACTCGATTCCGCCACACAATCTTGAAGCGGAAGTTGCAACTTTAGGGGCAATGCTTCTTGACTGGACTTCGATTCAGGATGTTGTAACGTTTTTGCTCCCGGAACATTTTTATTCACTTCAAAATCAGATTATTTACAGCACGCTCATAAAACTTTTCGGAAGCGGAATAACCGGAGACATTCTTACTCTCACAAATGAGCTTTCTAAAAACAATGAGCTGGAAAAAGCGGGCGGCGGAGCTTATATCGCTTCCCTTACAAATGAAGTTCCTTCTGCCGCAAACATCGATTATTATGCGCATGTCGTTTTGGACAGAGCAACCCGACGAAGCCTAATTAAAATTTCTTCAGAAATCAAGGCTTCTGCGTTTGATGAGTCACGTGAAAGCCGTTCAATCCTCGAAGAAGCGGAAAAAAAGATTTTTGCCCTTACTGATATGGGACAGACAATTCAGATTCATGATATGCACGAGGTTGTCCAGAGAACGTCTGAAATAATTCATCAGCATTATCACAACCACGACACTTATTCTGGAATTCCATGCGGTTTTACAAGGCTTGACAGCATGACAAGCGGTTTTCAGAAGTCTGAACTGAGCATTATCGGCGCGCGTCCTTCGATGGGAAAAACGGCTATGGCCCTTTCTATGATGGAAAATATCGCTATCAACCAGAAAATTCCATGCGGTTTTTTCTCTCTTGAAATGTCGTTTGAGCAGATCGGCCAGCGTCTTCTTTCTCAGGTAAGCAGAATTCCTGGACACAAAATTCGATCGGGAATGATGAAACTTGATGATTTGCAAAAAATAAATGATGCCGCAGGCCGGGTTTTTGATTCTCCGCTTTATATCGTCGACACTCCGAATATGCAGCTTTTGGATTTGCGCGCAATGGCAAGGCGAATGGTGCAGTCTAAAGGTGTAAAAATTATTTTTATCGACTACATCGGCCTTATCTCGACGCAAAATTCAGCCGCTCCCGTTTACGAGCAGGTTTCGGAAATTTCAAAATCACTGAAAAGTCTTGCCAGAGAGCTTGATATTCCTGTCGTTGCATTGTGTCAGGTTGCCCGCGATGCCGAAGGTGCAGAACCGACACTTGCGCAGCTGAGAGGTTCCGGCTCTATTGAACAGGATGCAGACGTTGTAATGTTTATTCACCGTGAACGAAAAAAGACGGAAGAGGGCGAAAAAGATCCGGTCCAGGACGCAAAACTGATTGTTGCAAAACAGCGTAACGGTCCAATTGGAGACGTAAACCTTCTGTTCTTGAGTTCATACACTAAGTTTGAAAATAAGGCTGCGGAAGAATAAAAAAAATAGAAATTAAAGATAAAGTTTCTCTTAAACCACAGAATACCCGAGCGAAGTTATTATTTTCTCGATTTTTTCGTTGCCGCTCAGACTTTCTTTTGACAGGATTTTTGCAGACTTTTTCCTAAGATTTACTTTTGCATAAAATCCAGATTCGTTAAGTTTGTTTTGAATGCATCTTGCGCAGTTTTTACACTGCATTCCCTCAATTTTTACGAGAGTTTTATAAGGGTAGTGCGATTTATTCTTGTCTAAAGGATTTATTTTTAATTCGGAATTTCCGCTGCTACAGCAACTTTCGCCATTGAGCCTTTTTATAAAAGCCCTTAGTCCTAAAAATGAGGGCAAAAGCAATAAAATTATCAGGACTGCATTTGCAATCATTAGTTTTCTCCGCAGTGGCTTTTGCACTTGCCGTCCTTAAAAGCCTTGCAAGAATAACATCCGGCAGGAATTCCTGATTTTTTTTCTATTTTTTTTGATTTGATAATCGAGTGAACAACAAACACAATCCAAAAAACAATGAACAAAACAATAAAAATATTTGCAATCATTTTTTTTCCTCCAGCAAAAAAAGTTAAAATATCTGTCCAATTTTTTTGCTTTTTGCTTTGCAAACCGGCAAAGAATTTTTTTTCAGACAGATATTTTTTAGGTTTAGGCAATTTCTGAAACTTACAATTTTTTTTTCAAAAATTTTTCAAAAAATGCCTTTATTTATTTTAATTTTTTTTATCCATTTCAGCATACGGATTTTTTCTGAAAAGTCCATACAGGAACATAAGAACAAAAATTATCGCAAAGACAGTTCCTATTCCAAAATGACCTGTCGTAAAAAGATTGCCTAGCTGATAAACAATCAAGGTTACGATGTAAGCGAAGGCATTCTGGAATAAAATCGCAAACCAGAACCATTTTCGGTTGCGAAGTTCGTTTGCCATTGTGGAAATTGCGGCAAGACAAGGAGAATCAAGCAAGTTGAACAAAAGGAAGCAGAATGCGACAAGTCCTGTCGGGAACCACAATGCAATTGCATCAACTGCATTTTTTGCATTTCCGTCTTCGCTTTCTTCAGCCCCAGCTTCTTCGCCCGAAATTACATCAGAAACATCTCCAGCTCCTGCAAGGGCTTTTGTATCCTCATCGCTTGCTCCAGCAAGAACGCCCATCGTTGTGACAATTCCTTCCTTTGCAGAAAAACCTGAAATTACAGAAGCGGCGCACTGCCATCCGCCTTCTTCATTTCCAAAACCAAGCGGAATAAAGGCATAGCGAAGAACTCCACCGACTTTTGCCATAATTGACTCATTCGCATCCTCAACAAGGCCAAAAACCTGCTTTTCGGCAGTTTGCTGCGCAACAGTCTCATTTTCACTTTCTTCTGTTTTTACAGACCAGCCGTAGCTTGAAAGAAACCACATTACAAGGCAGGCGAGAAAGAGAATTGTTCCCGCTTTTTTTATGAAAGACCACAATCTTTCCCAAGTATGCAAAAGAACAGTCTTTAACTGAGGAATATGGTACTGAGGAAGTTCCATGATAAAGGGAGCAGCCGGACCATGAAAATATTTTGTCTTTTTAAGAATGATTGAAGCAAGCAGAACGCTTAAAATTCCAATTCCATACATAGCAGGACCAACCCACGAACCGTCAGAATTGGTAAATTTAGTTGCAATAATTGCGGCAATCATCGCGATTACAGGAAGTTTTGCACCACAAGGAATCCATGTCGTAGTCATAATTGTCATACGGCGGTCGTTTTCGTTCTCGATTGTGCGGCTTGCCATAATTCCTGGAATGCCACAACCAGAACTTATAAGAAGCGGAATAAATGATTTTCCAGAAAGTCCGAATTTTCTAAAAACCCTGTCCATTACGAACGCGATTCGAACCATGTAGCCGACGTCTTCAAGAATCGAAAGCAAGATGAACAAAACCGCCATCTGAGGAACAAAACCAAGAACAGCGCCAAGTCCGCCAAGGATTCCATTAACAACACAGTCAATAAGAACAGGATTTGCACCAGCGTTTTCAAGCAAAGTCTGAGCACCGCCCTGAATCCATTCACCGAACAGAACGTCATTTGCCCAGTCAGTTCCCATTGTGCCGACAGTAGAAACTGCAACCCAATAAACAAACCACATTACAGCAAGGAAAATCGGAATTCCGAGAATTCTGTTTGTAACAATCCGGTCGATCTTGTCAGAGGCGGTCATCGTTTTTCCAGATTTTACAAGAACGCCTTTCAAAATCGCATTGATGCTCTCGTATCTTTCATTTGTAATGATTGATTCAATATCGTCGTCATGAGACTTTTCCAAGGCGCAAGTTTCGTTTTCAGCCTTGATTTTTGATTCTTCGTCAAGTTTCAGCTTTGAAAGAATCACGCTGTCCCTTTCAAGAACTTTTATTGCCATCCATCTGCGCGTAGATTCTTCAATTTCTGAAGGCAAAATCTCTTCTACTGCGCCGATCGCCTTTTCAACATCAGAAGAAAAACGAATTACAGCCGGCTTAGTTTTTTCAGAAGCGGCTTTTTGCGCGGCGGCAATTATTTCCTTTACGCCTTTTCCGTGGAGAGCTACAGTTTCGATTACTGGACAGCCGAGTTTTTCAGAAAGTTTTGCCGCATCAATTTTATCTCCAGACTTTTTAAGGGCATCAACCATGTTGAGCGCCATTACGACAGGTTTTCCGAGCTCCATAATCTGAGTTGTAAGATAAAGGTTTCTTTCAATGTTTGTCGAGTCGACAATATCGATTACGGCAGCAGGTTCGCCAGAAGCCAGATAATCGCGCGAAACAACTTCTTCATTTGTGTATGGAGAAAGTGAATAAATTCCTGGAAGGTCAGTCACAATCAAATCGCTTTTTCCTTTTACCTTTCCTTCTTTTTTTTCGACAGTTACTCCAGGCCAGTTTCCAACATACTGAACAGTTCCAGTAAGGGAATTGAACATTGTCGTTTTTCCGCAGTTTGGATTTCCTGCAAGTGCAATTTTAGTACTCATTTTTATATTCTTTTTTGATTTTTATTCAACTTCAATATTTTGCGCATCATCTTTGCGCACAGAAAGCTCATATCCGCGGATTGTAACTTCCACAGGATCTCCAAGCGGAGCAACTTTTCTTACAAAAACTTTACAGCCTTTCGTAAATCCCATGTCCATAAGACGGCGTTTTAATGCTCCTTCACCGTCAAGCTTTGTAACTGTCACGGTAGAACCAACCTCAGCGTCTCTTAAAGTACCCATTTTTTCCTCCATTTCCTGCTATTTAATCAGAATTTTTGCAGCCATACTTTTGTCAATTGCAAGCCTGACATCCTTGACCTTAACAATCAAACCTGTTGCAATCTTCTGAATTACCGTAATTTTTGAGCCTTCAGAAAATCCCATGTCAGCCAAATGCTGTTTTACAGCTTGAGTGCCCGTAATCGAGGCAACAGAAACCTCATCTCCGATTGAAGCAAAAAGCAACGGCATAATAAAACCTCCGGCTAAGAATAGTTAGCATTATTGTAATCCAAGTAATAATTACTAACTTTTATTAACCATTGCTAACAATAATAAGTTTTATGTTTTTTTGTCAATATATTTTTCATTTTTTTAGGACTATTTTTTATTCTGCTGACAAAAACCGCAATTTATGCTAAAGTTTTCGCTGTAATTCAATCAAATTTCATTTTACAGGAATGAACAATGTCTAAAACTATAGCAATCGGTGCCGACCACGCAGGTTATTTGTACAAGGCACGTTTAATCGAACACTTAAAATCAAAAGGTTTTGAAGTAATCAATGTTGGAACTGACACTGGAGACAGCGTCGATTATCCGGTTTTTGCAGAAAAAGTAGGCGACTTAGTCGCTTCAACTCAGGCTTTCTGTGGAATTTTAATCTGCGGAACAGGAATCGGAATGAGCATGGCTGCTAACAAACACAAAGGAATCCGTGCGGCTTTGTGCACCGACCTTGTAATGGCAGAATACACACGCCGCCACAACAACGCAAATGTGCTGTGCATGGGCGCAAGAATCATTGCCTACGAAATGGCGGAAATGATTGCCGATAAATTTCTCGAAACAGAATTTGAAGGCGGCCGTCACCAAAGAAGAATCGACCTTTTTGACAAATAATAAAGGCTAAAAAATGATTACAGATGTTATTATCATGGCCGGTGGTTTTGGAGAACGTTTGTGGCCGGCTTCTAGTCCGACTCATCCAAAACAGTTTATGGCCTTAAACGACAATATTTCTTTTTTGCAGGAAAGTTTAATCCGCGCGCTCGCATTAAAAATTTCCGGAAAAATCGTAGTCGTTACCAGGAAAGATATTGAAAATGAATGTACTCTGCAGATAAAAAAACTGGCAGAACGTTCAGAAGAAGCGGACGCAAGAAAACTTCTTGCAGAATCAATAGTCCTGGCAGAACCTGCGCCAAAGCACACTTCAGCGGCAATCATGCTCGGAGTAAATTTAATCAACAAGCTTGAACCGGATTCTTCCCATACTTTTCTTGTGCTTACAAGCGATCACGTAATCAGTCCAGTCGACCAATTTGCAAAAGACTGTAAAAATGCGGCCAATGCGGCAGAAAACGGCAAATTTGTCTGCTTTGCAATCGCGCCAACACAGGCAGCGACAGGTTACGGCTACATAAAGGCCGGAAAAGACTTAACTGGCGAAAACCACACTTTTAAAATCGAAAATTTTAAAGAGAAACCGGACGAAAAAACCGCAAAGGAATATTTTGAGTCGGGCAATTATTTCTGGAATTCGGGAATGTTTGCCTTTGAAGGAAAAATGTTCCTGAACGAAATGCTTTCGTGCACTCCAAAGGTAAGCAATGCCTTTGAAGCCGTTACAAAAGGCAAAAAACCTTCTCTAAAGCAGGTTAATGGCGTTTATGTAATAAAAAGCTGGCCGGAAATGGAAATCACTTATCAAGACGTCCCGTCGATTGCCGTTGACAAGGCTATTGCCGAAAAATCCGAGAATGCAGCTGTCGTAAAGGCTACATTCAAGTGGACAGATGTGGGCAGCTGGGACACTTTCAGCGAACTTTGCACAAATCCGATGAACAACAAAGTCGTTCAGGTTGAATGTGAAAACAATTTTGTTTATTCCGATATTCCTGTAAGTTTATGCGGAGTCAAGGACTTGATTGTCGTTGCAAAAAACGGAAAGCTTCTCGTCATGAAAAAAGGCGAAAGTTCACTTGTCCGCTCAGCCGTAAAGGCAATTGAGCAGTAGCTGCGCAAAAACAGCGATTCAATTTTAGAAAATATTTATTCATATAAAATGAGGTAAGATATGAAAAAAATTATCAGTGGAAAAGTTCGTGAAGTTTACGATCTTGAAGACGGCCGCATGGTTATCGTTACAACGGACAGAATTTCAGCATTTGATGTAATTCTTCCTACAATGATTACAGACAAGGGCAAGGTATTAAATGCTCTTTCAAACTTTTGGTTTGACTTTACAAAAGATATTGTAAAAAACCATATGATTTCTTCAGATTTAAAGGATATGCCGGAAGAATTCAGCAGCCCGGAATTTGAAGGACGCACAATCCTCGTAAAAAAACTCAAGATGATTCCTTACGAGGTAATTGTCCGCGGTTATATGTTCGGTTCTATGTACGAGGCATACAAAAAGGGCGAACCTTTCCTCGGTCACAGTTTTGACAAAGAGTACAAACAGGCAGAAAAACTTGACGAGCCAATTGTAACTCCATCAACAAAGGCTGCCGAAGGTCACGATATTAACGTGACAATCGATTATATGAAAAAAGATCTCGATGAAAAATTCCCTGGAAAAGACCTTGGAAGCAAAATCGAAAAAACAGCTCTTGCAATTTACAAGAAATGTTATGAACATGCGCTCAAAAACGGAATCATCATTGCAGACACAAAATTTGAATTCGGTCTTGACGAGAACGGCGAGCTTGTTCTTGGCGATGAAGTTTTGACTCCAGATTCAAGCCGCTTCTGGAATGCAGAAACCTACAAGGTAGGAACAAGTCCTGCAAGCTATGACAAGCAGTTTATCCGCGACTGGCTCAAAGAAAACAACCTTGCCGGTGATCCGACGATTAAAAGCGTTCCAGCAGAAGTTGTTGCAGAAACTTCAAAGCTCTATCACGAATGTGTAAAAAAAATCACTGGAAAAGACCTGTAATTTTTTCAAATCAGATTAAAGAATAAAAAAGGCTGTCTTTATGAAGTTTTTCTAAAGACAGCCTTTTGTTTTATTCTGATTTATCTTTTTGAATAGTTTTTTTCTACCCAGTTAAGATATTCTCCTGACAGAATATGGTTAATCCAGTCTTTATTGTTCAAATTCCATTTTACAGTCAGCAAAAGTCCCTGTTCAAAAGACATTTTTCTTTCCCAACCAAGTTCGGTTTTAATTTTTGTACAATCGATTGCATAACGCTGGTCATGTCCAGGTCTGTCTTTTACGTGAGTAATTGTGCTTTTTATGTCAGATTCGTTCATGCCGGTTTCTTTAGCGGTAAGCTCGATAAGTTTGTCGAGAAGCGTAATATTCTGCCATTCATTTTCGCCGCCGATATTGTATTTTTCGCCTGTTTTTCCGTTATTTAAAATGAGCCAAACTGCGCGGTTGTGATCTTCAACATAAATCCAGTCGCGGATGTTTTTTCCTTCGCCATAAACAGGAAGATTTTTCTTTTCCTGCATATTTAAAATCATCAAAGGAATAAGTTTTTCCGGGAACTGATACGGACCGTAATTGTTTGTACAGTTTGAAAGAGTAATTGGAAGCCCGTAAGTGTGATAATATGCCATTACAAGATGGTCGCTGGAAGCTTTGCTTGAAGAATAAGGTGAACGAGGATCATAGGCTGTAGTTTCAGTAAAATATCCAGTAGGACCCAAAGAACCGTAAACTTCATCAGTAGAAATATGGTGGAACAAAACATCGTCACGAGGATTGTCGAGGCTTACTCCCCAGTAATTGCGGGCAACGTCCAAAAGTGTATAAGTACCGAAGATGTTTGTCTTGATAAAAGTTTCAGGTCCCAAAATCGAGCGGTCTACATGGCTTTCTGCCGCAAAATGAACGACTGTATCTATATCATACTGCTTAAAGATTCTTTCGATTTCACTTCTATCGCAGATGTTTACTTTTTCAAAAAAATAACGGCGTTTTGAAGGGTCTTTCTCGCCTGAACCAAAAGTTTTGTCAATGTCTTCTAGTGTTTCTCCGTTTCCTGCGTAAGTAAGGCAGTCAACGTTGATTATTCTTCCTGAAAAATTTGCATCTTCAAAGGCTTTCTCGCCGCTTGTTGATTTTCCAAAAAGATAATGAATAAAGTTTGAACCGATAAAGCCGGCTCCGCCTGTAACAAGCACATTCTTAAGTTTTCTCATATTTTTCTCCAATAAAAAGTCAAGATTAAAACTTCAGTTTTAGGATTGACTTTTTAAGTTGTTTCGCAACGAAGTGAGAAACAACCGATGATAAGAAAGTTTGCGACGCAAACTTTTGCATAATAAAAAGCATAAAATAAAAAAAATTGACTATTTTACACTAAACCTTTCATCTTTTATAAAATCTTCGAGAGAAAGTTTCCAATCTGGAAGTTTTATGTTCAAAGCTGACTGGATTTTTGAAGTATCAAGCACGCTGTAAGCAGGACGCTTTGCTTTTACAGGATATTCGTCTGTCGTGCAGCTGTTGATTGCGCAGTTATTTGAAATTCGTCCGTATTTTGTTCCAAGAGAATAGATTTCCCTGCAAAAATCAAACCAGGTGGTCTGGCCGGCGTCGGTCACGTTGTAAATTCCATATGGAACTGTTTTTTTGCTGCAAATTTCAAAAATAACCTGAGCTAAAGTCGAACAGTTTGTCGGCGTTCCTTTTTGGTCGCAAACAACCTTGACACTTTCCCTGCTGTTCATAGCTTTTGTCATTGTGTATACAAAATTCTTTCCGTAAAAACCGTAAAGCCACGCTGTACGAAGAATATAATATCTTTGAGTTGATGAAATTATATTGTCCTCGCCACTGGCTTTTGTTTTTCCATAAACGCTGGCCGGAGATTTTTTTTCAGTCTCTAAAATAGGCTGAATGGCATTTCCGTCAAAAACGTAATCTGTGCTTATGTGAATAATTGCAGCGCCTTTTTTTTCAGCAATTCGCGCCAAATTAAAAGGTCCTGCCGAATTAATTTTTTGAGCAGATTCTTTTTCGTCTTCCGCCTTGTCAACGGCCGTATAAGCAGAGCAATTTACGATAAAATCAATCTTAGAACCTGAACTTGACTCGAGTTTATCCGCAAAATTTTCAAGCTCCGAAAAATCTGTAACATCAACTTCGCTACCAGTTCCAGTGTAAGAAAGTTTATTCTTTTGAAAAAGCTCACAAAGCTGAGAACCGAGCATTCCTCTGCAACCAAGAACCCAAATCATCTCAGTTTTCTCCAATCCAATGGGCGCTCATATCAAAATACTTTTTTGAAAAATCAAAGGCTGGATGTTTTGTGTCTTTTTCGCTCAAAAGAGGCTCTACATCTCCACAGATTGAATGCCAGTCAACGTTAATAGACTTGTCGTTCCACATAAGGCCAGCTTCATCTTCCGGATGATAAAAATCAGTACATTTATATGTAAAAACTGCAAAATCGCTAATTACATAAAAACCGTGCGCAAAACCTTCCGGAATGTAAAACATATTGTTTTTCTGAGAATCGAGAACAACTCCGTAAGATTTTCCGAAAGTAGGAGAGCCGTTTCGTAAATCTACAGCAACATCGTAAACCTTTCCTTCGAGAGCACGAACGAGTTTTCCCTGCGGATGTTTTGTCTGAAAATGCAGTCCGCGCAAAACTCCTCCTTTGCTAGCGCTCTGATTGTCCTGAACGAACTTCATTGTAAGACCGGCTTCAAAAAAGTCTTTTTCTGAATATGTCTCTGCAAAGTAACCACGGGCATCTCCAAAAATTTTTGGCTGAATTTCCCACAAACCTTCAATCGGGCATTTATTGAATTCAAAAGCCATTAGAAATTCTCCGCAATATATTTTAAGTAAGCACCGTAATCGGTTTTAAAGCCTTTTGCAATTTCAAGAAGCGCATCTTTTGTAATCCAGCCGTTGTTAAATGAGATTTCTTCTATGCAGGCAACATACATTCCCTGACGTTTTTGAATCGTCTCGATGAAATTTCCGGCTTCAGAAAGACCTTCGTATGTTCCTGTGTCAAGCCAGGCAAAACCGCGTCCCAGAATTTCTACGTTGAGTTTTTGCCGAGCCAAATATTCATTATTAACAGAAGTGATTTCGATCTCACCACGGGCAGAAGGTTTTACATTTTCCGCAATTTTTACAACGCTGTTGTCATAAAAATAAAGTCCAGGAACTGCATAGTTTGACTTCGGATTTGCAGGTTTTTCTTCAATACCGAGGGCTTTTCCGTTTTTGTCAAATTCAACAACTCCGTAGGCTGTCGGATCTTTTACAAAATAGCCGAAAATTGTCGCTCCGCCTTCTGATTCCACGCGTTTGCGGGCATTTGAAAGGCTTTCTGAAAAGCGCTGGCCGTAAAAAATGTTATCGCCGAGAACTAGAGCAACGCTGTCGTTTCCGATGAATTCTTTTCCAACAATAAAAGCATCTGCAAGACCTCTCGGTTTGTCCTGAACTGCGTATTCAAATTTCATTCCGAGCTGGCTTCCATCGCCAAAAAGTTCTTTAAAAACCGGTAAATCGCGTGGAGTTGAAATTATCAAAACTTCGCGGATTCCTGCAAGCATAAGACAGCTAAGAGGATAGTAAATCATAGGTTTGTCATAAACTGGAAGAATCTGCTTGCTGACAGCTCTTGTAAGCGGATAAAGACGTGTTCCGCTTCCTCCTGCAAGAATTATACCCTTCATAAAAAAACTCCCATAGTTTTTAATTTTCAGGACAATACAAGTCCTGTTCTTATTATTTTACCATTATTGAGCATAATAAATCAATTCGTTAGAATAGGAGCATTGTGTTATACAGATATTCCAAAGACGGACGTGGACGGCCTGTCAAAACCGCCGCTATTTATACAAAAAAAGAACATAAAATTTCTTTAGACAAAATTGACGCAGACTGTCTTAGAGTTGTTTTTCATTTAAAAGAATGTGGATTCAACACTTACATTGTCGGTGGAGCGGTAAGAGATTTGCTTACTGGAAAAACTCCAAAAGATTTTGACATTGTTACAAATGCAACTCCAAGCAAAATTAAAAAACTTTTTAGAAATTCCCGGATTATTGGAAAAAGATTCAGGCTTGTCCATGTTTTTTTCGGGGAAAAGATTTTTGAAGTCTCAACTTTCCGCTCGACAGTTGACGGAAGTGTAGGAAACAGCTTTGGTTCGATTGAAGAAGATGTCCAGCGCCGCGACTTTACTCTAAACGCCCTTTATTACGATCCTTCAAAAGAGCAGATTATCGATTATGTCGGTGGAGTACAGGATATAAAAAATCATATTTTAAGACCTGTAATTCCTTTGAACAGAATTTTTGAAGAAGACCCTGTCAGAATGCTACGCGCAGTAAAATACAGTTCGACCTGCAATTGCAAAATGGGCTTTGTGTTAAAACACAAAATCAGAAAAAGCGCGCATCTTTTGCTTCCTGTAAGTCCAAGCCGTCTGACAGAAGAAATGCTGAAAATTTTGAATTCCGGACATTCCTCTGAAATAATAACAGCCTGCCTTAAGACAGACCTTTATATGTATCTTCAGCCGAACGCAAGCAGCATGATGTATCAGTCGAAAAAATTTGAACAAAGCTATATGAAACATCTTGCCGAAATGGACGGAATGGTTCAAAAAGACAAAACTGTAAGGCTCGGACAAAAACTGTTCTATCTGATTATTGATTTTGTCGATACGCTTACAGACTGGAAAAAAGAAATTTCAGGAAAAACTGCAACTGGCGAACTTTATTTAAAAACTTGGACTCAGGTAAGAAATTTTGTTCTTCCAATAAATCCCCAGCGCACAGAACTTGAATACGCAATCCGTCTGGCCTTAAAAACACTCGGAGTCGCAATAAAGATTCCAAAAAGCGCGTTTAAAGTCCGAAAAACCGTAAAATTTCTTCCGGCAGAAGAAAAAACTGCCGAAGTAAGATAAAAAAATTGAATTAGAACACAAAAACACCTTTTAAGACGGCTAAAGCTTGCGTTTTTAAGGTGTTTTTTTATGCAGTCTTTAAATCCGAAAGCAAAATGTGGTCTACAATAATCGAAATATCTTCAAGGAGAATTCCCGCATTTTTTTCGATTGACGAAGTTACGTAGTTTTTTAGATTTTTGCTCAGCTCTGTAAGAGGCTCTCCAAAAGGAACGTCTATAGTTACAAAAAAACGGTATCCAGTCTTGTCCGCCTTTATATTCAAACTTTTTAAGCGGATCAAGCTGTTAAATTCCCTGACCGCAAGACCTGCAAGACCTGCAAGGTGGGCCTGAGAAATATTTTTTCGCGCAGTAACAGAGAAGGCCGGGCGAACTACTGATTTTTCAAAAAGCTTCGCATTTACTTCGACCGGAGTCTTCTTTTCTTCGGTTTTGAAAAAATGACGGAAAAATTTTCTTTTTGAAAGGCTTACCTTTACTTTTGAAACAAAAATTCTTGAATAATTTCCAGCTTCTTTTACTTCGTATGAGCGGACAGGAATTACATGCTTTCCTTCAATCTGCCGGCTTATGCGGGCTTCTTCAATCTGCTGGGGAGTCGCAATGTCCTCAATTCTTATATATTTTTCCGGAAGAGGAATCTGAAGGCGCATTGCAATCTTATTGACCATTTTTTCGCTTGTGCCGAGAAGCAGGATTTTTTTTATCTGTTTGCGCTGAATTGCAAGCGCCACGCTGTCCCTGTGCTTTTTGTCATCAAAAAGAGCAACGCGAACTGCTCCCATATAACTTTTTTCGAGCTTTGCGGAATGACCGGCAAGAATATTGTCTTCATAAATCAAAAGTCCGTCATCAATTATCGCTTTTATATGATATTTTTGAGCGACAAGCTTTGCGCGAAAACTTTTTCCAGTGCCAGAAGGACCGAAAAATGCAAAAACTTGAAGAGGCTTTTGTTTAAAATTAAGAATTTCTCCAATATTCATACCTATATTATAATTCACAAGGCAAGTTTATCAAGGCGGATTTTAAAACTGAAACAAAATTTTCTCCTGGAGGACAAACTATTTTTTTGGGAAGGCTGAATAGATTCTCCTGAAATTCCAAAGAATAGGAATGAAGAAAAAGATTTTGCTTTTCTGAAATTTGTCTTGCTCCGTAAACTGTATCTCCAAGCAGAGGATGTGAGTGATAAGCGCTTGTCGCGCGAATTTGATGAGTTCTCCCTGTCGAAATTATAAATTTTACGAGACTAACCTGAATTCCCTTATACTTTCCGTACGCAATCGGAATTGCCGTTGTATTGCTTTCCTTTGAATTTTTTGAATCGGAATCCACAGAGACTGTATGAAATTTTGAACTATTTAAGTCTTTTTCGTTTCTGCTGATTTTTTCCGTCCAGGTTTCTGTCTGTTCAAGAGCGCCTTCAACTATCGCAAGATAAGTTTTTTTTATCCTGTGTTCCTGAATTGCCTTGGAAAAAGCCTGTGCTCCTTCAAGATTTTGGCTAAAAGCAATAAGTCCTGTAGTTCTTCTGTCAAGGCGATGCAAAGGGCCTGTCCTAAACGAAAGACTTTTCCGTATATTTTGAAAATCGTAATCTTCCTGAACCAGAACATTTAGAGCCCGTTCGCCGGCTTTTGACTTTTGAACAGGAAGATCGTAAGGCTTGTTCAAAAAAAGAAGCTCCTGAGTACGAATCACAATCCATTCTTCTGGAAGAGGAGTGATTTTTTCTTGATTTTTTTTGTCTGCAGGAACTGCATTTTCCGCCAAAAACGAGGCAATTTTTATTTCGTCGCCTTTTTGGATTCTATATTCACCTTTCTGTTTTTTTTCGTTGACTTTTATCAATCCATTTCTGAGAGCTTTATAAAGCTGCGAAAGGTTTTCTTCCGAGAGAAGTTTTTTTGCAATCCTGTCAAGCCTTCTTCC
Organism: Treponema berlinense; assembly: GCF_900167025.1. GTDB lineage: Bacteria > Spirochaetota > Spirochaetia > Treponematales > Treponemataceae > Treponema_D > Treponema_D berlinense. The sequence continues at coordinate 367,020 of NZ_FUXC01000001.1, read as the reverse complement.
TTCATCATCTTTTCCAGTTTTAAAGCGAATGAATTCCATAATTTATAAAATATAAACTTAACTTATAAAAAGTTCAATTTTTTAAAACAAAACTTATACAAGCTCAATATAAAATGTCTGCATAAAACGCCTAAATAACTAGACAAAAATGCGCATACCGATAAAATAATGTGTATGTTTAAAGGTGTATGGGAACAGTTTCAAACTCTTTTGTCTTCTCCGATATTTCTTGCCTGTGTTTCCAGTTGGTTTCTTGCTCAGTTTTTAAAAACACTAATAAAACTTTTTGCTGGAAAAGTTCACAGCATAAAAGAGCTTGTTGAGCTTCTGATATGGCGCACCGGAGGAATGCCTTCGAGCCATAGCGCCCTTGTTGCCTGTCTTTGTACTTGCATTGGAATTACGGACGGATTTGATTCCGGACTATTTGTCCTTTCTTTCTGTTTTTTTATGGTTACAATCCGCGACGCTGTCGGTGTAAGAAGAGCAAACGGAATTCAGGCAAATATGATTAACAGGATCGGAAATCTTTTAAAGGATCAGGGACTTGTCCAGGAATACAAAAATCTAAAAGAAGTTCAGGGACATTCTCCGATGGAAGTTATCGTTGGCTGTATTCTCGGTTTTTTTGTCGGCATCGGTTTTTTAGTTTTGTAGGCTGCAATGAAAATTTCGACAAAACTTCTGGCTTCTTCTGCTTTATTTGCATTGACCTTTTTTTTTATAATCTGTTTCCGCACTGTTCCAGAAAGTCAGCTTTGGAAAGGCTGGCGGCTTCTTTACGTAAAGTCCGAAAAGCTTTCTGAACAGAATATCTGTTCAATTCTTGAAAAAAACGGCTGCAAAAACGTCGTGAGCAGGGTAAACCAGAAAAGTCCTGTCTATTCAGAATTCGCACCGATTCAGGTTCAGCCGAAAAACTCATATATTTACAGAAAAAACGGATTTTTTAGAGACAGTTCTTCTACGTATCTTGTATTTTATGTTCCAGAAAAAAGCGCTTCCGCTCTGGAAAATGCAGTTTCTGAAATAAACGGATATTCAGAAACCTTTGCCTCTTGTGACGGAGGAACCGTTTTTCCGTGGATCTGTCCTTTTTTAGCCTTTATTTTTTTCGCTGTCCTCTTTTATTTTTCCAAACAGAAATTTAAATTTCTTACAGTCTCCCTGCTGCTTCTTGTCTTGTCGGTTACAAGACCTTTGTACACAGTCTGCGGAGCAATTTTTCTTTCACTTTTTGCAAATTTTCTTCTCGTAAAAATCTACGGCAGGGACGGCTTTTTTAAGGATTCAAAAAACGCTGTTTTTATAGTGCCTCTGATTGTTTTTTCTTTTATTGCGCTTGCTTTTTCGTCGGTTTTCAGTTCATTTTTATTTGCAGTTTCCTTTGCAGGCGGTTGGCTCGGACTTAAGGTTTTTGAAGAATTTTATTCATTTTTCTGCAAAAAAAATGGAAACCTTCAGTTTGATTTTGTTTACATCAAAAAATCTTCGGACGTAAAAACCGTCACCCAATCAAATTCTTTTTTGCTTGGAATTGTTTTTGTCTTTATAGCATTTCTTTTTGCATTTTCTTCGATTTTTTCGGGAATTTCGCAAGTTTCATCCTCTGAGCAAAGACCTTTTCTTCCGGCTCCTCTTTCCTCAAACTCAAAAATTTCAAAAGAAGCCGAAACACTTCCAAATCTTGAAGATTTTGTTGACTGGAGCTGGTTTACACTTTCTTTTCCGTTCAAAAAATTGACTTCTTCTTCAGGTGAAATTCAAAATTCTTTTGGCGAGAGCGTCGTTATTCCGGATTTTTTTATGGAAAAAGACAGTTCTTCTGGAAAAGAGACGATTTTTTCATCTCAAAATAAAGTTTTGACCTATGATTCTTCCTTTGTTCACTTGATTTATGATAAGATAGATAAAAGCGATTATCCTGCCCTTGAAAAAGTTCTGCTTTTACAGGGGAAAAATACATCTTATGGATACACAAAAAGCGCAGGAACAAGTTCAGAAAAAGCAGTTCCTCTTGTATTGAGCTTTTTTGCATTTATTCCATTGATTCTCTTTTTATATTATTTTGTGGGAACTAAAAAAAATGAGGCCAATTTATAAATTTGTTTCAGAAGATACTGGATTGATTACTAAAACTGTAAGCGGCTTTATTCCAGAAACAGTTGTAATTCCTCTAAAAAAAAGCAGCCAGGATGAAATTGAAATTCTCGTAAAAGCCGGAGACAAAGTAAAAGAAGGGCAGGTCATTGCAAAATCTCAGGACACTTGCATTCATTCTTCGATTCCAGGAACTGTTGTAAATATCATTCATTCGAAATTTGCAGACGAAAATGAAGGTTATGCCGCAAAAATCCGGCTCGAAGGAGTTTTTTCTTTTACCGGAAAAAAAATTATCGAAAAAGAATGGAAGTCAAAAGAGCCTTCAGCCATAATTTTTTTGATGAAAGAGGGCGGAGTTTTAAACACTTACTCTTCTCCTGAACCGCTCAATGCCCAAATAAAAAATCTCGATAAAACAAAAGACCGTTTTCTTGTAGTCCGGCTTTACTCTGAAGACCCTTCAAGAATTACAGACGCTTTTGTCACTGAGCATTATTTTGAAAAAATAAAGACCGGCGCTGCAATTACAGCAAGAGCAATGGAAGCGAAAGGAATTCTTTTTGCCTTTGACAGCAATAAATCAATTCCCCAAAATTTCGCGGACGGTTTTGAAACAGAAACAGCAGTTGTTTCTCTTGATGCAAAAAACTACCCAAATGGTTTTATGCACGAAATTGTAAGTACGGCAAAAAAAACGCTCAAAAATTCAATTTTTAAGAATGTTGGAAACCGTGATCTGTTCATAGATTCAGTTACCGCTCTGAATGTTTACAATGCGGTTGTTTTGGAAAAACCTGAAATTACGGCAGAAATTCAAGTTACGGGAGACTGTCTTAACGCAGGAGCTGTAATAACCGTAAAAACAGGAACAAGCTTGCGGCAACTTGCAGAACAGGCCGGCGGTTTTAAAAGAGAGCCTGGAAAAATTATAATAAATGGAAAAATCACAGGAAATTCTGTTTCGGACATAGATATTCCTGTTTCAAAAGATGTAAAATCTGTGGCATTTATTCCTTTTAGCCAGCTTCACAACCAGACAGAGCAAAACTGCATTCGTTGCGGAAACTGTCTGAACTGCTGTCCTGTAGGACTTTCGCCAGAAACTCTTTACAGATGCTTTAAAAATAAAGACCACAACAACAGCGAATTGCAGCTAATCGAAAAAACTGCGGTTTTGTGCACAGAATGCTCTTTGTGCAATACAGTCTGCCCGTCAAGAATTCCGCTGAGCCAGACAATCGCGCTTTTAAAAAAAGGAAAAATAAATGAAAAATAAAATAAAAATTACCTTGCATCCTTTTTCGTATTTGGATTTTTCTGAAAAAACAAATGCAATTTTTTTACTCACATTCTTAGCCTGCCAGGTTTTTATGCTTTTTATAACAAACAGCTGGGCGAACCTTTTTGTAATTCTGGCGGCTGTTGCGGCGACAGTTTTGGCAGAAGTTTTTGAAAAAACATACGGAAAAAGAAAAGATTCCTACAGTTTTCTCAATTCGATTATTCAAGGAATTTTAACTGGACTTTTTTTACCTTCGACTTTTCCGGTTTATGCTGTTTTTTTTACAGTTTTTTTTGTATTTGTCTGTTCGAGATACTTTATCGGAAATTTTGCCGACTGCTGGATAAATCTTCCTTGTCTTTCTGTCTGCATCTGCTGGATTTTGGGAACTTCGCTCTTTCCAGACTGGCAGCTCACGCATGAGATTATATTCGCAAGAAATCCATCTCTGGAGCTTATTCAAAACGGCGCATTTCCAATGATTGCCCTTGATACAAAAATTACATCGTTTTTTAACAGGACGATTTTTTCGCTTTTTGGAGTTTCAATTCCGGACGGTTATATTTCTCTTTTTTGGGACACAGGCTCTCTAATTCCGGCATTCAGATTCAATTTTATAACGCTGATCTCTTCGATTGTTTTAATTTCGATGGACGTTGTAAGGGCGATGATTCCAGGACTTTTTTTGATGACCTATGGTATTCTCGTTTTTGCAGGTCCATATTTCTTTGGATTTGGCGGACACGGCGACCTTCTTCTTGCGTTCTGTACAAGCGGACTTCTTTTTTCTTCGATTTATTTGCTTCAGTTTGCAGGAACAACTCCAATGACACTTTTAGGAAAGGCATTTTATGCTTTTCTTGCAGGAATTCTTGCATATTTGATAATTGGAGCCGGAACATCTCCTGCAGGAGCCGTTTTTACAGTCCTTTTGATGAATATTTTGAGCCTTTTTATCCAGCATATTGAAAAAATCGCCGAAATCAAAAAAGTTAAAAAAATTCTTCTTGAACGCGTAAAAGAACTTGAGGAAGGAACAAATGCTTAGCGAAAAAAATAAAGTAATTTTAATAAAAGTCAGCATTCTGGCAGGAGCATTTATCGTAACCTGCGCAATTCTAATTACGATGATTTTCCTCGCAAAAGGTTTCTGGAAAAACGGACTAAGGGTTAGTGTAGGGCAGACTCTCGAAAGATATTCCGAAAACACATATAAAACTGGAGATTTTGTCGAATTAAAATCGCAGTTTTCTCCTGGAGCGGCAGTTTTTAATTGTAAAAAAAACAACGATTCAAACCGTTATTATGCCGTAATAATGCGGATTTCTACAATTTCGGGACCTGCGCCAGCGGTTTTTTTGTGCTCGGAATATGACGCCGAATTTGCGGGATTTGCTGTTGAAAACGGAAATTTAAAACAGACAATGAACCCGGATTTTCAGGAAATCCATATACGCTACTGGAAATCTTTGTTGCCGAAAATTTTACAAAAGGCAGGACTTTTTGATGACTGATTATAAAAAATTTCTTATTTACATTGGAACAACACTTGCAATAGTTCTTCCTTTTCCGGGAAGAATAGCATACGGAATTTTCGCGCTTCTTCATTTTAATGTTTCTGTAGTTCTTTTGACGCTGATGTTTTATGCGATAAACCTATTAAATGTAAAATTTTTGCGTCTTGGAATCTGTTCTCTTGAACTTGTCGCTTTGACAATTTTATACAAGCAGCTGCTCGTCATTTTCTGCCCTGTTGCAGCTCTTACAATCGGCTTTTCTTTTTATTTGCCGGCAGTTTCCGCTGTCGTAATAACGATTTTCAATCTTAGAATAAAAAATTCAATAAAAGAAAGTTGTCTTGATAAATTAAAAAAATCGCTCAGCATTTCTGCCTTTTGTTTTATAATTTTTGTTCTAAGAGACATTTTAGGATTCGGAACAATAACGCTTCCAAACTGGCAGTCGCTCTTAGTGATAAAAATACCGGAAATTCCATTTTTAGCAGGAAATTCATTCATGTCCTTTTTTGCGACAATTCCGGGCTGTATGGTTTTGACAGTTCTTATTTTTTTTGCCGGTCTAAAACTAAATGTCGTTTTTGCAGGAGAAAAAAATGCTTGAAATCATTTTCTTTTATCTTTTTTTCGGCTCAATAGCACTTTATTACGGTGTCGGATTAAAAAAAATTCTTACCATAAGAAAAACCCCTCTCTGCTATTTAAAAGATGTCTTAAAATCTCTTTTTATTACAGTCTCTGTTTCTTCAGCCACTTTTCTGCTGGAAGAATATGTTTTTGCCAGACTTGGCATAAGCGAAATATATCCTTTTTTTATGACGATTTTTTTTGCCGCAATTTCATACGGCATTCACAGACTTATAAAAACAAGGGTTTTTGATTTTACGGAAGATTATATCGTTCCTTTTATGATTGTCCTGATGAGTTTGACAGAAGGATTTTCTTTCTTAAGCACAATTTTAATCTGTGTTTCAGGAGTTCTTTCTTTCTATCTTCTTATTTTATTCGTCTTTGCATTAAGAACCCGCTTTAAAATTTATCAAAAAGATGCTGGTGAAAAGCCGTTTTTTATGCTTCTTCTTGGAACAGCAGTTCTTTTTATAGCAATTTACGGTTTTAACGCTTCATGGCTTAATCTTGGGCTGATTTTATAAGATTTTTGAAAAAAAATAAAAAAAATTGTTTCTTTTTTTAGTGATTTTGTTATACACTGTAAGAACCATCTTTTTTTATAAAAACAAAGAGGTTCGTGTAATTAAGGTTTGCGTTGCAAACTTTCTTATTATCGGTTGTTTCTCACTTCGTTGCGAAACAAATTAAAAAGCCAATCATAAAACTGAAGTTTTAATCTTGACTTTTTATTGGAGGAGATGTGAAAGTCTTAAATTTATGCCTGTCGTTGACTGCAAATTCGACAGTTCTTTCAACTTCTCTGACCTTTGAACAGCAATATCAAAAAATCTACAAAAAGCTTATAGCATTTTTATATCAAAATCCGACTGCAAAATTTTCATTTTCGTTTACAGGCTTGCAGCTTGAATGGTTTGAAAAAGCGCATCCAGAGTTTCTTCAGATTCTGCATGAGCTTGTTGCCAGAAAACAGATTGAAATTTTGGGCGGTGGTTACTACAATCCTGTTTTCCCGCTTTTATCTCCAGTCGACAGAGCAGGGCAGATTGAACTTTTAACGGTTGAACTAAGAAGAATTACAGGAAAACGTCCGCGCGGAATTTCAGTTTTAAGTTCTGTTTGGGACCGCTCGCTTATTCCATGCTTTCAAAATTGCGGAATGGAATGGGTTCAACTTGATTCTTCAATTATTCCAGAAAAAAGCCGGCATTTTCTTCCTCAAATTTTAGGGGAACAGGGAAAAACAATAAAAGTTCTGCCTGTTTACAGAAATTTGCAGAATGTAATCAAAAAGAATATTTCGCCGGAACAATATTTAAAAGAACTCGTAGATAAAATTGAAAAATCGACAAAAAACGATGAATACAATTATTATGCACAGGAAAGGGTAATTTCCGTGAATTTTGAATTTGACAGCGCGGAAATTCTTTTAAGCGGCAATTGGATTGAAAATTTATACAAGTCGATAAATCAGGAATTTGCCGAAAAAATCAGAGTTTGCCTTCCGACAGAATACATTCACCGTGCAGAAGAATTTATTCCATCATTTACAGGAATTGGTATCCGGGACGATGTTGCAAAATGGGCGTTAAAACCTTACGAAATTTCCGGAGAAAAATCGGAACTTCCTGTTTCCATAAACAATTTTTTGATTACCTATCCAAGATGCCGCGCGCTTTATAACCGGGAACTTTATATTTCACTGCTTGTTTCAAACTGTCATGGCGACAAGGCTAGAAAAATGGCGGCCAGAAAATCGCTTTGGAAAGCTCAGACAGGAGATGCAGTTTTGTGTTCTCCAAAAGGAGTTTTTCCTGACAAAAAAATGCGTCAAGCCGCTTACAAAAATCTTACGGAGGCAGAAAAATACATTCGCGAAGCTGTTCCTTTTAAGGAATCAGTAACATCTTTTGACTACAATGCGGACGGTCACAACGAATATCTGTGCTCAATGGAAAAATATACAGCCTGCATAAGCGCACGGGGCGGACAGATTACAGAACTCAACGTAATTCACAATCTTGAAAATTACGCTGACAATTTAAGCCGGATTGAAAAATTCGACAAAGTGAATGATAACTATGAGCGAGGACTTTTTGTTGAACATGTTTTCAGCAAAGAAGAATTCTCTGATTATAAAAAAGGTCTTCCATCTGGTTGCGGAGTTTTTTCAAAGGCACTTTTTAGAGAAGCCGAATTTAACGGAACAAAAAAAGAAATAAAGCTGAAAGGCGAAGGAACATATTCAAATCTGGACATTCCAATCAGCCTGCGAAAGCGTTATCTCATAAATTCCAATGGATTTATGGTTCAATATATTTTAAAAAATGAAGGCCCAATTGCTTTTAGCGGAAATTTTGTAGTTGAATCAAATTTTGCCCAAACAGATTTTTCTAATGCCGATAAAAATTCATACAAATTAGACTTGATTTCTGACGGAAACGGAATTTCTTACGAAACAGTTGATGAGCCGGTTGTAAAAAAAGACATTTCGTTTGTACAGATTACAGATACGTCAAGCAATATTTCTTTTGTTTATGAGCCAAACGAAGAAGCAGGAATAAGCTGCCAGCCTTTACTTTTTAAAAGACCAGATTTAAATTCCGAAACACCTCAAATTGCAGAAAACACATTTACGGTTTCGCTTTTCTGGGAATTTGATCTTGCAGGTGGAATGGAGATAGAAAAAACAATAAACTTCACAATAATCACTCCAAAAAAACGCCGGACAAAGAAGATTTAAGGGGAAGTGCAAAAAAGCGTATTTGAAAAAACTGGTAAATATTTCGCACTGGTAGACAGAACCTATATTATGCTAAGTAATATAGGTTTAATTTAGGATACAGCATTTTTTGCAATCTGTAAAGCTGTTTTTATTTGTCTGTTATGTTTTCTTTTAGTTTTACAAATTATTGTAAAAAATCGTATTGAATTTAAACTTCATTTTAGGTTCTTTTCTTATAATACCCTCAAACAGAAAACAAAAAATTGGAGGCTTTTTATGAAAAAAATGATCTTTTTTATACTTATTTCTTCTTTCGTTATTTTAAGTTTTTTTGCTTCGCCACAGCTTCAAATTGAAGATTGCATTGACGGAGTTTGTCTTGTTCCCAAGAAAAATGAAAATGAAAAAGAAATTTTTGCAATCTCTTCTCCCATAGGTTATCACAATGTAAAATTTATTAAACAAGCACCACGACTTTCAACTTTAAATGGAAAAACAATTGCATTAGTTGGAGGTTCTTTTAATGCATTTATAACACACGAAGAATTAAAAAAATGTATTCTTTCAAATTATCCAACAGCAAAAGTTCTAATGTTCGAAGATATTGGAGATGCAGGTCCTTTTTCTGTAACTAGCCAAAGTAAAAAAACTATTTCTTTTCAAAAAGCACTAAAAGATAATAAAGTTGATGCTATAATTTCAGGTAACTGTGCCTGTGGACTTTGTACTGTAAAAGAATGTGGCTCTTCAATTGCCGCAGAATATATCGGAATCCCATCTGTTACAATTGGTTCACCTACTTTCATTCAACAGATTTATTCTACTGGTGTTAACCGTGGAGTTCCTGTTCTTCGTGCTGCAGAGTATCCAGGAGCTTTTGCCTCTGATTCAAAAGAAGATTTAATAAAAAAAACTCGTGAAAAAGTATGGCCTCAAGTTGAAGAACTTCTAAAAAAACAAATTTCAAAAGAAGAGATTATAAAATATGCTCATAGCGGAGAACGACCTTTCGATGAAATCATTTTCTACGGAACTTTTGAAGAAATTCAAGATTTCTGTGAAGCAAATAATTGGACTGATGGACTTCCTATTATTCCCCCAACAGATCAAACTATCCGCGAATACTTAAAATATTGCGTCGAAAAAGCTGATACAGTAATAGGAACTTTTGCTCCAGCTTACAGAAAATCCTACGGATACACTGTTGCAGCTAATGCAGTTATGTCTGGAATTCCAAAAGAATTTATGCCAATCTGCATGGCTTTTGTACGTTGCCTTGGTGATGGGGAATTTCGTCGCACACTTTCTTCAACTCACGGCTGGACTCCTTATGCATGGTTAAATGGACCTTTAGCACGCCAACTTGGAATTGACTGTGGACAAGGAATGATTAGCGAAGATGTTAATAAAAAACTTGGACGTTTTATTGAACTTGCAATGCTAAACATTGGTGGATATTACATAAAAGATAATCGCATGGGAACTTTTGGCTACCTTACTCCTTGGACATTTGCAGAAGATGAACAGGCATGTCTTAACAATGGCTGGATTCCTTATCATGTAGAACATGGCTTTAAACTCAATTCTAATACAATTACTGCAGGTTCCGCTCTTGCTTGGGGAAACAATGTATCACCTTCAACAGACAACGCAGAAATGATTATGAAAACTTTAGCTTTTGATATTACTGAAAAACAACAGAATGGACTTGGAAATACAAAACCACAAGTTTACAGAACAATTTTCATCACTGAACCTATAGCAAATAATTTATCAAAACAATACAAATCCAAATCTGATTTAGAAGATGCATTGATAGAAAATGCCCGTCGCCCTTTATGGATGAGAACTTTTGCCTATTATTGGGCAAACACAGGAAGCAGTCAAGATAAAAAACGCTCTATTGAACAGGAATATATGTACCTCAAAAAAAATAAAGATGAAAAAGTTGAAAAAACAGAAACTCCTGACTGGTTAAAAGGTTTTGTTAATGATGATAAAATCGAAACAATTGCCACAATGTTAAAAGGGCAGACACCAATTCTTGTAACAGGAGATTCTAGCCGAAATAAGTTTCAGGTAATGCCAGGTGGCGGATATGTAACTTTTGAAATTAAACTTCCAAAAAACTGGAATGAACTTGTAAAACCACTAGGATATGAACCTATAGAAAATTTTTTCTTAAAATAACGGAGACTTAAAATGAAAAAAAAATTTATTACATTCACAATCCTCTTATTTTTTTCAATGTTTGCATTCAGTCAAAACATTTTTCCAAAAGATTTTTCAACACAGACTGTTGAAGGCAAAGCAGTAACCTTTGCAGATTTTCAAAAAGCTGAAATTACTATGCTTAATATTTGGGGAACATTCTGCAGTCCGTGCATTCGTGAAATGCCAGATCTTGCAGAACTTTCAAACAAATACCAAGATAGAAATTTTCAAATAATTGGAATTGTCCTTGATGTAACAAATTCAAATGGAAATATAAATCAAAAGAAACTTAATGAAGCAAAAAATATAATTTCTTTAACAAATGTTTCCTATAAAAATCTTGTTCCAACAAAAAATATGATAGATACCTTTTTACATAACATTTACGTAGTTCCAAATACTTTTTTTATAGATAAAAATGGCAATCAAATTGGTGATGAAATTTTTGGGTCAAAGTCAAAGAATGAATGGGAAAAAATTATTGACGAAAAGTTGAAATTAGTAGAATAAACCAAAGTAATTTTTTATAAAATATAGGATTAAGTAATGAAAAAATACACTCCATTTTTTCTTTTTATAATCGGAATTCTTCTCGTAGTTTTTGGAATTGTAACAGAAGAAAATGAAACTGTTTTTGAAAAGGCTACAAGAATCTGTCTTGAATGCATAGGGATCGGCTAATGAAAATACGAAATTTTCGTCACATAATCCAAGACTGTTTTGCAGCTTTATCAAACGGCTATATTTCAGGTTTTGTTCACGGAAAAATATATACAGGAAACACAAAATATCTTTGTAATCCTGGAATGAACTGTTATTCCTGTCCAGGAGCACTAACATCCTGCCCTATCGGATCTCTTCAAGCAGTCTTAAATAGCAGAAATTATAAATATTCTCTTTATGCTGTAGGCTTTATATTTATTTTTGGAAGCCTGCTTGGACGATTAACCTGCGTTTTTTTGTGCCCATTTGGCTTTATTCAGGATTTGATTTACAAAATCTCATTTATAAAAAAAATCCGCTCCTTACCAGCAGAAAAATTCTTGCGAAAAATAAAATATATATTTCTTTTTGTAATGGTTATCCTCCTTCCACTTACCATTACAGATAAAACAGGTCTTGGACTTCCATTTTTTTGTAAATACATCTGCCCTGTCGGAACTTTAGAAGGTGGCATTCCACTTATTTTATTAAACAAAACTTTACAATCTGCAGCACTTTTTTTATTTAAATGGAAGTTTGCAATTTTGATTGCGATTTTAATGTCATCTGCGATAGTATACAGACCTTTTTGCCGATATTTTTGTCCACTTGGAGCTATTTATGGCTTTTTCAACAGATTTTCAATTTATCGTTACAAAATTGATAAAACATCTTGTACAAACTGTGGCACCTGTCAAAAAAAATGTAAGTTCAACATAGAAATCTATAAAACCCCAAACAGTGCTGACTGCATCCGTTGTGGTGAATGTATAAAAGCATGTCCTAAAAATTGTATCAAAATAAAAGGATTAAAATAAAACTAATGCGACTACTTCTAATAGAAGATGAAAAAACTCTCTCAAAAGTTATTTCAACACTTCTCAAACAGAACAACTATACTGTAGACTCAGTTTTTGACGGAAAAGAAGCTTTGCAATTATTGAACTCAAACGAAACTTCAAATATTTATGACGGAATAATTCTTGATTTAATACTTCCAAAAATCAATGGAATTGAAGTCTTAAATCAAATCCGTAAAAACGGAAACAAAACGCCAGTACTTATACTTTCTGCAAAATCAGAAATTGATGATAAAGTAAAAGGTTTAGACAGTGGTGCAAACGATTATCTAACAAAACCTTTTGATTCAAAAGAACTTTTAGCTAGAATCAGAGTCTTATTACGGCAAACTTCAATTGCCACAAATTCTGTGATAAAAATTGCAAATCTTTCCCTTGATTCTTCTTCCTGTAGGATTTCTACACCTAAAGGATGTTATAATTTAGTTGGTAAAGAATACCAAATACTTTTGCTTTTTATGAACAATTATAACTGCATTCTTTCAGCTGAGAAAATAATGGAAAAAATTTGGGAATTTGATAGCGAAGCAAATATCAATACAGTATGGACTTATATTTCCTACATACGCCGGAAACTAGAAGCATTGGAATCAAAAGTACAAATTTTTACAAAACGCAATCTAGGATATATTCTTGAAAAACTCTAAAACTCTCCATGTACGCATTTATTTTGTTTTATTTTCAAATTTATTTTTAATTTTGCTACAATCTGCAATCATTTTTTTTAGTTACAAACGCAGTCTACATTTTATGACAAAAAAAGCAGATATACAATTGGAACAAATTTTAAATGATCAGACAGAAATTTTAAATGGTCAGACAGAATTTTCTGAGGAACATTATTTTGTAGTAACAATAGATTCAGAGCATAATCTTAAAATAATAAAACGTAATAATATCAATGAAAAAGAACTAAAAAAAATAAGCCTTTTTCTAAAACAAATAAATTTTTCAAAAAAGAAAGGATTTATAGATAGGTATAGATTTCTGATCGAAAAAAATAATTTAAGTACAAAAATAGCTTTCATTGTAAAATCAGGCAATCTTTCAATGTTGAAAAACAATCTTCATTCTCAGATTCTTTTTTCAATATTTGGAATTGGAATTATTTTTTTTGTTTTAATTTTCGTTTCAAAAATCATAGTCCTCCCCCTTAAAAAAAGTGAAAAACTTCAAAAAGAATTTATTACTTCCGCAAGCCACGCTTTAAAGACACCTCTTACAATAATATCAACTTCTGCAGATTTATTAGAAACGGAAAGTAATGAATTAAAAGGAAATGAATGGTTAAAAATCATAAAATCACAAATCAAAAATCTTACAAAAATGACAAATAATCTAGTTACAATTTCAAAAATGCAGGAAAATCAAAATAGTATAAAAATCAAGTTTCCGCTTTCTGACGTATGTGAAGAAACAGTTGAAACTTTCATGGGCATAATTAAGTTAAATAATCAGCAACTTCAAAAATCTATCAACAAAAATATTTCATATTTTGGAAACGAAGATGAAATACGACAACTTCTATCTATTATTCTTGAAAATGCATGTAAATACGCTGGAAGAAATGGAGAAATAAAAATATCTTTACAAAAAACAAGATTTTCAATAGAGATTATTGTAGAAAATACATCACAATTCTATGATGAAATCGAACTAAACAAATTATTCCACAGATTTTATCGGGGTAAAAATACTACTCAAAATGGCTTTGGTATCGGTCTTTCTGTTGCGAAAACTATCTTAGAAAATCATTCGGGAAAAATAAAACTATACATGAATAATGATAAGTTTTGTATAAGAATAAAACTGTAAAACAAATAAAATTTTGATTATTTTCGTTTTTTTATTTGTCTGTTATGTGTTTCTTTTAGATTTATAAATTATTGTAAAAAATCGTAAAAAAAAGTAATATTTTGTGGTATATAGAATACTTTTTGGAGTAAAAAATGGCAGATACAATGCATGCTTTGGAAAAAAATCCAAATTGGAAAGGACGCCGCGGACCGGTTGTTCTGGTTATTATGGACGGTGTTGGTTACGGAAAATATGTTGAAGGCGATGCTGTAAAGGCTTCTAAAATGAAGTATTTGGACTGGTTTACGGCTAACTGTCCACACACAAAACTTAAGGCTCACGGAACTGCGGTAGGGCTTCCGAGCGATGATGATATGGGAAACAGCGAGGTCGGACACAATGCGATTGGCTGCGGCCGTGTTTTTGCCCAAGGCGCTAAGCTTGTCGGCGAGTCTATTAAGTCTGGTCTGATGTATCAGGGCGATACCTGGAAAAAACTGATTAAAAATGTAAAGGACAAGGATTCTACGCTTCATTTTATAGGTCTTGTTTCTAACGGAAATGTCCATGGACATATCGACCACCTTAAGGCTATGGTTGCAGAGGCTAATAAGGAAGGAATTAAAAAAATCCGCGTTCATGCGCTGCTTGACGGCCGCGATGTTGACCCTACTTCCGCGCTGACCTTTGTTACTCCGCTGGAGGAATACCTTGCTTCGTTCAAGGATTCTGACTATAGAATCGCTTCTGGCGGCGGACGTATGTTTATTACAATGGACCGTTACAACGCTGACTGGCCGATGGTTCAGCGCGGCTGGTATGCCCATGTTCTTGGCGAAGGCCGGCAGTTTGAAAGCGCTACAAAGGCGATTGAAACTTACCGTTCTGAGCAGGCCGGGCTTTTGGACCAGGATATGCACGAATTTGTAATTGCGGAAAATGGAAAGCCGGTTGGAACTGTTGAGGACGGTGATTCTGTTATTCTGTATAACTTCCGCGGCGACCGCGCTCTTGAGATTACAAACGCTTTTGAGGCTGGAAGCGAATTTAATCATTTTGACAGAAAGCGCGTTCCTGCGTGCGAATATGCCGGTATGATGGAATACGATGGCGATGCGCACATTCCGCATCAGTATCTTGTGAATCCGCCGAGCATTGACCGCACAATGGGCGAATATCTTACAAAGACTGGCGTTCATCTTATGGCGATTTCTGAGACTCAGAAATATGGCCACGTAACTTACTTCTTTAATGGAAACCGTCAGGGTAAATTTGATGAAAAACTTGAGGATTACGTTGAGATTCCTTCCGATGTTGTTCCTTTTGAGCAGCGTCCATGGATGAAATGCGCTGAAATTACTGATAAAGTTATTGAGGCAATCAAGTCTGGAAAATATGACCACATCCGCCTGAATTATCCTAACGGTGATATGGTCGGCCATACTGGCGTATTCAATGCTGTATGCTGTTCTATGGAAGGAATGGATTTACAGCTTGGCCGTCTTAAGGCTGCTATTGACGAGGCCGGAGGAATTCTGTGTCTTACCGCTGACCACGGAAACAGCGACGACATGTACGAGCACGCAAAAGACGGTTCTGTAAAAATGGACAAAAACGGCGAGCCTAAGCCAAAGACAAGCCATTCTTTGAATCCTGTTCCAGGAATTATCTACGACCCTGAATACAAGGGTGAATACGATAATGAAAAATTGAACGACGGTCTTGGAATTTCCAGCTGGCCTGCTACATTGA
Source organism: Treponema berlinense (assembly GCF_900167025.1). GTDB lineage: Bacteria > Spirochaetota > Spirochaetia > Treponematales > Treponemataceae > Treponema_D > Treponema_D berlinense. The sequence goes on along the minus strand of NZ_FUXC01000001.1, from coordinate 351,438 downwards.
TGGAATTGATGGGATATTTACCGCCAAAAGATTACGACAAAAGTTTGATTAACTTAAAATAAGTTTTTGATCAAAGTTATAAAAACTGCCCAATCAGCGGAAGATTAAATCTTCTGCGGTTGGGCTTTTTTGCGTTACGGATTGCAAGGGCGCCGGAGGCGTTGTTTTCTGGAAGAAAACAATGACAACCCTGAAAAGCCGGACGGCAACTTGTTGCCGGAACGCCCTACCCTTACCCCTACCCTTAAATTAAAGTTTCAAGTTTTTCCCGGATATATTCGCTTTTTTCTTTTAGGCCGATTTTCCCGGTTGAAAGAATCAGCTGGTTCGGTTTTGTGCTGTCAAGACGAATTTTTCCAGAATTTTCCTTTATGAGCTTCATCAGCTTGTCGAGCGGAATGTCTGTTACGCGGCCGAATTCTACGGTTATCTCGCCTTTTCGTTCGCGCAATGTTGTTATGCTCAATTTTTTTGCAATAATTCTGACTTCGGCAAGGCTCAAAAGGCTGTACACTTCGTCCGGAATTGGTCCGAAACGGTCTTCAAGCTCGTTGTACATGCGGTCTAGCTCCTGTTTTGTCTGAATTCCCGCAACTTTTTTGTAAATCTCCATTTTGGTCTGGATTGAATGAACGTAAGTGTCTGGAATAAAGCCTGTATATTCAAGCTCAAGGAGGACTTCGTTTTGCTGGTGATAATCTTTCTGTTCCGTGAGCCGTTCAACTGCATCGCTTAAAAGTTTGACATAAAGCTCAAAACCGACAGAATAAACATCGCCGCTCTGATCTCTTCCAAGAAGGTTTCCGGCCCCGCGGATTTCCATATCCTTCATTGCAATTTTAAATCCGGCTCCAAGCTCTGTAAAGTCAGAAATTACCTGAAGTCTTTTCATTGCAACTTCTGACAAAACCTTGTGCTCAGGATAAAGAAGATACGCATAGGCTTTTCTGTCGCTTCTGCCTACCCGTCCGCGCAACTGATAAAGCTGGCTTACACCGTACATATCCGCGCGGTCAATTATGATTGTGTTTACGTTAGGAATATCAATTCCGTTTTCGATGATTGTTGTGGCGATAAGAACTTGAAAGCCTCCAAGTTTAAAACGCCTGAAAATATCGTCAAGTTCTTCTGAACTCATCTGTCCGTGAGCCGTTTCTATCATCATTTCAGGAACAATGCGCTGAAGTTTTAGCCTTGTTTCTTCAAGCGATTCTACGCGGTTGTGAAGATAGAATACTTGTCCGCCACGGTCTGTTTCCCGGCGAATTGCCTGCGCGACTTTTTCTTCTGTGTATTCGGCGACTATTGTCTCAACGGGTTTTCGTGTTTGGGGCGGCGTTGTCAAAAGCGACATATCGCGGATTTTTAAAAGGCTCATGTGAAGAGTCCGTGGAATCGGAGTTGCGGACATTGCAAGACAGTCGATGTTTGCTTTTAAGGATTTTAATTTTTCCTTGTCTTTTACACCAAAACGCTGCTCCTCATCGATTATCATAAGACCTAAATCTTTGTATTTTACGTCTTTTTGAATTATTCTATGAGTTCCAACCAAAATATCTACTTTTCCGCTTTCGAGTTCTGCAAGAATTTTCTTCTGTTCTTTTGGAGAAACAAAGCGGCTCATCTGTTTTATTGTGACCGGGAAATTTTTAAACCGTTCAAGACAGGTTTCATAATGCTGTTCCGCAAGAATTGTCGTAGGAGACAAAAATGCAACCTGTTTTCCGCCCATTACAGCCTTGAAAGCCGCCCTCATTGCAATTTCTGTTTTTCCAAAACCTACATCTCCACAGACAAGCCTGTCCATTGGAACCGGTCTTTCCATGTCTTTTTTGATTTCCTGCGTAACCGAATACTGATCGGCAGTGTCTTCGTAAGGGAAACTCGCCTCAAAAGCTGTCTGCCATTCATTGTCCTTTGGAAAAGGAAATCCTCTTGAAGCCTGACGTCGGCTGTAAAGCGCAATCAATTTTTCCGCCAAATCTTCAACAGCCTTTTTAACTTTGTTTTTGCGGTTTTCCCACGATTTTGAACCGATTTTATCGAGATGAGGTTTTTCGCCCTCATTTCCAATGTATCTTTGGACGAGGTTTACCTGTTCAATCGGAACAAAAACAAATTCCTCATCAGCGTATTCAAGCTTTATGTAATCGCGCTCGTTGCCCATGGCTTTTACGCGCTGGATTCCTTTGAACTGGCCAATTCCATAATTTACGTGAACTACAAAATCTCCTTCGTTAAGCTCAACAAAAGTATCAATTACCTGGCTTTTTACATGTCCAAGAGATTTTTGAACATGCTTTCTTCTGCCAAAAATTTCATTTTCCTGAATAACAAGTGTTTTTGTTTCATCAATTCCAAAACCGCTACTAATAGGAAACGGAAGGACTGTAAGCGCAAAGTCTTTTAAAATTTCTTTTATGCGAAGCGACTGATTCGGATTATCCGCAAAAACAACTACGCTCCAACCAGAAACAATCGCTGCATTAAGCTCATCTTTAAGATAGTTTATGTTTCCAAAAAAACTTCTTCCAGGATTGCATCGGACTGTCAGTTTTGAACGGGATTTTTTCGAATTTTGAAGAATTTCCGGATTCCCGTCTTCAGACTGTACACTTTTTTCTACATCTTCAGATTCCGTTGTAAGGGTTCGGAAAAAAATCGATTTTTCGTGAATATTTATAACATCGTCAAAATTCAAAAGCATCTGCTCTACTTCGAGAACCGGAAAACTTTGACGCGCAATTCTGAACATTCCAGAATATTCCCTGACAAAACTTTCCTGTGCGTTTTCCTGACGGTCGTAGTCAAAATAAAAAACCGGAGTATTTTCCGCAACGTAGTCTAAAACCGTATAAATTTCATCCCACAAAACAGGATAAACAAGCTCTTCGCCTTCGCTTTGAGCCTTAGTTTTTAATTCTTCAATAAGCTTGTCTTTTGCTTTTTTTGCCGTATCAGTAAGTTCAAGATGTTCTGAAAATTCCTGTGTTTTTTCAAGCCTAGAAATAAACTCGTCATTCCAAACCACTTCTTTCATCGGAAAAACCAAAATGGAATCGACAGTTCCAATCGTAGCCTGATTTTCCGGATTAAAAGTTTTTATGTTTTCAATCTGGTCAAAGTCAAAAAGAATTCGGTTTGCAACATCCATTCCCGGTGTAAAAACATCCAGAACTTCGCCACGAAGAGTAAATTCTCCCGGCACGCTGACTTTTGGAACCCGAAGATACCCCAATCTGGCAAGTTTTTCTGCAATTTGAGTTGAATCAATCTGCTGATTTTTGTGCAAACTAAAAATAAGAGAGCGAAGATAATCTGGCGGAGGAACAGGAGACTGGAGGGCTCTTTGCGTTACAAGAAAAATTCTAGGCTTAACAGAAGAGCTTAGCTTTCTTTCCTGAAATGCAAGTTTTGACAAAAAAGCCGAACGCTTTCCAAAAACCGCCGAACCGACATTTGCCGCCCTATACGGAACAGTTCCCCACCACGGAAGCGTAAAAATTTCCACATTTTCTTCAAAGGCAGTCGCAAGATCCGAAGAAAGCTCCGCTGCATCTTTTTCGTTTGGAACTACAAAAACCGCATCAAGCGAAGTGGAACCGTTTGTTTTTACTATGTTTTTTTGGGCTGGATTCACCGCAGAATTTGAATAGCGTCCTGTCGTCTCATACTGCATTCTGCTAAAAGCCGCATTTTTTGCGCTGTCAAGGCAAGCTGCCGCAAAAAAAGGAATTGCCGCTCCCTGCAGGCCGTTTATTTCGATTGGAAAAGAAGTCCCGTCGTTTTGAGAAGTAATTTTTTTTACAGCGGAAGAGAATTCCTGCCAACCATTTAAAATAGATAAAACGGAATTTGATAATAATGATTTCATTAAAAGTATCCGATATTAAAATATAACATGTTGAATTAAGGGAGACATAGGTTTTGAAACGAAGTCCACTTTTGATTATAGCGATTTTTTCTTTATTTGCACAGACAGCGTTTTCTAGCGGTCTTTCGGATGAAAAAAATGACGCGAAAAAAGACTTTTCCGATGCGAGCGTAAAAATTAAATTTTACGACAGGACAGTTTATTACACTTCTGCAGCTCAGGATAATCCTGTTTATGTAACTGTTTCTATCGAAAATACAGGCTCTCAGACGCTGCGATTTAAGCTTGCAGACGACCGCGCTTTTAGCCTTGATTTTGCTGCAAGAACAATAAAAAACAAGGTTTTGCCGGCAACAGAAAATCTTATCATGAAACGTTCTGTAAACCAGACTGTATATTTTCGAGAGCTTTCCATTGAACCTGGAGAAGCATATTCTTTTGTCGAAAACGTAAAGGATTATATTAAGTTTGATGAGCCTTCGATTTATTATCTTGAATTGAAATTTTATCCGGAACTTTACAAATCGAAATACATTGAACTCGTGTCAAACCGTCTCAGTCTTGAAATCCGCCCTTCACCATCTGCGGCAAATTCTTTGATTCTTCCTGTTTCTGAAGAAAATGGACTTCTCCTAAAACCGGAAAACATTTCTCCAGACAAAGTTGTAGAACAGACAATTGTTGCAAGACAGAAATCCCTTTGGAATCAGTATTTTCTGTATATGGACGTTCAGGAAATGATGCTTAGAAATTCACAGCGGCGACGCCGTTACAATGCCGCTTCTGCCGACGAAAGGGAACGTTTGTTAAAAAATTACAAAGCCGACCTTATGCAAAATAGAATCGACAGCGATATTGTTGCTGTTCCTGAACAGTTTTCAATCGAAAACACATCTTACGGTCAAAACGAGGGAACTGTAACAGTAAAAGAATGGTTCAAATATCCGAATTTCCATGAAGTTAAGCGTTACATTTACAAAGTTCGTCAGCGAGCTGGAATCTGGCAGATTTACGACTATTCAGTAACAAACCTCGGAACAGAATAAAAAAAATTTAAAAAATATAATATAAGGTAAAAAAAATGAAAGCACTTTTGGTAGCAGACAATCAGATCGCAATTGACAACATTTCTCAGGTTCTCGAAACAGCAGGATACGACGTTATTATCTACAAATGGCTTTTAAAAGCTCTTGATAACGTTGAAGAAATTGCTCCTCACTTGATTATTGTAAGCACAAAGGATTATCCGCGCCACTGGAAAACTCTAACTCAATACGCGCAGACTGTATGCACATCTTACAAACCTCAGGTAATTTTATACTCAGAAGGCGGCCTCGAAGATGAAGAAGCCCAAAAGGCAAAAGTATTAAATGTCCGCGGAATTTTTGAATCAGTTGACGTAAAAGGTCTGGACGAATTTAGAAAGATTCTTACAAAAGAAACTGACATTTATTCAGGAAAACTTCTTTCTGACGACGGAATTCCGACAGTTGGAAACCTGCTCAACAATAGCGAAGACGATGAAAAAACTGAAACAGAAACTTCAATTCAAAATACTCAAAACAAAGAAGAAAACTGCGAAAAATCAGAAATTGACGAGCTTTTAAAAAATGCTACCGAAATATTGAATTCTCAAGAATCTGAAAATGTTCAGCAAAAGTCTGAAAATATTCAGCCAGATGAAAACTCTTCCGGCAATGAAACATCTCAGCCAGAAAACGAAGAAAATAACAAGCCTTCTGATTTTTCCGATATTGTAAAATCTGGCGAAGAAATAAAATCCATAACCTGCACTTTTATGTTTGAAAATCCAGTTTCTGGAAAACTTATAACCGGTTATGCCTGCAATTTTGACGGAAAAACCTTTGAATTCAATGCCGATATTCCGGATTTTGTAAAAAATCTTTACAGCGGAATTGAAATTGAAAACTGTTCGTTAAAAACAAAAGAAAACACAAAAAATGTTCATACAATCGTAAAGCAGAATGAAGAAAATATGATTCTGGAGTTGTGCTGAATAAGATGACGCAAAAATCAAAAACTGCAAAATTTTTTTGTGAAAACTGCGGTGCCGAAGTTTCAAGAAACGCAAAAGTTTGCCGGCACTGCGGAAGATTTTTTTCAAGCGTACGCTGCCCTCAATGCGGAAAAACCGGAACTCCCGAAGAATTTTCAAAGGGCTGTCCGGCCTGCGGCTATACTGTTGAAAGTTCAGCAAAAAACGAAAAGCGCCTTCTAAAAAAAGAAAAAAAAGCTCCTTTTTTAAAAAGAAAAGCCTTAAAAAATCAGATAAACAGGTTCAACAATCAGACAAAAAACGAAAAAAATCCTCAAAATGACGAAAATCTTCCTGTCTGGATTTTTATTTTTATTTTTTTTATATTTTTGCTGATAATTTATTTTTTCTTAAAATTCTTTTAAGTTTTACATTTTTGGAGGCCAGCTATGAAAACTTTTAAAATTGTTCCTCAAATCGTCGAGTACGAATCTTCAAGTGATTTTTGCAATGAATTTAAAATCGGAAGCGGCGATCTTGTTTTTTTGAGCAAATCTTCGGAAAAATACTTTGCAGGAAAACTCGGAAAAGCACATGTTATTTACAGAGGCGATTATGGCAGCGGTGAACCGACCGATGTCATGGTTGAAAAAATTTACGAAGACATAAAAAATATTGACTATAAACGCGTTATTGCAATTGGCGGCGGAACTATTCTTGATGTGGCAAAACTGCTGTCATTAAAAACTTTCCATCCGGTGATTGACCTTTATGACAAAAAAATTCCGGCGGTCCGAGAAAAAGAACTTGTAATCGTTCCGACAACTTGCGGAACAGGAAGCGAAGTTACAAACATTTCAATACTTGAACTTACCGTCAGAAACACAAAATTCGGACTTGCAGTTGACGAGCTCTATCCAGACTATGCCGTTTTGATTCCTGAACTTTTAACAGATCTTCCGTATAAATTCTTTGCAACAAGTTCAATCGATGCGCTTGTCCACGCAATGGAAAGCTATCTTTCACCAAAATCCACTTCTCTTTCAAGAAAATTCAGTTTGATGGCAATCGATCTGATTTTGGGCGGTTATGTAAAAATGGCTGAAAAAGGCCAAGATGAATATAAAAATCTACTCCCAGACTTTTTGACAGGCTCAAATTACGCAGGAATCGCATTTGGAAACGCCGGAACAGGATATGTCCATGCAATGAGCTATTCATTCGGAGCAACTTACCACGTTCCTCACGGAGAAGCAAATTACGTTCTTTTTATGGCAGTTTTTAAAACTTACCAGAAAAAAAATCCGAAAGGCTTTATCTCTTCGCTAAACAAAAAACTGTCAGAAATTCTAAAATGCGGCGAAAATGAGGTTTATGAAGAACTCGATAAACTTTTAAATAAAGTTCTTCCGCTCAAAAAAATGAGCGAATACGGTGTAAAAAACAACGAGCTCGACATCTTTACAAAAAATACAGTGGAATCTCAAACCCGGCTGACACAAAACGGTTATATTCAGTTTTCTGCCGAACAGGTAAAAGAAATTTACGAAAGTGTATTTTAAACAAAACTGCAAGAAGAAATTTTCAAGTTTTTACAGTTCATAAAAAATGTTTTTTAAACTTTTTGGATCTGTAAATTCAAACCTGAAAGCTTCAAACTGCATTTTTTCGTCAGGTTTTGCATTCGGATTGTAAAGCTTATCCCCGCAAATAGGATAGCCGGAATATGCAAGATGAGCGCGAACCTGATGTCTATAGCCTTCCGTTATCCGGCAGACAGCGATATTTTTTTTGATTTTTATATCCGTTGAATAAATTTTATTTCCGCATTTTTTTCTATCCGCAGCCGAAGAATTTTCAAAAACAGGTTTTACCATCCACCCTTTCGGACCAAACGGACGAAAAGCCGATACTACGGTAAATTCCTTTTCAAAATTGCAGCTTTGGCTTTCGTTTTTATTCAATTCAACCTGCGCACGATAATATTTTATAAACCTGCCATTTTTTTGCTCTTTGCACAAAAAATCATAACTTTCCTGAGTTGAGGCAATCAGAAGAAGTCCTGAAGTTTCGGTGTCAATTCTGTGCAAAAGACCATATTCAATTGATTTTTTTCCAGCAACATGTTTTATTTCTGGAAAAAATTCCATGGCCTTTGAAAGAGCGCTTTCATCGCCTTCAAAAAGAGGGGCGCTCGCAAGTCCTGACGGTTTATAAATCACCGCAAAAGGATGCTCTATGTCCGGAGCTTGAATTATCTTTATTTCTGCCATTGTCCGTAGCCTTTTTTTGCCTCAAAAACCAAAAGCTTTTGGTTTTTAACAGTCGTTTCAGTTTTCAGCCTGGCGTTTATTTGTTCAGGTGGCATAGATTTTTTGAATGACTCATGAAGTTTTTTTAAGACTTTTTTAAATCTTACAGGAACTTTCGCCGTAAAAACAGATTTTTCATTTTTTCCAGGAAGCATAATTTTTAGCTTGTAAGCATGCAGCATGAGAGTTGCGTTCTCAAAAACCGTGCTTTTTGTTTTAGAATAAATCCTGTCTCCAAGAATCGGACATCCTATAAATTTTAAGTGAACACGAATCTGGTGAGTTCTTCCTGTGTAAATTTTTACTTTCATAAGGCTGTAAGGACCGTAACAGGCAATACATTTGAATTTTGTAACTGCGATTTTTCCGTTTCCTTCCAAATCACAAGCCTTAAAGCGTTTTCTGTCGTGAGGATCGCGTGTAAGCTTTGTTCTTATAAGTCCTTCTTTTACCGGAGGATGCCCCTGACATATACATATATAGATTTTTGAAAGTGATTTGTGATTTTTAAACTGATTTCCTAAAAATTCTTCTGTATCGCGGTTTTTTGCCGTTATAATGATGCCAGAAGTGTCTTTATCGAGGCGATGCACAATTCCCGGCCTGCGCCCTTCAAATATTGCGGAATTTTGATTCTTCTGCTGAGGAACCGCTTCCCGCCCCCAATGATATAAAAGCGCATTTACAAGAGTTCCGTCCCAGTTTCCGGCAGCAGGATGAGTTACAATTCCTTGAGCCTTATTTACGACAGTCACATTCTCATCTTCATAAATTATGTCCAATGGAATATTTTGCGGCTCTATGTCGTCAGGAATCGAGTCTTCCCACTGAAAATAAATTTTATCTCCAGCCTTTATTTTTGAATTGAGTTTTGCTTTTTTTTCATTTACGAGAAGTTCGATTATGCCGCTTTTTAGTTTTGAGCGGTTCATTGCATTTGGAAGAGAAGAAAGATATTTATCAAGGCGTTCTGTTCCCGTAAATTCAGCAGGAACTGTCTCGTTAAAAAATGGCATTTTCAAGTCCTCCGATTAAATATTCTTTTTTAGGTTCTCTTTCCCGTTCAAAATTAAACTCTTCTTCAAAATTTTCAGGTTCAGAATTTTGAATTTCCAACATCTGCTCACTAAAAGGAATTACGCGGATTGTTTTTTCAATTTTGTTCTGCCTTGATTTTTTTACGTTCCTCATAATCAGATTTATTGCAAGGTCTGTAAGTCCAAGGCCAACGCTTGCCGCCGCCGAAATCGCAAAAATCTGTTTTTGTTCAGTTTGAGTGTATCTTGTTGTCGATTTATTGAGAGGATTATGAAAAGTTCCATGGACTGCAAGACCGTATCCAACCGTTGTCCAAAGCGTTACAAAAGGAAGCGAACCGAATGTAATTATTTCAGTGCGTCTTAAATCTTTAGCCCACTGCGGAAGAGTCTGCTCCGAAGTTTTTTCGGCAAAAGCAAAATTTGAAGAAAAAATCAATACTGCAAGCAAACATAAAAACCTTGATTTCATTTTGAATAATTCCGTTCGCCAAAAATTGCAGTTCCAATGCGAACCATTGTAGAGCCTTCTTCAATTGCAATTTTATAATCTCCGCTCATTCCCATCGAAAGTTCTGAAAAATCAAATTCGCTGAATTTTCCGGCAAATTCCTGCTGTAGTTTTTTTAAGGTTGAAAAAGATTTTCTGACAAGTTCTGTGTCCTGCGAAAAAGGCGCCATCGTCATAAAACCCTTTATTTCGATATGAGGATACATTCCTGCCCTGAAATTTTGCACAGCTTCTTCGAGGTCTGTTTTTGCAGTAAAACCTGATTTTGATTCTTCACCTGTATGAATTTCAAACAAAATTTGAATTTTTTTATTGATTTTTGAACACTGTTTTTCTATTTCGTTCAAAAGTTCAATCCGGTCAACAGATTCAATCATTGAAGAAATTCTTACCGCTTCTTTTACTTTGTTGCGCTGCAAGGAGCCGATTATGTGAAGTTCAGGAGAAAAACCTGCGTTTCTGATTTCATCGAATTTTTGAGCTGCTTCTTGAACCCGGTTTTCTCCAAAAAGATTTTGGCCGGCTTTTATCGCTTCTATAACTTCTTCAGCGGGATGAAATTTGCTTACTGCCACGAGTTTTACGTTTTTTGGAATCGTTTCTAAAATCTTTTTTAAGTTTTCCTGAATTTTTGACATTTTTTTACTTTATTCCATTTTAGTTTTTTCGATTACGGAATTAAGCGCGTCTGACAGTTTTAGCAAATCTTCTACGCTTAAATTTTCAGCACGGATTGAAGGCTCAATTCCTGCAATTTTTAATGCTTCGTCGCAAATTTCTGCTTTTACAAACCTGGAAAGGTTATTCCGCAAAGTTTTTCTTCTGAGCGCAAAAATCTGACGGACCATTTTTCTAAAAAGCTCCGGATTTTCGCACTTAGGAAAATCCTCTTTTTTTGTCATCAAAACGGCGCGGCTTGCGACATTCGGTACAGGCCAGAAATTTCCGCCAGCCAAATCCATAACCGGTTTTACGTCGTAAGCCCACTGGCACAAAACGCTAAAAGAAGAATAGTCTTCCGTTCCGGGCTTTGCATTCATTCTCTGGCCTACTTCCTTTTGAATCGTAAAAACAGCCTTATCAAACCTAAAGCCTTTGGTTATTGTGTCGGCAATAATTGTCGCCGCAACATTGTAAGGAAGGTTTCCAAAAAACCGTTTCGGAATATCATTTTCTTTTGCAAATTTAGGCCAGGTTTTTAAAACATCGCCTTCCACAAGAGAAAAATTGCCTGAATTTGCATATTCTTCAAAAAACTGTGTCAGTAACCTTGCAAAACCGTGATCAATTTCAAAAACAGTAAGATTAACACCGCGTTCCAAAAGTCCGCTTGTCATGCTTCCAAGACCAGGACCTACTTCCCAGACTTTCATTCCAGGCTTTACGTCAAGAACATCGATAAGTTTTTTTCTGGCGTCTGCGTTTACCAAAAAATTCTGTCCGAATTTTTTCTGCATCGCCATATTGTTTTCATCCATAAAATTTTTCAAGGCAATTGGTGAATTATAATCAGGATGCTGCATTTTTTTCTCCGCAGTTATGTTAAATTGTGATTATTGGAGCTTTTGCAAAAAACAAGACCAATTTTTTTAAGATTAAATAAATCACATTCATAATAACACTAAAACCGCCACCTAGAAAAGGGATTGCAAGGCTTAGCAGAGTTCCAAAAAGTCCTGCATACAAAAAAATTATTACGAAAGGACTTACAATCACAGAAGAAATTATTCCAACCGGCATGATTTTTCCAAAAAGACTGAGAGTTACAGGAGCGGTAAAAATCTGAGCGCCTGCGCTTTCGCTCAAAGCTGAAGCAAGTTTTGGAAAAAAACGCTTTCCCATAAAAAATTTTATAACCTGCCCTATGCTCATAATTCCTGCCAGAGCGCCGTAAGACAGCATAAAGGCCGGTAATTTTAAATGGACAGGAAAAATCATAAGCTGCAGCAAAAAGCTTGCAGAAAGCACCGTAATTCCCTTAAAACGGCGCATTCTAAGCGCAGAATTAAAAAAAACAATCAAGGAACTGAGCATTGCCCGAAAAAGCGACGGCGAAAGTCCTGCAAACCAGACAAAAAATATAATGGCCGCAAGTTGAAAAAAATCAGCCGTGCTGCGTTTTGTAAGCCGTTTTCCAAAAAAGAACGCAATTCCCCCGAAAAGATTCAAATGCATGCCAGAAAGCGCAAGAATATGCGAAAGTCCAGCATTCTTAAAAGCCTCGCCTGTCAAACTTTCGGTATACTCCCTCGAACCAGACAAAAGAGCAAGCAAAAGGCCTCCAGCTTCGTTCCAGCCGTACATAAGCCGTTTGAACTGCAACCTGCACAAACTCCGTATTTTTTGAAGAAAACCGGAAAAAGACTGCGAAAATCCAAAAGAAACTGCCGATTTTACAACAAAAAATGAGAAATTTCCTTCAGAAAAATCTACATTTAAGAGAAAATTGTTTCCTGTCTCAAATAAAAGCGGATATTTTTTTTCGTTTTTTGAGACATTAAAAGAAGTATAGATTTTACCAGGATAATACTTTTCAACAAGTTCCGAAGGAATTAGTATTTTTACGGTTCCAGAACAAGCAGTCTTGGAAGAATTATCTAAAACAGCCTCCGAAACCTTAAAATCCGCGGCATAGTATTTTTTTTCAGAAGATGATTTTACAGGGCTTGACGCAAGGCTGCCTTTTAGCAGGACAATTTTTTCCGAAGGAAAAAGGCAGTTAAAACATTCCCTGTCTTTTATCGAAACAATATCAAAATAAAACAAAAACGCACAAACAAGAGCCGCCAAAAAAACAGGATTGGCAAGAAAAAAATACAAAAGGGACTTTAGAATTTTTTCGTTTTTTACCACTTAAGTTTTGCCAGAGAGTTTCTGGCTGCTGTTTTTACATCTTCCGGATAATTCAAATAGGTTACATAGAGAAGATTGTCAAAAGCAGTCTTATCTCCGAGCGCTCCTAAAGAATTGATTACGGCCAAAACAACATTTTGGGCAGAAAAATTATTTTTTTCAGTTTCAGAATTTATTTCTGCAAGATAAGCCGAAATTGTCTGAGCCGCGTCTGGCGAAGACAGTTTTGCAATACATTCGATAACCTGAATAAACTGTTCATCGTTTAGGCAGGAGGTTTTATATTCATCTTTTGCAATGGCAAAAAAACGAACCGAAAGTCCGGCTCCACGAGTCCAGTTTGCGTCAGAAATCGCCTTTAATAGCTTCAGCTGAAGTCCGGCAGTAGCCGCAGTCTTTTCCGACTTATCTTCCATATAATGAATTGTCGCTAAAAGTGCATTTTCAGCAATTTCCGCCTTAAAATTTAACGAAATTTCCGAAGAATTATTGATTAAACCAAAAAATTCTCCAATTTCTTCAATGCTGCTAGAAGAAATCAATTTTATTGATTCAGTTATATTTGCGTACGAGAGTCTCAAAAGCGACTTTTGAATTTCAGGCGAAAATTCCGGATATTTTTTTTCTTTCCAAAGCCTGTAGACGATTAAAAAAGACTCTTCATTTCCTGTTTTTCCGACCAGTTCAATGACTTTTTTTGTTACGGCAGAATTTTGAGAATTTGAATCAAGTTCTTCTAAATATCCGTTCATCAGATTTTGAACCTTAAAAAACGATTTTGAATTTGAAACGTTCTCAAATTTATCAAGAACCGCAATTCTTACAGTTTCATCTTCAAAAACTTCAAAAAGCTGTATTAAATTCTCTGTAGCCGACGGGAAATTTTTTCCGAGAATTTTTTCATCTTTTGGCAGCTTAAAAAGCGACGCTACGGCAAGCGCGCTAAAATCCCTGTCTGACCTTGCAATTTCTTTGTTTTCGAGAATAAAATCAATTCCTTTTTTTGCAAGCCTGTCGCCCTCTTCGTCTGAGGCTTCTTTTACTGCCCGGGTCTTATCCTGAATATTTCCCTTGATAAAACTTTTTTCAAAATCGGAAGTTTCCGCGTAAAGATTAAAAATAAATGCCAAAGCTAATATGAATATTGATTTTTTCATTTTAAATTCTTCCTAAGCTTAGTTTACATCAATTTCTGCAAGTTTGTCTAAACTTTCCATACTTTTATCAAAACGAATGTCTGAAATCTGAGATTCAGAATCTTCTGTTTCGTTTTCAGTTTCAGATTTAGTTTCACTTTCAACAGGTTCAAGTTCCGCAACTTCCTGTTCACTTTCGTCTGAGAGGCTCTCATCCTTTGACTGCTCATCTTCGGTTGCTGAAAGAGCATCGAAAATATCTTTTTTGTCCTGTGGCAAAACATTGTAAACGAAACTCAAAACCGCATTCCTCATTCCTGTATCAAGATGAATACATTCAAAATGCAGCCTTGACTGATTTATTTCGCCGTTATATTCGACCGCACGAACAATTCCGTACATCAAGATTAAAACGTCATTTATCATAAACTGAAGCTTAATCTGCGCATTCGCAATTCCTTTTCCACCGACACGGATCATAGCTCCGTCTTCAGAAATATCTTCAAGCACAACCCTGTAACCAGGTTCAGTTTCGACAAGGTTAAAATCCACAACAGGCTGCTTTATAAAATACATTGAAGCATTAAGGTTACATTCGCAGCGAACCGACCTTCTTTTCTGGGCGCGCAAAAGTTCGTTTGTCTGGGAAAGAAAAAGAGCTGTCTGACCGTTAAAAACTCCGGCATTCACAACTTTTGTGTCAAAAACGTAGGAAGCATCGCCTTTCCGCCAAAGATAAACGCTTATTTCGTGATTTATCCATTCTTCGCTAAAAACCGTGGCAATTCCATTCTGAACAGGAAGTTTTACGATTATTTCGTGACTGTTATTTAAAATTTCTGACGAAAAAACACCCTTATGTCCTGGAAAAACAACCCTCAGACGCTGGCCTTTATCAAGATATTTTGTAGATTCAAGTCCGCACTTATTTTCGTGGTCGATGTCGATTTTTGTACGGAATTTGTAAAGTTTTGTAAGAAGATTTTGAATTTTTGGAGAATTTTCGTATCCTTTTCGCCTGGCTTCTGTCAAAAGAGAACTTATCGCGCGGTTTAAAGTCGGAACAGAAACAAAAAGAGCGGCAGGTTCTTCAAGTCCGGTCATCTTTGCAAGTTTCCAAAGAACAATACATTCTGCAAATTTAAAACCACAGTCGTTTCCAGTTGTAAAAAATTTTATTTTGTCCGAAAAAACAACCAAAAGCCTGCAAAAAACAAGGATCAAAATTACTGTAATAATTGATGTAAAAACCACTTCTTTCACACTCTCTTTTTCGATTATAATCTATTTTAAATGAAAAAAATGCTTTTCGCCATAGAATTTATCTTTGTTTTTTTGATTTTTCTTCTTCCGCCATTAAAAGCCAGGCCTCAGCCTCAAGCCGAAATTTCCATGCAAGAAATAAAACTGACCATTTTTTCTCTGACAATGACTTTTACCTGCGCCATGCTTTTTTTCTTTCATCGCGACATTTACCAAAAAAAATACATTCAGAGTTCAAAAATAAACATTTTCGTAAAACATTCAGTAATTTTAATCGGTTTCGGAACATTGGTTCTAAGTTCCTGCATTTTTCAGACAATTTCATTTTTTATGAACAAGGGGCTTTCAGTCCAAAAAAGCCTTGCTGTGCCGAATTCATTTTTTTTATGGCTAAGCTTGTTTTTCGCAACAGTTTTTGCCGCTTTTTGTGAAGAGTTTTTATACAGATTTTATATTCCAGACATCGGAACAGAACTTTCAGACGGAAAATTTCCGCTTTTATGGGAAATTTTTGCAGTTTTAATTTTTGCTTTTTCGCATTTTTATCAGGGCGCGGTCGGAATTTTCAACGCATTTTTTTGCGGCATAATCTTAAGGCTCATCTTTCTAAAAACCAAAAGCCTTTGGTGCCCGTTCGGCGTTCACGTTTTTTACAATTTTTTGGTAATTTTTGTAGAATTTTTAATTCAAAAATAGAAAAAACGTGCTATTTTTGAGCAAAATTGAATTATTTTAATATTTTTTGCAGGCGCTCGTAAGTCCAGCTGCTGACTTCAAAAACAGCATTGTCTTTTACAACCTGCGGCTCAACTGTCTGGCTGTAAAAATATTCAAAACCTTCCTGAGCCTTGCGCTTATAAAAATCAACTCTCTGCAAAGAATCATACTGTCCAAACAAGGTTATAGATTTTTCAAAAACCGCATTTTCCGGAAAAGCATTCGCTCCGTAAATTTTTCCATGGCGCAGGCTTAAAAGTGTATGCAAATCCGCTGAAGAAAGTTTCAGGTTTGACGGATTTTTTATTGCAAAAAAGATTTCAGGAATCGACCAAAAATTTACATCGGTTTTCAAGTAGGCTGAAAAATCATCTTCCGTTTCGTAGCAAATTTTTCCTTTTTCCGCCGCAACTGTTATTCTCGATGAAAGCGAATCCGAAGCTCCAAAGTACAGTTTTGAAAGAATTTTCCCATTCGAGCCGACAACCGTAACAATTTGTGCACTACCTTCGGTTAAACCGAGTCCTATTCTTCCATCTAAGCTGTCTGAAATTTTATACATATTACGAATTTTTGAAAGATTTTTTATAAAATTTGAAACAGTTTTTTTATCGGCAAAAGTTTTTATTCCTCTGTTTTCGCAGCTCCACCACTTTCCTTCACTTTTTAAAACAAGAATTTCCTGAGGCGATTGAACTATGATTTTTTCTATATTTTCGCTGTAAGATGGATTTACAAGAGCGGATTTTATTGAATTTACTGAATTCTTTTTTCCGGCAGAAAATGAAAAGCAAAAAAGAAAAAACGAAAAAACGGTCGTAAAACTTAAAAAAAGATTTATTTTTCTATTTTTCATTTTTTTCTCCATAGATGGAATTTATTTTTTTGCGGAAAATAAAAAAGCAAAGGGCAAAAATGAGGATTGCTGACGGAAGGACAGCAAAACAAACAATAAGGACAAGATTTTGCTGTTTTATAAAAGCATTTTCGTCAGAAATTTTATAAAGAGAATTATTTGAAACGTTTTTTTGTATCAAAAGTCCAAGTTTCTCTTCTCCACGGAGTTTTAACAGAATACTTGCAGCGTAATCGTAATTTCTAAAATCTCCCTGCTCAGAATTGCTTATAAAACCGGTCATTAAAGAATTTAAAAAGAACTGGTCAGAAATCAGGGCAACGTTAAGATTTTTCCCCTTATCCTGCAAAATTGCCGCAAGAGTCAAACTTTCGCTTTTTTCGCCTTGAGCCGCCGCGGACTTTGGCACGACAAAAGGATCCAAAATAAAAAGAGAAGATGAATTTTCTGACGGTTTTTGCTTCCAGGCAAGCGGGCTTGAAACAAGAAGAGGCTCCGTTTTTCCATAACAGATGATTGGACTTGCCCAGGTTATTGTCGCGCCCTCAAAAGCTTCTTTTTGCGGCAAAACACTTATCCACAGAGGATAATTCATAGTCTTGTAAACAGTGTCGGAACCTTCTGTAGAAGTCATTGTAAGAGGAAAGTTTGAAATATCCTCTGCCAAAGAAAAATCAAAAGCAAATCCCCAGCCGTTCAAAACTTTTAAGAGAGGGTTTTGCTTTTTAGAAACCTTCCATTCATCTTTTATATCTACGCTGTAAGGCGAAGTCATTATCAAAGCAGGAACTCCGTTTTCCACAGCGGTTTTTATGGACTGCGACTGTTCCTCATTCAATTTATCCGAACCCAAAACAAGAATTTGAGTATTTTTAATGTCTTGAACCTGAATTTTTTGAAGGGTTTCTGAAATTTCGTCTGTTTTTATAGTCTGCGTCAAAAATCCTCTTGCATTCAGCCAAGGCTGAACATAAGAATAATCTTCTTCGGAGAAGCCGTTTCCAGTAATAATAAAAACCTTGCGCTCTTTTCCACTTACGAGCAACTGAACTCTTTGAGCCAAATCGTATTCAAGGGTTTTAGTAGAAATTGAAAAAGGAATTATTGAAGAACTGTCCAGATACTGCAAAACTATTGCCGAATAAACAGTCGTGTATTCAACTTTTGTAGAATTTTCGCTTTTCATCTGCCGTCCCTGAATTCCAAGCCTCTCAAGCTTTTCAGGTTCTGCCTTTTTTATTGAAAAAAATACATTTTTTGAAGACGAAGCAAAAGCGTTCAAATATTCGGCCACTTCCTGCGATTGAGGATAAAAATTTTTTAATTCTTTCGACTGATAATATGTAATTCTCAAAGGATTTTGCAATTGGCTGCAAAGTTTTCTGCTTGTCTGCGAAACTGAAAACTGCCTGCTTTTTGTAAAATCAAGGCGGAAATATATTCTTTCAAATGAAATTCCAAAAAAAATCAAAGAACAAAAAAACAGGCTTGCCGTAACCCGGCTGATTTTTCTTTCGGTGCGTTTATTCTCGCAAAAAACCGCAAGAAACAAAAACAAGACAGAAGCAAAAAAGTAAAATGCAAGGTCGCGCGAATCTAAAATTCCTTTTGAAGCCGAATCAAAATGCCAGGCAAAACTCATTTTCTGCAAAAAAACAGAAAGTCCGTCGCCAGTCTTCAAGTATAAAGGAATCAAATGAACAAAATTAAAACAAAACAGAACTGTTATGCTCAATAAAAGGCTTAAAATATTCTGTGAAATCTTTATTGCGGAAAATAAAAAAAGGACAAAACAAATTGCCATAAAAGTGTAAAACACAAGCGCAAGATAACCGGTAAAAATCTGGCCGGCATCAATTCGTCCAAAAAAATTAACACTTACAGGAATAAAAACCAAAAGCAAAAGAGGAATCAGGCAAACAGAAAAAACGGAAACCGCAAGCGTAAAAAAACGGCAAAAACCACCGACAGGAAGTGAATCATCCTCGATAAATCTTTTTATTCTAAAGCACAAAAGCGGAACAATTAAAATAAAGACAGATGAAATTGAATTAAAAAACGCGGAAATCGAAATATTTGAATTTGAGACCAAAAAAAAACGGTTTACAAAATAAAACATAAAAGACGTGTACAAAACCGTCAAAACAGAACTTACATAAAAAAGCGGATTTATAAAAAAAGAGTACAATGAATGTTTGTAAAGTGATTTATTTATCATTTTTATTTAAAAAGAATAATTTTCTTCTCCGTCAGATTTTTTTACAAGATAGAAAAAAGCTTCCTCGAGATTTTTTGTTTTTGTTTCGCCCGTAATAGAATCAATTGTTCCGGCAATCAAAACTTTTCCGTGGTTTAGGATTATAATTTTGTCGCAAAGGCTTTCTGCTTCCTGCATAAGATGAGTCGAAAGAATTATAGTATGATTTTCCGCCAATTTTTTTACGGTCTTTCGCATATTCACTATTTGGGCGGGATCCAAACCGGAAGCAGGCTCATCCAAAATCAAAATCTCAGGATTATAGACAAAGGCCTGCGCAAAGTTTACCCTTTCGCGAAAACCTTTTGAAAGTTCCTTGATTTTTTTTAGAAAAACCTCTTCAAGAGAAAAAAGTTTTTCGGCTTCTAAAACATTTTTTTTATCGGCTGAATGAAGGTCGCAGACTTCACAAAGATATTCCTTTACAGTGTAATCCTCAGGCAACTGAGGAAGTTCTTCCACAAAACCTGTAATATTTCTGACCTTTGCAGGCTCCTCGCAGGATTCGATTTTTCCATATTTTTGCGAATCTATAAAAATATGTCCATTTGTCGGAAAATGCCTTCCAGAAATCGCCTTTAAAATCGTTGTTTTACCAGCGCCGTTCGGACCTAAAATTCCTGTAATAAGATTTTTTTCAAAACTGCACGAAATATTATCCGCGGCAAGAAAACCATTATATTTTTTTGTAAAATTTTTTAATTCAACCATAATAAATAATAACACTCAAAAAATAAACAAAAAAAATTTACAGTCAGTTACATTTTTTTTACAAAATTTTATTCTTCATAAGGAAGATCAAAATGCATTCTGTCGCGAGTAAGTTCTGCATTCGGATAGACTTCCTGCGCCTGTTCAAGCAAAACCGGAAGCTCCTTGTCGCTATAACGCGGACTGTAATGAATCATTGCCATTCTTTTTGACGAAGAATCGCGTGCAATAGTTGCGGCCTGCCGTGATGTCATGTGCTTTTTTTCTTTTGCCTGATCGGCACAATCATCGGCAAACATTCCTTCGCAGATTAAAAGGTCGCTTCCCTGGACTTCTTTTGCAATCGACGGAAGATAAAGCGTATCTGTCACAAAGCTGAATTTTCTTCCATGACGTTTGCTTCCCATCACATCTTCTGGCCTTACAATTTTTCCGTCAGAAAGCGTAATTTCTTCTCCGCGCTGCAAACGCCCAAAAAGAGGACCTACAGGAACTCCGAGTTCACAGGCTTTTTCAACATTAAATTCGCCTGGACGGTCAAGTTCTTCCAGAGTATAGCCCACGCATGTTTTTGTGTGCTGCAAAGGAAAACAACGGATATAAAAATCTTTTCCTTCGTGCACAACGCATGGAGCTGTAATTTCTTTTACGATAATCGGATAATTTATGTACATATCCAAAACTTTGCGGCTTGTTTCGACATATTCTGCAATTTTCGGCGGTCCATAAATATAAAGAGGTTCTGTCCTGTCAACCTGAGAATTCAGCATTAAAATTCCTGGGAGACCGGTAACGTGATCGGCATGGGTGTGCGAAATAAAAATCGCATCGATTTTTTTCCATTTTAAGTTCAGTCTTTTTAAAGAAACTTGAGTTCCTTCTCCGCAGTCGAACAAAAATAAATCACCGTCGCGGCGCAAAAGAACAGAAGTTAAATGGCGGTAAGGAAGAGGCATCATTCCGCCACAACCTAAGACAAAAGCTTCAAGATTCATTATCTTCCCCTGATTTTTTTCATAATTTTTTTGTGATAAAATGCACGCAAATTTTCCGCCAGACAGTAAAGCCCATAAATTTTTGACAGCGGAATGTCTACGCTTCCAGGCCTGTGGACTTCTCGTCCGCCAAACCCCGTCTTAAATAGATAAAGTCCGTGCATAGGATGATTTTCGCTTCCCGTCGGAGGAATTCCGTAAAAATCATATATTTTTGAGCCGTAATTTTTTGCATCACAAATTGCAGTCCACTGTACAAGGTAATTCGGCATTAAATTGCGTTTATTGTTTGACGAGCATCCATAAAGATAAACCGCCTCGTTATCTTGAAAAAGAGTTATTATTGCGGCCAAATCTTCACCTTCATGGCTTGCTATATAAAGGGTGATTTTCGTTCTATTTTCTGAGCCGGATTTTGAAGATTTTGCACCACGTTCAAGCAAATCCCGATAGTAAGAAAGAGGATGGAGTCCAATTCCGTCACGAGAAGCAGTCTCTTTGTAAAGCGAATAGAATGAATTTAAATCCTTCTCAAAATACGCAGAATCCGCATCAACCGCGCGAACTTCAACTTCGTGTTTTGAAGCGTAGCGTATGTTGTAACGCCATTTGCTTTTCATATTTTTTAAAAGTTCATCTTCAGAAAGAGACAAATCCAAAAAAGTGCTGTCAGGAGGCTGAATATCAGTCTTGCTTTTTTTTAAGTTTACGCCGGCAATTTTTGAAAGTTCATCAAGCCTTAAAAGATACTCATCCCTAATTTCAACCGAAGGCATATCAAGAGGAACATCAAACCTTATAAAAAGAGGTTTTTCGGAAAGATTATCTCTTATTTTTTCAGAAAGAACTCCAAGCGACTTTACATAGCCAACTTCACTTTCTGCCTGAACTTCAAATCCAGGAACACAGTTTTTCATCTTAAATTCTGGAGCCATAGGAACATAGCATATAGAAAATTTAAGCGGACCTTTTTTAAAAATTCTAAAAAGAACGTTGATTTTATCAATTTTTACAGATTTCCAGCCATGCGCACTTTTAAAATCGCACCAGAAATCGGACTGTTGAAAACGAATAGACATAATAACCTGTTCATTTTAGCAAAAAAATGAAAATTTGGAAACAGGAAGACGAAAAAAGATGTTTTACAAATTTTTCTGGATTAGCGCGAATTTTTTCTTCTGCTTACTCCGATTCCATCGCCAAGTTTAAAAAATTCTGTTTCAAATTCCTCGTTATTTTTTAAGAAATCAATGTATTTCCGGATTTTTTTTACGAGTTTTATAGTGCTGTAGTTATGCGTCAGGCTCAAGTCTTCAACCATTCCGTGGAAAGAAAGATTGTCGCTTATAATTACGCCATTTTCTGACAAAAGCGGTGAATATCTGTTAAAAAAATTTATGTACTGCGCTTTTGCGGCATCAATAAAAATCAAGTCGAATTTTCCCTGAATCTGGGCAGTAAGGGCATCTCCAAAAATCAAAGTGATTCTTTGTTTTAAGCCTTCGGCCTCGACATTTTTTACGGCCTGAGCGTATCTTTTTTCGTCGATTTCTATCGTCGTAACGTGAATATTATCCCGAATTTTTGCAAAACGAATTGAAGAAGTTCCGATTGCCGTTCCAATTTCGAGAATATTTTTTATTTCGTGATTTTTAATGTAGTCCGCAATAAAATCGCTTCCAGCATTCTGAAGAACCGGCACCTCGTTTTTCATTGCATATTTTTCCATTTCGGAAACGCCGTCGTCTTTTGACAGCACATCAATAAATTTTTCAACTTCGCTTGCAACCGAAAAGCAAAAGTCTGGATTTTCTGCAAGCAAAAGCTCTTTATTTCCAAGTCCGCCACGGCAGGCAATAGTTTTACAGCCAAAAGCCTTTCCAGCCAGAATGTCCTGCGCACTGTCGCCGAACATGACCGCATTTTTTTCTGTAAAGCAAGTTCCAAACCTTGAATTGATTTTGCGAAGAGTATACAAAAGCCCGTCAGGCTCTGGCTTTTTAGGAATTTGCCTTCCGTTTTCGTCCAGAGTATCAGGTCCTGTTATAAGGTCAAAATATTCAAAAACTTCAAGTTTTTTTAAGATAACTTCCGCGATTTTTTCAGGCTTATTTGTAAGCAAACAGACTTTTTTGCCCTTTTCCTTTAGAATCCTAAGAAGTTCTTTTATTCCGGCATAAAGACATGTTTTTTCAACCGCATGGCTGTAATAATATTCAAGATAAAAAGCAAGAATTTTTGAAAAACTTTCTTTTCCATAGGAAGACTCCGCGTTGAATTTTCCTTTTGTCGAAAAATCAAGCGCCCGGAGCAAAAGTTTTTCCGTTCCGTCGCCAACAAATTCAACGACCTTATAAAGAGGAATCTGCCAATAACCAAACTTTTTTAAGGAAACATTCACCGCAGAAGCAATATCTTCCGCAGAATTTATAATTACGCCATCGCAGTCAAAAATATATAATTCTATCGCCATATTCTTTCAAATACTTTTTCAAAAAAAATAAAGAGCCGTTACTTCCTCAAGCAGCGCACTTTATTTTACGCAACTAAGTTTTCCCGGCTCTTAAATATTTTTTTTAATTTTAGCCAATTTCTGAATTAACAGCGTTTACGGTCTTGATTTCTTTTCCGAGCGCAAGAAGTTTTTTTCCAGCGATTTCTACAGAACCGTTTACAGCATTGATTGCAACACTGAAAAACTCGTCGCCTGTAATTTCGGCTTTTTTTGCCGCATTCTCGTCAGCACCCTCAAGAACGACCTTTGTTCCAGGCTCAGCCCAGGAAACGTCCAAAACTTCCACGCAGTCTTTTCCGTCTTTGTCCTTGTAGTCTCCTGCCAAAAGCATTCCATAGCTTTCAACACCGCGCATTTTTCTCGGAGCAAGGTTTGCCGCAATTACGACATTTTTTCCAAGCAAATCGCTCTCTTTAAGGTACATTCTAAGTCCAGACTGGATTGTGCGCGGAGTTCCGCTGCCGTCGTCCAATGTTTCAATGTAAAGTTTTTCACCTTCAGGATTCGGCTTTACATCGATGATTTTTGCCACGCGAAGCTCAATATTTTTGTTGAAAAATTCAATCTGCTCTTCAGCAGAGAGAGCCGGTTTAGGCTCTTCTTTCTTTGCCTTTTTCTTGTTCTCTTTTTTTGCGGCAGGTTTTTCGTCCTGTTTTCCTGCAAATTTCGCGCGGAAAGCATCAACGCTCTTGTTGTCGAGAGGCGTAAAGTAAACAGAAGTTTCAGAAATCGAATCAAGTCCTTCAAGTTTACCCAAATCTTCCCATTTTAATGCAGTTTCGTCACCAGGCTCTGCAAATGTCGAAGAATAAATTTTTTTTCCGAGATAGCCTGCAACAATCTGAGTATAAGTTGGAAGATACGGCTCAAGAAGAATCATAAGGTCTTTGATTACGTATGCAAGGTTATAAAGAATGTTGTCCGAAACAGCCTTGTCTGTCTTGATTGTCTTCCAAGGTTCAGCAGCCTGAAAAGCCTTGTTTGCAATATCAGAAATCTCCATAATCGTGTGGAGAGCATCCTTTATTTCTGCCCATTCAAGGAGTTCTGTCGCTTTCTTTTCCTTTTCTTCAATCTGAGCCCACAAAGCCTCGTCTTTTTTTCCTTCCGGAATTTTTCCACCGTAGTTTTTATTGATGAACAAAAGCGTTCTGTTTACAAGATTTCCAAGGTTTCCAATCAGTTCCTTGTTGTATTTTTCCTGAAAGTCTTTCCATGTAAACTGATAGTCCTGATTTTCCGGGCGGTTGTAGTAAATATAGAATCTCCATCCGTCGCTCGGAATTCCAGATTCTTTTGCATCTGAACCAAAAACACCAGTTCCCTTAGATTTTGAGAACTTTCCGCTTTCATAATTCAAAAATTCGGTTGAGGACATGTGATAAAGCTTTGTGTAATCTTTTCCAGTTCCAATCTCCGAACAAGGGAAAACAACAGTATGGAACGGAATATTGTCCTTTCCAATAAACTGGAAAAGTTCGATATTCGCATCCTTTTCGCTAAATTTTTCTTCAGCCTCTGACGGCAGCCACCATTTTTTCCAGTCAAAAGATTTTTTCCCGGACGACTTCAACTCATCCTCAAGCTGTTTTGTAATCGACATATAGCCGATAGGAGCGTTAAACCAAACATAAAAAACCTTGTTTTCGTAGCCGGCCTTTGGAACAGGAATTCCCCATTTTAAGTCGCGTGTAATCGCCCTTTCGTTCAAACCGTCGCGAATCCAGGCTTTTGTCATCTGAATGGCATTTGCAGCCCATTTTCCTTTTTCGCTGGTCTCTTTCATCCATTCTTCAAGTTTCGGCGCAATCGAAGGAAGGTCAATGTAAAGATGTTTTGTTTCGCGCACTTCTGGAGTTGAACCGCAAGTGTGGCAGCGTGGAGCAATTAGCTGTGTCGGATCAAGCAGAGTTCCGCAAGTGTCGCACTGATCTCCGCGTGCATCGTCAGCACCGCATTTTGGACAAGTTCCGTCAACATAGCGGTCAGCAAGGAACATATTGCATTTTGGACAAAAAAGCTGCTGGCTTGTATGCTCTTTTATAAAGCCGTTTTTATCCAAATCATTAAAAATCGACTGGGTTATTTCGGTACATTCCTCGTTAGAAGTGCGGCCGAATTTGTCAAAGGCAATGTTGAACCAGTTGTAAATATCCTTGTGGATCTCGTAATAATAGTCGCAAAGCTCGCGTGGAGTTTTTTTGTCCTGCAGGGCTTTTGTTTCAGTTGCAGTTCCGTATTCGTCAGTTCCGCAAACATACATCGTTTCGTAACCGCGTGAACGGCAAAAACGTGCAAAAACGTCAGCAGAAAGCATCTGGATAAGGTTTCCGAGATGAGGAATATTGTTTACATAAGGCAAAGCCGAAGTGATAAGTCTTTTTGTTGTTTTAATATTTTTCATAGATAAAAAGTATAGTAAATTTTTACAGATTATACAAATGGGAATTTTTTAAGATTCGGGTGGCTTTTTGCACAGCAAAAACCGGGTGTTCCGAGGTTCCGCGTCCTCGCGCTCCATTGCCTGCTGCAAGAAGCAGCAGGCAACGCCAAAGGCGCCTCTACACCCCCTGCCACATTTTCTGGCTAGTAAATTTTTCTTATTAAATCCAAAAACGCCGGAGTTTTTACAAGACCAAGTTCTTCCGCAGTAAGTTTTTCCGTCCTTGAATATGGATTTCCGCTTTCATCCGCAGAAGGATTTACACCCGAAGTTACAGACTGGGAATTTCCTTTTTTTTCAGGAAATTTTTTTACCAAAACTTCATCGCCAATATTCACCCGGTCATAAAAACTTTTTTGAGTTAAAACTCCCTGAGAAATTTCTTCATCGCTTTTTTCTATTTCAATCTGCCCAAGAGCAAATTTATCATCAAAACTTACTCCCGGTTTTGAATCGCAGGTACGGATATTTCCTTTTTTTACTACGTCCAAAACAGTTCCTTTCTCAATTCCTTCGTTTTTTCCCATGTCAATGAGAATTTCATTTCCGCTTCTTGCAAGAATTTTTCCACGCGACGGAAGCAAATTCAAGACATTTCTTCTAAAAGAGCGGATAATCGACGAAAACCTGTCATTTCCGGTCCTAAATAAATTAAATTCGCTTATTTTTATTCCGTTCCTGCCATTGTAAACGGCCGCATCAAGACTTACCTCTCGTTCAGTTTCTTCAAAATTCATCAAAATAAAATAATCCTGAGAATTTTTTCTTGCCTTCAAAAAAGCCTCTCCAAAGTTCGCGACAGGATTTTTTTCAACATTGACCGAAGTTACTGCGATTCCGTTAAAACTTTCACTTGCCATTTCTGCGGCAATTTCCTGGGAATCTGGATGCAAAAGAGCCGCATTTTGTTTTGTATAATAAAGCCCGATATTCCATCTGGTTTTATCAAGATAGAACGGCTCAACATTCCATTTGGCGCTCAGAGAATATTTCATAAGCGAAGAAAGAGCTTCTATGGTGTCGTTTGTTTTTGTGTAAGTATATTTTTCTTCGTCCGAAAGAGTTTTTTCGTCAACTTTTTCATTGTTTTTTATAAACGAAAGCTGCTCCAGATAAAGCTCATTTTGACCGAGCTTGTAAATTTCTGCGGCAAATTCGCTTCTGGCAATTATGTTGTTCGGATCAATTTTTAATGCGCGCTGATATTCGTACCTTGCCTGCTCGCCTTTGAAGAATTTTGCATATTCCCTCGCCTTTAAAATATGAAACTGCGCCCATGCTGAACGCCTTGAATCCTCAAGCGGTAAATTTTTATCAACAAGAAGCTCAAGCGCACTTCGCAGAATTTCATCTTCAGGCTCAATCGCAAGTGCCGTCGACAAAATCTCAAGCGCGGAATCAAAATTTTGCTGGCGGGAAAGCGAAAGTCCTTTCAAATACCAGGCAGTAATTGTATTCCGGTCTTTGTCGATAAGATAATCGCAAATGTCTATAACTTCATCATATTTTTTTTGTTCATAAAGAATCGAAGAAAGAAGTATGTAAGCCTGATAAAAATCAGTCTTCAGCTGAAGAGCGGAACGCGCTTTTTTTTCGGCTTCAGCAAAGTCGCCTTTCCTTGCCTTTAAGTACGCTGCAAAATAATAGACTTCACTTTCCGATGGATGGCTTTTTA
Organism: Treponema berlinense; assembly: GCF_900167025.1. Taxonomy (GTDB): domain Bacteria; phylum Spirochaetota; class Spirochaetia; order Treponematales; family Treponemataceae; genus Treponema_D; species Treponema_D berlinense. The sequence continues at coordinate 324,287 of NZ_FUXC01000001.1, read as the reverse complement.
GAGCCTGTTGAATATAATTTTCAGAAAGTTCATCTTTTCCAGTTTCCGCGGCAAGCAGCGCAAGCGAAAGAAGGGCTTTTCTGTTCGTTTTTTGACGCTTTAGCGCATCAAGATAAAAATTTCTGGCAGAATCAAAACTTCCGTTGTAAAGCTCAATTTCTGCAAGCCCAAAACGCGATTCAACATTGTTCGGATACTTATTCAAAATTTCCTTAAAAATTTTTTGCGCCTCGTCCAGACGGTGCAACGAGATAAGGCACATTCCCCGCAAATTCAAGACGTCGGTGCGGTCTTTTATAAATTTCTGCGCGCTGTCCAGATAATTAAGACAAAGCTCAAAATCGTTAAGTTCGTAAGTCGCCTTTGCAAGCAAAAACCACGCTTCTCCAAAAGAAGGATTTTTCTGAAGCACAAGCTGAAACTCTTCACTGGCCGAATACCAGTTTTCTTCCGCCTCAAATTCTTGACCGCGCTCATAATGTTTTAAGGCAGAAAGATTTTCAGCCTGCACGAAAAATGCGCAGTGAATAAAAAAAACTAAAATCGGCAAAGTAATTTTTTTCATTTTCTCCCACCCAAAACAAAATTGAACAGTTTTTGACGTTAGTCTTTTTTCGGTTCTTCTGATTCTGCTTTTTTTATAACTTTTATAAGATTTACGCGGTGACCTTCCATATCCTGAACGATGAATTCAAATCCGCCCCAGTTGATTTTTTCGTATTTAACAGGAATTCTTCCAAAAAGATCGAGGACAAAACCGCCGAGAGTATCAAAATCTTCCGTCGGAAAATTTGATTTTATATTTTCGTTCAAATCCTCGAGATTGACCCTTGCATCGCAAAGCCAGATTTGATTTCCGATTGCAAGAATATCTTCCCTTTCGTTGTCAAATTCGTCCTGAATGTCGCCGACGATTTCCTCGATAATGTCTTCCATGCAGACAACACCGCTCACACCGCCGTATTCGTCAACGGCAATTGCAATATGAATATGGCGTCTCTTAAACTCGCGCAAAAGTCCGTCGATTTTTTTTGATTCTGGAACAAAATATGCTTTTCTAAGCAGTTTTTCAAGGTCAATTTCCTGATTTTTAGAAATTACGGCAAGCAAATCCTTTACATAGAGAATTCCTAGCACATTGTCGATTGATTCCGAATAAACAGGAAAACGCGAATGTCCGCTTTCTGCAATTTTTGCAAGAAGCTCTTCCTGAGGAGTATCAATCGAAAGAAAGTCGACATCAATCCGGGGAATCATAACTTCCTTTACAGACGTTTCTGACAAATCCTCGATTCCTTTGATCATATCTTTTTTTTCTTCGATTAAACTTAAATTGTCCTGACTTTCGGACGGTTCATTGCCGTTTTTTCCGGAAAAATTTGAATTTGAACCGTCGTCTTTTTTCTTTCCTAAACCAAAAATACTCATAAAATCCCTTTTTATTTTTTAGCGCGTCCTGAAATTTTTAACTTTTAAGACGCGCTGTAAATGCTTAAATAAGCTCGACATCAGAAAAAGCTTTTAACACTTCTTCCTGTTTTTTCAGCATCGGACTTTTTATTTCAAGGCCCTCGCCTACATGCTCTTCTCCGTGATCCATTCCATTTAAATGCAAGGTTCCGTGAATCAAAAGCCTTTTTAATTCTTCATTCTGTGTAACCTTAAAATATTCTGCATTTTTTGGCAATGTATCAAGCGAAATTATAATGTCGCCCGCACTAAACCACTTGCTTCCGTCTTCGTCAGTATATTCTTCACCATTTTCAAAGGAAAGAATGTCGGTTGGAGCATCGATTTCGCGGTAATTTTTATTCAATTCCTGAATAAATTCATCGTTGCAAAATAAAATTGAAAGTTCCTGACCGTCAAAGCCAAGTCTTTTTAAAACTTCCTGTTCATATTCTCCAATTTTTCCAAACCAGGCAGGCTCGCTAAGTCCGTCCTGCATAGAGACAAGAACCCTATTCATTTTTTTCACCCTCAGAATTATTTTTTTCAGAAACCGTTTTTTCGGAAGCAGAAGAATCAGTTGAATCCTGATTTTGATACTTTATGCGACCGTGATAATATGCCGCAAGAATCGAAACGAAAGTGTTTTTTATTTTTGTCATTTCGCCATAAGTAAGAGCGCAGTCGTCCAGCTGTTTTGCAGCTATTTTTGCTTCAATTAACTGCTGAATGAATTTTTCAAGACGCTGGGCTGTCGGTTTTTCCAAAGACTTGCAGGCCGCTTCAACAACATCGGCAAGCATGACTACAGCGCTTTCTTTTGTGGAAGGAAGTCTTCCGTCATAACGGAAATCCGCCTCGTTTGCGTTCGGATTCTTTTCTTTTGCCTTGTTGAAAAAATACGAAATTACAGAATTTCCATGGTGTTCTGCAATAATATTTACAATCTGGGCAGGAAGATGCATTTGATGAGCCTTTTCAACGCTCTGGCGCAAATGGCTTTTTATAATCGAAACCGAAAGCGACGGGTTTAAGTCCGTATGTTTGTTTTCTGAATCAATGTTATTTTCCGTAAAATATTCGGGATGTTCCATTTTTCCAATGTCGTGGTAAAGGGCCGCAACTCTCGCCAAAAGCGAATTTGCTCCGATTTCCTTGCAGGCGCTTTCCGCAAGCTGGCTTACCATTATGCTATGCTGATAAGTTCCGCTGGCTGTAAGCAAAAGTTTTCTCAAAACCGGAGAATTCTGATCGCTCAAATCCATGAGCCTGAAAACCGAAGCCGTATTCATCACAACTTCAAGCGGTGTAAGAAGACCAAGCGCAAGTATACCAGAAATAAAACCGTTAAATGCAACTCCTGCAAGCGGGAATACGCAGTCAGAAAAATTATCATTAAAGATAACTTTTAAAACGCATATATAAATTACGTTCAGAAGCGCCACACCAATCGAAGAAAAAATCATGTCAATTCTGTTTTCGATCGTACGGAGAATTTTTACGATTGTAAAAGAAGAGGCAAGTGTATACAAAAATGGAATCAATTCAAAATTGCAGGCACAGAGCACTCCAAAAGAAATCAATATCGAAAAATAAAGTCCAAAAATCTGTCCAAAAAGAATCGTAATCAAAGCAACGCACAATCCAGAAGGAATAATTACAGGAAGATTGTAAATTCCCTGAAAAAGCGGAGCCTTGTCGCCAAAACAGGCAACTCCAAAAACAACTACAAAAAGCAAGGATGCAAGAATAATTTCTTTAAGCTCAACCTTGCGTCCAAGGCAGACAGGAGAAAAAAGCAAAAATGCCATTGCAGAAACCAGCATAAGGAACAGAATATTGTCCGCAAAAACCCTGTAATCGATGTAGGACGGAGATGCCGCCATCTTTCGCAGTTTTAAATAATCCTCTTCCGCAATTGGAAAACCTTTTCTTATTACTTTTTCGCCTTCTTCGACCGCAATCGGAAACTGCTCATCGGCCGCAAGATTAGTTGTAGCAATGATTGTCTTGTCGGCAACCATTCCCGGTTCATACTCATCAATCGAAAAAGAAGCAATAGTCTGCCGCGTGCTTGCGTCAAAATAAACAATTACGGCAGAAGCCAAAAATGTAATTGAAAAAACAAGCAGAATCGCCCAATTTTTCTTTACATATTCGAGTGCAGAATGAAATAAATCATAAAAAAAAGAATTTTTTCCGTTATTCGCTTTTGTCATTTTCATAAGCCTGTACAATTTTTTTAACAAGCGGTGAACGAACGACATCTTCGCCGTCAAGTTCAACCATGCTTATCTCTTCTATATTTTTTAGAATTTCAAGAGCCTGGACCAGACCAGATGAAATTCTTTTCGGAAGATCTATTTGGGTAACATCTCCCGTTATAAACACTTTTGAATTCTCTCCGGTTCGGGTAAGGAACATTTTCATCTGTTCACACGTCGTATTCTGCGCTTCGTCAAGAATTACGGCCGCATTGTTCAAGGTACGTCCGCGCATATAAGCCAAAGGCGCAACTTCAATTATACCATTCTCCTGAAATTTTTTCACCATTTCTGAAGGAATACAGGCGCTCATAGAATCATAAAGAGGCCTTAAATAAGGATTTATCTTGTCCTGCATATCGCCCGGCAAAAAACCAAGACTTTCTCCAGCCTCGACAATCGGACGCACAAGGATAATTGAACTTATTTTATGGCTTAAAAGAAGACGCAGGCTTTCTGCAACGGCAAGAAAAGTTTTTCCGCTTCCTGCAGGACCTGTTGCAAAAACCATGTCATTTTTTCGGAACGACTGGATGAGTTTTGCCTGATTTTTTGTTTTTGGATAAATTTTTCTCGTGCTTCCGGGAATTGAAATTGAAAATTTCTGGGCATCAAAATTTTCAACTCCAGTATTCAGCACCGATTCAATCAGTTCGGAACCAGAAATACTGTTTTCAAGTCCATTTTCAGAAATTTCATCGCTAAGACGGTCGATTATGAACTTGAACTTCTGCTGAATTTCGGCGGAAGACTCAGCAATTGAAAGTTCGTTTCCTTTTGTAAAAATGCTGACTCCAAGATGCTGTTCGATGAGCTTTAAATTGCTGTCATTCGTTCCACAAACCTGAGAAAGAACCTCCGGGTCTGAAAGAACTATAGTAAATTCGTTTTCCAATTTGTTTATTCTATCACCTTTCTTTTAAAAAATCATTAAAAACTTGAATTTATTTTAAACTCCATTCTCCATATTCATCAAGAATTTCGGTTTTCATTCCTGACATTGGCCGCCAGCTTACGCTCAAAGAAAAATACGGACTAAAGTCGTAATGCGCCTGCTGACTAGAAGTTGCAGAAATATAGCGCGGTGAAATTTTAAACGAACAGTTCAAATCCCAATCGTCAAGGTCGTGAGTTATCGACATAACCAGAGATTTTAGCTTAAAGGCGGAATTCTTCCGTTTTTCGTCGCTATCAAGCCTGAACGAATCCATTAAATCATTCAAAACGTTTCTTTCGCCGTTATTTCCGTAATAATAGGCATAATCTGAATCTGAACAGAAATATCTGTAAATTACGTTGTTGCGGCTTTCAGAGCTGAATGAAAAATCAAGAAACTCATTTATCTTGAAAGTAATCTTCGGTATAAAAACAAAATAACTGCTTGTCGGACGCACAAAATCATAGACAAAACTTGTAGAAAGTGACGGTGTCCACGAAATTTTGTCGGTCCAGTGCTTGAAAGTTTTTGAAGGACTTGTATACGCAAAACTCAACGAATAAGGCTGGAATTTTTTGTCTGAAGTTGACTTCCATCCTTTTCGGCTTGTTATGTCTCCGTTTGAATCATATTCAACATCAAACTCATAGACATTTGAATAGCTCATTGTATATGCAAGCTGCGCGCCATAACCGCTCAACGAAAATTTAAATGAATCGTGCTCCTCTTCTTCCAAATCGTAAACATAAGACTGAGAAAGACTTAGTTTGCTGTTAAAAAATTTAAATGAAAGCGACTGCGAAATGTCGTTTTTTACCCAGGTGTCGTCAGTCGAACTTTTTTGCTTGATTCCTGTTCCGACAGAAAAAGTCGTATACGGAAAATTAAGCGAAAAAACGCCTGTGTAAGAATCAACCTGAGGCGGAAGAGTTGTCGTGAGCGAAAGCTGCTGTCCAAAATCCCCTTCTTTTGCAGCAAGGACAAGATTCAGATTATGCGTCGTTACACATTCTTCGTCGGTCAAATCCATCGTAAGATATTCCCATTCAGGATTGTTTACGTCGTCGCTTATGTATTTTGTCTGAATCATTTTTACGGTTGTGTTCCATGTCAGGGCCGTATTTGAAAAATAATCCGTGTAATAGAAAGGCTTAAAAGTAAGCGCGTTCGTATCCGTCAAATCGAGTTTTCTTGCATTGTAGTCGGCTTTTTTAATCGAAGCGATTGAAGATTCAGAATATCCTCCGTCCGAAGTGTCGTCGTTCAGATAAGGGTGCTTTTGAAAAACCGGATTGAACGTAAAAGTGTCCGCAAGCGAAAGAAAGCTGTCTTTATAACCGAGATTGCTCGTCAAAGTAGCCGGAGCTTTTGCCTGAATATAAGTTGCCTGAACAGTCTGCCAATCAAAATCCTCAGGAGTCTTTAAATTTGAAGATGAATATGAAATTTGCGAAGTAAAATCCGGCGAAATACTGTAGGCGAGTTTATAGGTAATTCCATTTAAGCTGCGCACAGAGGCGTTCGATGTGGCAATCGACGGAAGCACGGATTCATCAAAAAGAATATTTTCTTCAGGAACCTCATTTTCTTCAGAATCGGAACCTTCTTCTTTTTTGTCTTTATCAGAACTTTCATCATCTTTTTTGTCATCAAATTCAAGAGGCGGCAATAAAGAAAGCGAAACCGACTGTTTTTTTGAAGACGCCGAAGCCTTCGGATACTGAAAAATCGTTCCAGAAATTCTTGCACCGATTTTAAAAGGCGTAATCTGGCTCGGATAGTAGAAATAGCGTTCCGGAGTATAACTTGCCCATGCCGAATCATCATTGTATTCATCCCGGTCAGTCAAGGCAGCCGATTGGGAAGAAAAAACTATCGAAGAAGAAAAACTCGAAATTGAAAGAGTAGAAACAAAAGGCTTTATGAATTCCGGCAACTTAAAAGTATAGGAGCCGTTTAAATTCCAGGTAAAAGAAGAAACAGTAGTAACGCTGTCTTCTTCCGAATCGTCAGTTGCAACACCAGACATAAGAAAGTCAATCCAGTCCATTGTTTCCGCACGATTGTTAAAGTCGTAGTCAAAATACGGATCCGAATAAAGCGGCATTGCAAGAGTAAGGTTGAACGGAGAAGAAACCGAAAGCTTTAGGTTAAACTGATAACGGAACGGCAAGGTATAGCCCATAAAATTTGAAGAATCCAGGACCTTGTCTCCAAGCTTGTTGTACGGAAGATAAACCGAATTGTTTTTAAAAATGGTATTGCTAAAACCAAGTTCTGTATTGAATTGAAGATCCGAAAGTATCTTTGAAGGTTTTAATACAACGTCAGCGCCGACCATTGCGCCCAAATTTGCATAATAGTCCGCCATAATTTTTACGTGATTTGTGGTATCGCCTTTAAAATCCGCATCAAGATTATGAAGCACAATTCCTTCGCGCACCTGCTCTTTCATTGAGTCGGTTTTCATAAAACTGAAAGGATTTATTTTTTCATCATCGTCAGAATCCGAACTGTCATTTGTAGATTTTGCGTCCGCAGGTTTTCGGCCATAAAGATAAGTCGTCGTATTTATAAAATAACCTTCGCGGAATTTATAGCCCATCGCAGGATTAAAAATCAACTCGTCTTTCGGATAGTAAAACGCAGGAAGATAAATCAAAGGCACACGGCCAACATAAAGAAGCGCGCTAAAAAAGGCGAATTCTCCGCCAGGCAAAAGCCAAATTCTCCGCGCGCGGATTTTCCAGTGAGGATTTTCGTCGTCGCAAAAAGTGAGCTCACCGCCTTTAAAAGCGATTGTTCCTCCAGAATCCCTGCCGAAAATTTCACTTGCAACAATCAAAGTAGAGCCGGAAGGAAGATTTATGGCATCTGACGAAGTTTGAACCGCACGGCCGTTGTCAAAAATTCCTTCAAAAGTCGAAGTATTAAAAAGAAGGCTGTTTGCAGTGATTTTTTCTCCGCCGGCAGAAGACGAGCCGCTCTGTTCAAGACCGACGTTTCCTTCTGCATAAAGCATTTCCGAAGAACGGTTGTAATTTATTCTGTCAGCGGAAATTGTCGTCTTGTCATTTCCGCGGGAAACAGAAATTACGACATTTCCAGAAAGAATAATGCAGTCTCCCCCGGAAAGCTGATCTTTTTTGTACTCAGATTTTTCGGCAGATTCAATATTTATGACAGAAACCTGCTCTTCAGCCGAAGATTCTTTACAAAAAGCAAAGGACACAAGAGAAAAAATTAAAAATATTAAAAGCGTTTTTTTTCTCATTGCAAAACCGTCAGTTTTTGTGGGCCGCATTTAACGTTTCTTCGAGATATTTTCCTGTCCAGCTGCCAGTTTTTTTCCAGTTTGCAACAATGTGTTCAGGAGTTCCATAGTCAACAATCTGACCGCCGCCAATTCCCCCCTCAGGACCAAGATCAATAATCCAGTCCGCCTGGGCAATTACATCGAGGTTGTGTTCAATCATAACGACAGAATTTCCCTTGTCCACAAGTTTTTGAATAACTTCCATCAAAACCTTTACATCTGCAAAATGAAGTCCTGTTGTAGGCTCGTCAAGAATGTAGAGCGTTTTTCCTGTCGAAGGACGGGCAAGTTCCGTTGCAAGCTTTACACGCTGAGCTTCTCCGCCAGAAAGAGTAAGAGCGCTCTGTCCAAGCTGAATGTAACCAAGTCCGACATTTTTAAGAGTTTCAAGTTTTCTTGAAATATGCGGAATCGCAGCAAAAAAATCAGCAGCTTCTTCAATCGTCATATTCAAAACATCAGAGATATTTTTTCCGTGGTAGCGGACATCCAAAGTCTCGCTGTTAAAACGCTGACCGTGGCACACATCGCACTGAATAAAAACATCCGGCAAAAAGTTCATTTCGATAGTAAGAGTTCCGGCGCCCTGACATTTTTCGCACCGTCCGCCTTTTACGTTAAAACTGAACCGGCCTGGAGTATAGCCCTTGGCCTTTGAATCAGGAAGGCTGCTAAAAAGTTCGCGGATCGCATCAAAAACTCCGACATAGGTTACAGGATTTGAACGCGGAGTTCTTCCGATCGGGCTTTGGTCGATATTTATGACCTTATCGATATTTTCAATTCCAAGAATTTCATCATGAAGCCCCGGCTTAAAACTTGTCCTCATCAATTTATTTGAAACAACAGGATAAAAAATGTCGCTCAAAAGCGTAGATTTTCCAGAACCGCTAACTCCTGTAATGCAGGTAAAGGTTCCAAGAGGAATGTCGACCGAAATATTTTTAAGATTGTGTTCGCGCGCACCTTTTATCGAAATAAAACTTCCGTTTCCTTCCCGCCGCTTTTCCGGCAACTGCATATAAAGTTTTCCGCTCAAATAACGTCCGGTAACGCTTTGCTCAACCTGCATCACCTGCTGAGGAGTTCCGCTTGCGATTACTTTTCCGCCATGAACTCCAGCTCCAGGACCTATATCAACAATCCAGTCGGCGGTACGCAAAGTCTGTTCATCGTGTTCAACAACAATCACCGTATTTTTTAAATCCCTAAGGTAATTAAGAGTATCAATAAGCCTCTGGTTGTCGCGCTGATGAAGTCCAATGCTCGGTTCGTCCAAAATATACATAACACCTGTAAGACCAGAGCCAATCTGAGTTGCAAGACGGATTCTCTGGGCTTCTCCGCCAGACAAAGTTCCTGCAGAACGGTCAAGTGTAAGATATTCAAGTCCGACGTTTTTCAAGAAATTTAAACGGGCATTTATTTCCTTTAAAAGCTGAACCGCAATTTTTTTCTCCGTTTCAGAAAGTTCAAGCATCTTAAAAAACTCAATGCTTTCCGCAACGCTCAGACTGCAAAGTTCAATTATATTCTTTCCGCCGACAGTAACGCCAAGCGCTTCTTTTCTAAGACGCATTCCATGGCAGGATGAACACTCGGAAACAGACATATAGTTTTCTTCAATCCGCACACGCTGGGATTCACCCCAGGCTTCATTGTGCCGCCTTTTCATTTCCGAAAGGATTCCTATCCATGGACGGTTGTATTCTGAAAATCCTTCTCCGCTCTGTTTTTTGTAAATCCAGCGGATATTTTTAGTCAAATCGCCATTCCACAGGCTGTCAAACTGTTCGCGGGTCAGATCTTTTATCGGAGTATCAAGACTCCAGCCGTTTTCCTTTGCAATCGCCTGAAACATCGACTGATTCCATTCGCTCGACGGATTAAAAAACGGAAACGCCCCCTGGTTAAAGCTTAGTGAAGTATCCGGAAGTATTTTTTTTGAATCCCATTCCATTTTTTCACCAAGTCCCGTACATTCAGGACAGGCTCCAAAAGGATTGTTGAACGAAAAAAGTCTAGGCTGCAATTCCGGAATAGAAATACCGCAGTCCGGACAGGCATTTTTTTGAGAAAAAAACACTTCCTCTTCGTGCCAGCCTTTTTCGCTATTGTCATCTACGCGCCTTAAGACAACAAGAACTCCGTCAGAACTTTTCAGGGCAGTTTCAACAGATTCTGCAAGACGCTTTCTCGATTCATCTTTCAATGCGATTCTGTCAACGACAATTTCAATCGTATGCTTTTTCTGTTTGTCAAGCTTTATAGAATCGTCCAGTTCAACCATAAGCCCGTCGATTCTTGCACGGACAAAACCTGATTTTTTTGCATCATCAATGATTTTTTGATGCTCGCCTTTTTTTCCATGAATTACCGGAGCCAAAAGCGTAATTTTTGTTCCTTCGCCCCAGCCCATTATAGAATCGATAATCTGATCGTCCAACTGTTCCTTAATTTCTCTTCCGCAGACAGGACAATGCGCATGCCCGGTTCTTGCAAACAAAAGACGGTAATAGTCGTAAATTTCAGTAACTGTTCCAACTGTAGAGCGAGGATTATTGTGGGTTGTTTTCTGCTCAATAGAAATTGCAGGCGAAAGACCTTCAATCTGATCGACATCGGGTTTGTCCATGCTTCCCAAAAACTGCCGGGCGTAAGAAGAAAGCGATTCCATGTATCGTCTTTGTCCTTCGGCAAAAAGCGTATCAAAAGCAAGCGACGATTTTCCAGAACCGGAAAGTCCCGAAATTACCACGAGTTTATTTCTCGGAATTTCTACGCTTATATTTTTTAAATTATGAACACGGGCGCCATGAATTACAATTTTTTCGCCCTCAACCCTATTTATGTTTTGCAATTAAGTTATCCTTATTAAATTTCCATATTCATTACGGAACGAACTTCTTCCAGCGTCTTTACGGCAATCTCGCGGGCCTGAACAACACCTTCCTTAAGAACGCTTCTGATATAGTCCATATTATTTTCGAGTTCGGCGCGTTTTGTGCGCAAAGGACGCAATTCTTCGTTCAAGGCTTCTGTCAGCACAGATTTCAGCATGCCGCCGCCACCGTCGCCAATTCTTTCGGCGATAGCCTCAGGCTCCTCACCAGTACAAAGAGAAATTATCTGCAAGAGGTTGGCAACTTCCGGACGGTTTACAGGATCGTAAGAAATATGGCGCTCCTGATCTGTCTTTGCTTTTTTTATGAGTTTTGCAGTTTCATCCTCGCTTGCACAAAGCATAATCGTATTTCCAAGCGATTTTGACATTTTTGCAGAACCATCAAGACCTTTTATCATTGGAGTTTTAGAAAGCAAGGCGTAAGGTTCCGGAAAAATCGGATTCTCCGGGCAAAATTTATTATTAAAACGTCTGGCGATAAGACGCGCAACTTCAAGATGAGGAAGCTGGTCTTTTCCTACAGGAACAACATTTCCCTTGCAAAAAAGAATATCAACCGCCTGATGCACAGGATACGTAAGCATTCCGGCATTCACCGACTTCATTCCGGATTTTTCAATCTCGTCCTTTACCGTCGGATTTCGGTCAAGCTCAGAACTAGAAACAAGAGTCAAAAAAGGAACCATAAGCTGGTTTGCCTCAGGAACGTGGCTGTGCGGATAAATGCAGACATCTTTTCCAGGTTCAATTCCTGCGGCAAGATAATCAATCACAAGCTGCTTTGTATTCTGACTGATTTTGTCAAATGCGTCGTGATCCGTCAAAACCTGATAATCGGCTATCAAAATCATAGTCGGAACGCCAAGCCTAGAAAGACGGACCCGATTTTTAAGCGAACCAAAATAATGTCCTATATGAAGATTTCCGGTCGGACGGTCGCCTGTCAAAACACGGTATTTTTTCGGATTAACGGCAATATCTTTTTCAATCATTTCAGATTTTCTAACCGCTTCGGCAAGAATTTTATCGGCATTATTTTCAAGTTTTTCTTCAGTCTGAGACATTTTATTTTCCCTGTAAAAATCAAAAATTAAAGCAACATAAAAAGTTACAGTAAAATTATATAAAACTTCAGCATTTTCTTCAATTAAGAACAAAAAATCAGGAATGGAGCACACTTTCCTTTCAAACCGGCTCTTACTGCAAGTCCTCCTCGCTTCGCCCGTCCGGTCTTTCCGTGGCGATCCGGGCTAAGTTTTTCGGTCTAACAAAAAAAAATACGCACGGACTTTATCCTAAACGGACTTATTTTCTTTCAAACACTTTTCTTAAACATTTGTTTTAATTAAAATCATTTCTATGACAAAAAACATCGCACCTTCTTCACCTTATCTTACCGATTTTGAAAACTGGCTTGATTCATTCTTGAATTTTGAAAAACTTCCGCAAAAAAACATGTTCTGGCTCGACACAATGGAGTATTTTGCAAAACTCGCAGGCAACCCGGAACTCTCATATCCAACCTTTCACGTCGCAGGCTCAAAAGGAAAAGGCTCAACCTCCGCATTCATAGCTTCAATTCTCGAAGAAGCAGGCTTAAAAACAGGACTCTACAGCTCTCCGCACATTGTAAATTTTCTGGAGAGAATCACCCAAAATCAAAATTTTCTAACTCAAAAAACCTACGAAGACGCAGCAGAAGAGTTAAAACGTCTAATAAATTGCACAGATTCAAAAACATTCTTAAAAAACCGCCCGATCACCTGGTTCGAGCTTGTCACACTCTATTCATTTCTATGCTTCAGAAAAGCAAAGCTCGACGCGGCCGTTTTTGAAGTCGGACTCGGAGGAAGACTCGACGCAACAAACGTAATAAAACCAAAAGTCTGCTGCATAGGACCAATCGAACTTGAGCACACAGAATACCTCGGCGACACCCTGGAAAAAATCGCGGCAGAAAAAGGCGGAATTATAAAAGAAAAAACCCCGGTCTTTATAGCGCCGCAAATCCCATCAGTAAAAGAAGTTTTTAAGTCAATCGCGTCTCAAAAAGACGCAAAAATATTTTTTATCGACGAAATTTGCAAAATTAGTACACAAATTTATACATCATCAGAAAAAATAAAGACAAAAGCTGTCATTTCATCTTCGTTTTTTTCCCGCCCGTTAACCGCGGAACTAAACCTTGCAGGAGAATTTCAGGCTCAAAACGCAGCGCTTGCAGCCCTGGCGGTAAAAACAGCGTTCCCGGAAATTTCAGAAGATATTATCGAAAAAGGCCTTTCAAAAACCTCGCTTCCAGCCCGATTTGAGCTTATAAAAAATCCTCAGAATTTCAGCGAAATTCCTTATCTTGTTCTGGACGGAGCGCACACTCCAAAAAGCATAAAATTAACTTTGGAAACTATAAAAAACGCAAATATAAAAATCGACGCCCTGCTTTTTGCATGCGCACAGGACAAGCACAGCAAGGAAATCGCAGAACTATTTTCGCAGAGCAAAGTTACGGATTCTAAAAATTTTCAAAAAATATTTTTAACGGTTCCGGGCAATGTAAAAAAATCAGACCTGTCAGAAGTCGAAAATTCGTTTGCTTCTGCAGGTCTTGCGTTTTATTCAGATTCGGATTACAAAAAACAAATCGAAAAAGTCCTTGATTTTTGCAATTCAAACAAGAAAACTTTGCTCATAACAGGCTCGTTTTATCTGGTTGCGGAGGTTACAAAAATTCTAGGCACACGCTTTGAAACTCCACAGGTAATCTCGTAGCTGATTGTTCCAGTCATATCGGCAATTTCCTGGGCGCTCTGCAAAGCTCCGCTTTCTTCTGGTCCAAAAATTACGGCTTCGCAATAGCGCTCAACATTGCTGTCTTCACCAAGTTCAATCATACACTGATCCATGCAGATTCTTCCGCAGACAGGATAATTTTTTCCGTCAACCGCGACATATAGCCTTTTATCATCTTCATTAAATCTACGGAAAAGTCCGTCCGCATAACCAATCGGGAGAACTCCAATTTTTGTCTTTTTAGAAGAAGTCCATCTTCTGCCATACGAGACAGACCTGTCTTTTTCAAATTCGCGGATTGCAACAACCTTCGTTACAAGTTCCATAACAGGTTTTAGGAAAGTTTTTTCACCAAGTTTTTCAAAATATTTTTTATCAACCTGCCCCGGATAATAGCCGTATGCAATAATTCCAGGACGGCACATATCAAGGTGCATTTCCGGATGGGTCAGTGTAAGAGCAGAATTTGAACAGTGGCGGATTCCAGGATCAATTCCCTCTTTTTTTACGTTTTCGACCGCCTCCAAAAACAATTTGAACTGTTTTTCCGTATATTCAAAATTTTCAGCCTGGGTGCTGTCTGCGACAGAAAAGTGGGTGCATATTCCGCCCATTTTTAAAACGCCTGTTTCCGCGATTTTTTTAGCAACCATTCCGGCATCTTTTGCAAGACAGCCGATTCTTCCCATTCCGGTATCAACCGCAAGATGAACGCTAAAGCCGTTTTTTTTGTATTTTTTCGCAGCTTCCGCAACAAAGCCGATGTATTCCTCATCAAAAACAAGAGGCGTAAGCTCATTTTTTACAACCTCTTCCATTTCTTCTTTCTGGCACAAACTCAAAACAAGAATTCCAACCTTTATTCCTGCAAGCCTAAGTTCAATGCCTTCATCCACAGTTGCAACGGCAAGAAAATCAGCTCCGCACTCAACGGCAGTTTTTGCGCATTCCACAGCGCCATGACCGTAGGCATCTGCCTTTACCGCGACACACATTTTTGAATTTTTATTTATTTTTGAGCGGATGTATTCAAGGTTATATTTTAAATTTTCAAGGTGAATTCTAGCGAAAGTCGGTCTCATTCTTTATGCCCCATTTTTTATTTTGCATTGTTAAAAGTGAATTCTCAGCATCACTGATTAAATGATAGGTTTTTGAAACTTTTTAAGCAATATTTTGAACTGATAAAACTTCTATAAATTTAATTTTTTTACAGCCTGTTTTTTATTGAGAAAAACTTAGTTTTAAGATAAAATTAAAAGGTACGTTATTTTTCTACAAAAGAAATCTAACGGCAAAAAATTATCTGGAGACATCATGAAAAAATCACTTTCTGTAACTTTAAGTATTGCGACATCAGTTGCTTTTTTTATAACATCCTGCGCATCAGCTCCAAAAGACCAGCCTCAGCCCCAAATCGAGCAGACTGAAGAAATCGAGCGCCCAAAAACACCTCAAGTTCCTAGAAAACTCAATGTTGTGAACAGTTCAATTTCAGCACAAAAAGAAGAAACCGAAGAATCAATATATGCAAAAAAAATTGAAGGAATCAGACTTTCAGTTGTTTCAAGTCCAAAAGAAACAACAAAGGGAAAGGCTTTTTCTTCGCCATTTGTTTTTAAGGCGGAAAAGACGGACGGAACTCCAGTAGCCGGCCTTGAACTTTCAATAAGTTTTCCAGAAACAAAAATTAACGGTCAGCCGACATATTCTCTGGCAAACCTTACGACAAATTCTTCAGGAACAGTAATTTTCGTACCTGCAACTCCGGCTTTTTCTTTTAACAGCAAAATAAGCGTTTATCCTTCCGGAGATGTTACAAACGCAGAGATTGCAAAGCTCGCAGAAAAAGTTTCTGTAAGCGCGCCTTACAAAGTTAAGACAAACCTTTACGCAAGCGGCGGAACTGTCGCAATCGTAGACTTCAATGCTTCCGGAAAACCGATTTTAAGCAATTCAGTCTCTTCGTCAAACCTTCTTATGGCGCTTATGCGTTCAGGTTTTGTAAGAATCGGAAACGCTGATTTTTCAAATGCAATTTTGACAGACGACATTCCGACAGTCTATAAAACCGCGTCAAATCTCGTAGGCTCAAATTCTGCATATCTTATTTTTGGAAAAGTAAAATATCTTACGCCAATTGAAAAAAACGCCGACCAAAAATACACGCTCACGCTCGAAGGAAACCTTACCTGTCTTGATATGAAAACTGGCTCGATTTTATGCGAACTACACAGCACAGCAACAGTAACAGAAGACAAAGATTGGAACTGCCTTAATTCCGCAAGAAAACTTTTGGCAGAAAACCTGGCGCACGAAATAATTTACGGACTCTAATTTATAAAAGTGAGGATAAACAGATGATTTACACTGACACAAGAGACAAATCGGTAAAGACAGATTTTAAAACCGCTGTAGTCGGCGGCATGAATGAAAAAACCGGAGGACTTTATATTCCGGTTGAATTTCCAAAACTTGATAAATCATTTTTAAATAAAAATCCGGAGCCAAACCTTCGCGATATTGCTTTTGAAATGGCAAAACCTTACGTTGAAGGAGAAATTCCGGAAAACGATCTCAAAAAACTCATAAACGATGCATATCCTTTCCCGGCAAAGGTTTCAGGTCTCGACCCAAATTCATACGTCCTCGAACTTTTTCACGGTCCAACATGCGCGTTCAAAGACTTCGGAGCCCGTTTTATGGCACGTGTAATGTCATATTTCAACCGCAACGAAGACAAGCCTCTTCACATTCTCGTCGCAACATCCGGAGATACAGGTTCTGCCGTAGGAAGCGCATTCCACAATGTTCCGGGGCTTGACGTTACAATTTTGTATCCAGAAGGAAAAATTTCACCGCTTCAGGAAAAGCAGCTTTCAACTTTTGACGGAAATGTCCGCGCTCTCAGAGTAAAAGGCACTTTCGACGACTGCCAGAAACTTGTAAAGACAGCATTTACAGATAACGAGCTCCGCTCTTCACTCCGCCTCTCATCTGCAAATTCAATAAACATCAGCCGTCTTCTTCCTCAGAGTTTTTATTATATGTACGCTTCTCTCTACGTAAAAAACAGAGCATGGCAGTACAACAGAATTGAAGATCCTTCTATAATTATGGTTGTTCCGAGCGGAAACTTCGGAAACCTGACATCCGGACTTATCGCAAAAAAAATGGGCGCTCCAATCACAGGTTTTGTTGCCGCTACAAATACAAACCGCACAATTCCAGACTGGATTGCAACCGGCGACTACAATGCCCGCCCTTCAGTAGCAACATACGCAAACGCAATGGACGTCGGTGCTCCCAGCAACTACGAACGAATTTCAGCAATGTACACTCTTGACGATGTACGCCATTTATTTGCTTCTTACTGGCTTGATGACAGCGGAATCATCAGCTCAATCAAAGACTGCTATGCAAAAACAGGCTACACGATCGATCCTCACGGAGCTGTCGGCTGGAAAGCATGGAGCGATATTAAAAACGGAGCCATGGCAGAACTTGCACAGGGCAAAAAACATGATTACACAAAACCTGGTCTTACACCAAATCTCCCAGACTGGGCAGATGATGTAATTTCTAAGAAAAATGCAATCGGCGTAGTTTTGGAAACAGCCCACCCTGCAAAATTCGGCTCAATCGTCGAAAAGGCAATCGGCTCAAAACCAATAATTCCAGACAGACTTGAAAAAGTTATGCGCCTTGAAGACAAATCAATTCCAATGGAAAACGACTACAACCAGTTCAAATCATGGTTGCTTGAAAACTTAAGATAAACCAAAAAAGGCTAGCCTGAAAACTTTCATTTCAAGCCAGCCTTTTTTATTACATATTTTCGTAAGTCTGAACATTATCTTCCAAATGTTCAATCGCTATTCCAGCTTCCTCAAGCATTTTAAGACTGTCGGCTTCATCATGGTAGTGTTTTTCACACACAACCCTTTTTATTCCGCAGTTAATTAAAAGCATTGCGCAGGTTCGGCACGGAGTCATTTTACAGTAAACAGTACCACCGTCAATAGAAATTCCACGTTTAGCGGCCTGGCAGATTGCATTCTGCTCCGCATGAACGGTTCTTACACAATGCTGGCTGACAGTTCCATCACTGTGCAGCATTTTTTTTAGAAGGTGGCCCGCTTCATCGCAATGCGGAAGTCCTGCGGGACTTCCAACATATCCGGTAACAAGAATCTGATGGTCCCGTGCAATCACGCAGCCAGAACGTCCTCTGTCGCATGTCGCACGTTTTGCAATAGTTCTTGCAACCTCCATAAAATATTCATCCCAGGTCGGGCGCAAATATTTTTCTTTGTTTGAAGATTCGTTCATACTAAAAAACTAGATAGCTTTTATTGCAAGAGCAAACACAAATACAGCGGCAAGAATCCACGTAACAGGAGAAATTTCCTTTGCTTTTCTACCAGCAACTTTCGAAATTACATAAGCGATCATACCAAAGGCAATACCCTTAGAAATCGAATATCCGAAAGGCATTACAAGAATTGTTATAAAAGCAGGAATTCCGTCAGTTATTTCGCTGAATTTGATAGATGTTACAGACTGCATCATCAAAAATCCGACAAAAATCAAGGCAGGAGCCGTAGCACAAGAAGGAACAAGCGCAAAAAGCGGAGTGAACAACAGGGCCAAAACAAAGAAACCTGCAGTCACAACAGAAGAAAGACCTGTGCGGGCACCAGCAGCAACACCAGCAGAAGATTCAACATAAGAAGTTACAGTTGAAGTTCCAAGACAAGCACCGGCAACAGTACCAACCGCATCGGCAAGAAGAGCATTTTTTACATTAGGAATATCGCCCTTTTCGTCAATAAGCTTGGCCTGCTCAGCAACGCCCATCAAAGTTCCAATAGTATCAAAAATATCTGTAAAAAGGAAAGTAAAGAAAACTCCGAAGAATTTCAGCGTAAGGACATTTGAAAAATCAAATCTAAAAAGGAACGGAGCCTGAGGAACAGAAACAGGCTTAAAGTTTTCAGGAATAGTCGTAACGCCAAAAGGAATTCCAACGACAGTTGTAGCAGCAATACCGATAAGAATTGCGCCAGGAACTTTAAGAATATAAAGAACAATCGTAATTACAAGACCGATAATCGCAACAATTGCAGAAATATGAGACTTGTCAAATGCGTTAAAACCGATAATTGTTCCGTTTGAAGAAGTTACGATTCCAGCGTTGTTAAGACCAATCAAAGCAATAAAAAGACCGATACCAACAGCAACAGCCTTCTTCATAGTCGAAGGAATAGAGTTGATAATCGCCTCACGAACACCAAAGAACGAAAGAACGATAAACAAAACGCCTTCAAGCAAAACAGCTGTAAGAGCAAACCATGGAGAACACCCCATCTGGCCGCAAACAGTATACGTAAAGAACGCGTTAAGTCCCATACCAGAAGCAAGAGCAACAGGCATATTTGCAAAAAAAGCCATAATCAGAGTTGCAATCGCAGCAGAAATCGCAGTCGCTGTAAAAACGCCTCCAAAACTCATTCCTTCGATAGAACCAAGCATTCCAGGATTAACGGCAAGAATGTAGGACATTGCAAGGAAAGTTGTAATACCACCGATAATTTCGCGGCTTACAGTTGAACCTTTCTCCTTGATTTTAAACAAAGTTTCCATAAAAAAAACCTCCATGGAAAAAAAACATAACAAAGATTATATCATAGAATAAAAAACAGAAAAATAAAAAACGCAGGCTTTTTATAAAAAATTTAAAAAAAAAGAACGTCATCAGACTCAAAAAAAACAATTTCCGCCCATGCAGGCATTTTTCCCAAAGACCGGCTGCTACGGGTTCGCTTACGCTCATTGCCGCAAAGCGCGCCAACTAAAGCCCTCCGCATCCGGCGTAAGAAAAACCTTATGCAAAAAAAACTAGTTTAAAATAAAAAAACTCCTGATTTATTTCAGGAGCTTTTAGAGCGGTAGAAGGGAGTCGAACCCTCGTCATCAGCTTGGAAGGCTGAGATAATGAGCCGTTATATGACTACCGCACAACTTATGTATTTATAATACCAAGCATTGAACTTTGTGTCAATACTGTTTTTTAATTTTTTTTAAAATTTTTGAATTTTTTTTAACTTTTTTTAATTTTCTCCCACGCAAGCTTTGCCGCATTTTGCTCCGCAGCCTTTTTGCTTTTTCCGCTGCACGGACCAAATTCTTCGTCTTTTAAACTTACCTTTACCCAAAAAGTCCTGTCATGGTCTGGACCTGTTTTTTTGACAAGCTCGTAAACCGGGCATAACTTTGATTTTTTCTGATAAAATTCCTGCAAAAGTGTTTTGTAATCTTTTTCACCCTTGTTCTGCTGGACTTTTCGAATTTCAGGAACAATAAGATCAAGGACAAGTTCTTCCGCGGCCTCAAAACCGCTGTCAAGATAGTAGGCTCCTATTATCGCTTCAACACAATCTGCAAGAATAGCGTCCTTGTCGCGTCCTCCGCTCATCTCCTCGCCTTTTCCAAGAATAAGCATCTTGTTTATACCTATTCTTCTCGCAATCGGAGCAAGAGTTTTTTCAGAGACAACAACGCTCTTTATTTTAGAAAGATCTCCTTCCGGATTTTCAAACATATCTTCATATAAAAAAGTTGCGGTTGCCATACCCAGGACAGAATCTCCAAGAAATTCAAGTCTTTCATTATTTACGTGCCTGCTTGAAGTGTTTTCGTTGGAAAAAGAACGGTGATGGAAGGCCAGATTTAAAAGTTCCAGATTATTGAATTTTATATCAAGGTTTTTACAAAAATCAGAAAGGGCTTTTTTTCTTTCTTCTGAAATATTTGAATTACGAATTTTTCTTTTAAACACAGCAACCCCCATAAAAAAAATAAACACAGGCTGCTAAGCAAACCTGTGTTCATTCGTTTTATAAAAAACTATAACTGAAAAATTATTTAGATTCTTTTTCAGCTTTGATGAAGTTGTATGCATCACGAACTGTTTCAAATTCGTTTGCTTTTTCATCAGGAATGCTAACGCCAAGTTCCTCTTCAATTGCATAAACCAATTCGTAAGTATCAAGGCTGTCTGCACCGAGATCACCACGGAATGAAGAATCCAAAGTGATTTTGCTTTCATCGATTTCCAGTTTTTCAGCAATAAGCTTCTGGATTTGGTTGAACAATTCGTCCATTTTTAATCTCCTGTGATTAATTAAGTTAAATTTTCAGAAACTGAAAATTTTCCGTATTGTTAATTCATCCAGACTACTTAACTTCTGGTTTAATTACCTGACGTCCACGGTAGAAACCGCATTTTGGACATACATGATGCTGCAAAACAAGGTTGCCACAGTTTGCACATTCAACCATCTGTGGTGCAACAAGATGCATATTAACACCACGGCGTCTGCGTGTTCGTGCTTTCGAAGTTTTCGCTCTAGGTACTGCCATTTATATAACCTCACTATATGTTTTGTTACTTGTATAACAGACTTAATGTTATATCAGTTCCTGTCTGAATGTCAATTGGATTATACCGGTATTTTTTTTCATTTGTCAATATTTTTTATGACAATATTACATTTTTTGTCATTTTAACACTCAAATTCTCTGTTATTTCCGGTATTTTTTTAAAACAGCCTCGCAAACCACAGGAGGAACCATTCCGCTTATATCTCCGCCAAACTGGGCAAGCTCTTTTATCGAACTAGACTTTACGATTACGTATCTCGTCTCTGTCGGCATAAAAAGAGTTTCAATTTCAGGATTTAAATTGTGGTTTACAAGGGAAAGGTCAAATTCGTACGAAAAATCGTTTACATTTCTTATTCCACGGATAAGGACTTTTGCATCGATTTTTCTTGCATATTCAACAACAAGCCTGTCCCATTTATGAACTTCCACATTATGATAAGGCTCTGTCAAAGTTTTTAGCATCAAAACA
This sequence comes from Treponema berlinense, assembly GCF_900167025.1. GTDB lineage: Bacteria > Spirochaetota > Spirochaetia > Treponematales > Treponemataceae > Treponema_D > Treponema_D berlinense. Next base: position 302,708 of record NZ_FUXC01000001.1, on the reverse strand, counting down.
CGCTCATCGGCAGTAAAAAGGCTATTTTTGCCAGGATTTTCAGAAACAAGAACGTCGATTTTTTCAAAAAGTTTGCTTGCCCTTTCGATTACATTTAAATGTCCATAAGTCGGAGGATCAAAGCTCCCCGGAAAAACTGCAATATTCATGCTTTTCTTTTTATCACGTTTGACGCGAACAGACAAGTGATGTATATTCTTCTCTATGAGAACAAAAAAATATTTATCCAAGATAGCAATTTTGGCATTTCCTTTCGTACTGGCAGGCTGCAGTTCAACCTCTGTACAGCCACAACCAGCAAAAGAAGAAAACAAGCCTGCTATTGAAGAAAGAAAAGAACTTCAGGCCGAAAAAGACGAGTATCACAAGTCTGTCGGAAGCCTTACCGTTTCAAAAGACACATTTGAATCAGATAAAGCAGAAATTCTCCGTACTATTGAGAGTTTAAAAACGATTATGTCAGATTTTGACTATCAATCCTGGCTTTTATATGTAGACAACGAGTCAAAAATTTATTGGTCAAAAACTGCGAATTTAAAAAAAGCACAGGGCAAACTGCCTATAAAAGGGCTTCAGCTCAGAACCTTACAGGATTATTTTAAATACGTATTCGTACCTTCGAGAGCCGGACGAAACATCACGACCATACGTTACGAATCTGAAAATTACGTAAAGGCCGTTCAGGTTACAAGCCTAGACTCTTCCGAAACCGAAGAAAAATACACAGTTTACTATTATTTCAATAAAATCGACGGCCACTGGCAGCTGCACCTGCCGGAAATTGACAGCTAACAGGCACTGTCTTTTTTCAAAGAAAGAATAACTTTTATTGATTTTTGTAAATCATTCAACTATAATTTTAAACGTTTTTATAAAAAGTGCCGATTACTAGAATAAGTCCAAGGGGGATCTAATGAAATCTATAAAATATGCAGCAGCTGCAATTCTTACTGCATTCGCTTTTACAGTTAGCGCACAGACAAGCGCAGACAACGAGTCAAACGTTGAAAGCGAATACCTCAGCAGCATCGAAGACGTTGTAATCACAGAACTTGCAACATCAGAAGAAAGAGACAACAAGCTCGTAGCTCTTCAATATCTTGAAAACGCAGTAAACGAAGGACGCACAACTCCTGACATGATGAAAGCTCTTGACGGTCTTGCAGGAGAAGGTATCGCAAGTCAGTCAAGAACAAACGGACGCCTCATGAACAATTTTCCAGACATCCGTGCAAAAGCCTGCGATATTCTTGCCAACGTTAAAACAGAAGAATCAAAAAATACTCTTGTAAAAGTTGCTCTCGCAGACAACGAGCCTATGGTAATAACAGCCGCAATCCGTGCCCTTGGAGACATCGGAATCAACGACAACGACGAAGTTTCAGAAACAATAGCCTGGGCTCAGAAAAAAAATGCGGTTTTAAACCCGACTTCTTCATTGGCCCTCGAAGTTTTGATCGCCTATGAAAAAATCGCAGATTCAGTTCAGAACAAGGGCCCTATGATTCAGGCTGTAGGTCAGATTGCAACAAACTACCGCTACGTAACTCCTGTCCGCACCCGTGCCCACGAACTGCTAAAGACTTTGCAGGGCGCGTCTTCGTCATCAGACAAGAAAAACAACAACGCAAAATAACCAAGCACAAAAAAAAGAGAGGCCGTCAAAGAAATTTGAAAAGCCTCTCTTTTTTTTATTCAATTTTACCAATTTTTTGAGGAATACGTGATTTGAACACGCAACCTTCGGCTCCGGAGGCCGACGCTCTATCCAGTTGAGCTAATCCCTCAGTCTTTTTTTGAAATACAAGAACAAAAGATATTGATTTCATTCAAAATTGTCAACAGAATAACTTGCACAACCCATTTATAAACCGGGAGGTATACTATGCAGCCTATAATTTTAGCATCTTCTTCACCAAGACGACAGGAAATTTTAAAACTTATGAACATTCCTTATCAGGTCATAATTCCAAACTGCAAGGAAGAATATCCTGATGATATTGAAATTGAAAAAGTTCCCGAATTTCTCGCCACAAGAAAAATTGACGCAGTCATAAGGGCTGCTCCGGCAGGAATTGAATATCCATGGATTTTAGGAGCGGACACCGTAATTGTAAAAAACAAAAAAATCCTAGGAAAACCGGAAAATCAAGAGCAGGCCTTTGAATACTTAAAAAGCCTTCAAGGCTCCACACACAAAGTTATTACAGGAATTGCGCTTTTTAACAGCGAGCTGCACTACATGAGCAACCGCACCTCAATCACAAAAGTAACTTTTTCAAAGATGACCGATGAAGAAATAAAATGGTATATAAGCACAGGAGAATGGCACGGAGCGGCCGGAGGCTACAGAATCCAAGGGCTTGCAAGCTGTTTTATCTCTAAAATTGACGGTACAAACAGCGGTGTTATGGGATTGCCTGTTTTTGAACTTTATGATATATTGAAAGAACAGAATTATTCGATTTTTGAGTAATCTGCCGGGACTTGCGAACGGACCGTAGGTATTTATTCGCAGGCTCGTAAATCTTCCGGACGCATTATTATGCGCCTCGAGAAAAAGAGTTCGGTGGAAAAAAAAATTCATCTAAAGCATGAATGATTTTTTCCGGTGAAGGAGACACTTTATGGCAGTTGTAACCATGAAGAGTTTGCTTGAATCAGGTGTACATTTCGGTCACCAGGTTAAGCGTTGGGATCCACGCATGAAGAAATATATCTTCGCACAGCGCAATGGTATCCATATCATCGATTTGCAGAAAACAATCGGTGCAATCAAAGACAGCTACGAAGCTGTTCGCAAAGTTGTAACTTCAGGAAAGTCAGTTCTTTTCGTTGGTACAAAAAAACAGGCACAGCAGGCAGTTCAGAAAGAAGCAGAACGCTGCGGAATGTATTATGTAAACAACCGCTGGCTCGGTGGTATGCTTACAAACTTCTCAACCATCAAAAAATCACTTCAGCGTCTTAAGAAAATCGAAAAGATGGAAGTAGACGGAACTTTTGACAATCTTACTAAAAAAGAAGTAGCAAATCTTCTCAAAGAAAAAGAAAAGCTCTCTAAAAACCTTGGTGGTATTAAGGAAATGAAAGAGCTTCCTGGAATTCTTTTCATCATCGATACACACAAAGAACAGATTGCCGTAGCAGAAGCTCACCGTATGGGTATTCCTATCGTTGCTGTTGTTGATACAAACTGCAACCCAGAAGGAATCGACTACCCTATTCCAGGAAATGACGATGCAATCCGTGCAATTTCCCTCTTCACTTCTATCATTGCAAATGCTGTAGTAGAAGCTAATAACGAAGAAGGTCTTAAAATTATTGAAACTCTTAACGACGATGAAGAAATCGTTACAGACGCTTCAACAAAAAAAGACGATGAAGAAATCGCAGACTACAGCAACTACACTCCTACAGAACCAAAAGAAGAAGATGTTGCTGCTGACGATGACAGCGATGATGAAGATCTCGCTGAAAAATTTGACAAATAACCAGGGGAATACAAATGGCATCATTTACAGCTGCTGATGTAAAAGCTCTCCGCGAAGCAACAGGCGCAGGTATGCTGGACTGCAAAAAAGCTCTCCAGGATGCAAATGGAAGTGTCGCAGAAGCTGAAAAAATCTTGAAAGAAAAAGGTCTTGCTGCTATGGCAAAACGTTCTGACCGTGCAACTGGTGAAGGACGCATTGTAATCAAACAGGAAGGCAATAAAATTGCTATGGTTGAAGTTACTTGTGAAACTGACTTCGTAGCAAACAATGCTGATTTTGGCGCAACTGCTGACAAAGCTGCAGAAATCACTCTTGCGGCAGGAACCGATGAAATCACTGCAGAACACAAAGCAATCATCGACACAATTGCTATCAAATTCCGCGAAAACATGGCTGTACGCCGTTCCGCTTTCGTTGAAGTTGGAGCAAATGCTGTTGCTGGAACTTATGTTCACTCAGACAAAAAAACAGGTGCAATTGTAGTTGTTGAAGGCTCAACATCAGACGAAGTAAAAGCATTCGCAAAAGACTGCTGTCTTCACCTCGCGGCATTTACACCTACTTACATTACAAAAGATGAAGTTCCACAGAGTTACATCGACGAGCAGAAAGAAATTTTTACCGCACAGATGAACGCTGATGAAAAAATGGCTTCAAAACCACAGAATGTAAAAGACGGAATCCTTAACGGAAAAATCAACAAGCTTCTTGCAGAAAACTGTTTTGTTGACCAGCCTTTCGTAAAGGACGACAAAGTTACAGTTGCTAAAAAACTTGAAGAAGTTGGAAAGGCAGCTGGTGCAAAACTTTCATTTGGAAAGATTGTTCTTTTCGTTCTCGGTAAATAATTTTTACTGATTAAAAGCGGTTGGATTTTTCTAACCGCTTTTAGTTTTATCAACTAAAATCTGGATTCGTGCCTGTTTGGCATGCCGCAACTGCGGTTTTATGGGAGAAATCACTATGGCATTTGACGCTAAAGCAAAAATGGAAAAAACGCTTGAAGGAATTAAAAACGAAATGAACACAATCCGCACGGGTCGTGCATCTGCTGCTATGTTTGACAAAGTTCGTGTAGATTATTACGGACAGAAATCACCGCTCAATCAGGTTGCTCAGATTTCAATTCCAGAAGCCCGCACTGTTGTAATTTCTCCATTTGATAAAAGTCTTATTTCTGATATTGAAAAAGCAATTTTGGTTGCAGACCTTGGATTAAATCCTTCAAACGATGGAAAAGTAATCCGTATTTCAATTCCTGCCTTGACTGCCGACCGCAGAAAGGAACTGGTAAAACAGGCAAAATCAATGGCAGAAAACTACAAAACGACAATCCGCAATGTTCGTCGCGACGGAAACGATGATTTGAAAAAACAGCAGAAAGCCGGAGAAATCACAGAAGATCAGCTCAAAAAAGAAACAGACGATCTTCAGAAGCTCACTGACAAATATATTGCTGAAATTCAGACAGTCTGCGATGCAAAAGAAAAGGAAATTCTTGCTTAATTTTGGCAGATTACAATTCTGATGAATATTGAAGAAATAAAAGCCGGCGGACTTCCAGAACATGTTGCTATAATCATGGATGGAAACGGCCGCTGGGCAAAGCAAAGAGGTTTAGCACGCTCTCAAGGCCATAAAGAAGGCTTGAATTCTGCAAAAAGAATAGTAGCTCAGGCTGCCTCTTTGGGAATAAAATACATAACTTTATATACTTTCTCAACAGAAAACTGGAAGAGGACTCAGGAAGAAGTCGGTTATCTTATGACTCTCATAAAAGGTCATCTTCGTGCGGAATTCCAGTTTTATAAGGACAATGGCATTAAAATTGAACACATTGGCGATTTAAGCGGACTTCCAAAAGATGTTCAAAAAGAGATTTTAAACGCAAAAAAAGATACAGAGCATTTTACAGGAACAACCTGTGTTCTAGCCATAAATTATGGCAGCCGAGATGAAATTGTCCGCGGAATAAAAAAACTTGTAGAAAATAACGTAAAAACGGAAGATATTACAGAAAAACTTATTTCAGATTCGCTGGATATAAAAGACTTACCGGACGTTGATTTAATGATTAGAACCGGTGGCGAAGAAAGGCTCAGCAATTTTCTGCTTTGGCAATGTGCTTATGCAGAATTTCTTTTTACAGACACGCTTTGGCCAGATTACACAGAAAATGAATTTATAGAAGATATAATCAAATTTCAAAAACGTAATAGAAGGTTTGGCGCAGTTCCAGATCAAAAGTAAACAGGGGAATTTATGAATCGTAAAGTCGTTTCGAGACTTGGAATTTTTTTTATAGGAGTACCTCTTATAATCATGCTGATTCTGTTGAATCAGATGAACCACCTTGCAATCCATATTGTCGTGACAGCAGTTTCGGTTGTTGCCGCCTGCGAATTTTATCATATTCTTGACCATAATTTTAAATTACAGAACAAGCTGTTTGTAATAATTCTTGCAGGAATTATAAATCTTGCAATGCTTTTGCGCGCAGTTTTTGAATTTGACGTTTCTTATGTTGATTTTGTGTTTGTGCTCGCAATTTTAATAAGTCTTGCAGTCGAAGTTATTTTGAACAAGACTTTTGAAAATTCAAACAGCCATATAATTACATCGATTTCGATTATTACGTATGCCGGATATTTGCTGACTTTTTTAACACGCATGACTTTTCTTAAAAATTCACGCCCGGTTTTAATCATGTTTTTGACAATGGTATTTTTTTGCGACTCTTTGGCATGGTTTTTCGGTGTGCTTTTTGGAAAAAACAACAAAGGTTTTATAAAGGCAAGTCCAAATAAAAGCATTGCAGGCTTCTGTGGAGGCATTTTTGGTTCAATTTTGAGCGGAATTTTGAGCTGGCTCTTGTGGAAAGACATTTTTACAGGTTCTGTCGCAAAATTGATTCTTTTGGGCGCTTTAATTTCAATTACTTCGATTATCGGAGATTTAGTTGAATCCGTTCTTAAACGTTCTGCCGATTGCAAGGATTCAGGTTCAATAATTCCTGGTCGTGGAGGAATTCTCGATTCAATCGACAGCATCGTTTTTTCAGCTCCTGTATTCTACTTTACAATTACGCATATTTACCCTGCCCTTTTGCAATAGAAAGGACTTTTGTCTGCTTTTTCAGATAATTTTGAAGGAAGGAATATGAAAAAAATTCTCGTCTTAGGCTGCACAGGCTCAATCGGCACAAGCACTGTCGATATTTTAAAAAATCATAAGGACCGTTTTGCCTGTTGCGGTCTTACAGCAAACAAAAACAAAGAAAAACTCGAAGAACTTGCAAGTTTTTTTGAATGTCCATATTCGCTGACAAGTGAAGAAGGAACAGAAGGAATAAAAAAACTCATAGAAAAAACAAAACCTGATATTGTAGTAAACGGAATTGCAGGAAGCGCAGGTCTTGCTCCAAGTATTTTGGTTTTAGAAGCAGGGATTGACCTTGCTCTTGCCAACAAAGAATCTGTCGTCATGGCAGGTCCTGTTATTTTTGAAATGGCAAAAAAAAGCGGCAGCAGAATTCTTCCGGTAGACAGCGAACACTCGGCAATTTTTACACTGCTTAATAATTGTGGCGGTTCAAAAAATGTAGGACAGCTTATAATTACTGCAAGCGGAGGACCTTTTAGAACCTGGCCGTCTGAAAAAATTGCAAATGCAACTTTAAAAGACGCGCTAAAACATCCGACCTGGAACATGGGAACAAAAATTACTGTTGATTCTGCGACGTTGGGAAATAAAGGTCTTGAAGTTATTGAAGCAAAGCGGCTTTTTGGATTTGACACAAAGCAAATAGAAGTAGTTGTTCATCCGGAAAGCATAATTCACTCTCTTGTAAGAACAAACGACGGAATTGTGTATGCCCAGCTAAGTGAACCGGACATGAAGCATCCGATTATTCAGGCGCTCGACTGGCCGGAAGTAAAGCATAATTTTATGAAACCTTTTGACCTTACAGACACTGCAACAGGTTCAAGAACCTTGACATTCGAAAAACCGAGAATGGACGATTTTCCTCTTTTAAAACTTGCATTCAAAGCGGCGGAAAAAGACAACTGTCATCCGATTGCTTTTAATGCGGCAAATGAAATTGCAGCCTGGGCGTTTATTGACGAAAAAATACGTTTTGAAAAAATTGCGCAGATTGTCGAAAAAGTTATGGAAAATGAGGATGAATGGAACAGCCCTGTCCGCGACACAAAGGATATTTTTGAAGCAGACAGCCTGGCCCGTTCGATTGCAAAAAAACTGGTATAAAAAATGCTGTTAAAAATAGTTTATGGTCTTATAATTCTTGGAGTTATAGTTTTTCTGCATGAAGGCGGTCATTTTTTGGCTGCAATTTTGTGCGGAGTTAAGGTCGAAGCGTTTTCGATCGGAATGGGTCCTGTACTTTTACACAAAAAAATTAAAAACATAGACTGGAGAATCTCGCTTTTGCCTCTCGGCGGATACTGCTCAATGAAAGGCGAAAATGATTTTTCGGACGAGAATTCTTCTTGTGATTTTGTTGAATACGACAAAAATTCGCTTTACGGAGTTTCGCCGTTAAAACGTGCGGCAATTGCTTTTGCAGGTCCTCTGGCAAATCTTTTTCTGACTTTTTTCTCTTTTTTTATCGTTGCACTTGTAGGTTTTACTTATTGGTCTGCTTCCAACAAAATTACTCTGGCAAATGAAGTTTATCCGGAAATTGTTTCTCCGGCAGCAGAAGCAGGTCTTTGCAGCGGAGATGAAATAATTCAAATTAATTCTGAAAAAATAAACGATTTTTCTGAACTTTATGAGTTTGTTGCAACTCATCCCGATGAGGATTTAAAAGTTAAAGTCTTGAGAAACGGAATTCAAATGGATTTTTTGGTTCATTCACAACTTGACAGACAAACCGGCGCAGGAAAAATCGGTGTAACAAGCGCGCCTGAAACAAGCGAAAAACGCGAAGCAAAACGCTATGGATTTTTTGGAGCGATTGTTCAAGGCGGAAAAGAAACCTGGAAAATTTTCAGGGCATCTTTGACGGGGATTGCAAGTCTTTTTAAAGGTGTAAAAATTACGCAGGCAGTGAGCGGACCTGCCTCAATTACGACAATGCTTGGAGAAACCGTAAAAGAAAGCTTTTCTGCCGGTTTTAGGACAGGCCTTTCTTCAGTTTTGAATTTCGTAGCCTTAATCAGCATTTCGCTTTTTATAATGAACCTTTTGCCAATTCCGGTTTTGGACGGAGGATTGATCTTATTCTCGCTTATCGAAGCAATTTTCCGTATCCGTATTTCACCAAAAGTTCGTTATCGTGTACAATATATTGGGCTTGCCTTTATTGCTTTTTTGTTCGTAATAGCAATTATAGGCGATTTCAATTTTTTTATGAGAGCTGCAAGATAAATCTAAGAGAATTTTGAGGATTTCGATGAAAAACAAAATAATTTTCGTTTCAATTTTATTCACTTTTTTTGCCGGGGCATTGATTTTTGCGCAAAGCCATGTTTCGACACAGGCGCATGATTCTGCGGTTACAGGGCTTGCTGTCCTTGAGAATTCCGAAAGTGAGCAAAACACGGTCTTTAGCGTCGGACAAGACGGTTTTATAATTAAGTGGACAGAAGATTCTCTTGGTGAACACTATCAGGTTACAGACCTTGCAATAAAAATGGTTGCAAGAAGTCCGAACGGAAACGATATTGCAATTTACGAAACGGACGGCGCCGCAACAAATATGGTAAGCGTATGGAATTTTAAAACCCTTACAAGAAAATGCGCATTTACCTTTGGAACACCAATCACCTCTCTTTCATATTCTGCGAAGGGGACTTACGTTTTGTGCGGAACTGCAAGCGCAAAAGGAACTTATTTTTTAAATACGCAGAACAACACAATCACTTCAAAAAAACTAAAGGAAAGCACAGGGCCTGTGAGCATGGTTATAACCAGCAGTTCTGAAAATTCGGCAGTTGCATATTCTCCGACAGGTTCTTTAAGTTATTACAATATACGCAACGGCGAAAAAAAGGCGAAATTTTCTACAGAACCAGGTTTGAGCCAGGTCTGCATGTTCAACAACAATGTTTTTCTTGCAGGATACAAAGACGGAAGCATCTATGTAATTCAGGCAGTAACAGGAAAAACGCTTGCAAAATTTTCAGTTGCCACAAAAGAGCCGGTTATTTTCAGTTCTAACAGCTATGAAGATCTTTATTACATTGTAAATGAAAAAAGACAGTTTAAAATGTATCTGATAAAAAATGACAGAAATAAAGATGTAATTGCTCCACAGCTTATAAGGACATTTACCGGCTTAAAAAACGACGAGTCTCTCGTCTGCGCAGATATTACGGCTTCTGGAACAATATTTGCCGGAACAAACCAGGGAAACCTGTATAAATTCGACAACTCGGTTGCAGAACGCGTGGATGTTCTTCAGTCTATGAGCGACAACATGTACAATCACATATACGATGTTGCCTCTGCCGGAGAAAATTTTTACTTTCTGACGCCTTCATCAATCGTTCTTTCTTCTTACGACAACGGCGCTGTAGACTTAAAGGGAACAAATCCCGGACATACGAATATAATCTCTTACAACGAAGCTGGCGTAATTCTTTGGACGAAGGATTCCAGAAAAACAGTACAGTTTTTTGACTTTACAACTGGAACGGCTTCTGCAATCTTTACTCCGGAAAATAATCTAAAATCCTTAAAACTCTACGGAAATTATCTTTTGTCAATTGAAGGAAGCTCTACTGTAAACCGCTATTCAATAGAATCAAAGACAAAGGAAAACCTTTACAACGGAGCAGGAATTCAAGACGCGCTTCTTTATAACGAAAATGACCTTTACGTGGCAAAGACTTCCGCAACAACTCCGACTGTTCCGCTTTTATACGTAAACACAAAGACTAAAGAAACTGTTCCACTTAATTTGAAAGGAAACGTAGCATACGCGCTTTCTTTTGATCCTTCTGTTGCAAAACCTGAAATTTACGGAATTATAATCGGAACTGACTCGCAGAACAGACCTCTTACGTCTGTTTTTTCTTATAATCCGGAAACAAAATATTCAAAACACTTGCTTGAAGAACATTCAGAAGACCCGAATGCAATCTGTTACCTGTCTTATCCTGTTTTGTACACGAACATGGGAAAATCAAGAATTCGCTCCTATAATTTAATGGCAAAGCGAAATTTTGAATACAAGCGTTCTGCTTCCCTGCCTGTAAAAATCGCAAAAAACAGAACAAGGCTTGTAGTTTTGAACAAAGACGGTTCTGTAAGCTGGTACAATCCTGATATGAATGCGGTTATTGCCGACTGGTATCTGACAATAAACGGCGAATGGTTTGAATTTTAATAAAAAAGCCTCTCTGAATTAACTTCAGAAAGGCGCGAAAAATAGTCTTTTATTGGAAGAAAAACCTAGCCCGGATCGTCGCGGAAAGACCGCAGGAACCGGCATTTTGCCGATTCCGAGGACTTGCAGCAAGAGCCGGACGCGGGAAGGAAATGCGCTTCCCTGCAAAAACTTTTAAAGTTTTATTCCACAACCACGCAAAAGAGCTTCTTTGTAGACTTCCTCATACTGACGGCAGCTGTTTGTCCACGTAAAATCCTGTTCCATTGCGCGTTTTTGCATCTGCCTGATGTGGTCTTTTTTGTTGTAATAAGCGTAAACCGCCCAGCCCACAGTGTCGTAAACTGCCTGCGGTGTAAGATTATCGAACATAAAGCCAGTTCCTTCACCAGTCTGCTCGTTGTAATTCTGGACTGTATCTGCAAGACCGCCCGTACGACGAACAATTGGAAGAGTTCCGTAAAGTTCTGAGTAAAGCTGGTTGAGTCCGCAAGGCTCGTACTGGCTTGGCATAAGGAAAAAGTCTGCGCCTGCTTCGATTAAATGGCTGAGTTTTTCGTTGTAACCAATTTTTGCACGGAAATTTGGAAGTTTTTTCTGAAGTGAATTGATTTCGTCTTCAGCCCAGCGATCCCCGCTTCCCAAAAGAACGACCTGGACGTCTACGGATTTACAAATTCCCCACAGGCATCCGTAATTAGGCGCAATAACTTCTGCAATTCCTTTTTGGCTTACAAGACGACCAATCATGGCGATTACAGGAACATCTTCCCTTTCAGGAAGTCCAAAATACTGCTGCAGGGCTCTTTTACATTCGGCTTTTCCGGACATATCCTTTGAAGAAAAATTCGCAGGAAGAGCAGGATCTTTTTCAGGATTCCAGATTTCTGTATCTACTCCGTTTACAATTCCCTTTACAACATCGCTTCTGACGCGCAACAAGCCGTCAAGCCCAAATCCGCCTTCTGGAGTCTGGATTTCGCGCGCATATGTCGGACTTACCGTCGTTACCATGTCGGCAGAAGAAATTCCGGCCTGCAAAAAGTTAATTGCGCCGTTTCGTTCAAATCCTGCTCCATAGTAAAGGTTCCAGTCGATTCCTAAATCGTTGAATTTGTCTTTTCCGTAAACACCCTGATAGCCCATATTATGAATCGTAAAGACGGAGGCTGTTTTTTTAAATGCTTCCTGTGTACGGCAAACATGCTTTACAAGAACTGGAGCGAGGGCCGCTGACCAGTCGTGGGCATGGACAATATCCGGAAACCAGCCCAACTTGTTGCAAACCTGAAGAGCGCCGTGGCACAAAAGGCTGAATCGATACGGGTTGTCAAAAAAATCAGGCTCGGACTTTGTTCCATAAACTCCATCGCGTCCAAAACAGTTTTCGTGGTCAAGAAAATACACATTTACTTTTTCAAAACCAGGAAGAGTTGTCGTATAGACGGCTGTCCATTCCTGACCTGTTCCAACTGGAACTCCGAGAGGACCTTCGAGTTTTTGAAGTTTTTTTCGGTCTATTTTATAGTAGCGTGGCATTACGATTTTTACATCGTGGCCGAGTTTACTCAAACTGCCTGCAAGAGCCGAGACTGCGTCTGCAAGTCCGCCTGTCTTTGCAAAAGGAACCGCTTCTGCACTTACCATTAAGATTTTCATTTTCACATCTCCCATCTATTTAGCCGCTGCGATAAAGGCTTTTTCTGAATTGACAATAGTTTTTTCGCTTACGCAATATGCAAGACGGAAATAGCCTTTTTTTCCAAAACCGTTTCCCGGAGCACTCAAAATAAAGAATTTTTTTAAATAATCGCAGAACGCGCTATCGTCATCATTCCATCTGGAAGGAACTTTTACAAAAAGATAGAACGCTCCCTGAGGACGGCAATATTCAAATCCAGCCTTGTCCAAAATTGCCATTAAAAGGTCGCGACGACGGGCATACGAAGAATAATCAACTTTTGCATTCCATGATTTTGCAACAACTTTCTGAAAAAACGCCGGTGCATTTACACAGCCTAAGGTGCGCAGGCAGAAAGTGCAGGCAGAAATAAACTCGTCAGAATCTTCGCATTTTGGATTTACAGCAATATATCCTATTCTCTCGCCTGGAATCGAAAGGTCTTTTGCAAAACTTGAAACTACTACAGCATTTTCGTACTTTGGAAATACCGGAGGAACTTTTGCGCCATCATAAACAATCGCACGATAAGGTTCATCGCAGATAAGATAAGGCATTCTTCCGCAAGAATTTCCATGTTTTTTAAGGGCGGCTGCAAGTTCTTCAATATCGCTTTCTGAATAGATTTTTCCGGTCGGATTGTTCGGCGTATTGATTAAAACGGCCGCAGTTTTTAGAGAAAGCATTTTTTCGATTGCCTGAACATCGAGCGAAAAATCGGCTTTTGTAGGAACTTCAACCAGTTTTCCGCCGAAATTTGCAACATAGTGCCTGTATTCCGCAAAAAAAGGAGCAGGAACGATCACTTCGTCGCCAGAACTTAAAATCGACTTAAAAACGCAGTTTAGAGCGCTCGCCGCTCCTACCGTCATTACGATATTTTTTTCTTCGAGTTTAACAGTCTGTTCGCCACTTACCTTTTCTGCCATTGCAAGCCTTGCTTCAGGGTAGCCGGCATTTGGCATATAACCGTGGCAACCGTGGGTTGTGTCTTTTGCAACTTCTAAAATTGCATCAACAACTTCTTTTGGAGGATCCAAATCAGGATTTCCGAGCGAAAAATCAAAAACGTTGTCATCTCCATACTCTTTTTTGAGAAGAATTCCTTCCTCAAACATTTTTCTGATTACAGAGGCGCCTTTTGAATTTATTATTTCTTTTATTTTTGGAGCTATCATAGTAAAGGCATTATAGCATAAAATATGAGAATTTTGTAACTTATTGAGAAAAATGAAGTTTTTTGTTATATTCGCAGATAGAACTACACACCGTAACTGCGATGATTTTATGGGAGCCTTATGAAAAAATCTTTTCTTTTTAGCACAATTTTTGCCTTTATAGCCTTAGTTTCTGTCCAGGCAGAAATTTTCAATTCAAAACTTTCTTCTAACGAAAAGCAAAAACTCGAAAACGGCGAAGTTTTAATCCGGAATATAAAATCAATGAAAGACGTTTGCGTTAAAGAAAACGATTCTTCTTCAAGAATTTTGGCAACAATGAAAAAACTTGATCCAGCCTTTGTTGCAGAAGTAATTCAAATCCGTCCAGTCGAAGGAAACGAAAATTTAATCGAAGAAATAGATTCGACTTTGTGCAACATAGGAGATTACGTAGGAATTCCTTATTTTTCTGACAGGCAGCAAAAATGGTACGAACTGTATTCTTCTGCCGAAATAAAAAAAATAACCGAAGAAAAAAACGACAAACAAATTGACTGTATCCTCGAAATGTCGCTCTTCGGAAAATTCAACTCACAGATAAACGTAACAAAAGACGAAAATTTTTATTTTTACGAACTTAAGAACATGGAAAACCTGATTTACCACGACAAATTTACCGCGGTAAAATCAAAAAAAATGGTTTCATGCATTACGGTTTTCCGCGACGACGATAATTGGGTTCTTTATGCAATCGGCGGAGTTGACGTTCCAAAACTTTGGTTCTTAAAAGACAGAATCGAAACTTCGTTCATGAACAGAATTAAAACTTTCTGTAACTTTATTTTCTCAAAAATCTAATTGAGCTAAACGATGGAAAAAATAACTGTAATTCCAGAAAAAATGGTCTTTGGCGGAAGTTGTCTTGCAAAAGTAAACGGAAAAAACGTATTCATTCCGTATGCAATTCCCGGAGAAAAAATTGAAATTTCGATAAAAAAAAGTTTCCGCGATTACGATATTGCAGAAATTGAAAAAGTTATTGAGCCTTCGGTCCACCGTCAGCTGCCTTTTTGCCCTCTTTACGGAAAATGCGGTGGCTGCAACATGCAGCATATTGATATTGATTTTCAGCGCGAGCTGCGGAAACAAATGCTTGCAGACTGTTTTGAACGCGAGGGAATAAATGTTCCAGAAATCGAAACAATCTCTGGAGAACCGGCAAATTACCGTTCAAGAATCCAGCTTACCGACGGCGGGCTCAACGAAAAGCAGTCAAACAATATTCTTAAGCTCGACTTCTGCCCGATTGCAACCGACGAAATAAATTCTTATCTTAAAAATGTAAGTCAAGAAAAAAGACCTCTTGGACGGGTTCATTTTTTTGGAGACAAAAGAATTGTTTCTTCTGCGCAAAATGAATACGACCATCTTGTAATTGCAGATGAAACAAAAAAGGAGCTCTGGGTTTCAAAACAAGTCGGAAAATCAAAGAAAAAGGCAAAAAACAAAGTAAGGCAGCGTTTTGCAGGCACACTGGCCGACACAAGAAACAACTGCACTGTCTGCATTTTAGGAAAACAAATTGAATTTGATGTGCAGGGATTTTTTCAGTCGAATATGGACGTTCTCGAAAAAACAATAAAGGCTGTAACGTTCAATATGGGCGGAGAGAATGTACTTGACATGTACTGCGGAGCTGGAACTTTTTCGGTTTTTCTTGCGGATATCTTTAAAAAGACAACCTTGGTTGAACACAACAGGGACGCGCTTGTCCACGCAGAAGTTAACATGGCAGGAAAAAAGCACGAAACTTACGGTTTGAGCGGAAGCCGCTGGGTCAAAGAAAACGCGCCGATGATTCTTGAAAAAAACGGACCTTTTGACGCAGTTGTAATCGATCCTCCGCGCTCAGGAATGGAAAAAGAAGTGTGTTCCTGGCTTTGCAAAAACAAGACAGCCCAGATAAGAAGCATTTCCTGCGATCCGGCAACACAGGCACGCGACGCATCTTATTTGATAAGATCCGGCTACAAACTGACAAAACTATATCTTCTCGACTTTTATCCGCAGACTTCCCACATAGAAAGCCTTGCCTATTTTGAGTTTGTTTAATCCGGCTGATAAAATAAATATGAATAAAAAAAAGTTGCCAAAAAAAATAAGCGTTTTTCTTTTTCTGATTATATTTTATTCAGAAAATTTTTTTTCGCAGACCGCGCTTTATCAGACTGATTTGTCAACCTTGTCTCCGTCCTGGCAAACTGTTATTGGAGGTGAAATTGTCGCTCCTCCGGCCGAAACCTCTTACGGATTTGCCGCAGTAACGGACGGCAGAATGATAAGCGCCTTTACCCAAAAAGGCGTAATTCTCTGGCAAAAAAGCATAAAAGGCAAAAGCGAAAGATTTTTTTCTTCATGGAACGATTTTTTAATTGCAGTTACGGATAAATCAGTCTTGAATTTTATAAATCCAGGCGGAACTTTTCTTTGGAGCGTAGACTGCGGTTTTGAAATAACACAGAATCCCTTTGTTGGACGCGACGGAAGAATTTTTGTCCAGGGCAAAAAAAACATTGCCTGTTACGGATTAAAAGGAAGCCAGAAATGGAAACTTGAACTGAAGGAAAATGCTGTTTTTTCGACAAGCGGGCTTCCAGACGGAAGTCTTGTTTTCTTTTTTGAACAGACAGACGACGGAAAGACACACGGTTTTAGGCTCAGTCCGTTTGGAGAGGTTTTGGAAGAAATCACTTTTGCAGGCAAAATCACAGCAAAATCCTCCTGCTCCGACGGAATTTTAATGGCTTTTGAAGACGGCTCCGCAGGACTTTTTGCAGAAAACCAAAACAATTCTGTCTCAAAATGGGTTTTAAAAAGCGAAACCCAAAATTCACCAATAAAAAAAATAATCTGCGGTCAAAAAACTTCCGCGCTTCTTTATAACAAAGGCACAGAACTAAAAATTAAAACCGTAGAAAATTCAACCGGCCGCCTTATTTCTGAATTTTCCGGCGGAATTATGAGCCTTTTTGATACAGTTTTTTTGCGCCCGACAGACAGAGGATTTTTTATAAGCAGCAGTTTTAAGGCGATCGAATTTGACGAAAACGGAAACATTTTTTGGGAAGCAAAACTGCCTTCCAAAGCAACCTGGAATTTCATCACCTATACAAGTTCAAACCAACTTTTTTTGTGCATGAAAAACTGGGTTTTAAATGCTTTTGTCATGTCCCAGAGTGTCGGAAACAAAAAAATCGTAAGCCAGACAAAAAAAACATACACAGCCCCTTCAAAAAATATTCAGAGTTTTGACGGAATAGTTTATTCTCCGGTTCCACTTTCGCGAATTGAAGAAATTCAGTCCGCATTCCAAAAAAAAGATTTTTTTCAAAAAGAAAAAACTATGACTGAAGAGCTCCAGGAACTTTCACAATCCTATCTTTCCGAGCTTTTTGAAAAAAACAGAAATCCGCACGAAGACAAGTCGTTTTATTCAAACAATCCGATTTATACGCAGAAATTTCTAGAGGCGATGAGCTGTAGCGAATCAGACATTTTTGTTTCTGATTTTGCCAATTTTCTTGAACTTGAGGAAGATCCTTTTTTGCTGGACATTTTGGTTCAGACTTCTGCAAATTCCGGTTATGACGAAAGCGGCCAGATTTTAAAAGCGTATGAAATCATCATAGAAAAAAAACTTCAAATAAAAGATGTAAAACTTGCAAAACTTCTGTGCGATTCAACTTATAAAATCGTTGCCTTTATGGGCAGGCCGGCTCTCTACCGCCAGGGAAAACAGATTCTTTCAAATTTTATGACAGACCGTTTTGACAGACAGGTGCGAAGTTATGCAGGCGAAACTTTTACAAAAATTCTCAAACTTGAACTTTAACGCGTGAAAAATCATAATCTTTGTGATAAAATATTCAAAAATCTTTGTCACTTTTTAAGATTTTTTTTATTTTTGGAGGAATTTTATGAAATTATCCAGGGGAATTTTTACAGCCGCTTTGGCTTTTGTATTTTGCGCAAACTCTTTTTCGTTGGAAGTTGATGAAAAGGAACTTGAAACAGTTTCGACACAGCCGGTTGTTTTTGAAAACTACAACGGACCTCATTCTGTCATAAATTCTGCGGCAGAAATTGCAGGAATCGGAACTGACCTTGGAAAAATTATTGCAGACAATCCCGAAACTCCAAAAAATGCAGGCTCTTCGTTGCGCTACCAGATTATTCATGCTGTCAATCCAGAAGAAAAAGGAAAATTTGATGCGGATATTTTTGTAATCGGAAGCTCTTCTTCAATCGACCACATCAAAAATATAAGAAGAATCATCGCGGCATATCTTTCAAAGGCCTATGGATATGCTTCCGACGACGCGCAGACAGTCGCAACATTTGTAACGGTTTACAACGCAGTTTACCGCGGAAACACTGATTATTTTAATTTAAAATACAAAAAAATCGTGACAGACAATCTGACAGCAGAAAAAGCAGGCATTGCCCTCAACTACCGCGACTGGCCGGGAAAAACCCAGATTGTAATTCCTCTCGCAGACGTAAATGGCGGCTTGAGCACAGTTGACACTTCCGTAATTTCGGACAAAAAAGTCGTTCAGTCTATGCAGGAAGACGAAGACAAGGGAGTCGATTCCAGAAAACAGATGGTAAACATCAAGGAACGCGAAGCCGACAAGGCACAGGAAAAAGCTAACGATGCCCAGAAAAAGGCGGTTGAAGAATCTGCAAAATTAAAAGAAGAGCAGAAAAAAGCAGAAACTGCAAAGACTGAAGCCCAGAACGCGCAAAAAGAAGCGGAACAGGCCCAGAAAAAGGCAGAAGAAAATCCGGAAGACAAACAGGCTCAGAAAGAAGCCGAAGAAAAGCGTCAGAAAGCAGATCAAAAACAGGAAGAAGCAGTCCAGCAGGAACAGAAAGTTCAGGAACAGACAGAAAAAGCTCAGGAAGCAAAAAATGAAGCAGCCCAGGCTCAGGCCGCAGCAGACACAAAACGCACAGAAGCACAGACAGAACGCACTTCAATCGCGCAAGACCAGCAGACTATTGTCCGTGAACAGACAAAAAATCAAAATGCGACTGGCGTTTACGGCTTGAAATCAGTTGACGATCTTGGAATTCTTTCAACTCTTGTAAAAGTGAATGCAGAAACAGGAAGCGTAATAAAAGAGTCTCCGGTAACAGTTATCAGAAGCCGGACGATTTTTGAAACACAGGCAGGATACATTGCAATTGCAGGAACTTCTCTCGGAAACGGAGCCGTAAAACTTGTTGTTCTTGACAAGGAAAATATGGAAATCGTAAAAGAAAGCAATGAAACAATCGCCGAAAATTCAGTTCTTGTGAGCGACGGCTCAAATTACTATTGTATAATTCAAGACGGAAAAAACTTTGTAACAGGAAAATTCAACGAAAATGCGGAAAATCTTTTAAAATCGCAGGTAAACGTAAAGCCTGCAACTCCGCTCACAATAACACAGAACGGAATTCTTGCAACATCAAGTTCAAATATTCCAGTTTTGCTTAATACAAAAGATCTTTCACAGATTAAAAATTAGGAAAAAATGAATTTTACTTTTAAGAAAAATTTTATCTTTTTCATTTTATTGACTTTTTCAGTTCTATCTGTTCAGGCAAGCGGAAAAAGAGACAAGCTTTTTGAGACTGTCGAGACAGGAACTGAAAAAGAAATAAAATCTGCGCTCAAAAAAAATCCAGATTACGCAAATATAAAACGCGGAAAAGAAAAAGAAAGCCTTTTGATGAGCGCATTAAAAGAAGACCGCGGCCTTTCTGTCATCAATATTCTGCTAAAATATGGCGCAGATCCAATGCAAAAAGATGCAGAAAAGCGAAATTCGATAATGTATGCGGCAAAATATTCATCTTCTCCAGAAGTTTTAGAAAGGCTTATCAAGGACAATTCGATTTTTAACTTTTCAAGACGAAAAAAAATTCTAAAAACCGACAAAAACGGAAAAAACGCTTTCGACTATGTGCAAGAAAATTCTTCGCCGAACGAAATGATTGAAGTCTTGAGGAAATTTATAAAAGAAAAAACTGAAGAACCAGAAGAAAGTGAACAGATTTTAGAAGAAGAACAAAAAAAACAGGAAGAAGCTCAAATTCCCGAAAATATAAAAACAGAAGAAACTGCCCGGAAAGATGAAAAAGCAGAAATAGAACAAAAGACAGAAAATCCAAAACTGCCGGAAGAAAACGCAGAAAACAAAAAAAACGAAGAAAACGGCAGTGCAGAAAACATAAGCTTGAATCCTATTTTGCAGAACGAAAACGAAGTTAAAGGCGAAAATTTGACTTTTGCGCCGCAGAACGAAGATAAAACAAGTTCTACAGAAAAACGGCAGGAATTTGAAAGAAAAATTGAAATTTCCCCATACGAAAAAACAAACCTTTTCGATTATGCGTTGGAAAATGACAGCAATGAAGTTCCGCAAAAAAGCAGCCCTTCTATTTTAAGAAAGTTTATAGAAAACGCAGACGAAAGGGACAGCGAAGGCCGGACAAAACTTATGAACGCCTCAAAAAAAGGAGATTTGAGTCTTACCGAGGATTTAATTTTTTCAAAAGCGGATGTAAATGCAAAGGACGATGACGGATGGACTGCGCTTATGTTTGCCTCAAGATTTTCTGAAAACGACAAGATTGTAGAAAAACTAATTGAAAATGGAGCCGACATAAAGGCAAAAAATAATTACGGTGTAAGCTCGCTAAAACTTGCATCAAGTTTTTCAAAAAATTCAAAAATCGTTTCTCAACTGCTTTCGGGATATGAGATTTCTGACAGCGAAGTTCGTTCATCTTTTATAAACGCAATAACCGAGGAATCTCCTTCTCAAATACTGGATGCTTTTTTTGAATATGGACTTCCGGTAAATTCTTTTTATGACGGAAAAACTCCTCTTATGTACGCGGCAGAATCATGCAAGGATACAAAAATTATTCAATGGCTCTTGTCGAACGGAGCAAAAATCAACTATAAGACAGATTCTGGGCTTACAGCCTTTGATTTTGCAAAGAAAAATAAAAAATTAAAACGCGACTCCGTTTTCTGGAGTTTGGGAAATTTCTAAAAAAATTATTTAAAACGATTTGGAGCAAACAATGAGAATTACCGGTGGTAAATTAAAAGGAAGAATAATAAAGTGTCCAGACGGAATAATCCGCCCGGCAATGGACAGAATGAGGGAATCTGTTTTTGCCGTTATTGGCGATTTAACAGGAAAAAGCTGGCTAGATTTGTTCAGCGGTTCGGGAACAATTGCAATTGAAGCCGTGAGCCGAGGAGCAACAGAAGTTCAACTTTGCGAAAAAGACAAAATCAAAATTAAGACGGTTTTGGACAACGTTTCTGTAACAGAAAAAGAATGCGGAGTAAAAATCGGCTGCCACTTTATGGCAGTAGAACTTTTTTTAAAGCGCTGCCGCGATAAATTCGACTTTATATTTTTTGATCCGCCTTTTCCATACAAATTCAGAAAAGATTTAATAAAATCAGTAGATAAATATTCACTTTTAAATCCAAACGGAACTGTTTTAATCCACTACCCCGAAGAAGATCCTCTTCCAGAAAAAATCGGAAACCTAGTCCTTACAGACCAGCGCGTTTACGGACGCTCGCTTGTCAATTTTTACAAAAAAGAAGGCACCAATCAAGAAGTTCAGCAATAACAGAAAAATAATTTCCTTGACTTTGATTTTTTTCGTGCTAGAATTTATTTAAGTTAAAATATAAAGGTAAAAAAGTGAATGTCACTTCAAAAAAATGCTTTTCTCACGGCAGTTGAGTCAAATCGACCTCCTGATGGTTTTATAAAAGTTACAGATTCTCCATTAACTTCACTGTCTTCCGAACAGAAAGTCATATTGAACCGCAAGGGCAATGAGCTTTTTAACAATGGTAAAATTCAGGAAGCCGCAAGAATATTTATTACAACCGGCTATTCCGACGGACTTACCAGAGTTGGAGATTTATTGAGCAAAAAAAATCAATCGCTTAAAGCCTTGAAATTTTATATTTTAGCAAAAAACAAAAAAAAATGCGAAGCCATTTACGAAAAAATCGCAAAGGTGATTTCGGTTCTTGAAAAAGAATAAAAAACACAAAACCGCTGAATTTTAAAAATAGAATTGTACTAGGAGAGCGCAAAATGTCCGATGTAAAAAACGAAACTGTAATTGCAAATCAGTCAGAACAAAAAGAAGCAGAAAAAATTGCAGAAATTTCAAAAAAAGGTTATCAGCTTTTAAAAGAAGACAGGATTGAAGACGCAATTGCAGCATTCAAATCAATTTTGCAGATTGAAGATAACAATAATTACGCTCTTGTCGGACTTGGAGATTGTGAAAGAAAACAAAATCACTTTAAAAATGCAGTCAATTTTTATTCAAAATGTCTTTCTGTCCACCCTGGAAACAATTACGCTCTTTTTGGACTTGCTGACTGCTATAAGGCTTTGAACAAGTATCACAAGGCAATTGAAATCTGGGAGCAGTATCTCATACACGATGACAGAAACATTACCGTCCTTACAAGGGTTGCCGACGCCTATAGAAAAATCCGCGACTTTAAAAAATCAAAAGAAATGTATCTTAAAGTTCTGGATATGGAAGACAAAAACGCCTATGCCCTCATTGGAATCGGACATCTCTATTACGATTTTAAGGAATATAAAGACGCGCTTTACTACTGGACAAAAATGCTTGAAATAAATGCAGACGCAGTTGATATTCGCGTCCTTACTTCAATCGGAAACTGCCACAGAAAGCTAAAGACATTCGACAAAGGAATTAAATACTTTGAGCGCGCGCTGGAAATGGATCCGGAAAATTTCTATGTTCTTTTTGGACTTGCCGACTGTTACCGCGGAATGAACCAGCAATACCGCTCAGTTGAATATTGGAACAGAATTCTAAAAAACGATCCTGACAATAAGGTAATCCTTACACGCGCAGGAGATGCTTACAGAAACACAGGCGATTACAAAACGGCGGAAGAATACTATAACCGCGCAATGGAAATCGACTTTGACATTTACGCAGCCCTCGGACTTGCCCTAATCTGCAAAGGTGAAGGAAATTTCGACGAAGCAATTGAAAGGCTGAACAATTTAATCAAAAACGATCCAAAAAATTACCGTCTTTACATAGACCTTGCCGACTGTTATTTAAAAATAAATGACAAAAATAAGGCTGTTGAGGTTTTAAAGACTTTTCAAAAAACAGGAACCAAAAGCACTGCAATTTCGGAAATGTTAGGCAAAATAATTGAAGGAAAGCCTTTAAATTAGTTGAAAAAAGCATTATTTTTCTAGGTAGAATGAACGAAAAAATAGCAGTTTCAGGTCTTTTGCCTGAAGAAATTTCAGAACAGTTAAATATTACTCCGGCTTTCCGCGGAAAACAGATTTTTGAATGGATTGGAAAAGGCGTTGACAGTTTTGACGCAATGACAAATTTAAGCCAGGTGCTTCGCAATTCACTTTCCCAAAAAGCAGTCCTCAGATGCTGCGAGGTTTCTAAAGTTTTAAAAGATCCGGATGGAACCATAAAGCTTCAGATTACTTTGAACGACGGACTTGCGGTCGAAACAGTTTTGCTTACAGATAAAGAAAACCGAAAAACAGCCTGTGTAAGCTGTCAGGTCGGCTGTGCAATGAACTGCGCTTTCTGCCAGACAGGACACCTTGGACTTGCAAGAAGCTTGACAGCCTCAGAAATCGTTGAGCAGTTTTTGTACCTTGAAAAATATGCAGGTCCGCTCGACAACATTGTATTTATGGGAATGGGAGAACCAATGATGAATCTTCCGGCAGTCAGAAAGGCAATTTCCGTCTTGACAGATAAACGGGGCAGAAACCTTTCTGGAAGAAGAATTACGCTCTCGACGTCTGGAGTAATAAAAGGAATTTATGATTTAGCGGACAACGGTCCTTTAATCAGGCTCGCAGTCTCGCTCACAACAGCAGATCCGCTTCTCCGTGAGCAAATAATGCCGATTACAAAGACAAATCCTCTTGAAGAGCTCCGAAAAGCAATAGATTACTATGCAAAAAAAACAGGAAAACGCGTAACTCTCGAAGCCGCCCTTCTTCATGACACGAACACGAGCGCAGAATCGGCAGAAAATATGATAAATTTTGCAAAAGGAATAGATGTAAACATCAACCTTATTCCATGGAATCCTGTCGAAACATTGCCATTTACAGAGCCTTCAAACAATGAATGCCATCGTTTTGTCGAAAAACTTGAAAAAGCAGGACTAAACGTAACACTGCGCACAAGACGCGGACGGGAAATCGGAGGAGCCTGCGGTCAACTTGGAAAAACACTTTCTGATAAAATCGTGGAAGGAAAAAAACTTTCAGGAAGCAAAAAATACGGAAACGGAGAAGATTAAGGAACTATCTATTTGGAGGCTTTTTTGGTTTCCTGATATTTTTTAATATAAAAACAAAAGTTATTTGAATAACTTTCAATTATTGATATAATAATTGAGGGATTTTTTTAAGATACCGCGATTTTTATTAGTCTCGCAGGAGAAGATTTCTTATGCAGAAAAAAATATATGTTGTTGGAATGTTTGATGCTGATACATGTGCAAAAGTAGAAGCGGCAGTAAAAGCTGTTGCAGGTGTAACAAACTGCGTTGCAAATGCAGACAAATCACAAGTTCTTGTTGACTTTGAAGGTTCTGCCGAAGACGCAATAAACAGCGCTATTTCTTCTACAGGTGTTGAAGTACTCAATTAAAATTATTTTTTAAGGAAGTGTCATGCTTAAAGTTACGGTTTTAGACGGTTATGCAGCAAATCCAGGCGATTTGGATTGGAGTATTTTTAAGGATATTGCAGAATTGACGGTTTATGACCGTACTCCACCAGAACTTGTTGTTGAAAGAATCGGAGATTCCGATGCGATTTTTTTAAACAAAGTAAACATCACTAAACAGATAATTGAACAGTGCCCAAAGCTAAAATACATTGGAGTTATGGCAACTGGATATAATGTTGTAGACACAAAAGCTGCAAGAGAAGCCGGAATTACAGTAACAAATATTCCTGCATATTCAACAGATTCTGTCGCACAGCATACATTTGCCTTGATTTTGAATTTTACCAATCAGGTTGAGCAGCATTCACAATCCGTTCAAAACGGAGATTGGATAAAAAGCCCTGATTTTTGTTATTGGAAAAGTCCATTGACAGAACTCAAAGGCAAAACACTGGGAATTTTTGGCTTCGGCTCGATTGGACAAAAAGTCGCAGAAATTGCGCATGCCTTTGGAATGAATGTAATCATTCACGTTCATTCACCAAATTCTTTTAAGGGAAACGAAAAAACTGTTTCTTTAGATGGACTTTTTGAACAGAGCGACTTTATCACCCTTCACGCGCCAATGACTGCCGAAACATCTCAGCTGATTAACAAAAATACTATTTCCAAAATGAAAAAAACTGCCGTCATAATAAATACAGCCCGCGGCGGCCTTGTAAACGAAGGTGATTTAAGACAGGCCCTCGACGAAGGTCAGATTGCCGGTTATGCGGCAGATGTAATCGGAACAGAACCAATGAAAAACGACTGCCCTCTCTACAAGGCAAAAAATTGCGTTTTGACTCCGCACATTGCCTGGGCACCGCTGGAAGCAAGACAGCGCCTTTTTAAGATTGCCCTTGAAAATTTAAAGGCATTTGCTGCCGGAAAAAGCATAAACGTTGTTAATTAGAATTCTTGTATTGTATTTTCCTTGCAAAAACGGTAAATTATTTAAAAATACTAAAGAATTTTAGAGGTACTAAAGATGGGAAAGACAATTGCTCAGAAAATTTTTGAATCGCATTTGGTAGATACTCCGTTTGAAGGAACTTATGTTTTAAAACTTGACCGTGTATTCTGTCACGAAATTACAACTCCAATCGCAATAAATGATTTGGTAGAACGCGGCAAAGACAAGGTTTTTGACCCTACAAAAATCAAGGCCGTAATCGACCACGTAACTCCTGCAAAAGACAGCAAAACTGCAACCCAGGGAAAAATATTAAGAGATTGGGCCCGCCGTAACAATGTAAAGGACTTTTTTGACATTGGCGCCAACGGTGTTTGCCACGCAATTTTCCCGGAAAAAGGCTTCGTTCGTCCAGGTTTTACAGTAATCATGGGCGACAGCCACACTTGTACACACGGAGCATTCGGTGCTTTTGCAGCCGGAGTTGGAACTACAGACCTTGAAGTTGGAATTTTGAAGGGCGTATGCTCATTCAAAGAGCCAAAAACAATAAAATTCGTACTTAACGGAAAACTCAAGGAAGGTGTTTACGCAAAAGACGTAATTCTTCATTTGATCGGAAAAATCGGCGTAAACGGCGCAACAAACTGCGTAGTTGAATTTACAGGTCCAATCGTAGACAACATGGGAATGGAAGAGCGCATGACTCTCTGCAATATGGCTGTAGAAGCCGGCGGTACAAGCGGAATCTGCTTCCCTGATGAAAAAACAGTTGAATACCTTTGGGAATTCATCAAAGACGAATATAAAACTAAAGAAGACGCCATTGCCGATTATGCAAAATGGCGCGATGACGAAGATGCAGTTTACGAAAAAGTAATAACAGAAGACCTTTCTAACCTTGAGCCAGTATGTACAATCAACTACAAACCGGATCAGATTAAAAATATTTCTGAAATGAAAGGCACACGTGTTGATCAGGTATACATTGGCTCCTGCACAAACGGACGTATCTCCGACCTTCGCATTGCAGCAGGAGTATTAAAAGGTCACCATCTTGCAGACGGAGTACGCGGAATCGTTTCTCCTGCAACTCCAAAAATCTACAAAATGGCTGTAGCAGAAGGCTTGATTGACATCTTCCTTGAAGCAGGATTCTGTGTAACAAATCCTACCTGCGGAGCCTGTCTTGGCATGTCGAACGGAGTACTTGCTGAAGGTGAAGTTTGCGCTTCTACAACAAACCGCAACTTTAACGGACGCATGGGAAAAGGCGGAATGGTTCACCTTATGAGCCCGGCTTCTGCCGCTGCAACAGCAATCGCAGGAACAATCACAAATTCAGAAAATTACAAAGGATAAAATAAAAGGCAGAGGATAATTTTCATTCTCTGCCTAAATGGGAGAAAATTATGAAAGCATTCGGTGGACCGGTACTTTTTTTGGATCGTTCAGACATTAACACTGACGAAATCATTCCTGCAAAATATTTGACTGAAATTTCAAAACAGGCTTTAAAACCATACTGTCTTGAAGACCTTAAACTCGATGGATTCGATGCAAAACGCGATGTTCCAGGAAAAAAAGTAATAATTACCCGCGAAAACTTTGGTTGCGGTTCAAGCCGTGAACACGCGCCATGGGCTCTCGAAGTAAACGGAATCTATGCAGTAATTGCTCCGAATTTTGCAAGAATTTTCAGACAGAATATGTACAACTGCGGTCTTCTTGCTTTGGAAATGCCAAAACGCGAAATTGACGACATGTTCCGCACATTTGCTGATAAGGAATGCGAATGTAAAATCGAACCAAAAGATGACGGCACATGGAAAGTAAAACTTATCGCCGGCTCTCTTTCAAAAAGTTATCCTTTTAAGCTTGAAGGTTTTGAAAAGGCTCTGATTGAAAATGAAGGCTGGATTGGCTACGCTGAATCAAAATACTAGTTTTACATTTTTATAAAAAAAGGCTGTCTTGGAAAACTTTTCTAAGACAGCCTTTTTTTCTTTTAATGATGTTTTATTGTTTACAGCTATTCTATTTTTCGATAAAACCGCGTTTTTCCAGCTCATTTAGAATTAAATCCACAATCTGCTCTGGAGAATAATTTGCAGTGTCTATTATCAAGTCGGCAAAGTCGTATTTATTGTTGTCAATTTCGTAGAGTTTTTTATAACGCCGGCTGTCTTCGCTGTCGCGCATTGCCGTAAAACGCGCAATTTCTGCAAGATCGCCGCCTTCACGGTTAAAAACGCGCCCTGCCCTGGTTTCATCGCTTGCATAAAGATAAACTTTTAAATCTGCAATTTTTAGCATCCAGATTGCAAGACGGCTTCCAAGAACGCAGCTTTCTTTTTCTGCAAGTTCAACCTGATGAGTGTCCACATATTTGTCATAAGAATCATCATTCTTTGCATTTTCAATTACCTGGGCAAGAGTAAGACCTTTTTCCGCGGCAAGCTGTCGGAAAGTATAATTGATTAGTTTAATTCCAAGTTTTTGGCTTAAAAGAGTAGAAACCGTTGTATTTCCGCAGCCAGATTTTCCGCTGATTGCAACGCGAAGTTCTTTTTTTAATTTCATTTTTTTCTCCAGTTTTAGTTTTGGTAGCTTTTCAGGCAAAGCAAAAATTATTCTACATTTTTACTCTGTTCACGGATATTTTCAAGGGCATCTTTTGCATTTATGACCATCTCGCCTACTTCCGTAAACTGATTTTTTGAGCCGATTGTGTTTATTTCGCGGTTTGCCTCCTGACAGATAAAGTCAATGCGTTTTCCAGGAATTGGATTTTGCAAGAATTCGTTGCGCATTGCAGAAAGATGGCTGTGAAGACGAATGATTTCCTCGTTGATCGTGTATTTTATCATCATTGAGGCAACTTCTGTCATAATACGGTTTTGGTCTGCGCTGTCTCCCAAAAGCTCGTTAAAGCGGGTTGTAATCTGTTCCCTAAATTTCTGTTCCATTTTTGGCTGCCATTCCTTAAAGAAAGAAGCGCACTTGTCGAGAATATCAAGTTTTTTTAGAAGATCTACTTTGAGATTTTCTCCCTCGCGTTCACGGTCAGACACAAACTGTTCAAAAACCTCGTTAAAAACAGGCTCGATTTTTGACCAATAAACTTCGGCATCATATTCATGAGTGATATTTAAAACTCCGTCCTGAGACACAATCAGAGAAAGAGGAATTGAAGAAGCCGGATAGCCAAGAGCCTCGCTTACTTTTGCGATTGCATCGCGATACATTAAAGCCGCGGCAGGGTCAGGATTTACCTTTGCAGTAGAATTCATGTCTTTTACGCGGATTGTAAGGTCGATTTTTCCACGCACGATTTTAGAAGAAACGATTTTGCGGATTTTTGATTCAAGGGGATTTAAGAACGAAGGAATATTCACATTCAAATCCAAAAAACGGTTGTTCACGGATTTTATTTCGACGCTGATTTGAGTATTCTCGACTATGGTTTCCTTAAATCCATATCCTGTCATGCTGTTCATAAATTTTTATCTCCATTTTATTGTTAAATTTTCACTGTAAAATTGCATTGGACTAAAAAATTGTCAGTTTTTTGTTTCAAGCATTCTTAGAACTTTTGTTCCAACCTGCCAGTTGTTTCCGGCGCCCATTGTCACAAAAATATATCCGTCAGGATAATCGCTTCCAGAAGGCTCGGAAAGCATTTTAAATGCAGTTTTTGCGGCCTCATCAAATTCGCCGCAGTAAGTTACGTCCTTATGATATTTTTTTGCGTGTTCAGAAAGGATTTCGCCGCTGACCTTTGCGCAGGAAGCGTTTTCGCGGGCACTCGCATAAATTTTATTGATGATAACCTTGTCGGCACTTTCAAAACTGGAAGCAAATTCTTCAAGCAAAGCCGCCGTTCTTGTGTATGTGTGGCTCATAAAGTCAACGATAATCTTGTGTCCCTTATAAAAATTGCGGAAACCTTCGAGCGTCGTCTTGATTGCTGTCGGGTGATGTCCGTAATCGTCAATAAAGATAACTTCCTGCCCAAGAGGAGTTTTTGCACGTCCTACTATTTCGCTTCGTCTTCTTCCGCCGGTAAAACTTAAAAGGCCTTCTTTGATTTTTTCTTTGCAGGAAGACAAATCTTTTCCGTAAGTTTTTAAAAGCTCGCAGTTTAAGGCAACGGCGGCGGCAGAATTGCGGACATTATGCTTTCCGGGAACGCAGATTGCACATTCCCCGAGACACGCAACTTCAAAATATTGCTTTCCGCCTTCGACCCGGCCGAATTTTAAGCGATAGTCGCCATCCGCATTCTCGCCGTAAGGAATCATTTTTATGTCAGGACGTTTTTCAAAAGCGATTTTAGCAGTCTCCAAAGCGCCGCTGTCATCGGCGCAAAAAATCAGCTGTCCGCCCTGAGGCAAAAGACAGATATAATCGACAAAAGCGCGCTGAATGTCTTTAAAGGTCGGATAATAATCCTGATGATCGCTTTCGACAGAGGTAAGAATAATTTTCTGCGGAAAAAAAGACATAAAGTGTCTTTGATATTCGCAGGTTTCAGCAATAAAAAAAGATTTTTTTAAGGGAGAGACTTCTGCAGAAACCGGACTTGTATAAGTGCAGCCTCCAAAAGACGAAATTATGCTTCCTGCAAGGACTGCGCCAGGAAAATCAAGTTTCTTAAAAATAGAGCCGCAAAGGCCTGTCGTTGTAGTTTTTCCGTGAACTCCACAGACTCCGCACGAATAAGCATTCTTAGAAAACGCTCCAAGAGCCTGAGTATAAAGCAAAACAGGAATTCCTCGTTTTACGGCTTCTGCAAGGTCAGGATTGGTATCCGGATTATATGCAGAAGAGTAAATTACAAGCTGAACGCTGTCCGTAATATTTTGGGAACTAAAAGGCAGAGCCTTAATCTTTAGCTTGTCAAGAATTTCGTCAGTGTAAAAACGTTCAGAAACATCGCTTCCGGTAATTACAGCTCCGTGGGCATGTAAAATTTCAACAAGAGCAACAACACCAGTTCCTTTTATTCCGACACAATGAATATGAAAACCTTTCAAATTGGAAGGCAAAACAGAATCACACATTTTATTAAAAATTCCAAAAAAATAAAATTAGCGGCAAAAGCAAAATGCCCAAGCCGACATAATATTTTACTTCTTTTGACGAATTGCTTCAATTCACTGTATAAAAATGTATAAAACAGGTCTTACTTTTCCGTGCCTTTTGCTATTTCAACAGCGCTTGTCAAAAAACCCGCAAGGCTCTGAATATCAGACGGAATTATGATTTTTGAGGCTTTTCCGTCGGCGGCCTTTTCAAATGCCTCAAGAGAGCGAAGACGGATTGTGGCGTCATCAATATTCGCCTCACGCAACATTCTTAAGCCCTGGGCCTTTGCCTGCTGAACTTCAAGAATCGCCTCTGCCTCGCCTTTTGCCTTTTGAATCGCCGCTTCTTTTTCTGCCTCCGCCTGAAGAATCATGGACTGTTTTTTTCCTTCGGCAATGAGAATATCGGACTGCTTTTTTCCCTCGGCAATCAAAATCTGCTCGCGTCTTTCACGTTCCGCCCTCATTTGCTTTTCCATGGCTTCGCGGATTGCCTGTGGCGGCTCAATGTTTTTTACTTCGACGCGGTTTACCTTTATGCCCCAAGGGTCTGTGGCTTCGTCAAGAATTGTGCGCATTTTTGTGTTTATTACGTCACGGCTTGTGAGTGTCTCGTCAAGTTCCAGTTCACCAATTATATTGCGCAATGTTGTTGCAGTAAGGTTTTCGAGAGCGTTCATTGGATTTTTGACACCATAAGTATAAAGCTTTGGATCTGTTATCTGGCAATAAACAACGGTATCAATCTGCATTGTAACATTATCTTTTGTAATTACAGGCTGAGGAGGAAAATCACGCACATCTTCCTTTAAGGAAGCACGTTTTGCAATACGGTCAATGAGAGGAATTTTAAAATGAAGACCAACCTGCCACGTTTTTGAATACGCACCAAGACGCTCAATTACAAAAGCCTGCGACTGCGAAACAATTCTAATGTTCGCGATGATAAGAATTACGATTACGGCACAGATTCCAGCGATTACAAATATCATTTTTGACTCCCATAAAAAGTCAAGATTAAAATTTCAGTTTTAATCTTGACTTTTTAAGTTGTTTCGCAACAAAGTGAGAAACAACAGATTATAAGAAAGTTTGCAACGCAAACTTGTTAAAGATAAAAACAGACGTCATTTTGGCTGTTTTTATCTTACACTCCCTGCTAAATTTTTTGCACGATTAAAGTATTGCCTTCAATTGAAACAACTTTACATTCACTTGCTTCCAAAACCTCAGAACCATCCGCGGTTTTTGCAGACCAGATTACTCCGTTAGCAACCTTTACTTCTCCTTTCTGGAATTTTAAAATCGGCTTTACAACAAGTACAGTCTGTCCTTCAAGAGCGTTGACATTGGTTTCAATTTTTTTACCAAGAAATTTCTTTACAACGAACGAACGCGTAAAAATTACAAGAACAAGCGTAATCCCAGTAAAAATAAGAACCTGCCACTGCAATGCAAGACCTGTGCGCGAAATAAAAATCATAGGAAAAGCCGCTAACGCAGCCCAGATTGTCGTAAGCGCAAGGGTTCCTGCTTCGATTAAAATGAGAATTAGCATAATGCCAAGCCAGATCCATGAAGAATAATCCGCAAAAAATTCACTCATAAAAAAATTATATCACGTTTTTTGTTGTCCTGCTTAATTTTTATGGCAGGCGGCATTTATTTTTTTATAATCTTTTTTTCCAGTTTCCGGTTCTGTATTCCGCGAACGAAATTACAAAGTTCATGAACCAGCCCATCGGAACGGAATACCAGACCCATTCAATTCCGAACCGCGGAGCGCATACGACCGAGACAACCACGCGGATTGAAAGATTGATTAAATTTGCAAGCGTAAATACTTTCATGTCGCCCGCTCCGCGCAAAAGTCCGTCGCAGGCCATTTTAAATCCTATCCAGCAGTAAAAAAATCCTTCAAAGCGCAGCGCGGCCTGTCCTGTGCGCAGAGCAGTCTCGCTTCCGCCGTCCCCGGTAAAAAGAGAAATCAGCAGACGGTAAAAAAATTCAATGCACAGGCAGAGCGTTACCGCAAAAAACGCGACCATAAGATTCGCCGCACGGTAGCCTTTTACAACGCGCTCCGGTTTTCCTGCCCCTATATTTTGCGCCGTGTAAGACGACATTGAATTGTTCAACGCCGCCATAGGAACAATCGCAATCGACGCAATGCGGCTGAACGCAGAATATCCGGCAAGCGCTTCCGAGCCGAAACTGTTCACAACGGACTGAACCAGCATCATCCCGATAGAAACGGTGGACTGCTGTGATATAGAAGGAATCGCGATTTTCGCCATTGATGAAAGCTCGCGTCCGTCAAAAAATCTGAATTTCCTGTAACTTCCGCGGCTCAGCTTGCCGTCACAAAAACTTGCGCCGCCAGACATTAAGACTGCGCCATCGGAAGTTTCTTCGGCCGCCGAAACTCCATCTTCTGAATCCTTGAATTTCCCAAGCGTGCGCATAAAAACCGCGAACGACAGAACGCACGAAAGCCCCTGGGCAATCAGCGTGGCCCATGCCGCTCCTGCAACTCCGGTCTTAAATACCGCTACAAACAGAAAGTCCAGCACGACATTCAGAACTGAAGAAAAAATCAGAAATAAAAGCGGAATCCGCGAATTTCCAATCGCATTGAACATCGAGGAAATCACGTTGTACATGAACAAAAACGGCAGGCCCAGAAAATAAATCCGCAGATAGACAAGAGCCATGTCCAGCGCGTCTGAAGGAGTCCTTAAAAGCACAAGAAGCGGACGGTTTATTACAATTCCCACCGCGCCAAGAAAAACGCTGATACCCAGAAACGTCAAAAACGCAGTGCTGACCGCAGTCTTCATCGCAGAAAAATTGCGCGCGCCAAAATACTTGCTCACAATCACCGAAGAGCCGACACCGCCGCCAATCGCCACGCAGATAAAAACAACCGTAAGCGAATAAGACGCGCCGACCGCAGCCAGTGCCTGCTCGCCCACAAACCGCCCCACGACCGCCGAATCGACCATCGTGTAAAGCTGCTGGAACAAATTGCCAATTATAATCGGAAGTGAAAAAACAAAAAGCGCATAAAACGCCGGCTTTGAAGTAAGATAATCGCTTTTCATATTAAAACAAAAAAATCCTCCGGAATGAACGAGCCTTGATGCAAGTGTCCATTTTGCTCCTCATTTTAATTCTGCTTTTGAAAAGATATTTAATAATTTCAAATATACATTTAATATTTTTGTTTCACCTAGTTTAATTTTAAATATTTTATAAACAATTTTTGATAATTTGGATGCCCATTTACATAAGAAATAAAATCCGTTTTTGTTAATGAATAATTATTATTTTTAATATGCGGTAACAGATTTTGTGAAAAATTTTTTATAAAACTCTGATATTTTTGCTCTAATTCTAAAACAAATTGTGAAACATCTTTTCCAAATAAAAAACTTGTTGATTTTAATAATGTAGATTGAATAGTAAGAATTTCATCCAAAGTCTTAACTGAACTTAAAAAATCTTTAGGTATTGTCTCTTCATATGAATTTGCCTTATTAAACATGCTAAACCAAATTTGAAGGTTACAATATGATAATTTTATTTCATCTGGATTTTGTTTATCTGGTAATGTTTTAAGTTTTTCAATTGCATTTGAGAAGTTTATAATTTTTTCAATAATACAATATATCTCAAATCTCTTTTCGAAAACTGCAATTTTATTTTGTTTTTCCATAATCTTATATGGGACAAAAATTGCTGCAAAAACTGATATAGAGGCAAGCACTAAAGAAACAATATCTGAAATTGATATAGGTTGAGATAATATATCAATAATTTGATTTAATAATTCAGGAACAGTTTTTTCCAAATTTCTATTCTCCTAATTTCTTTGAAATAATGTAGTCTGTCATTTGCTTCAAGAATTTTTGTTTTACTTTGGAATTATTAAGGAATCCTTTTTTTAAACCAGTTTTTATTGCCCACACTGTATAAGGGTGATTCCCAGGTTCAGACATATCATTGTTGTATTTTTCAGTCCAAAAGTAATCTCTTGACAATAACCAAGCCCTATACAAGTGATAAAAAATCTTTCTATCTATTTTCTTTTTGTATAACATATAACAAGCAGTTTCTAATTCACGTTCCAGTTTCCATTTTGCTTTTTGAGAAGATTCTTTATCGGTTTGATGCTGCAATTCCTCATTAGAAGATTCTAATCTGTCATACATTGTAATTAATAAATCAAATCTTTTTTGACTCTGATCTCTAATAACAACATAAATAGATACAATAAGAGAAATTATAGCAATTGAAAGTGAAACTATTTCTGAAACACTCAATTTTATTCTCCAAGTTTTTCGCATAATGGCAGCATTTTTTCGATTGCGACTACAATGCGTTTTTGTTCGGCAAGAGGCGGAAGAGGGATAACACCTTTATACAATTTATCATCATTTATTGCCGGATATGCAACACCTTTCGAATTTTCTGTATCATTTGCGTAATTATCAAATGATGGTGAAAGTAAATAATAAAATAAATATTGATTATTTATTTGAGGATAGCAAGCTAAAACTGCAAATCCAGTACTTGCGATAGGCTCTTTTTCAAAGTCCTTATCAATAATGCACATGTTATGTAAGTACGGCCTTACGGTCGCATAAATAATATCACCCCTTTTCACAATTTTTCTTGCCCTTGAAGGAGCCTGCTCTGGTGAAACAAAGTTTTCTTTATCATTTAACTTTTGATGCAGATTATCTATTGAACCAATATCAATATAACTGAATTCTTTATCAGGTGTTTTTTGACCGTTGTTATAAACAATTTTCCCCAATCTGCACCAGCACCAATTTTCCGGTATATCAAAAGGAATCTCATCTTCTTTAATGTCACACGGATTCGAGCCAGCTAACGCTGTCTCTTTTTTGGATTTCTTCTTTCCAGATTTTGCGTTAGCAAAATCCAATCCGTGTGACAATTTTTTCTTCCGTATTTCTTTCAGCAAGTCCCGTGCGTTTCCCTCAGCGGCAATTTGGGGCACAAGTTTTCCCTGGACGGCTTCCTGCAGGATTGCTTTTTTTGTGAGTGTGCCGATTTTTTCATTAATAGCTTTGAGTTGTGTTTCTTTTTTGCCGTATTCTTCTATGAGCGGCATGAATTTTTCGATTGCGGCGACAATGCGTTTTTGTTCGGCGAGTGGAGGTAATGGAATTGGAAAATTTCGCATTGCTGCTAATGAAACATTTTTTATTGTTGTTCCGGTAGCTTCTTCATTTGCATAATCTAAAAAGTATTTAGTTTTAATCAACCAATAAATATAAATTTTCATTTCATTTTTGATAAGATTAAAATAACAAGCACTCTTACCTAATATGATTTTTTCACTTTCATAAAAAGCAATATTTCCAAGAGTTCCATTTATTGATACAAAAACAGTATTATTGTTTAGTTCTTTCTTGTATTTTTCATATTCAGATTGATTGACTTTTTTTGTATCAGGTTTTATTTCAATTTTCCCATTATTCAAATTATTTCCATTTACAAAATAATAATTTCCTGAAATATCATAATTAGGAGTACCATGTATTCCATCCCCTAAAATAGAAACAATTTCACCCAATCTACACCAGCACCAGTTCTCTGGAATCTCAAAAGGAATCTCATCTTCTGTAATTTCTGGCAATTCTTTTTTTGTCACACTGATTTGTGATTTACTACGTAAATCACTTTTTTTAGTTTTTTTATCCTTTCCATCGCAAATTCCGTAGGAATTTGCAAATCCGTGTGACAATTTTTCTTTCCGTATTTCTTCCAGCAAATCCCGTGCGTTGCCTTCACTTGCAATCTGAGGAACTAATTTCCCCTGCACTGCTTCCTGTAAAAGTGCGTTTTTTAAATCTTTGGCAGTCATAATGCCACCTTAAAATTCAATGAAGAGTTTACATAATCCATTTTTGAAGCAAGGTCAGCAACTTCTTTTTCAATCCAGCCGATACTTTCTAACAATTCAGCGTGTAGAATCGTAAGATTTTTAAAATGGTTTATACGCTCACAGTGAGAAATTCTATTTCGAAGAATTCTGAAGCTTTCAAATCTTTTTTGCATATTTTTGGCAGTACGCATAAATTTTGGGCAATTTGGAAAAGCGTATCTCAACACATATCCTTGAAAAGGATACTGTGAAAACTTCTTGGAAACAAAGGATGTCCAAAAACCAAGACTTAATTCTGCAACAATTCTGTCATGCGTAACAATATGCCGGTGTAATTCTATGGTTTGCTTTGCATTAAAGATTTTCAGTTTGCTTTTTGAGTCTAAAGGGAGAATATCCATCCATTCTTGACCATTAGAATAGTCTGTAAGAGCTTTATCTATTGCATTACGCAGACTGACTTCAAAAAAATGCAGCAAAGGGTAAAAAGAGCGGCATATTTCAATATTGTTCAAATAATTGCTTATCGTCATCTCATTTGTGTTGCCAGCATACGCTTGCAAACGAATTTGTGTAAGTGTATTTTCTATGCTGTCAAATTGCTGTTGGTTCATATAGCTTCTATTTTACTTGATTTTTTGGGAAAAATACAGTACATTACTCACGTAAGCCGCGGGATTCCTTCTCCCTGCCTTGAGCAGGTGGTTCATCGTATGATGACGCAGGGACCGCGGACTGTTTTTTTTATTACATCTAGTACAGTTCCCCTTCTTTTAACTTATAGCATCTGTTCTTATTCCCGCCCATTGCTTCAAGGTAGCCGAATTCGGTCAGCTGGCGCAGGTAACGCTTGGCTGTTGTAGGTGCAAAATCAAAATGCCGCACAAGTTCCTCTGTAGTGATTTGGGATTTATCGCTCATAAAATGTAAAATATCGACCAGTTTCTCGGCTAAAGTTGGCTTTACAGACCACTTATCGACCATTTCCAGTTTCAAAAGCGATTTATCGACCATTTTCTCATTATTTTCGCTCATGGAAGCCTTAAACTGTTCAATTTCTTTTTGCAGATGTTTTGCATGAAGGTTCAACATAAAATCAATAAAAATACTATCATCATCTTTTTCCCGTGAGTCTATGAGAGCCTGAATATATTCCGCCGCCATATCTGCCAGATTTTGTAATGATTCCTTTTCCCTTTAATGTATCATTCCATTCTTTTATAGAAAATGTAAATGCATTAGTTCCAGCTTCACTTTTAAACGTATCGAATTCGCTACGTTTAAAATCCGGATTGTGAAGGCTTTCCCATAAACCTAAAAATTCGACTATATCCCGACCTCGAAGCCATGTGTGAATAGTTATACGGGGATCTGCGCTTCTATATCGTGCTATATCTGTAAGTGAAATAAATTCATTTTCAAAATCAGTTGTATAGATACCGATTTCAATTCCTTTTGCATGAATTGTTTCTTTTATTATTTTTGCCATTATAACTCCCCCTTCTGTGCTTTCTGATGAAGCTCTGTAATCTGTGCAAGAAGATTGTCTATATCAGCATTAAGCTTTGAGCGCTTTTCTTCATAATTCTGTATTGTTTCTGCAACGCTTAAGATTTCTTCTTCTTCGTGAGGATAGCCGCATACATCAAAGTTGTAGTTTGAATCAATAAGTTCCTGAGCTGTAAAACACTTTGCTTTTGGATTTCCTTCTTGGTCCGTAATTTCTTTACGGTCATTCCACCAGGCAATACAGTCATCAAAGTGCTTTAATTCCATCGGCTTTGTTTTGCTAAAGTGTTTGCGATCGCTTGGAATGTCTACACGGTAGAACCATGTCTTTCCTGTTGGTTCTTCGTTATTAAAGAAAAGAATGTTTGTTGTAATACTTGTATACGGGCTGAATACACTTCCTGGTAAACGCACAATTGTGTGAAGATTAAAATCTGTAAGAAGCTTTTTCTTAAGATTATTCTTTGCATTATCGTTTCCAAATAAGAATCCGTCTGGAACAATTACTGCTGCACGACCTTCTTTCTTAAGGCGGTACATAATAACCGCCATAAATAAATCTGCAGTTTCGCTTGAACGTAAGTCTGCCGGGAAGTTCTGTTTTATATCGTCCTTTTCACTTCCGCCGTATGGTGGATTCATAAGAATTACATCAAAAGCATCTTTCTGGGTATAGTCCAAAAGTTTATAAATAAGTGAGTTTCCATGGTATACCTTTGGACTATCCAATCCATGCAAAAGCATGTTTGTAACACAAAGCATGTAAGGGAACTGTTTTTTCTCTACTGCATAAATTGAATTATAGATTTTTTCTGAGTCTTTGTTTGAAATGCTACCTTTAGCATCTTTTACTTCTTCAAGTTCTTTTATCCAGCTGGAAAGGAATCCACCAGTACCGCAAGCAAAATCTGCCATTGTTTCGCCTATCTGCGG
This sequence comes from Treponema berlinense, assembly GCF_900167025.1. GTDB lineage: Bacteria > Spirochaetota > Spirochaetia > Treponematales > Treponemataceae > Treponema_D > Treponema_D berlinense. The sequence goes on along the minus strand of NZ_FUXC01000001.1, from coordinate 263,794 downwards.
CTTAATCATTTTTGCCATAAATTGAGTTACAGCACGTGGTGTATAGAATTCACCGGCACTACCTGCGCTCTGGAGTTCTTTAAGAATTGTTTCGTAGATTTCACCAAAAGCATGAGTTTCTTCGTAGCTTCCAAAATCAAGTTCATCAATGATGTTTGCAATTTGGCGGAGCAGTACACCGTCTTTCATGTAGTTGTTTGCATCTTCAAAAGTTGTGCGTACAATACTCTGGCGGATTGGTGTGTCAGGTGAGATTTCAAGATTTTTTAGAGTTGGGAAAAGCTTATTGTTTACAAAGTTCAAGAGTTTGTCACCAGTAAGACCATCACCTTGATTTTCTGTATGTGCCCAGTTACGCCAGCGAAGTTCTTCTGGGATTATCGATTCATATTTTTCATCTTCAAATTCCCAGTCTTCTTCTTTTGCGTCATATACTTTTAAGAAGAGCATCCAGGCTATCTGTTCAATTCTCTGTGCATCACCGTTAATACCGGCATCGTTACGCATTACATCACGAATACGTTTTACAAAACTACTTAAGTTGCTCATATACTACCTGCTTTCATTTAATAAGAATTTTTGAAATATGAATAAATCATTATTTTCAATTCTCATTATATTTTTATCTTTGCATAATTTATCAATGTTGTATTTTATTCTTTCAAATGAAGTATTATTAAATACTTTTAATAATTCGCTGCCATTAATACTTCGTTCTGAATTATTATTAAAATAATTAATTAAATCTTTACGATTATTTTGAGTAATTTTTTTACTTATTGGTATTAATACTTTTTTATTAAAGTCTTCATCTATTAATCTATGTTCTTGTCTCGTAACATAAATAAGATTTTCAAGTCTATTATCAAGTGCATTATTATTAATATGATGAATTTCGTAATGTTCTCTATTATCTATTGGATCGAAAGCTCTTTTTACTAATTCATAAACAGGAACATTTCCATATTCTTCAAAATAAATCATTGCAACATGCATAAAAGATCCTGTCGCATATTGTTTAAGTATTTTACCTTTATATCTAACAGCACCAAATTTATTAACTTCAATTATTAAATTTGGTGCTAATTCTAATTTTTCATATGAATTGTCATTAGAATTTGTTTTAATTGGCTTGTAATGAGGATATTGAGTCTCGGGTTTATTATTAAACAATTCTTTTTTTAATAATTCGATCTCTTTTTTACTTAAAGAATGATATTGTTTCCACCCTGTCATAATCTACGCAACCTTATATAATTCATATTCAAGTTCACGGATTGCATCTCTGTATTTATCGTTTCCACCAAACAAAGCAGCAATGCGAGCTGGCTTGCCATATTTAATAAATGGATTCTGTTTTAAAATCTCTGTTGATTCAATATCATAAATGCCTAGTTCAGCATATTTATCCAAAAGTGCATTTATTACTTCACGAGCAGCTTCTCCGTACTTTCCAAAGATGTCACGTTTTTTTACATTCTCTGCACGTTCTCTTCTTGTAAGAGGCTTTTGATTAAATGCAATATGACAGATAAAATCAAAGTCATCTACATCAGTCATGTTCTGGTCTTTCTTAATCAGTTCAAGATCAATGCCTTTTTCTTTAAGCATGTTTCGAATGATTTCTTTTTTCTGTTCACCGTTCCAGGTTTGGATAAAGTTCTCCAAAGTCTGGTAAGTTCCAAGAATACTTTCTTTTGTGTAATCTTCAATAGATTCCTGCTTCAAAAGTTTTCCGTCTGTATCATAAATTGAAACTAAACGCTGAAGGACATTTACTCTAACTCCACCTTTTCCAATAATTGGTTTTGGATTAGGTACAGGAGGATCAACAATAACCGGGCCATCACCACCGTCATCTGTATCATCAGATGGGGCTTTTGGTTCAGGAGGGGTTTTAGGTTCTGGATTTGGATTATAATCTTCATCTTGTTCAATTTCACCATCCCAGTCTGGGTCAGCAAACAAACGGCTTACTCTGCGGAAGTCCATAATTGTAAAATGTGTTTTTCCATCATCGTAGCGAAGTCGAGTTCCGCGACCAATAATCTGCTTAAACTCAGTCATTGAATTAATCAATTCATCAATGACAATCAGCTTAACCATTTTACAGTCACTGCCGGTAGAAAGCAGTTTTGAAGTCGTTGCAATTACAGGATAAGGCTGAGAAACAGAAATAAAATAATCAAGTTTATCTTTTCCATATTTGTCACTTCCGGTAATGCGGACTACATATTGTTCCTTTACATTTCCCTGATTATCTTTCTGAACCATGTCTGTATTCAAATTATTTAATGCAACACGCATTCTATCTGCGGCATCTTCTGTAGGACAGAATACAATCGTTTTAGACATACGGTCTGTTTCTTTCAGGTACTTTGTAATTTCAGCTGCAACTTCATCAATTCTGTCTTGAACAATGATGTTGTAATCATAGTCAGAAAGATTATATTCACGGTCTTCAATTTCATTTCCGTTAATATCCTTCTGACCTTTCTTTGGTCTCCAGCCGTCATCAATATTTGTATGAACATTAATTACTTTAAACGGAGCAAGGAATCCATCTTCAATTCCCTGTTTTAAACTGTATGAATAAACAGGCTCTCCAAAGTAATCTATATTCGAAACATACTTTGTTTCCTTTGGGGTTGCAGTCATACCGATTTGTGTTGCACCATTAAAATATTCAAGAATCTTACGCCAGCGGGAATCAGCCTTTGCAGAACCGCGGTGACACTCATCTACAATAATCAAATCAAAGAAATCAGGAGTAAAGAATTCTTTATACTTTGAAAGTTCGTTTTCAATCTCTTCTTCTGTTTCTTCCTCTTCGTCATTATGATGTTTTGCAGAATCCAACTGCTGGTACAAAGCAAAGTAAACCTGATATGCTGAGATTTTAGATTTGTCTTCTTTCTGAAAATTGATTTTGTGAATTACTTTTTCAAGAGGTTTAAAGTCCTGCTGAATAGACTGGTCCACAAGATTATTTCTGTCTGCAAGATAAAGAACTTTTTTCTTTGTTCCAGATTCAATCAAACGCCAGACTAATTGGAATGCAGTATAAGTTTTTCCAGTTCCTGTTGCCATTGCAATAAGAATGCGGGTCTGTTGTTTTGCAATTGCTTCAAGAGTTCTGTTTACGGCATTTCGTTGATAATAACGAGGTGGATAACAATCTGCTCCAGAATAAAAAGGTGTGTTCATAAGGTTTTCTTCAAAACAAAGAGGAACATCATATACTTTTGTATTACCGTCAATGGAATACAGCATTCTGTTTTCAACTTCTACAATTTTTTCAGCATCTACATTTTTCCATCTGTTATAAAGTTCTTCTGCTGTAGGAAATTCTGAAAGTGGGATTTCTTTTTCTAAGCCTGTTGTAAAATCGTGTTCAAAAAAAGTTGAGCCATTTGAAGTGTAAACGAAAGGAACATCAAGCAAAACTCCGTAACTGATAGCCTGCTGTAAGCCAAAGGAAGATGCGTGGTTATTGTCTTTTGCTTCTACTATTGCAAGCGGTGTTCCCTTGTTGTACCACAGAATGTAGTCACATCGTTTTCCTTTGTCGCGGCTTGGAATGTTTCCTTTGATTTTGACTTTTCCGTCTGTAAAATTGTTGAGAGGAGATGCTGAAATATGAAGATTTTGATTGCGCTTTTTTACAGCCTTCCAGATTTCTGTTTCCATGGAGATTTTTTTTGCATCCCACTTTGCTTCGAGGGCAGTTGTTATGTATTCGTGTTTTATGTCTTCTTCGGACATTTCGTGAATGTCAAAAATATCACTCATTTTTCACTCTCCATCAGCAGCATTCACTTCCATAATATCCCCAATCTCACAGTCCAGGGCTATGCAGATTTTCCTGAGGCTTTCCATGGAAACATCTTCGCCTTTGCCCATTTTGGCTACGATGTTGCTGGTGATTTTTGCCTGGCGGATGAGGTCGCTCTTGTTCATGTCGCGGTCGATTAGGATTTTCCAGAGTTTTTTGTAACTTGCACTCATTGTAGTTTTCCTGTCTTGATTTCGGTCTTTAAATAGTCATACACATAAAGGGGGCTTTGAAAGTAAAGTCCTGTCTTTGGGTCACAGAGTTTCTGGTAGAGTTCTGAGTTGTACACGGCACGCAAGGCCTGTTCCACGGTAAAAGAAAAATCCCTTACGAGATATGTCGCAAGGTCTCGTGTGGTACATTCAATCTGATATTCAACATCATTCATGGCAGAGTCCTTTGTTTACAAGCGTTTGAACCATGATACAAAAACATCAGACATTTCCTCCATGGTCTTTGCAATAAGAAGCTAATGTATCTACCATTTCCGAATATGCAAGGGTGTGGGCTATATTGTAGTGCTGTTCCAAAAGCGTAATGGCATTAAAGCGGTCAAGGTAGTTGAATGCCTGTGTTGTGGAAAGAGAATATTTTTTTGCAAAATCGCTTACGAGAGCAACTGTGTATTCTATTTTGTCTTTTACAGGTACTTCCGCCATTCTGATTCTCCGTCAGTGTAATTTTACCATGATTTTCTTATACCTTCAATAAAATCTCACGATATCGAAAGGTAAATAAAGAACGCGTTAGGGATTGAAGCCACGCCAAAGGCGGCCACCGCAACGAAGTGAGGAGGCTGAAGCGATAGCGGAATGGCGGAAAGCCCGACCGGCTGCCGAAGGCAGCCGGGAACGCCCAACTTTCTAGGCACATTTCAAAAATCTGTCGCTTTTCCTACACAAAGGTGAAATATGCACATTGAGAAAAAAAATTTCCATGCTACACTCCTCTCGAGATTTAGATTCCGAATCAAGTTCGGAATGACAGGAGACACAATATGCAGACAATCAAATTAAACAACGGAATCGAATGCCCTGTAATAGGACTTGGACCTTTATGCTCTCATCCGCAGATGCCCAGAACAGCACCCGCGAGGCTCTTAAGATGGGCTACCGTCTTATCGACACAGCCAACGCTTATGTAAACGAGCGCGCTGTCGGACGGGGAATCAAAGAAAGCGGCGTTGAGCGAAAGGAGATTTTTCTTTCCACAAAGCTCTGGCCGTCGGAATACGAAAATCCGAACGCTGTTGACGAAACTCTTGAGCGTCTTGGAGTAGATTACGTTGACCTGCTCTACATCCATCAACCGGCAGGAAACTGGCTTGCAGGCTACCGTCAGCTTGAAAAGGCACTCCGCGATGGGAAAGCCCGCTCAATCGGCATTTCTAATTTTGAAGGAAAATATATAGAAGAACTTGAGACTAAATGGGAAACTGCCCCTCAGTTCATTCAGGTGGAAGCCCATCCATATTTTACGCAGAAGGATTTACGCGTAACTCTGGACAAGTACGGTATCAAATTGATGAGCTGGTACCGTCGCAAGCCTATGGCTTGCTTACCTAGTTTCCGCTGAGCGTAAACTAGCACAATATATTTCTGCAAGTTTGGCGAAGACAAACTCGGTAAGCAAATTGCAAGGCAATTTGCGACGATTTGTGGTGATTCCTGGAAGTAAGAACGTTGACCACATCAAAGACAATCTTAACATCATGGACTTTAAGCTGACCGCCGATGAAATGGCAAAAATCGCCAGCTTGGATAAGGGTGAGCGTTACTACCACCGCACCGACGAGCAGCTGCTTCAATTTGCCGCATGGAAGCCGGAGTTTGAGAAGACGTAAGAGGTAAAGCGTAAGGAGCCGGCCGGTTAGTCGAAAACGCGACGGGCCAGCTGGCTCAGTCGGGAAGCGTCAGTCCTGTGTTAGATTGAGCTTCCGATGAGCGGGGCCGAGATTTTCGGAATGCGAGGCGCTTTTTTGCGGAAGATTTGGAAGATGGAGTTTTACAACTCTCTCCTAAATGTATGAATATACGATGCCTTATTCTTTTAAAACTTCCCTCAACTCTTCCGCTTTTTTATTATGTGCTCCTTCAATTATGCTTTTATAAAATCTTGCAACATCATCATCAGTCAAAATATGATTTACCTGACTATTAGAAAGAGCAATGTCTATCAGCCAATCGATTTCATCAGGACTCCAGTAATCGACTTTTCGAAGCTCGGCTATAACTGTATGTGTTGTTCTAAAGCTGCCGCTTTCCTCTAGATTGAGCAGTAATGATTTCTTCAATTTTTGCTCCTCAGAAAAATTTGCCTCGTCCAATTCATACTCTTTCTTATTTTTGAAATGAATCTCTTCCAGAAGCTCATTATAATATGTCCTGTCAATGATTGCTTTTACAAGCGCATCCAACTCAGAACCTTCACTGTAATCAGCAGGCGCAAAATATTTTATACGCTTGTCATGCATCATCTTATAGACCTTTTCCTTTTTCTGTGTTGCAGGATTGTATACGCCTATTGAATGGCCTCCATTTGAATTAACTAACTTCATGCACGGAATGTCAGTGTCGCTGTCACCGATATAAATTATATTTCTGAAAGGAACACGCATTGTTTCTGTTGGAAAATAATCGTTAATTCCAGAATCATTTATATCCAAGGTTCCTTTCTCAATTCTGAAAATAAACTGCGTTTTGTTTGTATAATTAACGACTTGAGCAGGCCATTCAGCCACATCCCTGTCATTGTAATAAAATGAGCTTGCGTATATGCGTTCAAAAGAGGAGGCAACTTTAGTTCCCCAATCATTTCTTTTAGTCCTGACGAGATAATATAATGCTCTATAATAACACCTTTGTCTTTTGCATAGTCACGAATCCTTTCAAACCATTCCTCAACACCAGGAAAAAGCTGTATTTTTGAGCCATAATCTCTCAAACTCTTTTTGGTGAATAAGACTTTTCCCTCTGATTCATGCAACATCGTATACATATATGCAAGGTTCTGATCCATCTCATTATGCTCAGCAAGGCCATTTGATTTTTCCCAAAAAGAGTTGACATCATAACCAACAGACTGAATGAATCCCTGAGCCTGCATATCATCAGGCGTAAGTGTTTTATCAAAATCATAACAGATTGCCACAACCGGCTTATTTTCTTTTACTTTGCGTTCATATTGTTTGTTCATAGAATAAAATATCCTTAATAATTCTTTGCATTACAAATCAGAGGACTCCCCAAAAAAGGAAGCCCTCTGAAAAAATTAAGCAGTTACATTAACAACTGTGGAATACACGGTTTTTTCGTAACGCTCAGTTCCCGGTTTTGTGACGAGCTTTATTTCATAACTGCCTGATGCAACAGCAGGAACATAGGCCTCAATGACATTCGTTCCAATTCTGTTGTAGTTTGAAACACGAGTTTCGGAAGAATCTAATGAAACGAGGAAAACACCCTGCACCTCATCTTCCGCAACAAAGGAAACATTCTTGCCTTTGATTCGAAGCATAGCCCCCGCAGAAAAATCAAGATTTTCGCTCTCCATACCGTTTGGAAGAATAGAAGAAATTTCCTTGATTGCAGGAAGCTGAACATATCCGCTCCCTGCAAGTTTGTAAGAAGCGTCTTTTGTCATTTCATCCGCAGCGTCATCCTTGAACTTGAAGACACTTGTTATCCTGTGGTTTCCTTTTCCGGGAACAAAACCGTCATTTAATTTTGCGACAGTTCCGTTTGCCTTGTTATACACATAGCCAAAAGGAAGCTCCACTTTGTAGCCAAGATTTACAAAATGACGGACCCGGTCGTTAAGAACCGAAAGCACGGCTCGGGCATCCGCATCCGTGATAGTTGAATTGTAACTGATGATTTCCCTTACAAGCTGCTCGCTGTCCATAATCTGATCAACGACGCTCCTAAAGCAATATTTGTCTTTACCCTCGCCAGTCTTGAGGGAATTTTGGTAAGCATAAATCTGTACCATAATCTTATCCTTCTTCTGTATTTTGGCAACCTCTAAAAATTACAATTTGAGGTTGCCGCCGAGTTTAAAAGCCCGAAATTGCGGGCTTTTAAACTCGGCATTTTCAGAGTTGCCTCAAAAAACTGAAGTTTTTAGAGGCTTCTTTTTTTTAGCGCAGAAGCCGCATCTTCTAATATTCCGACATTTCGGAAATCCATTGCGCCCTTTTCTATCCTAAGCCCACAGGTAGCCGAAAAGAGCGGATTGACAAAAGAAGAAGGATAAACTATAATTCTAACATTGCATTTCGAGAATTGGTTTATCCAACTTCTTGACCAGAGCCGTTTTAAGTTTTACCAGAACTTAGACGGCTTTATTTTTTTCCAGCACAATCATAGGCTTGCCTCCTTAGCGATTTAAAATCGCATTTATTTCTGAAAGCTGTTCATCCGTAAGACTTTCAGCTTTTCCTGCAAAATTGAGCACGACTTCTTTTGCAAGACGGTTCTCATTGATTTTTTTCATATCAATCTGCACCAGCTTACGGTCTGTATTAAGTTCAGCCTCTTTCAATTCTTTTCGCTGCCCTTCATCAAGACCATATTCTGTACATATTTTATCAGTCAAATCAGGCGGAATATCACGATTCCCGCTCTCTATGGCAGAAAGATAAGAAGAATTAAGCCCAAGTTTTCCTGCCATGTTTTTTAACATCTCGTGTTTGTTAATCCTTAGATGCTTCAAAAGCTCGCCATACTCGCTAATCTGTCTTTCTTCTGCCATAAGAACTCCTTCCCCTCCGCTCTTATCTAACTGAGATAATCTTAACATACCTATATAAAATTATCAACCTGTTAATTTTATATCATGTTTTTATTTTTTTTGTCAAGAAAATTTTTTAGTGAGTTTTCTAATTCTTCCAAACATTCTTATGATGATAATCCAAGAACTCCAAATGCTCGTTTTCTATCCAGCGAAGTTTCATATCACTATTAATACCAAGCCCTCTTAAATCTGCTCCTTTAAAAGAAAAGGCAGATGACACCATAATCAATCCATCATCTGTAAAAGAAATATAACCTTTGTCGAAAAGTGCATCCAGATTTGCTGTAAGCAAAAATCCGTTGTAAACATTTAGTCGCTCGGCGTCACTTGTGCAATCTTTCCAAGACTTTGCATGGCTTGCTCGCAATGCTTCTGTAAGAGTGCAACCTGTAACAGCACAAGCTCCGCCCCAATAATTCATGAGGGCATCCCGATAAATGTCTTGCCCTACTCTTTCTTTTACAAGCCGTTCAGCTTCGGTCTTTTGAATTTCGGTATCTGAAAATTCTGCAAGTTTTTTCTGATATTGTTCTAATGGATTGTCAGGAAGCGAAGCAAAAAGTTCTGCAATTCGTTTTAACAATCTAGAAAAGGAGAACGATTCTTGTAATGTGAATTCAAATTCTCCATTAGAATTAAAATGAATCCCGGAATCAAAATGACTTTTACTAAATGCCTTGCTAAAGCGAATAACAAAAGAACCATCTGAAGTCTTCCGAATGGTACTGGTTTCCTTAAAAAAAGAACTGAATAAGTTGATGCAATCTGACTTGGAATTGCTGTCAATTTCCCAGCCGGCATCCTTTGCGCATTTTTCCAGTATCGTTCTTTCTATAGTTGATATGTCCATAATAATCTCACTTTAACGAATATGTCCTGTTCCTGTTAGCGCCATTGGCAACAATCTTGCCATCTTCAACGAGTTCGGAAAGATAGTCTTTTGTGCGTGATTGCTTCAAGCCGATAAACAAAGCAATATCCTGTGAGCGGGCTTCGGAATGTTTAGAAAGATATTCCAGAATTTTGTCTTTGTAGTTTATCGCCGATTTATCGCCGACATTTTGATTTATCGCCGATTTATCGCCGATTTGTGAGTTTATCGCCGTTTTTTGGGCTTTATCGCCACTTTTATCGCCGTTTTTCTTATACGAAGGACGGTAAAAGTTCACACGAAGCATATCGCCAATTTCAAGGAACTCAGGTCTTTCCACCCCGTATTCATCGCACTCAGCAAAAATGCGCTTAAAGCCGGACCCCCAGCCTTCAAGAACAGCAATCTTTTCAAGAGTGCGGGCAAGCGTTTTATTGCGGATTGACGAACGGCCTTCCAGAGCCTCTTCTAAAGTCAAAGAGCCATAGATGCTTCCCGGTGAAGAAATTTCAACACGGTCATCATAGACCGCTACCTGAACGCTGGAACTCATCTGATAGTTTCGGTGAATTACAGCATTAATAATCAGCTCGCGGATTGCCTTGTGTGGAAGTTCATATTTTTCTTTGTGAACAATGCCATTGATTTCCACCGCCATGCTCAAATAGTTCAGAACAAATTTATAGGATCCGTCTATCTGCTCACAAAGTGGACCTTCATATTCCTTTTTATCAAGAAAATCAACACGCTCTGTACCACGGAATCTGGCACACTGAATGCGGGAAGTATAATCATGCTTTCCCAAAAGAATTGCATAGGCATTAGTCGCTGTATCCTTTTTATTGCCGATTATAAGATTCAGATTCTCCAAATCTTTTCTTGTAATCTTACGTTCTGCACGCTCAGAAAAATCCCTACAAAGATATTTTATATCTTCATCTTCAACCTTTACACTAGGACAGGCAAACTCATCATAATAAACATGGCGACCACGGTTAGAAAGTTCCTCCAAAGCAGTCCAGTCTGCATTGCGGGTTGTCGCTCCAAGACGTATAAATGTGCCGTTTTCTTTTCCAAGGGATTTAATAAAATAAGGAGTTGCGTTTCCAGGGAACACATTGACAATCAAAAGCTGGGCATCGCCTACCATCTCGGCTGTAATGTCGAACATAATCTGCGGCTCGCACATCTGGCCAATTGTATCTGCTATGTTATCCTTTAGTTCAAATAAGTCTACAGATTTTGCAAGACCTACAAACTCACGCTGATTGTTTACGCCAAGAACAAATTTGCCTCCAGCCCCATTTGCAAAGGCAACAATGGTTTTAATCCATTTTTGTGAATCATGAGGAAGCGTTGCTTTGTATTCTAATGTACGGCTTTCACCGTTTTGGATTTCTTCTTGTAGGGTCATTTAATCGTACTCCTATCTTTTATTTATCTCTGGCTTATATTCATCAATCAATTCATTCTTGATTTGCTTATTTTTTTCTTTGTCGTCGCAAGCAATAAACCATAGTTCAATGTTTTTATTGTGATTTTCGTTTAAAAATGCACTTAATCTACAAGCTGTAAGTTGGCCATCTTTATGAAGTTTTCTTGGAATAATATTTCCATAAGTTCCCATCATAACTTTCTTAAGGGAATCATTTGTCATGCCTACATAAACAACACTACCATCTACCGTAAAGACAAAAACACCTTTTTTATCTTCATACTCAGGAGAATCTATTGAAAAACTTGTGAATAAAGAATCAGCATATTGATTCAATTCGATGTCGTTATTTGGTTCTATAACTTTTAGGTCAAAACCATGAAAAAGAAGTTTGATTTTGTGAAGATTGTATGATTGAAGCAGCTTATGCATTATTTGATTCTCCTATAGACAACTCAAATTTTTTATAGTTTTGAATAATAGTTTCAAGTTTTTTTACTAATTCATGATAGGAAGAATCTTTTTCACAAGTAGCTTCAAGACAAGATTTTAAGTCAATAAAGGTTGAACTAAATGAATTACTAGGAAATGATTCAATATAATTTATTATACAGTTTTTTAACTCTTCATCATTAATATCAAAATTTAATCTCTTTAAGGATAGCATAAAAGAAATATACTCATAGGAAGTTTTATCTTTCGAAATATCCAAAGAATTGATAAAGGATGTGATTATTTGTTTACAATTATCATTGCCCATCTGATAAATAATCATAATCAAATGTTCAACAAATCTGTACTTATCACTCGGAGTTATAATTGAATTTATTGTAATTAGTAATTTCTTTAATAAATCTTCATTTCTAAACTTTGTTGAATCCTGAATAGCTATCTTACATACGTTTATTAATTTATATCGTAACAAAGCTTCAATTTCATACACATTGCATTTATCTTCTGCTAATTTGGAAATCAAGCATTCAAAAATTTTTAATGCAGGCTTTCCTTTTACGTTTGTTCCTTCAAATAAATTACATTGATTTATAAAGAATAATTCTACACTTTCAAAAATTGTCATTTGATTTCGTACATAAGTAATAATTTTACAAATCTGATTAATAATTTTATTTGTTTCAGTAATTGAAAGATTTAATAAAGATAAAATAAATAGACAATTATCTATATATTTTTCCAGATTTGATAAAGCAGTATTTTTTCTATTTATATAATTGTTTACACAGTTTTTTAAGACATCATTTATAAGCCAGGCTCGTAAAACATCAGATATCAATAATTGATTATTACCCTCTTTGTATGCTTTGAAAAATTCTTGAATTGTTTTGAAATCAAAGTATTTTATGCTCGCATACAATTCCGTTTTATTTGGATTCCATTTTGTTTTATCTCTCTGATTTATTTGACTTAAATATAAATAATTATAATTTACTTTTTTGTATTCTTCATATTCCTCAAAACAGATTCCATTATTTACTATAAAATCAACTAGATTTTTATGAATAATTTTATGACCAAAAACTTCTTTTTCAGATCTTCCATGTTTTACTAAAATATTAAATTTTTCTTTACATTCTTTGATGGAATTTTGAGATGTATAATTTAATACATATAGTTTATCAAAATTTATTAATGAATATATAGGATAAACTTGTCTTTTGTATTTTAATGGAAGTTTATTATATTCAAAGTCTATATCTATTGTTTTTAATTGACGGAAATAATCCTGCTTATTTTTATCTTTTGTAAACTCGAATTTAAGTTTTCTAACTAAAATATTATAATTAAAATAACTAATAAAAGTGTATATAAAATCATTTTCCTTCTTACTTTTTTGTATTAATTCATTTGTTAGATTGAATGCCTTTTCATATTGCTCAATACTATATAAGGAGAATATTAGATCTAACATTTCTGAATTATTTGAAAACTTTTTTGTTTTATAATCAAAATTGAATCTATTCGAATAATTATCATATAGTTCTGGCCCATTTATATCGAATGTCAAATTAATTTTATTTTTAATCATTCCATCATCACATAGGCCATGAATATCTGCTCTTTTTAAAATATTGATTATATATTCCATCTGTGATTTGTGTTTGTTGAAATCTTGATTATAAATCAATGCATTGCTTAAAAAATCTCTATAACAAATACGAGTTGATTCATCATAATCTAAAGAAGCTATTTTATCATAGAAGCTCAAAGATGATGACAGCCCATCTTCATACATAATGCAACAATTGGTAAGAACATCTTTTATTTGCGAAAATAAAATAACCTTATAATTATTTAGTGGTTCTAATTTATTTACTAAAAAGGCACACGAATCATTTTTATAATTTAATGGATTATATTTATCACAAAGTTTAAAGAATTCAATGAAACTTTGTTTTGACTGATTGTTATTATTACATATTTGAAAGACTTTAATTCCGTATTTACCAAGATAATTTAATTCGGCTGTATCTTTAGGGCTTGTCGTTATCATATAAATGGGTAAACGTTCTTTTGAATTATCTTTTACCCAGGAAACAATTTGTTTAAGGTCCACATCATTAAAAGAATATCCAAGAAGAACTATTACATGCGTTGAGAAGATACTTTTTAAGAAATTTTCAATTAAGGGGAAATTCACTGAGTAATTTAAATAATCAGATTCTGCATAGACAAAATTATCATGCTCAAAATCTCCATGCATTTTTATATACTTTGAATTATTTACAGATTTTACTAATTCATTATCGTTTACAATAATATCATAGATATTTGTTGTCTTCTCAATTGCATCATCAATCAGCTTATCCCAATTTGTTGTAATAATATAATGTGGATTCAGATTAACAAGTTCTTTATGTAAAGTTCCTGCTACATCAGGTGTTTTGGGAAAACTTTGTAATACAGCTTGTTTCAATTTTGCTTTCCCAAACTGTAACTTATACAATTCGGCAATTTTCAAATTATCTAAGTTCTTATTACAATTTAGTTCTTTTATTAATTTTTTTGTAACACCACTCCAACTTTTATATTTTTTATTATTCTCGCTAACAGAAAAACCTGCTCCAACAAAAATAGCAAGATTACCAGATTCTTTTGATTCTTGGATAACAGAGAGATATTTTTTTGTTTTTTGGGTTAATTTTATACTCATTTCTTTACGATTCCCTACTCCATCCTATCCCATGCTTCAAGCACAAGCCGCTGTGTCCTGTACTCCCCATACTTGGCGATTTCGCTTTCTTTGAGGACGCGGAAGGTTTCGCTTGGGTAGTCTTCACCCATTACGGAGTGTGGGTCCAGGATGTACTGGAGCTCGGTGCGGGTAAGACCGTACAGGCGGGCGTAGTATGCGTCCAGCTCGGCACGAAGGACTGCACGGTTTGCATCGTCAAAGATGTATGGAGGAAGAAAACTTTCTGAAAACTCACGGTCAACAAACTTTTCGTCGGTGATTCCTTCGTTTTCTTTGTTGTTCAATTGCAGCATTTTAAGGCGCACTTTGAGAGATGAATCATTCCACAAGGCTCTTGCCCATTCGGTCATGTCTGTAGCAGTGTATGTGAGAGCCATTACACGGGGAACGATAAATGAAAGTGCTGCTTCAGAATATTCTGTTGGTTGAAGAACTGGGAGTTGATTAACAATAAAGAAATTAAAATTAATTCCACCAACTTTAAATCTTGCAACAAAATCAAATGGTAGAGAATTCATATTTGATAATAAACAAGCTTTAAGAGTAGCTTTTACACTTTTTGAGAAAACCATAACAGGAGCACTATTACCAACCCCACTTAATGGTAATGCACTAGCTAAAACAGTGCGAATATCTGTTGCTCGACAAATACCACGGAATCCCATCAAATACTTCGGACACAACTTCTCTGCAACTTCAAACACAGCCGCACCTAATTCTTTGGAATTGAGAGTTGAAAGTTGAGAATTGAGAATTTTCAATTCCTTGTTTTCAATATTCGATTCTCCGCTCTCAAGTTTCTCGGTTTCCGAAAACAAATCGTCCGACATTCCCGCCTTTTCTCGAATCAACTCGCGGAGTTTCTTTTCTGTCTTGCCATTTTCAATTTTCAATTCTCCATTCTCAATTTGAATCAATTCCCTCAGAGCCTGAACAATTTTCAAATCCAGCGTTGTTGTTCTAAGTACGGTTTCTGCATACGGCACATAATATTGCGGTGTTACTGTAAAATTGGTATCTTCTTTTTGCTCCACAGTTACATCTTTTGGCTCACCATTAACAAATGTGTTCCAGCGGTGGTCAAACTGATGCATGAGTTTTGCCTCGTAGAGAGGCAAAACTTTCAAGTTTCCTTCGGAAACTCGCGGGTCGTCCGGAGATATGAACAATCCGCTGTCATTAGACATATCATACATTCGCTGAAAACTTACGCCCCATGGATTTCCATTTTCTTCATCGGTTTCATTGACGAATACGCCGGCCTTTTTGTAAATCTTTTTGGCAAGTTTTGCATCTTCTTCGCTTCGGAAAACTGGGCATGTATGGGTGTTGGGATTTATTAAATCAAAATCTTCTGGAGTCATCGTAAAATGGCGGCGGCTGTCTTCAAGCTCATTCAGATTATGAAGGAAGAAAGCAAAGTCGCTCATTCCGTCTTTTGGCGCAAGAGTTATAAGACTGAATTTAAATCTTGAATCAACAGTCGGGAAAAGCCCCTCGCGATTCTCAAAATCATACAGGCTTTTCAAAAGTCCGCTTGTAGCAATCTTTCCAAAATATGCCTTAGTTCCGTCATCGGTTGCAATTCCAGACGGCACAATAAAGCCAGCTGTTCCAAATGCATCCATCATTGTATAAATAAGCTCTGCAAAAAGAGCATACATGTTTACATCGCCAGTTCCTGTCAGCTTATAGCGACAGTCTGCAAAAGTCTTGTCATTTGCATGAACGAATGTACTTGTACTTTCTGCACTGTGCAGGGCTGTGATAAAACTTTCGTATAATTCACGCTCAAAAGAGAGGTCGCTGTCTTTTAACGCAAGAATCAATTTATCACGAACTGCTTTGTTCTTTGCTTCTGCAATTAAAGGCGCACGACTTGCAAAGAATTCTTTTTCCTGTAATTTGACTCTATCCCAAGGCGGATTTCCCAGAACGCAATCAAAACCAGTTCCTCGCTGGAAAATCTCAGGAAACTCAATTTTCCAATGAAAGAACTTATACAGATTACTCAATCGCACAGCTTCTTCTCTAATGCCCGCTCTCATTGGATTTTCTGCATTTTCTTTTTGAACGTCAAAAATATCTTCACTCAGCGGAACTTTTGCATGGTTTGCTTCTGTTTTTGTTGCAAAGAAAGCGGCTGTGTAAAGATCACAGGCAATTTTGTTTTTAAGATAGTCTTTGTTTTGGAGCAGAGCTTCATACAATTCTCTTTTCTTTTCCTGGTCTTCAATTGTGTCGTTAGCAGTTCCACTGATTCTCCACATAATTGAAGCAAGTTCTCCGCTGGAAGTTGCAAGGTCTTTTGAAAACAAATCACCCTGAAATTTACTCTTTCGGCTTTCTTTATTGGTTTTTACAAGTTTTGAACATTCTTCTTTTTCGTCTCCACTAAGTGCTGTGTATGCGGCATCAGGAATTCCATTGTTCAATACATTAAGGTCGTACACACCAACAAGAGAGTTTCCACACTTTATATGATGGCTTAAAAATTCAAGTGGTTTTCCAGATTCGTAGCCTTCAAGCCAAAGTGCAGTTCTTGTAAGTTCTACAGCCATATCATTTAGGTCTACACCATAGATACAATTTGTAATTACATCACGTAAGGCTTTACGATACAAATCCTGTGACGGAACTGCATCCTCCATTTTTTCCAAACGTTTTTCAACAAGAACTTCTGCAATTCTACGGGCTGCTGCCAACAGAAAGTGTCCTGAACCACAGGCTGGGTCTACCACGCTGAATGAAAGAATTGTTTTTTCATAATCCATTTCTTCATTGCGTTTTTGAGCTACTTGCTCTGCTCGTTCAATTTTTCCCATCAAACCTGGTTCAAGGGCTGATTTTATAAGGCTGTTCACAAGATCCGCATTTGTATAATAAGAGCCGCTGGTCTTTCTTGCGTTTCCTGTTGTGCTTCCTTCTTCGTCAATTCCGTTTTCATCGCCAATTCCAACAAAACTAAATGAACGGCTATCCAAATCAACGCGGGGAACAAGTTCCAAAAGACTTTCGTAAACTGAACCAAACTCTTCGGTTCCCATGTTGCGATAATCTGTAAATGTTAGTTTCGAATCGATATAGCACCATCGAAGGCAGCGGATTGCCTTTAAAAAATGTTCGTTGTCGATATTACATGAATCCAAAAGAGGACACTGATCTGCTCTAAAAAGTCCACCAAGCGGAGACAAATCTAGTTTTTCGTTTCCCTGCTGCAGTGCTTTGAATACAACCTGAACGCCATGCCAGATATCTGTGTATTTATCATTTGCTGGAATACGACGGCTCTTTTCTGCAAGCCGGTGAATGCTGTAGCCTTCGCGATAGATTTTGTGTGCTTTTCTTAACTCTGGTGTGAGCTGTGCTTCATCGGTACTGTGAGCAAAAAGCAAATCACGCTCTTCGATTGTTGAAAGAAAGAGGAATCTGTAAACTTCGCGAAGCAGAGCCTTGTAGAAATCCATTTGTGTATATGTAACACCGTCTGCTCGCTTTCCGTCTTTTAATGCATTTAAGAGTGCGTTGTTTCCTTCTCCTTCTGTCTGCAAGAAACCGGCACCAAGATGAAGAAGCGCATTTGTAACGCCATCGCGCAAACCTTCGCGAACACGAGTTCCGTTTGTAATTCCTTCCTGCCGCCAGGCTTCCCAAACATCTACTCGGCTTGAATGAATCAAGTACCAGAGAGCAACAAAGTCTGGATAGCGGCTATCGCTCAAAATGCTTTCTATGTCAAAGCTCAAATAAGAAGGTCGAACAAGACTGTCTGAATCCCGCAAGAGGCGGAGTTCAAGCCCGTTTGTAGCCATTGCCCAGGTACACTCATTTGAAGCGTTTAAGAAAAGCTGAGCCAGACTGAATGCAGACTTTTTGCGGCTGGTAACACCTTCTACGCTAAAACGGCCGTCCGCTTCATCAAGAGAGAATGTATATGGAGCGATGATTATTGGCACATCTTTTGCAGCATACTGTTTTACAGAATACTTTCGGTCTTTTATAGTCTTTGGGCTTGAAGTAATGAATGAATCATAGTTCAATGCTTTTGTAAAAAAGTCTTCAATAAACTTTTTGGTTGTGTCAAAAGCGGAAGATTCGTTTCTGTTCTTTTTATATTCATTGTAAAATGCCCGGGCTATATTAAAACTGCGGCTTATTTCATCGCTAAAACGCAAGCCAGGCAAAAGCTTGTAATCTTCTGCGCTCTGATGGCTGGATTGCCCCTGCGCCATAAGAGAAAGCATATCGGCAGAGAATAAAGAGCCTACTAAAGAAAGTGTTGTATATTCGTTCTGATTGTTTTTCATTTGTTATTCTCCTGATTTTGAGCGAGCACCAGCCAGTGACCAGATTTCTTAGAACCTTCCCGGCTGATAAAGCCCTTTTCACGCAATGCTTTTACAGCACGATTCACAGTAGGCATGGAAACACCTGTTAATGAAGCAAGTTCCTCGGTTCTAACAAAAGGATTCTTTTCTATCTCAGAAAATATTTGCTTTTCGGATTCCGACAGATTTATTCTATCATTTAATCTATCATCGCCATTGTTTATTCTATCATTATCGTGTAATCTGTCACTTATTCTATCATTTATTCTATCATTATCAGGCAATTCTGATGAAGTTTTAGGGACAACAGGCTCAAACAAGTCTTTCCTTGTTCGCCTGATAGTCGAAGTAAAGCAAAAATCAGTAGCAGAGTATTCCACTTCGTCCAATCCGTGTTCGCGGCAAAGGTCGGCAATTCGCTTGATTCCTGTTCCCCACTTTTCAACAATGCCCATTCTTAAAAATGTATCTGCAATCAGTTCATTTCTTATGCTGGAACTGCCTTGAAGCATTTCTTCCAGAGTCAAACCGCCATAAAGCCCGCCGGGACTTGTGATTTCAAGCCTGTCATCATAAATGCACACCTGAATATAAGAATGTGCAAGATAGTTCCTGTGCATAACGGCATTTACGATAAGTTCACGGATAGCTTCCTCTGGGATTTCTGGAATATCCCTTCTATATAGACCTTCGATTTTTGCACCGATGTTGATATGCTGCAAAACAAAGTTGTAGGCATTTTCTATCTGCTCATAAATAGGGCCTGAATATTCCTTGCGGTCAATAAAATAAACCTTGTCCGTCCCCCTAAAAACCCCGCACTGCACCTGGGCAAAATGAATGTCTCCTGTCTCCAAAAGCCTGAATGCTATGGATGGAAAAAGTTTTCCGTCTTCTTCTTTTAGCAAGCCCCAGCTTGTAAGATTTGCAAGAGTAACGGGGTTTTTCTTATTGTATTTTTCTATTGCATGGCACAAATGCAAGGCAGATTCTTCTGAAACAGCTTCATGCTTTTCAAAAATCTTGTCATAAGACTTTCTCTCTCCCCAAAGCATAAGTTCTTTTACTTTTTCATACTCGGCTTTTCGTGTTGTGGCTGCAACCCGGATATAAACTCCGTCTGAAATTCCCTCTGCCTTTAAGAAATACGGCTGATTCTGTCCCTCAACGATTTCCACAATGACTATAGTTTTGTCTTCAATCGTTTCAAATGTGATTCTGGGAACAACTTGCGGTTCTATGGTTTCGCTAATCATATTTGCAAGAGCGTCCATGAGCCTAAAAACTTTTTCGTTCTCAATACCGATTATCTCATGAGTTTCATCATCAACACCAAAAACAATACGTCCGCCGTGTCTGTTCGAAAATGCTACGACAGTTTTCATTAGCTTTGAGTCTTTAGAGGGTATCTCTCTTTTAAATTCAAGTTTTTCAGTTTCTCCTTTCTTAATCTCTTCTATCGTCATCTTACAAATCTCCGTCTGGCAAAAGCACATACACGCCGATTAAATCACATGGAAGACAGGCTTCTACTTTTACACTCTTCTGGTCAATATTTGTTGCTTTACGAACAGAAGTATGGTCAAGGGCTAGCTGTTCTGAGCGCTCTTTTGCTATTTTCTCAAACACATTTTTATTTGAGTTGTAGTAATCTATGGATTCATTAACAGCCTCAGAAATCTTTTCTGGTGCAAGGTTTCCTGTTGGTTTTCCATCCAGAAGTTTTTCTACATCATCATCTGCAATTACTTTTGGATTGCTTCTGCCTTGTATTCCAAGCGCGACAGATTCTTCTGCCATCAAAATTTTTTTTGAACCTGTTGTCTTTATCTGATAGCGGATTCTTAAAAGATAGATTGTTGTAAGTTCTGTTACTTTATCGCTAAGATAAGTTCCGCAACGGGCTGCAGGACTCTTTGCGTTTGGACTTAAAGCGCCTTCCAATAAGTAAGATGCAAAGTTTGTTACTACAGGATTGCTTCTCTGCAAGAATGTGTATCCCTGTTTTGGCGGATATTCAAAGCTGATTTTATATAGACCTGCTTTGTTTGTCTTAACAATCGGAGCAATTTGCTTTCTAAGTTCTACAGGAAGTGTTGGAACATTCAAGACATAAGCTCCATCATCCTGCCCTTCTAGTCCAATATTCAAGCGTTTAGAAGTTTCTGTAAAGAAGCGCTCTACATCTTTTGCATCACCCAAGGCTTTTTTTGTTTTCTCCCATTCAGGAGCGACATCTTCTGGATGCATTGCGCGCTGAGCAAACACTGTGCGGTTTGCTTTTTCCTTTTCCAAAAGCTTATTCCATTTTGTTTCTACTTCTTTAACCGCAAGACCAAGCTCTTCATCTGAAAAACCGTCAAATAAAGATGGTTCATTATCAGCTCCACTTGTGCGCTCTTTCATCAATGCAGCTTTTACAATTGCAACACGAACGCTTGCATCATCTTCTGGAACTGGAACTAATACCCCAAGATTGTCTTTAATAGTACGGGCTTTACGCAAAATTACGTTAAAGATAAAGCCGTCTACTGGGTTATCGCTACCGTACAGCATTGAACACCAAACTTTTGAACACTGCTGACCAAAGCGGTCTACACGGCCTTCTCGCTGTTCATGACGGGTCGGGTTCCATGCAAGGTCATAATGAATGACAGCATTAAAACCTTCCTGTAAGTTAATACCTTCAGAAAGACAGTCCGTCGCTACAAGAATAGGATTTTCATTTTTAGCAAGCTCGGTAACAATATCCTGTCTCTGGTCAGATGTATATTCACCAGTAACAAAACTAACTGCAGATGTAGAAAACTCTTTCTGCAATTCCTCTGCCACATAATGAGCCGTTGCTATGTATTTACAGAATATTACAGGTCGGTATACGCTGCCTTTCTTTTGCCGTTCTTTATACATTTCTGCAATATGCTTGATAAGGCACAAAAGTTTTGGGTCATCGTCTTTTCCGCTCAAGGCATTTGCTTTTTCTATAAGCTTTTGCAATTCAGATGACTCTTCCAAAACTGGCTCCATAAGCTGTTCATCTTCGTTAAGCTCATCACCAATTCCGTCATAAGTGTCGTTGATGCTCTGTTCAAGCAAATCAAGATTCTGCTCGTTCTGTTCTTCTGTGTTGCCAAGTCGAGTAGTAAGCGCGCTTCTGGCTGCGGCAGGACTTGAAGATATACAGCGTAAGAGAGCAAGGGTTGCATACCACATCATGCGACCTTTATACCCCTTTTCTCTTTCAGAATCCTGAGCAATTTTTACACAATACTTTCGAACATCTTCAAAAAAATCACCCCATTTACCTGTAAGCTTATAAGTTACTTCCGTAACCATTCTTTCTGGGAAAGATGTTTTACCAGGATAATTTACAATATCCTTTCTTCTGCGCTGAACTAAATGTTCTGCCAACTCCTTACGAATATCATCTTTTGCTTCTTCAAGGCTGTTCAATTCTGCAAACTTTGGATTAAGCAAAGAAATCAAATTACCAAATGCGTTTTCATCACCAGAATGCGGAGTTGCCGTTAAAAGAAGCATATTTCGCTTTTTATCATCAGCGAGGCTTTTTAACAAATTGAAACGAAGTTGTCTTCCTCCGCCAACACAACAGGTGTGCGCTTCATCTACAATAATCATTGCATCATCGCCAGCATGGTTTTTGAACCACTGCGAATGTTCATCAGCCTTAATGTAATCAAGAGAGATAACTGATGCAGGATAATGATCAAAGAATGTCTCTGTTGCCGGAACTTCTTTTTCAAGGCTTTTAATGCTTCTTGCTGTAACACTTGCAGCCTCTATATTAAAATGCTCGCGGAGTTCTTCTACCCATTGTTCAACAAGATGAGGCGGACACAATACAATGAACTTTGTAACTTCACCACGTTCCAAAAGTTCCTTCACAATAAGACCTGCTTCTATTGTTTTTCCAATACCAACGTCATCTGCAATCAAAAGGCGAACAGGATTCTGCTTTAATGCCATTAAAAGAGGAACCAATTGATATGAACGAGGCTCTACTGCGACATGACCGAGGCTACGGAATGGTCCTGCCGCATTTGTAAGTTTTAGGCGCAATGCATTTCGCAAAAGTAAAGCCGAACTATAACTACCCGGTTTTGTTGAATCTGGAAGAGGAAATGTTGCACTCTCTAATTCTGTATCTTCAATAGAAGGCATAAGAATCTGAACATCACCGTCAGTTCCTCCAAGAGAACGCAGCTTTACACAACCTTCAATATCACAGCTTTCTAAAACCCATTCTCTACCACGAACTTTTACAAGTGTTCCTGGATTAAACTCTACTTTTGCCATTTATATATCCTTATAAGTCTTCACTGTCTTTTGGTAATTTGTCTTTGTACTGTTGAACTTTTAAAGCCCATTCAGAACCTGTCTTTCCAAAAACTAGATAGCTGAATCCGTGATTACTAAGGTAATCTGCTAATTCAATATTTGGATCTTTATCAAGAATTACCAGCCTTTCTCGTTTCCAGAATGCAAGAACCGTGTATTTTCCCTGCATAATTTCTTTGTTATATGCATCTGGAAGAATACAATCGGTATCTCTTAGATATGAATCTAAAGAGGCCGCTTCATCATCAGTTTGCACTGCTTGAACTGCCTCTGATTCCTTAAGTTTTACCTGAACGTTTGTAAGACTTATGAGGACCTTTAAGGCAAGTTCATTTTTGCGGTCAATCTTCTCATGTAAAGGTTGATTATAGTAAGACAACAAACATCGGTAACAACCTGCAACACAACGAATGTTATGAGGCTTATCTTCCTCTGTATCCTTTAATGCATCCAGTGTTAATGGTTCATCTTCGTTCCAGTCATAATGCATTATATGTAATGCTGCTTTAGCAACTTTTGAAAGAGCATCCTTATCATGTACTAAACGAGTTAGAACACCCGCTCCACCTTCACTTGCTTCGTAGAACAAAAGACTTGAACAATCATTTGCATTTGGCAATTGAATAACACTAAGTTCAGACTGTTCAATCTGGAACTCTTCTTCAATTGCACGCTGTAATGCCGACTCAAGAGTGGCCATGGCTTTCGCGTCAAGTTCTTCATTTCCCCAAGTTGGGATTGGAGTATAAACAAGTACATTTCTTGTATCTTCTACAAAAGGGACAATTCTCTGTGGCTGTACTCTATTTGTGTCTTCCTCTTTTTCTTCTTCATCTTCTTCTCCAGGATCTTTTTCCCAGCGACCAGTAAGAGGATTGATATTAAATCCAAGGACAGCCGGATTTTTTCTTTTTCTCCATCCTTTGTTTAAAACCCAGATAGTAGCATTTTGACCATAATCAAGAGTACCTACTTGTTCATCGCCTTCAAACAATTCGGTACGGGCCACAACAAAGTGTCCATTTTCTTTAGCGAAACGGAAAACTGTTTGAAGCTCATAACCTTTACGAAGACGCTCTTCTTCATTTGCAGAAATACGAGTTGATACCTTTGTTTCTACAGTTTCAATTCGGTAAAGGGAATCTATTCTGTTATCTGTCTTAAGTTCAGCATCACATCGCTCACATCGTTCTACTGTAATATCTGAACTTGTTGTTCCACTAAAATGGGCAAATCCACAAGCTGGACAAACGCAAACACTTCTTGTTGCAAGAACTGAACCAGAAGTTACCTGTCCGTTTGCAGAACTGAGTTTAGCTTTATATACTTGATAAGTTCTTCCTTCGTGGTAAATAATACTTTGCGGACCAAATTCACTTATACCCAAGAAACGAGGTCTGCTTACCATAGAGCCTGTATCTTCGAACCCTGTTTTTCTTGAATGGCTAGACGGAATCCATGCCATAAGTGGAAGACGCGGAAAGTCGTAACCTGGCAAGAATCCCTGGCTCGCAAGGTAGCGGTAAGGATAAAAATCTGAATTAGCGCCTTTTGAACCACCAAGCAAAACCTTAAACTGATTGTTAGCATCTTTCTGTCGATTTAATGCTGCATCACGATCTCGTGGAGAAGTAGCCGGACTTGACAATGCCTGAGAAGCTTCTGCTATTTGTCTCTGAATAGATTTGTATAAAGTTCGCCAGCTGTCAAAAGCCTTGTCAAAACCTTTTGCAACATTTTTTATAACTTCCGCAGCATATTCATCCTTAAGCCATGGAAGTTCTTTTTCATCATCTGGAACTGTATTACGGACGTTTTCCAAAACAGCGCAAGCTTCTTTTATTGCAGCTTCTTTTATATGCTCGTTGTTGATTGCAGTAATTAAATCTGGATTAAGTCTCAACTTATCACCAGAAGCTTTATCTATTGCATATTCGTAGATGCTGTTACCAAGCTCATATTGCATTTCCTGCATCCAAATAGAATGAATATGGCTTGTAATAAGTTCTTTATTTGTAATATCAAGAGTTGGAGCTTTTACAACTCCGTAAACCATGTCTGTTCTCTTTTCAAAGA
This sequence comes from Treponema berlinense, assembly GCF_900167025.1. Lineage (GTDB taxonomy): Bacteria > Spirochaetota > Spirochaetia > Treponematales > Treponemataceae > Treponema_D > Treponema_D berlinense. The sequence continues at coordinate 238,885 of NZ_FUXC01000001.1, read as the reverse complement.
ACCATTGGTCATGCGGACTTAATGAAGAGCTGTATGTAATAACCAAAGCTGGCTGTCCGCTTCGTCCCGCACGGCCACTTCGCTGCGCATAGTTACTTGCAGTTGGTGGGACGTTTCTCATATAAACAGTATTCAGAGAAGAAATATCAACACCAAGTTCCATTGTTGGAGAACAATAAAGAACAGGAAGCCTCTTTAGTTTTGTATTTGGTTTTTCCTGATGCCATTCGGAAATATCTTTTGGAGTATAGCGGAATTGTTTTTCCAGCAGTTTTCTATCTTGAGAATCTACCTGAGCTGTATGCTCATGAGCCCAGTAATCGAAGATATAACTATTGCCATTGAATGTTTCTTTTATAGTGTTATAAACATCTATAAAAAATTTATTTTCTCTGGTTTTGATTACACTATCAGGACCAAGTTTCCAGATAAGATTGTTTGCATGTAAAATCCATCCATGGTCAGTATGGCGAACAATATCTGCAGAACCTGCAACTCTAAGAGCATCTTCTACAAGAATCTGAATAAATTCAAGTGAATTAGCTCCTCGAATTTCCATTTCATATGGAGTTCCTTTCCAAATTTTGGAATTACGAATACTTCGAACAATCAATGATGTTGCTCCCATTGTTACCGCAAAGTCTCTACGACCATCAGCCCTTGAGCGACCGTTAGTTACAACATATTCAGAATGTCTTGGACGTTCTCCTTCATCAAAAGACCATCTTCCAACCAAATCATTAAAACTTGTGCTTCTAACCTTTTCTTGTTCTGAAGTTTCCAGATAAATAGAATCTATACAAAGATTTTTCTTAAAGATTTCAAAAAGTGTTTCATAAAATAAAAGACGCTTTTCTGGAGATAAGCCGACTAAAGTGCTGTTATCAACAAAGTACTTATCATCATTACAAATTTCTTTAAGATTCTTGTATTCAATATGCATTAAACCAAGAATTTCAAGAGTTGGATTATTGTTTTTCCATCCCTTAAACAAATCTTCAATAAGTCTATAACCCAAAATATATCTGGCTTCATTTTTTATAGTTTCAAGCGCGTTATGAGCATCAATATTAGGATTTGTCATAAATTCGCTTAAAACATCTTTGTTTGTCGTATCAAAACCTAAAGATTTAAATACCTGTTCAGCCAAAACATCATATGAAAGCTCACCACCATTTGCTTCGATTGCATGGAGTAATGCTCCTCGCAAAGTAATCTGATAAATAAAATCGTTAAAGTGTCCGGCCTGCAAAGCTGCATCCTGTCTGTTATCTGTAAAGCCGAGCATTTTACGAATATCATTAGTTCCGTTCTTTCCTGAATCAGGATTGTTTTTATAAAGCTGATTCAAAATGGCAAGTGATATCATTGTTGTTGCAGATGAACGACCTTCACCACTAAGACCTGTTAATTTGTTTCGATCATTACCTGCTGTTTTATGCTCCATTCCACAACAAGGACAAAAACGTATTTTACCCGGTATATACCAGAAATGAGTTCCTACGGATGAATTGCCAATATCACCTGTTTCAGTAACAATTTTCTCTTGAGGGATAAAGGCTCTATTCTTTTTCTTAATTGTTGCTTTTCCATCTTTATAGTCATACCAGCTTTCAGGAATATCATCTTCACCTTCGTATTTAAAACCTGGCTTAATTGGAACTAAGAAACCTGCTGTACTGGCTGCATCATCTGGCACTGCTTCGTTAATATTTCTTGGAACCCAAAGACCTCCCTCATTTCTAACCGGAAAATATTCTGTTCCACATTCACGACAAAAATATGCTGTATATAAGCGGACGTGTTCCTTTTCTCTACCAGGTGCAAAAATCTGGGTATTGAGAGTGACTAAACGTTGTCCTTCTGGCTCAAGTGTGCACAAGACATTTCCAGGACCAGAAATAAACTGATGTAGTTTAAATGCAAATGGCTTACGTCCATTTACACTTTTCTGCTCATGAGCCTTTAGCAAGAACTCTGTAAGAGATTTTTTTGAATCTTCAAAAGTAGCTCCTGAGTCAGCAGAAAGTTTTTCAGATGCCTGTTTAAGTATTATCGGTTTAGCTCGTTTTGCAGCTGCATTTGGAACTTTTTCAATACCAAGAGTAAGTTCAACCCAAACTGCAAGAGGATCTTTTAAAAATTCATCAAGGTCTTTGTAATCTGGTGTTGGAGATTTTATTCTGTTCAAAAGCAATGGTTTTACGGAATCAAGATTCAGACTATGATCCGTAGATTGAGAAAGAGTTTCTCCAATGACATTATTTGCAGAAATATCTGTCCCAAAAATTTTTGAAGCAACCTGCGCTACAACAGCATTTTGGTCAGCTGCATCTCCCTGATTACTCATGGTTGCAGAAGTACCAATACAAACAAGATTAGGAGAACGAGTCTTCTGTCTTAAGCGGCGAACAAGTAAAGCAACATCCGCACCCTGGCGGCCTCTATATGTATGAAGTTCATCTAGAACTAAAAACTGTAAACCATCACAGTTCTTCATTACCGTTCTATCTTTAGGAGTTCCGCGAGTAAGAAGCAGCTCCATCATCATAAAGTTTGTAAGAAGAATATCTGGCGGATTGTCTGCAAGATACTGTCTTTGTTCTTCGCTTTCCTGACCAGTATATTGTCCTACTGTAAAAGGTTTAGTGCCATCATCATACCCACGTAAGAACTTTTTGATTTCTTCAAGCTGGCTGTTTGCCAAGGCATTCATCGGATAAATAATAATTGCAGAAGTCTTTCCATAATTATTAGCTCTATTCTTTATAATCTCATTTACAATTGGAATAAAAAAGGAAAGACTTTTTCCTGAACCTGTACCTGTGGTAACTACATAACTTTGCTTCAATGCGGCAAAAGCAATGGCCTGCTGCTGATGGGAATACAAAGTCATAGTTTTGCCATTACTACCATCTTCCTTCTTATCTACCTGAAATATCAGCCGACATTCACTTTCAAGAGTGCCGTCCGCGCATAATTCATCTATAGTTTTCTCAGTCTTATAATTTGGATTTATTTGAATTAAAGGTTCCGGCCAATATCTGCCTTCTTCATATTCAGCATCTACCACAGCCTTAATATCTGGAGCCGAAATATTTGTAAAACTTCTAGAAAAGGATTGATATTCTTTTATAACTTCATCCCGATAATTAAACACGTCTTGCATTTTTATTACTCAGCTCCTTCAACATTGTTCATCACACAAATATCGCCCACATCGCAATTAAGGGCTTTGCAAATTTTTTGTATGCTTTCCATGGATATGAATTCACCTTTACCCAACTTTGCTAATACATTGCTTGAAATATCAGCCATGGTAATCAAATCAGTTTTGTTTTTGATTCCTTTATCTATGAGTTTTTTCCACAGTTTTCGATAATCTACGTCTGCCATTTTTATTTCCCAACAAGTTATTATAGCATAGATTTCTTCAAAATATACAAAAATATCACGAAAGGCAAATATTTTTTGTAAAAATCAGCTTTTTCACCACATTTTTCCGTTTTCTATGCTATAATTAAGTTATATGCAGGAAAGTTTATCTAATGCCGAATACGACGCACCTCAGCAACAGGAATTCGATTTTGAAGGCTATGACTCAGAGCCAAATCCAGAGGATTCCTTTGAAAAAGCCGAAACCATTACATTACAGGCGATAAGCTCTGCCCCTGCCTTTACAGATTTTTTTGAAGATGCAAAATGTCTGACCCGCTTATATGACAACACAAGCGATGATGAGCGCAAAGGATTTTTCTACCTTTTTCGCGCCCACGATGCCGTTACAGGCCGGAACATTGCAGTAAAAACCACAAATCCCGCATTTTGCGAAGAACATCCGCAGCTAAACGACTATCTTAAATGGGAAAGCGCGGTCCTAAGCCGTCTTAAAGGGAAAAACAGAATCCAGCAGATTTGCACGCCACTTAAGTCTATGCAAGTTCCTGTTAACTGCGACGGCAAATCTTTTATGGTTTTAGTTTCATTTTTTTCTTCCATTTATTTGCCAGTGGATGTAAGAAAAAGCTTTTTTGATGAGGCAAATGACAAACTCAAAACCTGCGCAAACCGGCTCCGTCTATTCTGTTCCATAATTTCTGCCGTCCAGAGCCTGCACCGCGAAGGTCTCTGCCACCGTGATTTAAAACCTTCAAACATAATGGGAACTAGGCACGAAGGAAAGTGTACGGCAGTTCTCATAGACCTGGGGCTTTCCCTTGCAAAACCAGAAATAGAAAAAGATTTGAGGCTTTTCTCTCCTAAGGCGGAAGTTCCGGAAATGTATGCAGCTCCAGAAATATACTCAGGCTTTGATAGTGAATGGGACTTGGCTCAATGTGCGGATATTTATTCATTAGGCTGTATGCTTTTTGAACTCTTTGACAAGCGGACATTTTATAACGCTCTTATAGAGTCAAACGGCAACGGCTATTGGGAAACGGCAAACAATATTAGAGTTGGAGAAGAAGAATTTGGCGGAGACCTGAAAAAGCGGCTGGACTTGTACCACGATTTGCTTTCTGATTTTGCCCCAAGCATTATCATCCCCCGAATTTCAGAAGAATCGATTCTGCCCCTTTATATCAGAAAGAGCATACAGGAAATAATCGACAAGCTTTGCGCATTTGACTACAGAAAAAGAACAAAAGAAAGCGAGCTTGACGGCATAAAGACAAAACTCCGCCATATTGCGCATATCCTTGAAGACGAGCACCTTCGCGAACTTTACAAAAAGCGGAAGAAAACCCACAGAACACGGGAGGTTTCACATGCTTGACAATATTGAATACGAACAGCAGAAAGCAAAAGAAGATGTTCTCTGTGGAAAGTCAGAAAAGATTGACATGGACATGCCTTCTCAGGAAATGAGTCTGACCTTTAACTATGCTGAATGTGAAAAGGTTGCCCGGCAAAAAGCAAGTCCTGTGCCAGTAAATTCTGCAAGCCTGATTTCCAGATATCTGACCGTAAATACTTCAAGCATTGCCCTCATAAAACAGAAAAAAGCCATTCAAAGAGAACTTGCCGTGTTTGAAAAAGAAAATGCGGATTTAGCAAAAGACGAACGTTTCAGCGACACTTATTATTTCCGCCTTGCAGGTTTTTACTCCCTCATAAAAAATTATGAAAAAGAAGGTGAATGCCTCTCGCAAATAAAAGACAAAGAAAATGCCGTCTATGCCGCCAAAATTGCGGAAAACGAATTGCGGCAAAATGAAAACACAGAAGAAAACCTTCAGCTGCTTTACAAATTGAATACAGCGGAGAGCGTAAGAAAACTGTCTGGATTTTATCTGTCTAACAAGGAACTAGATAAAGCGGAGGAAGCCCTTAATCACTATAGAAAAGAACACGATGAAATTCCCTATGAAATTGACTTTCAGCAAGCCTTTTTTTTTATGCAGAAAGATGATGCAGATAAAGCAATCCATTTTTTACGGCAGTCATTTTATACGCAAAATACACCGCAGGCAGCCCTTGCACTAAGTATGCTCTATCTTATTCAGGCGACAAAATATAAAAGGCTTGTAGAAAAAGCAAGGCTCTGGTGCAAAATTGCAGTAAATCTTGACATCAGCTTTACCCCTGCCCTCCGTCTTTATGTAAACATGGAACTGGAAAAGCAGCCAGAAAAAGTTGAGTTCATTCTATCCCGCTACCTTAAGCTGAATAATGTCACCGAAAAAGATTTCTATTTTGATGCGGCGATAAATCATGCAAAGTGTGCGTTTGTAAAAGAAAAATACGGAGCCGCGTTAGACCGCCTTGGAAATCTTACGGACAACAAAACAAACCAAGCCGCAGTATGGAACAACATAGCCCTTTGCAATGCAAGTGTCGGAAAACTGGACCGGGCAGAAAGAAACATTGCAAAAGCCCTTGAAAAATTTCAAGAAAAAACACCGAACACTACCCCAACCCCAAAGCAGCTAGAAATCATACTCACAAACTATATGCGCATATTAAATCGCCAGGGAAAATACAATGAAACCCTCTCCCTTTTTGAAAACACAAACGGAGCAAAAGATTTTGAGCTGTCAGAAGAAAATTATCTGAATTACTTTGCTGAATGGAGAAAAGCTCTTCTTGCCACAGGCAATTTTGAGACATACTTCGATTTTCTCTTGCCAATCTTTATGCTTGATTCTGACAATCTGACACTGAAACTTTTTGCCTGCAACGACCTGCTCCGTCTTCTTACTCTAACCGGACAAAATAAAGAGCAGATGAAAGCCTGCCGGGATTTTCTGATGCAAATACACAGGGATTACCCTCATGGAAAACATAATGTGCAAGTTCTGAACAACATTGTTTTTGCAAACCTTGAAATGGAAGATTACATTCCCGAACAGATACTAAAAGATTTTATCTCCACAATCGGACAAAACCCATGCAACACGGCAACATACGGACTGTACCTCTTACGCAGGAAAGGCCAGACAGAACGAGGTCTCTCTTACTATGACAAGGCAATTTCAATGGCCCAGAAAGATTCCGCCTACACTAACATGATAGAAGAATTACGCTTAAAGAAGGATATCGAAAGTGCCCGCTGCCTCATAGAATCAGGCGACCTCAACTCTGCCCGAAGGCTGTTGGACAAGTCATACAAGCATGCCAGCAAAACACTGAAAGGCTACCAGCAGAGCATTGAGCGCCTTTTGGAAGAGTGTTGAAAGGGTAAGGTTATTTTTGGTAACAGCATCAGCCGATTTGTTCTATTCCCATTTCTAGGCACTTTTCAAAACTCTGTCGCATATCCCGCACATCATCATAATCTGACCGCTCACATGAAAGTCACCCACACGCTCACTGCAAAAGTTTATGGAATCAGCGGCAGCTGGACAATGGGTGGAGAAAACACTTACAAAAAACGGGATGGAATCTGGGTAAGAGTCAGGTAGTCTAACTCCAGTTCATTATCTTTATAGCGTTCAACTGTGTTTTTTTGTTATTTTCTCTGAGTCAGTTTTTTTTTATATTTAAATAAAATGGTTTATATGACAGTCAGAAAATACGAAGAAAAAGATCTTACAGCAATGATTCAAATCTGGAACGAAGTTGTAGAAGATGGGATTGCGTTTCCGCAGGAAGAGCTGCTGACTCCAAAAAGCGGCAAGGCTTTTTTTGCAGGACAAACCTTATCTTGTGTTGCTGAAGAAGATGGCAAAATTTATGGACTTTACATCCTTCATCCAAACAATGTTGGACGCTGCGGTCACATCTGTAATGCAAGCTATGCCGTCGCTTCCTATGCCCGCGGAAAACATATTGGTGAACAGCTTGTAAAAGACTGCCTTATCCAGGCAAAAAAATGTGGCTATGGAATTCTTCAGTTCAATGCTGTTGTAGAAAGCAATATTCACGCCCGCCATTTGTATGAGCGACTGGGCTTTGTCCAACTGGGCACAATTCCAAAGGGATTTAGAATGAAGGACGGACATTTTGAAAACATCTGTCCTTATTATCATGAATTGTAATCGACGTCCCGCCCTAAAGTAAAAGCCCCTGATAAATCTCCAGATCCTTATTTCCAAAAACATTAAAGACAACTTTCTTTACGCTGGAATCTGGATTTTCTGCCAGCCACTGTTCGACTGTCTCAACTGCAATCTGAGCGGCAAGGTCAGCAGGAAATCTGAATACTCCAGTTGAAATGCAGCAGAAAGCAACCGATTCAAGCTGATTTTTGCAAAGGTAGGGAGTCGGTCGCGATAGCGATGAAACTCACGAGGTAGGTTTAAGGCGAGTCTCGTTCGAAGCTGTGCTTCGAGCGCGGCATTAAGAATAGAAAAGAATTTTAGCCCCCTTTCTTACATCAAATTCAAAAATCTGATATACTAGCGATACAACAAAGCAGATTCGATTCTTCCTTCACATAAACGAGCAGCGATGAGCGTAAGTCCAGTTTTTGGAAACGCAATCGCTGCTTTTTGTTTTAACTAACAAATATGTGAGGTTTTTATGAAAAATTATGATTTGGGTACAGGAAAAATCGGTCAGCTTGTAAGGCATTTTTCGGTTCCATGTGTTATCAGTATGCTGGTTGCGGCTCTTTACAATATTGTGGACCAGATTTTTATAGGCTGGAGTCCGGCTGGCGCTTTTGGAAACGCTGCTACAAATATTGTTTATCCTTTTACAGTTCTGGCCCTGGGGCTTTCCCTTTTAGTAGGAGACGGAGCCGCTGCAAATTTCAGTCTTGAATGGGGAAAAAAAAACAAGGACCGGGCAGATAAATCTGTAGGAAATGGCTTTTTACTTCTTGTGATTTTTTCAATTCTTCTCTGCCTCATCGGCTTTATTTTTAAATCACAAATTCTGAAACTCTTCGGAGCAAGTCCGGAAGAAAAAACTTGTTATGATTTTGCCGTCCAGTATTTCACAGTAATCTGTACAGGCCTACCCTTTTATATGATTGGACAGGGAATGAATGCTTCAATCCGTGCTGACGGCTCTCCAAAATATGCAATGGCCTGTACACTTGCAGGAGCAATTGCAAATCTTATCTTAGACCCGCTTTTTATTTTCGCTTTTAATATGGGAGTAAAGGGAGCTGCCATCGCAACTGTTATCGGACAGGCACTTACTTTTGTCATGAGCATTGCCTATCTTTTCAGAGCGAAGAATTTTAAAATCAGTAAAAAATCAGTTCATCTGGAAGCTTCAATTCTTTCAAGAATCATCTTAATTGGCATGGCATCCCTCATCGTTCAGCTTTCGATTGTGGTGATCATTGCGGTGAATAACAATCTGCTTTCAAAATACGGCTATGAAACATTTGCAAGTACAGGAGTGGCATTCGGCTCGGTTATTCCTCTTGCGGTTGTGGGAATCGTTATGAAGGTTTTTGGAATTGCTGTTTCCATTGTGATTGGAATAAGTCTTGGAGGCCAGCCAATCATCGGCTTTAATATGGGAGCAGGAAATGTGGAGCGTGTAAAAGAAACAATCAGAACGATTACAAAAATTGTCCTTGCAATCGGCACAGTCTTCTTTCTGATTTTTGAACTTGCGCCGGATTTTGTAATTTCCCTTTTTGGAAAAAACAACAGCCATGAATATAGCGAATATGCCCGTCTCTGCGTCCGAATCTTTTTGAGCGGAATCATCTTCACCTGCTTTATAAAATCTGCAGCCATCATGCTCCAGTCCCTGGGTAAAAGCGGAAAATCCACCATACTCGCCCTGCTCCGGGATGTAATCGTCTTTGTTCCTTCTTCAATTATTCTGGCTCTTGTAAGTCATAACATCGTCACCATGCTTTGGGCTTCTTTAATCAGCGACGTAATATCATTCGTTTTTGCCATTGCTTTTATCATGGCGGAAACAAGAAAAATTACACAAGAACTATCTGCAAGTATCAAGGAAAAAGCATCATGATAATGAATGGAAAAAATTATTCAGAAGAAATAAAAAAACTTCTTATTCAGAATTCAAAAAGCATTGATGAACGCTTTTTTGTAATCAATCATTTTTTGCCTCTTGATTTATTATAGCAGAGATTTATACATAAGGCACTGTATAAATTATTCCGGGTTACCAAATCAGCTGCTGAAAAACCGGATGAGTTTGCAAAGTATGAAGCAGACTCTCCGTACAAGGAAAAGAAAAGCCTCCCTGGACAGTTAAGTTATAATCGTTTTTTATCTGGGCGTTCCCAGCCGCCTTTCAGGCGGTTGGGCGGGCTATTGAACTGAACCCTCGTCGCTCTCTTTCGTTCGCTCCTCAGTCCAGTTGCTTGCTTCGCAACTGCTCCATGCCCTTTCGCATTTTTTCAGAATCAGAAGATACATTCCGTAAGCAATAAAAGCCGCAAAAGCCTTGTCCAAAAGATTCAGCAGAAACCCGCCAATAAGATTTGCCGCAATCACATTGTTCGTTACAAATAAAATTCCCTGCTCAATAGCCGTAAGGTTGTAATGGTAAAATGCCGCAAATAGCGAGCCGAAAATGCCGTTTGTAAAGGCACTTAAAAATCCTGCCATCATAAAAGAATCAAGACTTATCTTTTCCTCACCATTTTTCTTTGCAAGGGAAAAAATAAAAGAAGAGCCAAGAGCCGTCATCATCTGGCACAAAATAAAAATCAGCTTGAGCCTTCCAAGCAAAAACAAAGTACCGTTTGTAAGAATCGCAACTATAATAGACGGAACAAATCCACCTATTGAGGCAATGGCAATCGTTGCAAAACTGTCCATATAAAGAGGAATGGATGTTTCACCTGCCAGAATCGAGACTGCAATATTCAGCACCGAAGAAAAAAGTATAAGCAGAGGAAAATAGATATTTTTTTGCCTGTAGTTCATAAGTGTAGTATATCACAAAATGCGCCTCAGTGCGGGCGTCCACATAACAATTGCTTAAACCGCAAACCGGCTTGACCGGTTTGTCGGCTTTAAACTTCTTGTTAGGTTAATTTTTACATTTACCAGAATATTCCTTACACTTTTCTTCAAGTAATTTAAAGTCGTTACATCTTTTTGCAAGCGGAGTCAAATTACCATTTTTCATTTTATATTCATAAAGTGATTTTGCATTTTTTAGAATTCTTTCTGTAAGTGAAGTGATAATACGATATCCTGCAGAAAGCAAAGCCTTATAAGACGGATTTGATTCTTTTGAAATATCTACATAAATGCACTGAGACTTTGGAACAGGAAACATATTGTTTAGATTTATAACAGCGTAATTTCCAACTTTAAGGAAATCCATATTATTTTTCATTTTTTTGTGTTTCTCTTTGAAAGAAGAAAGAGGTGCAAAATAATCTAATCCATTTACTGTCAAAATAATTCCGATATATTTTCGCTCATTTTCTTGATTTTCTTTTTTGTTACGAAACATAATGTGGAGCAAAAGGAACAAGATGATCAATGTATGAGTTTTCTATTTCATAAATTTTCAAGTTTTCCATATTTTCTCCATAAAAAAAAGGCAAGCTCTAGGCCTGCCTTGTTAAGTTTCGCGTATAAAGGCCGCGATATGCCTCGTATAACTTCCTTATTCAGGTCAAGGGAAACCTCTTATAACTTGCACTTTAGAGGAGAGCGAGCCTCACTAATAAAATTTATAACCCGGAAAGCCTTTCTTGTCAATAAACAAAAAAGGCTTTCCGCCTGCCTAAATGAAACAACAAGATTTCTTATTTAGTGTATGTAAACTCAGCTACATTGCTCCATGCACTTTCTCTGACATTGTTTGCGGCACTTGTCACTTTAAGCCAGAAATAATACTTTTTTCCATTGACAGGTACTAAATATGGCCCACTGTATAACTCACTGGAAGAAAAGTTTACGGTTCGTGTATTTGCTCCGGATTCAATAGTGGCATAATTAATGTTGTCATCATAAATTGCCTGTGAAGAATCATTTGTTGTCGAATATCCAAGTACTGCTTTAGTTGCTCCATCAATACCTGTTTTGCCGCTATAGTTGAATGTAATGTTGACAGCACAGGTAGTTGTATTATCTGTGATAGAATTGATAACCAAATTTGTTGGTGCATCAAGTTTTGATATGGAATTCCCGTCATCTTCATTTGTTGAATTTTTGCATCCAGTAAATGCACATGACAGAACCAATGCGGCAAGAATTGCCACGATTTTAAGATTTTTTTTCATAAAATCCTCCAACGATTTTATTTTTGATTTTTTGGGCGAAGTCGAGTGTAACAAGACTTCGCCCAAAGGACTCTTTCAAGTCCTTTGGGTAGTGTACACTACCCAAATTTTTAGAGAAAAAATTTGTTGGATGATTTACCTTATCGACGACAAGTGGCGCAGTGCGCCATCAACCTAACAATGGGTTAAACCGCACGCGGCTTGACCGCGTGTCGGCTACGAACCTTTGTTATGACAAATTATATTTCTTATACAGAATTAGATTTCTTAAATCTTTTCCTTCTTCTGCGGATTTATGTGGCTGTACCAGGTAAGCTGCAAGTCTTCAAGTGTATCGCCAGACCAGTAGCCTTCGTTTGCAGGGAAAAGAAGCCGCTCTTAAGCGCTTGGACGAAGTGACCAAGAAGCGGGAGCCTCTTTATCCTCACGCTATGAACCGTTGGAATGATAACTGGGACGTCATTACTCCTATTTTCAAGTTTTCTATGGATGTCAGAACGGCCTTTTACACGACTAATTCGATTGAAAGTTTGAATTCATGCTTCCGCAGATTGAATAAGCAAAGAAGCGTATTCCCAAGTTCTCAGGCACTGATGAAAGCTCTTTATCTATCAACCTTTGAAATAATAAAGAAATGGACGATGCCCATCAGAAACTGGGGAAGAGTCTATGGTGAGCTTCAGATTATGTATGAAGGAAGACTTCCAGAATAAAAATATGAGCTTCAGCCCTACTTGGGCTGAAGCTCCTTTGTGCGATTATCTTCCGGTTTATTCTTCCATCAAGGATTATGTATTACATTTCTCTTTCCACTATTGGCAGTTCCTCTTACTTCTTCGTGGTAAAAGTAATCTACAATTGTTGGATGTCCTTTCTCTACTCTCTCATACGGAGTTTCATTATCAACAAACCTGCAATCATACTTTTTAGCCAGCTCTTCTGCTTTCTTTTCCAGCGCTTCAAAATAGCTGCGGTTCTTTTTGTTATAAATTTCGTCATACAGTGGCACCAGATCCGGATGTTTATCGGAAATGTATTTCATGATATCTGCCTTAAAACCTCCGCGAAGATTCAGATTCTCAAGCCATACAAGGTCACACTGATCTTTTGTCCTGTCTATGATTGCTTCTATATCCGTAATCCCCGGGAACACGGGTGAAATGAAGCAAATTGTACGAATGCCTGCCGCATATACCTCTTTCATTGCAGCAAGCCTTCTTTCTATGCTTACTGCCGCATCCATATCATCTTTAAACTCTTCATCAAGAGTATTGATTGACCATGATACTGTAAGTCTGCTATTTTCATTGATCTCTTTTAGCAGATCCAGATCTCTTAGTACAAGGTCTGACTTTGTGCAGATAAGTATGTCCGCACCACTGTCCTTTAGTTCTTCCAGAAGTCTTCTTGTATTTTTATATGTTTTCTCAAGCGGATTATAACCATCCGTAACTGTTCCAATGATCACCTTCTGGCCGGCATACTTCTTTGGATTCTTTATTTCAGGCCAGTCTTTCACATCCATGAAAGTTCCCCATTCCTCCGTATGCCCTGTAAAGCGTTTCATAAAAGATGCGTAGCAGTATTTACAGGCATGGGGACACCCCACATAGGGATTCACCGAATATCCTCCAATAGGAGTATTCGATTTTGTCATTACACTTTTTGTTTCTATATGATTTACTTTGATTTCTGGTTGTTCCATATTCTCTGTTCCTCCAGCACTTTGTTAAAAGCATCCGGCATTTCCTGTATCATTTCTTCTCCCATAATTGGAACAAGATCTTCTTTCCAGAATACAGGAATGTTCAGTTCATGAGCCTGTTCTGTCAATGAATAAACCCACCCGGGATTTGTTTTAACAGTCCTGCTCTTTGCACCTGTCATAGTTCCCACCACAATCCAGTCAATGCCTGTAAGATCAACCTTACCCGGATCATCGAACAAAGGCTCAAAGGTAACATGATATTTTTTTGCCTTCACATTGCTCCGTAGTGCATCAATACGCCATAACTCAGACTTTCTCGTAACTGTAACGCCAAACCATGCATTATCAAGATTTGTTTCAAAAGACAGAAGATCCGGTCGTTTGGTAAGAAAAAGAAACTGGTGCTGAGGATTCTCTGCTATCTTTTTAAAGACTTCCTCTCGCCACTCCTCATGCCAGCCCGAGAGATCGCTCATGCCGGTCAGCAGAAAATTCTGCGGCTTTTTCTTTTCCATCATACGAAGCTTGCCTTGAAAAAACTGTGGCTTTTCAAAATCATCTATGATGTGATAACGCCTCGTATTGTTTCTGGCATAGCAGTACGGACATCCAACAGTGCACCCTATAACAAGATTCATGTTCTGAATCTGATTTTTAATACAGATACTCATTTGTCACTCCATTCCTCAAGGTTTACCCTGATGCGGTTAAGATACCCTTCAAACTGAAGAATCTCTTTATCCGTAAAATCACGATAATAAATATTCCCCATCTCATTGGATACGGAGTCATAAGCTTCTTTAAGTTCTTTGGCTTTATCTGTGAGGAACAGAAGAGTTTTTCTCTTATCAGCTTCATCCGTTTTGCGGCTTATCAGTCCGTTTTTTTCCATCCGCTCAAGCATGGTCGTAAGTGAAGTAATTGCAAGTCCGCTTTTCTCGGAAATAATTTTAATAGGAACGCCATCTTCCTGCCATAAGACATACAGAATCCTTCCCTGAGCTCCGTTAAATGCATCAATGTTTTTTTCTGCCAGTATCCTTTCAAATATACGATCACCCAGCTGTTTTATTTTTGTAACAAGAAATCCACCTTTTGTCTTCATAATTAAATACTCCTATATCGTAGTTTTATACTACCATATAGGAGTATTTGTATCAAGCACACATATCATAACTTCCAATTTTGTGTTCCAGCATTCATCACGACAATCATCTTAGCGTTATATTTTTGAGCTTCTTTTCCGTCATAGTCTTTTGGAACATACAGGCCAAAGTGAATATCGCCGGCTTATGGAAAAAGCTATTAAAAACATCACTGTGCCGCAGATTGCAGGTGGGAAAAAATATATTCTCCCACCGTGTCGGATAAACGAAATTCTTCTTGAAGTGTTTTCCGTACTGAGCGCGGAAGAATACTATAAGGAAGGCTTTGACTACAAAAGAATGATTGAAGGCATGGGAATTAAAGTCAAAAAATTCTCATCCTTTTCGCCGGAAAATCTCAAGCGGTTCAAAGAAAATTCCTTAAGCCTATGGAACGAAGGAGTCTGTCTTTTGTTTCCAGACGATGAAACAGGAAAGCAGCTTCGGATGATTGCATACAACGACAGCCACAACGCTACGGAAACAATGCAGATTACTCTGCACAAATTTGCGCATATAAGGCTTCGCCACACACAGCAGAGCATAAACGGCGAAGTTGAGGCAACATGTTTTTCAATAGCAATGAGCCTTATGTTCATACTAGAAGAAAAGTTCCATATAGGAATGAGAACTGTGCAGCTCGAAGGGAAAGACTTTTTATGAACAGCATAAGAGAGTACATAGGAAAAAAGGAGGTGGCATGAAAGCATTTTATAAATAAAAAAAGCCTGTTTCGGTAAGTGCGCCAACACTTGCGGAAAAAGGCTTTTCAGCCGGGAGCCAATATTGATTCCCAATAAAATTCCAAGCAATTATGGTTTTATCATATCTGGCCTCCTTGTCAATAAAAATCGAAGGCGTACGATTCTTTGCGCCTGCGCTGATACGCAAAAAAATTTTTATTTTTTTCCCGGCATTGAAGACACGGGAAAAAAGGAGACCTATGCTTAATATCAAAACTATAAAAAACTCACTTATTAGTGATGAATCAAAGGACGGCTTCTGCTTTAGAAGCTCATGCTCTCAGAATTTGAGCCAGAAAAAACTTGCCGCGGAAATGGCGGACTGGAACTCTTCTTTTACAGAGGCAGACTATCTTGGAATGCTTTCTGTAATGGAAAAAATCGTTGTAAAGTATCTTTCAAAAGGCTACAACGTGGAGCTTCCGTTCGGCTCGCTCCCATTTTCTTTCAGTACACCTTTCGGAATTCATTTTTTTTTGTTTTTGGGCTACAATCTTTGTGAGACTTGGGGTGATTTTATGAAGAAGATTCTTATTTTCGGGCACAAAAACCCTGACACCGATTCAATTGTCAGCAGCACTGCTCTTGAGTTTTTGAAGAAAAAAATGGGTTTTGAGCATTATTCTGCCTGCCGCGCAGGACACTTAAATCCACAGACTGACTATATTTACAAAAAATTCGGAATTTCCACGCCTCTTTTTATTCCAGACCTTTTGCCTAAGGTTGAATATTTTATGCACAAAGGCGCAATTACAACCGGCGAAAATGAATCGATTTGGAACGCAGTCAGCAAAATGCGCGACAAAAAAGTAAATGTTCTTCCTGTCGTTGACAAATCCGGGCTTTACAAGGGACTTATTTCCAGCGATTTGATTTTTAAGAGCATTTTTGACAACTTTGACCCAATGCACCATCTTTCGCTTTTTACTTCGGCAAAACTTTTAAAAGAAACATTAAAAGCCTCTTTTTTGAGCAAACACAATCCGGACAGCCAGCGCGAATTTAAGATTATTCTGGCATCAACTAGTTTTTCTTCTTTTTCCAACACTCTAAAATCCCACCTTTCGCAGCCGATTATCGTTGTAACAGGCGACCGCGAAGACATTCAGCTTTTCTGTCTTGAAAACAAGGTGGACATTTTGATCATAACAGGTTCAAGAACTCCAGGCCCAAAGGTAATTGAGCTTGCAAAAAAAATCGGAACAACAATAATTTTAAGTCCGCTCAATACTTCTTCAACTTCTATGCTCATTATGTATTCGGTTCCGGTTTTTAAGGTTGCAAACACTTCTCTAAAAGCGCTGCACGCAAAAGACCTGCTTACAAACGTAAAAAAAGAAATTCTTTCAAGTCCGCTGCGTCTTCTTCCTGTTGTTGACGACGAAAGCAAGGTAATCGGAATTATGTCGGAAATAGATCTCCACAATGAACCTGACCTTGAAATCGCGCTTGTTGACCACAATGAACTTTCGCAAGCGGTCGATGGAATCGAAAACTACACAATTACGGAAATAATCGACCACCACAGGATAGGTCCTGCTCCGACAAAAAGTCCGATTACATTTATAAATATGCCTCTTGGCTCAACTTCCACAATTATTTCAAAACTTTTTATCGAAAACAAAATTGAAATTCCTGTAAAAATCGCCAGCCTCCTTTTGAGCGGAATTTTGAGCGACACCTTGATTTTAAAATCGGCGACGACAACTCAAACAGACGTCGAAATTGCCAAAATTCTAGGCAAAATTACAGGTCTTGAAATTCAATCTTTCGGCGAAGAAATCATAAAAGCCGGAAGCCGAATTAAAGACAGGACCGCACTGCAAATTATCGCCCAGGATTTAAAAGAATACACAGAAGCCGGAGAAACATTTACCGTAAGCCAGATTGAAGTTGACGGAACCCAGGAAATTCTAAGGCGAAAAGAAGAATTTATCGCCCAGCTCGAGGAACAGAAAAAAGAACGGAAAGCACTGTTCAGCGCGCTTCTCGTGACAGACATTTCTAATTTAAATTCTTTAATGCTTGTAGCCGGCGAAAAAAAATTCATGGATTTTCTGCATTTTCCTAAGGTTGAAGAGCAGATTTTTTTCTTAAAAGACGTAGTTAGCCGCAAAAAACAGCTGATTCCAATCATAGGCGAATTGATTGGCGAATTTGAAAATTATTAGATTCCGGGTGGCTTTTTGAGCCGCCGAGCTGCTCAAAAACCGGGCTTTTCGGGGTTGTCATTCGCAAGCGAACGGCTTACGCCGCCCCTACAATCCCTGCCACTTTTTTTGCGTAAACAAAAGACACTGCCTGCACGAAAAAATCCCAGTCTTTTTTCTACGCTGCTTATTTTCAGAGATTTTATTTTTCTATATAATCTGTTTATTAGAATTTGAGGTGTGTTATGTCTAAAATACAGATGAAAAACGCAATTGCAGAACTCGACGGCGACGAAATGACTCGCGTGCTTTGGGCTGTAATCAAAGAAAAACTTTTGGAACCTTTTGTTGATCTCAAGACCGAATATTACGACCTGGGTCTTAAAAACCGCGACGAAACAGACGACAAAGTAACTTACGATGCGGCAAATGCAATCAAAAGGCTTCGTGTCGGTGTAAAATGCGCTACAATCACTTCCAACGCCGCCAGAATGGAAGAATACCATTTAAAGCAGCTCACTCCTTCTCCAAACGGAATTTTGCGCGGAGAGCTTGACGGAACAATTTTCCGTGCGCCGATTTTTGTAAAAAACATTCACTGCAACGTATCAAGCTGGGAAAAACCAATTGTCCTCGGTCGTCACGGCTATGGCGATGTTTACAAAAACTGCGAAATCAAAACTCCATGCGCAGGAAAAGCAGAACTTGTTTTTACTGGCGAAGACGGAAAAGAAATCAGAAAAACAATTCAGGTTATGAAAGGACCTGGCGTTCTTCAGGGAATGCACAACCTTGATTCTTCTATCGAAAGTTTTGCACGCTGCTGCTTTAACTATGCCCTCGATCAAAAAATCGACTGCTGGCTCGGAACAAAGGACACTATTTCTAAAATCTACGATGGCAATTTCAAGGCGATCTTCCAGAAAATCTACGACGAGGAATTTAAAGAAAAATTCGAAAAAGCTGGAATTGAGTATTTTTACACTCTGATTGACGACGCTGTTGCCCGCGTAATGAAGTCAAAGGGCGGATTCTTGTGGGCATGTAAAAACTATGACGGCGACGTTATGAGCGACATGATCGCTTCTGCCTGCGGAAGCCTTGCAATGATGACTTCAGTTCTTGTTTCTCCAAACGGAGAATTTGAATACGAGGCAAGCCACGGAACTGTTCAAAAGCACTATTACCGCTATCTCAAAGGCGAAAAAACTTCAACAAACCCAGTTGCGACAATCTTTGCCTGGACAGGAGCGCTCACAAAACGCGGCGAGCTCGACGGAACACAGGATCTGGTGGATTTTGCAAAAAAACTCGAAAAAGCTACTCTCGACGTAATCGAAAGCGGAACAATGACTGGAGACCTGGCTCTTCTTTCAGAACCAAAAGCTGAACGCATAGTAAATTCATGGGACTTTATAGACGAAATTGCAAAAAAACTGTAAGGTCTGATTAACTTCTTAAAAAACGGTTTATGGGTTTGCCTCCGCACTCCTGTAGACCGTTTTTTTTATTGGACAATTCCGCCCCATGGAATATCAAGCCTTTTGCAAAGCAGTTTATATTCTTTTTCTTCTTCTGGAGCAGCGGCGGTTGCAAAAAAGGACATATCCTTAAAAGATTCCGAAAGGTATTCTGTTTTTTTAGAAGAATCTTCGCTTTCGACGCGGATTGCCTGTTTTGAAACTCCTTCCCTGCTGTCGATTACTTTTACATTGTTTCCGGCAACAAGCTGCATTATATCTGCTATATGAGTAAAGTGGGTACAGCCAAGGATTATCACGTCGCAGCCGTTTGAGGCAAAAAAATCAACCGCAGGTTTTACAGCATTTTTTTTCTGTTCAATAGAAGCCGTAAAAAAATCCTTTTCGATAAAACGCACAAGTTCTGGATCTCCACGGCAATAAACCTGGCAATTTTCTGCAAAATCATCAATCAGGCGTTTGCTATAAGGAGAATTGACAGAAGCGTTTGTCGCTAAAAAACCGATTTTTTTATTCAATGTAAGCCTTGCCGCAAGTTTTATTGCCGGAACCGTTCCTACAATCGGCAATTTAGGAAAAAGTGAACGAAGTCTTTCGAGCGCAGTTACAGAAATCGTGTTGCAGGCGATTATCAGGGTATGCGGATTCCATTTTTTTACAATAACCGAAATCGATTTCGCCGCGCATTCGGTAATTTCTTCAACAGATTTTTCGCCATAAGGAAAATGCTTTGTATCTCCGAGGTAAACACAGCGGGCGGACGGCTGCTTTTGCTTTAATGCAAGCATATACGGAATTCCGCCTGTTCCAGAGTCTAAAAAAGCAAAATCGGCACAACAAAAATCAGACTTCATTTTTAATTTCCAAAAAGAGAGTTAAAGGCAGAACGTGCTTCCTGTGATTTTTGAGAAAAACCGTCAGTTCCTGCAAAATCGCCTTTATTTACAGAAAAATACTCACAAAAATTAGAACGCTCCTTGTCCGCAACAAGTTCTTCAACCGTTTCTTTGCAGCCAAAATGGCTTTCCGGTGAATAAAAACGGCAGTTTATGCAACTGTGTAAATCCGCGCCGCAAACAGGGCATAGCGTATTTCTGTAAATTTCTGAAATTTCAATTTTTTTTCCACATTTTCTGCACATAAATACAGTTTAAATATTTGATAAAAATCATTCAATCCCATACAATTGATTTATGTTTTTAAATAATCCATGCACACATCCTGGCTGCAAACGCAATTCAATCTCTTGTATCGACAAAAACGGAAACTTAATCGAAAACTCTCAATTCTGCTACAAGCACACAAAAGAACCTGAAAAAGCAAAAAATGACCTTCTAAAATATATTTCCGAAAACCAGAAAATTGTCGGTCTAAACTGTTCAGGAATAACATTTTCAAAATCAGCATTGAGCGGACACCGCTTTTATGGCTGCGATTTTTCCCACTGTTTTTTTTCTGAATTGGACTGTGTTCAAATTCATTGCAGAATGTGCAAATTCGACTTTACAGTTTTTACGGATTGCAATCTGATTCAAAGCAATATGCAGTTCTGTTCTTTCGCCGGAACAAAACTAATTCATGTGCTTTTTACTGGCTCTGATTTAATCCAGGACAATTTTAACGGACTTTCAAGCTACCAGTCTTCCTTTGACGATTCTGACTTGTACAACAGCCGTTTTATACGCTCTCATTTGATGGACACTTCAATCAGAAACTGCAACATTAAAAAAACCGTTTTTTTTGAAGCCCAGACAAACAACGTTTCATTCAAACTTTCAAACACAAACGAAGCAATCTTTGACAAGCGCGGAAGCGCACTTTTTACAGGAGATGCCGAAGAAACTTCTCTGATGAATACAGGAGCAAACTAAAATGAAAATCTACTTCCATCTGAACATTGAAAGTTTTTCAAACTGCTATTCTGTCGTAAACGAAAAGACCTCCGAAGCCGTAATCATCGATCCTGGAAAAATTACAAAGGAGATGATAAACCAACTCGAAGACAACAATTACAGGCCGGTCGCAGTTTTGGTTACCCACAACCACGAAGACCAGCTGCGCGGATTAAAAACCTTTTTAAAGATTTATGACGCGGACGTTTATGCCGCCGAATCCAATATTTTTGGAATCCAGACAAAGGTTATCCACGGCGAGGGAAAACTGAACCTTGCCGGCCTCGAAATTGAGTATTTTCCTGTGCCTGGACATTCTCCGGACTCGATTGTCTACAAAATCGGAACTGTTCTTTTTTCTGGAGATGTGATAGGAGCAGGAACAATCGGAGAAACAAATTCCAATTACTCAAAGATGATTTTAAAGCGCGGAATTGAACAGAAAATTCTCTCTCAGCAAGAAGACACGACGATTATGCCTGGACACGGACCTATAACGACAGTTGCCGCAGAACGCTCGTTCAATATTGACATCTAGCGGCTTAAAATCCAAACGCGTCCGGCAGAAAGGTTCCAGCGGCGTTTTACGTAATCTTCGAGCATTTGAGCTGAGCCAGAAAAACCTGCCGCCTTTGTTTCGATTATATAATCAGCCTCCTCTTTTATAAAAGACTGGGAGTGAGGGCGGGCCGCCATGTCCGTAAAATATTTTTCACAAGCAGAGACCGGACGCTGAAGCATATAAGCCATAAATTCGTTTTTGAGAAGATACTCATCTTCGGTGTCATAATTAAGCGAAGGCGTAACCTGAAAATACTTTATAAGAAAATCAATCGCCCCCGGATCCGCCATTTGAAGCGAATAAAACACGCTCGAAACGGTATTGCGGAAATCTTCATCAACAAAAAATATTCCGTGCCAGCCTTCATGGGCAACAAAAGTTGTTCTCAAATAAAGCGGGCTTTCCTGACTGATTGAAATTACAGCACCTCGACCTTCGGAAAAGCTTCCGTCTTCGTTTTGAACGATAATTGAGTTTTTGAGGAGGATTTCGCGCAAAAGAAGCTCTTTTTTATTCAAAGGAAAATTTTCGGCTCTGGCTTTTTCAAAAAAGCGTGCCAAATCGTAAGCACGGTAATCATGCGCATTGTAGCCGTGTTTGCCTTCAAGTTGTGCATCTGATAAAAGTTTTCCCTTAAAGCCTTGCTTTTCTACAAAAAAAGCAAGGCGGCGGAAAAAATCATTTTGAACAGAGTAATTTGCAATATCAAAAAAAAGAATGCCGGAAAACCTGTCCCATTCAAAAAGCTCGTAATCGTTACCGCGCCAGTTTTTTTGAGGCCATTGCATTATAAGCCCCGGATCAACTTTTATCGGATTAACAGGAGAAAAAACAAGGTCTGAAGAATTTTCAAGAAGATTCCAGTCGCTGGAAACAGCCATGACGCTTTTTATCTGCTCTGCATTTTCCGTTATTTCCAGTTCCGAAAAAGGAGATTTCAAGGCTGACACAGGAACATCAAGATAATCAGAACCGCCGTTGCGAACTGTAAAGCGCTCGCCACCAGAAGTGAATTTTACGCTGTCCGCATTCTGGTTAAATGAAAAGCAAATCTTTGGCATAAGAGCTTTTTCTGAATTCACAGGAGAAAAGCACATTGCAAGCGCGGAAAAATCAATTTTTTTTGTATCTTTTACAAGGTTTCCGCCATTCGGAGCAAAGGCATAGCGTTCACAATCCTGAGAATAATCAAATCCGACGGACGCCTGTGCAATCTGCACCGAAACAACAGAATATTTTGCCTTTGAACCGCTCAAATCAACAAAAAAACCGGCAGGACATTCTTTTCCGCGTTCAAGAGAATAAACAATTTCTACGCACTGCCCTTCAAAATCATCAAAATTAAAATTTATAAGCGACCTTGAAGAAAGTGGAAAAACAACAGAAGTCCTACCATTAAAATCGTTTTTATACAAAAAACCGAGGCTTGCAATATTTTGGCTTCCGTCTTTTTTGCGGGAAGCTTTTTCAACCTTAAGCTTTATACAAACGGCCGCGCTGCCCTGCATTCCGCGGAACAAATCAATCCGTTCCTGCTGGCTTTTTTCAAAAATATAAAAGTCGTTTTTCTGAGCAGTTTTTTTTGTAACCGGACTTTCTTCCATTCCGGTTCCGTCAGGAATCTGCAAGTTAAAAGCAGTTTTTTGAGAACACGAAGCGACAAGCGCGCAGAATAAAGTCCAGAATATTATTTTTTTTATCATTACTTCATTACTTTTTCGCCACGTTCCATTGCGGCGAGACCCGTTTTTACAAGTTCAAGAATTCCATAAGGCTCAAGAAGGCGGATAAGGCTTTCGATTTTTTCTTCGCTTCCTGTCGCTTCTACAATTACAGAATTGAAAGAAACGTCCACAATATGCGCACGGAAAATCTGACAAGTTTCGATTATTACAGCGCGTTCAGTTCCTGTCGCTTTTACTTTTATCAATGCCATTTCGCGTTCGCAGGTTTCTTCTTTTTTGCAGTGGCTGATTGAAATTACTTCAACAAGTTTTGAAAGCTGTTTTTCAATCTGCTCAAGAACATATTCGTCGCCTGCAACGACAATTGTCATTCTCGACTGTTCCGGATTATGGGTTTCGCAAACCGTAAGAGACGCAATATTGAATCCGCGGCGGCTAAAAAGACCAGAAACACGGCTCAAAACGCCGGATTTATCTTCTACAAGAGCTGAAAGAACAAATTTTTCCATATAATTACCTCTATTTTTGTCAAACTGACTGTTTTTACTTTATTTTTACTTAAATAAATTTTTATTTATTCATAATAAACGCCCAAAAGCCTTATGTCTTCCGCATTCGACTTTAAGACATTTATAAAGTCGTCAATATATTTTACCGGATTTTTTACATCAGAAGGAATAACCACATCGCTGTAAAACCAGTATTTCCACGGTTTTCCTGCAATCGGGCGCGATTCAAGACGGTTCATGCTCAATTTTGCATTTTTGAACACGCCCAAAGTATCGTAGAGAGCGCCGGCTTCGTTTTTTGTCGAGAACATCAAAGTTGCGCGGTTTGGCTTTTGCTCTCCCAATAATTTAGGAGAATTTTTTGTATGATTTGCGGCGATTATTACAAAGCGGGTGTAATTGTTCGGGTCGTTTTCGATTCCCTGACGAAGAACATTTAAGCCGTAAAGTTTTGCATTGCGCGCATTTGCAATAGCTGCGCATGAAATGTCGTTTTTCTCGCCTACAAGTTCCGCTCCTGTCGCCGTAGAAACAGTGTCCACCGTCTTATATCCATATTTTTTTATAAAATTAGAACATTGGGCAAGCCCCTGCGGATGACTGTAGACATGCTTGATTGATTCGAGGGTTGCGCCTTTTGGAGCTAAAAGGCTGTGTTCAACACGGATTGTAACCGCGCCGACAATCGAAATATCCTCGTAGCGCGTAAGATTGTCATAATTGTTGTAAACAGAACCCGCAGTTGAGTTTTCTATAGGAATCATTCCATACTGAACTTTGCCGTCAACAACTTCCTGAAAAATCTCGTCAAACGAATCAGCTTCGACAGGCTCAGCCACATCTTCAAAATAATTAAAGATTGCCTGTTCTGCATAAGCGCCCTTTTTTCCGGAAAAAGCGCAGAGCACGCGTTTTGAATCTTTTTTTTCTTCGCCCTGCAATGATTTAGGCTCAGTCTTTTCTTCTGCGCGGATATGGGCAACTTGTTTTCCGATTACAGGAGCAAGGGCTTCCACATCGCGCATTATTTTTTCAAACTGCTCCGGATAAAGAGCCTGCGCCGCATCTGAGAGAGCCTGTTCCGGGTGGCAGTGAACTTCGACAATAATTCCGTCCGCACCGGCAGCGACAGCGGCAAGAGCCATAGGAGGAATTTTATCGCGGACACCAACTGCATGGCTAGGATCTACAATAACCGGAAGATGCGTAAGGCTTCTCAAAACTGGTATTGAACTTAAATCCAAGGTATTGCGCGTAGCAGTTTCGTAGGTACGGATTCCTCTTTCACACAAAATAACCTTGTCTGTTCCACTAGAAAGCAGGTATTCGGCAGACATAAGCCATTCCTGGATTGTAGCGCAAAGACCGCGCTTTAAAATAACAGGTTTACCGAGTTTTCCGAGCCTTTTTAAAAGCTCAAAATTCTGCATATTGCGCGCGCCAACCTGATAGACATCGACCCCGTTGCTTTCCATAACAGGAATATATTCCGCATCGACAATTTCTGTAACAACAGGAAGTCCGTATTTTTCTCCGGCTTCTTTTAAGTATTTTAAGCCTTCTTCTCCAAGCCCCTGAAAAGCATAAGGCGAAGTCCGCGGTTTATAGGCTCCTCCGCGAAGCATGACAGCACCGCTTGCACTGACTGCCGCAGCCGCTTCAAGCATCTGCTCACGGCTTTCGACAGCGCAGGGACCAGCAATAGAAACAATCCTGCTTCCGCCAATTCTTATAATCTGACCGCGATTGTTTGGAATTTCTACGACAGTGTTTTCCGGTTTAAATTCCCGGCTGGCAAGTTTGTACGGTTTTGAAATCGGCACAACTTTTGCAACACCCGGAAGTACTTCCACTTCACGAATATCCATGGCAAGCCGTCCAACCGCCGCAAGAATCGTAGACTCATCACCTTTTACTTCGTTAATCTTAAAATTTTTAGACTTTAAGAGGGTTTTTATATTCTTTTTTTCGTTTTCGCTGACATCATTTTTAAGAACAATTACCATAAAATCATATTACAGCAAAATAAAAAAATATAAAACAAGACTTCTATAATTCTAGAATTTTTTTTGAGCAGATGACTGCAACGCCGCAAAACTGTTTTCCTCTATTTGACACTTTTTGTATTTTTATACATAATTTATGCAAAAAACTGGATAATTTTCGCAAAAACTGCATTTTTTTGTGTAACAATATGCAGAAGGACAATCTTTTGAAAGAACGAACTTCAAGGCTCAAGGCCATAAAAAAACTTATAAAAAACAACAGAATAAAAAGCCAGGAAGAGCTTCTTGGACTTTTGACAAACGAAGGCTATGAGGTTACCCAGGCAACTCTTTCCCGCGACCTAAAACTTTTAAAAGTCGGAAAAGTGAGCGACGGGCACGCAGGCTATGTCTACACTCTTCCGGGAGAAGACGATCGCGGCGAAAGCGAAGAGATTTTTGTTCAAGACTTTATGCGCGGTTATGTCAGCATTGAATGGAACGATTCCACAGTCGTAATAAAAACTTTCAGCGGACAGGCAAATTCTGTAGCAAACGCGCTGGACAGCCTCAATCTGAACGAAATTTTGGGAACTGTAGCCGGCGACAACTGCATTTTTGCAAGCCTCAGAAAAAACGTAACAGGCGAGCATTTTATGAAGGCCTTAAAAAAGCATATTCCGAACCTCGACGATTGACGAATAAATTTGTTTATAAATATTTGCCAATCGGGTATAATGTAGTTTATGCTTACATTGACAATCGAAAACAAAAAAATCCAGTGCCACTTCGGCACCCAGGGAACTGAACTTCTTTCAAACTTCAAAAAAACTTCATCTCCT
Organism: Treponema berlinense; assembly: GCF_900167025.1. Taxonomy (GTDB): domain Bacteria; phylum Spirochaetota; class Spirochaetia; order Treponematales; family Treponemataceae; genus Treponema_D; species Treponema_D berlinense. The sequence continues at coordinate 212,560 of NZ_FUXC01000001.1, read as the reverse complement.
CTTATGGCATTGCGCCTTAATAACGAAATCCTTCCGCTTTCCTGGAGAATGCTCACAGACGGAAAGCTGGAGCCTGTGTATCTTAATTCAAAAGACGGAGTAGCGGTCTACAGGCGCACGCTCTGCTTTATTCTTGCCGCCGCCGTTCACAAACTTTTTCCAGAAAAAAGACTTTTAATCGGACACAGTTTGGGTTCATCATATTATTACACTTTTGACGATTCTCCGGCAGAAAAACAGCAGGTTGAGCTTATAAAAAGCGAAATGCGTTCCATCGTCCAACAAAACGAGACAATCCAGACTTTGATCACTTCTTACGAAGCGGCCTGCGAACTTTTTGAAAAAAACGGATTAAAAGACACCCGCGCCCAGCTTGAATACCGTTGCGTTCCTCAAGTAACTGTAAATACCCTCGGCTCTTTTTCTGATATTTTTCAGGGGCCTTGCTCGCTTACAACAGGACAAATAAAATTCTTTGATCTTTTGCCTTATGACGAAGGCTTTTTACTGCAATTTCCGTCTGAAAAAGAACCTGAAAAACTCGGCGAATTTTCCGACAACCCTAAGATTTTTGAAATCTATAAAAAATACAAAAACTGGGGAAAAACCGTAAACGTAAAGAATGCGGCTGATTTAAACCGGCTGATTCTAAAACGCAAGGTGAACGACTTTATCGACATTACAGAAACTTTCCAGTCTCAGAATTACGCAAAGGTCGCAGAACAAATCCACGAGCGCAAAAACGTAAAAGTTGTTTTAATCGCAGGACCTTCATCTTCTGGAAAAACAACATCTGCAAAAAAACTCGCCCTTCATCTGCAGGCATTCGGTTATAATCCAAAAGTAATTTCGCTCGACAACTATTATGTAGGACGCGAAAAAAATCCAAAGGACGAAAATGGAAACTACGACTACGAATGTCTTGAAGCCCTCAACATTGAACTTTTAAACCAAAACCTCAACGACCTTTTTGACGGAAAAGAAATAAAGGTTCCTTCTTACAATTTTGATTTAGGACAGCCTTATTACACTGGCGAAACCATGCGCCTTGCCCAAAACGACATACTCATTATGGAAGGAATCCACGGTCTAAACGACAAGCTTACTCCAAAGGTAAAGAATGAATTTAAGTTCAAAATCTATCTTTCGGCCCTTACCCAGCTGAATATCGACGACCACACGCGTATTCCTTCGAGCGACAACCGTCTTATCCGCCGCATAGTCCGCGACTCACGCTTCAGAGGCAAATCCGCCGCAGACACAATCGGAATGTGGCAAAGCGTACAGAAAGGCGAACTTCTGCATATTTTTCCGTTCCAGAACAATGCCGATGCAGTTTTGAATACCGCCCTCGACTACGAAATTCCTGTTTTAAAAGTCTACGCAAGCCCGCTTTTACACGCAGTAAAACCGAATATGCCGGAATTCAGCGAGGCGCGCCGTCTGCTGCGTTTTTTGGATAACTTTGACCAGATTCCAGAGACTTATATTCCAAAACAGTCGATTGTCCGCGAATTTATCGGAGGCTCAAGTTTCCATTACTAAAACGATCAGGTTCTGAATTGCTTTGAATTGACGATGTCATCAAGCTCTTTTTCTTCTTTTCGTTTGTTTTCAAGCGCCCAGTCCCTTTGCCGTGCTTCCTTTAGCTTTTCGAGGGCCTTGACTTTGAGCATTGCGTCTTTCATTTTTTCGCGTTTTTGTTCGGTCTCAAGCTGTGCCTGAGCAAGTTCCTTGAGAAGCTGCTCTTTGCGCTGGGTTAAAAGCTTTAGATAATTATTAAGGTTATGAAGCTCAAGAACATCCTTTATACCTTTTGAATTTTTTACGGTCTGCACGTTCTGTTCAGCAAGCAAATCGAGAGTGTCTTGAATCCGGGCTTCGGCGCTTACGGCCTTTCCGAGTTCCGCCTGAGCCTGTTTTTCTTCAAACTTGCGGAGATTCAGAATTTTTTGCATGTTAAAGACAAATTTCTGCATATTTTTTTAAGTTGTCTTATTTTTTAGACAGTCCGCCGAGCGCTTTTGCCGCCTGTTCGAGAGAATTTGCAGTTTGAGCCGTCATGCTTTCGCTTGAAAGTTCATTGGAACTTGCAACATCGTCTATTTTGCGTTCTTGAACAAGCTGGGCTGTCGTTTTTTTGCCGAGTCCTGCGTCTTCCGAATATTCGTCCTCAGGAATATCAATTCCGGAAACTGCGCTCAAAATCTGAAGCGTATTTTCTATTGTACAATGGTCTGTTTTTGACTGTGTCAGAAGCTCTTCAATTGCAGGATGACGCTCAATCGCCTCGTCTATTTCCGGATTGCTTCCTTTTACATAAACCCCGGCATTTATCATGTCTTTGTTCTCTTCATAGATTGAAATCAAGCGGCTAACTTTATTCGCAGCCTGCTGTGTCTGAGGACCTGTAACATCGTCCCAAAGACGGCTTATAGAAGAAGTTATGTCGATTGCAGGAAAATGCCTTTCACGGAAAAGTTTTTTGCTTAAAACAATATGTCCGTCCAAAGTTCCGCGCACCTTGTCGCTTACAGGCTCGTTAAGGTCGTCTCCGTCGACAAGCACTGTGTAAAAAGCCGTAATTGAGCCTTTGTCGTTTGTACCGGTGCGCTCCAAAAGTTTCGGAAGCATGTCCCATACGCTTGCAGGATAACCGCTTTGTGTTGGAGGTTCTCCGTTTGCAGTTCCAATTTCGCGCTGAGCATGGCAAAAACGGGTAACGCTGTCCATCATAAGCATTACGTCTTTTCCCTGATTTCTAAAATACTCGGCAACTGCTGTGGTCGTATAAGCAGCACGAAGACGGGCGATTGAACTTTGGTCGCCTGTCGCAACAACTACAACAGAGCGTTTCATTCCTTCAGGACCTAAATCGTGCTCAATAAAGTCCATAACTTCGCGTCCACGTTCACCGATAAGTCCGATTACATTTACGTCGGCATTAGTATTTCTCGCAATCATTGAAAGAAGTGTCGATTTTCCAACGCCGGAACCTGCAAAAATACCAAGTCTCTGACCTTTTCCGCAGGTTAAAAGAGAATCAATTGCCCTTACACCTGTTATAATTCGTCTGTTTATGTCTTTTCTTGTATAAGGATCAGGAGCCGGTGCAATCGCAGGATAATATTCATCGTTTTGAAGGGGACCTTTTTTGTCGTAAGGCCGTCCAAGAGCGTCTATTATGCGGCCGAGAAGTTTTTTTCCGACAGGAACACGCAGTTCTTTTCCGCTTGCAACGACTTCACTTCCTGCCATTATGCCTTTTGTATCTCCATAAGCCATCAGGTTTACGGCATTTTCTTCCTGGTCAAAACCTACAACTTCTGCAACCAGTTCAGTTCCGTCTGCATTTTTTATTGTGCAAAGCTCACCGATTTTTGCATAAGGCCCACGGCTTCGGATCATAAGCCCCTTTATTGCGGTAACTGTTCCAGTGTAGAGAATTGTTTCCGTATCAAGAACGGTTTTTAAGTATTTATCAAAAAATTGTTCCATTCTTTTTCCGAACCTATTGACTATTTTTGAGCGGCAGTTTGCGCAGAAGCAGGATTTTTCTGAATCGGTTTCATAGGTGAAATTTCCAGGATTTTGCTCTCGAGTTCAGAAAGCTGGCTTGAAATTCTTGCATCGATTGCTCCAAAATCAGTCTCAACGATGCAGCCGCCTTTTTCTACAGAGCTGTCCTCTACGACAGTAATTCCGCTTACGCTTTCAACCTGTTCTATAAAATCTTTTATGTGTTCGGTTGTAAGCTTTACGTCTTCAAGGTTTACGCGGATTGTAACATCTCCACGGGCCTTTACTTTTTTGAGGGCGGACAAAACATTTGCCATTACGACAGATTTTTGATTTTCTGACATTACTTTTACAACTTTTCGCGTCATTAAAAGCACAAGTTGAATTATCTGCTCTTCTGTCTCGTTTAAAATCTGCTCACGGCGGTTCAGTACAGCTTCGAGAATTTTGTGGCTGCGGTCAATAAGACGATTTACCTCTTCTTTTCCAGAATCATATCCGTCTTTTTTTCCTTCTTTTAATCCCTCTTCATAGGAATTCCGCTTTATTTCGTCTTTTTCGATTTCCGATTTTGCCTGAATCTGGCTGGCCTGCTCTCTTGCATCCGCAATTATTTTTTGAGCCTCAGTTTCTGCCTGAGCCTTGATTGTCTGAACTTCGTCCGTCTGCTTTTTTACTTCCTCAAAAGCAGCATTTTTTGCACTTTCAATTATTGCATTGGCCTGAGCCTGAGCATCGTCAAGCATTTTTTGCTTTTCTGATTCCCATTGAACTTTAAAATCTTCAGCCTCACGCTTTAAATCGTCTGCAGTAGGACCTGTGTATTGAGGAACTTCTTCAACTTCAACTTCTTCAACAGGCTCTTCAAAAGTATGAACCAGTCCAAGCTTAAATTCGCCTTCTTTTGTCTTTATTTCGCCAGGCTGAAACAAGTTCTTATTCATGATTCTGTCCCTCTATAAAAATACTTTTTATTTTTTTTGAAATGCAATATTAAACAACCAGTTCGTCTTCTCCGGAACGTGCAATAACAATTTCACCGGCATCTTCAAGACGACGAATTGTAGAAACAATTTTTTGCTGGGCTTCCTCAACGTCCTTCAAGCGAACAGGTCCCATAAATTCCATATCTTCTTTTAACATGCTTGCAGCACGTTTTGACATATTGCGGAAAATTTTGTCCTGAACTTCCGTGTCTACAGACTTTAAGGCCTTTGCAAGTTCCTGAGTATCGACTTCGCGCAGAACTTTCTGAATTGCACGGTCGTCGAGCATAACAATGTCTTCGAAAACGAACATTCGCTTTTTGATTTCTTCCGCAAGATCCGGATCGTCTTCTTCCAAAGATTCGATAATCTGCTTTTCAGAAGAACGATCAACAAGGTTAAGAATCTCAACAATCGATTCAACACCACCGGCTGCTGTATAGTCTTCGCTAGAAAGCGTAGAAAGTTTTTTCTCCAAAACGCGCTCAACTTCGCGCAAAACATCTGGAGAAGTACGGTCCATTGTTGCAAGACGGCGAGAAACTTCCGGCTGGATTTCTGCAGGAAGATTCTGCAAAATTATTGCCGCCTTATTTGGCTCAAGATAAGCAAGAATAAGGGCAATGGTCTGCGGATATTCAGTCTGAATAAAGTTTAAAAGGTGAGATGGATCTGTACGGCGGATAAAGTCGAACGGACGCACCTGAAGGCTCGATGTAAGACGGTTGATAATATCTATCGCCTTCTGAGAACCAAGAGATTTTTCGAGAAGTTCGCGGGCATAATCGATACCGCCAGTAGAAATAAAATTCTGAGCATCCATAAGGCTCTGGAATTCCTCAAGAACCTGATCCTTAAAATCGGCATCGACAGTTTCGAGCCTTGCAATTTCAAAAGTCAGGGTTTCTACCTCATCTTCGCGCAAGTGCTTCATAATTTCGGCAGAAACGTCGCTTCCAAGAGAAACCAAAAATATTGCAGCCTTCTGCCGTCCAGTAAGGCTTTTATAATCCTTTGCGCCAGACTTTTTACCGCCGGATTTTACAGTTGCCGGTTTTGAAGCGGTCTTTGCTTTTTCATCAGCCATAAATTATTCCTCCAGCAGCCATGTACGGATAAGCATTGCAACGTCTTCCGGATGTTCTTTTGCCATTGCAATTGCATTTTCCTGAAGTTCAGCGCGTTTACGCTCTTCGACAGACATTGTAACGTCCTGAAGTCCATCCTGCTTTGCATCCCAGAGAGCCTTTTCGCGTTCCGCCTGCTGACGCCGCAAAATCTCTTCTTCCCGCAAACGGCGTCTTCTGTCCAGTTCGCGGCTAATAAACCTAAAGATGATAAATGCCAGAAGAATTACGGTAATTCCTGCAAGAGAAAAAAGCACAGTCCGTCTTGTTTCTTCCTTGCGGAAATACGCATCTTCTTCAATTTCCCACTCTTTGTCCCTTGGAATCGGGAAACTCGTAATAGAAACCGAATCTCCACGTTTTTTCTGGTAATTGATTCCGCTCTGAACAATCTTCGTAACATCATCAATAACTTTTTGACTTACAGGATGATAAACCCTAAAAAAGTGGCCTATGCTCAAGCGGCAGTTATCCAGTGGAATTTCATTTTGCTGACAGTAAGACTGCCATTCAGAAAGATTCTGGTCGTTTATTACAATCGGCTTTCTGTTTTTGTCGATGATAGTTTCCCAACGGCCATCAATGTTTGCAGAAGCCGAAATACGTTTAAGTTCGTAATTCTGATCTGTATGACGCTCTTCTTTATTTACAACGTTGTTTTTTGTAATTCCCTCTTCGGTCGATTTTCCAATTACGTTCGACATATCGGAATAAACCGGAGGATTCTGTCCTTCAACTCCAGCCGGACCTTCAGGATTATAGCCTGTTCCGGTCCAAGTTTTCTTGATTTCTTGAGAAGAAAGAGTTATCGATTCTCTTTTTTCAGTCGTGTCATAAGGCTTGTCAGGATCCTGCTCCGTTATAATTACCGGAGTATAAATAGTCTGATCCTTTGAAACAAAGTTCAAATCTTTTTCAATTTTTACAACCAAATCGCGTACACGGTCAGCGCCGTTAAAGTTTTTTTGAAGACTTTCAAGTACACGTTTTCTGAGAGCCTCTTCTTCTTCACTGATTATTTTATTTCCCTTGCGAATATTATCCAGACGGTCGCTCTCCGCAAGGCTTTCAAAATCATTTAAAATATTTCCAAAATTATCAGAAAGAGTAAGGTTTTCGGCAGTAAGGCCAACGACAGAACGCAAAATTAAATCCTGCAGACCTTTTAAGCGTTTTCTTTCTTCCGGCATTGTGCTGTTTGGCTTGAACGTAACAATAACAGAAGCGGTAACAGGTTTCTGGTCGGTCGAGAAAAGCTCTTTTTTGGGAAAAGTGAGATCTACAGTTGCATTCGCAATATCGTCAATTGCAAGAATATGCTGCTTTAACTGTTTTGTAAGCGAACGCTGAAGCTTTATATTTCTGTCAAAATCAGTATCAGACCAGCTGCTTTTGTCAAAAAGATTAAAAGCATCGACTTCCTTAGGAACAAGACCTTCAGTAATCAAAATGCTCTTCATTTTTTCGGCAGTTTTTTTGTCATTTACAATGATAAGCCCGTCTTCGCGCACCCGAAAATCTACGTTTTCCTGATCAAGACGCATTGTGATATTTTCGCGGGCATCTTCATCTCGAATAACAGTTGTAAAAAGAGGCACTCCGGCAGGCGCAGAATTTACCCTGAACATAAGAGCAAGCGCAACGACAACAAGAAGCACAATGCCTATGAAAATTCCTTTCTGGACAGGTTTCCATTTAGCCCAAAGTTCTTTGATTTTAGCCGGCAGTTGTTTAAGCCATTCGATCATCTGTCCCCTCCCGTGACCGAATTTCAAGAATTTTTATAAAAAAAGGAAAAACCTTAAAATCTCAGTTTAAAAGATTTTTAAATACATTCTATAATAACATATATTTTTTACAAAGAAAAGACAGAAAAGATATTTTTTATGCGTTAGCGTGTTGTCTGAAGTTCGCTCCAGCCTGTAAGAAGCCTGTCAATCACCGTCTGTGCAAGATTCAGCGACATTTGAGCCTTTGCCATTGCGGTCGTAACATCATGAATATCCACAGAATCAGGATCTGTAATAAGTTTTTGCTCAACACGGCTTACGTCAAGCTGTTTTTCGTTTACAGCATCCACCGCTTCAAGAATATAAGATTCAAAACTGCGTTTATTTGTATTTTGAGTTGAAATTTTTGCACTGTTTGACTGAAAAGAATTTGTGTACGACAAGTCAGAAACGTTTGAAATATTCATAACATTCATTTATTGACCTCCCCATAAAAAGTCAAGATTAAAACTTCAGTTTTAGGATTGACTTTTTAAGTTGTTTCGCAACGAAGAGAGAAACAACATATTATAAGAAAGTTTGCAACGCAAACTTTTAAAGATAAAAACAGACGCCATTTTCGGCTGTTTTTATCTTACATCTTTCTTTTTACCCGCAAAAATTTTAATCAAATTGACAATGCTTGTCTACAGAATCACTTGAATAACCAGAAAAAAAATCAGCCTCTTCCAATTTCAAGCGCCACAGAGAACATGTCCTTTGCGCCCTGAATTACAGTAGAGTTTGCCTCGTAAGCGCGGCTTGCTGAAATTAAGTTTACCATTTCGTTTACAATATTTACATTCGGATATTCAACATAGCCTTTATCCGGGCCAGATTGAATTGCGTCCGGATTTGACGGCTCATAAACCATGCGGCCTTTTGAAGTATCTTTTACAATTTCTTTTACGCGAACGCCTTTTCCAGGACCGTTGTCCTGCTCAGCATTTACAAAAGGCATGCGCCATGTCGGATGAGCAGAAGCGATTGGCTCAACAATTACAGAAGATTTTTTAAATGCTCCGCCTTCAGGAGTGCGTGTCGTAGAAACGTTTGCAATATTGTTTGAAATTACATCAGAACGAAGACGTTCTACGCTCATTCCTGTCGTTGCAATATTGATTGAAGTAAACATTCCCATAAAAAATTCTCCCATAAAAAAGTCAATGAGGAAATTTCAATTTCCAGTTTGACCTTTTAACGCAATTTCGCAGCAAAGTGAGAAACTGCAGTTGATAAGAAAGTTTGCGACGCAAACCAAAAGCAAGAAAAAACTATTTTCTCATTGCAAGCTTAACCTGGCTGAATTCAAAATTCTGAAGCTGGGCTAAAAGCCTGTAGTTCATCTGCGTTTTCAAAACAACAGTCGCTTCATATTCCGCATCAACGTTATTTCCGTTGGCATCCGCAGTTGTCGTCCAGTCAGTAACACGACGAGGCTCAACAGTTTTCCAGTCATAAGGCTCTTCGAGGGCAAAATGCCTGCTGTCTGTTCTGGTCAATTCAAATTTATGGGTTTTATCTGCTTCGCTTTCAAAAGCACGTTTTAATTCGCTTTCAAAATTGACAGTCTGCCTTTTGTAATTCGGCACTTCCGAGTTTGCTATATTGTTTGCAGAAACCTGATACCGCAACGAGTTGACATCCATCGCACGGTGTAAAAGTTCAACTGACCTTGTAAAAGTATTCATATTAAATATATCGGCAGTTGAAATTTTTTGTTTATAATTTTTTATCGATTGTTAAAGCGTTTTAAGAATTCTTGCATGCGGACATTTTTAGGATTGTTTATGAGTTCTTTTGGATCGCCGTATTCAACAACATGGCCTGCGTCAAGAAAAAGAATTTTGTCGCTTGTGTCGCGGGCAAACGCCATTTCGTGAGTTACAACAATCATCGTCATTTTTGACTTTGCAAGTCCGCGGATAATTTCAAGAATTTCTCCTGTAAGCTCAGGATCGAGGGCGCTTGTAGGCTCATCAAAAAGCAAAACCTTTGGCTTTAAGGCAAGAGCACGCGCAATGCTAACACGCTGCTGCTGACCGCCGGAAAGCTCGCACGGATAATTGTTTTCTTTTCCAGAAAGTCCCATGCGCTGGATAAGGTGAACCGCAGTCTCTTCGGCTTCTTCATTAGGAACACCAAGAACCGTAACCTGAGGATCCATTATATTTTTTAAGACAGAATAATGCGGAAAAAGATTGAAATTCTGAAAAACAAAGCCGAGATTTAAGGCGATTTCTCTTTGAGTTTTTTTATCTGCATAAACGCCGTCTTTTACAAGCTGCTGGGAGCAAATTGTAATAGTTCCGCTGTCAATTTTTACAAGCTGGGCAATAGAACGAAGAAGAGTCGATTTTCCAGAGCCAGAAGGACCGATAATTCCAAGAACTTCGCCCTGTTCAACTTCAAAAGACACGTCTTTTAAAACCTGAACTCCGTCTCCAAAAAATTTATTTACGTTTTTTACAGAAATTATACTCATCTTTATATATCCGCCAGTTTTGAATTTTCAGCTTAAAAAAATGTCTTATTTATAATAATCAAGTTTTTTTTCAAGGTGAATAAAGACAGCCGTTACGACCCAGTTCATCAAAAAATAAAATACGCCGGCAATAAAAATCGGTGTCGTGCTAAAAAGTCTGCTTGAATGAGTTTGAGCCGTTCTTAAAAGCTCGACTACTCCGATTACGCTTACCAATGCGGTATCTTTTACGAGAGTAATTACCTCGTTTCCCATCGGAGGAACAATTCTCTTTACAACCTGAGGCAAAACAATCTTAAAAAAAGTCTGTGTCTTTGTATAGCCGAGAACTTTTGCAGCTTCATACTGACCGACAGAAATCGACTGCAATCCTCCTCGATAAATCTCTGCAAAATAACAGGCATAATTTACCGAAAGCGCAATAATTGCCGCTGTAAAGCGATCCCAGGAAAACTTAAAAAGATAGAAAGGACCAAAATAAACGACGATCAACTGGAGCATCAACGGAGTTCCGCGGATTATGAGCAGAAAAGCATTTGCCAGCATAGAAAGAGGCTTAAATTTCGACACGCGCGCCATTGTAATCGGCAAAGCAAGAGGAATTGAAAAAAGCAGCGTTAAAAAGAAAACTTCAAGCGAAACCAAACTCGATTGAAGCATTGTTAATATAAGTTTTGCCATATTTTTTATAAGTTTAAAAAACTGAATCTGCATAAAAGCAAATTCAGTTCATTTTTTCTTACGGATTTTAATTCAACTTAAAATCCGGTTATTTTCCGATTACTGTAATATCAGAACCGAACCATTTTTCAGCAATTTTAGCGACAGTTCCGTCAGCAGCCATAGCTTCGAGAGTTTTCTGAACTTCGTTCGTAAGCTTTACATCACCTTTGCGGAAAGCAATTCCGTATTCTTCAGGAGACAAGCCCTCGGAAAGAACTTCAAACGGTTTTCCAGAAGTCTTGATTGCGTAGTTTGCAACGATAAGATCCATTACAACACCATCAACTCCGCCAATTTCAAGGTCGTTTAAAGCCATGATATTGTCTTTGAACTCGATTATTGATTTTACAGAACGCTTAAAATCAGGAGAAGCTTCAACAGCATCTGAGGCAGAAGAACCTGCCTGAAGTCCGACTTTTTTTCCTGCCATATCAGAAAGCTTTTTAATTCCAGAATTCTTTTTTACAACCAGAACCTGCGCATTTTTAAGATAAGGCTTGGAAAATGAAAGCGCCTCCTTGCGTTCTTCGGTCATTGTAAGGCCGTTCCAAATACAGTCGATGTTTCCAGTAGCAAGTTCCTGCTCTTTTGAATCCCAGTTAATCGGCTGAGCGCGGAATTTTACGCCAAGACGAGAAGAAACTTCTTTTGCAAGGTCAATGTCAAATCCAACGATTTCGTTTGAAGAATCACGGAAGCCCAACGGAGGGAATGAATCGTCAAGACCGAGAATAAATTCTCCACGGCTTTTGAGCACTTCGAGAGAATTGTCTCCAGCTTCTTTTTTAGAACAGCCGGCAAAAACTGTAAGTGCGGCAAGAGCACATACAAACAAAGTAACTTTTTTCATTTTTTACTCCTATTAAAAAGTTTGCAACGCAAACTTAAAAAATAAAAACATTTGTTTTTATAAATAAGCTAGATTTTTCCTTCGCAAAATGCAAAAAGAGATGCGATTTGTTTTTCTGTTTGCTCAGGACTTGGCGCGCCAGTTGTTTTTCTTGCACGCATGCACGCTTGCGGCGTAATTTTTGCAAACAAGTCTTCTTCAAAAAGCGGGCTGATTGACTTGATTTCTGAAAGCGTCAACTCCTCGATTGCTTTTCGTCCAGTATCAATCGCAAGGCGGACACACTGCGCAGCAACTCCATGCGCAGTTCTAAAAGGCATTCCCTTGCATACAAGATAATCTGCAACATCTGTCGCATTTGCAAAACCGCCTTCACAGCTTGCAGCCATCTTTTCTTTGTTCCAATTTGCGCTTGTAATCATCGCTTCAAAAACAATGATGTTTCCCTGAACACAGTCAAGAGCATCAAAAAGAGGCGCTTTATCTTCCTGCATGTCGCGGTCATAACTCATAGGAAGCGCTTTCATCATCGTAAGAAGGTTCATAAGGTCGCCGTAAACCCTTCCAGTACGTCCGCGGATCAGTTCTGCAAAGTCAGGATTTTTTTTCTGCGGCATAATTGAAGAACCAGTAGACCATTTTTCACTCAATTCAACAAAACCGAATTCTGTCGTAGACCAATATACTATTTCTTCGCACATACGGCTCAAATGCATCTGAATAAGCGAAAAATCAGAAATAAATTCGATACAGTAATCACGGTCGGCAACGCTGTCCAGAGAATTCTGAGTTACTCCGTCAAAATTCAAGAGTTCCGCCACATATTCACGGTTCAAAGGAAGGTCTGAACCTGCAAGAGCGCCGCTTCCCAAAGGAGAAAGCGCAATTCTTTTCAGACTGTCAGAAAGCCTTTCATAATCACGCACGAGCATCCAAGCCCAAGAACACAAATGCTGTGCCAAAGTTCCAGGCTGAGCGTGCTGCATGTGTGTATAGCCGGTCAAAAGAGAATCTTTATGTTTAGACGCAATATCTGCAAGAGTTTTTATTAAAGAGGCAATCTGTTTTTGAAGCTCAGGAATTACGCGTCTAAGATAAAGCCTTTCATCAAGGGCAATCTGGTCGTTGCGGCTTCGTCCTGTGTGGAGTTTTCTTCCGCTTTCGCCAATTCTGTCCGTCAAGGTGGCTTCGATAAATGAATGAATGTCTTCGGCCGAATAATCAATTGAAAGTTTTCCAGAGTTTAAGTCCTGTTCAATTGAATCCAAACCTTTTTGAATTTCTTCATTTTCCTTTTCAGAAATAATCTTCTGTTTAGAGAGCATCGCGGCATGAGCTTTTGAACCGCGAATATCGTCCAATGCCATGCGTTCATCAACGTGAATTGAAGTTTCAAATTCAACCGCCGCGGCGTCCGGACCTTCTGCAAAACGTCCGTGCCACAATGCCGCATGATTGTCTTTTGTAATTGTTCCGTGCGATTTATTTTCCGCCATTTTTAGTTTCCCCAGCACATCATCTGCTCGTCAATTGGTTTTCCAGGAATTGCCATTGGAAAAATCATCTCGTCAATATCTACAATTGTATCGACAATGTACGGCTTTTTTTCGGCAAATGCAGTCTTAAAGACTTTTTCAAATTCATCATTATTGTTTGCCTTTACGTAACCTACGCCGTAAGCATCTGCAAGTTTTTTCCAGTCGGGACCAAAATCAAGCGTCGTGTGGCTATAGCGCTTTTCGTAGAAAAGTTTTTGCCATACGCGGACATTTCCGAGCGTACCGTTATTTACAAGGACTATTACAATTGGAAGATTGTAGCGTGCAATTGTACAAAGCTCATTGCAATTCATTCTAAAAGAACCGTCACCTGCAATATGAACTACACGTCCACAAGGATTTGCTACCTGCGCACCCATTGCAGCGCCAGTGCCGTAACCCATGGTTCCAAGACCGCCGGATGTAAGGAAAGTGCGGGGTTTTTCAAACGGATAGAACTGGGCTGTCCACATCTGATGTTCGCCGACTTCCGTAGTAATAAAAGCGTCGTCGCCTGCATATTTGTGAACAGTCTCGAGCATAAATTTTGGATTTACAGAGTCCGGTTTTACAATTGAATAGCTTGCAGGAATTTCTTTTTTCCATGCGGCAATTTTTTCAAGCCACTCTGAATGTGATTTTTTTTCGATTAAAGGCAAAAGACGTGTCAAAATTGACTTTAAGTCGCCTACAAGTTCACCGCCGGCATGAATGTTTTTATTGATTTCGGCAGGATCAATGTCAATATGAAATACTGTCGCATGTTCAGCAAATTTTTTTGGATCGCCGATTACGCGGTCTGAAAAACGAGAACCAAGCGCCAAAACAAGATCGCTTTCTGTAACAGCCATATTGCTTGCACGGGTTCCATGCATTCCGACCATCCACGTACAAAGAGGATGATTCGCAGGAAAAACGTCGCGTCCCATAAGGCTTTCAGAAACAGGAATTGAAGCCTTTTCCGCAAACTCCAAAAGCTCTTTTTCTGCGCCAGAAATCTTAATTCCGCCACCAGCGTAGATAACCGGGCGTTCTGATTTATTTATGATTTCTGCGGCCGCTTTTATTTCTTCATCGGAAGGAACATTTACACTCATAACCCGCTTGAAATTCAAATTTTCTTTTATTAAGGCAGCGGAACCGTCATCGCCTTTTTTGAGAGGTTCAAATTCACACATTGCGGCTGTAATGTCTTTTGGAATATCAATCAAAACAGGACCAGGTCTTCCAGATTTTGCAATTATAAAAGCCTGACGGAAAATATTCGCAAGATCTTCAACCCGTCTTACCATAAAATTGTGTTTTGTAATTGGCAAAGTTACGCCAGTAATATCAATTTCCTGAAAAGTGTCTTTTCCAAGCAAAGGAGTTCCAACGTTACAGGTAATAGCAACAATCGGAACAGAATCCATGTAAGCAGTTGCAATTCCAGTCACAAGGTTTGTAGCTCCAGGACCGCTTGTTGCCATGCAAACTCCAACACGACCAGTAGAACGTGAGTAACCGTCTGCAGCATGGGCAGCAGCCTGTTCATGAGCCGTCAAAATATGGGTAATGCGGTCAGAATTTTTGTAAAGAGCATCATAAATATTTAAGATATTTCCACCAGGATAACCAAAAACAGTGTCTACACCCTGCTCAATCAAACACTCAATAACAATTTGAGAACCATTAATTTTCATTTTGCTTCCTAAGACCAATTATTATAATTTTTCATTTTAATGATTTTGAGAACCTTGCACAACATCAACATAATCTGCAATTTGCGCACACTCTACACCCAAACCTGCAATTTTCGTATAATAATCAAACAATGCGTATTCTTCTTTATTCAACTTCTTCAAATATTTTTGAACCAAAAACAGCCGTAGTAAAAAACTTTCCTTCTTCCGCACAGCAACTGGAATTGCTTGCAAAATCTTTTCCAGAACACAGTTTTATAGTTGCAACACAACTTCCTGGAATGTTTCTTTTGGACATGAACGGCAGCGAAAATTTTCAAAAAGCGAATAACGTCCAATACGAAATCATAAAAAGCGACGACGAGGCAGAAATTGCGGATTTTTTATATTCACTGAACCCCGAAATTGCAATCGCAACTACATTTTTTGTAACACCATTCGACTGGCTCACTGCGAAAGACGCCCTCGTTGCAGATTTTTTACGGCAAAAAGGAATAAAAACAGTCTGCCACAGCGTAAAAACCGCGCTCACCTGCTTTGATAAATGGCAGACTCACCAAAAACTCCTCCAGCTAAAAATCAATACGCCAAAAGCCTTGTACATAAACCATGCGCTTTTTATAAATGCCGGAAATCGTAAAACAGTAAAAAGCAACGTTTACAAAACAGCCCTCCTCTCAGAAATCAAAAAACTCAACTTTCCGGTCGTAATAAAAGATACGACAGGTTTAAGCAGCTACGGAATGGACGTTTTAGAGAATTTTTCGCAGGTGCACGACTGGTTAAGGTCAAAAAAATTTACTTCTGACAGAATAGTCGAGGAATTTATAAAAGGAGAGCAGTTCGGAACCGAAATTGAATCAATTCTTTCAAAACCCATTCAGCCTAAAAAAAACAGCGGCTGCTTTTTGCACAAAATTTTGCCGCCAATGATTTTCAGCGTAAACAAGTATGGAATCACATCTCCAAAACAGAGCGTAAAACTCGGACCTGTAACAAAACCTGAATACAAAATGGAAGAATTAAATAAAATTCTAAAAAAAATAGCAGAATCGCTTGATTTTGAAGGAATCACCCAGGTCGACCTTGTATTCGCTCAAAAAAAATGGTTTGTAATCGAAATAAATCCAAGGCTTTCTGGAATGACAGCAAGCTATGCGGCAATGCAAAATATGACAATTTTTGAACGGATTCTAAAAACCGCAGGAATTCAAAACAAAAACGAACAAAAAGAAAATTTCGTTCTGAACATAAAATTTCCGCTTTTAACAGAAGAAGAAATGACAAAGCTTTCTAAAAAAAGTTTTGTAAAACAAGTCTACCAAACAGAAAATCTTGCGGCAAAACAAGAACGCGAAAAAGGCTATTGCGAAGTAATTTTAACTTCTCCGGCAAAAGAAAATCTAAGCCATAACATAAAGGAACTTGCCGAAGTCCTGCCGCAAAAAACAGAAAAAGTTTTTTTTGAAACCGCCCTTGAGCTTGCTAAAAAAATCTAGGTATTTTCAGATTTTGCCTGCTCAGAAGCAGCTTCTTCAGCTTCAATTTTTTTTGCAGTTTCGTTCCACTCGTCCTTGTCCATAAACTCTGCGTGAATTTTTCCGTCTTTTTCGCCCACAAAAGTTATTCCGTATTTATCGTAATTTTGAATCAGCCAGTCATCGTAGCCGGTCCAATTATCAAAATCCAAAGTCTGTGTCATATTTTTATTATAAAGAAAATAGAGTTAAAAATCAAAAATGAACTTAAAAAGCGCAATTTTTAAAATCTGGCAAACAAATCAGTCCGGCTGTCTTTTAAAAAACCTGCCCAAAATATCTTTTGACTCGATTACATTTATAAAAGCATTTGGATCGACAGTGCGCAGATGCTTTTCCAGGCTTCCGCTTTCCGCCGCAGAAACTACCGTATAAACCATTTTGTGAGTTTTTCCAGAATATTCGCCTCTTCCTTCAAAAACCGTAGCGCCATGATTCGTCAAATTTTTTATTGTGGCATAAATCTCATCACTTTTGTCAGTAATAATCAAAAGCGTGATTTTTGAATATTTCTTGTAAAGCAAAGTCGTAACCTGACTTGAGGCGTACTGAAAAATTATTGAATAAAGAGCTTTATCCCAGCCGACAAGGATTCCTGCAAAAAAAAGAACGATGCAGTTAAACCCAAAAATAAGATTCCAGGCAGAACGTCCAGTTTTTTCAGAAATATAAATTGCAATAAAATCAGTTCCGCCGGAAGAGCTTTCCGCAAAAAGGCAGAGAACAACAGAAACCGCGTTTAAGATTCCTCCAAAAACCGTGCACAAAAGAATATCGTCAGTAAGATGGAGCCATTCAAAACCGGAAAGAATATCTGTAAAAAGACCGGAAATAAAAATCATCACAACGCTAAAAAAAGTAAACCGTTTTCCGATGAATTTAAAACCGATCCAGACTGGAATAAGGTTAAAAGCATAGACCGTAATCGAATACGGAAGGTGAATATTAAAATATTTTAAGAAAATGTTCTGCAAAAGCAAGGTGATTCCCGTCAAACCGCCAGGAAACAAATCAGCAGACTGAACAAAAATGACAATGTTTAGAGCCATCAAAAAACCGCCAAAAGCAACAAGCAAAAAGCGTTTTAAATCGCGCAAGAAAACGGACATCGTCTTACTCCAAAAAAGTAAAAACCCTCATTTAGAAATTTGTTTAGATTTTCTGTTAGAACATTGCATTTATTATACATTAAAACACGTTTTTTTACAAATGACAGAAAACTCTTTAAAATAAAAAAGCCGAAAACAGAGAAAAAACTGCTTTCGGCTTTCATTTTTTTATAAAACTTAAATTATTCTTGAATACTTTCGCTCCAAATCCTTTATAAGCTTATATTCAAACGAATCTACAAGGGCAATATAAGAAGCTTCAATTACGTCGCTTGCAACGCCCATCGTGCTCCATGAATTTTCTCCGTCGCTAGATTCAATAAGAACACGGACAGCGCTTGCAGTTGCTTCTTTTCCATCAAGCACACGAACCTTGTAGTCGGTAAGATGAATTTTTGCCACAGCCGGATAAAACTGAACCAAGGCTTTTCGCAACGCAGTATCCATTGCATTTACAGGACCGTCGCCTTCTCCTGCGGTAATTACGGACGTACCTTCGACATCAAGCTTTACCTGGGCAAATGCGCTCTGGTCGTCAGAAAATCTCGGGAATTCACCGCTTGTTTTATAATAATGAAGATTAAAGAACGGCTGATATTTTCCCATTGTTTTCCGCACAAGAATTTCAAAACTTGCATCGGCACCTTCAAACTGATAGCCTTCGTGCTCAAGGTCTTTAACACGTTTTACGATTTCGGCAACAACAGGACTATTCTTTGTAAGTGATTTGTCAAATTTCTGCACTTTTTCAACAATCATGCTCTTTCCGGCAACTTCACTCATCAAGAAAACCCTCTCGTTTCCGACAGTTTCCGGCTCAATATGTTCGTATGCAAAAGGATTTTTTATAACTGCGTCAATATGCATTCCTGCCTTATGAGCAAAAGCGCTCGAACCTACAAAAGGCATTCCCGGTTCAAGAGCAATATTTGTAATTTCTGCAATTCTCTTACAAATTGGAGTCAAAAGCTTCATATTTTCCTGAGGAACACATTCAAATCCAAGTTTTAACTGCAAATCGGCAATAATCGTAGAAAGGTTTGCATTACCAGTCCGCTCTCCAAATCCAAGAAGAACTCCCTGAACATGAGAAGCGCCGGCTTCAACAGCAATCAAAGAATTTGCAACAGCAAGTCCGCAGTCATTGTGAGTATGAATTCCCACCTCAACCTTTGAGCCAAAACGACTTGCTACAGCTTCAACCGCATTTTTACATTCTGACGGCATTGCGCCGCCTTTTGTTTCGCAGAGTGAAAGACAAACGGCTCCGCCTTCAACAGCAGCTTCAAGCGATTTTAAAGCATATTCTGGATTTACCTTGTAACCAGTAAAAAAATGTTCGGCATCAAAAATTACTTTTTTGTCTTTTGATTTTAAATACGCAACCGTATCCCGAATCATCTCTATATTTTCGTCAAGAGTCGCATGAAGAATATCGGTCACCTGGAAATCCCAAGTTTTTCCAAAAATGCAGACATATTCCGTATCGGCAGATAAAAGGCTCTGCAAATTAACATCTTCCGCACAGGACAAATCCCTGCGTCTTGTAGAACCAAAAGCTACGATTTTAGAATTTTTAAGCTGCAATTTTTTTGCTTCTATAAAAAACTCCATATCTTTAGGATTGCTTCCGGGATTTCCAGCTTCAATAAAAGTTACTCCGAGTTCATCCAAAGCCAAGACAATATTTATCTTATCCTGAACCGAATAACTTATACCTTCTCCCTGCGAGCCATCACGCAATGTCGAATCTAAAATCGAAATCTTTTTTTTATCTGTCATAGTGTTATTATGCAAAAAAAATCCTGATTCTTCAAGAACCAGGATTTTAAAGTTTTTCAAAATTTTTGGCACAAAGCAAGCGCGCTTATTTTACAGCCGCACCAATGCGCTCAAGGACCTTCTTACGGTCAAGCGGTTTTACAATATAGTTTTTTGCTCCAAGCAAAAGAGATTTTTTTACAAGTTCCTCTTTTCCAAGAGCTGAAACCATTACAACCTTTGCGTTTTTATCAAAAGCCATAATCTGTTCCAAAGCTGTAATACCGTCCATACGCGGCATTGTAATATCCATTGTAACAAGGTCTACGTTTGGACAAAGTTCCTTATACTTATCAACACCGTCTTTTCCATCAACAGCCGTAGCTACGATTTCATAACCTTCAGATGTAAGAATCTGTCCAAGCTGTTTTGCAACGAAGATTGAGTCGTCAACGATAAGCACACGAATTTTTGTACCGTCAACTCTTACGCCTTCTGGCGGACGCTCATTGATTGATGGGAAATCCTGTTTAGTTTTCATGTTGCTGCCTCCTCAATTCTACATACGTTCGCGAATTGCAACGTTAATTTCTACTTTGCCACATTCTGTAATAAGAGGAACAATCAGCGCTTCAACACTGTCTGTCTGTCCACCCAATGCAGCAATTTCCATTTTTTCTCCAGCAAAGAGAGCTGGAGGTGTCAAGTCGAACTTAAATCCCAATTCATGAAGTTTTGTTACTGCCTGCGCAGTAATAAGGTTTGCAAGTTCGCTGATTGTAGCCTTTGCCAAATCATCAAAAGTAGCAAGTGTTTCTCCGTTCATTTTTGAAGCAATGTTCAATGCTGTTTCGTAAGACATATCAAACAGAACACGTCCTTCAACATCACCAGCGAGACCGACCAAAGCGGCAACTCCCATAACTGGCATTGCAGTCGACTTCAAATACAAGTCACCGCGTTTTACATCTGCACCACCAAGAACTTCTTTTAAAATCTGAAATGAAGTTTCAACGAATGGGTTGATATATTCTACTCTCATAAAATTCTCCCAATTTTTATTTATTTTGTAAAAAAGGTTACAGTTCCGCCTTTATGAGCAAGCCACTTGCCCTCTCCCTCCAGAGTCTCGTTTTGACCAAGAATAATAACGCCATTGCCCTTAAGTTTTTCATCAAAATCAGTTTCGAGAACTTTTTGAGAAGCCAAAGGCAAGAATGAAATCAAATCCCTGGCAAATATAATATCACATACAGGCAAAGAATTTGTATTTGCACAGTCATGATACTCAAACATAATACTATTTTTTATGTCAGTTGTAAAAGTAAAATCAGAATTAGCCTTGTTCGTAAGATAAGGAGCATACCAATCGTTTGCGATTTCGGCAGGAACGCTGATTAACGGAGCATTTGAAACATTTAGCAAATCAATGTCGTGCGCATAAATTCTAATCTTAGCTTCTGGATAGCGCTTTTTCAAGATACAGGCAAGTGAATAAGTTTCCATTCCTTTTCCACAGCCAGGATTCCAGACAGTAATCTGTTTTGCAGTATTGTCCGGCAAAATCTTGAAAATTGAATCGGCATATTCTTTTGTCCACCAGGTACCTGAACAAGGAGAATAAAAACTTTTTAAGAAAGCATCAGCATCTTCCGCTGAAGAAAGCTGAATTTTATCCTTAGAGCGTTCTTTCTGCCATTCATCAAAACGGGCTTTAAGCCAAGGTTCGTTTATAGCAGAGGCCGTAAATTTTCTCATCTGAGCCAAAGATTCAGTAATAAACTTAAGTTCATCGCTAGAGTGCTTTTCAACCTTAGTTTCTGCCACAGAAACAGAAATTTTTTGGTTTTCGGAATTTACAAATTCTTTTTCTGCAGAAGATTTTACAGCAACTTTTGCGTTGTGCGCCATATTCACACGGACATTCTCTTCTTCAATTGCCTGTGCTTCCGTCTTAGAACCAAAAATTCTTTCTATATCAAGAAGAATATAAAGCCTGTTGTTTACTTCAACAACTCCCTGAATATATTTTATGTTTATGTCGCCAAAAAGCGGATGAGGCGGCTGAATTGTTGCTTTTTGAATTCCAACTACCTTGTCAATTACATCCACAACAATTCCGAATGTCTGCTCGCCAATCGAACAGATAAGCATATTCTCCAAGGAATCTTCTTTTCTTTCCGGAACTTCGATATTGAAAAAAAGCCTCAAATCGACAATAGGAATAATATCTCCGCGAAGATTGTAAACACCAAGGACAAATGGCAATGTATTCGGAACATAGGTAAACCGTCCAGCCTTTGCAATTTCCTTTATTTTCATAATATCAATTGCATAGTCTTTTCCAGCGAGTGAAAAAGTCACCATTTTATAGTCAATCTGAGCAAGTTTTTCTTTTCTTTCTGCAGATTCCCGTTCTGCTTCAGGCACAATACTCGCATAAGCGCCAAGATTCTGGGCAAGAGCAGTATTGATATTTTTTGTTTCTGTCTGATTCTGAATATTTTCGTTAGCCATGATAAACCTCTTTTGCCTTACTCAATAGCCCCATATTCAGAGCGAGCTTCAATTTCCTGACGCACTCCAAGCTCAAGAAGCTGGCTTACATCAATAATAAGCGAAACAGAACCGTCACCAAGAATAGAAGCGCCTGCAATTCCCGGAGACTGGGTAAACTGATCACGCAAAGGTTTTATAACAACATCTTCTTCACCAATCAAGGCATCGACCATAATACCGATTTTTTTGTCTTGAGTACCAACAATTACAACAAAACAATATTCACCATCTTCGGTATTGCGGATGTTAAAGAGCCTGCTAAGACGAAGAACAGAAATTACTTCGTTGCGGACATTCAAAACCTCATAATTGTCAATTGTATTAATTTCGCCACGTTTAATGCGGTGGCTTTCAATAACGGACGCAATAGGAATTGAATAAACTTCTCTTCCAACGCGCACAAGAAGACCTTGAATAATCGCAAGAGTAAGCGGAAGCCTGATTGAGAATTTAGAACCGCGGCCTTTTTCTGTCGTTACGTTCACAGTTCCGTTCAATTTATCAATCATTGTCTTTACAACATCAAGACCTACGCCACGACCAGAAACATTTGTAATTTTGTCTGCTGTCGAAAATCCTGGTAAAAATATAAGATTTGCGGCTTCCTGTTCCGAAAGAACTTTATTTGGATGAATAAGTCCCTTTTCTACGGCCTTTTTCCGTACTTTTTCCGCATCGATTCCGTTACCGTCATCAACAATATCGATGATAATCATGTTTCCTTCGTTCGCGGCTTTTAACAGAACAGTACCAGTTTCGCTCTTTCCTAAAGCTTTTCGCTTTTCAGGAGATTCGATTCCGTGGTCAACAGAATTACGGACACAGTGCATAATAGGATCCATAAGATCGTCAATAACAGTCTTGTCCAATTCTGTTTCTTCACCTTCAATCTGAAGGTTTACTTTTTTACCGAGATCCTTCTGCAAATCGCGAACAACACGAGGGAAGCGGTCAAAAATCTGGCTGATAGGAACCATTCGGATTTTCATTACGCCTTCCTGCAATTCTCCGGCAATACGTCCAAGATTTTGGGTTGCAGAATGGAACTTTGTATTTAAATCTTTAAACTTAGCTTCAAAAGAGGCAAAATAATCAGGAATTTCACCATATTCCTGCATGATATTATTTCTTATGTCTTTTACAGGAACTCCGTTTTGAATTTCTTCCAGATACTGCGGAAGCTGCTCAAACATCTTGCGGATTTTTTCCCTGAATGCAGAATCAAGAGTCTGGAACTGAACAAGCATATCCGACTGCTGTTGTGCGCTCTGGTTAAACGAAGCCTTTGTAATTACGGTTTCAGAAACAAGGTTCATCAAAGTGTCGATGCGCTTAGAATCAACACGCAAAATTGAACTCTGCTGAGCATGTCCTGAAGCAGGAGCCGCTTTTGCCGCAGGAGCAGTCTTTGCCGGCTGAACAGGAGCGCTTTCCGTCTTCTGCTCTGCCGAAACCTTTGCTTCTTCCTGTTTTGGAGTTTCTGCCACAGTCTGAACCTGAGCAGTTTTTTCTTCTTTTTGTTCCGGCTGTTCAGACGACTCTTTTGCAACTGCATTTTCAAGACACTGAGCATCAACGCTCAAAGTTACATCGTCGAGAAAAGCAACATCCTCGAGCTGCTCCTGTGAATTTGAAGAAGCAACATAATAAACAACGTCTTTATGGAATTCATCCTCATAAAGCGCTTCAAAGTCAGGAACAGTCTTTAAAACAGTACCGCAGGCTTTTAAGGCTGCAAAAACCTGAATTCCGCCTACGCTATTCATAGGATTATTTTCATCAAAAACAACACTTATCGACCAAAGTTTCTGACCTGGCTGGCAACTCTGTTTAAGTTCAAGCAATTCAAATTCTGACATATCCACAGTTTTTGAAGCAGAATCCGAAACCGCAGGAACACTCTGAACAGGCGCTGACACAGTTTTTGGAGCCGGTGAAGAATTCTTACCTTTTCCCGCCTTTTCAGGAATAAACGATTTTATTTTATTTGAAATTTCTTCTACACTTTCGGCATAAACAGAACCATTCTGGCGGGCCTCAAGCATAGCTTTTATAATATCAAGAGAATTTAGAAGAGTATCTACAACATCTTCCGTAACCTGCACACGGTCTGAACGAACTTCATCAAGGAGGTCTTCCATTTTGTGAGCAAATGTAGAAATTTCTGTAAATTCAACTGTCGCAGAATTACCCTTTAATGTATGTGCTGCACGGAAAATTTCATCTATAGCGTCATGATTTGCCGGATCATTCTCGATTGCAAGAATATTGCTCTCAAGATTGTCAACCATGAGTTCAGCTTCAGAAAAATAATCTTTTAGCAGTTCTTCGTTATTAGCGTCAAGAAAATCACTCATAACTAATATTTTAACCTTTAACATCTCAAAGTCAAGCAATAAAATTTTATTAACAAGATGTTTTATAAAATAAAAAAATGAATAAAGCCGAATACTTTTTTGAGGATAATTTTCGTTTTTTATTAAAGTTCAGACTTTTTTATGCCGATAAGAAAAGGTACGATTATAACTGACGGAGAAAAAGCTATGGAAATGATAAAAAAACTGTCTTCAACTGCTATCGCCTTTATTTTTACATTGACAGCGCTCTCTGCTGCCGCTTCATTCAACGGTTACGGAGGTTTGAAGGGCGACTTAAAATCGAAGGAAGATTCCGAATTTTTCGATCCGATAATGAATTTGACAGGATTTTTCCAGGGACAGTTCAATTTTTCAGAAAATTTATTTTTCAACACCGAAATGAGCATTTCGACAGACGACGTAATCGACACAAAACTGACCGAAGACACCCGTGCAGTCTTTTGTTTTGATGAGCTTTCGCTTACATACGTAAAAAATTTTTTGGGAGCAACCCAGTTTTTCAGCATTTTTAAGGGAACTTACACTCCTCTAGGCGCAAACCAGTTTTTATCGCAGCAATTTGGAATTTCGCCAGTCAACAGTTTTATTACAGACAGTTTTTACGGCAACAAGTGCGCTTCTCCATATTCAATAAACGGTTTAGGACTTTCGTATTCAATCAGGCTGAACTCAAGTCCAATGGCTTTTGCCGGATATTTTTACAAAAACAACGACAATCCAGACGGCTTAAGACAGTTCAACCTCGATTTTCGTTTTGCAACCGTACGCAAATACCTTACACTGGACGTTTTGGGAGGAATCGGTCTTCCTTCAAAAAACAAAGACAAAAACGATAATGACGTAATTCTTCTTGTCGACGAAGTTTACCTTCATTCAGGAATGAATCTTCTTATCGGAAATTACTACACAAGCTCGCTTTTCCTTCAGGCAGGATTTTCTTCGCTTCCTGTAAAAAAGAGCAATGCAAAGATTGAAATTTCTGACGAACAGATTTTTTTACTGGTTGAACCGCGGTTTCATTTTAAAAATTCGCAGATGCACATTTCTTTCTTTAATATTCCTGCCGGTCAAAACGAAAAAATGGAATTTGCGGACGGAAATTTGGGATTCAACATAAATATTTTTACAGAAAACTTTTTTATCCGCAACAAAAACATAAAATTCGGATTCAGCACGTCGTTTAGCTATGAAGACCGATATTTAAAAGATTTACAAAACCTAAAAGATTTTTACAAAGACACCTGTTCTGTAAAAACAAGCCCTTACCTTGTGGTTCCGGTTCTCTCCGGAGATTTAAGCCTCATGTTCCAGGCAAAATTAAGCGAGTTTCCGGCAGGCAAATGGAAACAAAACATAAACTTTACCTTAGGCTATAAATCTTATTTTTAAAAAACGGGCTTAAAAAAAATGCACCTTCTAAAACTGAACTTTATCCGTTCAATTTTTAAGGTGCATTTTTAGTTTTAAAGTCTTTTTTCTAGAGTTTTAAAAGCGAAAGTCTTTTGCATGCTTCTTCAATATCCGCACGATGTCCAAAAGAACTAAACCTTATAAAACTTTCTCCGGCAGGTCCAAAACCAGAACCAGGAGTCGTCACAACGTGACATTCATCCAAAATTTTATCAAAAATGTCCCAGCTTGCTTTTCCCGGGAATTTTGCCCAGACATAAGGACCGTTTCCTGTAAAATAAGCAACAACACCGGCAGATCTGAAATTTTCTCCCTCGAGAACATTTTTTATAAGACGTCCGTTTTCCAGATAATAGTCAACCTGTGCAGTCATATCTTTTAAGCCCTGTTCGTCGAGGGCAGCAAGACCGCCAGCCTGAGCAATATTGGAAGCTCCGTTAAAAAGAGTTGTCATTACGCGGTTCCAGTCCCTGTTCACACTTGAACCGTCTTCAAATTTCAATTCGTTTGGAACAACAGACCAGCCAAGGCGAACTCCTGTAAAACCAGCAGGCTTTGAAAAAGAATTTACTTCGATTGCACAAGTTTTTGCACCAGGAATTTCGTAAATTGTCTTTGGAAGATTTTTATCGCGGATAAAAGCAAAATATGCGGCATCGTAAATGATAATGCATCCGTTTTCGTTCGCAAAATCAACAAGTTTTTTAAGCTGCTCTTTTGTTGCAGTAGCACCAGTCGGATTATTTGGAGAACAAAAATAAATCAGAGTGTTTTTTTCAATTTTAGAAAGGTCGGGAAAAAATTCATTTTCCGGCGTACATGGAAGATAAGAAATTCCTTCGTAACCGTTTCCATTATTTTTTCCGGCAGCGCCAGCGACAACCGAACCGTCAACATAAACAGGATAAGCAGGGTCTTGAACGGCAACTTTTACTTTTGAGCCAAACAAAGTCTGAATGCGCGCAATATCACATTTTGCACCGTCAGAAATAAAAATTTCGCTTGCATCTGCCATTCTAGGATAAAAAACTTCTGCAATTTTTGAGCGAAGAGCAGAATTTCCCTGTTCATCTCCATAACCGGAATATCCTTCAGGAGTTGAAAGAGCAAGAGCATAATCAGACATTGCCTTTGCAATATGCGGAGAAAGCGGCTCTGTTGTATTTCCAATTCCAAGACTGATAATTTTAGCATCTGGATGACCAGCCGCGTATTCACGGCGGCGACGAGCTACCTCTGGAAAAAGATAGCCTGCTGTAAGATTTGAAAAACCTGTATTTCTTTTAATCATGATAAAATAATTTTATCGAAGGAACATTCTAATTTCAAGCCAAACAAAATTCTTGCAAAAAGATTGAATCCGTATATTTTCTCAAAAAGACACAGGCTTTGTAAATTTTTTAGCCGTTTGAATAACCTTCAGGCCCCTTTACATCTGAAAAGTCTGGTTTTTCGTATTTTCCGCGCCGCACAAAACCTTCATCGTAATAAAAAATTACGCTTTTTACGTTTGCACGAACTTCATCTTTTTCGTCACGGACAAAAATTTTTACTCCAGCATAGACAGTTCCAGAAGCATAGACTTTTCCAATGTTTTTTAACTCGCGAAGATGCGCCAAAATCGTTTCGATTTCTTTGTTGAATTCATCGTTTTCGTTAGTAAGTTCATTTTTGCGGAGTTTATAACGCTTTAAACTTTCTTCTTTTTCAGCCGGCAAAACCCTACGGACTTTTTTTGTATTTTCCAATGTCTGAATATTCAACTCAAGCTCATCAATTTCTTTTACAGTTTTTTCCTGCATTTCGCGCAAATCTTCAAGACGATGTTTTGCACGTGGATCAATTCCAACTTCGATTACGGTTTCTGTACCGCCGCCCGCAGAACCGATGTTTTTTGCGAGAACGGTTTCTGTTGCAAAAAGATGTCCGCCTGTAATCTGAGCACGCTTTCCCTGAAGAATAATTCTATGCTGGGCTGAGACTTCGCAGTTCATCAACGAATCCTGAACGATCACGTTTTCTTCAACCTGGACTTTTGAATTCTGTACGAATTTTGCCCAAAGCGAACCGCCGCACAAAATTTCACATTCATCTCTGCCAACAATTCCCTGGCTTACAATAATATCGCCGTCGCTTTCGAGCCTGCTTGCTCCGACAGCACCGTTTACTTCGATATTTCCGCTCGCCTTTACATTGTAACCGTCTTCTACGTTTCCGTTTACAATTACAGTTCCGAGGAATGTTACGTTTCCAGACTTGATGTTTACACCGTCGATTTCCATAATCGGCTCAACATTAATCTTATCGTTAATAAGCAGAACCTGTCCGTTGCAGGCCGCAAGAATTGTTCTTCCGTCCGAATCCAGTGTAACATTTTTTCCAAGCGGAAGATTGATGTCTTTTCCGTTTTTTGCTTCAAGATAGCGGCCGTAAAGTGTCTTTCCAGCTTTTCCGCGCTCAGGAAGCATTTTTTGCGCAAGCGGCTGACCTTCGACAACATTTTGAATAAGATTGAGTTCCTTGAAATCGACTTGACCGTTCGCAGCCTCTTTTGCCCGGATTTTTGAACGGTCTGTTTCAAAGTTATAGGCAATATACGCGTCGCGTCCGTCAACTGGCAATACGGCTTCCGCAACGACAACAGGAACATTGTAAGCAGGCCTGTCGACAAGCGCGGAGATTTTTTCATCGGAAATTCCGGCAACAACGCCCTGACTTTTTAATGCGGTTTTTATCTGATCTTCGCTGACATCAGCTCCGCCCAAAGCAGGAGGCGTAATCGTACAAGTTGCCTTCAATTCGTCTTTTGTAATATCAATAACGTAAATTGCGTCCCCGGCAGGGTTTCGTGAGTAATGGCCGACAGGCTCGTAAATTCCGCCTGTTCCATTTTCTGTATATTTTTTTACGATTTTCTCATCAAAATCTACAGTATCAGAGCGTTTTATATCGTTTAAGACATCCGAAAAATTGATATTTTTCCCTTTTCCGACCGGAAGATTTACTTTCAGGCAAATCTCTGTTCCAAAACGATGGACAAAATACTCTCCGTCCTTGTCAAAATTCTGGATTTCTTCGTCCATGTCCATAAAGCTGGCATTCTGAAAATTCTTAATTCTTTCGCTTTTAGACACCGCTTCCGCATTTTGATAAACAGTTATAAACCAAGGACGTTTTGCAATTCCAAAAAATCCGTCAAACCCTTTTTCTTTTATTTCGTATTCAAGATTCGCAACTTTTGTATTCAGCTGAACGGCCGCATCTGCGAGCGCTTCATCAAGAGTATCAGCGTGAACTTCTACGCTTTTTATGCTCTGGTCTTTTTTTTGAAGTTCTGAAAGGTCTGAGCGGATTTTTTCAAGAGTAACCATAAATTTCAGGTCCTTAAACTAGATGATTCCCTTACGGAAATTAGTCAACTTCGCCTTTAAACGCAAATTTGCCTTTGTATGCAACTGAGAAATTCTCGATTCGCTTACATCAAGAACCTGTCCAATTTCCTTAAAAGTCAAATCTTCATGGTAGTAAAGAACTATTACCATTTTTTCTTTTTCTGGAAGTTCGTTTATGGCCTGCACAATAACTTTTCTGATTTCCTCGCGTTCAACCTGAACATCGGGATTCAGGCTTGCAGGAGACTCGATTGTATCTCCAATAGAAAGATGATCGCTGTCGTCTCCAGAACTCCAGACATCGTTTAGGGAAACAATGCTTGACGCGCTGACTTTCATTATAGTCTGATGATATTCGTCCTCAGAAAGATTCAACTGCTGTGCAATTTCTGCATCTGTCGCAGTACGCCCGAGTTTTGATTCAAGTTCGCTGATTGTATCTTCAATTTCGCGGGATTTTTGACGTACAGAGCGCGGAACCCAGTCAAGCTGTCGCATTTCATCAAAAATCGCACCACGGATTCTTGTAACGGCATAAGTCTTAAATTTTACACCCTTTTCCAAATCATATTTACTGATTGCATCAAGAAGTCCAAACTGACCAAAGCCAACAAGGTCATCAAATTCCATGCTTGCAGGAAGACCTACAGAAACTTTTCCAGCGACATATTTTACCAACGGCATATACTGTCGAATCAGCCTGTCGCGTAGTTGAGAAGATTTTGTTTTTTTATACTCAGCCCAAAGTTTATCTTCATCGCTGTTGTTGATTATCAACGTCTGCTCTGTACCCATAGCTTCCTGTCTCTTTTTTTTAATTTATTTGTCTTTTTCAAGCAGAGTCCGAACAGCCTGCGCCATTACATCTGCATTTTGTGAACCGCTTTCTGTTCCGCCAGAAAAAACAGCTCCGCCAAAACCATTTCCACTAGAAGAAGCAAAATCACTATCATTTATTATATCACCAGATGAATTATTTTTCACGTCATCTGACAAATCTTCAATTTCCGGCAATTCATCAATATTTTCAATCGAGGAACCATCGGCAAATGCGTTTACCTTATTTTCAGAATCGCCCGCATTAGAAGGAATATCCTTTTTTAAAATTGAATTTTCCGATGAATTTTGCGGATTAGAATTGGCTTTTCCGAGATTTTCAAGTCCCGCAGGAACAAATTCAGTCTTTTGACTTTCTTCTTTTGCTTCGGAAGCAGAATTTTTTGTCTCCGAGGAAGGCTTTTCTTCTGCCGAGGATTTTTCAGCCGAAGAATCTTGTTTTTTTTCTTCCTGCTGAAATTTTCTTGAATCGTCTTCTGAAAGACCCGGGCGGTTATTTTCTACAAAAAATTTCGGACTGGATTCATCATCTTCAAGACCTTCGCCCGTAATCACGATATCTACATTGTCACCGTTTTTCTGTTGCTTAGACTGCGGAGAATTTTGAGAAGAATCAGGTTCAAAATAAACGCCTTTTGAATCATCTGCCAAAAATTTGGAGAAAAGGAAGGAAATTGCAAATGAAAGAACTGAAAAAACTGCCGCAAAAATCAGCGATCTGAGCAAAATAGCCAGAACCGGATTTTTTGCAATCACTCCGGTAAGAAATGACAAAACAAAACCGCAAACGGCTGCAAAACCGATGATTTTTTTGTTCATCATTACTTCCTCCCTTATAAAAGATTAAGACAAAAATTGCACAAGGTCAAGTTTTTAAACTTTTTGTTAATTCTTGCAGGCAATTTTTTTCATCAAACTGCCGGCCTTATTTTTTTCTGAGAAACTTCTTAAGAAAACTTGAGACGCCGTCGCTTGTACCAAGATCTGTTTTTTCAATGCGGCCGACAATGTGTTTTATGCACTGGGCCGGTTTTGAAGTTGGATTTACAACCATAAACGGTTTTTGGCGGATTACAGACGCAGAAACAACAGAATCATCATAAACAAAGCCGATGTAATCAACCTTGTAATTCAAAAACTGTCCGACAATTGTAATTATTCTGTCAGAAATTTTCTTTCCTTCTTCTGCGGAGTGAACCCTGTTTACCAAAAGCTTTATATTTATATTTCTTTCGCCAAGCTCCGTAGTGATAATCTTTATCATTCCGTAAGCGTCGGTGATTGCCGTAGGTTCAGGAGTTGTGACAACATAAACTTCGTCCGCCGCCGCAACAAACTGCAAAACGTTGTTGGCAATTCCGGCTCCTGTATCGATTATGATAATATCTGCATTTCCGAGCTGGGCAAATTGCTTTGCAAAATAGTCGAGCTCCTCAACAGAAAGATTTGCGATTTTTGAAAAACCGTTTGCGCCGGCAATAAATTTAATTCCAACTTCCGTATCGAGAATTATTTCCGACATTGTTTTCTGACGGTTTATAACCTGCATAAGGTTATACTGAGGAACAACATTCAAAAGAACGTTTACGTTTGCCATTCCAAGGTCACCGTCAATAAGAATAACTTTCTTTCCAAGCTGGGCATAGGCAATCGCCATATTGACAGCCATATTTGTTTTTCCAACGCCGCCTTTTCCGCTCGTAATGGCAATGATTCGGGTTTTGTGAGATGATGATTCATCCTTTTTCTGTGTTGATGAAGGCGTGTTTCCCATCAATTCACGCAATTCTTCAGCCTGGTCTTCCATAATTATTCATCCTCCGGAAACATGTCATCAATATAAACTTTACTAACCGTAAAATCTGAAAGTCTGTATAAAAACTCTCTGACAGAAGCTTTTTTTATGTCATTCGGAACTTTCTGACCGTCCGTTATATAAGCGATTGTCCTGTTTGATTCGTACAAAACGCTCAGAACATTTCCATACGAAGTCGTTTCGTCACATTTTGTGATTATAACTGAATTGAAATTAAAAAGTGAAAAATTTTCAATTGTTTTCTTTAAATCACGCGCCTTTGTCGAAGCCGCAACAACCAGATAAGTATCCAGAGAAAATCCCTGAAGATTTAAAATATTCCGCATTTTTGCAATATTGTCGTAGTCGTTCGGGCTAAATCCTGAAGTGTCAATAAAAATATAGTCCGCGCTGTCCTTGCATTCCTGAATTATATCATTTAAATCAACAGGAGATTCCGCCTTGTCAACGCGAACATGCATAAGTTCACCAAATTTGCGAAGTTGCGCTTCTGCTCCAACACGGGTATGGTCAATCGTAATAAGACGCACATTCGGCAAAGGCTCGCCCTTCTTTTTTGCATCGAGAATGAGTTTTGCCGCCATTTTGCTGATTGTCGTTGTCTTCCCAAGACCGGTAGGTCCGACAAGGACAATTATATGAGGAATTTTGTAATAAACTTCCGGAGCAAGTTTTATCGACTGACCGATCCAGCCTACCACTTTTTCCTGAATCTGCTCAAAATCATTTAAATCTTCAAGAGTCGATTCGTTTTTCAGCTTGGAGGAAATCATATTTATAAACGCGTGGGTAAATTCGTTGTCTTCGAGAAGTTTTTCAATTTTTACGATTGACGGATGTTTTTTTTCGACAGAAGTAATTTTCAAATCTTCAATCTGACTATTCATCTGCGCCATCATGCCTGTAAGCTCGTTGTATTGCTTTACGACAAGTTTTGAATAATCAACTTTTGAATTTTTTATAATGCTTTCTTTTGCAGTCGAAAAATCTTCCTGCTCAGAATGTCCCCTGTCTTTTACGACAAAAGAAACTTTTATGCAACTTTTCTGAAAAAAACCAAGAAATCCGCCCTGAAGGACTGTCTGCTGGTCAATAATCCGATAGTTGTTTCCGTATTCCTGCCAAAGTCTATTTCTTATTTCATCGACAGATTTTCCAGTCATTGTCAAAGTTGTCGGTGTGTATTCGCTGCTATTCACTTATTTCTCCCAAAATTTCAAGATTTACTGAATTCCCAGCTGCAAGAACTTCGTCTACAGAAAGAACTACTACGGTTCCCGGAAAATCTCTTTCAATCAGCTGATAAACAAGCTGCCTGACATCGGGAGTCGGTGCAAGAATTATAGGCAAAATATTTCTGTCCCGCAAAGGTATAATATTTGAACTGACCGCATTTTTAAAATTCCTTGAATCAACCGGATCAAATGCAACAACAGGCGCAGAACCGTCATTCTGCGAAACTATATGATCTATAATTTTTTGCGCCCATTCCTGGCTCAATTGAATGACGCTGAGTTTTTTCTGCTCATCATTAGGATCCACATACTGAAGACAAATCTGAAGTCCAAGCGCCTCACGGACTTTTCCAATCAAAAAGAACGGATTGTGCGGCATGTTTCCGTAGTTTGCAAGCGTTTCCAAAATCGAAACAATATTGCGAATAGACACACGTTCCCGAAGAAGTCCCTGAAGAATTTTTTCGATTTCGCCATAAGTATACTTGTATGTATCCATAACTTCTTCAACGACAACAGGATTAGTTTCTTTTATTTTTGTAATTATCGCGCTGACTTCCTGTCTTCCCAAAATTTCAGCGGCATGAGAGCGGATAATTTCTGTCATGTGGGTTGCTATTATCATAGGAGGATCGATTACTGAATAACCGTTTCGTTCGGCTTCCAGACGGCGATCTTCACCAATCCATATTGCCGGTATTCCAAAAGTTGGATCTCTTGTCGGTTCGCCTTTTATCTCTTCGACTACAGAACCTGTATTAAGGCACATGTAATATCCGATTTTTAATTTTCCACGGCCAGCTTCAATTCCACGGATTTTAAAACTGTATTCCTGAGGATCGAGAGTAAGGTTGTCGATGATTCTGATCCGAGGAACTACAAGACCAAGGTCAATTGCAGCCTCGCGGCGGATTCTCGTAATTCTCTCAAGAAGCTCTGCGCCTTTTTCCTTATTGACCAAATCAAGCAAGGCAACTCCCAGTTCAAGGCAGAGAGGATCGAGGGGAACAACAGGACTTAGCTCTTCAGAATTTTGAGAAGATTGAGCTCCTGCTTTTTTTGCCGCTTCTTCTTCCAGTTTTTTTGCAAAAGAAAGCTTTTCCTGCCTTTGCATTTTGTAGCCAAAAAAGATAAGCAAGGCGCCCATGCCGATAAGAATAACGACAAGGAGAGGCGTTGTGTGAAAAACAATTGCCATTGCGGCAAGGATTCCGCCCGAAATCATATAGACAGAACTGCTTATATTAAACTGCTTTTTAATTTCTTCGCCCAAAACTTCGTCAGAATTACCACCGGTTACAAGAATACCGGTCGCAACAGAAATCAAAAGGGACGGAAGCTGGCTCAAAAGACCGTCGCCAATAGTAAGCTGAGGAAAAGTTGCAATCGCTGAGCTAAAATCCATGTCCTGCTTTATCATTGCATAAAGAACACCGCCAACCAGGTTTATCAGAGTGATAAAAATTCCGGCCTTTACGTTTCCGCTTACAAATTTTGAGGAACCGTCCATTGCAGAATAAAAGTCGCATTCACGCTGAATGTCCGCTTTTTTCTGTCTTGCCTGTTCGTCCGTAATTGAACCGGAATTCAATTCAGAATCAACAGCAAACATCTTTGAGTTCATGGAATCCAGGGCAAAACGAGCCTGAACTTCAGAAACACGCCCGGCGCCCTTTGTAATTACAACAACCTGAATAATGATGATTATTAAAAATATTATAAACCCAATAACCGGCTGACCTTTTGCCACAACGTTAGCAAATGACTTTATCATCGCTCCGTCAAAAGATTTAAAACCGACATGTCCGTGAGTAAGGATATAACGGGTTGAACAGACATTGAGCGCAAGACCAAAAACCGTCACAAAAAGAACTACGCGGGGAAAAGAAGACAACCTTGAAGCCTTCGGGGTATATAAAACGACAAGAAAGATGATTATGGAAATCGCAATGTTTACAATCATCAAAAAGTCGAGAACAGCTCCGCTTACAGGCATTAACAGCATAAAAACGATGAGGACGCCGGCAAATGCGATAAAAGAATTTGAAATTTTCGTCTGTTTAAAAAAACTGCTTAAACGGTTAGCCACTCCCCACCCCTGGTTGACTTACTACTTTTTTCTATTGAGATAATTTATTTGTGCATAAACGATTGAAATCGCTTTTATATATGTGTCAGGAATTATATCACCAACTTCAACATTTGAATAGAGTGCGCGCGCCAAAGGAACGTTTTCAACCCTCGGAATTCCGTTTTCGTCGGCCAAGTCCCGTATTCTTTTTGCAGTCAAATCCGCACCTTTTGCATTGACAATCGGGCGGTCTGTTTTTGCGGCATCATATTTTAAGGCGACTGAATAATGGGTCGGGTTTGTAATTACGACATCGCTTTCCGCGACCGCCTTCGGCAGATTTCTGGTCAAAAGCTCACGCTGAGCCTGCTGAAGCTTTCCTTTTACTTCAGGATCGCCTTCCTCTTCTTTAAATTCCTGCTTTACTTCCTGTTTTGTCATTTTTAAGCGTTCCAAAAATTCACGTTTTTGCATAAAATAATCAGGAATCGAAATTGCAAGAAAAATTATCGAGCAGAAAGCAAGGATCTGAGCCGCGCATTTTCCGATAAGTCCAGAAGCCATTCTTATAGAACTAGTATTTAAAAGTGCAAGAATATCCGCCACATTCATTCTTATAACGACAACAGCCGTTATGATTACAGCAGCAATCTTTACAAGAGATTTTACGATATTCATGGCGCCTGTAAGCGAAAAGACAGTTTTTTTTAAATACTGGCCGATTCGCGGAACAATGTTTGAAAACTTAAATTCAATAGGCTTCAGCGAAAAAATAAAACCACGGTTTTGGATAAGGTTTCCGGCAATTCCTGCAATAACTCCGCAAAAAGCAAGCGGAAGAACCATTTTTGCAAAATTCACTAAAAAAAATACAAAAAACTGTGAGGATTCAATATTAGCATCCGCGCATTTTGTAAAATAATAAACAAGAATTTGCTCGCACATTCTAAGATAATGGGGAGCCGCAACAATCAGCGCAACAACGCACATAATCATTACAATTGCGCTCGTAAGCTCCTGGCTTTTTGCAACACGGCCTTCTTCACGCTCACGCCTTAAACGAGTTTCTGTCGCATCCTCTGTGCGCCCTTCATCTTCTGCGGCAAACCACTGAAGGTCAATTTCATCAAAACTCATTACTGGCCTCCAGAGCTTCTAAAAAACGCAAAAAGCGATTCCAAAATAGAAAAACCGCTGGCAAATGACGAAATAAAATAATCGCAAAGACTGCCCATAAGGCTCATAATTATAAAAAACGAAAGCAAAATTAAAACAGGAAACCCCTCAGAAAGGAGGTTCATCTGAGGAGCAGCTTTTCCCAAAATGCCTGTCGTAATAGAAACAAGAAGAAGAATTCCCATAATCGGCAAGGCGATTACAAAAGCGCAGGCAAAAAGTCTTGTGAGCGACGAAAGTAAAAATGTAATTATCTCCTGTCTTCCGGCCGCCATCACGATATTCATTGCATTCATTGTTTCAAAACTCGCGGCAAGACCTTTTCCAAAAAGAAGCTGCGCCCAATGCCCCTGCAAAAAAATCAGCATTGCTATTAAATTAAAAAACTGGCCCATAAGTGGATTTTCAACCTGGCTCAACGCATCGTAAACTTCTGAAGCAGAAAATCCCATCTGAAAGGCAAAAAACTGTCCAGCCGTGCTAAAAGCGCTGAAAATTATGCTTACAAAAAATCCAGTAATTACGCCAATCAGAGCTTCTCCAACAAGAATCAGTATATAATCGAGCGAAAAAGCGGCATTTTCCGCAATGTACGGAAGATAAATTTTTGCATCAATATGAGGAAAAATCAAATACGCCATATATCCAGTCAGAGCAATCTTTGCGACACGAGAAATTGTCCGCATAGAAAAGAGAGGCATTGTCATAATCAAGGCAAAACACCTGACTGCCACAAGCAAAAAAAACGGTGCCTGCCATACAATCTGCTCAAGCATATCTTATTTTTCCGTTTATTGCGCCAGTTTTGGAATCATATCAAAAAGGTTTAAAGTATATCCGCGCAGAGAAGCAAACATCCAGCCGCCAAGAAGAGCGAGCATTGCAAGAATTACAAGCATTTTAGGAAGAAAAGTCAAAGTCTGTTCCTGGATCGATGTCGTAGCCTGAAAAATTGCGACGATAAGACCGATGATAAGAGCCGCTCCCAAAACCGGAGAAGTCATAATAAAAACCTGGTAAACCGCGTTTCGGACAAGGCCTACTAAAAATCCAATACTCATTTTTTACCTCCCGTTACCAAAATCAATGCTGCAAAACAGAAACAAAAAGCTGCTGAGTCAAAAGCCCCCAGCCGTCGACAAGAACAAAAAGCATAAGCTTAAAAGGCATTGAAATCTGGACAGGCGGCAACATCATCATACCCATACTCATAAGAATACTTGCAACCACCATGTCGATTACAATAAACGGAATATAAAGAATAATTCCTATTTTGAAGGCGACTGTAAGTTCATGCAGAATATAAGAC
The DNA here is from genome assembly GCF_900167025.1 of Treponema berlinense. Lineage (GTDB taxonomy): Bacteria > Spirochaetota > Spirochaetia > Treponematales > Treponemataceae > Treponema_D > Treponema_D berlinense. Next base: position 175,290 of record NZ_FUXC01000001.1, on the reverse strand, counting down.
GGAACAAGAACATACATCGGAACATCGTCAAGTGTTTTTGGAGCGTCGAGCTTGGCCATTCCCATAAATGTCTGGATATACGAAGTATCGTTAAACATCTGCGAATACATAAAATTTTTAAGAGGTTTTTCCGCCTCGCGGTAGGCCTGCTCAATTGTCAGCTGGCCGTCGCTCAAAGGCTTAAAAGAAGATGAATAAACTTTCTGAAAAACAGGCCACATCACAAAAAGCGTCATAAAAAGCGCAATTCCATTCAAAACAGAAGTCGGCGGAACCTGCTGAAGAGATAGAGCGCGCTTTATAAAATCAAGGACAATGGAAAATCTCAAAAAACATGTCATCAGAATCAAAATGCTCGGAGCAAGCGAAAGAATCGTAAGCAGGAGCAAAACCTGAAGGTTAAAAGCCATCTGATTTCCAGTGCGCGGCTGAGTGATGTTTATGTCGATATTTGGAAAAGTAAGTCCGCGCACAGATTGATTCATCTGCGTAGTTCCCTGTGCAGAGCCGGACGGAAAATTCCTGTTTTGAGAAGACTGGGAAGCAACCGGCAAAACACAAAACGAAAGAAGAAGTCCAAAAAAACAAAGCTTAAAAAGCCATTTTTTTCTAAAATACAGCAACGCTTTTTTCATAAATTTTCCACTTATCACTTATATTATTACTTTTTTGTATAAAATTTAAAACATATTAGGAATTTTCTGAATTAAATTTTTCCATCTGCTTTTTTAGCTCATCTGCGGAATTTGACGAAGAATTTCCGTAAATGCTTGTTTCAGGTTCTTTGCTTGAGCCAGGCATAAAAATATCAAGAATCTCGCGGAACGAGCGTGGCTTTGAAACTTTTTCGTTTTTATCCGCATAAAGATTCATGGCATTGATGAGTTCTTTGTCCTCGATTTTTCCAATCAGGCTGATTTTTTCATCGCTTACACCGATTAAGAATGCATTGTCCTGCAAAGTTATTACCTGAACCGATTTTCCAGGACTCAATGTCAAATGGCTTACTTTTCGCAAAAAAGGGTCGTTGTCATTTTCTGTTTTTATGCCTTTTTTAAGAAAATGAAAAATTCCCCAGGCGATTCCAACGACAACCGCCAGAGCAAAAATCATTTTTATAAAAAGCCATAATGTTGAACCAGAACCTGGCTGCCTTTCATTTTGCCGCTGAGAAGATGACAGATTAAGCTGAATTTGAGAAGGATCTGTATTTATGCTGAAATTCTGAGTCTGCTGAGTATTTTGAGCCTGAGAATTATCCTGCGCAAAAATTTTTAAATTTCCCGCAAAAAAAAGAATGGCTGCAAAAAATGCAGTAAAGATAATTGATTTTTTCATTTTTCCACCCGTTTTAAATAATTTTGCCTGTACAGGATAATCCCCTTTATCCCAAGACAAAACTATTAAAAATAAAATCCCGAAACTGCAATTTTTTTAAGGCAATTTCAGATTAAAAAAAGGGGCTTTTTAGTCAGCCCCTCAATTTTAGCGAATATCCGAAACTCTTTCCATTGGAGAGAGAATTTCTGTTACGCGCACACCAAAGTTTTCATCGATTACAACAACTTCGCCTTTTGCAATCGGTTTATGGTTTACAAGAATATCAACAGGCTCACCGGCAAGCTTATCAAGCTCAATAATCGTACCTTCGCCCATTCCCAAAATTTCTTTTATCTGTTTTTTAGTACGTCCAAGTTCTACGGTCATCTCCATGAATACATCCATGATAAGACCGATGTTTCCCTGTTCTGTAGAAGCGCTTCCGCCCATTAAATTCGGGAACTGGATTGACTGAACATTTGGTGTGTTCATTCCAGAAACTTGTCCCATTGGCTGCTGCATTCCCATACCCATTCCCATATTAGGCATAGCGCCCATAGGCTGCTGCATTCCCATGCCCATATTAGGCATTGCACCCATAGGTTGCTGCATTCCCATGCCCATACCCATGTTAGGCATAGCGCCGCCCATTGGCTGTTGCATTCCCATGCCCATATTCTGGGTATTTTGGGCTGAAGAAACTGCGGCATTGTCAACATTTGCAGAAGTTCCGCCACCGAGTGCCTTTACCATTTCTTCCGCAACACTGCTTGAAACCGCTTCCCAAAGAACGTAATTCTGAGAATCAACAGAATAAGTATATGTAAAGAGACAGAATTTTCCCTGAGGAATCCGGACCATTGCCTTTGGAACATTAACCGCTTCCGGAGGATTTGCCGCAAGTCCAGGAAGTTTTCCGTCTTTGCTCAGTTCTGTAATTTCGGTACCAGAATGATTTGAAACAACTTCCGAAATAACGGAAAGAGCCATATCATCAAGTTCCGCCTGCTCTTCTTTATTGATTAAACTAGTCAGTTTCTGGGCAAATTCTGTAGAAAGAATAAAAAGATGGTCGCCCTTCAAGGCGGTTGTAAAATCGGCCATTACAGCGACAACCATTTCAGGAAGTTTTGCGAGCAGCTGGTCGCGCTCAAGAATTTCCACCGATGGCGTTTCAACAGAAAATTCACTGCCTGTCATTGAGTTGAGTTTAGTCTTTAATTCGTCTTTTATACCGTCAGCGAACTTTTCAAGGACAGAAGTATCAATATTCACAGAAGAAGAATTTCCTCCTGTAATTCCACCCATGTCCACGCCTGACAGCAATGCATCAATTTCGTCTTGAGAAATAGCACCATCACTCATATGATTCATCTCCTTCTACGGATAATTCTTCAAAATCTTCTGTTTCGCTGTCATCAATTTTTTCAATTATCTGAACAGCCATTTTTTTACCGACAACACCCGGCTGGCAATAAAACTTTTTCTTATTGCCGACACTAAGCGAAAGCGGATCACCGACGCGGACTGTTGAAAGCCGCACGACATCTCCAACCCGCAACGCAAGAACATCGCGAATCGGCATATTTATTGTTCCAATTTCCGCAACAACATCCATATCAACGTCAGAAAGTTTTTCTTTTAACGTTCCAAGATACTGAGTTGTAGAACTTCTCCGCACAGAACTAAACCAGAACTGCGAAGAAAGTTTTGAAATAATAGGCTCGATGGTAAGATAAGGAATACAGAAGTTCATCATTCCTTCTTCCTCACCGACCTTTGTTTCCAAGGTTACAAGAACAACCATTTCCGACGGAGGAACAATCTGCGCAAACTGAGGGTTTGTCTCAATCTGTCCAAGACGAGGACGCAAGTCAATTACCTGAGTCCAGGCTTCGCGCATATTCGCAAGAATTCTTACGATGATTCCTTCCATTACGGACTGCTCAATATCCGTCAAATCGCGGCTGACTTTTGCTCCCTGCCCTGTACCGCCAAAAAGACGGTCAATCATGCTGAAAGTAATCGCCGGATCAATTTCCAAAACCGCATTTCCCTTTAACGGATCCATATTGATTACAGCCAAAGTTGTCGGAGTTGGAATAGAACGGATAAACTCTTCGTAAGTCAGCTGGTCAACCGACGCAACATGAACGTGAACCAGCGAACGAAGTTGTGCAGAAAGAGATGTTGTTGTAAGACGCGCAAAAGTTTCGTGCATAATCGAAACCGTTCGAATCTGTTCCTTAGAAAACTTATCCGGACGCTTAAAATCATATATTTTTATTTTGCGCGTGTCATTTACAGGTTTAAAGTCAGTGTCTTCGCTTTCACCAGAACTTATCGCCTGCAGGAGTTGGTCAATTTCATCTTGTGACAGAACTTCGTTCATGCCTGTTCCACCTTTATAATCCGCTTTTACTGCTGAATAACATCCAGCTGCATAAAGCGCACATCTTTTATTTTTGAACTGCTTAAAATTGAATCGTTAATAGCATTGCGAATCTCAATTCTAAGCTCTTCCTCATTCTGCGGTCTTAATTCGTCTGCGGATTTCTGCGTAAAATAACGGCGCAAAAAATCCTTTAATTCAACTGTTCTCTGCGTAATTTCTGTCGAAGTCGTCTTATCATCCTTTTTGTAACCCAATACAACTTCTACAATTACAGACGAAGGATTTACATCGCTCGTCTTTGTTCTAGTTACGCCAAGAGAATTATACCAGTCAAGGATTTCTTTTGTTGAACTGTATTCTTCTGTAACAGGAACAAGCGCAGCCTGTGATTGATTTCCACCGACAACTTTCATTGTAATTACAACTACAGTCACAATCAAAATAACCGCAACCAAACCGATTGCAACCCATTTCAGAAGGACAGGAAAAAGACCGCCCAAACCCTTCTTTTTAGAAGATGCTGATGAAAGGTCGTCTGAACCGCCAGCATCATCGTTAATATCCAAATCATTATCATCAGCCATAAATTACTCCAGTTAAGAAAACGCTCTGCGCGCTTTCATTGTTTTTTTTAATATCGGATTTTTTTCAGCACAACTTAAGGATATAGAAAAAAGTATTTTATCCATTATTCTGCGCCAAAAAAGCTAAAAATGTCCTTCATCGAGAATTATTATATCGACACGGCGGTTGTAAGCCTGACCTTCCCTTGTATCATTTGAAAACACAGGTCTAGTATCGGCATAGCCGGCAATCGAAAATTTGCTTTCATCCACTCCAAAATCCGAAAGATAGTGAAGAGTATTCAATGCGCGCGCCGCAGAAAGTTCCCAGTTAGACGGATACTTTTCGTTTGAAACAGGATTGCTGTCCGTATGTCCTTCAATTCTAAAACGACGTTTTTGAAGTTCAGGTTCCTGAAAAAATTTTGAGAGTTTTAAAAGAATTTCGCGGGTTTCTTCGATATTGAGATCGGCGCTTCCCTCTTCAAAAAAAGCATCTGAAGCCAAGGTTATTACAAGCCCGCGTTCATCCGAGGAAATTGTTATTTTTGCAGAGTGAATTTCCGGCGCAAAAAGAGAAATGGCCTTTTTCTTGGCAAGACCGAGGGATTTTCCCTTTTCTACAGAAGGAAGGCTGTTTACTGTATTTCCCAAATCCGCAAGACGGCCTGCTGTAAGCGACATTCCGCCGGTTGTCGTAGGGTTTTCCATTGATTCTTCCTGAATTGCAAGCGATGCCTGAATCTGAGAAAGAGTCGTCGTGTCTACTTCTGAAGGATCGTAAAGCATAACGAAGAAGCAGAGCATGAGAGTAATCATATCTCCGTAAGTGCCCTGCCAGGCGGTTGAAGGTTTCTGTGGTTCATTACTTTTTTTAGCCATTTTTAACCTAATCCTTCAGAACGTCAGCCTCAATAACCTTTCGAGTTTTCGGATCCAAATAAGTCAAGAGTTTCATTGCAAGAATACGAGGGTTATCTCCAGCCTGAATTGAAAGAACCCCTTCCAAAACCATTTCGCGTGAACGAAGTTCCGCACTGTTCTGCGAGATGAGTTTTTGAGCCATTGGACCAAAAAGCCAGTTTGCAAGCATAGAACCGTAGAGCGTAGTTACCAAAGCTACGGCCATGTTCGGACCGAGAGAAGATTTATCCTCAAGGTTGTTAAGCATACCAATAAGTCCGATTACAGTACCAAGCATACCAAAACCAGGACCAAAACCAGCCCACTGAGTTACAAGGTTAATTCCAACCATGTGCCGCGCTTCCATCTGGTTCATTTCGTTTTCCAAAATCGAGCGGATAACGTTTCCGTCAGTACCGTCTACAACCATTCTAAGGCCAGATTTTAAGAACACATCGTCCAAATCATCAAGACCTTCTTCAAGTGCCAAAATACCTTCACGGCGAGCCTTTTCTGAAAGGGCAACCATATTTTGAATCAGATTTTTTTCGCCATAATCAAAAGTCTTAAAACAGCGTCCCATTACCTTGAACATTCCAAGAACATTTTTTAGGGAATCACAAAGAAACAGGGAGAAAAAAGAACCGCCGACAGTTACAAAAATCGAAGGAATATCAATGATACCGCCAATTGAACCACCGGATGTAAGAACACCTAAAAAAATTACACCTATACCGCCGACAATGGCAATAAGCGACGCAATATCCATAAAAAGTTTCCTCCCGCAAACCCACCAGACTTTTTTATTATAAGGAAACCTCTAAAATTCATTTTTCAGAGGCAACTCAGAATATTTTATATTTCCTGAGCGGAGATTCCAAGCCGCCGTCTGTAATCCACAATCCGCTGAATCAATTCTTCAGGCGAATCTTTTACCACGACTTTCTTGCCAGACAAAAAAGTGATGGTGAGGTCGGGAGTTTTTTCCATACTTTCTATCATGTGAGGATTTATCCAGTATATATTCCCATCCAAACGCGTAACCGAAATCATCTTCTTATTTTTACTTCTAATTTATTTATCGTCAAGTAGAAACATAAATTATGCCAGCTTGAACAATGTATTTTATAACAAATTCTAAAATAATTCAAAAAAAATTAACGAATTGTTATAAAAAAACTTGCTTTTTTTGTTGTTTGTGATAATTTAAATAAAAAGAAAAATAAGGAAATATAAAAATGAATTCTAAAATTCTTGTTGTTGAAGACGTTCCAGAAATGGCAGAACTTGCCTCTATGTATCTGAAAAAATCAGGAATGACAGTTGAATCCGTTGGCAGTGCAGAAGAAGCGCTTGAATACATTGGCAAGCAAATGCCAGACTTAATCATTTTGGATTTAAATCTTCCAGGAATGAGCGGCTTTGACTTCCTGAAAAAATTCCGCGATGAATACAATTCATCTCTTCCAGTAATCATAGTTTCTGCCCGCGACGCAGACGAAGACATTATAAAAGGACTCGGAAACGGCGCAGACGAGTTTGTCACAAAGCCGTATTCACCAAAAGTTCTTACAGCAAGAGTCGAAGCAATTCTTCGCCGGCAGGCAAAAGTTACCGCCGCAGCAGAAGCTTCCTACGAATTTGGTCCGTACACTGTTTTACTTAACAGCTGCGTGCTAAAAAAAGGACCAGAAAAAATTCCTCTCTCTACAAAAGAATATGAAGTTCTCGAATTCTTAATTTCTCACGAAAATGAAGTTTTGGGACCAGAAAAAATCTACAGAGAAGTATGGAAGGCCCAGTACGGAGATATTACAGCCGTTGCAGTATATGTTCAGCGCTTAAGAAAAAAGATTGAGGAAGATCCTTCTTCTCCAAAATACATTAAAACAGTATTTGGCATGGGCTACAAATTCGAAAAAGGCACAATCTAAATGAAAATAAAGCGGCAACTACATATTTTTCTTCTTCTTGTTGTACTTATTCCACTAGTTGCCTTCGCAATGATTCCAATCAACAGGCAGCTTGCAATCGAAGGAATTTCTTTTGAAAAAATCATAAGAATTTCTTTTCTTGTCGCCTCGGTGATTGAGCTTGTCTGCATAATTTTTACACTGCATATTTCAAACACAATTTCAAAGTCAATAACTTTTCTTCAGCGTTCTACAAAAAGGCTTGCGGACGGACAGGTGTCAAAACCTCTGGAAAGACGGAAAAACCACCGCGGAGAAAACGAGATTACGGATTTAATCGGAAACCTCGACAAAATGCGCATGAGCCTTCTCGAAAACGAAGAGAGAAGAAAGCGCTTTATAATGGGAATGAGCCACGATTTACGAACTCCTGTTGCGGTCATAAAAGGTTATCTTGAAGCAATTGACGACGGAGTTGTAAGCGGCAAGGAAGAAATTGCAAAATCTATAAACATAATTTTAAACAAGACAAACCAGCTCGAAGCCATGCTCAATTCGCTTATAAACTTTGTCAAGCTTGAGACGGCGGAACAGAAAAACAACCTTACACTGCAGCCGATTCTTCCTTTGCTCCAGGAATTTGCAGAATCATGCAAAAGTTCCGGAACAATCTTTAACAGAAATGTAAAAACAGAGATTCAGGTTTCGCCGGACACGCAGATTATGCTCAACAAAGAACTTGTTTTAAGAGCCTTGGACAATCTTTATTCAAATGCCCAGCGCTACACAAAAGACAAGGGCGTAATAATAATCAAGGCAAACGAAACAGAAAGCGAAATTAAAATTTCTGTGGAAGACACAGGTATCGGAATAAACGAAAAAGACATTCAGTTCATTTTTGATATTCTTTACAGGGCTTCAAACAGCCGGAACGAACCTGGCTACGGAATCGGACTTTCTGTCGTAAAAAACATAATCGATTCTCACGGCTGGAAAATCGACGTAAAATCGCAGGTCGGAGTCGGAACAAATTTTACAATAACGATTCCAAAAACAAGTTCAAAAGCATAAGTCCACGTTCGTTAAGAGCATAGAAAGTTTTGCCGTCTTTTTTGTAACTGCGGGCAAGATGCTTTTTAGACCATTCAAAAAAAAGTCCGTCTTTTACGCCGATTCTCTCTTCAAGGCTTTTTCCGAAGCGTTTTTTAAATTCTTCTGAGCACACGCCTTCCAAAAGTCTAAATCCCATAATAATCCATTCAAATTCCTGGGTCTGCAAATCGATTTTTTCAACCTGACGTATCGATTCCGGAATTTCTGATTCAGGATTAAAATCAAGCCAGAAATTTTCATAATTTTTAATAGAACAGGTATTTGTCCACCGTTCTGAAACCTCGCCGTAAACACTGCCGCACGCACCGCTTCCACAGCCAATATAATTTTCAAGATGCCAGTAAACTTTGTTGTGAAGACTTTCTGCTCCTGTTCTTGCAAAATTGCTTACTTCGTACTGAATAAACCCATTTTCTTTTAATATTTTTCTGCCTAAAATCCACATCCGGTCTGTTTTTTGCTGGCTCCATTTTATCTTTCCGGACTCGATTTTCTTATATAGCGGAGTATTTTCTTCCAAAGTAAGCGAATAAAGAGAAATGTGGTCGATATTTTTGAAGTTAAAAACCGTTTCAAACTGTTTTTTAAAAGAACTGTAAGTCTGGCCCGGAAGACCTGCTATAAAGTCGACAGAAAGCTTTTTTTTCCATTTTTTTTGAAGAAGCTCAAGTGAAGAAATCGCCGTCTGAAGCGGACAATGCCTGTTTACGCTGTCCAAAGCCTTCTGGTCAAGAGCCTGAATGCCCGTTGAAATTCTGTCAACGCCGGCTTTTTGAGCAGAATCCAAAATATCTTCTGCCAAATCCTCAGGATTCATCTCAACGGTAAATTCGTCTGCAGTCTTGTCGGAAACAGCACTCTTTATGCCCGAAACAAGTTCAAAAAGAAGTTTTGCTCCAAGCTGGCTCGGAGTTCCGCCTCCAATATAGACGGTTTTCCAGCGCGAAACTGAGTACTTTTTTACGTAAAACCGAATTTCATTTAAAACTGAACGGACATATTTCTCGTCGGGACAAACGCAGGAGGCACGGTTTGAAGGAATACTGAAAAAATCGCAGTAATCGCACTTCTGCCGGCAAAAAGGAACGTGAACATAAAGGGAGATTTCCATTTAAGGTTCCTCAAAACTAAAAAAGCTTTATTTTTGAAAAAGGAAAATAGATTAAAAGCGCCCTGCCCTTAAATGAAGCCGAAGTTACAGGTCCCCAAAGCCTGGAATCCGAAGATTCAAGGCGGTTGTCCGCAAGAACAAAATATTCGTTTTCTTTTAAGGTGAACTGGTCCATATTTCCTACAGTGCCGATTCTGCTGTCAGTTTTTGCAGAAATTTCTGGAACAGAGAGGGTGTATTTTATCTTTGTAAGTTCAAATTCCGTAAGAAACTGGGACTGGCCTTCTGGTTTTATGTAGACAAGATGGTTTGAAATATAAATCGTGTCTCCTGGAAGACCGACAACGCGCCGAAAAGACGGAGACAGTTCGTTTTTAGAAAAAGGAGAATATTGCTGGGCCGTAAAAAAGCGGCAGATAAAGTCAACAGATTTTTCAAAAAAAGAATGAACAGGCTCATCTTTTGGACTTACCAGCATAACCTGACCGCGCTCAGGACTGCGCAAAAGAGGGGCAATTTGAACAACGCAATCAGAAGAAATGTCGGGCGACATAGAATCAGATTTTGAAAGAACAGGATAAAAAAGCGCAAGCCGGATTAAATTTATGCTTACAAAGCAGACAAAAACCGAAAGCAGGATTGAAAAAACACGGTGATAAAGCTCCCTTTTCATTCTGTAGGAAACTGAATAAATATCTCGAAACATAAATAAAACATACATCTTTTTATGGCAGGTTGCAAGGTAAACCCATTAAGAATATAATTACTTCTATGTCTGAAAACGTAAAAATTATTGCACAAAATAAAAAAGCCCGTTTTGACTATTTTGTCGAAGAAAAATACGAATGTGGAATTGTCCTCGAAGGAACAGAAGTCAAGTCTGTAAAAGAAGGAAATGTTTCATTCAACGATTCTTTTGCCGAAATTCAAAATGGTGAATTATGGATGCGAAATTTTCATATTTCAGAATACAAATATTCATCCATTTTTAACCACAATCCAGACAGAGCAAAAAAACTGCTCGTCCACAAGGAAGAGTTAAAGAGGATTCAGCGCAAAGTTGATGAAAAAGGTTTTACTTTGATTCCATTGGATTTTTATTTAAAAAATGGACGCGTAAAACTTACGCTCGGCGTTTGCAAAGGTAAAAAGCAGTTTGACAAGCGGGCTTCAATCAAAGAACGCGACGTAAACAGAGATTTACAGAGAGAATTTAGAAATTCAAATCTGTAAAACGGGGATTTTATTTGAAAAAATTATCTGCAATTTTTACAGCAGTATTTCTCACCGTAGCGCAATCAGTTTTTGCAACCCCGCTCCAGCTCGATTATTACGGCGTCATTTCGTCGTCGGCAGATTCCAACATGCTGAAAATGGCCCAGGATTTTTTCTTTACGCAGATAAATGCGATCGACGGAGTTTCTGTCCAGGACAAAAGGCAGAATCCAGGAACTGTCTTGACTTCAGTTCCGGACACATCTTCAACTCATGCGCCAAAAATTGCTTTTTACGCAGAAATAAGAGAAGATAAAAAAGACGAGTCAGCAGTTTTTTGGAACTGTATTTTTTTTGCAGGGCTTGCAGACTCTTTAGGCGGAACAACCTACCAGAAAAGCAAAAATTATGATTCATACTACAAAATGCTGACAAACTCAAAAGACACGATCCATGAACTTTTAGACACGATAAAAATAAAAACTTCCGAGAATGGATCTTTGTCGGCTTCTTCAAAAAATTCAGCCTTTGCGCAAAAAAGTTTTAACATTGAAAAACTTTCGGGAATATGGAGCGGAGAGCCTTTTACAGACAAAATCGTTATCTTGCGAGGCGGACGCGGTTTTATAATCTTTAAAAACGGCGCAACTATGAACATTTCGGTTTCTGCAGAAGAAAATTCCGAACACGGAAGCCTTATAAAAATCCGGCAGATCGGAAAGCCAAACGCCTCTTTTTATCCTGAACTTCCGCGCGAAATTGCGCTTTCTGTCGCACCGAACGCCTCTCCAATCGAGTGGAATTTTACGATGAACGATGAAAACGCACTTTCCGGCACAAAGACAACTCTTTTACAAGACGATTCAAAGGCCGAAAAAGTAAAGGCTGGAAATCAAAGCGTAACCTGGTACAAAAAATAAAAATTTTCTTTTAGAGCGCGCAGTTGAGTTTTATCTGCCCCTGGCGTACAAGCTTGACGGTTCCGTCTTCTTCCAATGCGACGATTGTCGAAGGAACACCAGAAGTCTTGTCGCCGTCATCAATAATCAAGTCAACAGCAGAACCAAATTCTTTTTTAATTTCGCAAAGGTTATTTAAAGGAGCAGAGCCGCTTTTGTTTACGCTAGTTGAATAAATTGGCGCGCCGCATTCTGCGATCAATTTTCTGAGCCATTCGTCGCCCGGACAGCGGAATGCGGTTGTTGCAAAATTTCCGTCTTTTTCAAAGGTGTGTACGATTATCGTGAGCGGACCTGGCCAAAAAGAAAGCAATTCATCAGGAACAAGATCGCGGGTGTATTTTTTTAAATCTTCTGGTTTTGAAAGAAGCTGGATGCACCTTTTTCCTTCTTCCCTTCCCTTTATTTCTGAGATTTTTTGCTCTGTGTGATAAGAATAGTGTCTTCCGTCAACAATTCCAGAAAAACCGTAGACTGTGTCGGTTGGAAGAATGACGATTTTTCCGCGGCGAATGTAATCGGCGGCAATAAAAATAGATTCTGAATCAGACTTGCGGCAAATCATAAACAGGAATACCCTCCATAAAGACAGGATTTTTTCTTCGCTTAAAAAGTCCGGATTTTATATCTTGATAAAGTGAATACAGGCAGACCGTCAAAAAGGCTGCAATTCCAAGAATTTTGCTGACCCATTCAGGAAGATATTCAGGTTCACGGGCTTTTACAGGCGTACCTGCATCATATATCTTTTCCTGTTCAAATGAAAGACCGTTTATCTTGACGATTTTGTCGCCGTCAGAAACATAACCGAGTTTTTTTGCAAGACCTTCGATTACTTCTTTGTCGTTTTGCAAAGCCGTACATTCAAGCTTGAGAGAATTATTTGTTTTTTGAATTGATTCTGTCCGGACTGCGAGTATTCTTTTCTGTTCCCGCTGCTGCCGTTCTGCCAAAAGGCCGTCCCTTCCTGCAAAAACAGAAATAAAAACATAGACAAATGTTCCTGTTAAAGCCGCTGACAAAATCCTAAACCTTTTCATAATCAAGAATATCGGCGGATTTTTTGATTTTTATAACGGGATTTTTTATTTTTTTTGAAATTTAAAACCAAAAAACAAAACTTTTTTGAGAAAAACCTACCCCGGACAAAAGGGGCGGCGTGCCGTTGCCAAAAAGCAATGAGCGCCTAGCGAACCCCGGCTGGCCGGATTGACGGGCGATGCGGTCCAGATTAAAAATAGTTTTAAGCGATTTTAAACCTGCAAAAATAGACTTTGAAAAAAAATTCTGTTAGAATACTGATTTGTAAGTCTTATTTTTTAAGTTTTTAAGATGAAGATTTTGAGCGGTTATGCCGATATTTTCTTTGATAAAACTTTTTGCAAGGGGAATTTTATGAGCGATTCAAAAGAAACAAATGAACTTGACAGTTACGGTGTCTGGGTAAAAAACCCTCCAAAGACAGTGGATTCCTCTGAGACTTCTGTTAATTCAGACGACGCTTTTAATTTTGACACGGATTTGCCAGATTTTTCTGATTTAGATGTAATTGATGAGCCTTCGGATATTTCGGCTTCGGACAATTCGGGCGATGCGCTTTCGGCTGAGGATTTGGCTGGACTTGAACCAGAAAATAATTCACATCCGGAGGACAAGGCTCATGATTCGCCAGGTTCCAACGTTGAGGAAGAAATTTCTCTCGACGAATTTATCGAAGGCGGTGTTTTTGAAACAGGACCTGATGAAGACAAGATAAAAGAAAAAGAAGCGGAAAAAGCGGCTGCCCAAGCTGAACAGGAAAATAATTCTGATTCACAGCCACAAATTTCAAATGAGACTGCCGCCGAGGACGATTTTAACGTAACAGCGGATTTGGAAACAGAAACTCCTGAGGACGCGTTTAATTCCGGCAATTCGGAAAGCGCTTCGGACGATGATATTTTTAACGTGGATCTTTCGTTTGACGAGCCGTCTGATAATCCGGCTCCAGTTTTGCAGGAAACTTCTCAGAATGCACAGGAAACTTCAAGCGCAAACTCTCCGGCAGGAACCCAGGACGTTGATTTGAGCGAATTTGGTCTTGATGACTTGAACTTTGACCAAAGCGATTCTTCTTCCGAAACAAATGCAGGCAACGACGGAATGGAAAGCGTTGACTTGAGCGAATTCGGTTTTGACGATTCGGATTTCCAGGAAACAGAAAAAGCTCCGGAAAGCGCAGAAAAAGAGGAAGTGCCTGAGATTCCAGAACAAAAAGAACCTTCTCTAGAAACAGAAAACACTCCAAAACAGGAAATTGAAACCATAAATACTGAAGAAACAATTGCTCTTGAACCAGAAGCAGAACAGAGTTTTGAAGAAAAACCTCAAGAACCAGAAACATCTGAAGCAATTGCCGACGATGATGATTTTGACCTTGATTCAATTCTCGACAATATTACCGACGAAACTACAGGAGGCACTGTAAGCATTTCGGACGCTGGCGGAAGTTCAAAAGAGCCGGCTGAAAATACTTTGGAAAGCGGAATTATTGACGAGCCTAAAGAAGAAGTTTCTGAAAACACAGCTTCTGAAAGCGAGACTTTTGCAGAACCGGTTGAAATCACTCCGGAAAGCGGAATTATTGACGAGCCAAAAGAAGAAGTTTCTGAAAACACAGCTTCTGAAAGCGAGACTTTTGCAGAGCCGGTTGAAATCACTCCGGAAAGCGAAATTATTGACGAGCCTAAAGCCGATGCCGCCGATTTGACAGAAAAAGAAGTTGAAGAGACGGAAATTCCGGACACATTCGACGAAGAAGCGGCGTCTTTCCTTGAAAATGACGACGAAAAAGTCGCAGAAGTTGCGGATTCAATTACGGCGCCAATTTTGGACGAAGGCGAACTTGAAACAGAAAAACCGTCAACACAGATGACAGCGATTTTCAGCCAGATTGTTACAGAACTTTCTTCGCTAAAAAACGAAATTGCATCGTTAAAAAATGAATTTGAAACCCTCAAAAACGAAAAACAGCCGGAAAATTTAAAATTGGAAAGCAATGATTCTGGAAACGAAGGATTTTTCTCAAATTCAGACGAAGACGACACAATTGCCCTTTCAAAAGATGAAATGGACAATATTTTGAACACAGCGGACATTGCACAGGCTGAAAAAACAGAAGCAACACAGGAAAATCTTTCTGAACCGGAAGAACTTTCCAGCGAAGAGCCGGAATTTAAAGAAGAACCGGAAGCTACAGATGAAACCGAAAATCTTTTTGGAAGCGCAGATGACGTTGCAGATATTTCTGACGAAGACATTCTTTCGGACGATGATTTTGCAATGGAATTCGAAAACGCCCAGCCGGAAAATATCGAGGAACCTACTCTCGATGACGTAGACTATACGAATATTTCTAAGGAAACTGATTTGCCGGAAGAAATTTCCGTTCCAAAAAATGACGACATTTTGGTTGAATCAAGCCCGACCGACCTTTTAGAAACAAAGGACAGCGAAAATGAAGGCAAAAACTCTTCTGACAGTTTTGACGAAGATCCGTTTGAACTTTCTGCCGTTGAACCTTCAATTAGCGAGACTCTCACCGACGAAAAACTTGACTATCTCTCAAAAACTCCTGAAGAAGCGGAACAAAACGTAAACTCAGAAGAGGTGCTGGAACTTCCAGAATCAGAAGAAACTGAAAATGCGAAAGAAAATGAAGCCGCAGAAGAAGTTGAAACTGAAAAAACAGAAGCAACACAGGAAAATATCTCTGAACCCGAAGAACTTTCCAGCGAAGAGCCAGAAACAAAAGAAAGCAAAGATATTTCTGACGACCTTAAAACAGAAATCAAGTCTGTACTTTCTTATATGGATCAGCTGCTCGAAAATTTGCCGGAAAACAAAATCGCAGAATTTGCGCAGTCAGAGCAATTTGATACATACAAAAAGCTTTTCAAGGAATTGGGACTTGCATAATGGGTCTTTTAAGCCGTATAGAAAATTTGACTACAGAAAAAGCCGGTCTTTTAGCTCGTGCCGATGAGTTAAAAAAATGCGCCAGCAAACCTCAAGCACAGGAATCAGCAAATATTGATTTTTGTGCTTTTGCAGGTAAAAACGGCTTTACTCATTCAGGAATTTTCTCTTTAAAAGATGATTTTTATTATCTTTCCGAAACCCAAAATCTTGATTTGACAACGATAACAAAGTCACTTTCGACAAAAGATTTTTGGGACGGACTTATAAGCGACAAAAAAGGCTGGATTTTTTTTGAAGGAGAAAGCCTGAATCCTTTTTTTCAGCTTTTTTCGACTGAAATCAAAGACAAAATCAAAAACATTTCCATATTTCCGTTCTCACACGAAAATTCAACCTGCTATTTTTTTGCGCTAAATTTTCAGGAGGAATTAAATCTTTCTGAGACAGAATTTGCAGAAAATTTAAGAAAAATTTTAGAAAACAATCCTCTCCAAAACCAGAATTTGCCTGGCGAAACAAAACTCTGCGAAGGATTTGATGTTTCAAATGCCAGCCTTTTTATTATTTCTGCAAAACTTTCGCTTGAAGAGGCATTTAAAAATTTTTCCTCGCCTTTTAAGGAACTTTTAAAACAGACAGCATTAAAACAGCTTTTTGAATATTTAAAAACTCTCTTTTCTTTTCCAAACTGCTGCGCTTTGGGGCAAGATGAAGAAATTAAAGCCGTAATTTTTTCAAAAGAAGAAATTGATGAAAAATTTTTACAGTTTCAGTTGAACATTTCTACAAAAAAGTTTTTTTTGAATTCAAATATGCAAAATCTTCTTGTCCTCTGCGCAGGAATCTGTAAAACTCCGCACGGAACGCTAACATTTTTATCCCGGGACTAATTCAAATTGAGCGAAAATAATTTGAATTTTGATTTTTTTAATGCAAAAAACGGCGAGCAAACATGCAGACTGAACGGAAAATATTTTCATTCTGCTTACGCTCCTTCAAAAGAAGCCCAGACATTCTGCAATTCGATTGAATGCACTTTTAAGCCGTCCTGCGTAATTATTCTGGAGCCGGCCCTCTCCTTTTGCGCCGCTTTTTTAAGAAAAAATTTTCCTTCTGTCGAACTGATTGCAATCCGTTTTACGGATGTTTTTTGCAAAACTGACAGCCTTTGGGACAAAGTTTTTTATTTTTTTCAAACAGAAAATTTTGCCCAAAAACTTTATTCTGCGTTGGGAGAAGAAAAAATTCTTTCTGCGCTGATTTTAGACTGGCCTGGAAGCAAAAATATTTTTCCGGAAATTTCAAATTCAGCCTGGAAGGAAATTAAAACTGCGGTTTTGACGGCAAGGGACGTGCTTTATACGCGCGAAAAATTTGCAAAGCGCTGGTTTTTAAATTCCCTGGCGTTCTGCAAATTCGGACAGGATTTTTATTCACTTTGCAGAATAAAAAAAGACATTTTAGTAACGGCTTCCGGCCCTTCCTTGAGTTCCTCTCTAAAAAATATAAAAAAATACCGCGAAAATTTCTTTTTGATTGCAGTTTCTTCTTCACTTTCGGTCCTTCTCTACAATAAAATTTTTCCAGATTTGGTGATTAGCACCGACGGCGGATTTTGGGCAAAAAAACATCTTGAATTAAACGGTGAAGATTTAAAAAAACTTAAAAACACAGTTTTTGCGCTCACAGACGAAGCAAACTGTCCAAAAGATATTTTGCAAAACCAAAAAATTCTTCCGCTCGCCTATCAATCTTCTATCGGAGAAAAAATTTTTACTGATTCAAAAATTGAATTTTTGCCGGCATTAAGAAACGGAACTGTAAGCGGAACTGCGGCGGCTTTTGCGCTAAGACTTACTCAAAAAAATGTTTACTTTTGCGGACTAGATCTGGCAGAAAACAGCGGATTTCAGCATGCCCGGCCAAATATGCTTGAAAAAAACTCCCAAAATAAAGATTTCCGGCTTGAAACAAAAGAAAAAAGGCAGGTTTCTTCGAGATTTAATTCAAAAGGTTCGCTCGAAATCTACCGCAGCTGGTTTAAAAATCAGGGAAAAAATTTTAGAGAACGGCTTTTCAGGGTTTCAGACCATTACAATTTTTCGGAAAAACTCGGACAAATAAAAGATTTGTCATGGGAAGAACTTGTTTTTGACAAAAAAAATGCTGATTTTGATTCCACAACGGAAGTTTTTTTCAAAACAAAAAATTCAGCCGAAAAAAAGGAATTTGAATCACGTTTTTTAAAAATTCTTGAAAGTGGAGATTTTGACGGAGAACTTTTTCCGCTTGAATCAATACTTTTAGCGCGGGAATTTGACGAAGAAAAGAAAAATGGACAAAAATTAAAAATCCAGCAAAAAAAAGCAGAACTTGCAGAAAAAATCCGGAGACTTTTTGATGAATAGTTCCTACACAGCCCTCGAAAATTCAAAAAACGGAATTTTAATTCCCGTAAAAAATCGAATTTACGTCTGCTCAAAATACGATCCAGTTCACGAAGCTGAAATTTTTGCGTCCCAATTTGAAAAAAAAGAAAAATTTTTTGTAGTTGCAGGTTTATGTTCAGGCTGGCATATAGAAAAACTCTTAAATGAAAACTTTGACAGAAAAATTATCATCGTAGAAAACGCCGCTGAGGATTTTGATTTTTTAAGGCAGATTCCGCTTTGCAAAAAACTTTCGGAAGACAGCCGGATTATTTTTTCAACTCCACAAAGCCTTTTTAACGACATTTTATCAAATTATCTTCCTGCAATTTTCGGAAACCTTAATTTTTGTTTTTTACGCGGCTGGGAAAACGCTTTTTTAGACAAAATGCCGCTTATAAAAACAATCGTCGAAAAAGCAATAAAAACTGTAAAAGCCGATTTTGCGGTTCAGAGCCATTTTGGAAAAATCTGGAATAAAAATATCTTTGAAAACCTAAAAATTGCTTCTGAACAAAAAAACACCTCACAAACAATCGAAAATCTCAAAAAAAACAATAAAAAGACCGCGGCGATAATTGCGGCAGGTCCGACTCTAGAGACGACAGTTGAAAAACTGAAAAAAAATCCTGACAAATATTTTATAATTTCGACAGATACAGCATATTCAAGCCTTTTGCGCTCAAAAACCGTTCCAGACGTTGTTGTAAGCATTGACGGCCAGAACATAAGCTACGCGCATTTTCTTCATCAGGCACAAAAAAACAAGACGGTTTTTGCCTTCGACCTTTGCGCAAATTCAATTCCTGCAAAAAAGATTTCAGTTCAAAAAAACAAAATTCTCTTTTTTGAATCGGGACATCCGCTTTCAGTCCTCGCCTCACGCTTTAACGGAACAAATTTTATTCATTTAAATTCCGGTTCCGGAACAGTCACAATCGCCGCCACGGACCTTGCTTTTTTTCTGGGCTTTGAAAAAATTGAATTTTTTGGAGCGGATTTTGCATATTTAAACGGAAAACCTTACGCAAAAGGAACTTATCTCGATGACATTTTTTACAAAAAGCAAAACCGGCTTTTTACGGCGGAACAGTCTTTTTGCGCTTTGATGTACAGAACCGAACTTATTCCTCTTGGAGAAAAAAAATTTACAACAGAAGTTATGGAAAGTTACAGGTTTTCGCTGGAAACTTATTTGAAAAATCCCGGAAAATCAATTTCCGTCGAAACCAAGGACTTTAACTTTGAGATTTTCAACACTTTTTTAAAGAAAAAACTTCTCTCCCTTCCAGAAAATTTTACCGGCGAACTAAAAAACCAGATTTTGTATCCTCTTCTTCCGCTTATGGCTTTCTACGAAAAAACCCATTCAATTCAAGACAGCTATAAACTTGCACGTGCTGATTGCTTGCGATATACTTATTAAATATGAAAAAAAGAACTTTTAACTTGATTTCTGTAGTCATTGCGGCTATTTTTGTTTTTACGGCAGTTTATTTTATTGCAGGCATCGTTTCCGACAAAAAAAACGGACCTTTGCAGGCAGAAGAAATTTTCGATTCTTTAGTTATAAAAACTCAAAATGCCGCAAATTCATATCCGCTCAGTTCATATAATTTTTCGGATTCTTTTATCCGTGCCGCCGGAGATTTCAGCAATTACCAAAAATTAAACCTTTCTGTTGACGGAAAATTGATTTATTCGTATCCGTCAAAAGACACATACTTTTCAAGAAAATCAGGCGCAAAGTCTTTTACAAAAAGTTTTACGACAAAAAACGGAAATTCAATCCTTATAAACGCAGAAATTTATACGACAGTCCAGTCTTCGCTTTTTTACCACGCAAGGACAGCTTTCATAGTCATTTTTGCGGCAACATTGGCTGCTATTTTGATTTTAATCTTTGCAAAAACAGAAAAAGACGAGATTGATGGAATTGATGAAATTTCATTTGAAGACGAAACAGAAAGCACTGACAAAGAAATTTTTTCTCAAAATAAAACAGATGAAATTTCTTCAGAGAAACAGCACGACGAATACGCTTTGACCGAAGAAGAAAAAAAACAGCTTTTTGACGGTTTTGACACTGTGGATTTTTCTCAAAACGAAAACAAGGACGAAAAGATTTTTTCTGAAAATACGGACACAGAAGAAGAAAAATCTTGTCCAAAAACACAACCGATTGAAAATCTTGAGGCAAAATGCGAAGAAGCCCTTGTAAAAGCAGCAGAAAACGGTTCAGACCTTGCAGTTTTAATCATAAAAGTTAATTCTTCCGAAAACGAAATTTCATTAGAACAGATAGAGAACATTTTTGATTCGGACTTTGCTCAGAATGCGCTTGTTTTTTCAGACGAAAGCAACCTTTTTACAGTTCTTTTGGAAAACACAGGTCTTGATGACGCAATGACAGTTGCAAAAGAGATTTTTGAAGATTTTTCTGAAAAACTTGCAGATGCCGGACAAAAGGTAACAATCGGACTTTCTTCAAAAAATGGAAGAACGGTAAGCAGCGAAAGGCTTTTGACAGAAGCAAGAGAAGCTCAAAAACATGCGGCGACAGAGCCGGATTCTCCGATAATTGCTTTTAGGGCAAGTCCAGAAAAATACAACGACTACATCTTAAATAAATAAGTTTTTATCACTCTGCCTAAAGATTAGAAGTTTTTTCAGGTTCTTTTACAGGAGTTTCTGGAGTGTCGGCAGGACTTTCTGTTTCTTCTTTAGGCTGGAGTTTTTCGCGAAGTTTTTCAATCTTGTCGGAAAGGGATTGAAGGTTTGCATTGTCAGGAAATTTTTCTGACAGAATCTGATACTGTTTTTCTGATTCTTCGAGATTTTCCGAAAACAAAAGCAAGGTTAAATAATTTTCCAAAAGAGAAGAATCGTTCGGAAATTTTTCTATCAATTCTTTATAAAGCCGCGTCGCTTCCTCGGTTTTTCCGCTCATTCCCTTTATATATGCAAGAGAAATCTGCAAATCCTTATTTTCTGGATCAACAGAAAGAAGCTTTGTATAACATTTTTCGGCAGATTCATAATCTTTTGCCAAGGCATAACTTCTTGCAAGCTTATAGTAAGCGGCTGCATTGAGCGATTTATTTTTCATGGCAAGTTTATAATACTGAACCGCCTTTTGATAATTTTTTAAATTTAAATATTCGTCTGCAATTGCAAAATATTCTAAGGAAATATTCGTCGTGATAATTTCACTTTCTCCCGGCACCCGAAACGAATATTCGCTCTGGCAGGAAGAAAATGAAAATATTGCCGAGAAAACAAAAACTGCGGAAAAAAATCTGTACTTTTTCAATTTCCTAGTCAAGAACAGTTTCTTCGATTTTTGCAAGTTGATTTCGGTAAAGCTCCGAAATATTCGAACCATAATCTGCAATCAGACGAATAATATTGCGTGGATTGTCTTTTTTATCGCAGCCGTTAAGGCGGTCTCCAGCATCGCCAAGTCCAGGCATGATATATGCTTTTTCGTTTAAAACCGGGTCGAGCCACAAAGTATAGCAAGTACAGTTTTCGAGGGCGCGCGTTACGCGAAGACTTCCTTTTAATGCGGAAATTACATTAAAAAACTTGATTGATTTTGGCTTTACACCATTTTGCTGAAGATATTTTACAACTGTAACAAGAGAACCGCCTGTTGCATTCATCGGGTCTGCAAAAATCAAATCTTTTCCATCGAGATCTTCCAGATTAAAGAATGATTTTTTTAGGTCGAGAATGTATTCCATATTGTCTTCGTTTTTTGAATCGTCGCGGTTAATCTTAAAAAGCGCAAACGGAGTCACATATTTGTGGCTGGAATATTCTTCGATTTCTTTTGACATGATGATGCTTGGCAAAAGCGCGCCACGCAACATTACGCACATTACGGAGTTTTCAATTTCTTTATCAATATCAGGAATTTTATGAACCGCATAATTTTGGGCAGGGAACGTAACCGGAGTTTTTACGACAATGTGTCCCTTGTTATTTTCTGAATGGTCTGTAAAGGCAAGACGGAAAAGCATTTCGTATGCGCGCTGAACGTAATAGATAAATTCCTGGTGTCCAGTATTTATATCGCGGAGCTTTGAAATTACGCGGCTGGCTTCCGCATGGCTTCCAGATTCGGTTTCAAAGGAAAAAACCTTAATACGCGGATGCTCGCTGCAAATGCGCTGAAGCTCGTGCCCCATTTTGTCAAAGCTGTCGATTACATTCTGTTTGTCGAGCGGCTCAAAAGACTTTAGCGTCTGTCCGTACATATCTTCCAAAAGTTTTATATCTTTAAAATCCTGTTCCTTTAAGTAGCCGTCAAGGTCTTCCGCCTTAAGAATAATTTTTTCGCTGCTTTTCATAGTTCCTCCTAAAAGCTATTGCCTTAAAATTTTTCCAAGCTGATTATATGATAATGAAATATCCGAAAGTTGAATCTGAGAAGCGCCTTTTTGCACAATTTTTGCAGGAATCGGGAACAAGGCAACTTTTAGCATTTTGACTGCAGCCTTTGCAATTGCCGGATTTGAAAGCTCAAGATTAAGAACAAGCGCAAATTTTTCATCGGCTTTTGACGCTTCCAATGAACCGGAAAGACTTTTTAGTCCGAGATTTATCGTCTTTCCGACAATTTTTCCGAAAAGGTTTCCGGGATTTTGTGAATAAAACCGAATCTGAGAAGCATTGTTGTCGGTCAAAAAATCGTAAATTTCATCTGAAAGAGAATCTTGAGAATTTTTTCCGTTTTCGCCAAATTCAAAAATATTCTGCTCTCTTTCGTAGCGGGCAAGCATTTTTGAAACATTTTCGGAAGCAACAAAAGTTTTTGAATCAGGAAAAGCAACTTTAAAAGGAACGGCAGCTGAAGAATAAACTGCAAAAGGAAAACTAGTTCCCTTTATAATCTGCGTATTCCAGCCTTTTTTTTCAGAAAAAGCCATTTTTATTCCAGCTTTTGGAAAGGAGCCTTCAACTGCAATCTGAATTTTTTCGTCAGAATCCAAAGCAAGGGCAATATTTTCCATTCTGGAAACTATGGACTGGACATTTTTTTGCGAAAAATCAAAAAAATCGGTCATCGCATATTCGACAAAAGTTTTGCTGGCAGAAACAGGAATATAAACAATAACCGGCGAACCTCCATCAATCAGTTTTAAAGGCTCAACCTGCTCCAACTGAACCGGAGATTTACAGGAGAAAATTAAAAATACAGAAAAAAAAGTGCAGACAGAAAATAAAATTTTCTGAAAGCACTTTAAATTTTTACGCTTTTGCAACGCAAATTCTCCAGATTTTATCGTCTGCCTCGATTTCGTTTGCACCGTCAATTTTTTCTACCCAAGACTGCTCGTTTGTAAGTGTTGATGTAGAAATCAATGAGGCGAACATTTCGTAAGCCGATTTTAACTCAGAATCGCCACTCAGTTTAAGATTGATTTTGTCCTGAACTGTCAGTCCCTGATCTTTTCGGATTGACTGAATTCCGCGGATAAGATCTCTTACATAGCCTTCTTTTTTGAGCTCGTCTGTAACCTTTGTTTCAAGACCGATTGTAATCGTTCCGTCGTTAAGAACTTTCAAATCTTCTTTTTCTGTGCGCTCAACAATGATTTTTTCAGTGTTGAGTTCAACTTTCTGGCCCTCAACGTCAATTTCGACATTTTTTCCAGAAAGAATATCAGAAATCTGCTCATTTTTGAGTGTTGCGATAATTCCTGCGGCAACCTTCATTTTTGAACCAAGTTCTTTTCCAAGCACGCGGAAATTTGCCTTTGCAGAATAGTGAACAAGCTCATCTTCCCTTTCGTGGAAATTTACTTTTTTAACATTCAATTCTTCGGCAATTGCATCGACCATGCTTTCAAGAACCTTGCGCTCTTCCGGATCTCTTGTGACAAGTTCCGCAGAAAGAAGCGGCTGGCGGTTTTTTAAATTGAACTGGTTGCGAAGAGAGCGTCCCATAGAAACAGCTTTCTGTACTGTAGCCATCTTGAATTCAAGGGCTGTGTCGCGCAATTTTTCGTTATAAACAGGATAGTCCATAAGATGAACTGATTCTTTGTCGCCTTCAAGTTTTAAATTCTGCCAAATTTCTTCGGCGAGGAACGGAATAAAAGGAGAAGCAACAAGACAGAAAGTTCTGAAAGCAGTATAAAGAGTTTCAAAAGCCTCAATCATGTCGTTGCGGTCTTCGTTGCGGGAAAAACGCTTTCTTGAACGGCGGATATACCAGTTATTGATTTCGTCGATAAAGTCAACAATAGGATCGATTGCAGCGCTCAAGTCATAATCATCCAAGGCTTCTGTAACTTCTTTTACCATTTTCTGAGCAACAGAAATAATCCAGCGGTCCATTGGATTTGCAGGAGTTTTGCCGTCAAAATAATGGCCTGTCGCCTTATAGTTTTCTACGTTAGAGTAACTGATAAAGAAATTGTATCCAGACCAAATTGGAATTATGATGTTTTTGATTACTTCACGAACACCATTGTCAGAATAACGAAGGTCGTCTGCCCGAACTACAGAAGAATGAGTTAGGAAAAGACGGAGCGCATCGGCACCAAATTTGTTGATAGCTTCGACAGGGTCAGTGTAGTTGCGCAGAGATTTAGACATTTTGCGTCCGTCTTCTGCAAGCACAAGGCCGTTTACAATACAATTCTTAAATGCCGGACGACCGAACAAGTGGGTTGCGAGAATCGTAAGTGTGTAGAACCAGCCGCGTGTCTGGTCAAGACCTTCTGAAATAAAGTCTGCCGGAAAATGCTTTTCAAAATATTCTTTGTTTTCAAACGGATAATGCTGTTCAGCGTAAGGCATAGAACCTGATTCAAACCAGCAGTCAAAAACTTCCGGAATACGACGCATCGTGCCTTTTTTACATTTTGGACATTCAAAAGTAATTTTATCTACAAACTGCTTGTGTAAATCTTCAGGATAGGTTCCAGAAAGTTCTTTAAGTTCCTGTCTTGAACCTACACAGATTTTATTTCCACAGTCAGGATCATCACATCTCCAGATTGGAATTGGATTTCCCCAATAACGGTTGCGGCTTACAGCCCAGTCACGGCTACCTGCGAGCCATTTTCCAAAGCGGCCTTCTTTTATGTGCGCAGGCTGCCATTTAATCTGGCTGTTTGAATTTAAAAGTTCCTTATGATAGTCCGCAACTTTAACAAACCAGGAACCAATTCCACGGTAAATAAGAGGAGAAGAACATCTCCAGCAATGAGGATATGAGTGCTCATACTGTTCTTTTTTTACAAGTTTTTTTTCTGCCTTTAAGCGGTCGCAAATATCTTTGTCGCATTCTTTTACAAATCTTCCCTTATAGTCAGAAACTTCCGAAGTAAATTTACATTCTGCGTCAATCGGCTCAACGTTAGGAACTCCGCTTCCTCTAAATAACAGGTTATCGTCTTCACCAAAAGCAGGAGCAATATGAACAATACCTGTACCGTCTTCCGTAGAAACATAGGCTGCATTGAACATTCTGAAGGCGCCTTCAGAACATTTTTGTCCTGAAATTCTTTCGCACTCAGCAGGATCTGAAAGATTTGCAAAATAAGGGAAAAGCGGTTCATATTTCGCACCGATAAAGTCCTTTCCCTTGCGTCTGTAGATGATTTCGTAATCTTCAGAATTTTTGTAATAAGAAGCAAGTCTGGCTTCTGCAAAAATATAGAAATCTCCAGATTCTTTATCGAGAATCTTTACATAGTCAATTTCCGGACCCATACAAAGACCGAGGTTTGAAGGCAAAGTCCATGGAGTTGTTGTCCAGGCAATAAAATAGGTTCTGCCGTTTTCCAAATCTTTGTCGTCAATTGATTGAGGAGCTTTTGTAATCTTAAAACGAACTGTAACAGCCGTATCTTTTACATCTTTATATCCCTGGGCAAGCTCGTGAGTAGAAAGAACAGTTGCACAACGAGGACAGTACGGAAGAATATATTTTCCCTCGTAGATAAGACCTTTCTCCCACAAAGATTTTGCAACCCACCAAATTGATTCCATGTAATCAGGATTCATGGTCTTGTAGTCGTTGTCAAAATCGACCCAGCGGCCCATTCTTGTGATTGTCTTTCGCCATTCTGAAGTGTATTTTAAAACTGAAGCACGGCATTTTTCGTTAAAATTGGCAACTCCATAAGCTTCGATTTCGTGCTTAGAGTTGATTCCAAGTTCTTTTTCAATAAGGTTTTCTACTGGAAGACCATGGCAATCCCAGCCAAAACGGCGCTCAACCTTTTTGCCTTTCATAGTCTGGTAGCGTGGAATTATATCTTTTATAGTTGACGGAATAAAATGTCCAAAATGTGGCAGTCCTGTTGCAAACGGAGGTCCGTCAAAAAAAACAAATTCTTCCGCTTTGTCGCGCTGACGGATCGATTTTTTAAAAATATCATTTTTTTCCCAAAATTTTAAAACTTCTTCTTCCTGTTTAGGAAAATCTGGCTTTGGATTTACTGGAGTATACACAGTCGTCTGCCCTCTTTTTGTTGTAGTTTATTTATCGAGTATAATGATTTTTGGCATTTTATACAATTATTTATGAATATCAAGGTTACGTTTTGACCAAGTACGCACATCATAAACTTCAATGTCGGAAATCTCTTTCCAGCGGAATTCAGGCTCTTTGACAGGAAAAATCGGAGCTGAAGGCGGATGGCGGCGCTGATTGTTTTTTTCAGCAATATTTAAAATCTGCTCATAATTTCCAGTTCCTGGAACATAGACAAGATATTCTTTTCCATAAGCGTAAATTTTTTTGTCATCATCAGCAATAAAATTAACTGGAAAATTTTCAATTTTTTTTACGTTGCGGATTTTTGAACTTCGTCCCGTTGTGCAGGTATAAAGGTTTCCGGCAGCCTGAATAAATTTTGGAAGGCTGAATGTTTTTTTTCCATCAAAAAGTTCGGCACGGTCTTCGGATTCTTCCATTTGAGAAAGCCAGTAACGAACAGGATAAAAATTCTTGCCGTCCACGACATAACTTAAAAGCTCGTTTTTTATAACAGGAGGCGAAATAGTAATTCCGGAAGCAGCGGAAAAATCTTTTAAGAAAAAAACTTCCGTATCTAAAACAGAAAAATTACTTTTTGACAGTAGATTTTCCTGATTAAAATTTTCGCCTGCAAGAACAGGGTTTTCATAAAAGGCTTCGCGTATAAAAAAATTAAGGAAGATTTTTCCGTCGACGACAGCAAGAGGAATATAAACATAATCCTTTAGCGCAGGATATTTTATCCTTAACTCAAATGCAGCCGCCGTTTTTGAGGAATTTTCAAAAATCGTCTTAAAGTCTATCGAGATGTTTTCCGGATGAATTGCGCCCGTATTGTTTCTGTCCCGGCTTGAAATTTGGGCAAACTGTCCGCTTTCTGCGGCACGGTCGTCATACCATTGATAAAAGACACGAAGAACGCAGGCAAAAGAGGAATTTTTTCCGGAAAAAAGCAAAAGCCTGTCGCTGCCCTGCCAAACGCCTTCAAGCAAGGCCGGAACTTCCGAAGAATATTCTGAAAAATGAGAATAGTCGCGTCCAAAAGAAGAAAAAACAACGGCAAAAAAAAACAAAAGAAAAATAACTTTCTTCACAAAAAAATTATAAATAAAAAAAAAGAATTTTTCTATAAGAAGTTGATGCCAAAAGATTTTTGCCAGAACGGTTTGTGTAAAATTTTGCCTGATTTTTCTGCGTTAAGGATAGGAGCACCTGCGGAGCAGTTCCGAAACGAAGTGAAGGAATGAACCGCGAAGACGGTGAAGTGCGAATAGCCTGCCCCTTGCAAAACTTTAGTTTTGCAAGGGAACGCCCTGAATTAAAAACTGTTTTGTCTATTTTTTTTCGGAAAACAGTTTTTTGATTTCTTTTTTGTAGATTTCGGAAATTGAATGGCGCATAAGTTCGTGCTTTGCGTTGATTTCTTTTCCGAGCTGGAAACTCTGGTGCAAAAGTCCGAACTTAAAAATGCGTTCACAGGTACGGAAACCAGTTTTTGCATTTACGCGCATGTCGATTTCTGTGCGGAAAACATTTTGAATTTCGTTTGTTTCGAGAAGATTCTCGTAATTGTCGTAAAAAATTGAGTTTTCCTCTGCGTAAGCGATTACATTTGCCTGGTCTGGACAAATAAGCGCTGCTATGTATTTTTGATCCTGTCCAAGAACAACGCAGCGTTCAACAAGCGGTGAGGCGTTTACTGCATTTTCGATTACAACAGGCTCGATGTTTTCGCCGCCAAGAAGGACAATCGTGTCTTTTGCACGGCCGACGATTTTTAATTCCTTGTCGCAGCTTATCATGCCGAGGTCGCCTGTGTTGAGCCAGCCGTCTTTATCGATAATTTTTGCCGTCAAATCAGGACGCTTGTAGTATCCTTTCATTACCTGACGGCCTTTTACCATTACAAGACCGCGTTTGCCCGGTTTGAGAGGTTTTGAATCAACCGGCTGTCCGTTTTTTTCTTTTACGATTTTGACCTCGTTGCTCGGAAAAATCTGGCCGACATTGTTTGAACGCGGCTTTTTTGAATTGCAAACTGAAAGAACCGGAGATGTTTCTGTCATGCCGTAGCCTTCCATAAGTTTAAATCCGATTGCATGGAAAAAACTTTCGGTAGAAGGCTGAAGCGCGCCTCCGCCAGAAATCGCGGCACGCATTTTTCCGCCAAATTTTGCACGCAATTTTTTAAAAACAAGTTTTTCGGCTACAAAACGAGGAATCCATAAGATAATATACGGAAGAATTCCGAGCAAGGTGTCCAAAAAGCGCGGATACCAGTGATAGCGGCATCTTAAGCCAAAAACAAGTTCTTTTGCCTTGTAAAACTGTTTGCCGATAAATACCGCCGTGTTGAATTCCCACTGACGGATTCCGCTCTGTTTTTTGATTTCGCGGAAAAGTCCCTGCGCAACCGACTCCCAAAGGCGTGGAACGGCATTCATCCATTGAGGCTGAATAAGAGCCATGTCGCTGAGCATTACGGAAACAATCGGCTTTGAATAGGCAAATCCGCCTTCCATTGCAACGACCATATAGCAGAATGCGCGCTCAAAACTGTGCCAGATTGGAAGAACCGTAAGCCACATGTCTCCTCTCTGCATAAGTCCAAGACAGTGATGGGCAACTTCGCACTGTGCAATAAAATTGTCGTGAGTAAGCTGAACTCCCTTTGGAACGCCTGTCGTGCCGGAAGTAAAAATAATCGTCGCCGTATCGTCCGGAGAAATAGTTTCCATTGAGTCTTCGAGCTCTTTCCATTCCTCTTTTGTAATTTCCACACCAGAACTTTCCAAAAAGTGGTAGTTTACGACTTCAATTCCGAGAGATTTTGCCTTTTCAATAAGTTTTTCATCCGGATAGTCAAAAAGAACAGCTGTCTTTAAAAGAGGGACTTCCTCGACTTTTTCGAGAACTTTTTCAAGCTGTCTGCCGTTTTCAAAAAAACTTACCTTACATTCGGTAAAATTCAGGATAAAGCGAATTTCAACGCCCATTGAATCGCATCCACGAGGAACGTCGATTGCGCCGAGAGTTAAAAGCGCATAGTCGGCAATGAGCCATTCGCGGCGGTTGTCGCTCATAAGTCCAACATGCTCACCGCGTTTAATTCCGAGTTTTTTAAGGCTGTGCGCCATTTCGAGAACATGCTGATAAACTTGGGAATAACTGTAGCGGACAAAAACTCCGCTCTTGTTCTTTACGGCCTGCAAAGTCAAGTTCGGATTTTTTTTAGTTTTTTCTCTAAGAAGAATCGGAAGGTTTTTTCCGAGTGTTTTGTCAAATGTAGTATCAGGGAAAATTTTTTCAATCATAATAATATGACATTATCACAAAATATGTCATTTTGACAAGCAAAAAGTTTTGACATGTAAAAACAAAAAAAAGGCATCAGATGATTTTTTCAAACTGATGCCTTGTCCACATTTTTGTAATTCATTTTTTTAATCAACAAGCTCTTTAAGCGAAAGAACCGCGTTTTTGCAGCAGTCAGGACATTCGCAAAGAACTTTTCCTGTTGAAAGGCCTTTTAGCTCACGGCAGAGAGTTGCGCCGCATTTTTCCTTAAAGTCCGAAAGTATTTTTTTTGCGGCAACTGGAGTTCCTTTTCCTCCAGTCAAAAAACCTGCAACCATTACGGCTCCGATTAAGGCGCCGCATGTGGCTTCCATACAGCCCATTCCGGCGGCAAAACCAGCACCGCTTTTCATCAAATCGTCAGAAGAAAGCGGAAGAGTGTCTTCAAAAACTTTCAGCACCGACTGAGTGCAGTTGCATTGTCCAGTCGCCTTTAATTCAGCCGCTTTTTGAGCGCGTTCTTCTAAATTCATTATGCCTCCTATAAAACTCCGCGTTAGCGGCGAGCCACGGATGGCAAGAATCACAGTTTGTGAAAGCTTTGCTTGAGCAAACTGCAATGATAAAAATTACAAGGATGTAATTTTTATCTACCTCCTACGGAAGAATAGCACAAAATTCAAAAAAATACATCGCAAAAAAAAGATTTCACAAGACAAAAGATTTCACAAGTCTTGAAAATCGGATATAAAAATTGAAAAAACTTCAAAACCTTACCGGAACAATTTTTAATGGAACAAGATTTTTTTTTCTGTTATATTGATTTTATGGTTACATATTTAGGAAAACTTGGCGAGCTTACTTTAAAAGGCTCCAATTTAAAATCATTTGAAAAGCTTTTGGTTCAAAACGCAAAATCTTATCTTCTGTCGGTCGAAGCAAAAGTTCACTTAAATTTTGGAAGGCTTTATATTGAATGTGATGAAAGCGCCTGTCCTGCCGTTGAATTTACACTTAACCATTTGACAGGAATCACAGGCTGGGCAAAGGCCGAAGTCTGCGGCAAAAACATTGAATCAATTCAAAAAAAAGTTCTGGAACTTGCAGAATCAGAAAAAAAACGCGGTGCCAAAACATTTAAAATCGAAGCAAAACGAAGCGACAAAAGTTTTGAACTTGACAGTTACGGAATTATGCGCGAAGCCGGAAATCTAGTCTACGAACAAAAACTTCTCGACGTAGACGTTCATTCGCCGGACGTTATTTTTACTGTAGAAGTGCGCGACAAAGTTTACGTTTATTCGGATTCAAAAAAAGGCTGCCGTGGACTTCCTGTCGGCTGTTCGGGTAAAGGACTTTTACTTTTGAGCGGCGGTCTTGACAGTCCGGTTGCCGGTTACAGAATGATTCGCCGCGGAATGACGGTTGAATGCGTTTATTTTCACTCATATCCTTACACTTCCGAGGAAGCACAGAAAAAAGTCGAAAAACTTGCGGAAATTGTAAGCGGCTATGGAATAAGGCTGCACTTGAACACAATTCCTTTTACGCAGGTTCAAATGCAGATTAAGAAAAAATCTCCAGAAAATTATACAACTCTTATGCTCCGCATGTGCATGATGAAAGTTGCAACTATGCTCGCAAAAAGAATCGGCGCTGACTGCCTTATCACCGGCGAAAGCCTCGGTCAAGTTGCAAGCCAGACGGTCGAAAATATGGCTGTGACCGAATCTGCCTGCGGACTTCCGCTTTTAAGACCGCTCGTTGGTCTGGACAAAGAAGAAATCATTGCAACAGCAAGAGAAATCGGCACTTACGAAACTTCAATCCTGCCTTACGAAGACTGCTGCGTGCTTTTCAGTCCAAAACATCCAGTTCTGCGCGCCCCGCTTGACGAAGCCCAGGAAATTTTCAAAAGCCTCGAGGTCGACTCTCTTATCGAAGAAGCGTTCAACAACAGGGAACTTATGAGATTTGAAGCCACAGGATTTGTTGCTCAAAACTGGGGAACAAAAGAAAATACAGAAAAACTTTCAAAAGACCACGCAGTCTTGATTCCAAGGGAAAAATAAATTTCCTCGAAAATCTAAGCTTTTAAGTTTATAAGGGGAGAAGTCTCTCCCCTCGCGGCAAACTTCGTAAGCCGCTCCCCTCTCTGCGGGGACACCCCGCAACGCCCCGGTTCTAGTACGTATATCTAAAACCGAGCGTAAAATAGTGATTTACCCTGTCGGTTAAATTTTCAATCCATTCGCTCTTTTGCTTAGCTGCTTCTTCCTTAGCTTTTGCATAAAGTTCTGTTTTTTCGATCTTTTCACCATTAAGATAATAAGTCTTGCTACCATCAGATTCTGTCTTATAATCCCAAGTAAAGGTTCCGCCCTTATAAATATTTTTATTGACTCCGGAATTTTTTACATATTCAAAGGTGTAGCCTGCAAGGAAAGTAAGCTGTCCGCCTCTTGTCTTTGGAAGGTCAATCTCGGCTGTAAGTCCAGCCTGCATTACAGCCATCTTGTGGTCTGAAGTCATAAATCCGAGATTTTCCCAGGCCTGATCGACGTGTGTTCCAGAAGTTCCGTCCGGGTCAGAAAACATCTGGTGCATGTAGGCAGAGCCGTCTGTCACATACTGGCCCTCTTTTGCAAGAACATATTCCGCCGCGTCGTCATCGTCAAATGCTTCCGCCGAATTTGCATGGCGGATAAAATTCGTTGCAAAACCAAATCTCATAAACGGCTTTGGAGAAAATTGCGCATAAAACGAAACCTTGTCGGAGTTAGGATCTAGCGCAGAACCAATATTCACTCCTGCGTTCGTGTAATTCTGGCGGTTTGCAGTAGCCCCGGAAATTTCTCCCGAATCATCGCTTCCGTATTCCCAGTGTGCATAAATATAAGGCAAAACAATCTGGTAATTAAGTCCGATTTTTTTGCAAGATGTGTTTGACGGAGCAAAAACAAGTCCTGTCTGCCCTGCCACGCGGATTTTTGTGTCAAAATTAAGTTTTACAATGTCGTTCACTTCAATATCATCAACAAAAATATCTGTCGACCACAAAAGTCCGTTTGCTGGTTTTATATTGAGCACAAGTCCCATTTGCAAATTGTCATTTGCGCCTCCAATATTCTGAATCGGCATGTACGGAACAGGAAAAAGATACGAAATGTTCATATTCGGACCAAAAACAATGTTCTCGTAATAAGAAACATTGATAAAATCATTAAAGCGGTAGTTTATAGAATGAAACGAAAGGTATTTTCCGTCGCTGTGGTCGCTGTATTCATAAGGATTGTTCGTCGTCGCGCCAATAATTTCAAAAACAGAAGAATAACTCCACTTTTTTCTGGTTACGTTCATAATAAGGTTTGCAGAATGAAAAGAAGTGTCGTTAAGGGCAAGTCCGTCGTTCAAAAATGAACCGTAGCCTGTTTTGCTAAGTCCGGCAATTGCATAATATTCATTTGTGCCGACAGCAACGTTTGTGTTCCAGTCAAGGTAAAGAGCAATCGGTCCAATGCTTGAAGAGTCAAACACTGAATCCGGAGCCTTGTTTTTGTAAAGAGGAGCAATATCTTCGTAATCTGTAACTTCCGCATACATTCCAAGGTCGTAGCCAGCAGAAATATACGGATTAAAAACTATTTCTCCGGCAATTCCGCCCTCGCCCTTTACATTTTTTGTTCCTTTGTCGGTTTCTTCCGTCAGGTTTTGCGAAGCCTTGTATTCTCCGTCGCCAGCAACATAAAGATTCAAAGATTTTCCGAAAATTCTTTCATATTCATAAAGCGCAAATTCGCGGTCAAGTTTGTCGCCCTTGTCTATAACTTCTTCGAGAATAGATTTTATAAGGTTTGAAGGATAAGGACGAATCTGCGGAAGAGCCGAAATATAGCCTTTTAATTCCCAGCCCTGGGCTTGAGAATAAAATCTGTCCGTCGGATCTACACTTACCTGGGCAAATGAACAGAACAAATCTGCGAGTAAAACTGCAGAAAGCAAAACTTTTTTCATAAAAATCCTCGTTTTGGAAAATTATATCAGGACATTCCAGCTTTTTATTTTCAGGAATTCCTTAAACAAACATCTCCAGCTTAAAACAATTTACAATTTAATCGAACACGCTCCGGCAACTTCAAGTCCAGCGGCTTTTTTCCCTTCTTCGTGTCCCTTGTTGAATATAAACACAAAGGAAGGCTGCAAGGCACATTCGATTTTTGACGAAAAATTGTATGTTCCGCGGACTGAAATTCTGTTTACAAACTCAGGAGTTCCGGTCGGAGTTACAAGCGACTGAAGGTCCTTTGCAGTTAATGACGGAAAAACTGAACTTCCTTTTGAACTGCTTCCAGGATAACACCAGCCGTCAGGATAATCATCATTTGTATGAACTCCTCCCCACAAGTATTTTCCGTCGCTTACCATTGTGTCAAATACACTTGTTCCGGACATTTCGCCTCTTGCCATAAAAAGATAGATAAAGTTCAAAGCCCATTTTTCAGGAACTTCGTATCCCATGTCAAGCTCTCCGCTGATTGTGTCAGGACCAAAAGGAGAACCAATCCATTCGTAGAACGGATATTTTTTATTTCCCATGTTTTCGGCGTATGTGCGGACCAAGGACCAGTTCGGACTTTCCTTTATGTAAAGATAAGGCTGGGCATAACTTCCCTCAAGAGCAAACGTAAAACGTCCTTTTGAAACTGGCAGTGTATACCTTCCTCCAAGCTGGCCGCCCATTGCGTTCGGCGTCGTGTCGTCTGGATAATTGGAAGTTTCGTAAGAAGTCTGAAACTGTGTCATGGCAAAAAGACCGTAGAATTTTAAATTTGAAACAGGAGTAAACTGAAACTTTATGCCAAGATATGCGCCGGTATGGCTTTCCCTGTCATAAGAATCATCACCTTCGTCTGGATATTCACGCCACGGCGCCATTCCATGAAAAATCGTAAAAGGATTTAAGTAGCGCAGTTCAACAGGAGCATTTACAAAAATGCCCTCAAGAGCCGTAATTGTCAGTTTCTTAAAAAGCCTTATATCAAACTGATGCGCGTACATATAGCGGTCAACGTTAAACTGGCTTACAATTCCTGTGTATTTTATGTCTGGAGAATAAATCGAAAGCTGGGCATAAGAAGCTCCGGTAAGATATTCAGACCAAATCATTGAACCCGTAAGCGTTTTTCCGATATTTCTAGCTCCTTTTCCAATCTGAAAAGAAACTCCTGTCTTTTGCGTCAATCTGTGTCCGATCGAAAAATATGCGGTGTCAGGAAAGTTGATGTCGATTGCATCCGCCGAAAAAGGAACATTTGAGTATATGTCATTTTTTACCGCATTGTTTTTATTCATTCCAAGAAGAATATCCATCTTCATTGTGACAAAGTCCGAAACTGTAAAATTTAAAGGAACAAAAATGAACGGTTTGCGCTCATATCTGTCATAAACCCAGTCAATATCGTCATTCGTCTTGTAAAAACCAGAAAGGTTAAAAGAAGGCTCTATTCCAAAGTTTATGAGGCCGGATTTTAAGCCAATCTGCTCATATTCAAAATAGTTTTGAATTTTCTTGAGTTCTGCACGGCCGGCTTCGCTCAACTTAAAAAAATCAATTTCCTGCAAATAAAGTTTTAACTCAGAAATTAAAGCCGGTTCAGAATCTGCAAAATTTACAATTCCGCTTTCCATGCACAGGTTTTCGATTGAGTCGTAAATCCAGTGTCCGGCTTCCACAAGTTCCTGATCTCCGCGGGCAAAAGCAAAAAACGAAATTCCGCAAAAAAGAACAGTTGAAAATATTTTTTTCATAACCCTTTTATTCATTTTTTAATCCATTTTTTTCTGAAGTTTTTACGGCAACAGCCTTTTCGTAACATTCGACAAGTTTTGGCGTCAAGGAAGAAATTTTCCATTTAGCGCCCCAAGACTTAGCTTCGAGAGATTTTTCTTTTCTGAGATTCTGGTCTTCGAGAAGGAGCTGGACTTTTTGGGCAAATTCATTCACATCGTCTTTTACCATAAATCCGCCGTTATCGCCCTGCATTACGTCAACAGTTCCCAATTCTCCGATTGCAACAACAGGAAGACCGCTCAACATGGCTTCTACAGTAACAAGTCCCTGGGTTTCTGTTTTGCTCGGGAAGGTAAAGACGCTTGCCATTCTGTAAAAATATATCAGGTCTTCGCCGGGAATGTAACCTGTAAAAAAAACTGAATCCGTCAAATTTTGATTTTCTGCCAATTCCTTGAGCTCTTCAAGGTAAGGACCGTTTCCAACAAATAAAACAGCAGTCTTTTTATTCTTTTTTTGAATTTCACGCAGAACATCAAGCAGAAAAGCGCAGTTTTTTTCTTTTACGACACGGCCAACAAAAAGAAGGATCTTCTTGCCTTTTATTCCTGGACATTTTGAATAAAGTCTGGAACGAACCGCCATTCCGCGCTTTATCGAATATTTTAATTTTTCTTCGGGGATTCCCGTTGGAAGAATATCAGGCACCTTATCAATTCCGTATCTTGAAACGACAGAAGCAATTCTTTGGGTTGGAGCAATTATTTCGTCAGCGCGCTTAAGATAATATTTTACGATTCCTGCACCGATTTTGCGAAGACTTATATCCGGCAAAAAATTAACGTAATTTGAAAGATAATCTTCCCACATCGTATGAAAGGTAAAAACGCATGGAAGTTTCCGGTGACGTGCATAAATAGACCCCAAATAGCCGATAGTCCATTCAGAATTCAGGTGAACTACGTCCGGTTTGAATTTATCAAGAGATTTTTTGAGATAATGCCAGGTATTCAGACGCACAATGCGGTCTTCCTTCGAAAAAACAACTGAGGTTGAAGGAATACGGAGGATTTTAAAAGGCGCAGTTGCATCGCTTTCTTTTTCGTTAAAAAAAGAGCTTCGCTGCTGTTCCTGAGAATATTCAAGGCAGACAACGCAGACTTCGTGGCCAAGCCTTGAAAGCTCCGTTGCATAAGACTTTACTGAAACAGAAACCCCGTTGATTCTCGGAAAATAGGCGTCTGTAAACATTGCTATTTTCATAGAATCTACATTTTACTCAATTAAAACGTCAACTTCAAGATGACGAATGACAGATGACGAATGACGGACAGTTTTGCTTTAAAACCGCAGATTTAATGTTTTTAGGATGAATTTTTCCAGAGAATTCTATAAACTTAATTTATATGACTTCAGAACAAAAACAGCAGATTTATTCGCTTTTAAAAACCGCATCAGATTCTATTCTGGGCTACAAATCTAAAAGTTTTGACGAAAATGCTCCGTTTTTTAAGGATGATGAAAAAATTCAACTTCAAGAAAAACAGCAGCCACAACAAAAAATTCAGCCTCAGGAAAATACAAAAAGCTCAAATCAGATTTTGCCGCAGTCGATGCAAAACGTAATCGAAAAAATCGCCCAGTGCTCACGCTGTCCGCTTGCAAAAACCCGCCACAACACAGTTCCGGGAACAGGAGTTTCTTCTCCATTTGTCCTTGTAATCGGCGAAGGACCTGGTTTTGAAGAAGATATGCAGGGACTTCCATTTGTAGGGCCAGCAGGACAACTTTTAGACAAGATGCTCGCCGCAATCAATTTGAGCCGAATTTCAAACGTTTACATTGCAAATATCGTAAAGTGCCGTCCGCCTCAAAACAGAAATCCTTATCCTGAAGAAGCAGATGCGTGTTCTTCTTTTTTGCAGGCGCAGATTGCGCTTTTAAAACCAAAGGCAATTCTCTGCGTAGGAACAGTCGCTGCAAAAAACCTTTTAAAGACCGAATTTGGAGTTACAAAGCTTCGCGGACAGTTTTTTGAATATCAAAATATTCCAGTCTGCGTAACTTACCATCCAAGCGCGCTTTTGAGAGACATTTCACTTAAAAGACTTGCATGGGAAGACTTGAAATTTTTTAAGACAAAACTGCTTGAATTAAACCCAGGCTACGAAAGCCAATATATTCCATACGTAAAACAATAAAAATGGCAAAATATCTTCAGGTTGCGCTAAACGTTCCCTTAAACCAGACATTCACTTACCTCAACATAGAACCTTCCGGAATTTCAAGAATCGGATGCAGGGTTGAAATAAAATTCGGGGCACGGAAAACAAAAGGCTGCGTCGTAGGCGAATTTGAAAATCTTCCGACAGATTTTCCAATCGAAGAATCAAAAATCCGGCCAATCACAAAAGTTATTGACGAAA
Organism: Treponema berlinense; assembly: GCF_900167025.1. Classification (GTDB taxonomy): domain Bacteria; phylum Spirochaetota; class Spirochaetia; order Treponematales; family Treponemataceae; genus Treponema_D; species Treponema_D berlinense. Next base: position 137,392 of record NZ_FUXC01000001.1, on the reverse strand, counting down.
AGCCGCTTTTAACTCCGGAACTGATTGAACTTGCATTCTGGGTTTCAAAATATTACATCTGCGCAATCGGCGAAGCAGTAAGCGCCATGCTTCCTTCTGCAAAACGCGAAACCGATGCCGGAGGATTTTCGTTCGTAGATGAAATTTCTTCGGAAAAAGCGGCTGTCTTGAGCGAAGAACAGGAAAAAGCCGTAAAAGAAATTCTTTCGCCAGAGTCAAAGACAAACCTTCACTATCTTTACGGGCCGACAGGCACTGGCAAGACGGAAGTTTTTCTTCAATGCGCGCAAAAAATCCTTGACCAAAAAAAAGGCGTAATCTACCTTGTACCGGAAATCGGCCTTACACAGCAAGTTATCGAGGCAGTCGTAAAAAGATTCGGTCAGACGGCGGCCGTTCTTCATTCAGGTCTAACTCCAAGTCAAAAATTAAGCGAATACCACAGAATCTTAAACCGGGAGGCACGGGTCGTAATCGGCGCGCGAAGCGCAGTCTTTGCTCCAGTTCCAGACCTCGGCCTTATAATAATCGACGAAGAGCACGACGGCTCCTACAAATCAGGCTCAACTCCGCGCTACCATGCAAGACAGGTTGCAATGTACCGCTGCAAAAAACAGAAAATTCCTCTTGTAATGGGTTCGGCGACACCGAGCGTTGAAGCCTGGTATCTTATGAACAAAAAGACAATCGCCAGGCACACACTCTCAAAACGCCTGGCCGGCGGAAAAATGCCTCAAATCAAAACAGTCGACCTAAAAAACGAACCGGCCGACACTCTCTGCATTTCGCGCGAGCTCGAGCACGAAATAAACCAGACCCTTGCAGAAAAAAAACAGACAATCCTGTTTTTAAACCGCCGAGGATTCACCCACTTTTACCGCTGCCGCTCCTGCGGATTTGAATTAAAATGCAAAAACTGCTCTGTAAGCCTTACCTACCACAAGACAGAAAACCGTCTTCGCTGCCATTACTGCGGCTGGAGCACAACGCCGCCACAGCAGTGTCCGCAATGCGGCTCTCTTGATGCAGGCTATTCGGGCTTTGGAACAGAATTTATAGAATCCGAAGTAAAGGCAAAATTTCCGAATGCAAAAATCGTGCGCATGGACACGGACAACCTTACAAAAAAAGGCGAGCTGCAGGAAAAAATCAACGCCTTTAAAAACAACGAATACGACATTATGCTCGGAACCCAGATGGTCGCAAAAGGGCTCAACTTTCCAAACTTAAAACTGGTCGGAGTAATTCTTGCGGACACAGCCCTTCATCTGCCGGATTTCCGCTCAGCAGAACGCACATTTTCGCTCATAACGCAGGTTGCCGGCCGCGCAGGAAGATTTTTTCCAGACGGCAAAGTCCTCGTACAGACATATTCGCCAGAACGAGAGCCTATTCTCTTTTCGGTAAACAATCAGACGCAAAAATTCTACGAAATGGAAATAAATAACCGACGGATGCTCAATTTTCCGCCTTTTTGCCGCCTTGTCCGTCTGGTTTTCAGGGCGCCGACAGAAAAACAGGCAGTCGAGGCCGCAGAAGGAGCGTCATCAATTCTCAGAAACGAACTTTACGCCCTTTACAACCAGAAAATCTCGCCTGATTTTACGCAGGAACAAAAAAACAAGGTCGCTTCCACAGAAATTCTCGGTCCAGCCGAGTGTCCGCTTTCAAAAATCTCAGGAAGTTTCCGCTGGCAGCTCATTTTAAAAGGACAGGACATAACAATTCTTCAAAAAGCAGCAGCTGGTCTTTTTTACAACTATTCGCGCCCGACAGACGTCTACATCGAAACCGACGTGGATCCTGTAAACCTTCTTTAAATTTTTGGGCGCCACCCGCTTTTGCGGGCCGGAGTATTACGGGCTTCGGTGCCCTCGGTGCTTTGCACCGGCTTCGCCGCCCTCCATGTTCCTGGCGCAGAAAAAAGCTCAAATATGACGCCTGGTTCCATCAAATTTTATTTCGTGCAAAAAAAGTCCCTTTGCAGGAGCCGTCGGACCTGCATTTTTTCGTTCTTTGCTTTCCAAAACTTTCTTAAAAAATTCAGCATCTTTTCCCATACGCTCAAAATAAATCAGGCTTCCTGTAATCGAGCGGACCATTTTCCACAAAAAGGCATTCGCTTCAATCTGAAAAACAAGGTTTTCGCCTTCATAAAAAAAATGCGCATCATCAATATAACGGAACATCGAAACGCTCTGGTCGCCGGCCGCGGCAAAAGTCGAGCAGTCAATTTCGCCATGCAGACATTCGGCCATCTTATTCAATTTTTCAATATCCGGTCTGTAATGAATCGGCCAGACATATCTCATCTGGCTTGCAAAAGGTTTTCCCGTATTTATAAAATATCTGTAAACCCGGCTCGTTGCATTTCTTCTGGCAGAAAAATTCTCGTCAACCACCCTTGCATTCATAATCCGCACATCGTCCGGCAAAAAACAGTTTAAAGCCACAGGATATTTTTCTATCGGAATCGAATCCACCGGAGAATAAAAATTCGCCGCCTGAGCAAAAGCATGGACTCCGCTGTCAGTCCTTCCGGAACCCTGCAAAGAAATTTTTTGTTTATGGAGTTTTTCCAGCGCATCTTCCACAGTTTGCTGGACAGTTCTGACAGCTTTTCCCTTATCTGCAAAATCTTGCCGCTGCCAGCCGCAAAAATCGGTTCCGTCATAAGAAATAGTCAAAAGTATATTACGCAAAATAACCGCCTTTTTTCGCAAATTGAATTTTCAAAAAAGTCTATTCATCGTCAACCGAAATAACATTGGCTTCGTTTAAGGTTGCCGTCAGTTTGTCGTAAAGGTCGCGAGATTTTTCCAAAAGCGGTCCAGGTTTTGATTTTGAAGATTTTCCAAGTCCAAAAATTCGGGCAATAGAACGCTTGTTTGCATCGAGTTTTTTATAGCGCATCTGCATGTCTTCTTTCTGTCCGTATTTGTATTCCAAAAGCGAATTAAGATAGATTACGCCGTCGTAACCGTAATTTTTGTCTATGTCAGGTCCAAAATTCGTAATTTTTGCAATCGTTTCGATTCTCTGAGTCTCGTTAATCAAAGTCTGCTCGTAAAAAAACTGGGCTTTTCTGTAAAAAACTTCGGCCGCATAGTCATAATTATGCTCAGGAACAATTTTCTGCAAATCGCGGCAAATCCATGCCAAACGAAGCGAAATTATCGCCCTTTTCATTGTCGGCGCATACGAAAGATCCACTTTTTCGTAAGACAGAAGCGCAAGATAATACATTGCCGCTCCGTCAAGAAGGTTTCGTTCTCTCGTCAATTCATAATAAGGAAACATGTTGTTTACAATTTCTTTGCGGTTTTTGCTGTCCGCCAAAAGCGCATTGAGAGAATTATTATCCTGAATTTCTTCAAAATCGCTCCAAAAAAGCGCAGTATGGCATTTTGGACAGGCTCCGATTGAATAAATCACCGGATAAATCTGACCGTATTTTGCAGAAGGCTCAAAAACGCGGTGCAGTTCGTCAGTCAGTTCTCCGGCAATCATTCGTCCAGAACCGGAAAGCATTTCCTCACGCTCAAAATTGTTCTGGCAGACCGGGCAATGGCATCTGTTTTTTGACCAATAGGAAATCTTTGGCTTTTTTCCAGGATTTTCAACTTTTTTTGAACTGCGGTACAACATAGATTCTCCAGAATTTTATTTTATAAAAGTATTTTAACTCAATTTTTCGATTATAACAAAAGCAACTGCATATTCTTTTTCGTGGCTTATAGAAAGCTGAATATTGAGGTCCTTTCCTATATTGGCTTCAAGATTTTTTTTAGTTTTTTCTCCAAATTCAAAAAACGGTTTTCCGGCTTTATCCTTGGCAACATAAAAATCATTCAAGCTCAGGCCGGTAAATCCTGTTCCCATGGCCTTGGAAAAAGCCTCTTTTGCGGCAAAACGGGCCGCATAGTGACGGCAGGCTGCTCCTTCATTTTGACAAAAATCACCGGAAAACTGCTCATTTTCGTTAAAAAAACGCAAAAACAAATCCGGTTTTTTGAGCCACTTTTCAAACCTTCTTACTTCGCAAATGTCCGTTCCAATTCCGTAAACCATTATTCGCCTGACTGTCCGCCTGTCAATTCAATTTTTTCTGGAAGAATTTCATTCACCGGAGAAGTAATCACATCTCCAACTTTTTCTTCAAGCTCATCTACAACCTTGATTTTTTCTACGGCAACTTTTATTTTTTTAGGAGAAAAATCCTGAACTGTAAATTTTGCAGGAACTGACGCTTTTACATCAAGCTCGTAAATTCCAGGTTCAGAAATCTCCGACGCATTTACAAAAAGCGAACCCTGAGAAACGCTAAATTTCTCTAAATCGACCAGTTTTCCGCTTAAATTCAAAATTCCAGAATTTTTTTGAGAGGAAACCACAAATTCTTTAGGCAAAGATTTTACATCTATCATCTCAACAGAAAAACTTTTTTCCGAAACGACAGGCGCAATTTCGACCGTAACCGTAAGTTTTTCTTCATTATTTTTAAATTTTAAATACGAGCCCGGATTTTCTGGCAAAACAGGAGAAGCAAAACTTTTATCCGCATTTTTTACCGAAACAGCCTTTGTCTGAAGCCTCGTGCAGTTTTGAACCATCGAGCGCGGTCCTGTAAGTTCAACCGTGTCTGGTTTTACAGTAATATTTTTTATCTCATAGCCATGAGCAGGACTTCCGTTTATAAGAGGCAAAACCGGCACAAAGGCTGAAATTTTTTCCTCAACTTTTAAATTGACTTCCTGAGGCGAAACTGTAACTTCAAGTGTATCAAGCAAGAGAGCCTGCTGAGGAAGCTCAACAAGAACAGGAAGCTTGTAAACTCCGTCTTTTGGCAGATAGTTCAGGTCAAGATAGGCGGAAAAGTTGTTTTTTTGAAGAGAAGCAATATCTTCTGTCTTTCCCTTTAACTTGATTTTTACATTTGCAGGATACGGACTTACCGGCACAATTCCTGAACCGTTTTTTATCTTTAAAGGAACTGTAAAAGACCTGGAATCTTGAAGCGAAAGCGTATAAAAAACGTAAATACATATTGCAAGCAGAACACAACTCGCCTTTACCGGCCAGTTTTCCGTAATTTTTTCAATAAAGTCCTTTATTTTCATCAATTGTGTCCTCTATCGTTTTTTGCGCAGGCGTCATTTCCAACAGTTTTTCGAGCTGTTTTGTAATCTGGTTCGGGTTCAAATCGTAGTGAAGCTGGCTGTCGTAAGCAAGAGAAACCGCTCCAGACTCTTCTGAAACGACAAGAACAACGGCATCGCTTATTTCGCTCATTCCGAGGGCGGCACGGTGTCTTGTTCCGAATGTTTTTTTAATATCATATTGCTCGCTCAAAGGCAAAAAACAGCCTGCGGCGATTATTTTTCCGTTCTGAACGACGCAGGCGGCGTCATGCAAAGGCGTGTCATGACCAAAAATCGTCACAAGAAGAGCGCTTGAAAGGTCTGCGTCAAGACGTGTTCCAGTTTCGATAATGTCATCAATTTTGGTATGGCGTGTAAAAACTACGAGCATGCCTCTCTTCATTTTTGAAAGCATTTCGGCGGCAATGATTACGGTATCGACATAAGTATGCCTTGAGCGGTTTCCAAAAGTGAACCACTGGCTCTGTCCAAGCTTTAAGAAAACCTTTCTAAGTTCCGGCTGGAATACAATCGCAAAACAGACAACAAGTCCAGGAGCAAGTTTTTGAAGAACCCACAGCAGCATTGAAAGATGAAGCAAAAGCGCCACAGCATAGGCCATTGCAACGACAATCGCGGCTTTTATTATCTGAAGGGCATTCGTTTTTACAATTATTTCGTATGCCTTGTACAAAATAAAGGCCATTACACCAATATCTAAAAACGGCCGTATAAAATCATAAATATGAAGAAGATTTTCAAATCCGTTCAATCTATACTCCAATTCCTTTTAAAACATTCAGTGAATCAACTGCTTCTTTTACATCGTGCACGCGGACAAGAGTTGCTCCGTTCATAACGGCAATCAAATCCGCAGCAACAGTTCCTATCATTCTGTCCTGAATTTCACGGTTGCAAAGCTGACCGATTACAGTTTTTCGGGAAAGCGCCATTAAAACTGGATATTTTGAATCGCACAGCTGTCCGCATCTTCTGATTAAAGTGCAGTTGTCAGTCATATTCTTTCCAAAGCCGATTCCAGGATCAACAATAATCTTATCAGAAGATATGCCCTGCTTTAAAGCGTGTTCAACTCTCTGACGCAAATAAAGGTCAACTTCCTTAAAAATATCCTGATATTCGGTATTGTTCTGCATAACGTCCGGAGTAGAACGCTTGTGCATTAAAATTACAGGAATTTTTGATTCCGCGCACAGTCCTGCAAGTTTTTCATCGTCTTCAAGGGCGGAAACATCGTTCAAAATGTCAGCACCTTCGTCGAGACAGGCTTTCATGACAGAATATTTTCTTGTATCTATCGAAACGGGAATGTCTGAATGACGGCGGATTTCGCTTAAAACCGGAATAAGCCTTTTTATCTGCTCATCTTCGCTCACATAATGGGAGCCAGGCCTTGTAGATTCTGCGCCAAGGTCAATAATATCCGCTCCCTGCTCAATCTGTTCAAGAGCCATCTGAGTTCCGCCGCGGCTTCCCTCCCAAAATGAATCTGGAGTCGCATTTACAATTCCCATTACGAAGGCATTTTTTTCTGTCGTAATAGTCTTATCTGCAAGTCTTAATGAAATCATTTTCTATAAACCACCTTATAAGCACATTCCGCAAGACTCCGCGGATCCATTTTTACATCTTCGCAGATTTCGCCGCGAGTTCCTTGACTTAAAAATTTTTCCGGCAAAGCATTGACCGCAGTTTTATTAAATCCGCGTTTTAACAATTCATATTCAAGCTCTTCACTCACACCGCCGCGGCATATTCCGTCTTCAACAAATATAACCGCATCACGATTTTTTGCATATTCAAAAAGATGATTTACATCAACCTTATTTAAAAATCTCAGTGAATAAATATCAGCCTCAATGTTTTCAATCATAAGATTGCGGCTCGCCTGTATCACTTCCGAAAGCATGCTTCCTGTAGAAACAAAAAGAACGGATTTTAACTTTTTCTTTTTTTGAACTGAAACATCTTCCAGCCCATCTTCATCAAACTTCAGGCTCAAGGCAGGCGCAAATTCCTCGCATTTTACGTAAACGCCCCTTCCTTCTTCAATTTTTTGAGAAAAACATTTCAATTCTGTCGGACAAGTCGATTTTGGATAGCGGAGCACGACAGGCTTGTTTCGAGAAAGCGCCCATTCAAGGCTAAGCTTAAAATCAGCGGCAGTCGCAGGGGAAAGAATTGTTAAATTCGGAACAGTCCTCAAAAGCGCAATGTCAAACATGCCCTGATGAGTCTCTCCATCGCTCGGAACAAGTCCTGCCCTGTCCAAACAGAAAACCACCGGAAATTCCGGCAATGCGACATCGTGGATTATCTGGTCGACAGCCCGCTGCATAAAAGTTGAATAGATTGCAACCACTGGCTTTAGTCCACCGGCCGCAAGTCCAGAAGCAAAAGTTACAGCGTGCTCTTCGGCGATTCCAACATCAAAAAATCTTTCCGGAAAGCGCCTTGCAAAAGCATCAAGTCCAGTTCCTTTTGCCATTGCCGCCGTAATCGCAGTAATTCTCTTATCTTTTTCCGCAAATTCAAGCAAAGTCTGGCTAAAACATTCGGTAAAGCTCATCGTATCAAAATGCTCAACTTTTCCGTCAGAAATTAAAAACGGTCCGATTCCATGAAAAGCCGCCGGATCATTTTCCGCAGGAGAATAACCTTTTCCTTTTTTTGTAACTACGTGAACTACGACCGGTCCTTGAAGTTTTTTTACGTCCTTAAAAACATTTTCGAGCTCACCGATATTGTGTCCGTCCAAAGGTCCGACGTATTCAAAACCTAAATCTGTAAAAAAATTATTGCTTAAAAAGAGAGCCTTTAGAGAACGCTTAAATCTGTAGACAAATTTTCCGATATGTCTGTTTGAATTTGGAATTTTTGAAAGCGCAAGGTCAATTTTGTGGCGAATATTCTGATAAAAACCAGACATCGTAAGTTTAGAAAGATATTTTGAAACAGCTCCAGTATTCTCGCTGATTGACATTTTGTTGTCATTCAAAACAACTATAAGATTTTTTCCAAGCTGGCCTGCATGGTTCATAGCCTCAAGCGCAAGTCCGCCGGTCAAAGAGCCGTCTCCGATCACAGCGACAACTTTTCCGTTTTTTTTCTGTAAATTCCAGGCTGTCAAAAGACCAAGCCCCTGAGAAATCGAAGTAGAAGCGTGTCCGTTGTCAAAAAAATCATGTTTGCTTTCAGTCCTTCTGGTAAAACCAGAAAGTCCATTTTTTTTTCTTATAGTTGAAAAATCCGAAAAACGGCCAGTAAGCATCTTGTGCACATAGCACTGATGGCTTACATCAAAAATTATCGCGTCTTCCGGCGAATTAAAAACCCTGTGAAGCGCAATCGTAAGCTCGACAACACCAAGATTTGAAGCAAGATGTCCGCCGTTTTTTCCGACTACTTCAATAATTTTTTTTCTAATTTCTTCTGAAAGTTTCGGAAGCTGGTCTTCCGGGAGTTTTTTTAAATCATCGGGCGAATTTATTTTGGAAAGCAACATAACAATCTTCTATTATTTTTATTGTAAGACAAAAAACTGATTTTTACAATTTTGAAGAAAAAAAAGACCGCGAAGTAAAAAACTACCGCGGTCTATTCTACGGGCATATATCAAAACACCAAAAAAGATGTTACTTGCTCTTATGCCGATTGCGTCTAAGCATCTTCTTGCGCTTATGTGTAGCCATCTTCTGGCGCTTTCTTTTTTTACCACAAGGCATTATGGGCACTCCTTAATCAAATTAGTATACTAATTATCATCAATTTAAAGTCTTTCGTCAAGAGATTAAAACCGATGTAAATTACTTTTGTTCAATTCTTTTGTATTGAATAGTGTTGTTAAAAACCTGTTTTGCCGCAAGAGATACAACTTTACCGTCATTGCGGTCAATTTCTGCATCTTTCATCATTGCCAGCTGATAAGCACGGCGACTTGCTGCGACAGTAATCTCATAAACGTTTCCTGAAAATTTTACAAGCTGTTCCAAAGGAAAAATCATTACACTATCCCCCAAGTTAATGTGAATACTCGATTATATTATAATCTAAAAATGCTGTCTAGTATTTATTAAATCAGTTTTTCAAATTATAATAAATTTATGCGCAGTTCATCTACTTTTGCAACAATTCTTGCTCTTAAACAGTCTGGAGAAAACAACCGTTCTGTAACACTCCTTACTCCTCAAGACGGAATTGTTTACGCAACTCTTTATGGCGGTCCAAAAAGCAAATTTCGTTCGCTTGTAAGCCCATTTAACTGCGGAACTGCGTATCTTTACAAAGACGAAACAAAAAATTCCTGCAAGATAACCGATTTTGACGTAAAATCCTATCATCCGTCGTTTAGAGAAAATCTTTTTAAAACCTATGCGGCAAGTTTTGCTTCGGAAATCATAATAAAATCACGCTGCGCAGGAAGCCCGGAGCAGGCATTCTATCTTTTTAACGGACTTTTGGACGGAATGGAACAGAGCACAGAAAACAATAGCAGGCTCGGTCTTATCCGTTTCTTGTGGCGTTACACAGGAATTTTGGGAATGAGGCCGGACGCGCAATTCTGCTGCCAATGCGGAAAATCTTTTTTAGCAGACAAAATTGACCAAAACGCGCAGACTTTCTGCGGAATGTACAGCGAACGCGAAAATGGATTTGTGTGCAGAGACTGCCTTTCAAACGCGCAAACAGAAAACCGAAACAGTTTTTTTCTTTCCAAAACTTCGCTAACATATCTTCAGGCAGTTTCGGTTCTAAAACCAAAAGACGTCCGCGAAATAATAATTGATGAAAAAACAATGATTGAATTAAAAGACTTTTGCTATTTTTTAATTCAAAATATATGCGGAACAAGATTCCTTTCGCTTGAATCAGGAATTGCTATTCTTTAAGTTGCAAAAAAAATAAAAACAGGATTATAAAATGAAAAAATGGATTAAAAAACCGGTTCTAAAAGAATCAGTAAACGAAATGACAAAAAAATACGGAATTGACGCAATCACCGCTTCAATTCTAATTCGCCGCGGAATTACAAAAAGCAGCGACATACTTTATTTTTTGGAAGACGACAAAAGATTTTTACACAATCCGTTTGAATTTTCTGCGATGGAAGACGCCGTTGATAGAATTCTTCAGGCCCAGGAAGAAGGAGAAATCGTCCTGATTTTCGGAGACCGCGATGTAGACGGAATTTCAAGCACTACGATTTTATACGAACAGCTCAAGTCTATGGGAATCGAAGTTGAATGGAGGCTTCCTGGCGGAAATGACGGTTACGGACTATCTATCGAAGCCGTAGACGAATTTTACAAAAAAAACGGAACACTCATCATTACAGTTGACTGCGGAATTTCAAACAACGCAGAAATCGCCCATGCGGCAGAGCTCGGAATCGACACGATAGTTCTTGACCACCACAACCCTCCCGAACAGCTTCCAAGTCCGGCAATAATCGTTGATCAAAAATGCGAAGATTCACAATATCCTTTCCACGATATTTCTGGAGCAGCAATCGCCTGCAAAACCGCCGCAGCCCTCCGCTTTACAAAATCTGAGCTTTACAAACAGGAAATATGCCTGCTTACAGCGCGCAAAGAAAACGAAGAGAACGTTATCGAATGCATGAAGGTCCGGAACCTTGTAAAACAGGAAATTTTAGTTCAAAAAATAGTTCCATTGAGCGTGCCGTTTTCAAAGACAAAATTTCTCTCTTTTTTGACAGGACAGCAGATTTTTGTATGGGACAAAAGCGAAACCATGAAAATTTTGAACGAAACGTTCGGCTCTTCAATCGAATTCAACGTCCTTGACCTAAGAAATGAAGTTTCAAAAATATTTCCTCAATTTTCAGAAAAAAGCCTTTTAGATTTAAAAAAAGCGTCAATTCTCGCAAAATACAACGAAACTGACGGAACCCAGATTGAAACCTTTTTCAATATTTTTGTAACATACATCAATACTGTAACTGCAAAACAATTTCCAAAAGACAGCATTCAGGAAGAAAAAGACTTTCAGCTTGCAGCGCTTGCCGCACTCGCGGACATAATGCCCCTCAAAGACGAGAACCGCATAATCGTAAGACAGGGGCTAAAATCAATAAACTCAGGAAACGCGCGTCCAGGCTTAATCGAACTCCTCTCAAAACTAAAACTTTTGGGCACAACGGTGACAAGCACAAAATTAAGCTGGAATGTAGTTCCTGTTTTAAATGCCACAGGCCGCCTCGGACAACCGGAACTTGGAATGAAACTTTTTCTTGAAGAAGATCCGTACAAAAGAGACAAAATTGCTGACGAAATACTCGAAATGAACTGCAAGCGAAAAGAACTCGGTCAAAAAGCCTGGGAAATCGCCTCAAAAACAGCAGAAGAAAGCATAAAACACTACGGCGGAAAACTCTGCGTAATAATCGACAAAGACATAAACCGCGGAGTTTCAGGAATTCTTGCAGGAAGACTTACTTCAACATATAAAATTCCGTCAATGGCAGTTACAGTTGTCGATGGAATTGCAATCGGCTCAATGCGCAGCTGCCGTGGATTTTTACTGCCACCATTTTTGGACAAAATGTCCGATATTTTTATAAACCACGGAGGACACAACCTTGCGGCAGGATTCAGTTTTGAAGAATCAAAAATGGAAGAATTCAAAAAACGCCTTGAACATCTCTGCAAGGAAATTGAACTGAATAACGACGAAGAAAGCGAAAATATCGAAATCGACGCCGAACTTCCGCCTCAATATCTAAAACCGGAAATTTTAAATATAATCGACCGTTTTGAGCCTTACGGCGAAGAAAATCCAGAACTCACATTTTTGAGCCAGGGAATGAAAATTCAAGACGGAATTCTCATGGGAAAACCAGATCCAGTCCACCTAAAATTGATTCTTGACGCTGGAGAAACAAAATGGCCGGCAATATTCTTCGGCGAAGGCGAACGTCTCCACAGAGACTTTGACAAGGGAGATTTTATAAATATTTTGTATCAGGTTCAGCGCAACGTCTTTAACGGAAATGTGACTCCGCAGATGATTTTGTCCGAAACTCAACTTACAAACAAGTAGAATCCAGCTTGATTTTAAGAATTTGCGACTGATTCGCAGGCAACGCTACTTTAAGAGAGCCAGAAACTGCTCTTCTGTAATTACCGGAATTCCTAATTTTGCGGCCTTTACATTTTTTGAGGAACCGCTTGCAGCGTCGTTTGTCACAAGATAAGAAAGATCTTTTGTGACAGACGATTTGCATGTTCCGCCGTTTTTCTTTACGAGGGATTCGGCGTCCAGTCTTTTCATCGTCACAAGTTCACCGGTAAAACAAAAAGATTTACCTGCAAAAACACCAGAAGCTCTTCCCTCTTCAACTTGAATGTAGTTTTTTGAGAGAAAAACAAGCTCGTCCTTATTTTCTTCAAGCCCTTCAAAAAAGTTTCTGGCAGAAATTTCTGCAAATCCATAGACTTTTGCAAAATCCTCAGTTTTTGCCTCAAGCATTTTTTCCAAAGTGTTAAATCCGCTGTCCACAAGTTTTTGAACCATAGTTTCGCCCATGTCTTCAATATCAAACCCCGCAATAAAGGCGGCTAATTTTGCTTTTCTGTGAGATTGAATTGAATCATAAACTTTCTGCGCTCCAAGGCTTTCCTTTTCTTTTTGACGGCTTTCCTCATTCAAAAAATACGGTGTCAGTTCTTCGACCGTAAGAGTGTACAAATCGCTAATCGAACGCACCCTGGAAGAATTAAAAAGCGATTTTATCAAAGTTTCGCCAAGGTCGCGAATGTCAATCACGCTGACCCATTTTAGAAGCTGATGCAAAATTCTTTTTTCGCAGTTTTTGTTTGGACAAAAAAGCCTTGTTCCCTCGTCCGTAAGCTTTGAACCACAGCAGGAACATTTTTCGGGAATTTGAATTTCCGAAAACACCTGCCCTTTTTCTGCCGGAACAACGCTTTCGATTTTTGGAATTATTTCTCCTCGCTTTACCACGACGATTTTGCTTCCAATTTTTACTCCGAGTCTTCGCATTGTTTCGGGATTTGAAAGAGACGCCCTCTGCACTGTAGTTCCATTCAGCTGAACTTCGTCAAAAACAGCCACAGGAGTATAAGTTGCTCCGGATTCACTCCATTCAACATTGCGCAAAACCGACACCGCTTCTTCCAGACTGAATTTAAATGCGATCTGTCTGTCCGGGCGCGCACGGCTTGCGTCTGCATGGTTTATCGTCCGCTCTTTTACAACAAGTCCGTCTATGTCGTATTCAAGATTTTTTCGTTCTTCCATAACAGATGCGCGATATTCGATCACTTCATCTGCTGAACGGCAAATTTTTAAAGGAACGACATTAAATCCGCAGTTTTTAAGCCAGACGATTTTTTCCTCTTCATCTTTAAAAGGCTGATTTCCGTCCGAAGCCCAGGCATCGTAAGTAATGAGTTTTAGATTTTCGCTTCCTAGACCGTCTTTTCTTTTCATAAGACCGTTTGCGGCATTCCGGCAATTGGCCTTATCTGCATACAAACTGTCATGAACAGAATGCGTCATTATGACTTCGCCACGCACGCCGCCCGTATAATCAAGAATTTTTCCGTCCAAAGAGCAAAGTGCCGCCGGAACTCCGTGCATTTTTTTTGCGTTAAGCGTAATGTCATCGCCTACAGTTCCGTCTCCGCGAGTTACAGCAGCCTTTAAAATTCCATGCTCAAACTGAAGCTCAAGGCTTGCGCCGTCAAGCTTGTATTCAACAAGATATTCTGAATACGAATGATTTTTTGTCCATGCTAAAAACTGCTGAGGATCGGCGGCTTTTTCCTGACTTCCCATAGGCATGATATGGCGCACTTTTGCAAAATTTCCGCTGTCCGCTCCAACTTTTTGCAGGACAGGATTTTGCGGATCCAAAAGTTTTAATTCGTCCCAGAGTTTATCAAATTCAAAATCCGAAATTTCCGCTTCACCGTTGTAATAAGAAGCCTGATATTTTTTTATTAAACTAACTAATTCTGAAATTCTTGCGCTTTGACCTATGTCAAAAAGATCTCCCATAAAATCCCCTCTTTTTAAGGCTGACGCTCTCACAATTTTTGGGCAAATTACTGCTTTATAAACATCATCTCGTTGATTACGCGGTTTGCATCAATTCCTTTTTGCTCAAAACGAGTCTCAGGCCGCCACTGCTGATGAGGAGCGTAACCTTCATATTTGTTTTTAAGGCCGGGAGTTTTTTCAAGTTGCTCAAGGCCAAATTCCGCATAAGGAAGCCAGTCCGTAACAAAATACAGATAGCCGTCTTTTTTTAAGCGTGAAGCAATCAAGTCCGTTCTCGGCCTCTGAATCAACCGTCTTTTTTCATGGCGCTTTTTCTGCCACGGATCTGGAAAGAAGATATGAAAAGCATCGACGCTTTCAGGAGCAATCATGTTTTCCAAAACTTCCATTGCGTCGTGTTCAATTATGCGGATATTTTTTAAATTCCGTGTCCTGATTTCTCCAAGAAGTTTTCCAACTCCAGGCTTATGAACTTCAAGACCAAGATAGTTTATATCAGGATTATTTTCTGCAATTATCGCAGTAGCTTTTCCCATTCCAAAGCCGATTTCGATTACTGCCGGATTTTTATTTCCAAAAATTTTCTCAAAATCCAAAATTCCTTCTTTGTATTGAACTCCAAAAACCGGTAAAAGCTGGGCATAATCTTTTTTTTCGCAGGCTGTAAAATGACCGGCACGAATTGCAAAAGTGCGGATTGTGCGCCTCATCGACTCTTCGGCAGAAAGCGAGCATCTTTTATTTTCTGTTTCTGCAATTTCATTCATAAATCAAATCCTTTTTTTTATTTTTCAATTAAATTTTCGATGGGAAGTTTTATAACGACAGTTCCGGATGTATCCGTCAAAATCCGTCTCTTAAAAAAAGCCCGGCTGTATTCTTTTAAAATATCAGAATTTTTCTTCCAGGCTCTTTTTGCAGTTCCATAAAAAAGCATATTCATGTTTTTGTCAAAAAGAATGACAACTTCACTTAAATTTATGCCGGCGGCCTTGCGGACATTTTCCGGTTTTGACTTAAGGATTTCTTCGTTATATTTTATAAAAAATTTTTCTTCAGCTTCGTTTCCGGCGGCATCTGTGTATAAAACTTCATATTCACCGTTTTTTATAACCTTGTCTTCCGGCGCAAGCAAAGACGAATAACCAATCCAGTTTTTGTTCTGGCTTTCAAAAATCACCGGAGAATAGACATTCCAGCTGTAATTTTCCTCTATTTCTGTAATTTTAAGAAAATCCGCCCTCTGAGCTTCGTATTCGCCCTGAATAAAGACGGAAAGACTCGTTTCTGGAAGCGATTTTTCATCTTTGTAGTCAAAAACAACGCTCGCATTTACAGAAAGAATATTTGCGGACGATTCGGAACACGACGAAAAAAGAAAACCTGTCAAAATCAGACACAACGGGAGACAAAAAGACAGACTGCTTATTTTTAAATTCCGAGGGCTTTTCATTTGACCTAAAAATTAAAAATAAGGTTTATGACTGTCAAATCGCTTGAAGAGAACTGATTTACGATTGATTCAAATTTTACGTTCACTTTTTTGCAGGCGTCATCAAGATAAGAAAGGTAATAAAGTCCCAGATCTGTGCTTTCCTGACCTTCAGGCAATTCACGGTAAAAGTCAATCAGCGATTTTTTATTAGTGTCGGCAGAAGCCTTTGATTCGATATTTTCCTTTACTTCCTGAAATTCATCGTCCTTATTGTAAAGAGTAATCTGAAGCCTTCCCTGCTTTCCGATTGCAGACGAACCGCCGCCGAGTTTCCAAGAAATAAAAACCTGCTCGTGATTGCGCTTTAATTCGGCAACGATTTTTTCACGCTGCTCAGGATCGTAAATAAGAGCATCAACATCTTCAATTCCTGCAAACATACGCTTTGCTTCCTTACGCATATTTGTATTTTCACTGTTGAGGGCAAGTTCCATTACGAGAATTGAAATATATTCGGCAACACGGCTCTTTTCCATATAAACCTGAAGAAGATGGCGAATTGCAATGTTTATTTGAGAAAAACCTTCTGTACGGTAGAATTTTGTAATTATGTACCAGTTCATCAAAGAAAGACGGTTCAAAAATTTTTCTGTCATAAGAAGATAGATGTTTTTTTCTTCGAGAGAATAATCTTTGTTTTCCATCAAAGATTTCCAGACTGGATCCAAAATTTCCTTTTTTGCAAGCTGAACAGTCGCTTTTTGAGAGGCAAGTATCTGTCTGAGCTGATTTTCCGACATTTTTGTGCGTTCATCAATCAACTGAGTAGGATTTTTACGGTTGTGTTTTTGAACGGCATCTGTTTGAATAAAATCCGCAAAAAGCTGGCGGTCAAACTGTTTGTAAAGGAGCGAATAAACCACAACTTTTGAAAGATCCATAACTTCCTGACGAACAGAAACAAATTCCGACATGGAAATTTCAATTTTTGAAATATAATTCACCAAAATCATATTTTGCAAAGACTGAGGTGAAAAAGGATTCAGTGAAATTCCATATTCTTCAATATTGTCAGCAAGCCTGAAACGCAAAAGTTTTATTTTATGACTGATAAAATGTGATGCTCCCTCTTCTGTCAAAATGACCTTGAGCGGTAGATTAAGTGAAAATTTTTTTTCAGCAGACATCTTTTCTCCAACTAGTGGCTCTAATTATACTGCAAGGGGCTTGCATTGTAAACCTTCAAATTATATTCTGTTAGAATGAGTTTTAATGTTCTGCGGAAGTTTTTAATTTCTTTACTGCTATTGAATTACATTATTTTTTATCCGCAGGCGCAAAGTGCAAAAAAACAGTTTCTGAAAGGATCGGAACTTTCGCTTTACACAGAACAAATGCTTGAAAAATCCGATTTTTCTTTTCACAGGCTTGAGCTTGCCCCGACAGGAAACGACATTTTTCCGTTCAATGTAAACGTTCGCCTTGAACCTTCATTGCCGGCGGTTTCGGCAAAAACAATGCTGATTCTTGTCTCACAGGAAGATTTTTTTGAATATCCGGAAGAAATTTTATCGCTTGTCGAAAAAACAAAAAAAATGAAAAGGGCTTTTCCGGTTGAATTCGTTTTTACAGCCCTTGATGACAGAAATAATATTTTTCCAGAATACAAGTTTTTTTTACAGGGAACTGAAAATTTTGCGGGAAATTTAGACGACGGTTCAGAATATTTTGCCGTCTTGATCAACTTTTCAAAAAACACAAAAGCAAAGGCGGAAATTTTTACAACTGGCGGAAAAAGCTCGACTCCAATGTGGCTTGCAAAGGAAACTGTAGATTCTTTTTTGAGCAAAAACATTCCATTTTCTGTTCCGCAAAAACTGCTTTCGATTTACAGGGCAGGCCTTCTTTTTGGCGATGAACAGATGGCGGCTTTTTTTAAGGAAGGAGTTCAATGCATAAAATTGCAATTTTCTAAGGTTGAACAGATTTCTGCGCTTGAAAATTTTATTCAAAATCATATTCCTTCTCAAAACGAAAAAAACGATGTTCATTATTCATTTATCACTCTGGCAAACCACACTTTCTGGATAAATGAATTTAAAAATATACTTTCTGTCGAAATTTTCGGAATTCTTGTAATTCTTTTTTTAGTCTGCTTTACTTTTACTGGAAAAAATCGGCTTCAGTCAAAAAAAGATTTTTCTAGATATTGGCTTTTTATTCCAGCAATGCTATGCGCAAGCGTTTTTTCGCTTTATATCGGGCAATTTTGCTGCAAAAATCTGGCTTTTATTTCCCAGGCAAATCCCGTAATTCAATTTGCGGCAAAACTTTTTATTTCCGTAATCGTAATCTCCGTATTTTTTCTATTTCAGGTGCATTTAAAGCTTCCTGTCACATCGTTCATCTACGGTTTTATGATTATTTTGGTTTCTGCGGCAAATATTTTTCTTTTCAGCATGGCGGACATAACTGTTTTTTGGGTTTTCGCCCTTGAATATTTTATAATTTACTTTACGCGGAATTCTTCAAAATTGCTTTCGCTTATAATCTCGTTCTCTCTTATGCTCCTGCCTTTTTTGTCTTATGTTGCAGTTTATTTTGCAAACGTAAACGCTCCGGACATAAAAATTTTAATTTCGAGCGGAAAACAGGTAAACATCATGCTCAGCCTTATTCTTTTTCCGTTCCAGATTGTCTGGCTAAAAATTCTTGTGCGCCTTCGCGTCATCAACAAAGACAAATCGCTAAGCCTAAAAAAAATCGCAGGTTTTACCTTTATTTCTGCCGCAATAATTGCCGCCGTCATAACACTTTTTGCTTTTTTAACGACAGAATTTGTCTACAACAAAAAGCACGGCTTTGAAAAGCCTCAAATTCTCGAAGATTCAACGGAAAAAAATCTTTTTTGTAAAATTTTTAACGACGATTCTTCAATGCTCCGCTCAAGCAGATTAAAAATAAAATCAAAAAAACAGGCAGTCCGATGCTCAGTAAACATTTCGAGCGGGCAAAATACGCCGGTTTTAGATTCAAATTACAGTTATCTGGTTTTAAATAACTCAAAAACCGCAGATTTCAATATTCCAGACTTTCCGCCGCAGAATTTTGAAATTGAATTTTCAACAGAAAAAAACACCTCAAAAATCGTCACGGTAACTTCTTACTACACAACAGAAAATCAAAATGAATTTAAAAAAGAAACCGTCTCTATTTTTGTTTCCGGGGATAAGGCAAAGTGAAAAATTTTTTCATCCATGCAGATTTAGACGCGTTTTTTGCCTCAGTTGAAATTCTTGACCATCCAGAATGGAAAAATCTTCCTGTAATTGTCGGTGGAAAACAGGAAGACCGCAGGGCTGTTGTTTCGACAGCCTCATACGAAGCCAGAAAATACGGAGTTCATTCGGCAATGCCAACCGCAATAGCGTCAAGGCTGTGTCCAAACGGGATTTTTGTTCATCCGAGAATGAAGCGCTATCTTGAGATGTCTGGTAAAATTATGGAAATTTTTTCGCGATATTCTCCGGACGTGCAGCAGATTTCAATCGACGAAGCCTTTATCGACCTTACAGGAACAGAAAAGCTTTTTGGACCTCCAGACGAAACGGCAAAAAAAATAAAGGCCGATGTAAAAAAAGAAACAGGACTTACGGTTTCAATCGGACTTGCGCCGACAAAATACCTTGCAAAACTCGCCTCAGAAATAAAAAAACCGGATGGATTTTTTGAAGTAAAAGAAGGAAACGAAGAAAATTTTATGCTTTCGCTTCCGCTAAAAAAAATCTGGGGAATCGGAGAAAAGACCCTCGCCCTGCTAAACAAAAACGGAATAAACACGACAGAAGACCTTCATTCAAAACCAAAAAATCTTCTTGCAGCCCTTTTTGGACAGGTGACAGGAACTTTTTTATACGATGCAGTCCGCGGCCAGGAAAAAGAAACATTCAATCAAACTCCAAAAACCCACACAATCAGCGCAGAAAACACTTATCCTTTTGACCTGACCTCAAAAGAAGCAATCGAAACCGCCCTTCTCGAATTAAGTTACACGGTAATATGGCGGATGCGAAAAGAGAATTTAAGAAGCTGGACAATCGGCCTGAAAATCCGCTACGAAAATTTTACAACGACAACAGTCCAGGAAACTTCGACCAGAGAAATCAGCAGCATTGACGACCTTTTTGAACGTGCAAAAAAACTTTTCGATAAAAAAGCGGACACTTCAAAAGGAATAAGGCTTTTGGGCCTCGCCCTGCAAAACACAGAAAGCGCCTCAAATCCGCATCAGGCGGAGCTTTTTAATTTTGATGAAGAAAAAAAACGGAAGGTTGAAGAAGCTGTTTTAAAAGCAGAGAAAAAAATACCTGGAATAAAAATTACAAAGGCAAGACTTTTAGGAAAAGATTCGTTAAAAAGCATTGTTTTTTTTGTCATTCCATCAGTTTTTTTTATATTTTCCACACAAAAAATATTTTCTTCGCCATTAACTTCCACTCAGACCGAAAGAAATGCGGACGGAGCAGGTTCAATTGTTTTTAATTCGACCTTGCTTCCGCCTCAAACCGAAGAATCTGACGAAATTCCGCTTAAAGAAAAAAAAAGCCTTTTTAACTATTCGATTTTTGACAAAAATGTCGATTTTTTTGCCGAAGGCTACTGGAAATCCCTCGTAAACGGAGGATTTTCTTCAAGTTTCGGGTTCGGCTCAACGCCGGCGCTTTCGCTCAGCACTCCAGTTGTTTTATCAGAAGTCAACCTCAGCCTGTTTTTTTTGCTTGAAAAACACTGGTACTTTGAAGCCGATTTTGCAGACCATTTTGACAAAAATACGGTTGCGGCAGGATATTACGGAGACGGAATTTTAAAAAACGCAAGAATTTCAAACCGCGGAATTGTTTTTGAATCCGGCTATTCAATCGACGATTTAAACCGGAGTCCTGGCGGTGGCGAAAACCTTGCTCCAGGAATTTCTGCCCATTTTGAGACACAGACTTTAAGCGCAGATGCAATTTTGAGGTACGATTCCCTCGAGGCAAAATCCAAAACCTGGTACGGAAAAAACAGCGTTTCTGAGCAAAAAATAGAACTTTCTGACTACGAAACAGGTTTTCAATTTGTGCTTCCTTCAAGACAAGCCGTTCTTGCCGTAAAATCGGTTTTTATAGAAAATTCAGACGGAAATTACAAGGACGAAAACGGACGGACGTTTAAAAAATTAAATTCATCTCAATTTCTTTTAAGCGCGTCAAATTATTCAATTTTTCTTTCAAAAGAAGCAAAGGCATATAAAATTTCCGGAACTTTGCCGGCTGTCGCAGTTGAATACGACTCTTCCTACCCGGCTTCTATTGCGCTTTCCGAACTTGGAACTTATGGAGAAGCAGGAGAAAAAAATGGAAGCGGATTTTTGGGCGAAGTTCAAGACAAATTTTCAAAAAACTTAAAAAACTATTCGCTCTCGCAAACCGGAAAAATTGACGGAAACGAGGTTTTCTATATTCAATATCCAAAGAAATTTTCACCATACGCTGTCTGCTATCGTTACGACGCAGGACTTTTGTCTTCCGGAGAAGCAGCAGTTTGTTCTGGCTCAACCTCAGTTCAAAATGAGAATTTTTTTGTTACCCTAGGCGAAAACGATTTTTCGGACGTTCTGACAGATTTTTTTAATTCATCGCACATTTATGCCGACGTTTTTTCAAAAAACTCCAATTCTCCGCTTTCGGCAGAATACAGATTTCCTTTTTGTTCGGAAGCTGAAGAAATTTATCTTGGACTAAAGCCTTCTTCAGATTTAAAAGTCTGCGTACGAAGCTTTACGCCGGTAAACCGTTTTGAGATCGGCACGGATGCAAGCGGCGGAACAGTTCTTGTTTATAAAAACGGAATTCAGGATGCCGGCGCGGCTTACGACAAGGAATCTGGCTGCATAACGCTCTCAACTTCGGTTTCGGCTTCCGACAAAATAACGGCTCAATGGTACGAAGACAGCTCGGACTCGTCTTCCGGGGCAATCACAGCGGCAGGCGGAATAAAAAAACAGTTTACAAAAAACCTTAGCGGAGATTTTGCTTTTGCAGGAAGCTGGACTCTTCCAAACACAGACAGCGAAAAAAATTACACGACCTTAACAACTTCTTCTCCTGGACACGCAGTTTTTGCAACAGGACTTGAATATTCGGCCGAAAATTTTAAATTCAAGAACACAGGAGCCGTAAGCCTCGAAAGCTCAAACACGACCGGAAAATGCCTGATTTCGGGAATGGACGAAGAAAAAACAGAAACATTTTATCTTGCAAAAGACGCCGCGGTCAGCATTCCAGACGACATTCTGCCGGTTTTAAACCCACGGCCAGGCGAAAGTGAACGGAAAATTGAACTAAAAGGCTCTAAAAACGGTTCAATCGAAGCAAAAAACGGACAATCTGATTCCTCGATTACAGGCTATTCGGCAAGTTTTGAATGGGATTTTTCCAATTTTTCCGAAAATGCGGCAGAAAGCTCACCTTTTTGGGCAGGAACTTCGCTAAAATTTCCGGCACTTTCTGGAATTTTGCCTTCCTGCGGCGAATTTTCACTCGCCTTAAAAATCGATGAAAATTCTGACTTTTTTAGCCTTTCGGATTTTGAGCTTTACCTTCAGCTCGGTGTAAATGCCGACGAGAACTTGAGCTTTGAAGACAAAAATCAAATTCCCACCTGGAAAATCGGAAGCTCTGAAGGACAATGCGACCCAGACGTTAAAATTGCGTTCAATAAAGAAAAAAAAGGCGAATGGCAGACTGTCACAGTAAAAATCTCGGACGAAGAAAAATCTCTTCTTGCGACAGACTGCGGAGGAAGGCTCATTCTCACTTCAAAATCAAAAAAAGCCGGAAGAATTTTTGCAGGTCCCTACGAAGCAAAGGAATCGGGATTTTTTGTAAGCACAGAAAATGCTTCAGATTATGAGGTTTTTACAGCACGCGAAAAAGCCGGAAGCTCAAACTACATGAGTTTTTTTAAGTTCAACAATTCTTCAGAAGAAACTTTTACGCTCACAAGATATTTTGGCGAAATCAACCTGGAAGGCTACAAGTTTTTAAGGCTGAATACAAAATTCTCCTCAAAAAATTTGATTTGTGACGACGAAACTTTTTTGATTTTAACATTTGACCGGCCTCAAAGCGACGGAAGTTTTAAAACCGCTGTAAAAATAAAACTGAGCGCAGAAGACCTTGCAAAACTTTCACAGACACAAAAATTTTCCGACATAAAAATAAATCTTTCCGAAAAAAAATCAAATTACGGCTCGGTCGAAAAAATCGACGTTTCTGTCGTTCCAACCCGATTTTGCGCCGAATTTCATTCAGCCTCACAGACAGAACTCGCCTTCGACAGTTTTATGCTTACGGACAGCTCGCCTTATTTTCTTCATCAAGACATTGTAAAAACTTCATGGCAAAAAAACGGCGAACTCATAAAAATAAAAGATTATGTAGTCCTCAAAGACGCAAGTTTTCAAGCTGACGGAAGAACCTGTTCCCAGATAAACAACGGCAATTCAGAAAACAAAAATCATTTTTCAGGAAGCGCAAAAACAAGCTTTACTTTTTCAGAAATTTATTTTTCGATTGACGCAGGACGCTCGGCAGATTCGTCAATGCCGCTTTCTTCGGCTTCGCACACAGTCAAAAACGCAAAACCTTTTTTCAAAATTTTAAATATTGAAGAAAATTATTCCTTTAACCACGATGATGAAAGCCTCAAAAAATCCAACTCGCTTTTAGCCGATTTTTCGCCGCTCAATTTTCCATTTGTTTTTTCAGCAGACGCCACCGCAGATTCAGACATTTGGGCACAAAACCAGAATATTTCTGCAAAACTCCACTTAAAAACCCGGCCTTTTGTTTTTGAAATGCAGTCGGGCGCAAAACAAAAAATAATTTCCACAAATTCCGGGGAAACAAAATATTACGATACAAAAAATTATTTTGATTCCTGGAATAAAATCACTTCTCTGGAATTTAGCCCAGGAAAGACGGAAGCCGCAAAAAGAAATGTTTTTGCAAAGGCAAATTTAAAATTCAATCTGGAAAAAAATAATTTTTCTCCCGAATACAATTTTTATTCCGAAGAAAGCTACAAAAATTCGGCATATATAACTTATTCAGACAAGACAAGCCAGACTTTTTCCGTTCCTTTTTCAATAAAAAAGAATAATTTTTCTTTCAGCTGGAAAAAATCCACTGGCGGAACACAAAAAACGGACAAAAACGAAAATTATTCGGACGATTTTGAACAGCTTGCCTCCACTCTGAACAAAAAAATCTGGTATTTTAAGGCGATTCCGTTTTACGACATTTTCAGCAGTTCAATAAAAAATGAAGTCTTAAAAGATCCGATGATGGATGAAGAGTCAACCGAAAACATCTACTATACTTCGCTTTATTCTGCCGCTTGGAAAAGAAATTTCTTTGGAAATTCAAAAGACTTTTTTTTACCGCAAAACGCCTCGTTGTCTTTTGAGCGCGACATAAAAACTTCTTCTTCGGTAACCGACGTATGCCAGCTAAAAGGAATTCTTGGTTTTAGCGCGTTGAATGTTTTTGGAAAAAACAGCGCGATTCACCTTACGGACCTTTTTGAACAGGATGAATACCTTACGTCTTTTTCGCTTACATTAAAAATTCCAGGCCAGAATTTTTCATCTTCGGTGGCGGTAATTTCGTTCTACCAGCAGGATATTTTTTACATAAAAAAAGACGAAACCTTGAAGGCCGGATTTGAATTTTCTTTTGAGGACAAAAACAATCTTTCTGCAAAGTCTACCCTTGTCTGGAAAAGGCCTGGAGAATCTTCTCTGATTGAAAAATTTTTCGTTTATTTTTTTAGGAGGTTTGAACTTTTTTCCGCACAAAAAACGCAAAGTCAAACAAAAATAAACCGTTCTGACAGCCTGAATGCTGTTTTTTCGAGAGCCAGCTCTTCTTCAACGACAGGAACAACTGTCTCCGAGCATAATTTTTTTGAATATCTTCACGCTCTGGACATTCAGCTGAATAAATTTGTCTGCATAAACAGTTCTCTCGGCTTAAGCTACAGCTGCTATTGGAACAAAAATGCAAGTCTTTCGGCAAGCGCACAAATCGGAGCGACGATAAAATTCTAAGTTTTTATTGTTTTTATTGAAGCGGAGCAAAATATCCGCTGTCATCACGGCCGGAACGGTTCATCAAATACGCTTCAACTTCGACAGGAAGATATTTTTCGCCAAACTGGGTCGATTGCGATGAGGTAAACGACAAAACATAAATTCCGCACGGAGTATCAATCACGTCTTTTACAACATTTTTTAAACCTTCCGTCCGGTAAACATAATATTCATTTCCTGCAGTATGAGAGCAAATATATGCAAGTTCAGGAGCCACGCTGGTCTTTGCAACAAGAACTGAAGAAAGAATAATTGAATTGTTGTTTAAATACGCTGTCAAATCCGTAAGTCCGTATTTGTTAAAAGAGTTTTCGCTTAATTTTCCGGCTCCGATTAAAACAACCGCCCTCTTTTTTTCGCCGGAGATTAAACCGTTCGCAGCAAGTCTGATTGCTAGATCGACAGTACATTTTTCTGACAGAGGATTTTTCATCGACTGAAGGCTAAAATTCAAGGCTTTTTCCGGAGAACCTTCATATTCGAGCACAGGAACAGCCCCGGAAGTTACAATTCTAAGTGTTCCTTTATTTGCGTGTTCATTCATTGAAGAAGCAATTTCGCGGACAGCAGTTTCTATTTCCCTTGAATATTGGGCAGCTTCAAAACTGCGGTCAATTACAAGCGTAATATCCGCAAAATCGTTCACATAAGAGGCGCCTTCAAAAACATAATTCTGAACCGCGCCTTTTTTTTCTGTAATTACAAAATTTTGCTCTTTAAGACCGACAACCGCCTGTCTGTGGCGGTTTTCAACCTTTACTTCAACCTTTACTTCTGGAAATTTTGAAGCGTCGACCTTTTCAATCTGAACAAAAAGTCCGCCGACAAGCTCAGACATCTTGGACATTACATAAATTTCGTTTGTGCGGTAATCCGTTGCAAGAAGATTTCCGTTTACGTCAGGTACCGCGCATGTCAAATAAGAGGGAGCATTTCCAGTGCGGACATTTTCAAAAACCGTTCCAGTTTCTGTATCAACCGAATAAATTTTATTTCCGTCGCAAACGACAAGATAATTTCCCCATTTTTTCATCGATTCCGGGTGAACAAAAGTTTTTTCAAGGCACAAAAGTCCCAGATAGTTTCCAGCCGTATCAAAACGGTAAACGGCTCCAGTTACAGCATCGGCAACAAAAACTTCGTTTCCAGAAACGGCGACTCCGGACGGAGCTTTTAAACCGTCAAAACCAGAAGATTTTTCAGATTTCTGTCCAAAAAAGAAAAGTCCGTTTCCATCCATGTCAAAAACATCAATCCGCGCATTTCCAAAATCAGACACGTAAATATTCCCGATTCCGTCAGTTGCAAGATACTGAGGACCGACAAAATTTCCAGTTCCAAGGCCTTTAGTACCAAAATGCCTTAAAAACCTTCCGCTTGAAGAAAAAAGGCTCAGCCTGTCTCCGGCGAATTCGCTTATAAGAAGATTTCCGTCATTGAGGCGAATTATGTCCATCGGTCTGTCAAAACCTTCAAAAGAGCCGTTCGAGCGTTCAAATACAAAACCGTTGATGTCCATTCTTAAAAGTTCGTTTGAACCGTAAGAAACAATCCACATCGAACCGTCAGAATTTGCAAGAATCGAAACTGGCTGGCTAAAGACCAATTTTTTTCCGTCCGGAGAATTTCCAGAATAACTTCCGCTTTCCGTGTATTTTACAGGGTCATTGTAACTGTTGTTTGAAATTCTTCTTTCGCGGACAATTTCTATCTTGTTTTTAAGCAAAAGTCCGCCGTAATTATTATCGCTTGCTGTCTGCCAGTGTTCAAGCGCTGTTCCTTCAAGACCTGCACGATAGTAAGCTTTTCCAAGCCATTCGAGAATTATATTTTCTGACGGAAGATAAGAAAGGGCTTTTTCAAATTCCAAGATTGCATCATTGTAACTTCCGCGGTAATAAGCCTGAACGCCTTTTCTAAATTCCTCCTCGGCAAAACCTGCCTGGGCAGAACGTGCGCCAGTTGAATTTTTTACACGGGCTTCCTCGCTCGTAAATACATAATTCTGAGAAAATAAATTAAAACCTGCAAAAAAAAATGGCAGCAGTGTCAGGGTTTTTAGTATTTTATTTTTCATTTCAGTTCACTTCCACCTGGGCGATTTTTAAATGTTCGATGATTTCCGCATTTTCCGGACGAAGGGCATAAGCCTGAAGAAGGTATTTTGCGGCATCTTTTTTTAAGCCAAGCTTGTAATAAACCCAGCCAACAGAATCAAGGCAGGCAGCCGACTGAGGCTCTTTGTCGAGCGCCTTTTTGCAATACGACAGGGCCTTTGCAAGATCTTTTTCCATGCAGGCAAGAACATAGCCCATTCCGTTAAGAGATGTAACGTTTTCAGGATCTATTTCAAGCGATTTTTTGTAATAATCGAGACATTTTTCAAATTCATTCTGCTGCCATGCGACATAGGCAAGAGAAGCGTAAACGTCCGCCGGCTTATAACCAGTTTCGAGAAGCTTATTCAATTCAAAATCTGCAAGACGTTTTTTTCCAATCAGCGCATAAATCACTGCCAAAAGATAGCGGCACTGCAAAACGCGCGGACTTTGAGTTTCTGAAGTTATAACCTGTTCAAGATACAAAAGGGCATCGTCATATCTTTCAAGTTTTGCATAGCAAAGACCAATGTAATATGCAAGTTCAATATTATCAATTCCAGAATTTTCAGGAAGAGAAATGAAAAATGTAAGAGCAGATGTATAATCGCCTTTTTTATAAAGCGAAATTCCCTCAAAAAGAGGCGATGAACTTTTTTCTGCCATAAATCAACCTCCCGCACCCATTAACCAGAATTACGATATTTTCCGGTTAAAAAACAAAATCAATCTTACGGTTCAAAGCCGGTTCAAAATCAACAGGTTCAGCGCAAATTCTCGTTATTGCAATGTTTCCCGACTCTACCGCCTCATATTCGTTCAATAGTTCAGGTCCTGTCGTCGTCAAAACTCCGCTTAAAAGAGTGCTTTTTAGCAAACCTTCTTCGATTTCTTCAAATTCTATTTTATCTTTATAATCTCTTGTACACAAGGAAGTCAAAAAAGCTGAATTGTATTTTTCCTGAGATTTTGCATTCACGCTCACAATACAGTCAGGCTCGTAAAGCGAAATCAATCTTTCAAGGTTGTTTTTTACAAATTCCGCCAATGCGCCGTATTCGTAACCGTCCTGAGCATATTCTCCGCTTTCAGCCTTAAGGCTTACGGCAATCCCTGGCAAACCGTACAAAACCGCCTGTCTTGCCGCCGCGACCGTTCCTGAATAAATGCAGTCGGTTCCCATGTTCGGGCCCTTGTTTATTCCTGACAAAACAGCATCAAATTCAACATTGTTAAAAAGATTTGAACGCAAGGCCGAAATTACGCAGTCAGCAGGATAACCTGAGCAAGACCATTCGTTTTCCGCAAACCTCTTAAAAGTCAGCGATTCGTGCATTACAATATGAGAAGAAACAGCAGATCTGTTGGAAGCTGGAGCCAGAACATAAACATTTGCGACTTTTTTTAAAGCCTCTGCAAGAATCTGAAGCCCTGGAGCAGAAATTCCATCGTCGTTTGTGAGCAATAAATTCAGTTTTTTTGAATTATTCAATTACCTGTACCCCGCCAGCAGGCCGGACTTCGTAGCAGGACGCCTTGAATCCAAAAATCCGCTCGTATTCGGCAAGAGTTTTTCTAAACGCCTGCTCGTCTGAACGGTTCATAATCGTGTAAGTCATGCGTCCAAAACCTTTGCCTGTAATTCTTCCGCACGAAACCGGATTTCTTGAATCCTGTGCATTTGGATTTATCTCCTGCAGCCTTTTTAAAATCCAGTCAATTTCCGGACAAGAAAGCTCATAGTCTTCGCGCATATTTTTATAACTGTGATTTACAGCCCTTGCAAAACCGCCGAATTCTCCTGCCATAAGAGACTTCTGGGCTTCGAGAACGTATCTGTGTTCACGCATAATGCACTGTAAACGTCTTCGGGTATCTTCCGGCACCACAGAAAGGACATCGTTTACTTCAGAAGGATTTTCCTCATAAACCCATCCTCCGTAAACATTTGACTTTCGTTCCTTTAATTCGCCGAGAAGAAGGACATTTTCCGGCTGCTGAATAGTTTCCTCATTCCAAATTTCCACTCTCGGAACCTTTGTATCAGTAAGAAGGATAACCTTGTCTTCAAAGTTGAACGGAACCAGATCCCAAGAACCTGTTGAGTAATCCGTAAGGACAAGTGAATTTTCTTTTGAATAAATCGCAGAAAAATAATCCGCCATGTAATTTTCAAGATTAAGGAAAATCTTGTTTCCACGCTCGATTACCTGCAAAAGCTGGGCATCCGAGCACTGAAGATTAAAAAGTTTTCTGATTGCATAGGCAGTTGCAACTTTTATCGCAGTCGTAATTCCACATCCGGCGGAAGGCAAAACCTGGGAATAAACCGTAAAATCTATTCCAGAAAGATCAAATCCACCTGAAATAAAACCGTAAACAATCGCTTTGAGGGCATTGGCCCAGCGGTCTTCTTTTCTGAATTTCAATGCGGTTAAAGTTCCACGCTTTCTGTCTTTTAACTGGGAAAAATAAAATCTGAGGGAAACGTCCTGTCGTTTAGAAACAGCGACAAAAACAGGCAGGTCAACTGCCATAGACAGAGTTTTATCCTTTGCAAACCACGTATGTTCGCCAATCAAATGAAATCGGCCGTTTGCAACAGCAATAACAGCTGGTTTTACCTGATATTCCTGCAAGTGCTCATTCCTGGTAAAATCTGCCTGTTCCATAGTGCCTCTCTACTTTTGGTGCAACGCTTAACTTTTTATTTACATTTTTAAATATGCTTGGATATTTTCAAAACCTTGCTAAAAAAAACTAATATTTATAAAATGATATTATAATGTTCTGTTTTTTACAAGTTTTTTTATCTTTTTTTTCTAGCGTACTGCTTTCGCTTGCAATTCCAAATGAATTATTTAAAATCGGGTGCCCGCTTTTTGCGCTTTTTGCACTCGCTCCTCTATATATAGCAATTTCACGTTCAAAAAGTTACAAAGAAGCATTCTGGCTTTCGTTTTTGCACGGAGGTCTTGTCCATTTATTTTCAAGCTTCTGGCTCAAAAATTTTCAGGGAATGGCGCTTTTTACGCTCGGAGCAAGCCTTCTGGGAACAGCTTTTATCGAAGGAATAATCGGCTGGTTTTTATTCTTTCCTTTTTCACAAAAAAACAGGGTTTTGCCGGGAATTTTTATTCTGATTAAGATTTTCTGGTTTACAGGAGTTTATGTCGTTTACGAATGGTGCAAATCAACAGGATTTTTGGCATATCCGTGGGGAACTCTTTCCATGACAGCACTTTCGTGGCCGTTTTTTATGCAAATCGCAGACATTGCAGGTCAATACGGAGTGACTTTTATTTTTGCCCTCTTTTCTTCGGTCGTTGCGCAGGGAATTCTTCTTGTAAACGAACATAAAAAAATCATCAACCTTAAAAGCTGCGTTTTTTCGTACACTCTCGCGGCAAAAACATTTTTTATTCTCTTCGGGCTTACAGTAATATACGGACTTTACCAATACAACAAACCAAGATTCCCGGTCAAACACATCAATACGGTAATGGTTCAGCAGGACATGGACACTTACCGCTCAAACGAAAAAGACGCAATTACGGTTTCTCAGTTTCTTACAGATGAGGGAATTAAAGAATTTTCTTCAAACCATAAAAAAACGGATTTAGTTGTCTGGAGCGAAGGAGTTCTAAACAGAAGATGGCCGGATTCATACGGATATTATCTGACACACCCGGAAGAAAAACCTCTTATCAGATACATAAAAGAAAAAAAAGTTCCGTTTATAATCGGCGGAGCGATGATTCTTGACCGGGAAAACCACAAATTTTCAAATGCGGCTCTTCTTTTTAACAAAAACGGTGAACTTGCAGGCGCATATTCAAAGCTTCATCTCGTTCCATTTGCAGAAGCAATTCCATTTGTTGAATACGAACCTGTCCGGAATTTCATAAAAAAAATCGCAGGCTTTTCATACGGATGGACTGCCGGAACAAAAAACACAGTTTTTGAAATACCTGTTTCTTCGCCAAAACAAAATCTTGACACGGAAATAATTTCCCTCGAAAAAAAACAGCCGGAAAAAACTACAGTTATCGTTTCCGCTCCAATCTGCTTTGACGACGCTTTTGGACACGTTTTCCGCGGACTTTTTTCTGCCGGAACCGAGCTTTTTATGAATATCACAAACGATTCGTGGTCAAAAACACAGTCAGCGGAATACCAGCATCTTGCGGTGGCAGCCTACAGGGCAATTGAATTCAGAACTACCCTCGCCCGATGCACAAATTCTGGAGTTACAACGGTAATTTCTCCGTCTGGAAAAGTCATTTCTTCGCTTCCGCTTTTTGAACCTGCGCACTTAAGCGTCTCAATCCCAGTTTACGGACGACAGGTTACAGCCGCTTCTCAGTTCGGAGACTGGCTTCCACATGTTCTCATAGTTCTAATTGCCGCTTTTTTATTTTTTTGCGTAAAATCAAAAAAATTCTATTGCCAGTCTAGATTTAGTGTTTTATGATGAATTAGTTATAAAAATAACACTATTGCTAGAGGGGATATTTTTTTATGCGCTGTCCTTACTGCGGAAGCCTAGACGATAAAGTCATTGAATCACGCACGATGGCAAACGGAGAATCGCTCCGCCGCCGCCGTGAATGTGTAAGCTGCGGATACAGATTTACAAGTTACGAAAGAATCGAAGAAAAACCATTTATGGTAATAAAAAGAGACGGACGCCGCCAGCCTTTTGACAGGACAAAACTCGAGAAAGGAATTGACCGCGCCCTCGAAAAACGCCCGGTTGCGACAAGCATGATAGAAAACATCATAAATGACATTGAAGACCGTGCAATAATCGCAGGAAAGGCAAACCGAGAAATTTCAACAGCTGAGCTGGGAGAATTCGTCCTTGAACGCCTGTACGACATAGACAAGGTTGCATATATCCGTTTTGCTTCCGTATACAAGCACTTTGAAAATCTCGAGGAATTTGTCACAGAAGTAAACAACCTTTCCAAGAAAAACCGGGAAAAGAAAAACAAAACAGAAACAACAGCAGAGGGAGAATAAGGTGGAATCTTTCAAAAAAACAAACAGCGACGATTTGTCAATTTTTCCGCAATGGAGAAGTTTTTTGGGTTCATCCAGCGATGAAGAAACAAAAGGCTTTTTAAAGCAGGTTGTAAAACGCAACGGCTCGATAGAAAAATACGACCGCTCAAAGATAGAATCAGCCGTAAACCGGGCAATTGAAGCTGTCACAAAAATTCCAGACACAGAAAAAGCAAAAGAACTTACAGACAAGGTTGAAGAAAACCTGAGAGTTCTTTTGGCAGGTCGTCGCGCACATTCAATTCCTGCAATCGAAGAAATTCAAGATATTGTCGAAAACGTACTGATAGAAGCAAAGGAGGTTGAAGTTGCAAAAGCTTACATTCTTTACCGTGCAAAACACGAAGCCATCCGCGACTCAAAATCTTTAATGCTCGACATAAACGCAACAATGGACGGCTACCTTGCACAGTCCGACTGGCGCGTAAAAGAAAACGCAAATGTGAATTTTTCACTTGGCGGTCTTATTCTTCACAACTCAGGAACAGTAACGGCAAACTACTGGTTAAAGAACATTTACACTCCAGAAATTGCAGAAGCCCACAAAAACTGCGCTTTTCATATTCACGACCTTTCGATGTTTTCCGGTTATTGCGCCGGATGGTCTTTAAGACAGCTTATTCAGGAAGGACTGGGGGGAGTTCCAGACAAAATCACCTCAAAACCAGCATCTCACCTTTCAACTTTGATAAACCAGATTGTAAATTTTTTGGGAATAATGCAAAACGAATGGGCTGGAGCTCAGGCACTTTCATCGTTCGATACATACCTTGCTCCTTTTGTAAAAGCAGACAATCTTGACTACAAAAGCGTAAAGCAGTGCATTCAAAGCTACATATTCGGAGTAAACACTCCAAGCCGCTGGGGATCCCAGGCACCATTTACAAACATAACGCTCGATTGGATCTGTCCAGACGACTTAAAGAATAAAAAAGCAATCGTAGGCGGAAAAGAACAGAATTTTAAATACGGCGACTGTCAAAAAGAAATGGACATGATAAACAAGGCATTTCTTGAGCTTCTTTTGGAAGGCGATGCTGTCGGCCGAGGATTTGCATACCCGATTCCAACATACAACATTACAAAAGATTTCAGCTGGGACAGCGAAAATGCAAAACTTCTGTTTGAAATAACAAGCGCATACGGAACACCTTACTTTCAAAATTTCATCAATTCGGATTTAAATCCAAATGATGTCCGCTCAATGTGCTGCCGGCTCAGACTCGATAAACGCGAATTAAGAAAACGAGGCGGCGGACTTTTCGGCTCAGACGAATTTACAGGCTCCCTCGGAGTTGTCACAATC
This sequence comes from Treponema berlinense, assembly GCF_900167025.1. GTDB lineage: Bacteria > Spirochaetota > Spirochaetia > Treponematales > Treponemataceae > Treponema_D > Treponema_D berlinense. The sequence goes on along the minus strand of NZ_FUXC01000001.1, from coordinate 104,079 downwards.
AATCTTCCGCAAATCGGCTATCTTGCAAAAACAGAGGAAGAATTTTATGCCCGGCTCGACTACCTTATGGATCTGGCAAAACAAAGCCTGTGCATAAAGCGAAAGGTAATTCAAAAGCTTCTGGACAATGGACTTTTTCCATATACAAAGCGCTACCTAAAAACACTGGACAACCACTTTAACACAATCGGTCTGTGCGGCATGAACGAATGCTGTCTGAACTTTTTGGGCGTAAACATCACCGACAAAAAAGGCTATCAATTTGCCTGCGAAGTGCTCGACCATATGCGCTCAAAAATGCAGGATTATCAGGAAAAAACCGGCGAGCTATTCAACCTCGAGGCAACTCCTGCCGAAAGCACATCTTACCGTCTGGCACGGCATGACAAGACAAACTTTCCCGGCATAATCACAAGCGGAAAAGACGAGCCTTACTACACCAACAGTTCGCAGCTTCCAGTCGATTACACTTCGGACGTTTTTGAAGCCCTCGACCAGCAGGAAAAATTGCAGACAAAATACACAGGCGGAACAGTTTTCCATATGTTCCTTGGAGAACAGATAAAAGACTGGCGCGCCTGCCGTGATCTTGTAAAAAAAGTCTTTACAAATTACAGAATTCCGTATTTTACAATCAGCCCGACATATTCAATTTGTCCAGTTCACGGCTACATTGCCGGAGAACATTTTGAATGTCCAAAATGCAAGGCAGAAAAAGAAGCAGAATTAAGAAAAAAACTTGCAGAGCTTGAAGCTGAACGAAATTCACTTTTAAACAAAAAAAATTAGCATAAACATAAATGGGAGAAGATAAAAAATGACAGAGCAGACAAAAACAATCGAAGAACTCGACGCGCAGATTGAATCTTTAAAAGAAGAACTCAAAAACGTGCACGGAACAGAGACTGAAGTCTATGCAAGAATCGTAGGATATTACCGTGCCGTAAAAAACTGGAACAAAGGAAAGCGCGACGAATACAATCATCGAAAACTTTTTACAGTAGACGAAACTTTTTCAGGCCAGCCGGACTGCCAGCAGGAACTACAGGCTACGCTTTTTAACGAAACATCCAATTCAGAAAACAACATCAATTCAAAAAACGAAAGCGCAGGCACGGAAGAATCATCAGCGCCGGCAGACTATGAGTTTTTTATGAGAAAAACCTGTCCAAACTGCCCTCCGGTAAAAGCTTTTATGGAAGAACTAAATCTTACAGGAAAGTTAATCGATGTTGACACGGACGAAGGCCTGAGAATCGCAGCCGCAAAAGGCGTATTTTCCGCTCCAACAGTAATTTTCTATGACGAAAACGGAACAGAAATCGCGCGGGCACACAGCGTAGAAGACATAAAAACTTCAATTCCAGAAATGAATCTGGCACAGGCAGTCTGAGACAACAATCTTATTGCCTGACAGCAAAATAAATTGAACAGATTATATGAATGAAAAAATCGGTGCACTCGTAAAAACTTCTCTCGTTGATTTTCCAGGAACCGTGTGCGCCGCGGTTTTTCTAAAGCACTGCAACCTGCGCTGTCCGTACTGCTACAATGCGCAGCTAGTAACAGAAACTCAAGACGATACAGGTCTTTTTACCTTAGACGAAATTAAAAGCCACCTTGCAAAACGCAAAAACGTCCTCGACGGATTAGCAATTTCCGGAGGAGAAGCGCTTTTAAATCCTCACACAAAGGAACTCATCCTTTTTGCAAAAAAATTAAACTACAAGGTCAAGCTGGACACAAACGGAACACTGCCAGAACTTTTACAGCAAATTACAGAAAACCCGCAGACACGGCCGGATTTTATCGCAATGGACATAAAAACAAGCCCTCAAAAATATCGCGGGCTTTTAAATTCTTCTAACATTTCCGACAAAACTGATTATGAACAGGCCTTAAAAAAATCGATAAAAATATTAAAAGAATATCCTTCCGCCAGCCGAGAATTCCGAACGGTTTTAGTTCCGACACTCGTACAAAAAGAAGATATAGAAAATATCGCCGCCATTCTTCCAAAAGACGCCTCATGGCAGTTTGCACGTTTTTCCGCCGGAAACTGCCTTGAGCCTCTCTATAATGCGCTTCCATCTTATAGCGAATCTCAAATCTCAGAACTTATAAACTACGCAAAGACCTTTATTCCAAATTCCTGCCTGAGATAGTTTTATAAAAAGCAATTTTTTACTGAAAGACAATTATTTTTGATTTTTTTTCAAAAATTTTTGTATTTTTTTCATTTTAGTACTTGACCTTTTTTTTATGCTTTGGTATAGTTGAACAATCACTTGGGGGCATAGTCCAGCTGGTAGAACACCGGACTCATATTCCGTATGTCATAGGTTCAAGTCCTATTGCCCCTACTTTTTTCAAGGGCTAGTCAAATTGACTAGCCCTTGTTATTTTCAGCCATAATGTCTTAAAGGAGGCATGATAAAAATTACATCCTTGTAATTTTTATCATCACAGTTTGCTCAAGCGTTGCTTTCACAAACTGTGATTCTCGCCATCCGTGGCTCGCCGCTAACGCGGTGTTTTATTAAGGAGGCACAATAAAAATGGAAGCGGAAAAATTTGATTCGCCTTTTAAAGGACGTTCACTCTTAACCTGGGCAGACTATTCTCCTGAAGAAATTTTACAGTTTCTCGACTACGCAATCCTCGCAAAAAAGCAGGCGCACAATAAAGAAATTCACCAGAGATTTTTAGGAAAGACAATCGCCCTTATCTTTGAAAAACGCTCTACACGTACACGTTCATCTTTTGAAACTGCATTTGGCGAAGAAGGCGGCCATCCGGTATTCATGTCAACACAGGATATTCAGCTTGGCGGAAAAGAAAGCGTAAAAGACACCGCAAGAGTCCTCGGAAGAATGTTCAGCGCAATCGAATTCCGTGGCTTTAAGCAGGAACATGTACAGCAGCTTGCAGAATTTTCAGGAATTCCGGTAATCAACGGACTTACAGACGAATTCCATCCTACGCAGGCACTTGCCGATATTCTTACGCTTCAGGAAAATTTCGGAAAACTCAAGGGCTTGAAATGGGTTTTCTGCGGAGACGGACGCAATAACGTAGCCCGCTCGCTTATGATTATTTCTGCAAAACTGGGAATCGACTTTGCAATATTCGCTCCTAAAGAACTCTTTCCTCCAAAAGACATTCAGGATTTGTGCGCGCCGTTTGCAAAAGAAAGCGGAGCAAAAATTGAAATTTCAGATGATATTTCAGTTGTAAAAGGAGCAGATTGCCTTTATACTGACGTATGGGTTTCGATGGGTGAAGAAGCGCTCAAAGAAGAAAGAACCCGTTTGCTTAAACCGTATCAGGTAAACAAAGAGCTTATGGCCGCAACAGGTAAAGAAAATACAATTTTCATGCACTGTCTTCCAGCGGTCTTAGGTCAGGAAGTTACAGAAGAGGTTTTCGAAAGTTCCGCAAGCAAAGTATGGGACGAAGCAGAAAACCGCAAGCATACGATTAAGGCAATCATGCTGGCACTTATCTAGCCATAACCAGGAGATTCAAGATGAAAAAAACTCTCATTGTTGGACTTATTTCTGCAGTTCTTTCTGCTGGATTCATTTTTAACGCAACTGCACAGGAAAGCGCAGACAAAAAAGAACCTTCTTACAAAAAGGAATTTCATGAATCTGAAATGAGTTACAAAAATGTAACAGTTTACAGAGTCCTCGACCAGAAAGATGCTTACATCGTAATGTATGCAAAAGGTCATCGCGAAGTTGGCAATGTTGTAGTTCCAAAAAAATGGTACAAATCTTCACCAAGAAAACTCGCATTTCGCAAGCTTTCTACAGGAATGTCTCCTTATATGACAGTTCTCTACCGCAATGGAGAATTTGAACAGGTAATTCTTACAATGCCGATAAGCCGCGCAGATTCTGCCTGGGGAGTTGCAGACAGCAACGTTCAGGTAAATGCCGACAAAGATACATTCGACATAGTTTATTAAAACATCTCTAAAGATTCACATTTCTTTTTAGAGTCTCAAAAAGAAAAAGAGCCGTCCTTTCTACGATGGCTCTTTTTTTTGACAGGAAAATTTATGAAAATCATAACTGACAAACAAATCGATTCATTTAAATCATTTTTAAAATCGCACAATTTCTTTTTTATAATCGGACACAAAGAACCAGACGGAGACTGCATTTACAGCTGTCTTGCAATGGCCTGTATTCTAAAAAAGCTAAATCTTGAATACCAGCTTTTAAGCGCAGGTCCGTTCAAACGCAACGAAATAGCTTCAAAAGCACAATTTTTTACAGACACGCCTCAGTTTTTAACAGAACCGGAACGAAAAGAAACAGGGCTTATAATTCTTGACTGCTCAGAATTAAAAAGACTTGGAGATATTGACGGAGACTTGACAGGTCTGGACACTTTTATTATAGACCATCACCTCACTGCCGATGTATCTGACAACTGCATAATAGATTCCTCCTCTCCTGCCGCCTGCTGCCTTGTTCAGCAGATTTACGAAAAAGTAATCGGGCCTGTAGATTCAGAAGTTGCAAACTATCTTTTTATGGGACAGAGCACGGACACAGGATATTTTAAATTCCTTAATTCAGATTCAACAGAAGTATTTTTACAGACAGCAAGGCTCGTTCAGGCAGGCGTAAATCCTAGAAAAGTTTACGACCAGATAACTGGCGGACGCCCTTATTCAACACGTAAACTTCTCGGAGTTCTTTTAGGCAGAACAGAAAGAGTTTGCAACGACAAGCTTGCAATTACATACGAAACATTGGAAGACACAAAAAAATACGGCCAGGAAGGACGTGACAGCGACGCGCTTTATTCGCTTCTTCTTGCAACGACAGGAATCGAGGCTGTTGCCTTCTTGCGCCAAGATACGGAATTCAGCTGTACAGGAGGACTTCGCTCAAGAGACGACTGTGACGTAAGTGCAATTGCCTCTCATTTTGGTGGCGGCGGTCATAAAAATGCAGCTGGTTTTAGCATTCAGGGCAAGCTGGAAAACCTTATTCCTGAAATAAAAAAAGAATTTGCAAAAATTTTATAAAATTTCTCTGCAAGATTTTGCAAGAAAGTTGCAAGATTTCGCAAATTTTTGCATGATTTTGCAAGAAACCTGAAAGATTTTGCAAGAATTTGCATAATTTTGCAGGAAAGTTACAAGTTCTTGCAAGATTTTGCATGACTTTGCAAGAAAGCTGCAAGTTTTTGCAAGAAAATGAATTTTTTTGCAAGTTTTTTGGATGATTTTGCAAGAATCTGCAAGAAAACACGAAAATTCCATCATTTTTGGCATAAAAAAAATTGGCATAAAAATTGCTGTTTCCAAAACAGGAGGCAGCAAATGCAGCAAATTCAAATCACTCAGATTCCGCAGTTATTAAAAACAAAAAAAATTACGGAACAAACGGCCAGAAACTTCATCTGGGAAGAAATCTTTAACAATCCAAGAAAATATGGGCTTTGTACGCTTACAGAAGACCAGCTGAGCGAATTTTTACTCTTCGGATCTTCGGTTTTTATCCAATACGTAAAAAATTACACAAACAGCTCCATCAACTTTACAATTTTTCTAAGAGCGTGTATAAAGCACACTTACAAAAACTGGCTAAAAAGACAGATAAAAGCAAAAGCCGGCGAACAATGCCTGCAAGATCAGTCCATTTTTGACTTTGAATACAGGCAGGAAAAAATGAACGAAGACTACATCGAAAAAAATCATAGTTTTCAGACAAAACGAAATTTTTCAAAAACATTGGACAACATGAGCAAAAAGAAGCAGGAAATTCTTAAGGAATTTATTCACATCTGCGCCTGCAAAGCCTGCAACGAAATAGATCCTGCGATGCTCAAAAACATATCTGAATTTTTAAAAATGAACCATGAACATTTCTGCCGGGAAATTGAAGAACTAAAATTAAGGACAGCCTGTAAAAGATCAAAAAGAAATTTTATGCTTGAACGCAGAAACCGCGCATTTTTCTTTCATAAGAGAAGTCTTTTTGAACTTTCAAAAATCGATCCATCTTCATCTTATTACAACACGGTTTCGGAAAAATACGAAAACCAGACAAACAGCTGGAAAAATATCAACAGCCTTCTAAAACACAGGTTCGTCGTCTCTCCGACAGTTGCGGAAATTTCAAAGGTTACAGGAATAAAAAAGAGGCGAGTTTCGTTTTTTTTAACCCACCGTCAAAAAACACTCAATTTTATGCCATTTATCGAAAACGCCCAAAATTACAAAGAGCAAAACGGCAAAAACGACGATGAATAAAATAATCCGTTTGTTGTAACCACTTTTTTTTTGGAGTATATTTAGTTTATGAAATTATTTTTAGCTTCCGGTAACCGGCACAAACAGAAAGAAATGCAGGAAATTCTCTCTGATTGCGAAATTTTAATTCCTGCAGACGTTGGAATAGACTTTAATCCAGAAGAAACAGGCGCCACTTTTTACGAAAATTCCCTCATAAAAGCGCGTGCCCTTTACGAACTTGTCCATGAACCTGTAATTGCAGACGATTCAGGGCTCTGCGTAGAAAGCCTCGGAAACGCACCAGGAATCTACACTTCACGCTATGCGGGTCCAGAATTTATGCATGGCTATCCAGATGGTCACAAAATGCCGCAAAACGAGCAGAATGAAAACCTTATTCTTCAGCTTAACGCAACAGGCTCAAAAAACCGCAGATGTTTTTACGTATGTGCAATGGTTTTGCTCATAAACAGTGAACGTTTTTTTGTCGCCCAGGAAACCTTTGAAGGCGAACTCATCGACGACATAAAAAAACAGGCAGGAAACGGAGGTTTTGGATACGATCCTATAGTCTATCTTCCGCAATACAAAAAAACTGTCGCAGAAATTTCAGCAGAAGAAAAAAATAGAATTTCTCACCGCGGAAAAGCAGCACGTGCAATCTCTGACATCTTAAAAAATCTGAATAAACAAGTCTAAGACTCATTTTTTTATTGCATTTTGGCTTACACTACAATGCGCGGTCTGTCATAAAAAACTGGCAGACCGTGTTTTTTTTTGCACACAGTATAAATGACAATTTTATGCCGGAAAATTTTGCAGTCTGACTAAACGCAAAATCCGCACTTCCCCACTCAGCCATTTTTTTCAAAAAGTTCAAAAAAATTCAATTTTTTATTAAAGATATTTATTTCCAATGCCGATAAGAATAAAGACAAGTTATGGGTAGAAATGTTTCGATGAAACAACTGTCCAAACAAGTCAATGTAAAAGGAAATGGATGTGGCCTTGTAAATGCAGAAGTTTCCTTTTACAAACAGTCCAAAAAGGATTTTGGATTGACAATTTTCCATGGAGGAAAAAATTATGGTCATTAACCACAACATGTCAGCTCTGTATTCAAACAGACAGTTAGGAGTAACTAACCAGGGTCTTCAAAAAGACATGGAAAAGCTTTCATCAGGCGAAAGAATCAATCGCGCTGGTGATGACGCTTCTGGACTTGCAGTATCTGAAAAAATGCGCAGCCAGATCCGTGGATTGAACCAGGCTTCTCAGAACGCACAGAATGGTATCAGTTTCATTCAGGTTACAGAAGGTTATCTGCAGGAAACAACAGACATCATGCAGCGTATCCGCGAACTCGCAGTTCAGTCATCAAACGGTATCTACAGCGACGAAGACCGCATGCAGATCCAGGTTGAAGTTTCTCAGCTCGTTGCAGAAGTAGACCGCATTGCATCTACAGCACAGTTCAACGGTATGAACATGCTCACAGGACGTTTTGCACAGTCTACAGGTGAAAACACTGTTACAGGTTCTATGTGGTTCCACATTGGAGCAAACATGGATCAGCGTATGCAGGTATTCATCGGAACAATGACATCGGAAGCTCTCGGTATCCGCGAAATCGGTACTGAAACTCCAATGAGTTTGGCATCTCCTGATATGGCCAACCGCGCAATCGGAACTATCGACGAAGCTCTTAAAAAGATTAACAAGCAGCGCGCCGATCTCGGTGGTTACCAGAACCGCATGGAATATGCAGTTCGCGGACTTGATATTTCAGCCGAAAACATGCAGGCTTCTGAATCACGCATCCGTGACACAGACATGGCTTCGCAGATGGTTGAATTCACCAAGAACCAGGTACTCACACAGGCTGGAACAGCAATGCTTGCTCAGGCAAATTCACAATCACAGAATGTATTGTCTTTGCTTAGATAGTGCTGTATAGTAATTTGTCAGAAATCCATCTATGATTTTAAAATCATTTTTGAATTTCTGGCAAATTTTGCGGTGTTTTTGCTCTACTCTTTTTATTTTTCCACAAAAAAACACTAAAAATCTAACTTTAGAATTTGATTTAGCAGATTTTTTTGCTATAATCTTATTTATAGAGTTTGTCAGAACAAAAAATGTAATTTTATTGCAGTTTTGTCTGAAAACCGGGCATTTTTTTTAGGAATGCCACTGATCTTTGAAAACAGCTTTCCATGACATTGTGACAGTATGGACGGTTATTAGTATTTTTATTCAGAATACGAATAACAGTTCCTGCTGATGGGCTAAAATTGCAGAAGGGGGCGCAAAACCGACTGCAAACCGCACAATGGCAGGACTTACGGCATGAAGTCGTATGTTTTTTTTGCATGGAGGGCACAAATTATGGTTATTAATCACAATATGAGTTCGATGTACTCAAATCGTACACTGGGAGTTTCTAACGAACAGTTGCAGGCAAACATCGAAAAACTCAGTTCAGGTCAGCGTATTAACAAAGCTGGCGATGACGCTTCAGGACTTGCAGTATCTGAAAAGATGCGCAGTCAGATTCGTGGATTGAATCAGGCTAACAGAAACATTCAGAATGGTGTTTCTTTCATTCAGTCTACAGAAGGATATTTGCAGGAAACTACAGACATTCTTCAGAGAATTCGTGAACTCGCAGTTCAGTCATCAAACGGCATCTACAGCGATGAAGACCGTATGCAGATTCAGGTTGAAGTATCTCAGCTCGTTGCAGAAGTAGATCGTATCGCTTCTCAGGCTCAGTTCAACGGAATGAATACTCTTACAGGTGCATTCGCTTCAGATTCAGTATCAGGACGCGTTATGCAGTTCCAGATCGGTGCAAATGTTGACCAGAACGCTCGTGTATACATCGGCACTATGACAGCCGAAGCTCTTGGACTTAAAGGAGCTCAGGGATCTGATGAACAGATTGGAATCGATTCACCAGACAAGGCTAACATGGCAATCGCATCAATCGACAACGCGCTTTTGACAGTTTCAAAACAGCGTGCAGATCTCGGTGCATACCAGAACCGCTTTGAAATGGCTTCTAACGGTATTGGCGTAGCTGCTGAAAACCTTCAGGCTGCTGAATCACGCATCCGTGATACAGACATGGCTTCTGAAATGGTTGAGTATACAAAAAACCAGATTCTTTCACAGGCTGGTACAGCAATGCTCGCACAGGCAAACAGCCAGTCACAGAACGTACTTGCATTGCTCAGATAGCAAAATCGCTTTTATTATTTAAGAGATTCCTGGATGTTATCTTTTTTAGAATAAAAGCGTAAAGAAGAAGGGGTGCGCCCTCCTTCTTCTTTCATTTTTCAGGAGGAAAGCCCCATGACAATAAGTTCAATAGGGCAGCCGGCAATGGATGGCCGCATATTAGCAAACTCCGCAAATGCTTCTGCATCTAAAACTTCGCAACGACCGGAAGTAAAGATGCCTATGGCAGATGCTGCACAAGTGGTTCAAAATATTTCCGACAAAAATGCCCAATTACAGGAAGATGTCCGTCAATTACAAAAACTATCGGATGTTGTTTCGGGTAGAAAAGTACAATTTTCGGTAAACAAGGAACTAAATCAAGTCGTTGTTACCGTCGTTGACTCAAAAACTGATAAAGTCATAAAACAAATTCCTTCCGAAGACATTCAAAAGTTAAAAGTAAGAATACGGAAAGCAATCGGAGTATTGTTTGACGAAATGATTTAATTCATTTTCTTGCATTAACATAATTTACGGGATTACAACATGGCTGATATATCAATACCTGGAGTCAGTGACAAATATAAGACTAACGATTTTATTGAAGCATTGATAAAAAAGGAGCGGCTTCCGCTTACAAGGGAGCAGGAGTCGCTCGACAGGTACAAAGAACAGCAAAATGCCTGGAACGGAATGAGCCAGAAAATGACGGCTCTTCGCACAAATACAAAAACTCTTTACTCATTTGATAATCCTTTCAACAATAAAATTTCGACTTCGACTGACGAAAACGCAATCACAGCAACTCCCGGACGAGAAGCAGCCTACGGCCAAATTAAAATTGACGTTGTAAAACCAGCTACAGCAGACAGATTTCTTTCGGAAGAGCTAGACAAAGATTTTTCAATTCCAAAAGGAAAATACAGTTTTCAAGTTGCAGACAAAACGATTTCTTTTAACTGGAAAGGCGGAAAAGTTTCGGAATTTGTAAATTCTCTCAACAAACGCGGATCAAACACAATAAAAGCAAGCATTGTCGGAGTTTCAAACAACAAACAGTCGCTTTTACTTGAATCATTAAAAACTGGTGACGAAAATACTTTAATTTTTAAGGATGATGCGCTTTCATTCGCCCTGAAACACGGAATCATTGCAAAAACAAAGGCTGACTTTCAGGAAATCGGAACGTCTTTGGAAGATTTTTATTCACCTCAGGACGAATTTCCTGTTCCTGCGGTAGAACAGTCTGGGATGCCGGAAATTACAAGCAAAGAAGTTGAATGGGATTCGGAAGAAAACCGCTACATTCTCCCACCGCGATCCGGACTTGAACTTCAGCTTAATGACGAAATTCTTGAAAACCCGAACAATAGAATTGAATTCACTTATTCAACTTTTGAAACCCAGGATATAACCGACGAATTAAACCTTATCCGCACAACCCGGCCGGAACTTCAGGAAGCAGGCAAAGTTACTTACGAAGACGTGACTGTTTTTAACGACAAGACACAAGTTGAACTTCCGCCAGTGCCTCCTACCCTGCTTACGCCAATTACCGGCGAAACAGATTTTTATGCACGCACTGCCGACGGAAAGGAAACTCAGATTAAAACCGCAAGCCTTGCTGTTGACGAAGAAACCGGCGAAAAAACAGTTCAGGTTGATTTAAAAAATTATCCGGACATTCAGAGCATTGTTATACGAAACAGAAATACGGGAGAAGCGGCTGCTGTTTCAAAATTTACAGTTTATGACTCTAAAAAAGATTTGGGTTACGAAGCTGTGCATCCGGTTTCAACTGCCGGAGATGCAATAATCAAGTACGAAGGAATTACGGTAAACCGTCCGACAAACAAAATAGACGATGTAATTCCTCATGTAACGCTGAATGTATTTAATTCAACTGAAAAAACCGCAACAATCGACATAAAACCGGACAAAGAATCTGCAAAAGACGCTCTAATTCAATTTGTAGGAACTTACAATCAGGTTTTGGCAGAAATGAACATTTTGAGCGAAAACAAGCCGGAAATTATTTCTGAACTAGATTATCTTTCGAGCGATGAACAGGAAAGCGCTCAAAAAAGGCTCGGAATGTTTTTTGGAGACAGCTCCCTGCGTTCCGGAAAAAGTTCCCTGCAGTCAATAGTCTCGGGAAGCTACCGCTGGTCAGAAAATGCGACAATCACAATGCTCAATCAGCTTGGAATTTCGACAAGGGCAACAGGTTCTTCAGGAGGATATTCTGCAAGCCAGCTCCGCGGTTACCTTGAAATAAACGAAAAACAGCTGGACAAGGCTCTGGAAAACGACCTCGATCAGATAAAAAATATTTTTGGATACGATTCTGACGGCGATTTAATCGTTGATACGGGAATTGCATATCAACTCGACAGGCAGCTCGGTTCCTGGGTTCAAAGCGGCGGAATAATCGCAAATAAAAACGCAACTCTCAAAACAAGGATTAAATCTTCCGAAACAAAAATTGCAACCCTTGAACGGCAGATAGACAACAAAGAAGCGCAATTGAGGTCAAAATACGGACAGATGGAAGGAACCTTAAACAGTCTGAACGCACAGTCAAATACAATCTCAAACTTTGCAAACAATGGAAAACAATAGTAAAATATAACTAAGCTAAAATCTGAATTTTTACAACTTACAGGAACAGGAATATTTTATGGAATTTTATGTAAACGGCACAAAAATTGATGTTGAGCTCGAAAATGAAAAAACAATCGGAGATGTCCTCAGAGGTTTTGAAGAAGAATGCGCAAAATCAAACGCAACGACCGTAAGCATCATAGTTGACGGAAAAAATATCAGCGCAGAAGATTTTGACAAAACTGCCGAAAAACCATTGTGTCCGGACACAAAAATTGAACTTGGAATTATAAGCCAGGAAGCAATCGAAAATTCATTTAACGAAGAAAAAGAAAGCTGCCGCAAACTTTCAGAAGAATTAAAACAAATTCCGGTAAAATTTCAGGCAGGAAAAGATAATGAGGCAAATTCAATAATCACTTCGCTTGCCGATTTAATCGACAACATATGCCACACAGCAAGTCTTTCCGCCTTGTTTCCTCAGAAATTTGGAAAAATAAAAATCGAAGGCAAAACTTTTGTCGAATTTTTCGCAGATTTGTCTCCGGTTCTAAAGGACTTTGAACAGGCTATTGAATCAAAAGACACAGTCCTTTTGGGCGATTTGGCAGAATACGAAATCAGCCCTCGACTCGACAGCCTGGCAGACGCTCTGGAGGCATAAATGAATTCTGGATCACCGATTGCAGCAAGGCTTTCCATAAATGTTCTTTCCGTTCTGCTCGTTGTTCTTATTGTTGCAGCAATACTTGTAATTCTCTGGGGCATCTCAAAAATTCTTGAAAAATATAAAATTTCCGATTCATACGCAGAAAAAAACAAAGACCGCCCTACTTCCAAAAAAAGTATAAATGAAATTTCAAAACGCGCAAAACTTTCGGCTGACGAAAAAGAGCTTTTCTCTAAAATCTGCGCTGAGCATCCGCTTCCAAATATAAATTACATTCTCAACAAAACAAATACATTTAATTCATACTTAAAAACCGAATTCAATTCATTAAAAAATACAGAAGACGAAAATGCAAAATCGGTTCTCTTTTCGCTCAGGGCAAAACTAGTAAAAACGTTTGAAACTTCCGCCGTCATAAAAACTTCGCGCGTAATTCCAATCGGAACAAGTTTTAATTACACTCCTTCTCAGGGAATTCACTTTTTGACAGTTCTTGTCGATACAAATCAGTCCGAACTTCATTTTCAACTTCCGGAAGATCTTCCTGCCCAGGACAGACCGGCGATCCTTTCTAAAATAAAATTGATTTTTGTGTACAAGGATTCAATGCCTTACGAAATAGAAGTCCGGGTTGTGCGCTATCAAAAGGGAAAAAAAGACACAGACCTTCTTGTCTGCACCCACAGCGATAAGATTTATTCCAGAACAAAACGCGCTTTTCCGCGAATTGACCTTTTTCAAGATTGTAAATTTTCTTCTGTAAAGCCAGAAATTGAAGGTGACAAAACAGAATATAAGGCAAGCGAAAAAATACACGAAGGACAACTTTTAGATATTTCTGCCGGAGGATGCAGGATAACAACAAAACTTGCCATCAAGGCAGAACAATATTTAAAAGTAACAGCTCCTCTTGACGGAAAAACAGAAGACAGCGCGATAGGCTTTATAATCCGAACCACAAAAACAAAAAATGACGAATACATTCTTCACATAAAATTTGTAAAAATCGAAAAAAATATCGTAAACAGAATAAATGCTCTCGCCTGCGGTTATGAAACATTTTAAAATGCAAAAAAAAATTCATAAGATTTTTTAATAACAATACTGTTATTGACGGTAAAATTAGATTGGATTATTCTATAAAGACATGAAAGTTTTAGAAATCAGTTCTATTGGCGTTGAAGATAATTTGATTTATTACCGCCGAAATTATACAGCAATTGCAAAAATCGATTTTCTCTCAAAGCAGGAAGATGTACAGATTTCTTTTACAATAGAAGTTGATCCGTTCGGACGAAAAACAATCACGCTAAATTATCCGTACGGCACAAATTTTGATTATCCAGTTTTGCCTGTGACAAAATCGATAAAAGAAAAAATTCTTTCAATGGACAGCGAAGGATTATTGCCAATATGACTTTTTATACAGATTCAGCAGAGCAGACAATTGAATTTGGGAAAAAAATAGGTTCTAAATTAAAAAAAGGCGATATTCTTGCAATGCAGGGAACTCTTGCGGCAGGAAAAACAACAATCACAAAGGGAATTGCTCTCGCTCTCGGAGTTGAAGATACTATTACAAGCCCGACATTCTGCCTCATAAGCGAATACGAAGGAAAAATTCCTCTTTACCACATGGACGTTTACCGCCTTAACGGAACTGACGATTTTATAAATCTTGGCGCAGAAGAATTGATCTACGGAAACGGCGTAAGCATAATCGAATGGTCAGAAAAAATCATGGATTCGCTTCCCAAAAAAACAATAATAATCCGGCTTGAACCGCAGGAAAGCGCCGACGGCTGCCGAAGAAAAATTACGCTCGAAAACTGGCCTTACGGCGACTTTTAATGAGGAAAAAATGAAAGCTTTAGCAATAGACAGCGCGTCTGGCTGCATGACAGTCAGCGCAAAAAATGATGATATTACGACTTCACTGTCGCTGGATATAGGACCAAAACAAAGCCAGGAACTCCTGCCTGCCATTGATTTTGTCTTAAAAAAAGTTGATTTAAAACCAGAAGAACTCGATTACATGGTTTTATGCAAAGGTCCGGGAACTTTTACAGGTTTGAGGCTTGCATTCGCCGCTTTAAAATCAATCGAACTTGCGTTTAACAAGCCTGTCTATGGAGTTTCCACACTCGAATGTTACGCTTCGCCGTTTGAAAATTTTGAGGGGCTTGTAATTTCGACAGTCGATGCAAAAAAAGACCAGTTTTTTGCAGGAATTTACGAAAACAAAAAGACAATTCTTGAGCCGGAAGACACGACGATAGAAAAAGTAATTTCCGTAATCGACAAAACAAAAAAAATTCTCTGCGTCGGACCGGATGCAAAACTCTTTGCAGAAGAACTCAAACAAAACAGCCCGTCTCTGGACGTTATTTATTTTGACGCGCAAATAAACACCTGCATAAATCTTTTCAATATTGCCGAAAAAATGATTGAAGAAAAAAAAGAGCCCCTCAAGGATTTTGAAGGGCCTGAATACCTTCGCAAAAGCGAAGCAGAAATCGCCTTGGAAAACAAGTAGTTTTTTTAGCTGATTTTTTATTTTTAAGCTGGGAATAGTTTTTCAAAAAAAATTATTTTCCGCCTAAAAATTTTGAAAGCGCTTCGAGAGTCTGCGAATTTGCGGCGGCTTCCCTGTTTTCTGTCTGGATTGCATTAAAAACTTCCTGACGGAAAACCTTTACGTTTTTTGGCGCTTCAACCCCGATTTTAACCTGATCTCCGCGGACTTCAATCAAAGTGATTGTAATATTGTCGCCAATTTTTATTTTTTCATCTACTTTTCTTGATAATATCAGCATTACTTTTTTTCCTTATCGTTTAAAGTTTTGATGATATTATGCTTTGTGGTCCATTTTGAATCAGAAAGTATAACCTGAAGAGCTGTCCGGTTTTTGCGGTTTATAACAATCGGTCCCTGAAGGTTTGCAGTCACGGCGCTTCCGTCTGCCGGAACTGTAATTATTGCGAACAAAATCACATCGCCCGGAGAATCAATGCCGATTTCACAGAGAGTCCTGTCGTCAATATCGAGTTCATAATCATTTACAATCAAAAACGGATCTACGATTATAAAGGCAAGGTTCTGTTCGTCGAGCGACTGAAGCCAGTAAAAAGGTTTGTATTCCGCCTCTATAATCGCGTATTTATGATATTCTTCAAAACCATAAAGACCGTTTGGAAAACTGACGATTTGACTTTCATCAACATTGACAGTTCCCATTGTTTTTGTTTTTACTTCCATTGCTAAAAATTTTCCTCCCAATTATTTTTAATTTCATTCAATTTTTATCTCAAAACTAAAACTTTACTTCATGTAGTTTAAGAGAGAAGAACTGTACATTTTTCCGGCATTGCTTAAAGTTGCCTGCTGAGTATATTCAAGCATTTTCTGATCGGTAATGGCCTGTGTTATGTCAAGATCGCCTTCCCTAGAAATTTGAGAAGTTACATTCAGAGCTGTCGCAGAATTCCGCACAATGTCGTTTTGAAGCCTTTCATATTCACTTCCGGACTTTGCAACGCGGGTGGTAAGATTGTTGATTCCAGAGTCAATGCTTGCAAGAACGCGGGTTCCGATTGTATCTCCATCGCCTTTCAAAAGGGAATTTCTGAGCAAAATCACGCTGTCAAAAAGAGAACCGCCGGAAACACGCACATTATCCGCCATATTGTAAGGAGGTTTTTGACTTGAATCTTTAATTATTCCGAGGTCATTTAAAACTGTTCCAGAAACATCTTCCAGCCACAGTTGATGAGAATCCGTCGTCGTAAGGTTCAATCCGTTTGTAACAGGATCGACTGCAGCCTTTACAGCAGCTCCAGAACTGTTGATTTTTGCAACAAGAGAATATACTGTATCTCCGCTTTCCATCTGAATTTTTTGACCGTCGACATTTATTACGCCGCTTTCCTTTGCCTGCCACGAAGAAAGGTCACGTCCGCTGAACAGGCGCTGAGGTTCCGCCCAAAATGTCTTTGAACCAATATTGTCCACAGTAACATATTTGTTTTCATCAACTTCAACCTTATTCTTATCAATCGTTCCGTTATAGCGAACAGAAGAAATCAAAGGCTGAACCGCACCGTCAACATGACCTAAATCAACTTCAAAAGCAGGAGCATTTGTGTTTGTGCCTGCAAAAATTGAATTTCCGTCAGGACCAGTGGCATTCGCGTTTTGAACAAGTTCCTGCAAAAGCTCATCAACTTCAACAGCCATATTCCGCAAATCGTCCTGACTATAAATTCCGTTTGCTCCAGTAACTGCCAGTTCACGCACACGCTGCATAATATCAAGAGAATTTTGCATATAACCTTCGCGATACACAAACTGGTCGCTTAAAATCTGTCCGTTTTTTTCAAAATTGTTTACGCGGTTAAGATAAGACTGATATTTTACAAGATGGCCGGCAGCAACCGGATCGTCGCGCAAAGACTGAATTTTCTGCTGGCTTCCAATCTGGTTGTTTATTTTATTTAAACGGCGTTCCTGAATGCGAAGATTGTTCTGAGTATTGTTGTTATTCATCTGACTGCTGATTCTTCTCATAGCCTTATTTCTCCCATAAAAAGCAAGATTAAAACTTCAGTTTTAGAATTGACTCTTTATTGCAATTGATTAGTAAGCTTGCAATGCAAACTTATAAAGATAAAAACTAAACGCCAAGACGATTGATTATCGTATCAAGCATCTGGTCGATTACAGAAACATATTTTGCCGCAGCGTTGTATCCATGCTGAAATTTTATGATGTCGGCAAGTTCCTCATCGATATTCACGCCGCTTATAGAATCCCTAAAATTCCTTAAATCGTCCATAATCGCATTCTGACTCAAAAGCATATTTTCCGCCTGTTCGCCTTTAAGACCGGCATTTGTGACAGTTTCCGCAAAATAGTCGTCAAAAGTGCGGCTCGTTCCAATCATCACGTCAGTGTTGCGGATTGAAGCAATTTCTACGGCAGCACGGGCATCTCCAATCGAAGCCCTTCCCTGTCCGTTCGGAAAACCTGTCGCCACGGAATTCGGGTCGTTTTTTATTTTTTCGCTAACGGCAATATATCCGCTAGGATTCATAACAGGAGCAACAGAATATTCTCCAGCCAGAGAATCAACCGCATCGGCGCGAGCAAAATCATAAGCGTTTTCTGCGCCGCTTCCGTTCAAAATACCTGAATAACCGGCAAGAAAAAGACCTGAGTCTTCAACATGGCGAAGCACAAAGTCCGGATTTTCCATTGATTCAGAAGCGCCCGCTTTTAAAACAAGTTTATTCTCGCGGTCAAGATAAGCCTTAACCTCGCCCTGAGAATCATTTATCCTCGCAATTACAGCTTCGACAGTGTCATTTGCAAAATACGGAACAGTAATATTTCCGGAATGGCCTGACAAAGTCATAACACCGTCAAGCCCGACTTTTTCCTGAGGATTTAAAGCATTTTTGCCGGAAAAGCGGAAAATATAAGACGTATCAACTTCACCGTCACCGTTGCGGTCATAATTTCCCTTGGTATCTGTAACAAAAGGATGCTGAACAAAAAAATCAAGTCCTGTCTCATTGTTTGCACCGATTCCGGCGCGATGAACATCGTTTACCAAATCAGCAAAATTTACAGCCATAGTGTTCAATGACTGAATTTCGTTTCTTATGTCGCTGTCACGCAGCTCAATCAAAGCGCCGAGTTTTCCAGATTTTATGTCAGCGTCAAGAGCGGTGTCTTTCCACACAACCTTGTCATAACCATTGTTGTCAGTCTGGGCAACAAGGTCAAAACCGCGGGCAACGCTTCCCTGAACAAAAACCTGTCCGCCAACATGAACCATAAACTCGTCGCTGTCGCGTCTGTCGCTCGTTATCTCCACAAGGCCGGAAAGCTTTTCAACAAGCAAATCCCTTCTGTCCATAAGATCGTTCGGATTATCGCCCATCGCCTTAGAACGCACAATTTCGCCGTTCAAATCAGCAATCTGCTTTGCATAATCATTTACCTGCTTTACAGTAGCTTCAATATCGCCGTTCAAAAGAGTTCCGATTCCAGCCAGAGAATTATAGCGGCCAGAAATAGACTGAGTTAAACTGTCAGCACGAGTAACAACGGCTTGACGGGCAGCCTTGCTTTCCGGATAAACAGAAAGTTCCTGCCAAGACTGCCAGAATTTGTCCATATTTGTGCGCACAGAAACATCGTTCGGTTCATTGTAAACCTGCTCAATCATAGTGTAATACTGTTCGCGCGTAGCCCAGTAAGATTCGTTGTTCGACTGCGCAACAATTCTCTGGTCAAGCATTTCGTCCCTAAGGCGGGTTATGCTTTCAATCGTGGTTCCCTGGCCAATCTGACCCGGAGTTTCTGCGCGGGTAAGGTCAGGCCTGTAAAGAGGATCAAAAGTCTTAACCTGAACACGCTGTCTGCTGTAACCTTCAGTATCAGCGTTTGAAATATTATGACCAGCAGTCTGAATCTGCTGCGAATGAGCCATTATGCTTCTTTTTCCAAGTTCAATTCCTGCAAAAGCGTTAGCCATAGTTTTTTCCTCCGTTCCAGCCTAAACAATCTGATCTATTACAACATTGTGAAGTTCAGGCTTTACGATTTTTCCATAATGCGAATAAACAGTATTTCTGCGCTCAGGCAAAACCTCTTCAAAAATTCCTTTCAAAAATTTTCGAGTATTAAAAATATATTCATTCAAAATTTTGTTCTCGATTTTCGACTTTAAAAGCTTAGCCTTCACTTCGCGGACAAGCCCGGCAATTTCCTTCTCCGAATTAAAATTAACTTCCGAAGAAAGTTTTTCGCGGCATCCGTCAAGCTCCGCAAATTCATCGCTCAAGCCGCGCATTTTTTCCAGACCGTTTTCAAGTTCGAGCCAAACTCTCTTTACAACACATTCGTGAACATTTTTCTGTGCAACGAGAATTTCATCCAGCAAAGAAGACTGTTTTTTCAAAATTTCCAAAAGCTGCATTTTTAAAGCCTGTTCCATAAATTTCCTCAATTTATTTTCGGAAAAACAAAAGCCAGCCTTTAATTTATTTTCTTATTAGAACCGTTTTTTTTATTTTGGACGAATTTTTTTTGTCTCCTCCGGTGTTCCGTTGTTCCGCTAAACGCTCATTCGCATACTTTCAGTCTGCGAACGCTTCGCGCAACTCCACCCCGGCGTAAATTTCTCCGTAAAAAAACAATTTTCTCAGTTTTTAACAGTTTTTTATTCAATTTTTGGGAAAAATCAAAAAATCACAAGGTTTCATCTTGACACTAATCTTCGTTTTTTGATAAGATTATTCTCATCAGTTACACGGTGCCTATAGCTCAGCGGTAGAGTTCCAGATTGTGGATCTGGCTGTCGTGGGTTCGAACCCCACTAGGCACCCACATTCAAATACATTCTTATGTGTTGAAGCTCGCTGGTTAAATACAACGCGTTTGTAGCTCAACTGGATAGAGCAACGGACTTCGAATCCGTAGGTTGCACGTTCGAGCCGTGTCAGACGCATATCTGTATAAAAACTGATAAAAAATTTCGGGCGACTAGCTCAGTTGGTAGAGCAACAGACTCTTAATCTGTGGGTCCGGGGTTCGAGCCCCCGGTCGCTCATATTTCGGTTTTACGAAATAAAAAATCGGAATTGAGACTTCTGTCCTTGCCGTAATCTGCGAGAGTGGTGAAATTGGCATACACGCTAGACTTAGGATCTAGTGCTTCGGCGTAAGGGTTCAAGTCCCTTCTCTCGCAAAATTCTTTCTTTTTTTCCCATAACAAACACAATTTTTTTCTTAAGCAAGTTTCTAATTTTAAACTTTATTCTTAATTTTCCTCAGAAAAAAAAACAGGCCGCATGATGTCTTACCGTCCAAAAATCATAGCTAATACCTAAATTTCAGTGTTTTTTCTTGAAAATTTTCTGTTATTTTTAAGTGTAAATAAATTAAAAAAAATTAACAGAAAAAACCATTGACTTATTTATTCAAGTAAAGTATAAATTATGCCCCATTTTTACTTTTTTTATGATTTATTGACTAACACCCCCATTTTGCTATAAATTTAATACAGTCGTTATGAGTATTCAATCTGAAGAAGGATTAAAACAGGCTTACAAAATGCTTTCTCAAGGAGAGCCGGCAGAGGCAAAAAAACTCCTTGCGGATATTCTGGAATTCAACCTCGACAACAAGGAGATTGATTTTGCAGTCTGGTGCTGTTCTTATTGGATTGATTTTATAAAAAAATTGGCAAAATTCGACTTTTACGAACGCGGCGAGAGTCTTCTTTTTCAGTGGAAAACTTTTGAGGAGGCGTTCGGCAAAAAAAAAGAAATTTTTGCAAGAACAATTTTTTCGGTTCAGACAGGAATATTTTCGCTTGCGTTGGACAGTTTTAGTTCTGTTTCGCAGGAAAGCACAAGGCTTCCGGCCCAAAAGGCAGATTTGCTTTTAAAAATTGGAATCTGCAACAAAAAGCTCGGAAAGTACGACATTGCGCGCTCAAACCTTATGGAAGCAAATAAGTTTCTTCCTGGTTCGGCGCAGATAATTGCCGAAATGGCCGACTGTTGTGCACTGTGCGGATTGGAAAACGAGTCAAAAGTTCTTTTTCGGGAAGCATTTTTTATCGATGCAAAAAAAATCGATATAAGCATGCTGGATTCAGAACTTATAAAATGTCTTGTTCAGAAAATAAAAGACGACCACGGATACAGCGGATCAGAACTTCAATACTGGATTCCAGTTTATGCGGTTCTTTATGGAGTTTTTAATATAAAGCGTGAGCTTCGGAGCGTAGAGGTTTTAAAATTAAAGCAGGATATTTATGAAACGGAAAACGAAATTAAAAATCCTGCAAACAATGTAAACCAGTTAAAACCAAAATTGATTTACATGTATTTCTGGTTAGTCGATCACTACATTCAGAAAAACCAGACTGGAAGCGAAGTTAGTGACCTTTTACTAAAAATCAAGATTTTAGACAGAAATGTCTACGACTTGTATATAAAATAATAGGTTTTGGAATAATTTTTTTACAGGAGTATAAAATGTCTGCAGAAATCGTTACAAAAGTACAGGACATGCTCAAAGAAGCAACCTGGACAAGAGCAGCAATCGGCAACTACACAAAGAACAACCTTATCGAGTTGTCTGAAATCATCGAAAAAGCAAAAGCAGAAAATTGCACTGCGGAAATAAAAGCAATCTGTGATGAACAGCTTTCTCACACAAAAGACAGCATCATTGCGCTTTATATTTCGGGAATTCTCGGCTTGAAACAGGGAAATCTCGACAATTCAAATTTGGTAACTCTTGTAGACATTTTCCAGAAAAATTACAAAGAACCGGTTGTAACCTATCTTTGCGAAACAATTCTCGACATTGATCCTAATAACAAATTTGCCCTCCGCACACTTGCAGATATTTACCGCGCGGCAAACGATCCTAAAGCATGGGCTCTTTACGAAAAAATCGTAAAAATTGACGTTGAAGAAGCCGAAATCGCAAAAATTCTCTCAGAACATTACGAAGCAGAAGGCGATGTAAAAAATGCCGTTGCTTATTGCAAAAAAGCCCTTCTCCGCTTTGTCTATGCAAACAACATGACCGCATTAAAAGAGACATGGGCAAAGCTCGTTTCTATGATTCCTGACGAAATCGACTTTTTCCTTCTCGTACAGCGCAAGGTAGAAAAATCAATCAGCGCAGAAAAAAGCGCGCTTCTTCTTCACGACCTTTATCCGTATTACAAAGACAATGCGCCTTCAGATCCTAAAAAATGGGATATTGCAATTCAAATCCTCAAAATCATTCTCAGAATCGATCCAAAAGATTATTGGGCAAGAAACGAAATTGCAGCCTGTTTCCAGGGAAAATACGCTAAAAATCCAAATGTCAACGATTTTATCGCTTCATCAAACCTTACACAGAATTTCCGCAACGTATTTGAAGCAATCAACGATTTTGAAAAGCACATTGCTTTCGGCGTAAAAAATTTCGTTTACCACAGAACATGGGGCGTTGGAATCATTACAAAGGTAGAAAACGACAACCTTTTCATCAACTTTGGAAGAAAGAACGGAGTTAAGCAGATGTCCCTCAAAATGGCAGTAAGCGCGCTCCAGCCTCTTGCCCGCGACCACATCTGGGTTCTCAAGGCAACAAAGTCAAAGGACGATTTACAGAAACTTTTCAAGGACAACCGCGACAAAACCCAGGCTCTCAAAATCATAATCAAGTCTTTCGGAAACAGCTGCGACTTCAAGAGAATCAAATCGGAACTCGTTCCTTCAATTTTGACTCCTGGAGAATGGACTTCATGGAACACAGCCGCAAAGAAAACTCTCGAAACAAACCCGATTTTTGGTGTAAATCCAAACAACATCAACGAATACATTGTTCGTGACGCTAAAATTTCTACAGAAGAAAAACTCAGCAACGAATTCAAGGCTGAAAAGCAGTTCACTCCACGCGCAGACGTTTTCATGAGATTTTTCAAAAACGAAGAGGCTGATAAAGACAGCGAATTCTTCATGGACATGTACAACTACTTCAAGGGCTTTGTAAAAGGCGCGCATCAGGCAAACGAGCAGGTTGTAGCTTCTTACCTTATTGTTCAGAAAGTAGGCGCGCTCATGCCTTCTTTGGCAGTTCAGCTCAACTACACTTTTGAACAGCTCTACCGCGACATTGACAATCCTCGCGAAATGTACACTCTTCTCAAAGACACAAAAAATACAAGTTTCCAGGCAGACTTCCTCAACCAGATAAAACTTTTGCCTGATTGGGTTGACCAGTACATCGAACTTTTCCCGACAGTCCTGAGCAAAAAAATGCTCAACGAAGTTATTGAAAACGGAGATACAGAAAAAGTTCAGAAACTTGCCGTAAAAGTATTTGAAAACTTCCGCGACTACCGCAATGCGGTTCTCTTTTTCTTTGAGGAATGTCAGGACGACGCATGGTTCAAACAGTCTGGAATTTCTTATCAGAAACAGTTGATTACAATCGTAAACCTTATCGATCAGGCTTACCGCGAAATTGAAAATCACGTTGATACTACAGAAAATAAAAAAATCATTAAAAACGCAATCAAATTGATTTTTGACGGCGAAAATGCCTATGCAAACTACATGCTTTCATGCGACATGGACACAATGACCCACCTTTACACTCTTGTTGATGACATTGTTAACCTTGAAGGCATTTACAAGCAGGCTTTGCGCAACAGAATTCTTTCTAAGTATCCGGATTACAAGTTCCGCGCAAAAGAAGAAAAGACAAACGCTCCAAAGGGAATGCTCGTTACAAAGGCAAAACTCGACGAGAAAAAGGCCCTCGAAGCAAAAATGACAACTATTGATATTCCAGCAATCGCAAAAGAAGTTGCAGATGCAAAAGAAAAAGGCGACTTGAAAGAAAACGCCGAATATATCGCGGCAAAAGAAGCACAGCACAAGCTCAACAACGACTTGAACCGTCTTCAGGGCGAACTTGCACGCGCTGTTATCTTCGATCCGACAACTGCTACAACTTCGATGGTTTCTTTTGGAACAGAAGTCGTTCTTACAAACAACGCTACAGGAAAAGACGAAAAATACATTATCATGGGACCATGGGAATCAGATCCTGATGCAGGAATCATTTCTTACATGTCACCGTTCGGCAATGCAATTCTCGATTCAAAAGTCGGCGAAAAACTTGAATTTACAATCAACGAACATGAAAATGACTACACTGTAAAATCAATTAAACTTGCCAAATAAAATATAAAAAAAAGAGGCTGTCCTGGAAGTTTGAAAACTTCGTAACAGGCAGCCTTTTTTTTGCAAAAAAATAAATAAACAAAAAAAAAGAGCAGAACTTAAAAATAAATTCTGCCCCATAATTCTAAGGTTTTATTTTTTAAAAATCTTATTCAAAGCCTTTACAAGCTGAACATTCTCCTCGTGGGCTTTTATCGAAATTCTGTACCAGCTTAAATCCATTCCATAAAAATCCGAGCAACCGCGAATTACGATTTTTGACATTGCCAAAGCCTGGCACAAAGGCGCCTTAAACGGATTCGGCGAAGAATCTTCTTCGTTGACCAAAGACTGCTTTTTCGGACCGTTATGACCTTTCTTATCTTTTGCATGCTCTGTGCCGGAAGCATAATCCAATGCCGTTTTCTGTAAAGTTTCGTCAAGCTGAACAAGAATATAATTTCCCTCACCACGCAAAACTTTTGCTCCGATTGACTCAAAATAATCCGACAAATATTTCCGTTCTTCGGTTACAAGTTTGAGCATTTGGCGGTGCCAACTGTTGCTTTCAATTTCTGCCTGCATTACCGCAGAACCAGTCACCTGGGCGTCTGTACTGATTGTCCACGGACGCATTGCATTTACAAGAGGATTATAAACGCTGGAACTAAAGCAAAGCGCATATCCCAAACGAAGCCCTGCCATTCCGTAAAATTTTGTAAATGCGTTGAGGATTATAAGATGAGGGAATTCATCGGCGCGTTCTATAAGCGCACGGACATTTTTTTCGGCAGTTTCGCTAAACTGGCAAAAACAGGAATCCAAAACGAGGACAGTGTCCGATTTTTCGCAAAGTCTGGCAATTCTTACAATCATATCCAGAGGCATAACGTTGCCAGCCGGGTTTGAAGGACTTGCCATAAACATAAGCGGAACTCCGCCAGAAAGAATTTTTTCAAGATGCTGAAAATCATCTTCCGTAAAAACAAAGTCGTTTTTCTTTTCGAGGGTAAGGTGAAGAATTTTTTCTTCGCTGCACGCCATCAAAAGCGCATTTTCGTATTCAGAAAAGGCAGGCTCAACAATCAGGTTAAAAGCCGTTCCCTGAACATTTTTTCCAAAAACCATAGAAATCAGCTGTGTAATATCAGCAGCGCCAGAACCACACAAAATAGGTCCGTCAAATTTCCAGTATTTAGCAAGAGATTCTTTCAGTTCCGTACAATTTGGATCCGGATAAGCCGCAATAATGTCAGGATTTAACGAGAGCGCAAGCAATGCACGGGAAGCGGCCTTGTGAACTCCCAAAGGACTTGTGTTAGCAGAAAAGTCCAGATAATCATCCAGTCTTCTTGAATTAGTTCCACCATGAAAAAACATAACGCGACTATTATATCATTTTATTTAAATCTCTCAAAGATAAAACAAGGCATAAATTGAATTTTAATTGATTTTTTGCTAAATTGGACAGGAAATTCAGATGTTACGTTTGGGATGACCATTTTCAGGCATCAGCAAGTATATCAATGACACTCACCATATTTTCTCCCGCTAACGCGGTGTTTACAGGAGGACGTTATGAACAAGTACGTCAAACGGTATCTTATTGATGCTTTGGGTGGAATGGCACAAGGTCTTTTCGCTTCGCTCTTAATCGGAACAATTGTAAAAACTCTCGGTCAGCAGCTTTTGCGGCTCGGCTCAAATCCAATTTTTACTTTTTTAGTTGATGCAGGCGCTTTTGCTTCGGATGCCCATGTTGTCGGAGCGGCTATGGCCGTAGGAATCGGTTTTGCAATGCAAGTCCCTGCCCTTGTTCTTTTTACGCTTGCAGCAACAGGAAGCGCGGCAAATGTAAGCGGTGGAGCCGGAGGACCTCTTGCAGTTCTTTTTATCGCAATTCTTTCAGCAGAAGCAGGTTGTCTCGTAAGCAAAAAGACAAAGGTTGATATTATCGTTACTCCGCTTGTCACACTTTTAACAGGAGCCTTGTTAACCGTTCTTACAGCAAAATACATCGGAAAAGCAGCAAGCGCCTTTGGAAACATAATTGTCTGGGCAACAACGCTCCGCCCATTCCTGATGGGAATGATAATTTCGCTTCTTGTAGGAGTTTTGCTCACTTTACCGGTAAGTTCAGCCGCAATCTGTGCAGCGCTCGGTCTTACAGGTCTTGCCGGAGGAGCAGCAGTTGCCGGTTGCTGCGCGCAAATGGTCGGTTTTGCAGTACTGAGTTTTAAGGAAAACCGCTGGTCAGGACTTTTGAGCCAAGGACTTGGAACAAGCATGCTCCAAATGCCAAATATCATCAAAAATCCAAAAATATGGATTCCAGCCTGTCTTACTTCGCTAATCACCGGTCCTGTTGCAACCTGCATTTTCAAAATGGAAATGAACGGAGCGGCCGTAAGTTCCGGAATGGGAACCTGCGGTTTAGTAGGTCAAATCGGCGTCATTTCCGGCTGGTTCAATCCTTCCCAGGCAGCGCTTTCTCACGGGGCGTCAGCAATTACGCCTTCAGGCTTCGACTGGCTTGGACTTATCCTCGTATGCTTTGTTTTACCGGGAATTTTAACCTGGCTTTTCGGAAAATTTTTCAGAAAACTCGGCTGGATAAAAGACGGCGATTTAGTTTTGGAAAATAACTAAAACAGTTCTATAATATAAAGATTGAGACTTGTATTAGATAAATTTTTTACGGGAGAATAATAAATGAACGAAAAAACTGAATTTACTGAACTTTCAAAAAACATTTATCTTCTTGCGTTGCCAACAAATATCGGAATTATTGCCCTAAAACAGCCGGATTCCTCTACAAATATTTATTTAATCGACAGCGGAAACGATGAACGCTATGCAAAGGCTATACTCGAAACAGTAAACAGTTCCTTCAATTCTCCCAAAATAAAATCCGTAATAAACACGCACTCTCATGCAGACCATTGCGGCGGAAACGAATATTTGCGCTCAAAAACCGGATGCCAGATTATTGCAAGCACCGGCGAAGCCGCAATCATGGAGTGCCCTGTTCTCGAAACAGGCTTAATCTGGGGCGGAATGCCGGTAAAAGAACTCGAAACAAAGTATTTTACGGCTTCTCCCTGCATTGCCGACAAAACATTTAAAAGCGGCTCAGATTTTTACATTGAAGATAAAATCCACGTACAGACAGTTCCGCTCAAAGGCCATTACATCGACCAGACAGGATTTTTAATCACCGATACAGACGGAAAAAAAATCTTTTTTGCAGGCGACTGCCTGAGCGGACGCGACGCAATAAAAAGATACTGGATTCAGTATCTTTTTAACGAAGAAGAATCAAAAAAAAGCCTTTTGGCACTCTCAAAAATCCAGGCCGATTTTTATGTTCCGGGGCACGGCCAGGGCGTCGAAGAAATTGAAGGGCTGGTCGAACTAAACCTTATTGCCCTTCTCGAAACTGAAAATATGATTTTGGACGAATTAAAAACTCCAAAAACGGCAGAACAGATTCTCCAAAATGTAAGCACACGAAACGGAATTTCGCTCAAACTCAGCCAATACGTTCTTATAGGCTGCACCTTGCGCTCATATTTAAGTTCCCTAAGCGACAGCGGAAAAATCAAGTACGAAATCAAAGACAACATGATGTACTGGTCTCTCGCCTGATTTTCCGCCACAAAAAAAACTCAGCCTTCAACAATTTTAACACCGGCAGAACAACCAAGTCTGTTTGCACCGGCATCCAGCATTGCCACAGCGTCTTCAAAAGTCCGGATTCCGCCGCTCGCCTTTACGCCCATGTCTTTTCCGACAGTTTTTCTCATCAATTCAACGGCATGAACGCTCGCACCGCCAGTCCCAAATCCAGTAGAAGTCTTTACAAAATCAGCGCCGGCTTCCTTTGCCTTTTCGCAAACCGTTACAATTTCTTCATCGGTAAGATAGCAGGTCTCAAGAATCACTTTTTCTACAATTTTTTTATTTTCACCGCAATCAACATCATCGATTGCACAGCGAACCGCATAAATCTCTTCAAAAACATCTTCCCAGCGCCTGTCTTTTACAGCGCCTAGATTTACAACCATATCAACTTCGTCCGCGCCTTCGCTTACGCACATAGCAGCCTGACTCGCCTTGTCATCAATCGAATTCGCCCCAAGAGGAAACCCAATCACAGTACAGACCTTAACTCCGCTTCCACGCAAAATTTCCGCCGCAAAAGGAACATAAACCGGATTAACGCAGCAGCTCGCAAATCCGTATTTTACAGCCTCTTCGCAAAGTTTTTTAATATCGCTTTCAGTAGCACAGGCCGAAAGCTGAGTGTGATCAATAAATTTCGCAATTTCTTTTCTTTCCATATTTTCTCCCGTTTATAAAAAAAACTAGCATTCATTATAACATAGTTCTTAAAATTTTTATTGGAGTTGCGCCAACAAAGTTGTCGCCGCGCTTTCCGCGGTTCCGGCTTTCGCCTCCATTGCTCCGTTTCACTGCGCAACAAGACTGCCGCTACAATCGCTAACTCGATTTCATTGCGTTTTTTTGTTAGCACAGTCTAATTCGTTCAAATCTGCCTTTATTTTTCTTGTTTAGGAAAATTTTATATGCTAAATTATAAACAGATTGAATCAAAACTTTTTGACTTTTCAATCACATTTGGGAAACTTCCCTTAAAAAGAGGTACATTATGGCTTATAAAATTGATCCTTCAGCATGCGTAAACTGCGGAACATGCGAACCAGACTGTCCAGTTGGAGCAATCAGCGAAAACGACGGACACCGCGAAATCGATTCTTCTAAATGCGTAAGCTGCGGAACATGCGCAAGCGTTTGTCCAGCAACAGCTATTTCAGAAGAATAGTTTTACATTCTAAAAAATCTGCAAGAATTGCTCTTGCAGATTTTTTTTTGTCTGTTTATATTTGTAGGTATGTTCAGACAGATTTTAAAAGGCTACAGCCAGATTCTCAGTTCAATTTTAAAGGTTCTGGCTCTTCTTGCAATTTGCGCACTCGTAGGAATAGCGCTCGTCTATCCTTTATGGTATTTTGCAACTAAACTTCCGCAGACCTACACTTTCTGCGTTACAGCAATCGCCTGCATTTTATTTTTAATCTGGCTTGTTTTAAAAATCCGCTCAGCAGGACTTAAAAATTCCCTGATTTTCTTTACAAAATTTCTGATAATCACATCTACAGTTTTAGGCTTTGTTTTTCTAGTCTTTGCAGGCAAAAGGCTTTTTACAATCTTTGAAATTATCTTTGCCTTTTTTCTTTACGGCTTTGTTTCGTTCATATTTAAGCCTTCGCAAAAAACAAAAAACTTTTCGGAAAATGATTCTCTCTGAAAAAATCAAAAAATTCTTTTTTTTACCGGCTCTGCTCTTTTCTTTGATTTTTTTTGCTTTTTCAAACGAAGAACAGTTTTCAACTGAGATATTTGAAATCAATTCAGAAAAACTTCCGTTCATAAAAGTTCCGGACGCTTCAAAGGATTTGATTTTCAGGCAGTTTTTAGAAGAAGCAGGCTTTAATTCAAAATATTCAGTTTCCGAAAAAAATTCCTCTCAAAACCAAATTTTCACTTTTTATAAAATCCTCGTACCTCAAAATATGGATTTTATCTGGCTTTCCTCAAGGCTCAGCCCGGTTTACAAAGACACGCTCGCGACTTTAAACAGGTTTTCTTCGGCAGATTCAAGAATTTCCGGAAAAATAATCCTCGCTCCCACCTTTAACGGAATTTTTATTCCAGAAAATCCCGATTCAGATTGGGAACAGCTTCTTTTCAAAAAATATATGACCGAAGAAAAAATCAAAACCGCAAAAATTTTTAAAATTGACGGAAAAATTTTCTATTTTTTAAAGAACGAAAGGTTCGATTCGACAACAGCGCTTTTTTTTCTGGATACAAAACTTGTAAGTCCGCTTTCAACCAGCGTCTTAACGAGCAGTTTTGGTTACAGAGTAAGCCCGATTTCTGGAAAATGGAAATTTCATTCGGGAATAGATCTTGCAGCCCCGTTAAAAAGCAGCGTTTTTGCCTGCCGCAGCGGAGAAGTCAGCCAGAGCGGATTTAACCAAACTTATGGAAACTTCGTTATTTTGCGGCATTACAACAATTTAACAAGCGTATATGCCCATCTTTCCGAAATTCTTGTAAAAAAAGGTCAAAAAGTCAAAACCGGCGAACTCATAGCAAAATCAGGCTCGACAGGAGCAAGCACAGGACCTCACCTTCATTTTGAGCTTAGAAAAGACGGAAGCCCGACAGATCCCGGAAAAATCATCAATTTTAACTAAAAATTTACAATATCTCCATTTTTTTAGATTTTTTTTAGATTTTTTATTTTTTTTGCATTATGTTTTATATACATAAAAAATTGTATACTGTAAAATATTTATAGTTATAAAATAAATGTTATTTTTTATTTTTGGAAAGATTTATGAAAAACTGCAAAAAGCCATGCAAAAAAATTCTATTTTCTCTGTTGCTGATTACGGTGAATTTTTTTGCGCTTTATGCGGAAAATTTTCGCGTTGCAAAAACACATGTAATCTCAATTCCGCAGAATTACAGCGAAGTTTCTGCCAATCTTGGAATTTTTGACGCGCTTGCAATAAAACTTCCAGAAGACAAAACATTTGTCACAGGACTTGAACTTACAATGAAAGTTCCGCAAATAATGACAACATGGCGGGACAGCGTTGCATATAGCTTTTATGACGGAATTTCTCCGTTCCCAACAGAAAAGCTCATCGATTATGCGGGAACAAGAACAAGCATATCGACAATTCCTGGAAAAATCGTCAACACGATTTACATTCCGCTAAACGAAAAATTCAACATCAAGAATAATCCTTATGCAAAAATTCTTGAAGAAAAAATTTCTGCAAAAAACGGAATAATTTTCCTGCGCTACATGCTTGCAATGAAGGGCGCTCCCGAAGAACTCGAAAATGCACGTATTCAGGTTACGGCAAGACCTGTTTTGAGCAACGAAGGATATTTCAGTCTTGAGGTTTCAAAACAGGAAGAAAAAAACGAAAACTTCAGCATCTATATTGACGACAATTTTATTCCGTCAATTCCACAAAAAATGCTCTTAAAAGAAGGCGAGCATCACCTTTTCGTAACTGGAGAAACTTTCAGAAACGAAATCCGCACTTTTATTGTAGAACAGGCAAAACTCACTTCTCTAAAGGTCGCTCTTCGTGGAATTGAGCCTGAAGTAAAAATTCTCTCGCCGGAAAACGCTTCTATTTACTTTGATGGCGAAGAGCTCGATTCTCCAAAAGAGCCTTTTGTAATTACACAAGGACCGCACACTGTAAAATTTACAATCGGCGACTACGAAATTACAAAAACCTTTGACGCAATAAACGGCCGCTCATACTCTGTAAACTTGAACATTGACGCTTCTGTAACCGAAGAAGAATAAAATTGTTTTTAGATTTTCTTATTTTCCTCACAAAAAATAAAAAACAGTTAAAGAATTTTAAATAAAATGACGATATATATATTGTCGGGCGTCAATTATCCCCTCCCACCCATTGAGCCCGACTGCCTGATGGGCATGGACCGGCTATCTAAAGCCGGTCTTTTTTTATAAATTCAAAGCGAACAAACCCATTACATTGACTAAAGAGCCGTAATTTCTTATTCTATAAGAATATGAAAATTAAAAAGTCAACATACGTGTTTGTCTTCGGCCTTTTTTTCTGCGCCATTTTTTTTGGAGCAGGTCTTGGACTTGCACTGAGCAATACAAAATTTATAAAAGATAATGAACAGTTCACGGAATTTTCAACTTCGCTTCCGACAAAACTTTTAGACATAAATGGTGAACTTATAACAGAACTCGCTTCGGAAGAAAAACGCGAAATAATCAGCATAAGGGATTTGCCGCAGTGTATGCTCGATGCCCTTATAACACGCGAAGACAGGCTTTTTTACAGCCACCACGGATATTCAGTAAAAGCTCTCTTTCGCGCAGTTTTCGGAAAACTCACTGGAATGTCGCTTGGAGGCGGTTCAACTTTAACACAGCAGATTGCAGGAACTCTTTTTTGCGACAGAACGGACATGTCTATACGCCGAAAATTAAAGGAATTGTGGTGGGCAATTCAAATGGAAAGACGCTACACAAAAGACGAGATTCTAGAACTCTATCTGAATAAAATTTATTTTGGCGGCGGAACTTATGGCGTAAGCGCTGCGTCAAAATACTATTTTGGTCACGATGCAACAGAAATTACTCCGGCGGAGGCAGCCATTCTCGTAATTCAACTTTCAAACCCGGCCTTTTACAATCCGTTTGAATACCCAAACCGCGCAATGGACCGTCAGAAAGATGTTTTGAATACAATGGTCAGCGCAGGATATATTTCAAAAGAACAGGCAGATGAAAGTTTTGACGACTATTGGGCAGATTTTGACTACACAAGAACTGCAACGGCGGCTGTATTCAACCACGACGACAACGCTCCATGGTTTTCGGAATATGTAAGGCGTGAACTTGGAAACCTAATCTACGGAACTGAAGACATTTATTCTTCAGGATTTACAGTAAACACGACCCTCAACCTAAAAAATCAGGCAGTTGCGCAGGATGTAATGGACAGATATATCCGCTACGCAAACCGCACTTACCAGCGCTCAACTGGAGAACTGACAAACCAGGCTTTTTCTGTTTATACACCGATGACAGAACTGCTCGCCCTTACCTTTAACCTAAACAGCTTAAAAGTAAGCGAACAGCGCAACGAAGCCATTTCAAAGGCAACTTATACAAGCCAGATAAACCCTGTTATGGACGTCATGTCGCTCATGTTTGGAGTTGATTCTCTAAAACTTGGAATCGTAAACAAGGCTAATCAGCAGGCAAAAGTCAAGGTAAGCAAAACTACAATCGAAGGCACGATGATTGCCCTCGAAAACGACACAGGATACATTACGTCACTTGTCGGAGGAAGCAAATTCGACAGCGAAAACCAGTTTATACGCGCAGTGCAGGCAAAACTTCAGCCGGGATCTGCCTTTAAGCCTCTTTATTATTCTGCCGCAATCGACAGCAGAAATTTTACTCCTACTTCGATAATTTCAGACACGCCGGTCGTATTCCACACGGCTGACGGAAAACCATATATTCCTCAAAACTTCCGTGGCGAATGGAAGGGCGATGTTGAACTTTGGTATGCGCTCGCCCACTCTATGAACATTCCTTCGCTCAAAGTTCTTGACGGAATCGGTTTTGAAGCCGGAATCAACCGTTCAATCGCGCTTTTGGGAATTCCTAAAGAAGAAGTTCCATACCGAGGTTTTGTTCCTGGTTATCCGATTGGACTTGGAGTTTGCTCTGTACGACCGATAGAACTTGCCAGAGCATATTCTGTATTTGCAAACGGCGGAAAAGAAGTAACTCCAATTGCAATACGTTCAGTAGAAGACAAAAATGGAAACGTTATCTTAAATCCAGAAAAAGAAGTCCGCACCGCATTGCAGGCAAAGGGAGCGGCTGCACAGGTAATTTCGCCGCAGACAGCTTTTGTCATGACAGAATTGCTGCAGAACACAGTACGTTCTGGAAGTCTTGCAGGTCCTTCTTCAAACGGAAACAAACTCCGCTACAGAGATTCAAACGGACGCCTATACAAAATTCCTGCCGCAGGAAAAACAGGTACAACCCAAAACTGGGCAGATGCCTGGGCGGTCGGCTTTACGCCATATTACACTTCTGTTTTCTGGTTTGGATTCGACAAACCAGGCCAATCACTCGGACTTCAGCTCACAGGCTCAACACTTTCTGGCTACCCCTGGGCCGATTATATGAAAAAAGTCCACAACGGTCTTCCTATGAAAGAATTTTCAAAACCGGCAACCGGCGTAATCGAAGCGACAGTCTGCTCTGTAAGCGGCGGAATTCTCACTCCGGAATGCGGCAACCATAAAGTTACAGCCTGGTATCTTGAAGGAACGCAGCCAACACAAGTCTGCTCGGTTCACTCAACGGCAAATTCAAGCCGAACAATCGGAATTTACCGTCTGGAAAAAGAACTTTACAAGGCAGGCTTTGCAAGCGAACTCATAATTCGCGACAATTCTACTCTTTCATTCAACCTCGACAAGCCGCTTCAAAGTGGAGATTTTGGCGTATTTGACACAAAACTCAGTCCAACAGACAGTCAGGAACTTGACGAAAATGGAGCGGCTCCAAATTACAACTATCTCATGGACTAAAAAAAACTACAAAAAGTTTCCGCGCAAAAAAGCGCATTAAACAAAAAACAAAAAAAAATCCGGTCTTAGACAAAATGTCCTAAAACCGGATTTTTTTTATTCAAGCTATTTCAAAAAGTTCTGTTAAAAAATTCTATTTAAATACAACGCGGCAGAACTTTTTCTTTCCTGCGCGAAGCACAAGCTCTCCGTCAGAATCCAAATCTTTTGAAGTTACAGTGTATTTTACGTCAGAAATTACGTTTCCGTTAACAACGGCTCCATTCTGCTGAACAAGACGGCGTGCATCTCCATTAGATGCGGTAAGCTTTGTCGTAGTAAAAAGATTTAGAAGTCCAAGGCCATTTTCCAAATCCGCCTTCAAAAGTTCAGCTGTCGGCATATGCGACTTGTCGCCTTCTCCGCTAAAAGCAGCCTTTGCGCCTGCAAGAGCCTTGTCCGCCTCCTCTTTTCCGTGAATAAGAGAAGTAACTTCGTAGGCAAGACGCTCCTTAGCCTCGTTGATATTGCCCGAACAGATACTGGAAATTTCATCAAGCGGGAGGAATGTAAACAATTTAAAGAATTTTTCAACATCCGGATCAGCAACATTGCGCCAATACTGGAAAAAGTCAAAAACAGGAGTAAGGGCAGGATCAAGGAAGATTGCGCCTTTTTCTGTCTTGCCCATTTTTTTGCCGTCAGAACGGGTAATCAACGGGAATGTAAGTCCATAAGCCTGATGCTGGGCATTGAGTTCTGTAGTTCCACCAAGTTTACGGCGAATCAAATCAACCCCGGCAGTAATATTTCCCCACTGATCATCGCCGCCAATCTGCAAAACAACATTGTGCCGCTGATGCAAACAGTAAAAGTCGTAAGCCTGCAAAAGCTGGTAGTTAAATTCAATAAAAGAAAGTCCGCGCTCAAGACGCTGCTTATAAGCTTCAAAAGTAAGCATTTTATTTACAGAAAAACAAGAACCAATATCGCGCAAAAAATCAATGTAGTTCAAGTCAGCAAGCCAGTTTTTGTTATTTTCGCTGAGGGCAGTTTTTCCATCAAAACCGATAAATCTGTCGAGCTGAGCCTTAATGTGCTCAACATTCGAATCAATCTGCTCATAAGAAATCATCTTACGCATTTCTGTTTTGCCGGATGGATCACCAATTCTTGCAGTTCCGCCGCCAATAAGAGCAATTCCGTTATGTCCGGCAGCGCGCAAATGTCTCAATGCAAAAAAAGGAACCATATGTCCAATATGCAAAGAAGGTCCGGTCGGATCACAACCAACATAAAAAGTAACCGGTCCTTTATCCATCAAATCAGAAAGTCCCTGCTCGTCCGTACACTGAGCAAAAAAACCACGTTCTTTTAAGGTTTCAAGTGCTTTATTCATCTTATATCTCCCAAATTTCAGAAAATTTTATCGGGCGGCTTTTTGCATTCGCAAAAACCGGGTCTTGCGTGGTTTTATTCCAAAATAAATTTTGGAACGGCTTTGCCGCCACTCCAGCCCCTGCCGCGTTAAATCAATCGAAAAAATAAATTCAATCTTTAAAATTATAAATTTTCCTGAAAAAATCCTGCAAGCTAAGAGGATTTAAATCTCTTTTTTTCATTCTTTCATTTTAATAAAAAATTTATCTCTATTCAATCAGAGCGTTTTTTGAGATAATATTCTGTCATGCTAAGTTACATCCACGCTTTTCATGCCGGAAATTACGGCGATATTTTAAAACACGCAGTTTTTGCCTTTACGCTCCAGCATCTTCTCAAAAAAGAAAAACCATTCTGCGTAATTGACACACACTCTGGCTCAGGAAAATACGCATTGACCGACGAACGCCTTTTAAAAACCGGCGAAGCCCAGTGTGGAATTCAAAAACTTTTGAGGGCGCCGTATTCCGATTTAGAAAAAATTTTTGGAAAAGATTTTCTTTCAATCCTCGAACTGTACGTAAAAAAAGGACTTTATCCCGGAAGCCCGGAAATTGCGCGGACTTTTCTTCGCGAAAAAGACCAGTTGATTTTAAACGAACTTCATCCAAAGGTTTTTGAAGAACTAAAACTTAACATAAAAAGTCCAGTTTTAACGCAAAATGCAAAAACAAATTCTCCCTCAATCGTCTTAAACCAGAAAGACGCAAAAACTATGCTCAATGCAAATGTCCCTCCAAAAATTAAGCGGGGCTGCGTAATAATCGATCCAAGTTACGAAGACGCGGATGATTATGAACAGACGGCTCAAATGTTTGTTTCGGCTTACAAAAAATGGCCAACAGGAACTTATTTAATCTGGTATCCTCTTCTTTCCCATAGACAGCACGAAATTGAATACCTAAAGCAAACCGTAATCGCCACCGTCGAAAAAACAAACAATACCGAAGACAAAAAAGCGGTCTTTTACGAAATCAATATCAAAAAAGAAGAAGAAATGACCGGCCTTGCAAAAATGTACGGAAGCGGAATGCTCGCCGTAAATCCGCCTTATGGACTAAACGAAAAAATGGCAGAATCAATTCCTCTCATCGAAAAATCTCTTCGCTAGTTTTAGCAAAAACAAAAAAACTCAGCTGTAATTTTTCAATAAATTTTCCTGAATATGCCAACTTTTCCTGGATTAAAAAAGAATTGTTTGACGGCACTAAAATTCGGCTTTAGACTGAATATGTACGAAGCAGTTCTAAAAAATCGACATTTGTAATTTTTTAGAGGCTTTAAAATTTTTACACTGCAAGTTACAAAAAGGAGGTTTTTTGTGAAAAAAGCATTAGTAACAGTTTCGGCACTCGTGATGACTGCCGCAGGATTTATGGGCTGCCAGAAGAGCGGAAATTCTTCTGTAGTATTAAACAAAGACAAACCGCTTGTATTCTTTAACAGACAGCCATCGGACCCGACAACAGGCCAGATTGAAAAAGATACTATGAACTGGAACAGCAAAACTTATTATGTTGGATTCGACGCAGCAGGCGGCGGTGCAGTTCAGGGAAAACTTATCACAGACTGGCTTGCAAAACAGGACGCTTCTAAAATTGACCGCAATGGAGACGGAACAATCGGATACGTTCTTTGCGTAGGTGACGTAGGACACAACGATTCTAAAGCAAGAACTGAAGGAATCCGAAAGGCTCTTGGAACATGGAACGGAACAACAGATCCGACAGATTCAAAAATCGGTTCTGTAAAAATTGGCGGAAAAACACTCAAAGTAGTAGAACTTGAAGGAAAAGCTATGACTGGAACTGACGGTTCAACCTGGAATGCAAATGCCGCTACAGATGCAATGGGCGGATGGGCGACAAAATACGGCACACAGCTTGATATGGTTGTTTCAAACAACGATGGAATGGCAATGGGCTGTCTCCAGGCTTCTAACTACCCTGCAGGAGTTCCAATTTTCGGATACGATGCAAACGCAGACGCAATCGAAGCAATCGGTTCTGGAAAACTTACAGGAACTGTTTCTCAGAACGTAGATGCACAGGCTACAGCAACATTGCAGGTTATCAGAAACCTTCTCGACGGTCTTGAAGGCGAAGATGTTTACAAGAAAGGTATTTTTGAAGCAGACAGCAACGGAAATAAAATTTCAGCAGAAATCACTTATGTTCCAGAAACAAAGGCTGTACTTGCTTTGAACGCAGGTGTTAATTCTGACAACTGGAAACAGTACACAGCAGGAAACAGAGACAAGGGAATTAAACAGACAAATGCTGCAAAGAAAAAGGTCCTCCTTACAATCTATAATGCGGCAGACAACTTCCTGTCTTCTTCTTACCTTCCTGCATTAAACTACTATGCCCCACTTTTGAACCTTGACC
The DNA here is from genome assembly GCF_900167025.1 of Treponema berlinense. Lineage (GTDB taxonomy): Bacteria > Spirochaetota > Spirochaetia > Treponematales > Treponemataceae > Treponema_D > Treponema_D berlinense. The sequence continues at coordinate 65,540 of NZ_FUXC01000001.1, read as the reverse complement.
TTACAGTAGTTCAGGGCGACGGTCAGAACGAAGCTTCTTGTCTTGATAAGTTTACAAACCTCAACAGTTTTGATGCTTATGCAATCAACATGGTAAAAACAAACTCAGGACGCGACTATACGGATAAACTTAAATACTAATTAGTAAAAGTTTGCCAGGAAACTGTCCAAAAAGTTCTATATAAAACGCGGCGTTTGAATCTGCCAAAAATCAATTTTACGTTTTGGCAAAGTTCAAGAGCCGCATATAAAACAAAAACGGACAGTTTCTTTTTTAAGTCTCGTTTTTTACGAGCAGTTTTTCAAATTCCTTTTTAGGGAGACATCTAAATGAATGATAATCTGCTTGAAATTAAAAATCTTTCAAAATCATTTGGAAAAAATAAGGTTCTTAGCGGAATCAACATTACGCTCAAAAAAGGCTCTGTTTTAGGTCTTATGGGCGAAAATGGCGCTGGAAAATCTACAATGATGAAATGCCTTTTTGGCATATACGAACAGGACGAAGGTCAGTTTTTTTTAGACGGAAAACCTATTGATTTTAAAAGTCCAAAAGAAGCTCTCGAAAATGGAGTTTCGATGGTTCATCAGGAATTAAATCAGTGTCTTGACAGGACTGTAATGGACAATCTCTTTTTAGGAAGGTATCCAAAAAAATTCGGCGTAGTAGATGAAAAACGGATGTTCCGGGAGTCAAGCCGTCTTTTCAGTTCATTAAAAATGAACGTAAACCCGAATGTAATTATGAGAACAATGTCTGTTTCTCAGCGGCAGATGGTAGAAATTGCAAAAGCTGTGTCTTACAATGCAAAAATCATAGTTCTTGACGAACCTACATCCTCGCTGACAGAACCAGAAATAAATAAATTATTTGCAATCGTTCGCGACTTAAGGGCAAAAGGCGTTTCTTTTGTTTATATTTCGCACAAAATGGACGAAATTTTCCAGATTTGTGATGAAGTTTCAGTCTTGCGCGACGGAAATATGGTTTATCAAAAAACAACGCTCGACGCAAAGATGGACGAACTGATTTCTGCAATGGTCGGCCGTTCGCTGGACAAACGTTTTCCGGACGTTGACAATACTCCGGGAGAAGATTATCTGGAAATTAAGAATCTTTCGACAAAATATTCACCGCAACTCGAAGATATTTCGTTTACAGTAAAAAAAGGCGAGATTTTTGGTCTTTACGGACTTGTCGGCGCAGGAAGAAGCGAACTTTTGGAATCAATCTTTGGCGTAAGGACAATTTCAAAAGGAGAAATCATTCTGAACGGCCGCTCTGTCCGTTTTTCGAGCCCAAAAGACGCAATGGCCTACAATTTTGCAATGGTTACAGAAGAACGAAAACTCAACGGAATGTTCGGAAAAGACACAATCGAATTTAACACCTGCATAACAAACCTTGAGCAGTACAAAAAATTCGGGATTCTGTCGTCAAGAAAGATGCGCGATGCCGCAAACCGCGAAATAAAAAAAATGCACACAAAATGCGTTTCAGCAGACGAACTCATTACTTCTCTTTCCGGTGGAAACCAGCAAAAGGTAATCATCGGAAAATGGCTTGAACGGGAACCAGATATTCTTCTGCTTGACGAGCCAACTCGAGGTATTGACGTTGGAGCAAAATACGAAATTTACCAGTTGATAATCCAGATGGCAAAAGAAGGAAAGACAATTATTGTAGTTTCCAGCGAAATGCCTGAGATTTTAGGAATTACAAACAGAATTGCTGTAATGTCAAACCACAGGCTTGCAGGAATCGTAAACACAAATGAAACAGATCAGGAAGCACTTTTAAGGCTTTCGGATAAATACCTATAAACAAAGCGTTAGCGCTGGCAGGAGTAAGCCGCAGGCTTATTGCGAAGTGGAGAATAGCGAAACGAAGCAATGGAGCGAAAGCGGAACTCCGAACATAGCGACCCGAACGAAAGCGAGGGGAACGCCCGACTAAAAGATTTTTAAGGGAGAAAATTATGGCAGAATTTGTTACACTTCAAGAAAATCCAAAAATTAAAGAATACCAGGAAAAACTCCACGGCTTGCGCTCAGACGGTGTAAATAAAATTACAGAAATAAAGCAGGCCATTGCAAAAGTCAAAAAAAATCCGATGATTGAATACGACAAAAAACCTCAAATTTTGGCTGACTACAAAAAACAGCTTGAAGAGGCTAAATCTCTCGCAAAGAAAAACGAAGCACAGGACAAAATTCTTACAAAAGAAGCGGTTGCCTATGCGAATTTGGCTGCAAAAGACTACATAAAAACCGTAAATGCAACCGAAAACGAAAAAATAAAAACTGAAAAAGCAAGTTTTGCTCAGGAAATTCGAAAAATAAAGGCGGAAGGAAATGCCCGAATTGAAAACGCAAAGTCGCCGTCAGAAAAGGAAACCGCACGCTACGAACTCAAAACTTCGCTTTTTGATGAAAAAAACAAAAGCCAGACGATAATTGAACGTTGCCGCGATGCAAAAAAACAGGCTTTTACAGATCACGTTACAATTAACCGTGGACTGCGCAACGAAAAATCGAATTTTATTGAAGATGCTCAGCTCGGCTTTATTAACTACAAAAACAGTTTTAAACTTTCAAAATTCTTTTTGGACAACGGACTTTACATTGCAATTGCAATTTTCTTTGTTGTCTGCATTATAATCGCCCCTGCAATCGGAGCTGGAAACCTTTTGACTTTGCCAAATATCTTTACGATTCTTGAGCAGTCTTCGACAAGAATGTTCTACGCTCTCGGAGTTGCCGGTTTGATTTTGCTTGCTGGAACAGACTTGAGCGTCGGACGAATGGTTGCAATGGGTTCTGTTGTGACTGGACTTATTCTGCATCCTGGAACAAACATTGTTAAATTCTTTAACATGGGACCATGGAATTTTACAGCGCTTCCAATGGGAGTTCGCCTTATTTTTGCTTTGTTGCTTTCTATTCTGCTTTGTACGGCATTCTGTGCATTTGCAGGCGTGTTTACGGCAAAATTAAAAATTCATCCGTTTATTTCTACTCTAGCCTCTCAGCTTATAATTTACGGACTTTTGTTCTTTGGAACAACTGGAACTCCTGTCGGTTCAATCGACTCTTCTGTAAAAGATTTAATCGGTGGCCGCTGGGTTTTAGGAATTATAAACGGTGAACTTGTTACATTCCCTAAACTGATTATTCCTGCAATAATTGCAATTATAGTAGCATGGTTTATCTGGAACAAAACAACTTTTGGAAAAAACATGTACGCAGTAGGCGGAAACTCGGAAGCCGCAAGCGTTTCTGGAATTTCGGTTTTCTGGGTTACGATGGGCGTATTCATTATGGCAGGAATTTTCTACGGTTGCGGAGCATTTTTGGAAGCATTCCGTGCAAACGCAAGCGCAGGAACTGGACAGGGCTACGAAATGGATGCGATTGCAGCCTGCGTAGTCGGTGGAATTTCGTTTAACGGCGGTATAGGAAAAATCGGAGGAGCCGCAATCGGTGTTGTAATCTTTACAAGCCTTACCTACTGCCTTACCTTCCTTCATATCGACACAAACCTCCAGTTTGTATTTAAAGGACTGATTATCATCGCAGCGGTCGCACTTGATTCAATCAAATACCTGAAGAGAAAGTAATCGAAACTAACGAAATTTTGTAAACTTTTATAAATAAAACTAAAAAAAGCGGTTTGATATTTCTATCAGACCGCTTTTTTCGTTTTTAAATTTTCTTCTGAAAAACTGCTTTTTTGAATTTTCTAAGGTTCAAACTTACTTAAAAATAAGCTCTTTTCCGTCAGAAGAAACATTTATCACGCTGCCTTCGCCAAACTTTCCTTCGAGAAGCTCTTTTGAAAGAGGGTTTTCAACCCAGGTCTGCACGGCTCTTTTTATCGGGCGGGCACCGAAGGCTGGATCATAACCTTTCTCTGCAATAAAGTTCACAGCAGAATCATCAAACTTAATCGCAATTCTTCTGTCTTCAAGGCGTTTTGTAACCCTTTCAAGCTGAATTTTTACGATTCCGCCGATACAACTTCTGTCAAGACGGTTGAACATTACGATTTCATCAATACGGTTCAAAAATTCTGGTCTAAAGGTTGATTTTAACAGTGAATCAATTTCGCCTTTAAGTTTTGAACTGTCAGTTTCATTATTTTCTCCAGCCTCAAGAATCAAATTGCTTCCGAGGTTTGAGGTCATAATGATTATCGTGTTTTTAAAATCTACTACGCGTCCCTGTCCATCTGTAAGCCGTCCATCATCAAGAACCTGAAGAAGAACGTTAAAAACATCTGGATGAGCTTTTTCGACTTCATCGAACAAAATTACGCTGTATGGCCGGCGGCGCACTGCTTCTGTCAACTGTCCGCCTTCATCGTAACCTACATATCCTGGAGGTGCACCGATAAGACGGCTCACACTGAATTTTTCCATATATTCGGACATATCGATTCGAGTAAGGGCTTTTTCATCGTTGAACAAAAAATCAGCCAAAGTTTTTGCAAGTTCAGTCTTACCTACACCAGTCGGACCAATAAACATAAAACTGCCGAGAGGTCTGTTTGGATCGTTAAGACCAGCCTTGTTTCGTCTGATTGCATCGCTTACAACTTTTACAGCTTCGTTCTGACCAATAACGCGCTTGTGCAAAACACTTTCGAGCTGAACATATTTTTGTTTTTCGCTCGTCATCATCTTGCTTACAGGAATTCCTGTCCAAACGCTTACAACTGAGGCAATATCTTCTTCAGTAACTTCCTGCCGCAAAAGCGACTCATCAGCAGAATTCACTCTTTTTTCGTCCGCGGCCTGACTTTCTGCCAGCTGTTTTTGCAAATCAGGAATTATCGAATATTTGTATTCAGCAGCCTTTGCAAGATTTCCTTCGCGTGTAAACTTTTCCTCTTCAAACCGGGCATTCTCCAGTTTTTCCTTAAGGTTGCGCGATTTATCAATCTGGGCTTTTTCGTTCTGCCATTCCAGTTTCATTGAATCGCGTTTGTTCGTAACGTCCGCAAGTTCCTTTTCAAGTTTTTCAAGACGTTCAAGACTCGCCTTGTCATCTTCCTTGGAAAGCGACTGTTTTTCAATCTGCAACTGCAAAATTTTTCGTTCAAGCTGATCAAGGGCCGTCGGCTCGCTTTCGATTTCCATTTTTAAACGGCTTGCAGCCTCGTCAACAAGGTCGATTGCCTTGTCTGGCAAAAATCTGTTTGTTATATAACGGTTGGAAAGTTCTGCAGCGGCAACAAGAGCTTCATCGTTGATTTTAACACCATGATGAATTTCATACTTATCCCTCAAACCACGCAAAATCGCAATCGTATCTTCAACAGTCGGCTCAGCGCAGTAAACCTGCTGAAACCTTCTTTCAAGCGCGCTATCTTTTTCAATGTACTTGCGATACTCGTTCAAAGTAGTAGCACCGATTACATGAAGTTCTCCGCGGGCAAGAGCCGGTTTAAGAAGATTAGAAGCGTCCATGCTTCCTTCGCTCGCGCCGGCACCGACAATAGTGTGAAGTTCATCGATAAACATAATTATCTGACCTTCGCTCTTTGAAACTTCAGTAATTACAGCCTTAAGCCTTTCTTCAAACTCGCCGCGGAATTTTGCTCCGGCAACAAGGCTTCCCATATCAAGGCTCAAAAGCCGTTTATTTTTCAAACTTTCAGGAACATCGCCACTAGCAATACGGCGCGCAAGACCTTCGACAATTGCAGTTTTTCCGACACCAGGTTCACCAATCAAAACAGGATTATTCTTAGTCCGGCGTATCAAAACCTGCATTACACGGCGAATTTCCTCATCTCGTCCAATAACCGGATCAATTTTGTCCTGTCTGGCACGAGCCGTCAAATCCGTGCAGTATTTTTCAAGCGACTGCATCTTGCTTTCCGGGTCCTGGCTGTCAACAGTCTGATTTCCACGAACCGCCTTTAAACTTTCAAGAATTGCTTCCCGGGTAACTCCGTATTTCCGCAAAAGTTCCCCAGTCCGGTCTTCGCTTTCGCTCATCGCAAGCAAAATATGCTCAACCGAAAGATACTGATCCTTAAGAGAATTCATTTCCTTTTCAGCCTTTGCAAGCACTTTCTGAGCCGCAGAAGAAAGACCAATCTGAACATTTCCAGTAACCTTCGGATACGAAGCCAAAAGATTTTTTGCCGCACTGTCCAAATCTCCGGCACTAACCCCGATTCTTTCGACAATAGGTTTAACAAGCCCATCTTTCTGTTCAAGAAGTGCAATTAAAAGATGTTCAAGCCCGATTTCCGCATGGTCATTTTGCTGAGCAAGAGCACTGGCTTCCTGGAGAGCGTCCTGTGCTTTTAACGTAAACTGATCAAAATTCATTTTTCGCCTCCAAAATTTTTTATTTACATCTCTAAAAATTTTCTAAGAGAATTTTTTGTTCTTATAATTTCAAAATACTCATAAAATAAAAAAAAGGCAAAAAAAAAGCAGCACAATTGCTGCAAAAAAAAATCATTTTTTGTTCATAAAAAACATATTCCAGAATTTCCGGCTATCCGCCCTTCGCTATGCGCTCATTGCCGTTCCGGCAACTCCGGGGCTCCTTTCCGGGCTATTATGCCCGGTCGTGCGCTTTAGCGCACACGTAAATAAACTGGTTTTGCGCTAAGCAAAAGCCGCAGCATGCGACAGCATGCAAGCATCCTGGCTACAAGCCCGGTCGTGCGCTTTTAGCATTCCGCTGAGTCAACCGAACCAAAGTCGCAGATTACATCGAATATAGTTGCGTGCTCCAAAAGCTCAAGATTCTTTCTGATTTTTTTAAAAATCTTTATTTCTCCAAAGCCTGTTCCACCACTGCAAATTTCGATTAAATTCCTTCCGCCTTCCAAAAGTTCATAATTTTTTATGAGCATTTGCGAAGTCCTGCAGTAAACATCAACATCGATTACATATTTTTTCCAGTGAACGCTTACGCTCCAGTGCAATTTTTCGCCGTCGGCATCTACTGGCATTTGCGAGCAGGAATGAATTTCAGAGTATTTGTTAAAAATTCCTTTTCCATCCAGAGAAATTTTTCTTCCTTCGAGTTCGACAAAGGCGTTCAGTTTTTTTTCAAATTCGCCTTCAATACAAAAGCAGGATTTTCCTAAATTTTTTCCAGAAATTGAACTCGTAAAATTTGTCGATGAAAGATGGAAATAATTTTCAATCGGCTTTTCGCCCCAGGATTTAGAAATATAACCGGCAGAACTTCTAGGAACGACTGTGTATTCAGTTCCGTTTAATTCAACAATTCCTGCAAAGACTGTTTTTGCGCCAAGCGGAATCCATAAATCGTTTTTATTTTTATACAAAGGAGCCGATTCAATAGTTTTTTCAAAGTGCAAGTTCCATTTCATCGTTCCAATCGAACACAAAAGTTCAGGTTTTTCGGACAAATTTTCTTCCGTAACTTCGATATTGCCGGAAATCAAGTCTTTTCCAAAAATACAATTTTCCAGTTTAAAAGACTGATCAGCTTTTATATAACTAAGTTTTTCCGCTGGATAAAAACAGTTGAACTGTCTGCCGTTTTCTCCATAAAATCCAGTTTTTAAAAGAGCATAACTTGGAATAAAATTTTCTTCTTCGTTAGATTTGCTTGCGGCCAAAGTCCCTGCAAGCGCGTACTGCAAATCAGAATCAGAAATTTTTAACTGGGATTTTTGTGCTATTATCGCTTTTTTGGGCGAAATCAACGGATTTATATAATACAATTCAACAAAAAAGGTCTTTTGTTCTCCTGTTGCCCTGTTGATTCCTGTAAAAATATAACGCCACCACTCAAAACCTTTACGGCGCAGTTTTCCTTTCAGTAAATAATTATCAAAACGATTGTACTTTTTCGATGCCGCCATTGCACCCACCTTTGCCAAAAAAGAAATTTTTCTCTTCTATATAGATTAAATTTCGGCAAAAACGGATTATTGATTTAGATTTATTTAAAGATTTTATTCAAAGTCTTATCAAAATCTTCCTTTTCCTGAGGAAAATTATCATCGAGATATTCAAAACAATTTACGGCAGCATTTTGAACATGTTCATACCAGATTTTATATAATTCAGGCTCAAAATTCTCACTTGGATACGGTGCTCCCTGAATATCTGATACGAGCTGTCTTAACATTTTTATACAAGTTTCATATTTATGATTCATAATAAATCTCCCGTATATTACTATTATAATGGTAAAAATATCTTTTCGCCACTCAAATCATCATTCTCAGGTCCGATTATAACACGATATTTTATTTTTTTTGAAAACTCTAGAAGCTCATTAAAACCTTTTTTTAATTCTTCCGGAGTACAATGCAAAAGTTCAAGGAGCTTATTTTCCCGGTCATCATCGTCAATTGCATACAAAGTCCGCAAAAGCTCAATGTTTCCGCGTGCGCGAGGTGTTTTTGGCACAACAAAATGCGAATAAGTTCCCATTACGGCTTTTTCTGTTTCGTCCTGACTAAAATCCATAAGGGCCGCCTCTTTTAAGCAGTTTTCAAAAACATCTGCTGTTTTTTGAGGTGTCGGATCCCGATAAGAAGCAAACAAAACGTTTCCAGTAGTAGAATCAATATCGCAAAAAGCGCCGTATGCGCCGCCGATTGTCCTGACTTTTTCCCAAAGAAGAATATTAGAAAGCCAATGACAGCAGATTTCAAGAATCGCATTTCCTTTTTGACCGTAAGCAATCGTTTTAAACGCTTCTCCGGCAAAACCAACAAGGCTCGGAATCACAATTTTTTCATCGCCGGCATCGCCGGAATTCTCCAGACTTTTTTTGCCGTCTAATTCTGTTAATTTTACAAATTCTTCAAGGCTGTTTTCTTTTGGAGATTTTAGGGCGCACAGTCCGATTGATTTTACAAAACCGGCAATAAGTTCCTTATTTTTTTCAATGGTTTCCGGTTCGGCAGTCACGTGGATAAAACCGCCGCCAGCTTTGATTTGACGTAAAATTTCATTAAAGACGGCGGAATTATTTTTCGGGTCAGCCTCGGCAAGTTCATGCAGGCAAAAAATCTGGGTTAAACCATTTAAAATTTCATCAACCGCAGAAACCCTAGAAGTTTTTCTCAAGCTTCTGAGCATTGCGTACTGATGACCGGCAGGCACAACGCTTGAATCAAAATCATTTCTCGTTTCAACCGCAATATCCTTTAAGCGTTTATAATCGCTAAAATCGACATTGTTTATGTTGTCCGCAAAAAGTCCAAGTCCTTCCTTAAGTTTTTCATCGATTACCTTAAGCTTAAAAACAACCCAGTCGCGTGCCGTAAAATTGTGTTTTTTTCTAAAATCGGCATTGTTTTTTGTGAACGGAGTTTCGCTCGTCAAAACAGAACAGGTAATTCCACCTGTATAAAGGGCTGTTTCGGCGGCAGCTTCGCTCCAGTCAAGTTTTCCCCAGCCGCAGTCGCATACTGTTTCTGCAAAAAGAGAAAGATATTTGTACTTGTCCGAACTTAAAACATCGGCCGGGAACCCTACATCAACATAGGTAACGCCGTTGGTATTTTCGCCGCTTTCAAAATAGTCCACAGAAGAATTGTCTTTTCCTTCGAGCGTTTTGATTTTTAGCGAATAACTGTCAGAAATTCTCTTTCCTTTAATAATAAAATCGCATGGACGAAGGTGTGGAAGGCAGGAAGTATCGTCTTTTTTGCTTTGAAAAGCATGAAGTTCAGCATTTTCTTTTTTAATGGCTTCCAACGAAGTTTTTTGAACCAGTTCTTTTACAAGCGCATTTTCCTGTCTTGTTCTTTCTGTCGTATATTTTTTTGAAGGAATGATTTCGCAAACAGCAAAATTTTTGTTTTCCAGGAAGAATTTTTCTATCAGCTCTTCAAGATAGCCTTTTTTGTTTTGAATTTTCTGCCTTACTTTTTCAAGAACACTTCTCAAGCGAAAACTGTCTTCGATTTTATTTCCGTAAAGCCAGGCGTTTATCGGTGCCATCATCAGAGATTTTGCAAATGGTCCGTTATTGCGTTCAATTTCGCGATGAGAAATCTCAAGTCCCATCAAAGTTGAATCAATATCGTCTTTATCAATTCCATTTTCTACGATTTTATTCAAGGTTGCAAAAACGAGTTCCTTTACTTTTTCGGCGCTGTTTTTCTTAACACCGCGCAATCCGACTGTAAAAAGAGTATGAAAAAGTCCGTCAAGACCCATTCCAGGAGCAGTATCTTCGCCAAGTTCACTTTCGACAAGAGCCTTTTGGAGCGGAGAGCCGTCATGATTTAGGAGAACGCCTGTCAAAAATATTTTTTCCATATTTTGTTCGGCATCTTTTGATTCTCCCAAATCCCAGGTAACGTAAACCGTGCTTTTCTTTTCGTTTTCTTCGCCAGAAGGTCCGGTTGTCTTTACAAAAAGCTCAGTTTCAAGTTTTTTTGGAGTTACATATTCAAGATGAGTTTTTAAAATTGAATTTCTTATGTCATCTGTCCATTCAAAGTCAGGATTTTTTTCTTCAAGCCTGGTCAAAAAATTTTTTTGCAAAAAATCCAGTTGCTTTTCTGTCGGAATATTTCCGTACAAAAAAACAAAACAGTTTTCTGGCCTGTACCATTTTTTATGAAAATTTCTGTATTCTTCGTAAGTTAAAAAAGGAATCTTTAAAGGATCGCCGCCAGAATCTTCTTCGTAAATTGAATTTTTTAAAAGATTTCTTACAGGAACGTCCATTGCAACCGATTCAAAAGACGAATAAACGCCTTTCATCTCGTTGTAAACAACCCCCTGAATAGAAGTTTTTCCGTCTCCGTCAATTTCCAGACGATGGGCTTCCTGGGCAAAAATTTCAGGCGAAAGCCTCGGGAAAAAAACTGCGTCTGCATAAACGCTCATCAAATTAAAATAATCTGCCTCGACAGTCGAACTCGCAGGATAAACCGTTTTATCTGCATAAGTTGCGGCATTCAAATAAGTTTTTACGCTCTGGTTTGAAAGCTGCGTAAAAGGATCTTTTAGAGGGTAACGCTCAGACCCGCACAAAACGGAATGTTCCATTATATGGGCAGCGCCGTTTCCTTCAGGATTGGGAGTTCGAAAAGTAAAAGAAAAAAGATTTTCGGTTTCATCGTTCACAAGGTGCAAAACTTCAAGCCCTGTTTTTTTGTGCCGCAAATAAATTGCCGTTGAATGATAATCTTTTAATTCAAAAACATTTAAAACACAAAAACCGTTATATTCACTTCCCTTTTCAAAAATTTTTATATCAGACATAAATTTCGTCATCCCTTCCTTTTATAATCAATTTTCCTTCTTCCCAGGCGCGTCTCATATAAGCAAAAAACAAAGAAGTTGCTTTTTCAACATCAGTTTTTCGCATTGGGCTTCGCCTTTCTTCTTCGTCAAGAATCATTTTTCGACGGTTTTCTGACACGTTGAATAAAATTTTATTTCTAAAATCGTCTTTTTTGCAATGAATTACAAATGCAATCTCTTCATCGTGCATCTGCTGTAATTTTTTTTGAATAAATTTGTCGTCAGCATTAACAATATCATCAATTGTAAAAAGCCTTTCCCTCAGTTCTTCGCTCAAGAGAGGATCTGAAGAAGAAATTTTATCAAGAAGTTTTTCTTCGTTTGCGCTGTCCATCTGTTTTAAAATCTGGGCAAGCACGTTCTTTCCGTCAATTGAATCAGAGTTTTCGGTTACAAGCGAATTCATTTTTTTGAGCAACGCCTCGTCGATTCTTGCAACAATATCCGGATTCATTTTCTTAAGTTTTGCCAGATGCAAAATCAATTCCGTCTTTTCTTTTTCGGGAAGTGAATTTATAAACTGGGCGGCCTTTTTGGGCGGAAGGTTAGAACAGACAAGGGCACGAACATTTGCACTTTCGTCTTTTAAAAGCGTGGCAATTTTTTCGCTGTCCGCTTCGCTCAGATAATTGAACGGCTTTCCGTTTTTAAAAGGAACTGCTTTTTCTAAAACTTCGCCTGCTTTTTTTGCTCCAAATGCTTTTTCAAGAATATTTCTGGCAGTGTTCACTCCGCCGTCTTCGCGGGCACGTTCCGTCAAAGACTTAAATTCTTTTAGGATTGAAACAGCTTCGTCTTTTTCGACTGAACGAATTGTCGCAAGTTCAGGAATTATTTTTTCAATTTGGTCTGACGAAAGGTGCGGAAGGATTTTTGCCGCCTCGTCAATTCCAATAAGCATTAAAAACTTTGCAACCCGCCTGTAAACATTGTCTTTTCCGACTGGAGAAGGCGGTTGAACAGGAACTTTTAAAAGTCCGCCGTTTTTAATCGCATTTTCCGAAGCAAAATCCGAAACTGAACTTTTTCCGGAATCTGGTCCAAAAGATTTTTGAAATCCAGACGTCGAAAAATTTTCACCAGAAAAAGGTTTACCGGCTTTATCGTTTTCAGATTTTTGAACTACAGGATTTGAATATATTCGTCTTGGATTAAAAGGCTTTACCGTTTTTTTTTCGTCTTTTAAGCGGTCTGAAAGCACCATATCCGCAACTGATTTTTCAGAACCGGAATTTCCGGCAGAATTTTTTAAATAAGCGTTAAGTTCAAAATCTGAAAGTTTCATTTATTTCTTTTTTCCGAGATAGGCCTCCCGAACAGATTCATTCTGTAAAAGTTCTTCACCGCTGCCCTCTAAAACAATTGAACCAGTTTCAAGAACATAAGCCTTGTCTGCAATTTTTAGAGCCATATTCGCGTTCTGCTCAATCAGAAGAATCGTCACTCCGGCCTTGTTGATTTCTTTTATTATATCAAAAATTTGCTGAACGATAAGAGGGGCCAGCCCCAAAGAAGGCTCATCCATCATCAAAAGTTTAGGCCGGCTCATAAGAGCGCGTCCAACAGCAAGCATCTGCTGCTCTCCGCCAGAAAGTGTGCCTGCATACTGCCAGTTTCTTTCTTTTAGACGCGGAAAAAGTGAATAAACCCATTGCAGGTCTTTTTCGATTTCGGCCTTATCTTTTCGCAAATAAGCTCCTATGCTTAAATTTTCCTTTACGGTCAAATCTGCAAAAACATGTCTTCCTTCTGGACTAAGGGCAATTCCCTGCGAACAGATTTTATCGATTTTCATTCCAGTAAGTTCAGTTCCGCCAAATTCAACTGAACCGCTTTCAGCCTTTACAAGACCGCTGATTGTACGCAATAAAGTTGACTTTCCGGCACCGTTTGCACCAATCAGTGTAACAATTTTTCCGTCAGGAACCTGAACATCAACACCGCGGAGGGCTTTAATTCCGCCGTAAGAAACATGTAAATTCTTTATACTAAGCATTTGAGTCCTCCGATTCTCCAAGATACGCGCTTATAACTTCCGGGTTATTCTGAATTTCTTCAGGAATTCCGCTTGCAATCAGCGCACCGAAATTCAAAACGTAGATTCTGTCAGAAATATCCATTACAAGATCCATATGATGTTCAATCATAAAAACAGTCAAATTAAATTCGTCGCGAATTCTGCGGATAAATTCTGTAAGTTCGGCCGTTTCCTGAGGATTCATTCCAGCGGCAGGCTCGTCAAGCAAAAGCAACTGAGGTTTTGTTGCAAGAGCACGCGCAATTTCAAGACGGCGCTGTAAACCGTAAGGAAGAGATGTACACATTTCGTCTTTTACTTCATACAAGCCGAGGATTTTCAAAAGACGCTCAACTTCTGCCCTCTGTTTTTTTTCTTCTTTTAAGTTCAGACGGAAAGTCGCCGTAAAAATATTGCTAGTACGGCGCAAATGCATTGCAATCAAGACATTGTTAAAAACGCTCTGGCTTTTCCAAAGGCGAATGTTCTGAAAAGTGCGCGCAATTCCGAGTTTTGTAATTTTGTCCGGGGTCGGTTCGAGATGACCGTGATACTGGCCTTTTTCGCTTCCTGCGTAAAGTTTTTTCATTTTTCCGCGCGGATGATTTTCAACGATTTTTTTTCCGTTAAAATAAACCGCTCCGTTTGTAGGAGAATAAACACCCGTAATAACATTGAATGCCGTCGTTTTTCCAGCACCATTCGGTCCTATCAAAGAAACGATTTCGCCTTTATTTACTTCAAGACTGAGAGATTTTACGGCAACAACACCGCCAAACTGCATCGTAATGTTTTCAAGTTTTAAAACGTTCTGAGCCATTACTTCGCCTCCGCAGTTTCTTTTTGTCCGTCAATTTTTTTGTTAAAAAACTTAGACTTCAAATTTTTAAGGAATTTTAAGATTCCGCTTATGCTAAATTCATTCTCGCCCATAATTCCTTTTTGATAAAAAAGAACAATCGCCATAATCGCAATTGAGAATACTACTTTTCTAAATCCAGGCCTCAATAGAGGAACAGTAAACGAACCAATCGTAACCGTTCTATCCAAAAAGCGAAGCCACCATTCAGAACAGGCAATAAACAGGAATGAAGAAATGCAGCTTCCTGTAATCGACCCCATTCCGCCGATAACGACAATCAGCAAAATCTCGTAAGTCATGGCAGATTTAAACTGACTTGCCTGAATCGTCGTCTGAAACATTGCCAAAAGCGCGCCTGAAATTCCTGCAAAAAATGAACTTACCACAAAACTCAACTGTTTTGTCTGTGCAAGATTTATTCCCATCGCTTCGGCCGCAATTTCGTCGTCTCGAACAGCCTTAAAAGCGCGTCCATAAGTTGAATTGATTAAAAGCATTATGATTGCAATACAAATTCCGGAAACGAAAAAATAAAATATGCAGCTCTGAAAAACCGGATATTTTCTCAAAAGGTTAGAACCGTTAGTAACCGCGCCAATTTTGTCCCACTGGAAAAGCGCCCTCACGATTTCGGCAAAACCAAGTGTTGCAATAGCAAGATAATCGGATTTTAAGTGAAGAACAGGCAGACCAATTAAAAAAGCAAAAAGAGCGGCGACAATTCCAGCCAGAATCAAAGCAACAAAAACCGGCAAAGTAAACTGAATCAAACCGCCGTCAAAATACTGATAAACCTGAGCCCTTGCAGCAACAGGAATTGTAAAAATTCCATAAGTATACGCTCCAAGAAGCATAAATCCAGCCTGACCAAGACTAAAAAGTCCTGTAAAACCGTTAAGAAGATTCATGCTTACGGCAACAAGAGAATAAATTGCGCCTTTTTTAAGCACAGTAAATAAAATTGAAGTTCGAGGCAAAACAGCCTCAAGAACAGCAAGCACAACAAAAAGAATGCCAATCAGACAAAAACCGGCAATCAAATCCTTTTTATTTTTTAAATCATTTAATTTTAACAATTTATTTTGCATTTTCATTCCCGCACTAAACTTTATCAGTTTTCTTTTCGCCAAAAATGCCGGTCGGCATAAACATAAGGACAATAATTAAAAGGACAAAAGTAAAAGCGTCGCTAAAAGTCGTCCAGCCAATTCCCTTTATAATATTTTCACAAATACCAATTATAAATGCACCAATTACGGCTCCAGGAACAGAACCAATTCCTCCAAAAACAGCCGCGACAAATGCCTTTAAACCAGGCATACCGCCGACAGTAGGCGTAACTCCAGGATAATTAGAAAAAAACAGGATTGAACCAACGGCTGCCAAAAAAGAACCGATTATAAAAGTCGTACTTATAACAGAGTCGATTTTAATTCCCATAAGCTGGGCAGTTTCAAAATCTCTCGAAACAGCACGCATTGCCATTCCAATTTTTGTTTTTTTAATCAAAAGTACAAGGGCAAGAACAAGAAAAATCGTCAAAAATGGAGTAATAACCGTAACGCGTTTTGTAATTGCGCCGGCAATCGTAATAGAATCAGAAATCCACGGAATAGTCGGATACTTTTTCAAAAGACCGCCAGTAATATAAAGGGCAATATTCTGCAAAAGATAAGACATTCCGATTGCCGAAATCATAATCGACATACGAGGCGCATTTCTCAAAGGCTTGTATGCAATTCTTTCAACCGAAAAACCAAGCAAAACAGTAAGCACGACAGTAAAAATGACAGCAAGCCACAACGGCAAAATCGAATAGCTGTAAATCATTATGAGCCCGGCAGCCATAAAAACATCTCCGTGCGCAAAGTTGATCAGCCTCAAAATTCCATAAACCATCGTGTAGCCAATGGCAATAAGCGCATATTGACCGCCAGTCGAAACTCCTGCAAGAAGATACGGCAAATTACTCTGTAAAAAATCCATTTATTTTTCCATTGTTTTTAAATTTTTTGGAGCTGTTTCTGTGCAAGCACAGAAAACGGGCTGTCCAGGGTTTCATTCTAAAAAAATCAATCCGCACGCGAATTGATTTTTTTAGAACGCTACGCGCCCTTCCCATCCCTCAGCCAGGCTGAACTTACAAAAGCATTTTTCAGCCATACCAATATTTTATCATAAAAAACATCTGCATTTTTATAAGTTTATTACAAACTCTTGCAGATGTTTTTTTCGTTTTATTAAATTATTTTACGCTCTGCTGAGCAACAAAATCCCATTTTCCAGTCTGTGTGTTTACCTTTTTAATATAGGCAACATCGCGTACTGCATCTCCAGTTGCATCAAAGGCAATATTTCCAGAAACACCCTTATATGAAGTTTTTGGCAAAGCAGCTTTTACAGCGTCCGCTTTTACAGAGCCGGCATTCTTAATTGCTTCAAGAGCTGTGTAATAAGCGTCAAATCCCATTGCAGAAACTGCGGCAATCTCATCATCACCGCCGTTATTTGTTTTTGCAGTAGCATTTGTATTGATATAGTTGCGGAATCCGTTTACAAAATCAACAACCTGAGGATCGTCAGAACCTTCAACAAAGAATGTCGTTACGTAAATGCCGATATTTGTTCCTTTTGCAGAAGCCAAAATAACGTTAGAATCCCAGGTATCGCTTGCAAGAAGCGGAATTGAAAGTCCCTGTGTATTTGCCTGCTCAATAATAAGAGCCGCAGCTTCGATAGAAGTTGGAGCAAACACTACATCTGCGCCGCAGTTTTTTGCATTTGCAACATAGGCTGCAAAGTCGCTTGTGCCGTCAGGGAAAGTTTCGTAAACAACTTCAATTCCGAGTTTTTTTGCAGCTTCGATAAAGTAGTTGCACAATCCTACAGAATAGTCATCGCCGAGTTTTGCAAGAGCATAGGCTTTTTTAGCATTAAAAACAGACTTTGCAAGATAAGCGTGAACAGAGCCCTGGAACGGATCAAGAAAGCAGATACGGAAATAATGGTCATTTCCAGCTGTAACCTGAGGGTTTGTACAGGTTACGCCGATTGCAGGAACACCAGCCGAAGCAAAAGTGTCAGAAGCGGCAATAGAAACTCCAGAACCGTAAGATCCCAAAACTACAGAAACACCTTTAGAAATAAGTTCAGAAGCGGCAGAAACAGCCTTATCGTTTGAAGATTCGTTATCAACAATCTCAAGCTGAACTTTGTATTCTGTTCCGCCAATATTTACAGTCGGAGTAATGCTGTTTGCATACTGAATACCAAGAGTCTCCTGTTTACCACCGGCACCATTGTCGCCAGAAGCCGGTTCAAAAACACCAATTTTAACAGTAGGAGTTTTTTCTCCACAGCTAACCAAAAGAGCAGCCGACAAAACACCGGCTAATGCAGCAAGAACACTTTTTTTCATTTTAATACCTCTCATAAAAAAAAGACTTTTCTATTATACTATCAATTTCCGCCTGATTCAATTTAAAAACAAAAAAGGCCTGCATTTTTTTATAAAATACAGACCTCTTTGTCTAAAAACTAAAATACGGATATTTAATTCAATATATCAAATAAAGAATAAAACCACAAGTTTGAACTAGAATTTTCCGTCAATTTTTTCAATACATCTGTCGCCAAAATTATCAATTAAAACGGCTAAAAGAGAAAAAACAACAGAAGAAACTAAGATCAAAACAGCGCATATAAATCCAAATAACATAATAATCTCCAAATCAAAAAAAATTAAAAAATTCAAAACTGCAAAACAAAGATTTTTTGCAGACTAAAAAATTACTTAAAAAACACAATGCAACCAACAGTCATGACTGCAAATATAACAAGCACGATAATAAACCCCGTCATATAAAACCTCTGAGAAAAAATTTAAAATAAAGTCAAAATTGTGATTTTTACGTTTTATTTAGATGACGGTCTGAAGAAAGATAATATTTTGAATTGATTTTGGAAGAAGAAGCACGCGTGAAGCGTTAAAAGAAGCATAAGTAAAGAAAGGAAGATAAACAGAAACAGCTTCTATTCTGTCAAAAAAAAGACCTGTTGAAAATTTATTACAAGAATCTGCTTTTTTTTGAGAACGCGAAAAAACACGTTCTATGATTTTTGATTCACTTGAAGATGCAGAAACAAATTCCTGCGAAGGAGCATGAACCGTAACGATTTTTACATCGTCGGAAGAAGAAAACACCGCCCTTTGCACACCGATTCCCGCATAAGAAGAAAACAAAGCGAGAAAAGAAAAAATAACGTACAAAAGACGGCGTTTCATATTTTTATAAAATGCGGTGATTTTGCAAAGCATTATCACCAAAAAAAATTAACAGTCAGACTAGCATAATCCGCCATACGAAGCGACTAGCGGAGTCCGCCATATGTAGCGATTGATTTTATCTTTATAAAATCACAAGCTTCATGTGGCGACACGAAGCGACTAGCGAAGTCCGCCATATGTAGCAATAAATACTCCGGCAGCCATTGCTGTTCCGATTACACCTACAACATTTGGTCCCATCGCATTCATCAAGATGAAGTTTGAAGGATCTTCGCTCTGAGCAACCTTGTGTGCAACGCGGGCAGCCATTGGAACTGCTGAAACACCGGCCGAACCGATGAGAGGATTGATTTTCTTTCCTTTTGGAAGGAAAACGTTCATCAATTTTGCCATCAAAAGACCGCCGGCTGTTGCTACTGCAAATGCTACAAGACCAAGAACGATAATTCCAAGAGATTCACCCTTGATGATTTTTTCCGGTGTCATCTGAGAACCTACGCCCAAAGAAAGAAGAATTGAAACAATGTTCATCAATTCATTTTCCATAGTCTTTGAAAGGCGGGCCGCAGCACCAGATTCTTTTACAAAGTTACCAAAAGCGAGCATACCGATAAGAGGAGCTGCTGGAGGCAACAAGATAATTGTCAAAACAAGAAGCATCAATGGGAACAAAACCTTTTCTGCCTTTGAAACCTGGCGTGGGTTTTCCATGTGAATCATGCGTTCTTTTTTTGTTGTAAGAAGCTTCATAATTGGAGGCTGAATCATCGGAACCAAAGCCATATAAGAGTATGCCGCAACAGCAATTACACCCATAAGCTCAGGAGCGAGTTTTCCAGAAACATAGATTGATGTAGGACCGTCAGCACCACCGATAATACCGATTGCACAAGCCTGCATGATGTTGTAGTTCAAACCGAACATATTCATGATTGCAACACCGAACAATGTAAAGAATACACCAAACTGTGCCGCGCCACCCAAAATTGCTGTCTTAGGGTTGGCAATAAGAGGGCCGAAGTCTGTCATTGCACCGATTCCCATAAAAATCAGCATAGGGAAGAATTCGTTTCCAACACCTGCTTTATAGATGATTGCCAGCATTCCATCTGGAAGGTCGCCCATTCCAGCTCCAACAATGTTTACTAAGATTGTACCAAATCCAATCGGAATCAAAAGAAGAGGTTCAAAACCTTTTCCTACAGCAAGGTAAACGATCAAGAATCCAATCGCAATCATAATCAACGACTGCCAGCCAGGAGCTTTTCCCCAGTCAGTCCGAGGAGTTTCTTTTACTTCCGGCATTACACCTGTTGGATTAGGGTCTACTCTCTGCTGTTTAATCATCTGGTAAATTCCAGTTGATTTTCCAATATTCTGGATGAATTTTCCAACGTTGATTTCGTGTTCTTCGCCCCAGTTTTCAGTTCCTTTAATTACGCGGTCAAGACCGTGTCCTTCAGAAGCCGAAGTTGCAGGAGCTACAGTTTCAGTCGCAACAGGAGCAGAATCGCCTGCTGTCTGTGCAAGAACTTTAGAACCTGTGCTCAAAACAAAAGCAACCGCCATGATTGCACAAGTAACGCCAAGAACCTGCTTTCTAAAATTTTTGTTCAAATCGATCATTTCGTTTTATTTCCTAATAAATCCGTCATTGCAAGAAAGGTATCTTACGATACAATTCTTGCAACAACGATTAATTCTTACTGAATTTCAGCAACAGTCTGTCCGTTAGAAACCTGAGTTCCTGTAGGAACTGTAAAGTGCACTTTACCAGCAGCGCCAGCCTTGATTTCAAGTTCCATTTTCATCGATTCAATAATGATTACTGTTGTATCAGCCTGAACCGAAGCACCCTCAGCAACTGCATATTTAAGCAAAGTTCCTGCAACAGGAGCTTTTACAGCTTTTCCACCGGCAGAGGCAGCAGGTGCAGGAGCGGCAGCAGCTGGGGCTGGAGCAGCAACAGGCGCAGGAGCAGTTTTTACAACTCCGCCGATGGTTGCAATAACCTGGCCGTTTGCAATCTGAGTTCCTGCAGGAACTGTGTATGTGATTGTACCGTCAGCAGGAGATTTTACTTCAAGTTCCATCTTCATTGATTCAACGATGATGATTGTCTGTCCTTTAGAAACTTTTGTACCGTTTGCAAAGCACTGTTTGAGGAGTGTTCCTGCAACAGGAGCTTTTACATCTTCACCACCAACAGTTGTAGCAGCAGCGGCAACAGAAGCAGAAGCACCTGCGGCACCAAATGTTACATTGTAAGGAGTTCCGTCAACAGTGATATTATCGCCGTTTGAAGTAACCTGATAGCTCTGTCCATTTACAGTTACAGTGTAAGAGCCGTTTGCAGACTTAGCTTCAGCTTTTGGTGTTTCTTTAAGACCGAATGTTTTTTCTGCATCAACAGGACCGTTTGCACGGGTTTCAAAGAATTTTGCAGCAACTTTCGGGAACATTGCGTATGTAAGAGTATCTTCAACAGAACCGTTTCCGCCGTTCTTCTTAGATTCTTCAACCATTTTGTCCCATTCTGGAGCAATAAGGTCAGCTGGACGGCAGTCAATAACTTTGTCCATTTTGTTAAGTTCAAGAGCCTTTTTAACAAGGTCAGCATTTGGAGCAGCTGGAACTTTTCCGTATTTGCCAACGAGAAGATCGCGGAATTCCTGAGTAAGGTTGTTGTAGCGTCCGAAGAGAACGTTGAATACAGCCTGAGTTCCTACAATCTGAGAAGTTGGAGTTACGAGAGGAACATATCCTACATCTTTCTGAACGAGAGGGATTTCTTTCAATACATCGTCGATTTTGTCAGATGCGCCCTGCTGTTTGAGCTGGTTTTCGAGATTTGAAAGCATTCCGCCTGGAACCTGAGATTTAAGAATACGTGTATCAGCTCCCAAGAATTTTGATTCAAGAGAAGCATAGTGCTTGCGGATTTCGCGGAAATATGCAGCGATTTCAAGCAAAGCAGAAATATCAAGACCTGTGTCGTATTCAGTTCCCTTAAGCATTTCTACTACAGTTTCTGTAGGAGAGTGAGAAGTTCCCATTGCCATTGCAGAAATCGCAGTGTCGAGAACATCAGCACCAGCTTCTGCCGCCTTGAGCAAAGTAGCAACTGAAAGACCAGTTGTAGCGTGAGAGTGAATTTCAACTGGAAGGTCAACTTTTGATTTGATTGCCTTTACAAGGTCATAAGCTTCATATGGCTTAAGAAGACCAGACATATCTTTGATACAGATAGAATCAGCGCCGAAATCTGCATAAGTTTTTGCAAGGTCAGCGTAGATTTCTTTTGTATGATATGGAGTCGTAGCATAAGAAATTGCCATCTGAACGTGTTTGCCAGTTTTTTTAGCGGCTTTTGTAGCGCGTTCAAGGTTGCGAGGGTCGTTGCAGGCATCGAAAATACGGAAAACGTCGATACCGTTATTTGCAGCAGTTTCTACGAATTTATCAACAACATCATCAGCATAGTGGCGGTAACCGAGAAGGTTCTGTCCGCGCAAAAGCATCATAATTTTTGTGTTTGGCATTGCAGCATGGAGCTTTCTAAGGCGTTCCCATGGATCTTCATTCAAGAAGCGGATACAAGAGTCATAAGTTGCTCCACCCCAAGCTTCTGCAGCCCAGTAACCAATCTGGTCGATTTTTGGAGCGATTGGCAGCATGTCAGCTGTCGTCATGCGAGTAGCGTGAAGAGACTGTGTAGCATCACGCAAAACAAGTTCAGAAATACCAATTTTTTTTGCCATTTTGTCAAATACCTCTAATTTTAGTTTTTGTTGTGCAGAGCAGTTGCAATAGCGGCAACGACTGCCTTCTGGTCAACCTGTGCAGCTGCAGGAGCGGCACTTTCGGCTTTTGGCGCCTCTTTGTCAAGTTTGGCCGCATGAATAACTACTCTAAGCAAATTCATAAAGCCAATCAAGATTATGAGGAAGGCAAAAACAACACACATACCCAGGACAGTAAGAATAGCGCTCTGTCCCAGCATTTCTTGGATTGTCATATTTCCTCCATAAGTGAAATACTTTTATTTAAAATGATTGAATATTATTAAAAGTATAAATTATTGAAAATCTTTATTCAATGATTCCAGACTTGTTTAACGATTTTTTTACAGTGCAAAATGAATAAAAAAAGAGGAAAAGACACCTTAAAAAGGTTTCCTTTCCTCTTTCAAACTCTTTTTCTTCCAATAAATCAGCAAATTAGAACAAATCGCTCATTCCGTAAAGCCTGCCTTTTTCAAGCTCACCGGAAGCAATTTTTGCGGCAAGTTTTTCAAGGGCAACAACCGCACCTTTTGCAAAACCTTCGCGGCTTCTAGCTCTGTGTGTAAGTTCGATTTCGTCCGCTGGAGAATCAAAGAAAACGGTATGAGTTCCAGGAACAAAACCAACGCGGGTTGAACTTACATGAAGCTCATTTGCCTTTGGCTTTTCATGGAAAGCATCAAAAACCATCTGTGTTTTCGATTTATTTCCGAGCATTATGCGGCGGGCAACTTCGAGCGCGGTTCCTGAGGGACTGTCGGCTTTCTGATTGTGGTGTGCTTCCCAAACGGCAACGTCATAATCAGAGTATTCTGCCATAATTTTTGCAGCTTCTTCTACAATCTTATAGAACATATTTACGCCGATTGAAAAATTTGAAGAACGCATCGCAGTTCCACAAGTTTTTTTGCAAAGCTCTGCAATTTCGTCCTCGCTCTTTGCCCAGCCGGTCGTACCGACAACTACAGGAAGTCCAAGAGGAATCAAGGCATTCAGGTTTCCAAGAACGGCAGTTGGGTGGGAAAATTCGATTACGCCTTCGGCTCCGCTATTTTTTACAGCATCGGCAACAGCTTTTCCGTCTCCTGCCGGCACTATATTTGTAGCGTCTTTTGCCATGACGTCGATTGTTGCAACAACTTCGTGGCCTGCATCCTTTGCACATTTTTCAATCATGTGCCCCATTTTTCCATATCCGACAAGCGCAATTTTCATTTTATTTCTTCCTTAAAATTTTATTTATTTTATAAAGTAAATTTTTAATAAAAACGAAGTCGATTTTTCAAAACTAAAAAAAATACGACATCCGCCTTAAAATTATAAAGATTAGTCTAGTTTTTGAAAAGTGACGTTATATCAGGCTCAATTTTTTTTCCACGAAGTTTTTCAGCCTGCTCATAAACCTTTAAAATATCTTCTGGAAGAGTTTTTTCTTCGCCCTTTAAGGTCTGATACGGGGCATCGGTTTCAAAGACAATCCTGCTTTCCTCAAGAAATTTTACGCATTCAATCGCACTTTTTTTGCCATTTAAAATAGGTTTTCCAAACGAAAAATAAGCATTTACGCCCTTTTTTAAAAGCGAATTTGCTTCTGTCAAAGTTCCTGCCCACGAATGAAAGACCACGCCTTTGACCTTTTTTAAAAGTTTTATGTCCTTAAATAAACGCTCTGTGCATTTTCTTCCGTGAATTACAAGAGGCTTTCCGTATTTTATTGCGGCCTCGAGCTGAAAATTCCAGACTTTTTCCTGTTTTTGAGACATAGAGCGAAAATCCTGAGTAAAAAAATCAAAGCCGCACTCCCCGACCGCATCAATTTTTTTATTTTCGAGAAGCTGAATCAAATATTCTGAATACGAAAAATCCGGGTTTTGAGGGTGAATTCCGAACGACTTAAAAAAACTGATTCCGGAGTTCTGAGGAATTGAATCAATGATTTTTTCCTGTTTTATAAATTCGTCCTCGGAAAGAGCGCAGGCAACGCCGGCA
This sequence comes from Treponema berlinense, assembly GCF_900167025.1. Taxonomy (GTDB): domain Bacteria; phylum Spirochaetota; class Spirochaetia; order Treponematales; family Treponemataceae; genus Treponema_D; species Treponema_D berlinense. Next base: position 41,321 of record NZ_FUXC01000001.1, on the reverse strand, counting down.
TAAAAATCGACAGATTTGCCAGTTTTAGAAAAATCAGGAAGAGAAGAATGAACTAAATGCAGGTGTGCATCAAAAATCAACTAAAAACCTCTTTTTTTGACAGTGCTCATGCATAAATACTGTCTATAAGCAAAAGTACCCAAATATTTAAACTTTTTGTTAATGTTTTTTTTATTATACCGAAAATAATTATGTACGTAACATTTTTTTGCGTTAAAAACGCGGGAGGAATTCAAAATGGGAACATACACACTTAAAAGCATTGGTAAAAAAACTGATTACATGACTGTTGTACGCGAAATGGACGACGGCTACATTGTTCGCATTGTACGCGATGAAGACGGCTATGATGACGTTACAACAGATTTTATTAGCAAGGCTCTGTTCGACTCTTGTATCCGCACCGGCTATCTTACTAAAATCAAGTCTCCTGCTGAAGCCGTTGCCTAACTAGCTCCAAAGCTGCCTCAAAACGAACATCAACAGGCATTTCTTGAGGCAGCCAGTTTATTTTTACGCCTTTCTTTTCCATTCCCTTAAACCAGGTTTCCTGTCTTTTTGCAAACTGCCCGATTGCAAGGTTTAAAAGTTCAAAAAGTTTTTCTTTGCTTTCAATCTTCTGCTGAAGATATTCACTCACAAAACGATATTCAAGTCCAAGACTTTCAAGCCTCTGCCATGACGCTCCATTTTCGTGCAGATTTTGAACTTCTTCGATCAACCCCTCTTCAAGACGGTCGTGCAGGCGTTTTGAAATTCTCTCGCGAACTAAAGGACGCGGCAAGGTTGTGCCAAGCACAAGCGGATTAACCTTAGGACGAGTTGAAAGCACCTTTTTTCGCAGAGTTTTATATTCCTCAGATTTTGTAAAACGGTTTAAGAGAATCGCCTTTATTATGCGCTCACTGTCGCCGAATTCGCTCGTATTATGAAGTTTTTCTTTTTCTGCTATTAAAATCGACTTTAATTCTTCATAAGAAAGAGATTCAAGTTTCTGTCTTTCGGCCGCATTTTCTTCGAACGGAATCATATCGTAATTTCTGAGTATTGAATCAAGATACATTCCGGTTCCACCGACAACAACCGGCAAAACTCCGCGTTTCTGGCAGTCTGCAAACGAATTGTAAAAATCTGCCGTAAAATCAAACAGGCTGTATTCGTGACTTAAATCCGTAACATCGATTATATGATACGGAACATTGTAAAAACCGTCAGTAATTTTGTCCTTTAACGCAGGATTGAGGGAAAGCGCGAGATTTTCATTCATCTTAAAATCGCACAAATCCTTTCCACTTCCAATGTCGAGTCCGCGGTAAACCTGACGGCTGTCTGCGCTTAAAACTTCGCCTCCGAGACTTGCAGCAAGGCGAACGCCGATTTCGGTTTTTCCGACGGCTGTAGGTCCAATTACAAAAATACAGTTATAGTTCATTTTTTGTTTCCTAAAAAACTAAAGCACGCGGCAAACAGCGCATTTTAAATATTCAGACTTAGGATAACCTGCAAGAACAGGATGATCAGGTCCAGCCCCGTACTTTGCCAAAATTTGAACGCGTTTTTTTGAATCTTCGGCCGCCTTCATAATCATTCCGTAAAAATGCTCCGAATCAAAAAAGTAAGAGCAGGAACAGGTTACGAGGATTCCGTTTTCTGTCAAAAGGCGCATTGCACGAAGGTTTATTTCTTTGTATCCGCCGTACGCCTTTTGAATATTTTTTGCACTTTTTGTAAACGCAGGAGGATCGAGGATAATCAAATCAAATTTTTCGCCTGCCGCTTCGTATTCTTTTAATTTGTCAAAAATATCCGCACAAACCGCCTTTACCTTTTTTCCGGCTCCGTTGAGCTCAATATTTTTTTCAATCATTGCAACGGCTTCTGGGCTCAAATCGACGCAGGTAACGTCTTTTGCCTCTCCCTTAAAACAGTTCAGGCCAAAAGCGCCGGTGTGACTGCAAGCGTCGAGAACTTTTTTTCCAGAAGCAAGTTTTGCAACCTGTTTGCGGTTAAATTTCTGGTCAAGGAAATATCCGGTTTTCTGGCCATGAGCAATATCAACTTCCAAAAGCACATCGTTTTCGCGAATCATAATCTTTTCGTCGCGGGCTTCGCCAATCCAGCAGGATTTTTCTTCAAGGCCTTCTTTTTCGCGGACAGAAGCGTCATCCCTCTCAAAAATTCCATAAGGCCGTATTATCGAATTTAAGGCTTCGAGAATTTCTTTTCTAAAAACTTCTGCGCTCAAAGACAAAAACTGGACAACAAGATAAATATTTTTCTTTACATCGCAGTAGCGTTCAACAATCAGGCCAGGAATCAAGTCTGCTTCTGCATAGACAAGGCGATAACTGTCTTTTCTGTCGTAATAAAGCTTTCTAAGGTCGTAAGCGTCCTGAATTTTTTTTGCATAATAAGCGCGGCTGTCTTTCATAATCTGGTCGGCATGTTCTCTTCCGATTATGCGGACAGAAATTTTTGAAGTGCGGTTTATAACACCAGTTCCCAAAAAACCGCCCGCATTTGCAAAAACTTCAACAACTTCGCCGTCTTTTACAGAACAATCGGCAAGCGAAGCCTGCTTAACACCACTTTTCTCTTCAAATTTTACATGGCTTATTTCGTTATCAAAAACCCACGGAAACCCCTGGGCAACTTCAATTTCTTCGGAAGGATTTAAAAACACTCTTGGAAACATAATTCACCTGACAAAAATCAAAAATTTACGCTAATAATACAAAAAAAATTAAATTTACAAAAGTGTATTAGAATTCAAAATTTTTGGAGCGCATTTTTCGCACTAACCCGCTTTCCACAGTTCCGCTATACGCTGCATTCGGCAAGCCGAACGCCTCCGGCGCTGTTCCAACCGGGGCTACAAGCCCTGTCGTGCGCTTTTAGCGCACACGTAAAAAATCGGGTTTTGCGCCAGCAAAAGCCGCAGCGTGCCACGCACGCAAGCAATCAGGGCTACAAGCCCTGTTGTGCGCTAAAATCCGTAGTCGCTTTTTTCCTGCACGATTTTTTCCGGCTGGAAAACCTGCTGGAAAACTTCAAATGCTTTTTTTACAGGAATAAATTTTATTCCCGTTTTTACGATTTCAGGAATTTCTTCAAGATCGCGCTCATTGCTCTTCGGAATAAAAATCGTCTTTACTCCGTTTCGCTTGGCAGCTACAGTTTTTTCACGTAAACCGCCGATCGCCATGACAGAACCTGTCAAATCAAGTTCTCCGGTCATTGCAACATCGCTTTTTACAACCCTGCCGGTCAAAAGAGACATAAATGTTACTGCCATCGTAATGCCTGCGCTCGGTCCGTCCTTTGGTGTCGCTCCTTCCGGAATATGCAGGTGAATTACGTTCTGATCAAACCAGCTCTGAGGCTTTATCTTGTGTTCAATTGCATACTGCTTTACGTAGTTAAAGGCAATTTGAGAAGATTCCTTCATAACATCGCCCATCTGTCCGGTCAAGACAAGTCCGCCCTTGCTGTCAGGGAAACTGATTGCTTCGATAAGAAGAGTGTCGCCTCCCATGCTTGTCCAGGCAAGGCCAATGCAAGTTCCAGGAATTTCTGCCCGTTTGATTTCGCTTTCGTCAAAAACAGGCTTGCCAAGATAAGTATCCAAATCTTTTGCATCAATATTGAACTGTTTTCCGTCCAGAGAATCACATTCGTTATTTACGATTTCTTTAACTTCGCTTAAAGTCTTGATGTTCTCAGGAATTCCAGAAAGCTGCCGTGTAATTATCTTTCTGTGAATTTTATCAATACATTTTTCGTAATTGCGGACACCGGCCTCGCGCGCATATTCTTCCGCAATACGCAAAAGAGCGGCCTTTGTATATTTTACCTGGCCTTTTGCAAGTCCGTTTTTTGCAAGATTTTTTGGAATAAGGTATTTTCTTGCAATTTCAAGTTTTTCCTGATCGATATAACCAGATAGCTGGATGATTTCGGCACGGTCCAAAAGCGGCTCCGGAATTGAATCCAGTGTATTTGCCGTCAAAATAAAGAAGACATTGCTTACGTCAAACGGCAAATCCAAATAGCTGTCGCGGAAACTTACATTCTGCTCAGGATCCAAAACTTCAAGAAGCGCGCTTGCAGGGTCGCCCTGAACACTTGAACCCATTTTATCAACTTCATCAATCATAAAGACCGGCGATTTTGTCTTTGTAATTTTTAATCCCTGGAGAATTTTTCCAGGCATTGCGCCAATGTACGTTCTGCGGTGTCCTTTTATTTCAGCCTCGTCTCTCATGCCGCCGACACTGAACCTGTAAAAAGGCTTGTTCATTGCATTTGCGATAGAGTGTCCGATTGAGGTTTTTCCTACTCCCGGCGGTCCTACGAGAATCAAAATTGAACCTTTGTTGTCTTTTTTCATCTTTCGGACTGCAAGATATTCAAGAATCCGTTTTTTTACATCGTCAAGGCCGTAATGGTCTTTTTCAAGAATTTTATATGCTTTTGCAAGATCGAGGTTTTCTTTTGATTCCTCATTCCACGGAAGAGCGCAGACCAGTTCAAGATAATTGCGGCTTACAAAATATTCAGAAGAATTGGAATCCATCAATTTGAATTTTTCGAGTTCGCTTTCCAAAGCTTCCTTTACTTCGCCTTCAAATTTGAATCCTTCGATTTTTTCCTTGAATTTTGAATAATCGTTTCCTTCTCCATCGGCACCGATTCCAAGCTCATCTTGAATTGATTTCATTTCTTCGCGCAAAAAGTATTCGCGCTGATTTTTTTCAATTTTTTCGTTTAATTCATTTTGAATTTTCTTCTGCATTCGCAAAAGTTCCTGTTCTTTTTTTATAAAAACAAGAACCTGCTCAAGCCTGGAGCGAACGTTAAGCTCTTCGAGAACTTTTTGCTGGTCAGCTTTTTCAACATTTAAAATTGAAGCAACAAAATCGGCAATTTTTCCAGGATTGTCGATATTCACCATATTTAAGCGCATTTCTTCGGAAAAAAGCGGATTATTGTCGCTTATTTCTTTCATTTCGCTTATAAGCGCGCGTGTAAGGGCCTTTGTTTCAAATGTATCGCCTTCCTCGTCATCGAGATACTGAACTGCAACAACAATCGGATTTTTTGCAGACAAAACCCGGCGGATTTTAAAACGTTTTATTGTCGAAACAAAGATGTTTACTCCACCGTCAGGAAGGTTGATTTTTTTTATAATTCTTGCAACAGTTCCAATATCGTACAAATCGCTTGCAACGGCATTTTCATCTTCCGTTTTTGCAAGTACAAGACCGATAAAGCCATTTGCTTCAAACGAATCCTCGACAATTTTTACATCGTCCGGGTTTGAAAGCATAAGCGGCGTAAAAATTCCAGGAAAAATCGGATGCCCGTTAAGCACAACCAGAGGCAATTTTAGAGGAAGCATCTGTTCAACCGTAATTATTGAACTTGCAGGATCGTCCGTCTGCCGTCCACCTTTTTTTGAAGATTTTTTAGACTTTTCCTCTTTTCCTGAGGCTGTATCTTTTTCGTTTTTTTCAGTTTCGTCTTTTTTTGCAGAAATTTCGCCTTCTGGCTTTTCTTTCTGCGGAGAATCTTTTTCGACCGTCACTTCAACATCGACTGGAGTTCCGTCGGCGTCCGTATGCTTTGAAATCAATTCGTTTATTGCATTTTTTAAATTTTCAGCAACATTTTCTAAAGCGTCATTCTGTTTATTTTCGTCATTATTGTCGTTATTATTTTTAGCCATAATTATAATTTAACCATAAAAATGGCTGTAGGCAACAAAATTATTCCGCTTTGGCTTTGCTTTTGTCCTGCAGTTTTTCAAGTCCGGCATTCAAAAACAGCTCATCCTGATACCAGTCAAGAATCAGAGAATAAAAAGCATCTTCGTAACCTTCGCATTTTGCAAGAATTTTTACGACACTACCGCTTTTTAAGCTTCCAGACGGAACACTGTCCATTAAAACCCATTTTCCCCGGTACGAAATAAAGAATTTTGTCTTTGAAGTAAGCGAATTTCCTTCAAAACGGTCGTAGCTTTCTGCATGAACTCTTACAGGCCGGGTCGCATTTCGAAGGCTGTTGATTTTTAAGTTCAAATTCTCTTTTTCAACTACGACTGTCTGCCACATTATATAAGGGCCGACTGCAATTTTAATCCGGTATTTTCCAGAACGCAGGTAAACAGGATAAGTTGAATAATTTTTTACATTTTTTGAATTATTTTGAGACTGCTGAGTAAAAATCCGGCGGCTTCCGTTTACTTCAGGAATTTCTTTTCCGTCATCTGCAAAAAAGAATGCGCGCAAAGGAAGGTCGGAGTCCACAGAAGACGCAACAGGTATTTCCATATTCAAAACAACGCTCTTATACCAATGCCGTAAAACAGTTTTGTGGACATAGCCACGGCTCCAGACAAAGCCGAAAAGAACGCAAGCTGCAAGTCCAGACACAACTCCACAGAGAATTTTTTTGAATTTTTTGTCGCGCTGCTCAAACGAAGGAATTGCAAACTGTCTTGTTGTAAGGACTGTCTGCGCAAGGGCGATTCTTATTTTGTGAGTATCGTAATGAGAAAGATATTTTTTTACGATTTTGAGAACTGCGTCTATCGACTGAAACCTTCTTGCAGGGTTTGCCTTGAGCATTTTTTTTATCATTCTGGCAATTACAGGAGGAATGCTTTTGTCGATTTTACGCGGATTTACGTATTTTCCTTTGCGGATTTTTTCCAATGTCTCTGCATTTAAAGTTGAAGGAAATGGTTTTGTTCCGGTAAGCATTTCGTAAAGCATTACGCCCATCGAATAAATGTCCGCCCTTCTGTCTGCGCTTCTGCTGTCTGTAATCTGTTCCGGAGACATGTAGGCAGGAGTTCCCAAAGTTACGCCGTGGCTTGTCAATTCGCCTGTAATCTGGGTGGTTGAAGTTTCCGCAACCGTTTTTCCAGAACTGTCAGCCTCGCTTTCGTTTTTCTGGGACGGTTCATTTTCGCTTTCGGTCGAGGCAATTCCAAAATCTGCAAGTTTTACTTCCGCTCTTTTTGAAATAAGAATATTTCCAGGTTTAATGTCGCGATGAACAATTCCTCTTACATGGGCAAATTTCAATGCAAGACAGGCATCCTGAAAAATCAAAAGCGCAAGTTCTGTTCCGAGAGCAACCTGCTTTTCGAGAACCTGAGCGAGGGAAAGCCCTTCTACAAACTCTTCGACAATATAATGGCTTGAACCTTCGACAAAATAGTCAAAAAGATGAACGATGTAAGGACTTTGCATATCGAGCAAAATCTGGGCTTCGCGTTTAAATCGTTCGCGGACAATTTTATTGTTTCGGATTGTAAGTTTTTTTAAGATTACAAGTCTTTTTAACGAAGGATGAACGGCTTTATAAACCGCTCCCATTCCGCCTTTTGCAACAAGTCCTAGAATTTTGTATTTTCCGATACTTTCAGGAATTTTTTCTGCCATAAAACTTACGCTCCCATAAAAAGTCAAGATTAAAACTTTAGTTCTAAATTTCTACATCCACTCTCAAAATATCAGTTTCCGGATTAAATTTTCTATCTGGTTTGACAACAGCGATATTTTCTTCGTCCGGGTTATGAATCTGCACATATTTTCCATTCTGCCTTAGTCCGTATTTGTTTTTTACAGGCCTGTGGCCGCCAATCCACACGGCATTTTCGCAGTTTTTTCCAAGAAGATTTTTTATGCTTTCGGAAACGCTGTCTTTTTTTGCCTCGCCATTTGCCGTCCAGGTAAGAGCAAGCGTTACTTCAGGAAATTTTCTGTAATTTATGATTTTTGACCGGGTCAATTCAAAAAACGGCTCGGCATGACTTATGACAAGATTTGGAAAAACCGCACATAGCGGCAAAGCGTGCTCAAGGCAGCTTAAAATATAAATGACAGCATCGTCGTACTGTTCTGACATAAACTGATAGAACATTTCACCTTCCGCAGCCATTTTATAAAAAGGATGATTTCCCCGGCCTTCCTCGTTCAGAATATTTTCGTGATTTCCCTTTAAGCAGTGAAAATTTTCCGGACAAGAAAGCTTTAATTTTAAAATCATCTGCAAAACTTTCAGGTTTTCCAGCATTTCCTGATTCATCGCCTCGTTTTTTATTACGCCGCGGTTAAATTCGGCAAATGCCTCTTTCCAGCGATCATAACAGCGCAGTTCTGAATGAAAAATGTCTCCGACGCAGACAAGGTAAATCAGTTTTTTTTGGCAAGCTTCCAAAATGCTCATTTTTTCGGAAATTAAGCAATCTTCGTTTTCCTGCCCGGATTTTTTTTCAGAAGCAGAGGTTTTATTTAAATCTTCCAGTTCAATTTCAAAATTAAGAATATGCCACAAAAAATATTCGCGCGCATGAATGTCTGGAATTACGACAACCGGCTTTTTTTCTTTTCCGAATTTCTTTTCTGAGCAAAAATCCAAAAGCCCGCCGGAAAATTTTTCGCCATATTTTTCTTTCGGGCGGTAAAGTGAATTTTCATTTTCCAAAAGATTCAAGGCCTTTTCAAGAAGATGCATAAAATCATCATATTCAGGAAAATCTTCGGAGCGGTAAATATTAAAAAGTTCAGTTTTTAAATCCACGGACAGCCCTTTTTGGCAAATTTTTACGCCAAAACAAGATTTACAGAACCGACTGTAATCCTGTCTCCCGGATTTAATTTAACGTACTTGTCGTTTGGAATACGCCTTCCGTTAATAAAAGTTCCGTTTGTAGAATTTTCGTCCTTTATAAAAAAAACGTCCTTGATTTTTTGAATCGAAGCATGCAAACGGCTGGCAAGCTTGTTGTCGATTACGATATTACAGTCTGGAGAACGGCCGATTGTCATTTTGGCAACCAGATTGATTTTCTTTTTGTTAAACATTAAATACGAAACCTGACTTGAATCAGCAATTTTTTCCAAATGCTGACCGACAGGCGAACTTGTTACAATTGTAGTATCCTGCATGAATAAAATTATACAACCAAACTAAAAAACTGTAAAATCAAAACTAAGCGCAAATTTATTTAATCTGAAAATTCATCTGGAAGCGGAGCGGTTACGGTTATTATTTTTTTTGTTGCCGGATGAGGAAAACTAAGGCTTACAGCATGCAGCATAATCCGCTTATAAGGTTTTCCGCCGTATAATTCGTCTCCCAAAATCGGACAGCCAAGGCTTGCCAAATGAACGCGGATCTGATGAGTGCGTCCTGTAAGAGGTTTGCAATAATACAAAAAAAATCGGGAATTTGCTTTAAAAAACTCAAATTCAGTGCGGCTTTTTAAGCCTCCTTTAACTTCGGAAAGTTTTCCCCATTTTGCGCTCTGACCTTTCGGGCTTATTCTGCCCATTGGAAAATCAACTGTAATTTTTTTTGAGGCAGGTTCTTTTAAAATGGCCGCAACGTAAGTTTTTTTCGCGGTATGCTGCTCAAACATGTCGTGGCAGGCGGCATTTGCTTCGCGTTTTTTTGTAAAAAGAATTACACCGGAAGTGTCGCGGTCAAGACGGTGCATTATGCCGCAATAAGGCGGATTTTTTGCATTCGGATTTTGAATTTTTTGTCTTGCAAAAAGATAGCGGACGACAGCCGCGTGAAGATTATCCCGGGTTTCGACCATAGATTTTTCGGTCGGAAAATGCGACGGCTTGTTCACTACGATTATGTATTCGTCCTCAAAAAGAACATTTTTTTCTGTAAGCTCAAATTTTATGTCGTCGGGTTGTTTTTCGTAAAAAAGTTTTTCTTCGTCGACAGAAACAAAGACGGAAGATTTTGCAAAAACCGTAAAAGAAGGCACAAAAACCTGTTTTTGATTTACGCTTACCGCTCCTGCAACGATAAGACGGCGGATTTTTGAATTGGAAATTTCTGTTTTTAAGAGCAATGGAAGATTTTGACGCAAAAGTTCATCGAGGCGGATTTTTTTTTCGGAAAGGATTTTGAAAGTTTTCATTTTTATATATTTTTCGGGCAAGGGATGGGAGCCGCGCCAAAGGCGTTGAAACGGCAGTTTTTAACTGGCGTTTTAATGAAGCGAACAGCGCAACGGCGTACAGCCCGGTTTTTGTGGCCCAGCCACAAAAATGCCCCCAAATTTTTTATATAATTATGAAAAAAAAGCGGTAAAAAATCAATCGACGTGTTTTTTTGATTTTTTTGCAAGAATCATTCCAGCCAAAAACGCTGTAAACGGGGCGGTCGCCGCAAGTCCAAAACTTCCTGCGACGGTGTTTATTATTTCGGCGGCGACCTGATTGTTGTTCAAAATATTGTAAAGCGGAGTTCCCTGCGCCATAAAAGTCATTAAAAGCGCAAGACAGGTTCCGGAATATGCAAGAAGAAGAGTTGTCGTCATGGTTCCCATTGCGGCCCGTGCAACGGCAAGACCGGATTTTATAGCTTCGAGACGGCTGATTGACGGACATTTTTTTACAACCTCGTTGACGGCAGATGTTATATCGACCGCAAGATCCATAACGGAACCGCTCGCTCCAATGCAAATGCTGCTCATAAAGATTTTTGTAAGGTTTAAATACTGAAATCCTGAATACAAAAGGCTTTCCGAATGGGCCATGACAGCGCCGTGAAGTTTTAGAGTTTTTGTGCACACAATCGAAAGAACTGCGCAAAAAACGATTCCAAGCATAGCTCCACCGGCAGCAGAAAAAAGACGGCGGTCAAAACCGTAGACGAGCGCGATTATAACGACCGTTAAAAATGCGGTTCCCAAAAGCCCCGTAAGCATTGGATCAAAACCTTTTAGATAAAGCGGAACAATGATTTTCCAAAGCGCAAGGACTGTAAAAATAAAAGAAAGGACTGAGCGGACTCCTGTTGCTCCTGCAAAAACTATGAGGAAGACAGAAAACGCAAGGGCAAGGATAAGTTCGCCACGAAGGCGGAAATGATCGATAAGATTGACCGAAATTATCTGCTCACTTCCCTTTTTTGGATTTTTTACGTCGGAAAATTCCCACTGAACGAGAGCCTGGGCCGTGTCTCCCGGCCGGAAGATTTTGTCCTGTGAAAGAGAGCCGTTGAGCATATTCCAGCCTTCTGCAATTCTTCCCTTAAATCTTCCAGACAAGAAGCGGACAGTGCACACCTGCTGTCCAGTGCGAATAAGTCCAGTATCAATAAAACGGCTGTTGTCAACTTCGATTATTTTTGCACGGCATTTTACGGCATCCTTAAACTGCAAGGCTCCTTCAAAACCCGTAGGAATAAAAAGCATAGCCGCAATGCACGCAAGCGAAACAATAACCGAAACTGTCGAACGTGATAATCTGGACATTTTTTTAATTTCCTTTCTATTTTTATTTAATTTTGAACTACTGATACGTTGTCTGTACGTTGTCTGTACGTTGTCTAATCCTGAACAACTTTTGTCAAAGCAGCCATTTTTTTGTAGATGTCGGTGTTATCGTAATATCCGCCGAATTCGTTCTGACCTGCGCCAAGCGCGAAAACTGGAACTGGAAGGCCTGTGTGCGAATAAGATGTGAATCCGATTCCGCTCTTGTTGTTCAAAATGTGTGTGATTGTTACAGAAAGAGGTTCATAAGTTCCGTAAAGCTCGTATTCTCGCTGGTCGCGTTTTTTGTCGCCAGACATTGTTTTTGCGTATGCGTCCTTAAGTCTTGAATATTCGTAATCTGTAAGCACGAGTCCGCCGTTTTTGTTGCTTCCTTCCGAACCAGGAACTTTAAGTCCAAACAATTCAGTCACGTCCTTCATCACATCGTCAAAAGAAGTGTTGTTTTTCTTGTAATTTGAAATAAAGTCAGAATCGTATTTTGCATACGAAATTTTCTGGTTTTTGAGCGTGTTGAAGAACAAATTGTAGTCTGTTCCGGCAAATCCGATTGTAAGTCCGCCAGTTTCGTGGTCGGCAGTTACAAGAATGAGAGTTTCCTTAGGGTGTTTGTTGTAAAAGTCGATTGCTTCTTTTACGGCGTCAGAAAGAGCTACAGTGTCGGCAATTGTTGAACGTGCATCGTTTGCGTGGCAGGCCCAGTCGATTTTTCCGCCTTCAATTTCCATAAAAAAACCTTTTTTGTTGTCGAGAACTTCAATTCCCTTTTTTACGTAATCGCGGAGCGTCCATTCGCCTTTCTGAGCGTCCTGAGCATAGTTCATCGCGTCTGAATCTGCAAGTTTTTCCGCAATTACAAGAGCCTTGTCTCCGTTTTTGAGAGATGAAGCATCTTTTTGTGTAAAGCAAACTTTATAGCCGGCTTTCTGGGCAAGAGAATAAATTGACTCCTTGTCATTTTTTTTGTCCTGAGGTTCCATCAAGGCTCCGCCAGCAAAATAGTCGAAGTTTGAAGCGACAAGCTCAAGTCCAATCGGATAGTTTGACTTTCTGCTCGCCTGATGAGCGTAAGAAGCCGCCGGAGTTGCGTGGTTCAAGTTTACGCTTGTAATTACACCGATTTTCCAGTTTTTCTGGTCGCGAAGCTGTTCAGCAATCGTGCGGAATTTCTGCTTTTTTGTAATGTCAACATTGATAGAACTAGAATGTGTCTTTTTTCCGGTAAGGATTGATGTTGCGGTCGAAGCTGAATCTGGCGCAAAAGATGTCGCATCGTAAGTCTGGGCACTTCCTGCAACCGGGAAATTCATAAAGCTCAAATTTTCGCCATAAGGTGAATCTTTTGGATTTTCTGATTTTTTAACAGTGTCAACAATTCCTGCGGCGTCTTTTCCAAGATAATATGCAGAACTCTGAATCTGAGGATAGCTCATTCCGTCGCCAATGAACAAAAAGACGTATTTAGGAGTTCCTTTTCCAGTAGGATTTACCTGAATCTGCTGAGCGTCTACTTTTGAAGTAAAAGCCATTGCAGCGAACATTGCCGCTCCAACTGCAAGTTTCATCATTCCACGAAAGCTTTCCTGTGAAATTTCTTTTCTTTTCATCATTTTAATTTGTACCTCCAAATGGTTTAACGAAAAGATAAAATCCAAATGTTATAAAATGATGAAAAAAATATGAGATAAATGTAAAAAAATCGGCTCAGTTTTTAGCGGCTAATTCCGTTTTTCCTTTTCCATGCAGGAAAGTCGGTCGAAATCAGTCTTTCCATAGAAGAAGTTGTATATCCGTAGCCGTTGCGTCTTTCGACAGAAAGAGAATTAAAATCTTCGACATACTTGCATCCGCGGTCGCACCAAACAGGTTTTAAGACAGAAGGATAAGTTCCTGAGATAGTTTTTCTTGCACCAGTCTCAACGTCAAAAGAAGAATCCAGCGCATAAAAACGCGCCCACAAGTCCGGAGCAGACGGCTCATCAACCAGGACCTGCTCATAATCGTAATAACGCCCGTTCAGAACTTCAGCCTTGCGTGTTTTTCTTACGAGTTTTTTGCCATGAATGCGAATTTCCGGTCTGTCAAAAAATTCGCAGGCGGAAATAATCGCATTTTGAATTTCAGGCGAAGGATTTTCAATTTTCATCAAAAACTTAACCACGTTTTTAGATTCAGTTGAACAGATTGAAGGCGGTTCAAATTCCCTCGCCCAGACAGGAGCATAATTTTCGTAACTGTGCTGCTGGCACCAAGCCGTAAGAATTTTAGAGCCGTTGTCCAAAGTAACCTTAATCTGAGTTTTTAAGATACACTCAATTCCACGAGAATACGCATTTTGAGCGCGGGCGCAAGTTTCTTCATCAACAAAAGCATAAAGTTTCCGGTTTTGAACAACCTCGTTCAAAAAAGAAAGAACGTCCGCCATTACATCGTCGTTAAAAGTTATAGCAAAAACGTCCGCCCCGGTAAAACCGCCGGTATTCGGTTCCTGCGCATTCAAAATCCACAAAATTCCGCGTTTTGCGCATTCTGCATAGCGTTTTTCAGGAATCTGCATGTAAACATTTGCAAGATAACGAATTTGAGAAAAAATATTGCGGTTGTCCATCGTGCTTCCGTGAGATTCGGTCTTAAGATGGTAGGTGACAGGTTTGAGCCTGCTGTTTTTTTCCTGAAGAGCTTTAAGTTCTTCCAAAGTAAAAATCCGCTGATAATCAAGATTTTTTGTCCAGCCGCCGTCAGGATTCTGCAAAAAGACCATATTTTCGGCAATGCCTGCAATCTGCTCTTCGTCATAAAGCTTGTAAGGAGGAACAGAATTTTTGTAAATATAGCGTGCGTGATTAAAACCGTCAGAAAACTCTTTCAGTGAAACAGGCGAATACTTTTTTTGAGTAAAATTCTCAAATTCCGCCTGTCCGACACTAGAATTCTCATCCTCAATTTTTTCGACATAAGAAGTCTGACAGCCCAAAACAAAAAAAAACAGCAAAAAAAGCCAAAAAAGAAAGTTTAATTTTCATAATAGAAAAATTATAGCACGGAAAATCAAAATTATAAAAATTCAGGAGCACATTTTGCGCTCAAACCGGTCTTCCGCACTTTCGCTGCCGCTCCATTGCCGTTCCGGCAACTTCGGTGCTCCACCCCGGGCTATAAGGCCCGGTCGTGCGCTTTTGCGCACATGTAAAATAAACGGGTTTTGCGCCAGCAAAAGCCGCAGCATGCGCCAGCATGCAAACACCCCGGGCTATAAGGCCCGGACTGAGCACGGCGAAGGAGGACTTGCAGTAAGAGCCGGCTAGACGGCAGATTGCGCTCCAAAAATAAAAAAAACGTCCCGAAAAAAACTTTCAGGACGTTCGTTGTTAAAAATTATTACTCTGTCGGGCGTTTTTTAAGGCTTTTGCTTTCTGCAATCGCGCGGCCTTCGCCAACACTCTGTTCCATCATTGCGCGCACTTTAAGAGGCAAGCCGAACAAGGTAATAAAGCCCTGTGCGTCCTTGTGGTCGTAAAGTTCGCCTGTTGTAAATGAAGCGATATTTTCGTTGTAAAGGCTGTATTTTGAATCTGAACCTGCGGCGCGGATCATTCCCTTTACGAGTTTTACTTTTGTCCAGCCTGTGACAGTCTGCTGAGTTGAATCAACAAATGCCATCAAAGCGTCGTACAGCGGTGTAAATACTTTTCCGTCGTAGATAAGCTCTGCAAGGCGGAGTGCAACCTGCTGCTTGTAGTGGTAAGTATCGCGGTCAAGACAGATATGATCCATCATTCTGTGAGCAAAATAGAGAACTGTTCCAGCCGGTGTTTCGTAAACTCCGCGGCTTTTCATTCCAACACAGCGGTTTTCGCAGATGTCGGCAATTCCAACTCCGTTTCTTCCGGCAATTTTATTCAGTTCGAGCATAAGTTCAAGACCGTTCATTTTTTTGCCGTTCAAGCTTACAGGAATTCCTTTTTCCCATTCGATTGTAACGTATTCGCCGTCGCCCGCTTCTTCCGGAACAACTGTATTTTTGAGCATGTGCTTGTAGTTAGGCTCGTTTGAAGTTTTTTCAAGTTCAAGGCCTTCGTGGCTGATGTGCCAGATGTTTTCGTCACGGGAATATGACTGGTCTTTTTTCATTGGAACTTCAAGTCCGCGGTCTTCCAAAAATTTGATTTCTGCTTCGCGGCTGTCCATATTCCATTTTGGATCGCGCCATGCGGCAATAACCTTCAGGTCTGGGGCAAAAGCCTTGATTGCAAGTTCAAAACGAACCTGATCATTTCCTTTTCCTGTCGCACCGTGACAAATTGCCACAGCACCTTCCTGTCTTGCATATTCAACAAGAATTTTTCCAATTAAAGGACGGGCAGTTGAAGTTCCCAAGAGATATTCGTCTTCGTAAACAGCATTTGCCTTGAGAGCCGGCCAAATATATTCTTCAATATATTCCTGACGGGCATCTACAACATAGCAGGCGGAAGCACCAGTTTTGAGCGCACGAGCCTTAATGTGTTCCCAGTCGTCGCACTGACCAACATCAATACACACAGCGATAACATCGTAGTCATAATTTTCTTTAAGCCAAGGAATGATAACCGTTGTATCCAATCCACCAGAATAAGCAAGAACAACCTTATCTTTTGCCATTTTATTTCTCCCGTCCGTACAAAAATTTGCACGGTAAACTGTATATTTATACAAAATACTCTAGTGTTTTATGCAACTTTATGCAATAGAGACGAAATATTCAGACATATAAAGGCAAAAGTTTTTCGAGAATTTTTTCAATTATTTTAAAACTTTCGGGAGTCAGGCTCAAAAAATTGTCGTATTCGGTATGAAAAAGCCGCCAGGTCAAAGGCATTTTTTCGCGGTATTTAAAGGCAAAATCCGCATTTTCGCTGAGTTTTGTGTTCATAACCGTTTTTTCAAGATTTTTGTCTTTCATAAGTTCAAGACAATACAAGGACGCCTCTTCCTTCGGAAGCATAGTAATCGCTACGGCAGGAATTCCGCAGGCCAAAAAACCGGCATTGTCGCTGTAAGGAACCGGCAAAGTCATCCATTTTTGAGGACTGGCTTCTCTCAAAATATTTTGTGTCCTCTCAAAAAGCAAAGCAAAGCGTTTTGCAAAAGGCCTGTTTTTTTTGAAGTTCATTAAAACATCAAGTCCGGCCCTTGCAAGAACAGGAACTGTTCCCCGTCCGACTGAATCAAAGACAAAAACATCATCGTTTTCAATTCCGAGTTTTTTAAAAAGCTCTGCAAGCGCAAAAGAGCCCTGCTCGCTCACGCCGCCTTCTCCAAGTTCTTCTCCGTCTGTAAAAAACATGCGGATATTCAAAACTTTGCCTTTTAAGGCCAATTCGTTCACTTTTACGGCAAAATCCGCCAGAGCAAAATTGGCAGAACTGTTGTCATTTGCTCCAGGACTTCCAGAAACAATGTCATAATGAGAAATAAGAGTTTTTATTTTAAATTGTGGATTATATGAATTTGAATGGAAATTTACGTAAATGTGCTTTTTTCCTGCCAGATAAATTACAGAAGTCTGCACGCCACGGTCAGACAGGTATTTTCTCAAAAAAGAAAGCCTGTCTGTTTCCGGGGCAAGGTAAGCTTCGTAATCTTCCGGCAAAAAATTCATTTTTAGTTGTTAAGAGAAGAAAGAGGAACCGGATTTGGACTTGTCGTCGCATTGTCCAGTTTTGAAAATTCTTCAAGCAGTTCCTTTTGTTTTGAAGAAAGTCTTGAAGGAACCTGAACCAAAATTTTTATGTAGAGGTCGCCTTTTCGGCTTGTATTGAAAACAGGAACGCCCTCGTTTTTTATTCGCAGGAGTTTTCCGTTCTGAGTTCCAGCCGGCAGTTTAAATTCAATCTTTTTTCCGTCCAAAGTCGTAATAAAAATCGTTTCGCCAAGAGCCGCCTGAACCATTGTGACAGGAACAGCGCAGTAAAGATCTTGACCGCTTCGCTCAAAATAAGTGTGCGGTTCAACATGAAGAACAACAATCAAATCGCCGGCAGGTCCGCCGTTTTTTCCGGCATCGCCTTCTCCGTGGATTGCAATTCTTTTTCCGTCATCAACTCCGGCAGGAATTGTAAGGGTTACACGTTTTGATTTTTCCTGAACTCCGCTTCCACGGCAAGAACTGCAAGGTTTGTCGATTACAGTTCCAGCGCCATGACAGGTAGGACAAGTCTGCTGAACAGCAAAAAAACCAGCCTGTCTTCTTATCTGACCGCTTCCACCGCAGGCTGTACAAGTTTTTCTGCTTCCACCAGCAGCCGCCCCGGAACCGTGGCAGTCAGGACAAGCTTCGTTGTGGGCGAATTTTATCTCGGCCTTAGTTCCGTAAACTGCATCCTTAAAGGAAATGTCCAGATCGTAGCGCAGGCTCTGTCCCTGCTCAGGAGCATTTGGATTTCTAGCTCTTGAAGAAGAGCGTCCGCCGCCAAAAATTCCTTCAAAAATATCGCTAAAACCGCCGCCCATTCCGCCGAACAGGTCAGAAAAATCGTGGAATGCATGGCTACCGGTAAATCCGCCGGCACCACCAAATCCAGAACTTCCGTCTAATCCTGCAAAGCCGTACTGATCATAAATCGGACGTTTTTTGTCATCAGAAAGAACTTCGTAGGCTTCGGTTGCTTCCTTGAATTTTTCCTCTGCTTCTTTATTTCCAGGGTTTCTGTCCGGATGATATTTTATCGCAAGTTTTCGATATGCTTTTTTAATCTCATCAGCAGAAGCACCTTTTTGTACGCCTAATACTTCGTAATAATCACGTTTTGCAGCCATTTTTCTAAACCTTTTTAAAAGAACAAATCAGCCCTGTCAAAACGACACCGGCTGATTCATTTTTGAGCTGTCTATTTAATATTGTTTTAACAGCCTTATTTTGCAAGAAGGCTTCAAAAACTAAAAGTCTTCAAAGCCTCCATTCATTTTATTTTTTATTTGTCGTCGTGAACTTCGTAAGCTACGTCGTCAGCAGTTCCCTTATCAAAACCGCTCTTGTTTGCACCAGCATCTCCACTAGCATTTGCTCCCGCATCGCTTCCCGGATTAGCACCGGCAGCGCCCTGAGCACCGCTTGCACCCTGCTGTTTGTAAACTTCTTCAGCAATTTTGTAAGAAGCCTGTTTCAAAGCCTCAGTTTTTGACTTGATTTCTTCAGTGTTTCCACCTTCAACAGCCTTTTTAAGTTCAGCAACAGCGTCTTCAACTTTCTGTTTTTCAGCACCGTCTACCTTGTCGCCCAAATCTTTGAGTGTTTTTTCAGTAGCGTAAATCAGGCTGTCAGCTTCGTTTTTAACGTCAACTGCCTCGCGCTGTTTTTTATCTTCGTCAGCATGAGCCTCGGCATCTTTTACCATGCGGTCGATTTCTTCCTTGCTCAAGCCTGAAGAAGAAGTAATCTGAATATGCTGTTCCTTGCCTGTTCCCATATCCTTTGCAGAAACGTGAACAATGCCGTTCGCATCAATATCAAATGTAACTTCAATCTGTGGAACGCCACGAGGAGCGGCTGGAATACCAACAAGGTCAAAGTTTCCAAGAGTCTTGTTTTCCGCAGCCATTTCGCGTTCACCCTGCAATACGTGAATTGTAACGGCAGTCTGACCATCAGCAGCTGTAGAGAAAATCTGGCTCTTCTTTGTAGGAATTGTGGTATTTCTTGGAATGAGTTTTGTCATAACGCCGCCCATTGTTTCAATACCAAGAGAAAGAGGTGTTACATCGAGAAGAAGAACATCCTTTACATCGCCTGCAAGAACACCACCCTGAATAGCAGCACCCATAGATACGGCTTCGTCCGGGTTAATTCCTTTCAATGGCTCTTTTCCGAAGAAGTTCTTTACAACTTCCTGGAATTTTGGCATACGAGAAGAACCACCAATCAAAAGAACTTCATCAATCTGATCTTTTGTATATCCAGAATCTTTAAGAGCGTTCTGACAAGGAATCAAAACTCTGTCCCAAAGGCTCTGTGTCATTCTTTCAAATTCTGCACGTGTCAAAGTTTTCTGAAGGTGCTTTGGACCTGTAGCATCCGCAGTAATGAACGGCAAGTTAATGTCTGTCGTTGTCTGGTTAGAAAGAGCGATTTTTGCCTGTTCAGAAGCGTCCTTAATACGCTGCATAGCCATTGGATCTTTTGTAAGGTCGATTCCTGTATCAGCCTTAAATGAATTTACAAGCCAGTCAGCAATAGCATTGTCCCAGTCAGCGCCACCAAGGTGAGTATCACCGTTAGTAGCCTTTACTTCAAATACGCCGTCAGCCATATCAAGAATCGTAACATCGAGAGTACCACCGCCTTCATCGATTACTGCAAGAACTTTTTCCTTGTTTTTATCTTCTTTAAGGCCAAAAGCAAGTGCTGCGGCAGTAGGTTCGTTGATGATACGTTTTACGTTAAGACCGGCAATAGTTCCGGCGTCTTTTGTAGCCTGACGCTGAGCATCATTAAAGTAAGCAGGAACTGTGATTACAGCATCTGTTACAGTTTCGCCAAGATAATCTTCAGCAGTCTTTTTCATTTTCTGCAAGATGAATGCGGAAATTTCCTGAGGAGTATATTCCTTCTGCTGACCGTTATCTGTTACAACAACGGCTACATTTTCGCCTTTCTGAACGATTCCATAAGGAACACGTTTAATTTCGTCCTGAAGATCGCCGTAATGTTTACCAATAAGGCGTTTTACTTCATAAACTGTATTTTTAGGATTTGTAATAGCCTGGTTTTTTGCAGCCTGGCCTACAATGCGCTCACCTTTTGCAGTAAAACCAACGATTGAAGGAGTAATTCTTCCGCCTTCTGAATTCTGAATGACAGTTGCCTGTCCGTTTTCCATAACTGATACTTCTGAAGTTGTAGTACCAAGGTCAATACCAATAATCTTTCCCATATTAAGCCTCCGAAAAACCAATTCCGATTTTTATATTTATTTTCTTCAAAAATCAACGGAATCAGCTTTTGAAATTATTTACAATTTTAATTTTAAGCCTTTGGCTTTATAACCATCACCTTTGCATGACGGATTACTCTGTCCTTAAGCTTGTAGCCTTTAAGGTAAACCTGTAAAAGCTGCTCTTTTTTAACATCGCCTTCCTGCATTCCAATCGCTTCGTGAAGTTCAGGATCAAAATCATCACCTTCTTTTCCAAAAGCAACCAGATTGTATTTGTTTTCGAGCATGCTTACGAGCGATTTGTTTGTAAGTTTAATGCCGTCAACAATCGGCTTTGCTTCCTTTACGTCTTTTGCCGCATCAAGAGTGCGGTCAAAATTATCAAGACTGTCAAGAAGATCACTCAAAAGACTTTCATTTGCGTATGCAACAGCATCCTCTTTCTGCTGCAACATGCGTTTGCGCCAGTTGTCGTTTTCGGCAGCCTTGTAAAGGGCATCTTTTTTCATCTGCTCAATCTGCGCTTCAAGCTCTGCAATGCGCTCTTCCGAAGTCTTTACAGCAGGCTCATCATTTTTCTGCTCAGAAGTTTTTGATTCTTCTGACTGAGGGCCTTTTTCTTCAGTTTTTTCAGCGTCCTGCGCTTTGTTTTCATTCTGATTTTCAGCAGAATTTTTTTCTGCTTTATGATTTTTCTTATCCATACTTAAAAATTAACAATTTCAAGGTTTAATCGTCAACAAAAAAAATACGTTTTTTTAGAATAATTTTAGCAATACTTAAAATCCGGACCGTCGCTTCCCATAAAAACCCTTACACGGCTGTATTCCATAAACGCATTGTCAAAAAAAGACTGCACGTTCATAGCCTGGCCGCTCAAAATTTCATCTGGATTATAAGACATTTCGACAATGCTCTCCTCTCCTTCTCCAAAACACCGGCTCAAAGCTCCGTTCAAACGCACAATATTGCTCACAACCTCAAAAAGCTGGCCTTTGTTTTTTTCTTCATATTTGAATTTTAAAAATTCAAGCTGCATTTTTTCAATTTCAGAATGCAGGCCGGCAATTTTTTCAATTCCATTTTCAAGTCCGTAATTATTCAACTTTTGCCATTCAAAAAAATCTTCAAAAAATTTTACAGGCTCGATTTTTAAAGGAGCAAGAACCGCCAAAAACCACGTTACAGCCCGGCCGTACGAATAAAAAACGCTGGCAGAACGGGCAATATTTTCAGAACGCCTTATATCCTGCGTCGAAAAAGTGGCTGTCGGCTTTGCCTCAATTTTTTTTCTGTCCGAAATTTCAGCCTCAATCTGCGGAAAATCAATGTGATTCGGATACAAACCCACCGAAAAATTAAGCCTGTCAAAAAAAGATTTTAATTTGTCGCCTTCATGAAGGGCAAAGCTAAGGTCAAAACCAAAGACAAGTCCCAGAGTATTGAGCATTTGTGCGCGTCTGGCAAAAAATTTCTTGTCAAAAAGAAAATTTCCGCCTTTATTTTCGCCATCAAGAACAATATCAAGCGAGCAATTCAATTCGGCACAAGCCTTGCAAACGTCCATGTCAAGAATTTTCGCATCAACCGGAAGAGTAACAAACAAATCCGGCGCATTTTTTCTGACCGCCTGCAAAAATTTCAAAAGCCGTCCCTTGTGTCCCAAAATTTCAGAATCCTGCAAGGTAAATTCGGTAATTCCCTTTTCAGAAAAGGACGCAAGAGAAGATTCAAGCTGCTGCGAATTAAAAGTAAAAGTTTTTTCCATAAAGTATCTTTTTAATCTGGCACTTCGGCTAAAGCCGCCGCTATGTCCGGGGTTCACTAACGTTCATTGCCGTGCAAAAGCCCGGCAACGCTGTGCGCCCCTACCAGCGCTAGTGCGAAAATTCACCTAAAGCAGAAAAATTCCGTGTTCAACACAGCCTTTTCTCATCTGCTCAGGCCATATGCTTACCTGGGTTTCGCCAATATGAGCTTTTCTCAAAAAGAACATGCACAAACGGCTCTGACCGATTCCGCCACCCATAGTCTGGGCAAGCTCACCAGCCAAAAGACGTCTATGGAATTCAAGCTTGCTTCTCTCAAGACAGCCGCGTTCTTCAAGCTGAGCCTTAAGCGACTCAGGAGAAACACGGATTCCCATAGAAGAAAGCTCGTAAGAATTCTTCAAAACAGGGTTCCAGACGAGCAAATCACCGTTCAACCCGCGGTGTCCGTCTCCAGTTTCCGTAATCCAGTCGTCATAGTCAGGAGCACGGCCGTCGTGAATTGTTCCATCAGGCAATTTTCCGCCAATTCCAATAAGGAACACAGCCCCATATTCCTGACAAATTTTATTTTCGCGTTCTTTCGGAGTTAAATCCGGATACATTTTCTGCAAGTCATCGGCAAAAACAAAATGAATCTGTTCCGGCAAAATCGGCTCAATCATATCGTATCTGTCGTAAATAAAAAATTCGGTGCGTTTAAGACAGTCATAAATTTTTCTTACAGTCTGCTTCAAATACATAACGTTGCGGTTTTCTTCGGTAATCGCAGCGCACCAGTCCCATTGATCTACGTACAGAGAATGAATATTGTCCATTTCTTCGTCGGCGCGGATTGCGTTCATGTCCGTATAAATACCAAAACCTGGCTCAAGTCCCATCGAGGTAACTTTTACGCGCTTCCATTTTGCAAGAGAATGAACTATTTCCATCTGGGCGTCGCCCATGTCCTTTACAGGAAATTTTACGGCACGCTCAATGCCGTTCAAATCATCGTTCAAACCTTTTCCACTTTCAACAAAAAGAGGCGCCGTAACACGAGTTAAATTAAGGGCGGTAGAAAGCTGGAGCTGAAAAAAATCTTTTATCAAGACAATGGCATGCTCGGTTTCCTTTTCGCCAAGCAGAGATTTATAACCTTCCGGAAAAATTAAATTAGACATTACAAATTCCTTGCGCAAAAACGCATTTTCAATCTTTCCTCAATCTTATTGAATTTTTTGTTTTTAGAAAATACCAATCACAGATATGTCCGTTTTTCTTCTATATTTTGAAAATTCGTGCTATTATTCACGCATCATGGCAAAAAATTCAAAATCACGAAAAAAACGAAATTCCAGGTTCAATAAAATTGTGACGGCAATAATTTTTATTGTCGCCCTTGGCATTTTTCTTTACGAAAAAGTTCCTCAAGTAAGAGAATTTGCAGATCCAAAAATCGAAAAGGCAAAGACCGCAATCTCAAGATTTCTTCCATCAGAACCTCAGATTCAGGACGAGCAAAATCAGCCGTCAAAAAACAAAGTCACGGACAAAACTTCTTCCGCCACAGCATCAGACGGTTTTATTTTTCTTTCTCAAAACCTGGCAGAACCACGCTGCGCAGGAACAGGCAAAACAGCCGAAGACCACGAACACCGCGCCTACGAATATTATTCACTGTGCTACCGCGAAAGCTACGAACAGGCAGAATGGAGCGCCTACTGCCTTACAGGCGAGCACCTCGTAAAAAACGCCGGCCGCTCGGACGACTTCCGCGCCGACCCGAAAATTTCAACAGGCTCTGCAACTCCAGACGACTACAAAAAAACAGGCTACGACCGCGGACACCTTTCTCCTGCAGCCGACTTCGCCTTCGACAAAGCAGCCATGAGCGAAACTTTCTACATGACAAACATGAGTCCTCAGACCGGAAGTTTTAACCGCGGAATTTGGAAAGACCTCGAATCCACCGTCAGAAACTGGGCAAAAAAATTTGGGCGGGTCTATGTCGTTTCAGGTCCAATACTCGAAAAAAACGCCGGCGGCTACAAATCAATCGGCACAAACAATGTAAGCGTTCCCGAATATTACTACAAAGTCATATTGGCACCGCTCTACGAAGACGAAAACGACAAAAACACACCAGACAACGCAAAAAACATTGCGGCAATCGGATTCATTTTTCCAAACCAAAAATGCACGGACACAATCTTTAATTATGCCGTAACAGTCGCAGAAGTGGAAAAACGCACAGGAATCGACTTTTTCTATGAGCTCGAAGACACCGCCGAAAAAGCAGCAGAATCGGCCTTTGACAAAAATGTCTGGGAATAAACCTACAAGTTTTTTCTTATCGTTTACACTTGTTTCAAAATTCACTATATTATAAATATTACATTTAATCTAATTAGAGGTCCTAAAATGGCAGATGTTTATGACACATTCCGTGACATTGGTATTATTCCAGTAGTCGCAATTGAAGACGCTTCAAAAGCAGCCGATTTGGCACACGCTCTCGTAAAGGGCGGACTTCCTGCATCAGAAGTTACATTCCGCACAGCATGCGCAGCAGAAGCTATCGAAGCTATGATTAAAGCTGAACCAGACATGCTCGTTGGAGCAGGAACTGTTCTCAACGTTGAACAGGCAGAACGCGCTGTAAAAGCCGGAGCAAAATTCATCGTTTCTCCAGGATATAATCCGGAAGTTGTTGACTGGTGTATCGCTCACAACATTCCAACAATGCCTGGAATTTCAAACCCATCAGAAATCACAGCTTGTATCAACAAAGGCGTTACACACCTTAAACTTTTCCCTGCAGAACGCAAGGGCGGATACAAAATCATCGACGACTTCGGCGGTCCTTTCCCACAGTGCACATTCATGCCAACAGGCGGCGTAAACACAGAAAACGTATCTGAATATGCAAAACGCAAGAACATTCTCTGCATGGGCGGAACCTGGATGGTTAAAAAGCCATTGATCGAAGGCGGAAAATGGGATGAAATTACACAGATCTGTAAAGACGCTGTAAAAGCAATGCACGGATTCCACATTGACCACATGGGAATCAACGCAAAGAACGAAGCAGAAGCAAAAGAAATTGCAGCACAGTTCGAACTCTTCGGATTCGCTTCAAAATTCGGCAACTCTTCAATCTTCGCTTCAGAACAGGTTGAAATCATGAAAGAAAACGGACGCGGAACAAACGGCCACATTTCAATGGTTTGCAACAACGTAGAACGCGCACTCGCTTACCTCAAAAAGTTCGGCTTCAACCCAGTAGCCGGAACAGAAAAATGGACAGGCAAAGAAAACGCTTCTCCACTCAAGGTAGTTTACCTCGACAAAGAAGTAGGCGGATTTGCAATCCACTTAAAAAGAGCATAAGTTTTTCACAAAAAACATATGACAAAACTCAGGGGCTAGTCTCCTGACTTCAAAAAGAGAAGTGCTAAAAAATCCAGTGCTTCTCTTTTTTTATTTTAAAGGAGCGCACCACAACCACAAACCGGCTTCTGCACGGTTCCGCTTAAGCTCCATTCAAAAGGCGGAAAACTTTTCCGCCCTTTGAACGCTCCGCGCCGTTCCGATCCGGGCTAAGTTTTTCCGCAAATGCGGCATTTTTTCTTCCTGTTCTAATAGGAAAATGCTTTTTGTTCTAAGCGGAAAGGGCTTCCTGCTGGAGCAGGAATGTAATTCCGGTTAGAGATGGAAAGGACTTCCTGCTAAAAGAGGAAGAAACACTGTTATAATCAAAAAAACCGACAACCACTTGCAATTTGATATTACAATTAAAAAAAACAAATCAACTTTTTTCCTCAAAAAATGTCAAAAGTTGACAACCGCTTACAATTAGACGTGGACAGCATCCAGTCCGGGCAGGAATACAGCGCGCTAAAAGACAGCTACGTGATTTTTTTGTGCCTTGGGGACGCCTCCGGGCACAGGCTTCCGGTCTACACGTTCCGCTATAGGGCGGAGGAAGACAAAAATATACTCATGAACGACGGGACGGTCAACATCTTTTTTAACGCGGCTATGTATGATAAAATGCAGTCAGAGAATATGTTCTTAAAAATTGCATGACGCAGGAAACTTCATTTTTCAAGGAATGCAATTCCGTCCACGTTGTGGACATTTTTATCAAGACAGTTTTCAAAGAAAACTGTCAGTTAAATAAAATGCACTATTTTTGCATTTTATTTTAACCATTCATTTTTTAGGTATCTATGCGGAAAAAACTCGGACGACAACTTTACAGACAGATTGTCCGCGTTGGTTGAGCGTGTAAAAATGAATGCCCAGTGGAGGCACAGATATATGACAATCGAACAGGAGATTAAGCTGCAGGCAAGATATTTGGCGCAAGATATGGCTCAAGACATTGCTAACGAAAAGACTATCGAAACTGCAAAAAAGATGATTGCTGCGAATCTTGGAACTATCGAACAGATTGCTTCTGTTACAGGTCTTTCTTTGGAACAGGTTACGAATTTAAAAACTGGCGAAAACTAAGTTTTTATTTCTGTAATTATTGTACGAACGGATTTATCTTGCATACTAAAAGAGTTTGCTTTTAAAACTTTTCTCTGCCGAAATTAAAGCTATAAAACAAGAAAGTTAAATCCAATTTTTACTGAAAAATCATAAAATTCAATTCCGCTTTTTTGCTTTGTCTTTGTCAATTTTTCTGTATAATAGTTTGAATACATATCGCCATAATCCAAAAACTGCTTCTCAAATATTCCCTCAACGTCAAGCATAAAATATTTTGAAAACTTGTAACTTCCGCCAAAATCAACTTTTATGCGTTTAAAATTGCTATAAAAAATATATTCGTTGTCAAAACCGCTTCCAGTCGCACCATGATGGTAATCATTCACATCATAAAAAGAGAATGGAGAAAAACTGAATCCTAACTTTAAATACAAATCATTAAGCTTTATGCCTGAATAAAGCGATAAAAAGCAGCTTACATCCTGCTTATTATAATCGATTCCAGCAACTTTTTTCGCACGCCGTGCATTTTCACTGTTCCAAGATTCGTCTTTCCCTGTTTTGGAATACTGCCAGCCACCATACCAGCCATATCCATTTCTTCCTTCGAAAGCTATATAATTATAATTTAAAGAAAATCCAGGCAAAAGATTAAAAAATCCATTAAGAATTTCAAAGTCATATAGAAATTCTACACCGCAGGAAATGTCATTTTTTAAATTTTGCTCATGGATAGAATAAGTCGTCTTTAACCCACTTAAATTCCAATCAGAATCGTACATATTTCCACATTCATAAGGAATCGCGCTTGCAAAATTCATATTCAAATTTATATTCTTAAAAATTATTGAAGAAGAAAGCCCCACTTTTACAACAGGACTTTCTTCCCAGACAAGCTCGCTTAACTTCTCAGATACTGATTCTGTATAAACCAGCTCTTTTACTTCTGATTTCGAAAGAAAAACATTCGATGTGATAGAAATTGAAAACGGTTTTGAAAAGACTAAGTGTGAAATAAAGAAAACAGCAAATACAAGAAATATTTTTCTCATAAAGAATAAAACTCAAGGCTTGTTTCTAATGCAAAAATATTACTTTCCGTTTTTTTCATAGTCAATAAATTTTAGCACAACAATTCTATCAACTGGAACATTGTTCTCTTCAGAAACTTCTTTCTTTATTTTTGAAACAAGCTCGTCGGTAATGTCGCCGTCTTTTGTATTTATAAAAATACGGAGCTGCCCTTCTTTTGTATATACAGCATCAAAATAAGTCAAATCTTCATTTTTTGACAAAATTTCTTCAGTTTTTGTTCCGACATCTCTTCGAGTATCCATATTAGGAAGATTTTTTGTCGAAGCGCAAGACGAAAAGGCACACACCAAAAAAGCCACCGTAATGCCGAAACCAATAGTTTTTCTCATTATAGATAAATCTCCTGAAAATAAAAAAAGAAACGCTCTCCAAGACGGAAAACGTTTCTTCTTCAATATCAATTAGTACTGAACATCATCCCATTCAATAACTTCAGCTTCGTTCTGAATATAAGGAAGATTAATGTTTCCAACAAAAG
This sequence comes from Treponema berlinense, assembly GCF_900167025.1. Taxonomy (GTDB): domain Bacteria; phylum Spirochaetota; class Spirochaetia; order Treponematales; family Treponemataceae; genus Treponema_D; species Treponema_D berlinense. The sequence continues at coordinate 13,265 of NZ_FUXC01000001.1, read as the reverse complement.
TTGATGTCGGTTTTACAGCCGCATAGAACGCAATCAGGCTCTGTGGCAGTTTGCTTTCTTCTGTTGAAGCTTTTGCAGTCCAGCTTGCAGCAACAGTTGCAGAAACGAGAGATTTTGCAGATGAGCTTACCCATGAAGAAGGATCGCTTTTTGATCCAGAAGATAAAACAGAGCTTGCATCATAGAAGTTAACTGAATAGCTGCCGTTAGCATCATCTGATGTTGGAGCAACAGGCGTAACAACTACAGCAACTTTCAAAAGTCCATTTGAATCAGCTTTAATGCCAGAAAGAGATGTCCAAGTCTTTAAACATTCTGTTTCTTTTGCTGAAGTTACACCATTACCCGAAGGAGAAGCCACTTTTCCGTCAGCGCCCTTGAAATTGCTACTATCATCAAGAAGGCTGTTTCCGTTTGCATCTTTTGTAGCAACACCTTTAAACAAAGAAACATATGTTCTTAAATTAGTGCCGTTATAGTTTACTGTTACATTTCCAAAGCTATAAGTATCAACTGTAACACCGTCATTCGCTGTTTTATGATCAGAAGCTGAAGTTTTTACAACATCAAAAAGGAAACCTAAATTTCCTGCATCTTTAGTGCTTGCTTTTGTGTCAATTGTAAATACAGCAACAGCAGCTCTGTGGTTAGTTCTTGTAGAAACAAAACCTCTCTGCATAGTTGCTGTTTCATTTGTGTAATCTACAGAAGCTGTAGAGCCAGATACTTCGAGAAGGTCATGCTCATCCTCGTCTTCTTTGCACGACGCAAAACCAAATACAAGTGCGGCAAGAACTGCGCTACTAAAAAGGATCTTTGAAAGTTTCATATTTAATCTCCTTGAAACTGCCTTTTGCAAGGCTTTTTATTTTCTTATATTTTAACGCAATTTTTCAAAATTACAGCCAATATAAGAATTATATAATGGATTATAAAGCAAAGATTTTTTTAGTCAATAAATGCTGAAATAATCTTGAGTTTTTATTTTTTTTCAAGAAATCCTTTATGTGGCAATTTTTAAAAGAGGTCTCTTTATTTCATATTACAAAAATGTTCTTTCATCTGATTTTACAACAGATGCTGGTGATTTTGATGTGAGTGAAAAAGAGGCTGCTAGTTGGTCAAAAACAACAGGAAAGACTGTCGTGGCAAACTCTGCTAAAGAAAAGACTGTTACAGAGATTACTGATGATGATGACTCAAGAGTAAAGAAAATCGCTGATGGATCTATAACATTGAAAGCCTCGTCAAGTTCATCAGAAGGAACTGACAAAGTTATTACAACGACAACGGATTCTAATTTTGCAGTTCAGGAAGCAAAAATTGGCAGATATGCTATGGTTTCAAAAAACTCAACTTTGAAGGAAACATGGTATTTCCCTAAAGATTCATATTTGAAATCTGCTGTTCCTGTTGATGGTTCTAACCCAATTGTTTGGGAGAATGAAATAGACAACGTAAGATAAAAATTTCTAACATTCTTCCCTCTTAGGAAGAGATAAGGATTGAAAGGGAAAGCAAATCTCTTTTTAAGGTTTCGCTTTCCCTTTTTTGTTTTCCCTTTTTTTCGTTTTAGTTCAAAAATAATCCGATTCTATTTGTTGTAAACGCTTTCTAAAAATGAGAGAATGTCTTGCAAATTTTTATTGCGTGTGCTTTTTTTAATTATTGTGCGGATTCTGGAGTTTTTAGAGAAGTTAGCAGCGCTTTGCAGCCTTTTTCCACATCGCTCCAAGTGGCGTCGAAATTTCCTGTATACCAGGGATCCGCTACGTCTCTGGACAGTCCGGCATATTCAAGCAGTTTGTGGCATTTATTTTCTTTGTCGTCTGCAAATTTCCGCTTGAGGTCGCCCATGTTTTCTTCGTCCATTGCGATTATTAAATCATAAAAGCCATAATCTTCCTGCGTTATAAGCCGGGCGCGATGATCCGTAAAAGGAACATTTTTTTCTTTTAATTTTAAAACTGTTCCGCGGTGAATCGGATTTCCGATTTCGTCTGTGCGGCAGGCTGCGCTTTCGATAAAAAATTCTTTTTCAAGTCCGGAATTTTTTACAAGGTTTTTCATAAACATTTCTGCCATTGGCGAACGGCAGATGTTTCCGTGGCAAACAAATAGTATTTTTAGCATAAAAGTGATTTTATACAAAAAAATGAAAAAATCCAAATCATAAAAAAAAGAAAATAACTTGCGTTTTATACGGAAAAAACTAGCCCCGGCTGGAATGGCGGCAAAGCCGTTCCGAAGCGCAGCGAAGGAATAAAACCATGCAAGACGGGTTTGTGCGCTAATTGCGCTCAAAATTTTTTATAAAAAACTCTGACAGTTTTTGCGTTTTATGCTAGACTTTTTTATGAAAAAACTTTTTTTGAGTTTTATTTTTGCTTGTTTTAATTAAACAGTTAATTTTATGATAAAGCGTTCAGGTTATGCGGATTTACCGCTGCACACGGGAACTGTTCCAAAATGGCTTGCCGACAGAATGATGAGGCTCGGCACTCTGATTATAGAAGCCCTTGTCTTAAAATATGGAAAAAAAGAAGTTTTAATCAGGCTGAGCGATCCGCTGTGGTTTCAAAGCCTGGGCGCCGTTTTGGGAATGGACTGGCATTCTTCCGGAATCACAACAAGCGTAATGTATGCCTTAAAACGCGGACTTAACCGGCGTGCAAAAGAACTTGGAATTGTCGTCTGCGGTGGACGAGGAAAGTACAGCAGGCGCACGCCGGAAGAGCTTCAAATTCTTGCCGACATGACCGGAATGGACGGAAACAAGCTCATAAACTGCTCCAAGCTTGCCGCAAAAGTCGACGGCACTGCCCTTCAGGACGGTTTTCAGCTTTACCAGCATAATTTTATTTTGAGCGACCAGGGCGACTGGACAGTAGTGCAGCAAGGAATGAACGTAAGCGAAAAAAAAGCGCGCCGCTACCACTGGTCATCGGAAAAACTCAGAAGTTTTGTCGAAAATCCGCATACTGGTGTAACTGGCGAAAACCAGGGGCTGATTTTAAATTTGACCGACATAAACGCTTCTTCCACACGCTCCAAAATTTTAAGCCTGACGCAGGAAAATCCAGACCGCATAATTCGCGAAGTAAAAAAAATGGGCGGTAGCGAAAGCCTTCAGCTTGAACTTTTTGATGATGCAGAAAAAAATAAAAATCCGCCTTCAAATCAGAATAATATTTCCAACGAATGGCAAAAAACGCAAATTCTCATAAAAAACGACAGAAACCTCGTTATGCCATCTCATCACGAAATCCGCGCGGAAGATGTAGATTTAAAACGGCTCGGAGCAGTTCTTGCCACAGCTTACGAAAGCGAAAATACAGATTTCGAAAGCCTTCTCTTAACTCCAGGCCTTGGCCCTAGAACTTTGCAGAGCCTTACTCTTGTAAGCGAAGTTATTTATGGAACTCCAAGCCGCTTTACAGATCCAGCAAGATTTAGTTTTGCACATGGCGGAAAAGACGGTCATCCTTTTCCTGTCACTACAAAAATTTACGACGAAAGCATCCGCATTCTCGGAGAATCAATAGAAGAAAGCAAAATGGGCTATTCAGAAAAAAGCGAATGCCTGTATCGTCTTGAAAAAACCGCCCGATATGTCGAGGAAAACTGCGAACCAGAAGCCGATTTTGACGCTCTAATCGCACACGAACGCGAACACTCAAAAGAATGGGGCGGAAGAACCTGCCACGACTGACTTTTTGTTTTTAAATCCTCAGAAAATTCAACGTAAAAAAATAAAACGTCCGTAAAAAAATCCGTAAAAAAAATATTTTCATTTTTTTTAATTGGTGATAAAGTCAAACTCACAAAAAAACACTGTTCCGGCTCAAAAAAACAGCAATTTTACAGTTCTGCAACAAAAAGCCGCCTCAGTGTAATTCAAAAAACTGGAGGAATTATGAGCCTTACCGTAGATCCAAAAAAAATGCTGGAACTTGAATCTTTAATTTTTCAAAAATCAGGCTTAAAAAAAGAAGAAGCCGACACAGTAGCAGACAACCTTGTTCAGGCAGAAATGCGCGGAATCCATTCGCACGGACTTATTCAGACAGAAAACTATTCAAAACTCATGCGCGCAAAAAAAATAAATCCTCATTCGCAAATAAAAATCGTTCAAGACGGACCGGGAACCACAGTTTTTGACGCAGACCACGCGCCAGGTTCTGTTGCCGGAAAAATCGCAATGGCAAAAACAATTGAAAAAGCAAAAAAGAACGGAGTTGCAATCACAACAGTCCGCAACGCCACACATTTTGGCTTTGCCGCCTACTACGCCATGGACGCCCTGCCAGAAAATATGATTGGAATGGCATTTACTTCGACAGGACTTGCAGTAGCTCCATTCGGCGGATACGACAAGGTTTTAGGAACAAATCCAATCTGCGTCGCAGTTCCAGCAGGAAAAAAACGGCCAATCGTATTTGACGCAGCGACAAGCAACGTCGCCTTCAACAAAATATTTTTCGCCTACACAGAAGGAAAATCAATTCCTGACGACTGGGCTTTGACAAAGGACGGAAAAACAACGACAAACCCGGCGGACGTAATCACAGGAGGCGGACCTCAGCTGCCGTTCGGAGGTTACAAAGGCTACGGACTTGATTTAATCGTCTTTATAATGACAACACTTTTGAGCGGAACTTCAGTTTTGGACGGTCAAGGCGACACAACAGCCGAATGCACCGACAAAATCGGCTACAACTTTGCAGCAATCGACATTTCCCGTTTTACGGACATCGAAAGTTTCAAGCAAAATATCGACATCACAATCGAACGCATAAAAAACTCTCAAAAACGCGAAGGAGTTCAGGAAATCTTTGTTCCCGGCGAAATCGAATACAACAATCACGAACGCCAGACAAAGGAAGGTCTTTTTATTTCAGACGGAATTGCAGGAAAAATCCGCTCTGCGCTTGAACAGACAGGAATTACAGCAAAACTCGAAGATATAGCAATATAAATTTATTCGGGTGGCACTGCTGCGGCAAAACCGCAGCAGCCGGGCTTTCGCGTTATAAAATTGCTGCGCAATTTTTCCGTTCAGCCGTGCAAGCACGTCCGAACCGCTCCGCGGCTTCAACCCCTGCCACAACTGTATTAACCGACAATTGAACGCACAAACTCAAGCGAATCAGGAACATTTTTTACGCCTTCAAAGATAAGATATGCGTTCGGTTCTTCCTTCATTATTACAGGCAAAAATTCTTTCCAGCCCATAATTCCCTGTCCCAAAGGAGCAATTTCAAGCTCACCGTCTTTTACAACATAATCTTTTAAATGAAAACCACAGATTTTTCCTTTAAAGAGTTCCAGACACTTTTCAAAAATCTCTGCACGTTTTTCGTGGTTTCCAATGTAAAGATAATTGTAAATATCAACAATAAAACGGAAATTTTCCTGGCCTGGATCAATTTCATCGGCAAGGCGCTTAAGCTGCTCCGGACAATACATACAATGTCCCCACGCTCCTTCCAAAGCCATGCATACACCGCTTTTTTTTGCAATTTCCGGCATAGGAGCAAAAATCGACTTAACTTCCGCAAAAGCCTCTTCAGTCTGATTTTTTGGATTGTAAGTCCATTTGTCGTCATTGTAAGAGCCGGTCTCAGAAGCAACAAATTTTGCCCCAAATTCAGCAGCATGACGCAAATGATCGGCGTATTTTTCCGCTCCAAGTTTTACTTTTTCTTTGTTAGAGTGAACAGGATTAAAATATGCGCCCAAGAGAGGAATTTCAACACCGTTAGAATTAAAACCTCTGCGGATTTCAGAAACAACACTGTCCGTCAAAGTACCAGGATTACCGTTTTGTCCTTCAATAGCCTTTGCAATTGCAAGCTGAACTCCGTCAAATCCCCATTCATGGGCCTTTTGTCCTAAAAATTCAGCAGAACCTTTTCCAATATCATGTGGTCTAATTAAAATTTTCATAAGTCCATTATATATACAGCCAGTACAAATTGCAATTTTTGGAAAACTAAAAAAAATGAAGATTTGGACATAAAAAAAGGCACCCATTCTCAGGATGCCCTTTTTCTTCAGAAACTAGCTATAATTAGCAGTTTTCTGCAAAGTATTTGATTGTTCTAACCATCTGGCTTGTGTAAGAGTTTTCGTTGTCATACCAAGAAACAACCTGTACCTGATATGTGTCGTCAGAAACCTTAGAAACCATAGTCTGTGTAGCGTCGAAGAGTGAGCCAAAGCGCATTCCGATTACATCTGAAGAAACAATCTGATCTTCGTTGTATCCGAAAGATTCTGTTGCCTCAGCCTTCATTGCAGCGTTGATAGCTTCTTTTGTAACTTCTTTGTCTGTTTTGATTACAGCAGTCAAGATTGTTGTAGATCCTGTTGGAACTGGAACACGCTGAGCTGAACCAATCAATTTTCCGTTCAATTCAGGAATTACAAGACCAATAGCCTTTGCAGCGCCTGTTGAGTTTGGAACGATGTTCTGAGCACCTGCACGTGAACGGCGGAGGTCGCCTTTGCGCTGTGGACCGTCAAGAATCATCTGGTCGCCAGTGTAAGCGTGAATTGTAGACATGATTCCGCTCTGGATTGGAGCAAAGTCATTCAAAGCTTTAGCCATTGGAGCCAAGCAGTTTGTTGTACAAGAAGCGGCAGAAATGATGTTGTCGTTCTTTGTAAGAGATTTGTGGTTTACATTGTATACGATTGTTGGGAGGTCGTTTCCTGCTGGAGCAGAAATTACAACTTTTTTAGCACCTGCATCGATGTGAGCCTGTGATTTAGCCTTTGATACATAGAAACCTGTACATTCGAGAACAACGTCTACATCGAGAGCTTTCCATGGAAGGTTAGCAGCATTTGCTTCTTTGTAGATTGTGATTGTTTTTCCGTCTACAACGATAGCACCTGGCTTTGTTACAGTTTTTCCGTCTTCGGCAAGAACGTCATCAATATAAGAAACTGTGTGTTTGTTTTCACCAATTCTTCCAGCATATCCACCCTGTGCTGTATCATACTTCAAAAGGTGAGCAAGCATTTTTGGGCTTGTAAGGTCGTTGATAGCTACAACTTCATATCCATCTGCAGCAAACATCTGGCGGAATGCCAAGCGTCCGATACGGCCAAAACCGTTAATAGCAACTTTAACTGCCATGATTTTATTCTCCTTAAAAAAATAAATTTAAATTCACTATATTTAAAATACTGAATTTCAAGCAAATAGTCTATAAAAAAATTATAATAAATTGACCGTTCCAACTTTTCGGTCAAAACCATCAAGACTAAAAAAGAGTTTTAATCAAGTCTTTATATTCCTCAGCGATTTTATAGCGCATCATTTCCTGCTTTGCGCTCAATTCAACACCAACTTCAAAACTTTTTGGAAGCAATGCAAATTTGCCGATTTTTTCGCAAGCACGAAAACCTTTTGCCGTAGAAATTGAATCCTTTATGATTTTATCAAAAGCCTGAATTATAAAATCGTTCTTTAGAAGTTCTTCATAAGATTCATACTCAATATTATTTTCTTTTGCAAAATCTTCGGTATTTTCTTTAGAAGGAACAATGAGCGCTCCAAGGCTCCGTTCATCTTGTCCGACAACCATTGCGCTTTCTATCAGGTCGTTTATCAACAGTTCTGACTCCAGCACAGCAGGTTCAACATTTTCACCGCCAAGCAAGACAATTGTATCTTTTGCGCGGCCTGTAATTTTCAATTCGTTGTCAAAAGTACGTACGCCAAGGTCGCCTGTATTAAACCAGCCGTCTTTATCAATCACTTTTGCGGTCAAATCAGGACGCTTGTAATAGCCTTTCATAACCTGCCGGCTTTTTACAAAAATCAATCCCATTTTTCCCGGTCCAATATCTTCGCCACTTACGGCAACACCGTTTTCTTCCTTGCAGATTTTTAATTCGACAGTCGGAAAAATCGCACCTACGCAGCCAGGGCGGGGTTCATGTGGATTTCTAAAAGAAATAACAGGCGCAGTTTCTGTAAGTCCATAGCCTTCCAAAAGGTTCAAACCTACGGCCCGGTAAAAATTGTCAATTTCGTGCGGAAGCGCTCCGCCGCCGCTGATTGCAACATGCAGATTTCCGCCAAATTTCGCCTGAAGTTTTTTAAATACGAGCAAATCTCCGAGCTTTTTCAATGGCCATAAAAGACACATTGGAACAATTCCCGCAAAAAAATCCAACACCCGGTTACGTTTTTTGTAAAGCTGGCATACAAGACCAAAAACCTTATCTTTCTGGTCAGCATAGGCACCGCCAACTTTTACAAAAAAATTAAAAAGAACAAGGGCAACTCCGCCTTTCTTTTTCATGGCTTTTTGAACGGCTTTTGCAAGAGATTCCCATAAACGAGGAACACCGCACATCCACTGAGGCTTTATAACCGCCATGTCTGCAAGCAAAATCTGCCCAATAGGCTTAGAATAGGCAATTCCATTGCAAAAAACTGGAGCAGCATATTGAATCAAACGCTCAAAACTGTGCCATACAGGAAGAACGCTCAGCCACATAAATCCAGGATTAGAAGGCAAGAAGTTGTGAATTACAGAAAGCTGATAAATATAATTGTCATGGGTAAGCATTACGCCTTTTGGAGTTCCTGTTGTGCCGGAAGTAAAAATAATCGTGGCGTTGTCATCAGGTTCAATTTTTTCCATACCGGACTCGATTTCCGCCTTTATCGCTTCTTTTTTTTCTGCATATTCAGTCCGCGCTTTTTCAAACAATTCGCTAAAATGAATTACCTTAAGACCGCAATCGGCTGCTTTTTTTTCAATTTCCTGCGCAATTGGCTCGTAAATTACAACTGTTTTTAAGAGAGGAACTTCATCGATTTTTTCCAAAACTTTTTCGAGCTGGTGTCCAGTTTCAAAAAAGCCAACTTTACAGTCTGCATAAGAAATTATAAAGCGAATTTCGTTTCCCATGCTGTCGCAGCCACGAGGAACATCTGCCGCACCAATAGAAAGCAAAGCATAATCTGTCAAAAGCCATTCACGGCGATTGTCAGAAATCAATGCAACGTTAGAGCCTTTTTCAATGCCAAGTTTTTTAAACTGAAAAGCAAGGGCGACAAAATCATCATAAACAGAAGCAAATGTAAAATATTCAAATTTGCCGTCTTTATTTTTTGAAGCCTGAAGAACTGAATCAGGAACTTTTTCAACCTGAGCCTTCAGTGTTAAAGGAAGATTTTTTGGAAGCTCACGGAAGGTGTATTTTACCATAATATTCTCCATTAAATGAAATCTAAAAAAATCTCAAAACAACAATCAAGCCGAAAATTCTTTGGAGATTTACATAATTTTACCACGAAAAACCTTATATTGCAAAAAAAGCGAGACCTTCATGTTCGTAAAAACAGGTTCTCGCCGCAAAAATTCAGGATTGCATAAATAAACTAAACCGGATTATTTTTTATCGCTGTCGGACTCTTTATGGCGATTGTCAAAATAACCGCCGTCTTCAAGATAGCGGCGGCGCGTCATTATAAGATTTATCAGTTCGTGATACATGTTAAAGTCAATTTCAAGAGCCATAGGAAGAAGGAAAAACTCTGTTTCGTCGCAGTAACGTTCGATAAAATGAGGATCTGTAACGTATCCGAGCGAAATCATATTGGAAATTCTGTCGGCGCATTTTAAGATTTTTGCCTTTTGGCTGCCTTTGTCCAAAATCCGCTGCAAAAATTCTTTTTTTGTTTCGTTTTCACCGCGGGTAACTTCAAGAACAAGATTAAGAACTTCCTCACCTTCATCATCGGCATTGAGGATTAAATTTCTGTCAAAATCCTTAATATCTTCAACAGTGTCATGAACGACGCTGGCTTTTAGCAAAACAGAATCTATATAACCGTAATCTATCAGAATTGCAAGAGTGTCCATCTGGTGACGGAACATATTGCCTCCGGCATGGCGCGCCTTTCCAATAAGTCCCGTGGCAAGCTGCATATAAGGAGCCAAAACAATATTTTTGAGTTCCTGAGCTTCTTTATTTCCCATTTTTTCAGGTTTTTCGGTTTTCATTTCATACTTTATTCCCATGACGCACCTCTTTTTTTGCAACATCCCCTGCAAAACTGATTATCTTGATTATCGGCAGATTTTAGTTCAAAGCCGCGATATAACTTTCAAGTTTTTCAATTCTGCGCTTAATTTCTGCAAGATTGTCGCGTTCTGCCTGAACAACTTCCGCTGGGGCGTGCTGTCCGAATTTTCCGTTCAATTTGAATTCAATTCGTTCTGCATCTTTTTTATCTTTTTCAAGATCCTTGTTAAAATGCTTCAAAAGCTGTTCTGTATTTACATTTTCGTCAAGAAGAATAAAGGCTTCAAAACCAGAACCTACTGTACCGATTGATTTTTCAGGCTTAGATTCAACAAATTCAACCTTAGAAAGACCTGCTAAAAGCTGAATCATGTCTGTTTTTTCTGTACAAACTTCAGCCGCGCTGCCTTTTTCGATAAGAAGCGCAAGATTGATTTTGTCGGCAGGATTTACGCCACATTCAACGCGAATACCGCGCACACTTCTTACAACGTCTTTCAAAGCGGCAAAACGGGCATTGATTTTTACATCGTCGCGTTCAACCTTGTATTCAGGATAAGGAGCCGAAACTAAAAGTCCTGTATAAGTTTCGTTCGGCAAAATTTTCTGAGCGCCGCTTGCCTTTCTATTTTCAACAATTTGAGCCAAAGGCAATTTTGAATAGATTTCTTCGGTTACAAACGGAATAAACGGATGCAAAAGGCGGAGAGATTCTTCAAGAACATTGAGCAATACAGAAACCTGTCTGTCCTTCTGTTCTTCAGTTCCGTGCCAGAATACAAGTTTTGTAGCTTCTACATACCAATCGCAGAAAGTATTCCAGAAATATTCATAAACGCTGCTTGCCGCATCGTTGTAGCGGTAAGAATCAAGAGCGGAACGTGCATTTTTTGCAGCTGAATTCAATTCAGCAAAAATCCATTTATCAAGTTCCGTCAATTCTTCGTCTTTTACAGGAACAAGATTCCTTCCTTCAAGATTTCCGAGAATATAACGGCTTGCATTCCATACTTTATTACAGAATTTTGAACCGAATTTGAACGAATCATTGTCGATTAAAATATCCTGTCCTTGGGCACAAAGATAGGTCAAAGTGAATTTGAGCGCATCCGCGCCATACTGATCGATAATATCAAGAGGATCAATGCCGTTTCCAAGAGACTTCGACATTTTTCTTCCCTGCTTGTCGCGCACAAGACCGTGAATGTAAATGTCATGGAAAGGCGCTTTTCCTGTAAATTCCAGACCAGCCATAATCATGCGGCTAACCCAGAAGAATATAATATCGTAAGCAGTAACAAGAGCGGTTGTAGGATAGAAATTCTTCAAATCCCCGGTATTTTCCGGCCAGCCTAAAGTTGAGAACGGCCACAGCCAAGAAGAGAACCAGGTGTCGAGAACATCAGGATCCTGTCTTAAATGAGAAGCGTCCGCGCCGCACTTTGGACATTTTACAGGATTTTCGCGACTTACGATTGTTTCTCCACAATCACAGTACCATGCAGGAATTCTGTGTCCCCACCAGATTTGACGGCTCACACACCAATCGCGTATATTTTCGAGCCAGTGAGTGTATGTGTTTTCCCATTTTTTTGGAAAGAAAACAACTTCTCCGTCTTTCCATGCCTTCAGCGCTTTTTCGGCAAGCGGCTTCATTTTTACAAACCACTGATAAGAAAGATAAGGTTCTACAACAGTATGACAGCGGTAACAGTGTCCTACAGAGTGAACCATTTTTTCTTCATCTTTAAAATTTCCGCTTTCAGTCAAATCTTCAATAACAAGTTTTCTTGCAGCATCAGGCTTAAGACCTCGGTATTTTTCAGGAACATTGTCGTTCATAGTTCCGTCAGGATTAAGAAGGTTGATTACTTCGAGGTTATGGCGCTTTCCAACTTCCCAGTCGTTAGGGTCGTGAGCAGGGGTAATCTTAACCATACCAGTTCCAAATTCTTTATCAACATAAGAATCCGCAATAATCGGAATTTCCTTGTTAATCAAAGGCAAAAGAACTTTTTTACCGATCAGGTTCTTATAGCGCTCATCATCAGGATTTACAGCAACAGCCGTATCGCCAAAGAAAGTTTCAGGACGAGTTGTAGCAACTTCAATTCTTCCAGAACCGTCGGCATAGTTGTAATAAATGTGATACATTGCGCCCTGAGTATCCTCATGCTCAACTTCATCATCAGCCAAAGCCGTGCCACAGCGAGGACACCAGTTTACAAGATACTGGCCTTTATACATAAGTCCGCGTTCATACAATGTAACAAAAACATCACGAACAGCTTTAGAAAGTCCTTCATCATAAGTAAAACGCTCACGGCTCCAGTCAACAGAGTTTCCAAGTTTTTTCTGCTGTTTAACGATAATGTCGTGGTGCTTGTGAGTAACTTCCCAGGTTCTCTCAGTAAAAGCCTCGCGTCCAAGGTCATTGCGGTTTTTGCCCTCTTTTTTAAGCTGCTTTTCAACAACATTCTGAGTGGCAATTCCGGCATGGTCGGTTCCAGGAATCCAAAGAGTATCATCACCCTTCATTCTATGATAACGAACAACAACGTCCTGCAAAGTATTATTAAGACCGTGTCCCATATGCAAGACACCTGTAACGTTCGGAGGCGGAATTACGACAGTATATTTTATATTGGAAGTTTTTTGAGAATGAACAGGCGAATCTTTATCGCTTGCAGGTTTAAAACAGCCTTTTTCAACCCATTCATTATAAATTCTGTCTTCAAAATCTTTTGGATTATAAGCTTTTTCAAGTTCAATAGCTTTCATTTTTCGAGCATCCTTAAATAAAAATCAGGTTCAAATTCGAGTAATTTTTTATATTCGGGTGGCTTTTTGCTTTGCAAAAACCGGGCTTTTCGCACTTCGCCGTCTCGCGCGGCTCATTCCTCCGAAAAGTTTCTCCACTACGTTCCGAAACATATCGAAGGAACTAAAGGTGCTACAATCCCTGCCACATACAAAAACTCAATATTAGCCTAATGAACCATTATAAAGAAAAAACAAGGTCTGTTCAATTGACGCATACAAAAATACCGCCACGCCAGCCCAGCAATGCAAAAACCAAAATAAAAAGCAGAAGCGCACCACACGAAAAAACAGGCAAAAAGCGCACGGCCCCACAAACACCGCCACACCGTCCCTGCGCAGTTCCGCTTCCGCTCCATTAAAAAAGCGGCCACCCGACAGAAAAAAAA
>NZ_FUXC01000020.1 GCF_900167025.1 Treponema berlinense | reverse complement strand
GAAGGTTCTTGGACAGCTGCATATTGTCCAGAGCATGAGCGATGTCGGAAAGTGCTACGACAACTGCAGAATGGAAAGTTTTTTCGCTACCCTTAAAAAGGAAAAAATCTATCAGATGGACACGACAAAAATGACAGCCGAAGAAGTAAAAAAAGAAGTCTGGAGATACATTTTTGCTTACTACAACACTGTAAGAATCAGCACTGTAAACGGAGGTTTTCCTCCAACTAAATACAGGCTGTCAAAAACAGCTATGTTAATAGCAGCTTAATTTAAGGGGTATTTGGGACTGCACTTTTATTGACTATTTCACATGGAAGTAAAGTTTCTTACTGATGAATTAAAACTTTTATATCAGACTGGCTCCTCAAAAAAATATAAAACAGTCCCTATGCAGGTTGCAAAGAAACTTGTTCGTGCTGTCGATGTATTATCAGCTGCTACAGTAATTCAAGATGTATGGAAATTTCCCTCATATAATTTCGAACATCTTGAAGGGAATAAGAGATATTCTATGCGCATGGATAGGACTTGGCGTTTGGAAATGGAAATTGAATGGACCAATAATGAATGCACAATCGGCATTATTGGCCTTTATGATTTAACAAAACATTATGGAGACTAAGAACATGTCCGAAACATTAAAGCCTTTTTATAATCCAGGACCTGGAGACATCATTAAAGATGCAATGGAAGAACTTGGCTGGCAGCAGGATGATCTTGCAGAAATCTTAGGATTATCATTAAAAAGCGTAAATCTCATTTTGAATAATAAGCAGGCCATTACACCAGAAACCGCAGAACTTTTGGGCAAGACATTTTCAACCTCTGCAGAAATGTGGTTGAATCTTGATGCGAAATATCAGCTTAGAAAGCTTGAAGAAAAACCTTCAGACAAGAAAGAACTTACATATGCAAAAGCAGAGTTTAGAAAACTGATGCCTGTATCTGAAATGAAGAAAAAAGGCTGGTTTGAAAATGATGTTTCAACTGTTTGTGGAATAAACGCTGAACGAAAACGTATTTTTGGGGACGAAAAAATTATTCCACAAACAGATTCAATGAAGTTTTGTGCCCGCCAGACAAAATTTGACTATGATTATACTCTTACATATTGTAATGTATGGTACCAGTTTGCAAAAATCTATGCAGAAAAAGAATCTCTTCCTGCATTCAATAAAGCTGGATTGGAGACAATTGCAGAAAATCTCTGTGCTTACACATTACAAAAAGACGGAATAAATAAAATTATTTCTGATTTACATTCCTGTGGCGTTGGCTTTTTTGTTCTAAGTCATCTGCAAAAAACATATCTTGATGGCGCAGCTTTTACACTCGGAGAAAATCCATTCATTGTCTATACAGCCCGCTACGATAGAGTTGATAACTTCTGGTTTGTTATTGCTCACGAAATCTCGCATATCCTTTTGCATTTAAAGCACCTGAAACAAGGCTGCCTTGATAATATGGATTCAAGTGCCAGTTCAGAACTGGAAATCCAGGCCGATGCTAAAGCTTCTGAATTACTTCACACCGATGAGATTCTTGAGTTAGGAAGTCAGTACCGTCATTATTTTACCTTAGATCGCCTTATGCAGATAAGCAAAAGCTTACAAATTGCAGCTCCTGTTGTATTGGGGATCTTGCAGCATTACAAAATTATTGAGTGGAAGAAATTCACTAGCCTAAGGGAAAGCGCTAAGGAAAAGATTAACGAAGAGTTTATTAAGGGGTAGCGAAATTATGAATGAAGATTTGATTTTATTGATTGAAAAAATTTTGGGAAAAAATGAAAAGCGTATATCATTTACATTTAAAGACCTTAAACCTGCAATTATTTTTACATTTATTCCACTTATCTTCGAAATTGTATCAGTAATTTTGATAAAAAAGAAACTGTTTGAAACAATTTCTATGTTAGTTTTTATTGTTTCCTATGCCATTCAGCTATTCTATGTAATTATAGGTTCTATTTGTACTTCAAAGGACTTATATAAATTTCAAAAGGTTTCTGCACATTCAATTGTTCAGAATTTTAATAACTCTAGAGAAAAAAAATCAGAAATTATGAAATTGATAAATAAATTAAATACAGAAAATCCTAAAGTATTAGTTGAGTTTAAAGAGTATTTAGTTCTAGAAAAATCAAAATATGATAATCGTTATTCATTCTTTTTTGAAGGAATACAAAGTGTTAGCGTGCTTAGTTTAATTTATTTATTTGCAAGAAACATCGAGGAAGTATCGAAACTAGAAACTCCGCTTAGCACAATTTCAATTTTTATTTTTGTATTTCCTCTAGTAGTTTCACTGTTTATTTTCTTTGAAAAGAAAAGAGCTTACAAATTTAATGAACTTTTACTATATCTTGAAAACTGTATTTCTTCAGAAAGTAAGTAGAAGTAATAACTTAATTTTCCTTAAAGGTAAAATAGTAAACTGTATTATTTTACTTTTAAACCGGAAAGTAAAATAAGAAGGATTGTTATTTTACTTTTTGGAGGAAAAGAAACCTACAACATCAGCTACTTCTTCTTCCCCTCAATCCTCTTCAATTCTTTAAGCGTCTCAATATACGCCTTTTCAGCGGAAGAAAGAGTTTTTACCTGATACTTTCTATATTCAACTTCTGCTTTTTCCATGGCTTTTTTGTGGCTGATTTTTCCGGCGCCTTCCAGAACTTCTTCTCCAACAGATTTTATTGTGCGGTCAAGTTGTTCTACATAATCGCTCATGTGCATAACGTTGTGATTTTCAGCCTGATACTCTGCCATGTCAAAAAAAGCCGAAACAAGCGCATTCAGTTTTTTAAGCTCTTTTTCAGAAAGATAATTCTTAGCAATACGAACATCTTCTAAAGTAACATCAGCTCCCTTAAAAGAAGTGAGTCCCATAAAATCTTTTTCACTGTCAGCCCTATCGTATATAATTTCGGCTGCGGTCTGACGATTTACCGCATAGTGAAGTTTATTCTGAACCATCTTAAAAAACGCAACAGATTCAGCCGACTTAGGATTATAATCAGCACTTGTAGCATACAAATCCAAAACCTGACGATACATCACTTTTTCCGAAGAACGAATATCACGAATACGAGCCAAAAGCTCTTTCCAATAGTCTCCGCCACCAGCTTCTTTAAGCCGTTCATCGTCCATCGTAAAGCCTTTTCGGATGTATTCATTCAGCCGCTTTGTTGCCCACTGACGGAACTGTGTTGCGATCTTGGACTTTATACGGTAGCCCAGTGAAATAATCATATCGAGGTTGTAATATTCAACCTCTCGTTCTACATTACGACTTCCTTCTGTTTGAACTGTTCGGAATTTCCGAACAGTTGCCTCTTTTGTAAGCTCTTCTTCCTCAAAAATATGCTTTATATGTTCACTTACATTTGCCTTACTCGAACCATACAAATCCACCAGCTGAGCCTGAGTAAGCCAGACAGTTTCGCCTTCAAAACGAACATCAACAGAAATCTTTTCGTCCGCTGTCTTAAAAATCACGATTTCACTTTTCGTATCTGTTGGCATTGTTGTACCTCCGAATATTTATAAGAAGAAGGGGAAAGCCTTCCCCTCGCTCCCAAGCCAAGTCGCTCCACGGACCGCCCCTGCAAACAGTGACGATTCTCTCCGCTTTGTTGGCTTGTCCGCTACCCCCTTCTGCGGGCTCAAGCGCCGCCCGCAACGCTTGCTTTGACTTATTTCAAATAAACAAAACTTTGTGGAACAGATTTTATATTATATTCAGATAAAAATTTTGGAGTTTCATATCTTGTAGGATTTTCTAAAACATATGCAAAAGCAAATTTACGCTCTTTGAAATAATTCATAAACGAATCATAATCAATACCTGCATAGTCTTTAGTTTTAAGCCATATATTTTCTGGAGTATCTTTTAAGACTTTGGAAACAGAAACTTCTCCTACGATTTTACTTATAGGAGAAGTTTCATAAATTACAATTTTATTGATTTGTTGTTTACAGACGGTAGATCTAAATTCAAACCGTTTTTCGCCAGAAAAAATTTTTTCTACATATTTCGGCTTTATCGCGAAAATAGCATTAAGCATATTTTACATTCTCAGGAAGATATAAATGTCCATTAAATGTATATTCAACATGATTTTCTGAATAATAATTTGATAAAGAATCTACAATTTCAAAATTATTCTTTTTTAGAAGTCTAGAAAAATCTGAAATTCGATTATCAGAAACTGTTATCAATGGTTTATCTGTATCGAGTTCATTGAAAGCAATATCTATAAATCGCTGACCAATACCATTCAATCGACTTTCTTTATCAACATAAAGTGTACAGATTTTTTTTTCAGAGTTAGTATTTTTAAGAACTAAAACACCATTTATCTTTCCAAAACTTAAAGGGGTTTGTGCAATAAAAACTTCACGAGAGCCATTTGAAAGTTCTGGAACTACTTTATCATAAAACCAACTGTAAAATTCAGGGTATTCTGTTCGTAAAAATGAGAGTTCGCTAAAGATTGAGTCTATTTTTGAATCAACGGCAGTGATTCTTTTAATATTACAAATCATAGTTATCCTCCCTATCAAGATAGTTTATCACGGATCTGGAAAAATGAATAGATATATTATTTTATTGGAAGCATTGAATTAATTTGCATACCCAAGAAGGAAGATTCAAAATAACATTACCTAAAATCGAGCCTGCGGATCCAATTATTATTGTTAACCAAAATATTTCCAAAAAATTGACTTTCCTACATCATATTTTATAAAAAAATCAACCGCCTCATTATTATAATTAATTTCACCGGTATCCTTATTCTTAAAACTTTTTTTATAATGATAGGCAATCAAATTATCGGTATTTTCATTGTCAATATAATCATTCCATATATCTTTTTCAAGTTTTCTTGGAGAGCACTCTTCTGTTGTCAATAAATTTACAGATGTCTTTGTAATTAAAAGAAAATGAACAGATTCTATTACAAATCTATCATAAAGATTTATTTGTTGAAGAAGATTATCTCCCAAGCTTCTTTTATTATTAAAACGAAAATCAATTGTATATGTTGTGTAGAAATAATTTTGAAAGTTTTTTGTTGTAGGTTCAAATGAAGATAATATTTCCTTAAAATCAACATTTTTTATTCTAAAACGAAAATAAATATTATCCTTTTCTTTTTCCAAATTCGAAAATAAACTCTTATTTGTTTTCTCATCAAAAAGGTTAATACTTAATATAGTGCCATTGTCATAAATAGCTTTATCAAATCCATCATTTATCTTTATTTCATCTTTTAATGTATATGCATAAAAATTTTTTGAAGGATTCTTTTCATTTTCTAAAGGATCAGTTTATTTTGTACAGATTTTACCGATAAATTTTCATTAAACAAAGCACTTGGTAACTTTTCTTTTAGTTTACATCCCAAATCATTTATATTTGAAGATTTAACTGAAAATGGAACAAATAAGAAAAGCTGTTTTATGTTTTTTGTGTTTTTTGTCAAGATTCCAATATCTAAATAATTTTCATTATCTGCTTGAAATTCACAACTAGCCCAAAGATTAAAATTTAATTTGGCTTCAACCTTTATAGTTGAGTCTAAACTTTTATACCAAAAAGCAAAACTTTGCAATTAACTTCTCCCTTAAATTGTAAATACCTTTAAAATACTAAAAAATCAATCAATTAGCAACAAATTTTTCGAAATTAAACCTCAATCTCTCCATTCATCAACTTTGGTAAAAGCGAATCACGAAGAACTGATAATTTACGGTTTTCTTCTTGATTTGAAATGATTGTTTCAAACATTGGTTGAATTGTTTTGTTGAAATTATCAATTTCATTTTTATTTTGTATCCAGCAGGGAATAGAAATAATATCGCTAGTACTGATATTTGGTTGGGCACTTCCCTGACCTCGATTGATAAACTCTGTTATGACTTCTTCTTGTTTCAAAGTGCAATATATGAATGGAACTTTTTCTATTGGATTATTACCTAAGAAGAATTTGCCAACTCGTTGATTTACTAGGATTGGTTCTTGTGTTTTTGGAATCATGGAGAATTTACCTATTGTAGCTCCTGTCATGGCTATAACTAAATCTCCACCTTGTACTATAAAGTCTTTAGCAACTTCGATTTTATCAGTTGCAACATGGGCGCAAGTTTCAAGATTTAAGCATCCCTGTTCTATATCTCCAATTCGAATTACTTTTGTTCCTTCATCTTGCCACCATGCACTTTTAAATGCGAATCCAGATTTTACTGCACAATAATCGCCAATAGTTCCTTCCTTTTCATATTTATCTACAAACCAGTTTTTGAAGAGGTCTTGGGCTTGTCGTCCGAGGTTGGTGTTTATTTTGTTGTTCAGTTCGATTTTGTCGTCGAGGGATGAGAGGATGGCGGCGATTTTTTGCTAGGTGGGGAGAGGGGGAACTCTTACAGTTAATGCTTGAAGATGATTTCTGTTTAATGTAGGAACTGCAGAACCTCCTCCAACATTTCCTGTTCCGAACAGTTGTAAAAAATATTTGATAAACTTAGGAGAATTACCTTTAAAATCACTTACATACAATGATGTATTATGAGGCCAATAATCTGTATCTATGAATTGAACTTCTCCCAAAGTTCCCGATCGACCAATAACTACACCGGGAGCTTTAACTTTATATTCATTATGATAACCCATAATTGAAGTTGAACATACAACAGGATAAGGTCCTTCTTTTATTTCAGATTTTGTTAGATCATAACCTCGATGAAGTTCGAAAAATTCTCCAAGTTTACATTTTTTCCACTCTTCCATTTTCATTCCTTTATTCTAAACAAACGGATTTGTTCAGACCTAACGGTCTTCACTTAAAAAAAAGTGAGCAACGTTAATTGCGAACCAATCCGCTTGTTATTCCTTTTTATCATTCTTCAACAAAATAAGTCTTTCCCACTTCAAAGAACTTTCGTCAAAATTAACAAGCAATCCTACCAGTAACTTAGTTCCATGAAGATAATTAATTACTTGCGCTTTGTTGGCATTAACAAGTTTAGAAATTGCTTTTAAGTCAACAATAATTTTGTCATAACAGATAAAGTCTGCATAATATTCTTTATCAAGTTTCTTTCCCCTGTAAAATATATTTATTTTAGCCTCTCTTTCAAAAGGAATATGCATTTCTTCAAATTCTATCGCTAAAGCTTCCTGATAAACTGCTTCTAGAAAACCATTACCAAGTTCATCAAAAACATTCATACAGGCATTAAGAATTTTTCCAGTTTCTTCTTCATATAAAAGCATACTTCCTCCGTGAGTAGCGTTAGCTACGAACAAATCCGTTTGTTCTCTATTTTATCTTAAACCCAATTCCTGCAAGATTTTTCTTTATCTCTTCTTCGAGCTCGTGGCTCTTTGCGAACATTCCGCCAAGTTCGGTGGTCAGGCGGGTCATCTTATCATCAAAAGGTTCATCGTCCTCGGCTTTTTCTTCTATGCCAACGTAGCGGCCAGGAGTGAGGATGTAATCCTGGTCGGCGATTTGTTTTGTGGTGGCAACTGCGCAGAAGCCTTTTACATCTTCGAGGGTGCCCTTCTGGAAGGCGGTGAAGGTGTCGGCAAGGCGGGTGATGTCTTCTTCGGAAAAGTCGCGGTGCTTGCGGTCTACCATGTGGCCCATGCTGCAGGCATCTATGAAGAGGGTTTTGCCGGTCTGCTTTTTGCCGCGGGTAATGAACCAGAGGGTTACCGGAATTGTTACGCTGTAGAAAAGCTGGGTTGGCATGGCGACAATTCCTTCTATTAAATCTGCTTCGATTATTTTACGGCGGATTTCTCCTTCGCCACTAGTCTGGGTGGAAAGGGCGCCATTTGCAAGAACAAGACCGATTTTTCCGTTTGGAGCCAGGTGGTAAATCATGTGTTCTATCCAGGCGTAGTTTGCGTTGCCTGCTGGTGGAAGTCCGAGCCCCCATCGCGGGTCGTTCTGCAATTTATCCTGACCCCAGTTGCTTAAGTTGAAGGGCGGATTTGCCATGATGAAGTCGAACTTCTGCGTGGAATGCAGGTCGTTGAAAAAAAGTATCTTCGGGATGGTCGCCAAAGTTTGCATCGATTCCGCGGATTGCCATGTTCATTTTGGCCATTTTCCAGGTGTCGGCATTGGCTTCCTGTCCGAAAACTGAGATGTTGCTTCTGTTTCCTGCGTGCTCCTGAATGAACTTTACGGACTGAACGAACATTCCGCCCGAACCGCAGCATGGGTCGTAAACGCGTTTTCCTTCTGAAGGCTTTAAGATATTTACGATTGTTTTTACTACGCTTGCCGGTGTGTAGAACTCGCCACCCTTCACTCCTTCGTAGGATGCAAACTGTGCGATGCAGTATTCGTAGGTGCGGCCCAAGAGGTCTTTGAACTGAACCCTCTTTTTTGGACAATTTTATGCTACCATTTTTTTTGTTCGGACTTCAACTGGAGACCGATAATTCAAAACACTTGAATCTCGCTCATAATTAAAATAATGAATGTAATCCTCAAGTTGTTCGAGGAATGTATCTACAGAATCAAAATCATTAAGATAAAACCATTCTGTTTTTAATATTCCCCAGAAGTTTTCGATTACGGCATTATCAAGACAATTTCCTTTTCGCGACATACTTTGAACAGCATTTTTCTTCTTCAGAAAATGCTTATATGAAACATGTCTGTACTGCCAGCCCTGATCAGATTGAATGATTACATTTTTAGGATTCCCTGTCTTTCGGTAAGCAAGCTTTATCATTCTCATAATAAGTTTCATATTTGGTGAAAAACCTACTGTATGAGCAATAAGCTCCTTGCTGTGCATATCCATAATCCCGGAAAGATAAACTCTTTTTCCGCATACCTTAAATTCGGTTACATCAGTCGTCCATTTCTGGTTAATCTCTGTTGTGGAAAAATCTCTGCCCGGAATATTCTCTACCGCAGTTCCTGAGACAGAGCCTGTAAATGAACTATATTTTTTAGCCCTGACAACACTTTTTATCCCAAGCCGCTGCATTAATCGTAACACAGTCTTATGGTTGATGTTATAGCCGAGCTTTTTCAGGTCTGAGGTTATCCATCTGTAGCCCTTACGCCTGTTGCTTTTGTAATAAATATCAAGGATCTCACTTTTTATTTCCTTGTATTTATCCTTTTGAGGTTTCAAATTTTCATAAAATGTAGAACGGCCCATATTAAAATACTTCAGCAATCTATTTAAATTGTATCCAGACCTTAATTCTCTGATTGCCGCCGCTCTTTCTCTTTGCGTGCTTGAACCAAGGTCGCCAATTTTTTTAGAATGTCATTCTCCATTTTTGCATATTCAAGCTGTTCTAAGAGTTCTTTTATCTCAGAATCCTTTGTGCCTTTATGTTTTTCTTGCAGGGCATTTAATTCTTCCCTGGTTATAATCCTTGTGACTGATTTTTTTGCCATACCACATTCTAGCCTCCATCGCTGTAAAGTTGAAGGTGATAAATGATATTTTGCTCTTAGAAAATTTATAGGAGCCTTGTTTCGAAGCTCAAGTTGTACTTTTTCCTTAAACTCTTCACTGTAAGGGGAGGCTGTCCGCCTTGTTCTTAAACCGTCTATGCCATGTTGCTTATATAGATGATACCAGCTCAGTACCATACTTGGATGAATATTCATCTCATGTCCAAGAATATGACTTCCTTTTTCTCCCTTTTGGTATTCTTGTACAACCTTAAATTTGAATTCTGTTGAATATTTTTTATTCATATAACTAACCTCCAAAAATGTCCAACTTTTGGGGTTCAGTTCATCTTTGCTTGCTTCGGTGTCGCTCATGTCCATGTTGGTGAATACGTCTACTACGTTACCAAGGACGCGTTTGTCCAGTTCTGGGTTTTGCGTAGTTTTTTGGAAGGACTCCTTTGAGGCTTTTGTTGTCGGCTTCTATGGCAATCATGGCTTTGTCTAAGATTGTGCCGATTTCTGGAGTGTGGGCTGCCTTTGCAATTTCACTCCACGTGCCTCTGGCGGAACAAAGAAAATGTTGTCTGCTTCGTATGCATCTGGATCGTCTTCAAAGCCATCGCCTTCTTCTACAAGCTCCTTGTATTTCTTTTCAAATGCGGTTGAGATGTATTTTTAGAAGATAAGTCCTGTAAAGATTTTACGGTAATCTGCAGCGGGAATGTGTCCCCAAAGTTCGCAGGCTGCGTCCCAAATCTGCTGTTCAAAGCCGATGGTGGCGGAAGATGATTTGGCTTTTGGGGATTTTGATTTTGCCATTTATATTTCCTTTATTTCGTTGATTTCAATTTCTTTTCGCTTTGCATTCTTATCATAAATGTTGTCTTAAAAATCAACATCTTTATTCTTATTTTTGAGGGTTTCTATTGCTGATTCAAAAGATTTGCCTTTGGAAATTTTCTTTTTTAGTTCTATCAAAACTTCTGGAGAGTTATGTTTCTGAATATAAATCATTCTTCGTTCTCCATCATTTCAAGAGCGATTTTACAGCTTTCTGCTTCATGAAGATTTGTGCCTGTCGTTTTTTCTAAGCCTATAGTAATTAACTGTCAAATAGTGACACCTAAACTTATTTTTCTCCAAAAGTAACAATGTCGCCAATGTCGCAGTTTAACGCCTTGCAAATTTTAGCCAAACTATCCATAGAGACATATTCACCCTTGTTCAATTTGGCAACAATATTGGTAGAAACTCCTGCAATTGGAATTAAATCTGTCTTTTTCATGTTTTTATCGATAAGAAGTTTCCATAGTTTTCTGTAATCTGCTTGCATATATATAGCATAGCACATATTTAGCCACTTTTATTATAAAAAATCACGAAATCTCAATAATGATTATTCCGCGTGAAAAGCACCATCAAATTCAAATTTGAGCAACAGCAATTCACGCGTGGAGCACCACTAATATTTAGTAGAGCACCAAAAAATTATTTATGCATTTTTGCACAGAATTCACGCATATTCATTGAACCGGTTTCAACAAAGATTGCATTGTGAACTATACGGTCAAGAATAGCATCTGCATGGACTCCACCACCAAGACGGTCAAACCAGTCATCTTTCTTGTACTGGGTACAGAAAATTGTGGAAGCTTCGTCATGACGGCGTTCAATCAGTTCAAAAATAAAATGCTGTTCTTCATCAGAAATATCATCCATCAGCCA
>NZ_FUXC01000012.1 GCF_900167025.1 Treponema berlinense | reverse complement strand
CGGGATTTTCCTCGAGGACCTTGCAGAAGATAAAGTTGTTCGCAAGGGTCAGGCTGTTCCATTTTTCGAGCGGAGTGGGCTCTTTTTCCATTTTGTTCTCCTGTAAAAAGTCAAGATTAAAACTTCAGTTTTAGAATTGACTTTTTAAGCTGTTTCGCAACGAAGTGAGAAACAAGCGATGATAAGAAAGTTTGCAACGCAAACTTTAAAAGATAAAAACAGACGTTATTTTCAGTTGTTTTTATCTTTGTTCTCCTGTAAAAAGTTTTTGATTTGAGGAAAATGAAGGCTTTGTGATGATAAAGGTTTTGATTTTTTCAGATTCGCTCATTATATATATTGTAAGCGGTTGTCAACTTTTGACATTTTTTGAGGAAAAAAGTTGATTTGTTTTTTTAATTGTAATATCAAATTGCAAGCGGTTGTCGTTTTTTTTGATTATAACAGTGTTTCTTCCTCTTTTAGCAGGAAGTCCTTTCCATCTCTAGCCGGAATTACGTTCCTGCTCCAGCAGGAAGCCCTTTCCGCTTAGAACAAAAATCATCTTCCTGTTCTAAGCGGAACTGCCCGGTGGCCAAGTGTCATTGCCGTGCTTGACACGACAATCTATCCAACGGATTATCGGGTTAAGCCCGATTACATTCCATGGTTGAAAAATTGCCTTTTGTATCGTATTGTTTTAATAACAATTAAAATAATGGAGATTAAATTAACATGAAAAGTTTTTATGGCCATAAGAATGAACTCAAAGCCTTGGAACAAATAGAAAAAAATTCATTAAATTCTGCTAATTTTACAGTTATAACAGGCCGCCGTCGAATTGGAAAAACTGAACTCTTGAAAAAATATATTGAAAAGAAAAACAGTTGTTACTTATTTACAACGCGCAGTTCAGAACCTCTCCTTTGCGAACAGTGGCAGAAAAGCCTGGCAGATGATATTGGTCTGAAAATATTTGGAAAAATTACAGCTCTCTCTGATCTTTTTGAACAGATTATGCAGTATTCAAAACAGAAACACTTTATTCTTGTTATTGATGAATTTCAGGATCTCCAAAATATAAATCAAGCTTTTTTCAGCCAGATGCAAAATATATGGGACAGCAACAAGGGAGATTCAAAAATAAACCTTATCGTCTGTGGTTCTGTTTATTCCATGATGAAAAAAATCTTTGAAGATGATAAGGAACCTCTTTTTGGCCGTGCCACAGGAGAAATCAATTTAACTCCATTTTCACCTTCTATCTGCAAAGAAATCTTAAGCGATTATAATTCATCTTATACAAATGAAGATTTGCTGTGTCTTTATATGTTAAGCGGGGGAGTAGCAAAGTATATTTCTTTGCTTATGGATTCTGGAAGCACGACAAAGGAAAAAATGATTGATTACGTTACAGGAATAACTTCACCTTTTCTTATTGACGGCAAGGATATTCTTGTAAGTGAGATGGGCAAAGATTACGGAGTTTATTTTTCAATTCTTGCCTTGATTTCCAGGGGGCTGACTGCTCAAAATGAAATTGACTCAGTGATTCAGAAAAACACAGGCGCATATCTTGCCAATCTTTACAAGGTTTATAATGTTATAAAACCTATACGTCCATTGTATTCAAAAAAAGAAAGCCGTAATGCCCGATGGCAGATTACAGACTGTTATTTGAGGTTTTATTTTCGTTTTATTTATGCAAATCAGAGTCTTGTGGAACTTGGGCAGTATGATTTATTGAAATCTGTAATTTTAAGGGATTATGAAACTTTTACTGGAAAAACTTTGGAGCAGTATTTTACAAATAAGATTAACGAGGAAAGGCAACTCACAAGAATTGGCGGCTGGTGGGACCGTAAAGGTGAAAATGAAATTGATGTGATAGCTGTCAATGATTTTGAAAACACTTGTGATTTTTACGAAGTGAAGCGCCAGGCCGGCAGAATAAATCTTTTAAAGCTTGCTGAAAAGGTAAATAACTTTAAATCTGCTGTTAAGCCTGTGATTGATGGATATTCCATTCAAACGCTAGGTTTGAGTATGAATGATATGTAAAAAAAAGCAAAAAATGCCGCATTTGCGGAAAAACTTAGCCCGGATCGGAACGGCGCGGAGCGTTCAAAGGGCG
Source organism: Treponema berlinense (assembly GCF_900167025.1). GTDB lineage: Bacteria > Spirochaetota > Spirochaetia > Treponematales > Treponemataceae > Treponema_D > Treponema_D berlinense. Next base: position 98,948 of record NZ_FUXC01000012.1, on the reverse strand, counting down.
GAAAAGTTTTCCGTCTTTTGAATGGAGCTTAAGCGGAACCGTGAAGAAGCCGGTTTGTGGCTGTGGTGCGCTCCTTTAAATTCTTTAAAATAAAAAAAACGATGATTTTGACTGATTTTCAAAACCACCGCTTTTTTAGTTTTTATATTTTTTTAGGCTTTTTTGTAAGCGTCAAACTGTTCAAGCACGTTCTTGTCTTTTTTTGTAATTAACGAGACTACCACGGCAAGAACAAGGCAAACTACAAATCCTGGAACTATTTCGTAAAGATTGAAAATTCCGCCCGAAAGTTTGTGCCATATTACTACGACAACGCCGCCACCGATAAGTCCGGCTATTGCGCCTTTTGCAGTCAATCCGCGCCAATAAAGCGAAAGAAGAACCAAAGGTCCAAATGTTGCTCCAAATCCAGCCCAGGCATAAGAAACCAGACCAAAAATCGAAGAATTCGGGTTAAGCGAAAGCAAAAGTGCAATCAGGGCAATCAAAAATACTGTAAAGCGGCTTACGTTCAAAACTTCTTTTTCACTTGCATTCTTTTTTATAATTCCCTTAAAAATGTCCTGTCCAACAGCAGAAGAAGCCGACAAAAGCTGCGAGTCGGCGGTTGACATTGAAGCCGCCAAAATTGCGCAAAGGAAAATTCCTGCAATAAAAGCCGGATAAATATTCTGCATTGTTACTGAAAAAATCGTTTCAGCGTCGCCAGTCGCTTTTACGCCTTCAACAACTGTTCCTGCGTCAAGACCGAGGACAATTCCGTGCTTTAACAAGAATGCGGTTCCAACTGTTCCGATTACAAATGTTCCAATATACGAAATTACCATCCACGAAATGCCGATTCTGCGTGCTTTTGTGATTGATTCTGGAGAATCAATTCCCATAAATCTTACGATAATATGCGGCATTCCAAGATAACCAAGTCCCCACGCCAAGGCGGAAACAATATTCATTGCGCTGTAACTTTTGTTTGCGACAAACGCATTTTTGAGAGTTTCGCCAAATTTTCCGGCAACGGCATTCGCATCAAAACTCTGAACACTTGCAAGAGCCGCCGAAGGTCCGCCCAGCGAAATTACGGCAATTATTCCAGAAATTACGATTGCAAAGAAAATGAGCGCTCCCTGAATAAAGTCCGTCGTACAAACGGCAATATATCCGCCTGTAATCGTGTAGCACAAAATTACGACAAGACCGATTGCAAGACCGGCATGATACGGAAGTCCAAAAACCGAATTAAAAAGCTTTGCACAGGCAACAAAACCCGAAGCCGTATAAATCGTAAAGAAAAATACGATAAGAATTACGGAAATAACCGAAAGAAGGTTGCTCTTGTCGTTCAGGCGATTTTTAAAAAATTCAGGAATCGTAATCGAGTCGCCGAACGAAACCGAACATTTGCGCAAAGGCTTGGCAACAAAAAGCCAGCTAATGTAAGTTCCAACACACAAACCAAGCGCAGTCCAAAAAGTTTCTTTTACGCCGCCAAGATAGCAAAGGCCAGGAAGCCCCATCAAAAGCCAGGCAGAAGAGTCAGAAGCTTCAGCCGAAAGCGCAGTTACCCAAGGACCAACATTTCGTCCACCAAGAAAAAAGTCCGAAGAAGTGTTGTTCTTGCTTGCATTGCTCAAACCAACATAAATCATCACGCCCAAATAAAGAACAAACGCGCTGATTTTTGCTATCAACGTCCAATCCATAAGTTACTCCCAAAAAATCCAGTTTTTTCCGGATTTTTGTCTTTTAATCATTTTGTTTCTATATAACAATACAATTTTACAGAAAATCTCGTGTTTATTCAATTAAAACAAAAAACTTATAATTATAAAATGGAGCACATTTTTCTCTCAAACCGTCCCTGCGCAGTTCCGCTTTTGCTCCATTAAAAAAGCGCAGGACGCTTTTTTAACGCTGCGCGCTGCTCCGGCACGGGCTAAGTTTTGCGTTCTTATTAAAAAACTAAAGAAAAAGCCTAAAAACTTTTGAACCGCGCTTTTCGTTCCACATTTTCCGGCGTTTTTCTGGAAGCGAGTCAACCGAATCAGCTTTAAAACCCTGGCTTTCAAACCAGTCGGCGGTTTGCGTCGTCAAAATAAAAATGCTTTCAAGATTTATCGTTTTTGCTTTTTCGATAAGATAAGCAATCATTTTTGGTCCGATTCCAATATGCGCAAAAGTCTTATCAACCGCAACGGCCGCAATTTCTGCCTGTGTCCTGTCGTAAATATGCAGGGCAGAGCAAGCACGAACCGCACCGTCAATTTCAAAAACAATATAATCGCTGTAAGACGCTTCGAGCTGCTCTTCTGTGCGAGGAAGCAAAATTCCGTCCAAAACAAAAGGCCTTATTATCGAAAGCACCTGAGAAATATCTTCGCGCCGCATTGCCCGGATTTTTCCATAATCCGACGAATAAACCATAGTTCCAGAACCCAAATTGCTAAAAATTTCGCAAGGCAAAGTTCCATCAACACTGCCGTTCAAAATATGCGCACGAGCAACACCTTTTTTACACGCTTCTTTAGAAAGCTTTAAAATCGAAATTATGTTTTTGCGCAGGGCATTTTCTTTTTCAAAAACAATTTTTTTGTCAGAAGCTTTTAATTTTTCTTCATCTTCATTAACCGAAATAAATTCTTCAGCTTCTTCAATATTCAAAGCCGGCACATGACCTTCCGGCGAGAGTCCGATTCCCTCAGGAAGTTTAAAATTTTTTTCTGTAACTTCGCCATCCGGCACAAGAAAAAACAGTTTGTCCGCCTTCAAATGAACAGCCAGCTGAGTTGCAAGCTGCATCGAAGAAATATTGTAAGGTTTTCCGTTCAGACTCCAGCCAATACACGGAAAAATCGGAATAAAACCGTCTTCCAAAACAGTTTTCAGGCTCAAATCGTCAATTTTGTCAATTTCGCCGGCCGTTCCAAAATCAATTCCGTTTATAACGCCTTTTCCACGCGCCCGAACCCAGTTTCCGATTACGGCAGTTATGTGCTCTCCTGCAAGGCTTGTCATAACGTTGTTTGCAACTTCAAAGGCGGCGGTTTTTATAAGCTCCATTGCCTGAGGAGAAGTAATCCGGCTTCCGTTGCAACTCGTCCATTCAATTGAATTTTTTGAAAGAATTCCATCAATTCTTTTATGCGCACCGGGAACCAAAAGAACTTTCAATCCAGACTGCTTTATAAGCCCAATATCGTGAATATGGCTCGTAAACATTGGCGAATCTATAATTCTGTCGTCAATATAAATTACGACAATCGCGTTGTTAAACCTTCCAATGTACCGGATTACATCGCGAATACTGTCCGCCCTTTCTTGAATCGATTTTTCAGCCTGCGTCATATTTTTCCCTTAACGATTTTCGTTTTCTTCTATTTTATTATTTTGCATAGAAAAAACGCAACCACAATAATCCTGCCGCCAAAGTCCATATTCGTCCGAAAGCTGCGTGCTCCTTAAAAATCCGCCTTTTTTCTTAAAATCCGAAACCAAAAATCTCGTCTTTGCAAAACCGCCATTCTCCGCCTTTTCCAGCGCAATTCCAATTTCGTTTATCATCTGGCTGTCTTTGTGCGGACTTATGCTCAAAGTTGTCGTAAACCAGTCAAAACCATTCTTGCAGGCAAAATCCCAGGAACGGCTCATTCTCAACCTGTAGCAGCGGCGGCACCGTTCTCCGCGTTCCCTTTCTTTTTGAAGCTCAACTTCGTTTCTGACATTTGTCGCAGCAAAAAAATCTTCCGGATTATAATCATCAACAACGAGCTTAACCTTGTTTTTTAAGGCATCGGGAAAAACCGTCAAAAATTTTTTTAATTCTTCAAGCCGCCTAAAATACTCATTTTCCGGGTGAATATTCGGATTATAATAGTAAATTGTTATATCAAAAATTCCAGAAAGATACTCGATTACATAACTGCTGCAAGGTCCGCAACAAGCATGCAGCAAAAGCGAAGGTTTATTTCCGTCCTGATTCTGCGAAAACTGCGAAATTATTTTTTCAAGTTCTTTTTGATAATTTATTTTTTCCATTTTTTCGGGGAATTTTCGGGCGCCATTCTTCTGCCAGTTTTAAGACTTTCTTTTTGCGTTTTTTCAACCGTCAGACCGGCCGCTCTGGCTTCGCTCACGCTCATTGCCTACGGCAACTTCGGCCGCCGCGTCCGCCGCAGCATTGCCCGTTCCGCCTTTTAAAATTGCAAAAGGGCTTAAAGATAAAACTTATCAAAAAGCCCGGATTCAGCGGCAGATTCTAAAAGAATTATTTTTCTGGTAAGACTTTACGAATTTTTACTGCAACTAAATCAAAATAAATTTATAACAGAATATTTTAATTTAACAGGCAACACCTTGCGCTTTTTCAAGAAAAACCGACAATTTTTTTTACGCTTTTAAAAGTCCTTTTGCAAATTTTCTGTCAGCCATTTTTTCGGCTTCTTTGTAAAAAATCGCAACATTTCCAATTATGCGCACAAGAGTCGAGTCTGTTTTTTCTTCAATCGCTCTTGCAAGTTCTTTTTTTTCGTCTTTAAACTCGTTAAATTTCACTTTAATAAGCTCGTGAATTTTTATAACCGCCTGAATTTGCTTTATCTGCTCTTCTGTCACTCCGGCGCCACCAATCAAAACAAGCGGCGACATTGGCTGAGCTGATTTTTCCAGGAATTTTCTCTGTTTGCTAGTTAATTCAATCATAAAAGGAATAATATCTTTTGTAGAAAAAAATATCAATTAAAGAGATTTTTTGCTTAGCAAACCGCAACTTATTGGTCATTTTGATGTATTTTCAACAATAAGCAAGTCTGTTTTTGTAAGTAATTCCGATATAAATTTTTAAAATGAACAGCGATAAAAGTCTTGGCGAAATAATCGGTGACAACGTAAAAAGAATCAGACACGAAAGGCACATTACACAAGAAAAATTATCCGAAAAAAGCGGTGTTGCTGTAAACACAATCCGCAACATGGAAAAAGGACGCTGGCCGTCTGCCCACACTTTAACAGCGGTTTCTAAAGCCCTGAACATCGATGCAAAATTTCTTTTAAGCTACGATTCCGACCAAATGTATTTAAAGGAAGAACTTCAGTCAAAATTAAATCAGGCGATTGAATTTATTTTGGACAAGCCGTCTTCAAATCTATATTCGCTAAACCATGTTTCTGACAGAAATAAAAAATAATCTCCCGCTTTTAACTTCCTTAAAAAACTGCGCAAGCCTCGCGAAGATTTTGCTTTTGTGGACAGCAAAGTTTTAATTCGATATAATTTTTCTATTATTTTAAAGGCAATTAAACGCGAAAATTAGAGGAAAATCATGCCAAAAATTGAAGTAAACGAAAATCTGTTTTTTAATCTTCTTGGAAAAAAATACGACTTTGACACCTTGGAAAAAAAGCTTACTTTTGCTAAAGCTGAACTCGATGAAAAACCGGATATGTCTCAGCCGGAAAATGAACGCGTTATTAAAATCGAATTGAACGACACAAACCGTCCTGACCTTTGGTCGACAGGTGGCGTTACTCGTCAGCTCCGTATTCACGAGGGCGCAAAACGCTCAAATTATTCTTCTTTTTTGTCTAAAAAAGACAGCGTAAAAGATTGTGCAGACCGCGTAATTACGGTTGATCCGGAAATGAAAAATATTCGTCCGTACATGGTAAGTTTTGTAATTTCTGGAAAGCCAATCGATGATCCAATGTTAAAAGACATTATCCAGACTCAGGAAAAACTCTGCTGGAACTTTGGCCGCAAGCGCCGTTCAATTTCTATGGGCGTTTACAGAATGGCTGATATTAAGTGGCCTTGTCATTACAAGGCTGTTGATCCTGACAAAACTTCTTTTGTTCCTTTGCAGTGCGAGCAGCCTATGACTTGCCGTCAGATTTTGACCGAACACCCAAAAGGCAAGGATTTTGGCTGGATTATTAAAGATTTGCCGAAATTTCCGCTTTTGACAGACGACACTGACGAAGTTCTTTCAATGGCTCCTGTTATCAATTCCGCAACACTTGGAGCAGTGCAGGTTGGCGACAAAGACCTTATGGTTGAGCTTACTGGCGACAACATGGAAAACCTTATGCTTTCTGCAAATATTGTTGCCTGTGACTTCTTTGATGCAGGTTATGAAATTTTGCCGGTAAAGGTTGTTCATCCATACGAAACCGCTCTCGGAAAAGAAGTTGTTGCTCCGTTCTATTTCCAGCCATCAACAAAAACAACACTTGCGGCAATCAATAAAAAACTTGGCTGCGATTTGACAAAAGATGAAGTTTTGGATGCGCTTGCCAGAATGGACAACGATGTTTCTGCCAAAGATTTTGACGCTTCTGAAAAAACCGCATCTTATCTCAAGGCAAATAAAAACGATGTTGAATTTGTTCTCAATCCGCCTCCATACAGAAACGACTTTTTGCACGAAGTTGATATAATCGAAGATGTCATGATTGGCGTTGGCCTGGACAATTTTAAACCTGTTCGTCCAAGCGATTTTACAGTTGGACAGCTTTCTGACGTTACGCTTTTTAGCCGCAAGGCAAAAGAAATTATGGTCGGTCTTGGTTATCAGGAAATGATTTTTAACTATCTTGGTTCAAAACGCGACTATATCGACCGCATGTGCGTAAGTTCAGAAAACGTAATCGAAATTTCAAACCCAATGAGCGAAAACTATCAGTTTGTTCGGCCTTCAATCATTGCCTCTTTGTTGAGAGCAGAAAGTCAGGCAGGACAGGCTGTATTCCCTCACAAAATTTTCGAAATCGGAAAAGTTGCTTTCCTGGATTCAAGCGAAAACACTGGAACAAAAACAATTCAGTCGCTTGGATTTATGACAGCCTGCAACAATGCAAACTTTAACAGTCTTGCAAGCGAAGTAAGCACACTTCTTTACCTTCTCGACCACAAATATGACGTAAAAGAAGTTGAAGACCCTCGCTTTATTCCTGGAAGACAAGCTGCAATCATGCTCAACGGAAAACAAGTTGGTGTTTTTGGCGAAGTTCATCCGCAGGTTCTGGAAAACTGGGGAATTATCGTTCCTTGTGTTGCCGGTGAAATTGACATTGAAGCGCTCATGCCAAAAGAAAAACCACATTCAAAACCGGCAGAAAAAGCAAAAAACGAGTCAAAACCAGCTGGAAACATAAGCCCTGCAGAAACAGACCCGGCAGCTTACTTTAACAGCCACATTGAACTTTTAGTTGCAAAAATCGAAAAAGTTGAGACAAATCCTCAGGGCGACAAACTGTACGTCGAAACAATGGACGACGGTTCTGGAACTCCAAGAATCATTCAGTCTGGATTGCGCCCATACTTGAAGGAAGAAGAACTGCTGGGTAAACACGTAATCATTGCCGCCAACCTTGCACCCCGCAAGATGAAGGGCGTAGAAAGCCGGGGAATGTTGCTTGCCTGCGACTACACCGAAGACGGAAAGGAAAAAGTTGAGCTTTTAACCGCTCCTTGGGCTTCCCCTGGCACCGTAATTACCCTGGAAGGCAGCGAACCTGGAGAAAAGCCGGCAAAAATAGACATAGATAAATTCTGCAAAGTAAGTTACAAAATCCAAAACCACAGTTTTGTAATTGCCGGCAAAAACGCTCTAGCCGCCGGAAAACCCGTTACAACACAAAAAGCCGATAACTGCGATGTAGAATAGAAAACAGCATAGACGCAAAATAAAAAAAGGCTGTCCAAAAACCCCCAGGCAAAAACCTGTGAGTCTCGCGGACGGCCTTTTTTGCCAGATAGGGCAAATTGCGGCTAAAAACCAGCAATTCTACAAAAAACTCCCTTTTCAAAACTCTAAATCGGTTTTGAATCCAGATATTTTTCCGTAAGTTTTCCGTCTTTGTAGACCAGTTTAAGGGAAAAAAAGGGGGCATCTGTGTGCAGCAGCCGCAGAAAGATTTTGTCTCCCTCCCACAATTCCAGAGATTCAATTTTTTCAAAGGGAACCCACTCCAAGGTGCCTTCTGCACAGTCAGTCAGTTCGCCTTCAAAGCTGTCAGAAGTGTAAAGACACATATATTCTGCCGGCTCTCCGTCGGAAACAAAGGTTACAATGCCCCGAAAATTAAAATTTTTGAGGGTTAGCCCCGTTTCTTCCTTAACTTCCCGCAAAAGACAGTCTTCCGGGCTTTCCTGATGCTCAAAATGTCCCCCCACGCCAATCCACTTGTCCTGATTGATGTCGTTTTGTTTTTTTACCCGGTGAAGCATAAGATAAGAACCGTTTTTTTCTATATAACAGAGAGTGGTGAGCTGAGATTTCATACCAGGATTATACCATGCTGGCAGAAAAAAGTCTTTGTCTAAGCAGGTTGCGCCGATATTAGTTTTTACACTCACCATATCTTTGTGATTTTTTGGGCGTTCCCCTCAGTTCCTTCGGGTCGGGTGTTCCGCACTTCCCTGACGGTCATTCCTGCGCTTCGCTCCGGAACTGCTTCGCAGGTGCTCCATACCCTAGCGCATGGGCAAAATCAAGGGTGAGGCAGAAGTTCCCCGGGAAATTGAAAAGCAGAGCCTTTGTGTGGACAGTGATATTTGGGAGTTTTTACGAAGTCTTATTCCGCAAAAATGAAGAATATTTAAAATTGCGGAATGAAATATAATTTCTGTTCCGCAAAACCAAATTTTTCTTGAAAATGCGGAATAGAGATTGTATAATAATCTTATGAAAGTTCTGGAAAGGCAAGATTTTCTGCAAAAATTGATAAACACAATTTACACTCCTGACATAAAGGTCATAACTGGTATTCGGCGAAGCGGCAAATCAAAGCTTTTGGAAATGTTTATTGAAAACTTAAAAAATCAGATACCAGACGCAAATATTATTCACATCAATTACAATCTTTTTCAATTTTCAACTCTGAAAAATGCCGCTGCTTTGAATGAATATGTTGAAAATCTTTATGCTCCAAACAAGGAAAATTTTCTTTTGATTGATGAAGTCCAGCTCTGCAAGGATTTTGAGCACGCGGTTAATTCTTTTCATGCTTCAGAAAAATATCACATATATCTGACAGGCTCCAACGCGTTTTTGCTTTCAAATGATTTGGCCACACTGTTCACCGGCAGAACTTTTTCCATAGAGGTTTTTCCTTTCAGCTTTAAGGAGTTTGTTGCCTATTTTGACTGCAAGGATTTGCAGCAGGCCTTTGACCGTTTTGTAATGGAAGGCGGAATGTCAGGTTCTTATCTGTATGATTCTCTTGATGATAAATATAATTATTTGAATGAAGTTTTTGAAACTTTGATTGTCCGTGATATTCAGCAAAAATACAAAATAAAAAATATTCCACTCCTGGACATGCTGAATGATTTTCTTGTGGATAATATTTCCTCTGAAATTTCTGCAAGGAGCCTTGCAAATACTCTGACTTCAAAAGGCAGCAAAGTTGATGATAAAACGGTTTCTTCCTATATAAAATATCTTTGCGCTTCTTTCGCCTTTTACAAAATCCGACGCTACGATATAAAAGGAAAAAAATATCTTGCAAGTCAGGACAAGTATTATCTTGCCGACCATTCTTTTAAATATGCAAAACTCGGAACTAAAAATCTGGACTATGGGCGGATTTACGAAAACATAGTCTGCATAGAACTTTTACGCAGAGGCTATGAAGTTTACACGGGAGTTCTTTACCAAAAAGAAATTGATTTTGTGGCCGTAAAACGCAATGAAAAAATCTACATCCAGGTGAGCGATGACATTTCCCGAGCGGAAACAATGGAAAGGGAAAGTTCCCCGCTTTTGAGCATAAAAGACGCTTATCCCAAGATGATTATTGCAAGAACCAAACACCCTGCCTATCAGTATGAAGGAATTGCGGTGTGGGATATTGCGGACTGGCTGATGAAATAATTACTCCCCATAACAACCAGTAACTCCCCTTAAAGAACTGACTTTTTTATGCTATATTTTTCTTATGACACAAACGGAACAATCAAAGGCTGCAAAAAAGTTCAGTGAAGACTGGAAAGATAAAGGTTACGAAAAAGGCGAAAGTCAGAAATTCTGGCTGGATTTACTCTGCAATGTTTTTGGAATAAAAGACTTTGCAAACTTTGTATACTTTGAAAACCAGATAAAAGAAAAATTTGCGGATAAGACAATCACTAATTTTATAGACATTTATATTCCGTCTACAAAAGTAATGATTGAGCAGAAAAGTATAGATAAAGACCTTCGAGAACCTATCAGGCAGTCTGATGGAACTTTATTAAATCCATTTCAACAGGCACGAAAATATATCTCTGGGCTTCCATTGTCACAGCATCCACGCTGGGTTGTTACAAGCAACTTTAAATCATTCCTTGTTTACGATATGGAAAATCCCAACGGAGAGCCGGAAGAAATACTTCTGGAAAATCTAGAAAAAGAATATTACAGACTTTCGTTTATAACAGACCAGGGTAGTGTACATCTGAAAAAAGAGCTTGAAGTGTCGAAGAAAGCCGGAGATATTATCGGCGAAATTTATGATGCCATTTTGAAACAGTACAAAGATGCAGACAACCCAAGCCCTGCAACATTAAAAAGCCTTAACATGCTTTGTGTCCGCATTGTATTCTGTCTTTACGCAGAAGATGCCGGAATATTCGGACATAAATCTATTTTTGGCGATTATCTTAAACAGTTTGAAGCAAAAGACCTGCGCCGTGCATTGCTGGACTTGTTCCAGATTTTAGACCAGAAGGAAGATGAAAGAGATGAATATCTTGAAGAATCTTTGGCGGCTTTTCCGTATGTGAACGGTGGACTTTTTACAGAAGAAGATAAAACCATTCCGCCACTTACAGAAGAAATTAAAGAGCTTCTTGTAAAACACGCTTCCAATGAATTTGACTGGAGCGAAATCAGCCCCACAATTTTCGGAGCAATTTTTGAGTCAACTCTCAATCCGGAAACTCGCCGCTCTGGTGGTATGCACTACACAAGCATCGAAAATATCCACAAAGTTATAGACCCGCTTTTCTTGGATGATTTGAAAGCTGAATTTGAAGAGTTAAAACAGATAAAAAACGCAGCAAACAGAATTGAAAAGGTAAAAGAATTTCATAAGCGGCTTGGCACCCTAAAATTTTTAGACCCAGCCTGCGGCTCTGGAAATTTCCTTACAGAAACTTATTTGAGTCTGCGTAAACTTGGGAATGAATGTATAAAAGTAGAACTTAACATCGGAGAAGGTGAACTTGCTCTTACGTACAAAGCAGAAGATTTAATACAAGTTTCAATTCAGCAGTTCTATGGAATTGAGATAAATGATTTTGCTGCCGTAGTTGCAAAAACAGCTCTCTGGATTGCAGAAAGCCAGATGATGAAGGAAACTGCAAAAATCATCGAAAAAGATTTGAAGTTCCTGCCTTTGCATACTTACGCAAATATCATTGAAGGAAATGCTCTGCGAATTGATTGGGAAAGTGTCGTTCCGAAAAATGACTTGAATTATATTTTAGGAAATCCGCCGTTTGTGGGATATGCTTATCAATCAAAAGAGCAGAAAGATGACCTTGAATCTGTAATGAAAGGTTTTGGGAAAAACATTGATTATGTTGCAGGCTGGTATTATAAAGCAGCTCAGATGATGCAGGGAACACAAATAAAAGCAGCTCTCGTTTCAACTAATTCCATAACACAAGGGGAACAGGTTGCTGCAATCTGGAAACCAATGTTTGAGCATTTCGGAATGCACTTTGATTTTGCATACAGAACATTCCGCTGGGATAGCGAAGCAAATATTAAGGCTCATGTACACTGTGTGATTATTGGATTCAGTTGTAAAAAGGAATGTCACACGGATTCGGAATTGCTAACGCAATTCCAAAAAGAAAGTAAAAAAGATTTTCCGTTAGGAAAATCGAATCCGTGTGGCAATAAAAAAATCTTCCTGAACGAAAGCCAGTTCATCGAAGCTAAAAATATCAACGGCTATCTTCTGGATGCGCCGGATATTTTTATTGAAAAAAAATCGAAACCGATTTGTGATGTACCGGAAATGCAGAAAGGCAGTATTCCGGTTGATGGTGGAAACTTAATTATTGAAGCTGAGGATTATGAAGATTTCATAAATAAAGAACCCCAGGCAAAACAATTCATTAAACCATTGGTTGGCTCAGAAGAGTTTATCAATAATAAAAAACGCTGGTGTTTATGGCTTGTTGGTGCAAATCCTTCAGATTTAAAAAAGTGTCCTCTTATTATGGAACGAGTTCAAAAGGTAAAAGAAATGCGACTGGCAAGTACAAAAGAAGCAACAAGAAAGTTTGCCGATTATCCGACAAGATTTATGGAACTGCGTCAGCCAGAAACGGATTACCTTTTAGTTCCTCGTGTTTCATCAGAACAGAGACGATATATTCCAATTGGATATATGCCAAAAGATGTTATTAGTACTGATGCAAACATGGTGCTTCCAAACGCTACTCTTTATCATTTTGGTGTTCTAACATCAAATGTTCACAATGCCTGGATGCGTGCTGTTGCAGGTCGTCTCGAAATGCGTTATCGCTATTCTAACACAATCGTTTATAACAATTTCCCCTGGCCGGATTTAGTGATTAGTGATCAGGGACTAGGGATTAAAGGAGGTGAACTTTATGACAATAAATTTCAAAGAGTTGATTGTTTGGCAGAAGGCAATGGACTTGACCGGGGAAATTTATCAAATTGCAAAAAGGCTTCCGAAAGAGGAAACATACGCACTTTCAGACCAGATGAGGCGCGCTGCAGTGTCGATTCCGTCGAACATAGCGGAAGGACACGGCAGGAATTCAACGAAGGAATTTATACAGTTTCTGGCAATTGCGAGGGGGTCGGTATACGAACTGGAAACACAGCTTCTTCTATGCGTGAAAATAAAATACATGACGGAATCCGAAGTTCAAAACGCAACAAGTCTGCTGAGCGAAATAGCGAAAATAATCAATTCGATGATAACAAAACTCAAAAGCAGAAACTAACCCCTAATCACTACTCACTAATCACAAAAATCGAAGAAACCGCCCAGGCAATTTTAGACGCTCGTGCAAAATACCCGGACTCTTCTCTCGCAGATTTGTACGACGAAACCTTAATGCCCCCGGAACTTCGTAAAGCACACCAGGCAAACGATCGTGCCGTAATGGCAGCTTATGGATTCAGCACAAAAATGACAGAATCAGAATGTGTGGCAGAGTTATTCAAGATGTACGAAAGTTTGACAAAATCTCGTTAGCGGTGTATATTAAGCAAAACGGGGACGTAAAGCAAACGAGCGACCGCCTCCGTAGCGAATTGTGAAAACCCGCCTAGAGTCTGGTACACTACAAGGCGGGCTTTTTTATGCTCTTAGTCCTATTTAAGTAGGAAGGTGAGCGCGTCTATAACTACAATTCACGGAAGTTCAAAAAGAAGGAAACTGCAAAGTAAAACTGGAAAATCCTTGAAACGCGTTAGGGATTGTAGGGGCAGCCCGATAGGGCTGTTGCGGAACGAAGTGGAGCAATGGAGCCGAAAGGCGGAACCCCGCAAAGCCCGGCGGCAGCGTAGCTGGCGCAACGCCCAGATAAAAAACAGTAGATTCCAGACAAGTGGTTTAAGTAGGTAGGGCGAATGGAAAACGAAATAATTCTTTATACAGACGAAAATGGCAAAACAAATGTTTCTGTGCGCTTTGCAGATGAAGATGTTTGGGTAACTGCTGTTCAATTAGCAGAAATATATAATACCTCAAGACAAAATATTGGGCAGCATCTTGAGAATATCTATAAAGATAATGAGTTACCTAGGGAAGCAACTATAAAGAAATTCTTTATAGTTCAAAAAGAAGGAAGCCGTGAAGTAAAACGCGAAATAGACCATTACAACCTCGATGTAATTATCGCAATTGGCTATCGCGTTCAATCTGATGTGGCAGTTCGTTTCCGTCGCTGGGCAACGCAGAGGCTTCATGAATATATTCAGAAAGGCTTTACCATGGACGACGAGCGGCTAAAGCAGGGGCGGAACCGATATTTTAAGGAACTTTTGCAAAGAATCCGCGACATCCGCTCAAGTGAAAGGAATTTTTACCAGCAGGTTACGGATATTTATGCAACTGCAACTGATTATGATCCGCGTTCCAAGATGACTCTGAACTTTTTTGCAACGGTACAGAATAAATTGCATTATGCGGTTCATGAGCACACTGCGGCGGAACTTATATATGAGCGTGTAGACAGTGAAAAACCTTTTGTTGGAATGACGAATTTTAAAGGCGATTATGTTACAAAAGATGATGTAAAAATTGCTAAAAACTATCTTTCAGAGCTTGAGTTGAAAAGATTAAATCTGCTGGTTTCTGAATTCTTGGATTTTGCTGAATTTCAGGCATTGGAAGAGAAGCCAATGAAAATGCAGGATTGGATTACAGCATTAGATAATCAGATTGTTGCTCATCAGCGGAAAATTCTTGAAGGCAAAGGTTCAATTTCTCACGAACAAGCAATGCAGAAAGCAGAAAAAGAATACGATTTATTCCGCCAGAAAGAGCTTGCAAATCTAAAAAGTGACTTTGACTTGTTTTTGCAGGATGTAAGAAAAATAGAAACGCGTTAGGGATTGTAGCACCGGCGAAGGCGTACTTTGCGAAGCAAAGTATGAAGCGATATCGGAAGTGCGCCGAAAATGGCAAAACAAATGTTTCTGTGCGCTTCGCTTCGGAACTGCTTCACAGATGCTCCATAACAACCAACGCAGGTTTATCTACAGTCATTTTGTTCTTTGTCTACCCTAACACAGGGATTTTTTATTGAAATTTCTGTAAAAATTTGGTAATATCCCTTTTTAGTATGATTTCCGCAAGCGTAAAAATGTGTCTGGTTCTCGTTGTTGTGCTTTGCGGTCATATTGTTTCTGTTTGCAAATAGGCAGCCTGTTTCTTTTTGAAACAGGCTTTTTTTTAAAGGCAAGCAGGCGTTGCGGGCGGCGTTTGAGCCCGCAGAGGGGGTAGCGAAAGACCGCTAGCGGGCTGGAGCGAGGGGGAGACTTCCCCCGCCTTTTATTTTGTTTTTATGGGATAAAACCTCTAAAAATTTCACTTTTTAGAGATAACTTTAAAATGCGATGTTCTAAGTCCTGCTATTATAGCGATTTAGAACTCGCCAGCACATCAAAAAAATTGACAAAACAAGTTTTTCGATGTGCCCAGGAGTGTATAGATATGAAAAGAGACGACATTAAGAAAGTCTTGATTATTGGTTCTGGCCCGATTGTTATTGGTCAGGCATGTGAATTTGACTATTCGGGAACTCAGGCTTGTAAAGCTTTGCGTGAACTCGGCTACAAGATTGTTTTGGTAAACTCTAACCCGGCAACTATTATGACCGATCCTGTTATGGCAGATGCTACTTATATTGAGCCGCTTAATGTCGAAAGAATCAGCCAGATTATCGAAAAGGAACGTCCAGATGCGCTTTTGCCAAACTTAGGCGGTCAGACTGGATTGAACATGGCAATGGAGCTTAACAAGCTCGGCGTTCTCGACAAATATGGCGTAAAAGTAATCGGTGTAAACCTTGAAGCAATTGAACGTGGAGAAGACCGCGAAATTTTCAAGGAAACGATGAAAAATCTTGGAATCGATACTCCTCGTTCGGATATTTGCCACACTGTCGAAGGCGCTGAAAAAATTGCCGAAGAAATCGGCTTTCCGCTTGTTGTTCGTCCTGCATACACAATGGGCGGTGCTGGCGGTGGTTTTTGCTACAATGTTGAAGAACTGCGCACAATCGTTGCAAATGGCCTGGATCTTTCGCTCACTCACCAGTGTTTGATTGAAGAATCCATTCTTGGCTGGGAAGAACTTGAAGTTGAAGTTGTCCGCGACGCAAAAAACCAGATGGTTGCCATCTGTACTATCGAAAATATCGACGCTGTAGGCGTTCACACTGGAGACTCTTTCTGCGCCGCTCCTTTTATGACAATTGACAAGGAACTCGAGCAGAAACTCCAGAAAATGGCATTTAAAATCGTTGAAAACATTGGTGTTATCGGCGGTACCAATGTTCAGTTTGCACACAATCCAAAAACTGGAAGAATCGTAATCATCGAAATAAACCCAAGAACTTCGCGCTCTTCGGCCCTTGCTTCTAAGGCAACAGGTTTCCCAATTGCCTTGATTTCTGCAAAACTTGCCTCTGGAATGACTTTGGACGAAATTCCTTACTGGCGCGATGGAACTTTGGAAAAATACACTCTCGGCGGCGCTCCTGACGGAGATTATGTCGTTCTCAAATTTGCACGCTGGGCTTTTGAAAAATTCCGCGGAGCAAAGGACGAACTTGGAACTTCTATGAAAGCTGTCGGCGAAGTTATGGCTATCGGAAAAAATTTTAAAGAAACTTTCCAAAAAGCAATCCGCGGTCTCGAAAACGGACGCTCTGGTCTCGGCTTTGCAAAAGACTTTAACAAAAAATCTGCCGACGAACTTTGCGAAATGCTCAAGACTGCTTCTTCTGAAAGATATTTCCAGCTTTATGAAGCAATCCGCAAAGGCGTTCCTCTCGAAACGCTTTCAAAAATTACTTACGTAAAAGAATATTTCCTCAAAGAAATGAAGGAAATGGTTGACCTTGAAGAAGAAATGCTCAAAAATCCAGGACGCGTTCCGGAAGACAAGCTTTTGATTCAGGCAAAAAAAGACGGATTTAGCGACAAATATCTTTCAAAAATTCTCAAGGTTGCAGAAAAAGATATCCGCAAACGCCGCAACGAACTCGGAATAAGAGAAGCATGGCTCAGAGTTCCTGTAAGCGGAGTAGAAAATGCCTGCTATTATTACTCAACATACAACGCAAAAGAAGACACCTCTGTTGCCACTGACAACAAGAAAAAAGTAATGATTTTGGGAGGCGGACCAAACAGAATCGGACAGGGAATCGAATTCGACTACTGCTGCTGCCACGCCGCAATGCAGCTCAAAGAACTCGGCTACGAAACAATCATCGTAAACTGCAACCCGGAAACCGTTTCTACCGACTACGACACTTCTGACAAACTTTACTTTGAGCCAGTCACAACCGAAGACGTTCTTCAGATTTACGAAAAAGAAAAGCCTTTTGGAGTTATCGTTCAGTTTGGAGGACAGACTCCTCTCAATATTGCACGCGAACTTCAGGAAAACGGAGTAAATATCCTCGGAACTTCAATCGACTCAATCGATATTGCCGAAGACCGCGATTTGTTCCGCCACATGATGGAAAAACTTGAAATTCCAATGCCAGAAAGCGGAATGGCTGTTAATTTTGACGAAGCAAAGGCAATTGCAGACAAAATCGGCTATCCAATTATGATTCGTCCGTCATTTGTACTTGGTGGACGCGGAATGGAAGTTATCTACGATGAAAAAACATTGAACGAATACGTTGAAAAGGCTGTCGGCGTAACTCCAGACCGCCCGCTTTTAATCGACCGCTTCCTTAAAAACGCGCTCGAATGCGAAGCCGACGCTCTTGCAGATTCAGAACACGTTTACATTCCGGCAGTTATGGAACACATCGAGCTTGCAGGAATCCACTCGGGAGATTCTGCCTGCGTAATTCCTCCAGTTTCAATTCCTCTTGCAAATCTTGAAACAATCAAAGATTACACAAAGAAAATTGCAGAGGCACTCCACGTTTGCGGTCTTATGAATATGCAGTACGCAATCGAAGACGGAAAAGTTTACGTAATCGAGGCAAATCCACGCGCAAGCCGCACAGTTCCTCTCGTTTCCAAAGTCTGCGACACTCAGATGGCTCGCCTTGCAACAAGAATGATGCTTGGAGAATCGTTAAAATCTCTCGGCCTCAAAGACAAGGTAATTCCATATTTTGGAGCAAAAGAAGCAGTTCTTCCGTGGGCAAGATTCCCAGGCGTTGACCCGATTCTTGGACCGGAAATGCGCTCAACAGGCGAAGTTCTCGGACTTTCAGACAACTTCCCGCTCGCATATTACAAGGCACAGGAAGCCGCAGGTTCAGAACTGCCACACGCTCCAGCTCCGTGGGAAAACAAAAAAGTCCTCATTTCGCTCAGCGACAAAGAAGGCTTAAAAGGACAGGTTCTCTACATTGGAAAAACCCTTTCTAAACTAGGATTTACCCTTGTATGTACACAGGGAACCGCCGAATTCTACAGAGAAAACGGAATTAAGTGCGAAGAAGTAAACAAGATTGGCGCCGGACGCCCAGACGTTGTAGACATAATTATGAATAAAGAAGTTTGCCTCGTAATCAACACACCAAAGGCAAAACGCAATTATGCCGAAGACAGAAAGACAATCCGCAAAGCCTGTCTTAAATACAAAGTCCCTTATATTACGACATTGGCAGGAGCTTATGCCGCAGTCCAGGGAATTGAGGCCGTTAAAACAGGAAAAGGCGGCGAAGGCGGAGTAAAATCATTGCAGGAATACCATGCAATGATAAAACGCTAAAATTCGGACAAGAGGCTGTAAGAGCGCGCAAAGCGCGTTGCGGAACGAAGTGAAGCAATGCAGGCGAAAGCCGGAACTCTGAAAGACTCGGTTTTGGACTGTCCAAAAACAAAACATGCAAAAGTTGCGCCGTCAAATAAAAATTTTGACAAAACGCAGCAGTTGTACAAAAAAATTGGACAGTCCAAAATGGCCCCAATAAAAAAATTTACATTTTTCCCCAAAAAATACAGCAATTTCTAAAAAAATCTTCAAAATTGCCGTAAAAATTACGAGGCATTCAAAATGAAAGATTTTACAGTCGGAAAAACATATCCACAGCTTATAAACTACGCAATTCCCTTGATTTTGGGAAACTTTTTTCAATTAACTTACAATGCAGTTGATTCGATAATTCTCGGTCGTTTTGCAGGAAAAGAATGTCTTGCCGCCGTCGGAATTGCAAACCCCGTAATGAACATCATGATTTTTCTTATCGTTGGAATCTGCCTTGGCGCCAGCATAATCATGTCGGAATTTTACGGTGCAAAAGACGAAAAAAAACTTAAAAACGAAATCAGCACTACAATAGCAATCGGTTTTTGCTTTACACTTGTCGTAAGCGTCGTGTGCTTTATTTTTGTAAAACAACTTTTGCGTGCAATCCGCTGTCCAGAAGATTTAATCGAACACACAGCAAATTACCTCCGCGTCGTATTCGCCGGACTAATTTTTACTTTTTTTTACAACGTTTACGCTTCCGCCTTGCGCGCTGCCGGAGATTCAACTTCTCCAATTATCTGCGTTGCAATAAGCGCGGTTTTAAACGGAATTCTCGACTACTTTTTAGTTGCTGTCTGCGGTCTGGAAATGCACGGAGCGGCTTTTGCAACAGTCGCCTCTCAGTTAATCAGCTGCATTTTGATAATCGTCTATGTTTACAAAAAAGTTCCGCTTCTCGCACTAAAACCGCGGGAATTCAAGGTTGAACGCTCACTTATCTTGCGAACAGTCAATTATTCCTGGGCAACAGCCTTACAGCAATGCGTCTTGTATGTCGGAAAACTTTTGGTTCAGTGCGCAGTCAATCCTCTCGGAGTTGATGCAATCGCAACTTTCAACGCCGGAACAAAAATTGACGATTTTTGCTATCAACCGACACAAAGCATTGGACACACAATCACAACCTTTATGGCGCAAAACCGCGGAGCAAAAAAACCGGCCCGTCAGCGTGAAGGTTTCTTAAAAGGTTTTTCGCTCGAATGGATTTATATTATCGTTACATCAATTTTAGTTATTCTTTTTAGAAAACAGCTGATTTTGCTTTTTGCGGGACAAAACGAAAGCGAAGTTTTGCGTCTTGGCGAAAAATATCTTTTTGTCATGGCCTGCCTTTACTTTTTGCCGGCAACCACCAACGGAATTCAGGCATTTTTCCGCGGAACAGGCGACATAAAAATAACCGTAATCTCGACAACATCCCAGATAATTTTCCGCGTAATTTTCAGTTTTATTTTCTGCAAAATGTTCGGAATAATCGGAACAGCCTATGCTTGTCTCGCCGGCTGGATTGCAATGCTCGCAGTTGAACTTCCAATTTTCTTTTTTGCCTGGAAAAATCTAAAAAAAGAGAGTCAGGGCGTTTCTCAATAAAAACTAACCGTTTTTATTGAGCCGGGCTTTTGCGTTATAAAATTGCTCCGCAATTTTTCCGTTCAGCCGCGCAAGCGCGTCCGAACCGCTTACGCGGCTAACAAGCCCTAACGCATACAAAAAAACTGCAACCTTTTTACAAAAAGAGTGTCTAATTTTTCAGAAAACAAATTCACAAAAATGCGAGGAAAATTATGACACTCAAAACAGAAAACAAAGCTTTTGAACCAAACAAAAATTCACCTGTCAAACCTTACACTTTGGGCGAAGAAATTTTCAATTCCGTAAGCCATGGAGTAGGTTCACTTCTGGCAATTGCAGCAATCGTTCTTTTAGTTGTTTTTTCGCCAAAAAGGCCAATGGTCATTACGAGCGTTTCCATTTATGGCGCGTCAATGATTCTTCTTTACACAATGTCTTGTCTTTACCATGCATTTACAAATATGCGCGTAAAAAAAGTATTTCAGATTTTTGACCATGTTTCGATTTATCTTTTAATTGCAGGAACATACACGCCATATTGTCTTGTAAATCTTGGCGGAGCGTTCGGCTGGACAATGTTTGGAATAATCTGGGGACTTGCCGCCTTAGGAATTACAATCTACTCAGTTTTTGGCAATAAAATGCGGAAAATCAGTTCAATCACTTATATTTTAATGGGCTGGCTTGTTTTAATCGCTTTTATTCCATTAAAAAACGCACTGCCAAAATTCAGTTTTTCAATGCTAATTTGGGGCGGACTTATCTACACAGTCGGATTTGCATTTTACAGCGCAAAAAACGTAAAGTGGGCGCACTCAATCTTCCATCTTTTTGTAATCGCAGGAAGCGTCCTTCACTTTTTCTCTGTCTTTTTTGCAATGAAGTCTGCGTAAAATTTTACGAAAGAGCCGCGTAAATTCTGTTTGAAAAAATAAATTTACTGCGACTCTTTGTCAAAAGCCTTTTCCAAACTGTTGCTGATTTTTTGCAGCTGAATTTCGTTCGTAATATGAAAATTCGCCAATACTTCCTGATCAAACTGATAAAAATCAATATCTTTTTCCTGATAATGAGCAAGCATATCCGAAAGATAAACAATTTCGGTCAGTTTTTTTACATTTTCCGGAGCAAGATCCGGTTCGTGATGATGCCGAATTACAGAAACAATAACTTCCGGAAAATTCCACTTTTCCGCGATTAGAGCACCGATTTCTCCATGGTTTACACCAGCAACGAGTTTTTCAAAAATATCCGGCTGAATTCCTTTTTGAGCGCAAATGTCTTTTATTCGGTTTATGTATGCAGGATGAGTTGTTTCAAAAATCAATTTTCCCATATCGTGCAAAAGACCGCAGATATAAGAGTCTTCGACTATAGTCCTGTTTGAAGAACAAAAATTTCTTGCAAGGTTGTAAGTATAAAAAGCTACTCGATAAGCGTGTGTCCACAATGCTTTTGTTTCTTCGCCAAGTGTATTCAAAACATTCATCGAACTTACAGAAAGAATCATATTTTTTATTCCGCGGATTCCGACAAGTTTAACAGCGTCAGAAATGCTTCGGCAAGGAGAAGCAAGAGCAAAAGTTGCAGAATTTACAAGTTTTAACAAATCGGAAGTAAGAGAAATGTCGCTGGAAATAAGCGTAGCAATTTCGCTCATTTTTGAATCCGGATTGTTTAAAAGACGGTTTATCCGCATAACAGAATCTGGAAACTGTGGCAATTCATCAATCAAATTGACAAATTCCCGGCTTACAACGCTCAAATTCTTTTGTGTTTTTTCGTCCAGCGGAAGAATTATTCTTGTAATAGTTTCGCCATTTTCGCACAAAATCTGGAAATTTTCTTCTGTAAGCCCAATTTTTTCCAGCATCAAAATCATAATTATAAGCCCAAGTCCAGCACCCTCTGTTTCGTCAAGAACCTGAGTCATTGCCTGATCAACCGAAGTATACTGCTGGGCACGGCTGAGCTTGTCATGCATTCGTTTGTATTCTTCAACTGTCAATTCTGAATTATTGCGAACTTCAATTTTGATTTTATTGTTGCGCGCCTGGAGAACAAACTTTACGTAAAGTCCGGCTTTTTTCTGCAAATCAAGATAATAGCGGATATTAGAGAGTGTTTCTGACTTAAAACTCTTTATACCTTCAGAATATTGTTCTTCGTTAAAAATATCGAGATTCTTCTGCTTAAAAAAGATTCTCTTTGTATTTGCTTTTTTACTGTTTACCAAAAGTTCGTTTAAGCAATACGTCAAATATTCTGACATTTTGTCTTGATTCAATTCGTTTAAAAACGCCTTCAATACAGAATCGATATACGCTTCCATTTCCCTAGGAAGAGTATAAGTTGTTATCGAAAGAGGAATTCCAGCCCTTATGGCCATTTTGATTTTTGACAAATCGAGTTTTACTTTTTTAACAGGTGGCATAACTATTTATAGATTATAACTCAAATTTTCACTATTATAAACATATGTTTGACGCTTTTCTTTCACAAATGCTAATAGTTTTTTTGTTATTTATAGTCTGCGTAAGATTCTTTTTTGCACAGAATTTAACAATTGACTCCTGCGCAGTTCTTGCTCCAGTTGCATTTTTTATTTCTCTCGCAAACATTTTTTTGTGGAATTTAACCTTACCAAACATCTTTCTTACAGCCCTTTCGTTCATCGTTTTTGCAACAAATTTCCGTGCACTTTTAAGGCTTTTCTCGAGAGTTTTTGTCGACAGATATTCGGCTGCATTTTCGGTTTTTAGCATTTTAGAATTAAGTTTAATCGTTTTTTCGGCAGTAATTTTGATTTTAAACCGTCCTGTAAAAATTGAACCAAGAAATTTCGGTTCAAAAAAAACAGTTTACCGTCTGAGCGGAAGCATTTCGCACGGATTCGAACAGCTTTTGCCAGGCGATTTTTTCTACAGATCAACAGGAACCTTAAAAATCTATGAACCGTTGACAAATTTTTCAGAAAACACAGAAACTACAACACATGAACTTCCCGCTCCAACACAAGAATTAACGCAAAAAAAGCAAAAACCAATAATTGTTTTTTGCGGAAGCGAAACTGCCGAAACTCAAGATTATGAACCTTATCTACTTTTTTTGTCCAAAAAAGGTTTTACGGTTTTGGCGGCAGATTTTTATTCACACGACTGCCTTTATCTTCCAGGAATTTTCAACTCACGCATTTTTAGAAAATTTATGTTTTTAAACAACAAAAATAATTTTCAAAAAAGCGAGACCCTTGCTGCAAAACTAAATCACACAAATTCATACAAAGCGCTCACAAAACTTGCACAAAAACTTTACGGAAAAGATTTTCCGCTCTATTTTGTATTTGACAGTCTGGATTTTGATTCAATCTGCCAGATTACAGAAACAGGGGGCATTCAAACCGCAGGATTTTTCAGTTTGAACACAATCCAAGAATATAAAACCCCGAAATTTGGATTTATCGAACAGACAAATATTCCTCTCGCAAAAAAATATGGATTTTCAAGAGATTCGTCGCTCTTTATTCCGCGCTATCTGGCAAATAAAACCGCAGAACAAATTGAATCTGAACAAAACGCAATTTCTACAACCAATTAAAACTCTAGACTATAAACTTTTATTCTTTTATACTTTCAATTTATGGACACAGAAAATATCGTTGTGGAATTTAAAACAAAAACTTCTCTTTCAAAAAAATTGATTCCACTTATTTTAATGCTTTTCGTAATCGCCGCAGATCAGATTACAAAGCAGCTAATCGTAAAATTTATTCCGCTTACTTTTCCACCAAGCATAGGCTCTTCCTTCTTTGGTGATTTTTTAAGAATTATACATGTTTGCAATCCGGGAATTGCATTCAGCATAGGGCAGGGTTGGTCTTTAACCGCAAGAGCCTTTTTATTTCGCATAGTTCCATTAGTTGTAATTATCTTAGTGCTTATTGTCTATTTTAGAAACGACGAATTCAGTTCACTTCAAAGATGGGCAATCGCAGGGATTGCCGGCGGCGGACTTGGAAATTTAATCGACCGTTTTTTCCGCAAAGAAGGCGTAATTGATTTTATTGATGTAAAATTCTACGGAATTTTTGGAATGGACCGTTGGCCAACATTTAACGTTGCAGATGCGGCAGTTGTACTCTGCGGAATTCTTCTTTTAACCTCATTTGCATTTACAGTAAAAAAATCAAATTCAAATAAGGAGGCATGATAAAAATTACATCCCTGTAATTTTTATCATTACAGTTTGTTCAAGCGTTGCTTTCGCAAACTGTGATTTTCGCCATCCGTGGCTCGCCGCTAACGCGGTGTTTTTATGGGAGAAAAAATGACAACCCACGACAGAACTTTAATTTTCAATATTTGCGTCGCACTTTTTAATATAATACTCGGACTTGCAATAGAACTCGTATTGGTTGGAGGAAGTTTTATTTTCCTCTCAAAATTTCCAGCTATTGCAAACGGCATTTCGGTAAACGTTTTGCTTCCATTTATACTTTTTGCAGGAATCATCCTCGCAATGATGCTCAGCGTAAAAACAATAAGCTGGGCAATTAAAAAATTCGATTTGAAAAATAAACTGGAGCAAAAAGCAATAAAACGCTACATCCACGAAGATTTATAAATTCTTCTGCGCCTTTTTAGTCTTCTTAAAAAAGACGCAGACTTTTTTCAAAAATCAATTTGCAAAAAACTTATTCTTCAAATTCCTCAAACAGCAGTTCCGACAGTTTTGCATTTCCTTCCGCCTGATGCGCACCAAGCCTGTACGTTCCAGCTGTCAACGTAATTTTTTTTCCGGCAATGTCTGTACTTCCTGTTTTGGTTTTCGGCAAGTCTTCTGTAGAAACAATTTCCTCCTCAAAAAACGCTTTTCCGTCTTTTGAAGCAATTGAAATTCCATACAATTTTTTTTGTGAACTTCCCACTGTTTCGAAAACCGTCAAATACATCTTTTTTTCAACCGTAAATTCCACAAATCCCTGCTGTTCTTTATTTTTTAATTCAAGCACCGCAAAGTTTTCATCAATTTTTGCGCTTACCCTAATATTATTTACAGTTTGAAATCCTTCATTTGCCGCCTGTTTTTGGAATCCGCCGTTTACACCCATCTTATATTGCCCGGCAACTACAATAAAGCAGCATTTTTCCGCTTCTTTCTGGCTTTCATAGTGAATTCCGCAATTCAAACAAAAAAAATCGCTTTCTCCAAAGTCAATTTTTGCAATTAAATTTCCGCAATCTTTCTTTTCATCTTCATAAACTTCAATTTCGAGCTTTTTAGAAACAACAGAGCACGAAGAAATTTCAAAATCCACCGTCCAAACTCCAACAAAATACGTTGCATTTTTTGCGGTACTGCCAAGCTTTAAGGTTCCATTTTCCAGACAAACAAAATCTTTTAATGAACCGTCAGCATAAAAAATCGCCAAATTCGGATACAAAGAGTCATTTTCTCCAAGAATTACAGAAATTTCGTAATCATAGCCAGCTTCAGTCTTTATTTTTACAAATTTCATTTCGTTTTTAGAAAGAGCAAAATCACCTTCTTCAAATTCAACAGGAACTGCATAAAAACTTGCAGCCGCCGTTTCTTCCGTCAAAATTTCAACTTCCTTAGAATTTTTTCCTTTAGAAACTGTTTTTCCATTTTTATCCAAAAGATGAATTTCAATTTCGCCCTCAGCATAAATTCCGCACGGAATTCCTTCAAACGTAAAAATATAATTACTTCCGGGAACATAATTTTCTTGAGAATTTTCCTCAGTTTCAGTCTTCTCCGCACAAGAAAAATCCAGCTCTTCCAGCCAGACAAATTCATCGCCACTTTTATATGCCAGTTTTACAGAATTCGTCTGCGTCGCAACAACACGGGCATTTTCTTTTGCAATTTTTGCATAATCTGGAACAAAAACCGTAACTTTTGTGCTTCCGTATTCAAAATTTTCATTTTCCGCCATTCCTCCGCCAGAAGAACCATGTGAACAGCCGAACAAAAACCAAACACAAACCGCCAAAACTAAAATTTCCGTCATTTTCTTAAGATTTTCTTTTTTCATTTTTCCTCCATTAAAAATCCAAAATTCGATGTAAAGTTTTTGGGTGGCTTTTTGTTCCGCCAAGCTGCACAAAAACCGGGCTTTTCGGGGTTCCGCTAACGCTCATTGGCTGCCCGCCAACGGCCTTGCCGCCCCTACAATCCCTGCCACAAACAAAAAAACCACTCACAAAAACTTTTCACCTTTCTATATATTTAGTTGCGCTAAATGTTAAAAAATGACAAAAAATTTGAAAAAAAATAAAAAATCTTTGTATTCGTTCTAAAAAACGTTTATTCACACTAAAAAAGCTTATTTTTTATTTTTAACACAATTAAAACCTTAAAATTGAATTTCTTGTTTCTATTCCCGTGTTTTAGTGATATTATATAAAAAGGTATTTTTTAACAAAAAGTTTTAACTTTAAAAATTATGGAGAAATTTATGATTGGAAATGTAATTGTTGGACAGTCTGGCGGACCTACAGCTGTAATCAACTCATCACTCGCCGGCGTTTATCAAACCGCTAGAGATCGTGGTGCAAAAAAAATTTATGGTATGCTTCACGGTATCAAAGGACTTCTCGACCGGCAGTATGTTGATTTGTCCCAGAAAATCCGTTCAGCAATGGAAATAGATCTTTTAAAAAGAACTCCGTCTTCTTATCTCGGTTCTTGCCGTTATAAGCTTCCTGACGTTGCCAGCGACAAAGCGACTTTTGAAAAAATCTTTGCAATTTTAAAAGAACTCGAAATTGAGTATTTCTTCTACATCGGCGGAAATGACTCAATGGACACAATTGCAAAACTTTCTCAGTATGCTGAAGAAATCAAAAGCCCAATCCGCTTTATTGGCGTGCCAAAAACAATCGACAACGATCTGGCAATTACAGACCACACACCAGGTTTTGGTTCAGCAGCAAAATTCATCGCTTCTACAATGAAAGAAATCATTCGCGACGGCCTTGTTTACGACTATCCGACTGTAACTGTAGTTGAAATTATGGGCCGCAATGCAGGCTGGCTTACTGCCGCTTCTGCACTTTCTAAATCAGAAGATTGCGAAGGTGTTGATTTAATTTATCTTCCAGAAAAACCTTTCAACATCGACATGTTCATTACCCGCGTAAAAGAAATTTCCGCTTCTGGAAAATCTGTTGTAATCGCTGTTTCTGAAGGAATTAAACTTCCTGACGGACGTTATGTTTTCGAACTCGGTCAGCATGCTGATTCGGTTGATGCCTTTGGTCACAAACAAATGTCTGGAACCGCAAGTTTCCTCGCAACAAAACTTCAGCTTGAACTCGGAGTAAAGGCCCGCGCAATCGAACTTTCAACTCTTCAGCGCTGTGCTGCCCATATTTCAAGCCGCACCGACATTACAGAAGCTTTCAATGTTGGTGGAGCTGCCGTAAAAGCCGCATTTGAAGGCGAAACTGGAAAAGTCGTTGTTCTTAAGCGCGTTTCTGACGATCCATACATGTGTATTACAGAAACTGCCGACGTTCGCGACATTGCAAATGTTGAAAAGAAAGTTCCTCTTGAATGGATTTCTGGTGACGACCATGTTACAAAAGACTTGATTCACTACATTCATCCTTTAATTCAGGCAGAACTTAGTCCAATTATGGTTGACGGTCTTCCACGCCATTTGACGTTAAACTGCAACTAATTCACTTTTTAGGGTTGAATAAGCAGAATTGACAGGTTCACCGAAATTCGTTTATTCAACCCAATTTTTTTCTTAATATTTTTCAACAATCAACAATTATTTTTATTCCTTTTATACATTCTTTTCGATTAGTTGCCACTAAAGTTTTATTTCAATAAAATATATAAATCATGAAAACTTCAAAATTTTATATTTCAACGCTCCGCGAAGCTCCGGCAGAAGCCGTAATCGCAAGCCACAAACTTATGCTCAGAGCAGGAATCACCCGCAAACTTGGAAACGGACTTTACACTTATCTTCCGCTGGGATTGCGCTCTCTTTATAAACTCGAACAAATAATCCGCGAAGAATGGAACAATACAGCAGAAGCTCTCGAATTTAAGCCAACAGTAATTGTTCCAGGCGACATCTGGAAAGAATCTGGCCGCTGGGAAACAATGGGCGCGCAAATGCTCAAAGCAAAAAACCGCGGTGAACAGGACATGGTTGTTTCTCCAACCGCAGAAGAAGCATTTACGGTTATTGTTCGTGACGGACTCAGTTCTTACAAACAGCTTCCTGTAAACCTTTATCAGATAAACACAAAATACCGCGACGAAATTCGCCCTCGTTACGGCGTAATGCGCGGCCGTGAATTTATCATGGCTGACGGTTACACAATGAACGCCGATGACGAATCTTTGGACGAATCATATAAACTCTACGAAAAAGCATATTTCCGCATCTTCAAACGTCTCGGACTCAAAATTATTCCTGTACGTGCAGATTCTGGCGCAATGGGAGGAAGCGGTTCAGAAGAATTCATGGTTGAATCCCCAATCGGCGACGACACATTGATTATCTGCCCGAACGAAAAATGCGGTTTTGCGGCAAATGTCGAAAAAGCATGGTGCGCTTCTGACGATTCTGTAAACAAAAAAGGCGAAAAACCGTCAAAAACAGATCTCCCTGTCGAAATGGTAGCAACTCCAAACGTTTTCTCAATAGAAGATATGGAAAAATTCTTTGACGAATCACCAAAAATGTTCATCAAAGCTCTCATTTACCGCGTAATCAACTCATCACTCGACATGACAGGCGCAAACGGCGCAGACAAATGGAAGAGGGTAAAAGACCCTGCCGGCGATTACTATCCACTTTCTTATGTTTGTGTTCTTATCCGCGCAGATTTAGACGTAAACGAAGCAAAACTTGCAGCAACCCTCAAAGCATCGGAAGTTGTTCTTGCAGAAGCAGAAGAAGTTCTTGAATACGCAGGCGCTCCACACGGTTTTGTTGGTCCAATCACAGCAAAATGTCCGCTCGTAGTTGATTATTCTGTCGTAAAAGACGGCGAAGCGCAGATGCACAACGCAATCGCAGGTTCAGGAAAAGACGGATATCACATTACTCACGTTGAACCGCTCCGCGACTTTGTTCCATACATCAATGCAGACGTCCGCACAGTAAAAGAAGGCGACAAATGCCCTCTCTGCGGTAAAACTTTCTATACAAGAAAAGGAAACGAACTCGGTCACATCTTCAAACTCGGCCACAAATACACAAAATCAATGCACGTAACCTTCCTTGCAAAAGACGGCAAACCGGCAGAACCAACAATGGGCTGCTACGGAATCGGCGTTGACCGCACTCTTGCTTCAATCATCGAAAAAAACAACGACGAAAAAGGCATTATCTGGCCAATGTCAGTTGCACCGTTCCAAGTTTGCATCGTTCCAATCAAATACAACGGAGCAATGAAAGAAGTTGCCGACACAATTTACGAAAAACTCACAAAAGCAGGAATCGAAGTCCTTCTTGACGACCGCGACGAACGCCCTGGAGTTAAATTTGCCGATATGGAACTGATTGGAATTCCTCTCAGAATTACAGTCGGCGACAAAAATCTTCCAAATGTTGAATTCAAACCACGCAGCGCAGCCGAAGCAGAGCTTGTTCCAGCAGAAAGCGCAGCAGAAAAAGCAATTCAATTTGTAAAAGACGAGCTCGCAAAGCTTCAGGCATAAACTAAAAAAGGCTCAAAATGCAGATTTTCAGCCTTTGAGCTTAAAAAACGTCATCAAAATAAAAAAACGGTCATTAAACTAAAGCCAAAACCGGCAAAAGCAAAATGACCGTCTTTTTTCACTTTTTTTTCAACCGAGGAAATATGAAATCCGCTCCTTCAAAAAAATCCTTTTTTTCAGTTTTGTTTTTTTCACTTTTTTCTTGTCTTTTTGCACTTCCGGGCGTAACAAAAAAAATTCCGGATTTGTCGGGACAGTTCGTTTATTACGAAGACAAAAGCTTTGAGCGCGAATCATATTTCGGAATCATTTTCTACGACGAAGGAACTTACGGTCTGCGCTATTTTGCACCGTCAAAAACAGACGTCAAGCCACTTTTACCAAAAAAAGACATTCAAATTCTTTTTTCGCTCGATATTACAAAAAAATACGTTGAACTTACCGGCGAACGCATAATTTCCGCAATTACGCCAGAAGACACAGATATAATCAATTATCTTCACGATATGCTTTACGAACTTACGGCACGCCTCCAAAAAGCTTCTCCAAACGGTTTTATCGAAGACAAAATTACCGTTCCACAGGAATTTGAACAATTTGGCGGCGAGGTAAAAGTCAATTTCGACCCGCTCATTCCAATTTTCAACGTAAAATCAATCGAAGACTCAACTGGAAAAATCGTTTTTAACCTTGTAACCGCAGGTCAACTTTCTTCTTCTTCCGACGAAAATTTCAGTGCATTTGAGGGACTTCCTGTAAAAACCGAAGACCAGCATTCATTTTCTCTCAATAAAAAAGCCGAAAAACAAAAAATCACCTATAAAAAAACTTCCGGCTACACCCAGAAAATCACTCTCGACAGCCAGTGGACAGCAAAAGCCGAAAATTTTTACACGCTTTCAAACAGCGCAATTCTCGCTTTCGACGTAATCGACCTTTCAAAAACCGATTCCGCACAAAAAGCAAACGTTTCCAACACTCTTTTACAAAAATTCACACTCGGCACAGACGGAACTTATCCTTATTCGCAATTGCAAAAATTAGAAACCTCAGCTTCCGGAACAAAAGTGTCAAACCTCTTTTTTAACGACATTTCAAAATCTTTTACGCGGGATTTCAAAATTTTAACACAACTCGACGAAAACCACCTTGCAATAATGTCATTGACCGTTTTTCAGGGAGTCTACAGCAAAAACAGCAAATATTTCGATTCAGTTCTAAAATCGTATTCAGCAAAATAAATTTTTGAATTTTGGGTGGCTTTTTGCGCCGCAAAAACCGGGCTTTTCAGGGTTCCGCCTTTCGGCTCCAGACGCTTCCTTCACTCGCTGCTCTCGTTCAGTCCAGTGTCCGGCTTCGCCGCCCTTACAATCCCTGCCACATTTTTTTAATTAAAACTTGAGCGCGAAAGTGGACTTCCAATCCAAATTCCTTCACTTCCCAAATATTCTTTTTTCTGGCCTTCAATCAAAAACTGAACGCTGTTTACAGTTCCAAATTCTGTCGCAGTATAAACAATCTGCATAAGCTGAGCCTGATAACCGTCCATTCCGACCGTATTAAATTCAAATTGCTCATTAAAATTCAAATAGGCAACACCATCGCGCACAGAAGCCGACAAAAGCCTTGTTCCCTCAGGAATTAAACTTCTATAACCGCGTCCACTTTCCTGCGCATTCGGACCGGCAAGCAAAATATTCATATTAGTCACAAGAGGCGAATCATTTTTTTCAACAGGACGCGTAATCATTTTTCTGCTCAAAGTTCCATCTTCGCCAATATAAACAAAATAAATTTTTTGGTTAGTTACAGTAATAGTTTTCTTTTCAGGAACTTTTGGTTTTTCTTCTTTTTTTATATTTGCCGGAGAAGTTTCCGAACTTTTTTCTATTTTTTCCTCATTTTTTACAACCTTCGGTTTTTCTTCCGTTTTTTCGGTCTTTTTTATTTCTGCGCCAGAATTTTCTTTTTTCTGCTCAGAAACACTTTCATCCGCGGATTTATTTTCATCAATTTTTTCAACCAAAGGCAAAACTTCTGTTCCCAAATTTTCTTGAGAATTCTGTTTTTTTTCGGTTTTTAATTCAATAACAGTTTCAATTTCCGGTGTTTTTTTTTCTTTTACTTCATGCTTTTGAATAAATTCCGGAGTACTTCCAAAAAGACGTTCAAAAAATCGCGTCGTTTTTAAATTTGAATATATATCGTCCTGTTTTACCAAAAACACAATTAAAAGAATCAAAAATCCAAGAATCCAGCAAGCGAATGCCAAACCTGTCGAATTTTTTCTGTTTTTTTCATTTTTTGCCATATCATCTAGTATAATTGACACCAAATTAAAAGTCCACGCAAAGCAGCCGAAGTTTGACAGAAGCGAAAAATTTTCGCAATTCCACTTGTTCCATTTTCTTTTAAACATTAAACTAATATCCGTACGAAATTTTAAATTGAGGCGATTTATGGATAAAAAAGGTGCTTTCTACGAACACAAAGAATTTGATTTAATTACTTTTGGAGAAACAATGCTTCGTCTTTCTCCTCCCGTAAATGAACTCATTTACAAAAGCGACTCTTTTAAAAAGCATGCGGGCGGAGCAGAACTCAATGTTGCCTGTGGAGTTTCTCTTTTAGGCTGCCGTTCTGGAATCATCACCCGTCTTCCAAAGAATCAACTTGGAACTTTCATCAAAAACCGCATCCGCTCATCTTCTGTCAGCGACGACTTTATTATCTGGGACGAATCTCCAGAAGCTCGTGTCGGAATTTATTTTTATGAAAATGGAGCTTATCCTCGCAAGCCGACAGTTGTTTACGACCGCAAAAATTCTTCCATCACAAAAATCAAGGAATCTGAAATTCCGGAAGACATTTACAAAAAAGCAAGAATGTTCTATACATCAGGAATTACTCTGGCTTTGAGCGAAGCAACCCGTACTCTCGCAATCGACATGATAAAAAAATTCAAGGCAGAAGGAACTCAGATTGCTTTTGACGTAAACTACCGCGCAACACTTTGGGACGAAGAAACAGCCCGCGAAACAATAAAACACGTTCTTCCTTATGTCGACGTTCTTTTTATTTCCGAAGAAAGCTGCCACCGTATGTTCCAAATGAAAGGAACTCTCGAAGACATGCACAGACAGTTCTGCCGCGATTATCCAAACATCCAGTTGATTGCAACTTCACAACGCGAAGTAATCAGTCCAAAAGTGCATTCATTCGGTTCTACGCTGTATTTAAAACGCCTGGACAAATTTTATCGCGAAGAACCTTACAAAGACATCGATGTTGTTGACCGCATTGGTTCTGGCGACGCTTATTGTGCCGGTGTTCTTTTTGGGCTTCTTCATTACGACGATGCTCAAAAAGCAGTTGAATTCGGTAACGCAACTTGTGCTACAAAAAATACAATTTTCGGAGATCTTCCAGTTTCCGACTTCCGCGAAATCGAAGCGATTATCAAGGCCCATCACTCAAAAGGCAAACAGTCGGAAATGAACCGTTAATAAAACAGTTCATTTTTCAAAAAAAATCGGTGGTTTAAGAGCAAATAAACTCTTGACCACCGATTTTTTTTCGATTGAATAAATTTTTAGTCTAGAAAAAACGCCAGACATTGCAATTTTCTTTATTTTCTCATCTCATACAGGACAATTGCGGCTGCCTGCGCAACATTTAAACTTTCAATAGGACGATCAGCGCTTTCTCCAAATGCACTCGTATTAGGAATTATAATAAGCTCGTCACAATTTTCTTTTACCTGTTTTGAAATTCCGTGCTCCTCATTTCCAAGAACTATCAAAGCCGCTTTATTTGCGCTTAATTCCTTTAACTTTCCTACTGGCTGAGTTGCATTTACATCTGTGCCAAAACGAAGCATTTTTCCTTTCATTGCTTCCAGCAAACGTACAATCGACTTTACAGAATAAATATTTACATATTCCATTCCACCTTGCGCAACCCGGTATGAACTTGTTGTAATCGAAGACTGGGCTTCGTCCAAAGGAATAATAACGTTTTTAACACCAAAAAAAGCCGCGCTTCTTACAATCGCACCAAGATTATTTGCATTGCCAACGCGGTCAAGGAGTAGGGCAGACTCGTTTTCATGCAGCCATTTGTTGGTCACATCGCTGTCCAAAGGGTTGATTTCCGGCTGATCAATCATTGCAACCACACCCTGATGATGAACACTTCCGCAAAGTTTTTCTAATTCTTTTTCATCTTTTACTTTATTGTACGGAGCTTTTCTTTTTGCAAGTGATTTACATAATTCACCAAAAGAATTCATTCTTTCTTCGGTATAATAAAAACGCCTTATTTTCTGGGGATTTTCTTTAGCAAGTGCTTTTACAGCCTCAAAACCACAGACTGCAAGTTCTTTCTTTTGTGTATTTTTCATATATTGAATATAAATCAAATTTAAATAAAAAAAAAGCGGTACCTTTCGATACCGCTTTTCGGGTTAGCTAATTTACTAAAAACTAGTAAAGAAGGTTCATTTCCTTCATCTTAGCAATACCAGCCTGTTCCCAAGCTTTTCCACCCATGTTGTTGAATTCTGCCAACCAAGCATCCCAGTTAGCTTTTGTAAGCTGGCGTTTGCCTGTCATAAATTCAACTACACCCTGTTCGTAGAAACGCTGAAGGTCAGCATCTGGAAGAGGGAGAAGAGAAGCACCAATTACTGGTGTCCATGGTTTAGACTGCATTTCGCGGAGAGCCTTCAAAGAAGAAAGCTGTTTCTTTGAAACTGCTGTTGTATAAGTTGGGTAACGAGAAATAAGTTCAGCATCTGAGTTGTAGTAAACCATGTTGCGGAGCTGTGTCAAAGGCTGCATCTTTGGTTTAGAGAAAGCCAAGTTCTTATCTGGAATACCATCTTTTGTTGGTGCACCTGTTTTTGGATCGAGTACATAGTTTACACCTTCAACACCGTATCCAAGGAGGTAGTAACCTTCGTCAGAAGACATCCATTCAAGAAGACGAGCAATCATCTGTTTCTTTGTAATAGTCTTTTTAGTTCCATCAACATCTTTCCAGTTTTTGATTGTCTGGTCAGCGTTTGATTTTGCTACACAGTAGCGACGGTAAGCCTGATCATAAACACCAGCAGCTGATTTTCCTTTTGGTCCAACTGGTGGATCAACGATAATCAAATCACCTTTAGGGAAGTTCTGATCGAATGGAGCATAGTTTGATTCTGCAAATGCAGCAGCGTTCTGTTCACGGAAGATACCGAATTTTCCCTGTTTCCAAGAAGCACGGTAGTCGTCCTTTTTGTAAGCTGTCCAGTTTGGATCAATAACTTTTGCATCAATGATTTTCTTGAGGAATTCAAGAGCGTCATAATATTCTGGTTTGTTGATGTTAAGACCTGCACCGTCTTTAGACATAGACCAAGTTCCAGCAACACCAAATGCACCGAACCATGGGTCAAAACGAGCACCAAGACCTTCACACATTGGCTTAAGTTCGATATAAGCACCGAGACCGTATGTATCGTTCTTTCCGTTTCCATCTGGATCTTTGAAAGTAAATGCTTTCATTACTTCGAAGAATTCATCTGTTGTCTTAGGAACTTTGAGTCCGAGTTTGTCGAGCCAGTCTTTGCGGATAAGGATACCTTCGTTACGAACGATTGTACCTGGCTGATCAAGACCATAGCAAACACCGTTTACAGTAGAGTGCTTGCGGGCATCTTTATCATAAAGTTTTGCAGTGCGGTTAGGCATCATTGCAAACATATCATCTACAGGAGCAAGAAGTTTCTGTTTTGTCAAAATCTGGAAACAGTTATCGCTTACCATGAACAAGTCAGGAAGAGAGTTAGCAGCACCAGCAGCGTTGATTTTTGTATCCTGGTCAGATTCGTTTGAAGGAAGAGCTGTTATAACCAAGTTAATTCCGAGCTTTTCCTTAATAATTTTATAAGCAACCCAGTCAGCAGGTGGTGGACCAGCTTCTGTTACAGCAGCACCGTACCAAAGTTCAATGTCAACTGTACCGTCTTTGTTTGCCTTCCATTTTTTTGCAGCAAAAACTGGAGAAGCAACTGTAAGAACCAAAGCGATGAGCGCGAGATTCTTGAAAAAGTTTTTCATTTTATCCTCCTTATATTGAATCGAATGAAAACAATTTTATAAATAAAAATACCCGATTTTAAAAATCGCGATACCTTAATTATAGCACAAAAAATTGACCAGACAATATTTTTTTTATCATCTGGTCAACAAATGCAGTGCTAAAACTTAGCCCTTAACAGAACCAAGCATTGTACCCTTTGTAAAGTATTTCTGAATAAATGGATAAGCAATAATCATAGGAATTGCCGACATAAATACAGAAGCCGCCTTAATAGCCTGTACAGAAGCATTACCGAAAGCGTTTACTTCAACGTATTCGTTCATACCAGAAGCCATCAAAATATTGCGGAGCAATATTGGAAGTGGCTGCAAGTAAGCTTCGTTCAAGTAAAGCATAGCGTGCATGAAGTCGTTCCAGAAGTTTACAGCGTAGTACAAACCGATTGTCATAATGATTGGTTTTGACAATGGAAGAATAATAGACACAAGAACATACCATTCAGCAGCACCGTCAATACGAGCAGATTCTTTCAAAGATTCAGGAATTCCTTCAAAGAAACCACGCATAATCAAACAGTTGTATGTACCAATTGCACCTGGCAAGAAGATTGAAGCCAAGTGGTTTGTAAGATGAAGATTTGTTACAACAAGGTATGTTGGGATTACACCAATATTGAACAAATATGGAATAAGTACAAAGTAGTTAAGGACTTTGCGACCTGGAAGATCAGAAACAGACATACAATATGCCATAGGAACTGTAAGAGCGAGAGCAGTTACAACACCAAATGCCATAATCTTCAATGAGTTCCAGAAAGCTGTAATAAATCCAGCGTTACCGAGCAAAGCTTTGTAAGCAGAAACATCCCATTTCCATACAGGAAGGAACATACCTTCAAAGTTTGTTCCGAGGAATGAGTTTGGACGGAAAGAAAGTGTGATTGTAGACCACATTGGGATCGCAATAATTACACCAATAAAAATAAGAAAAGCATTGATACAAATATAGAATGTGCGATCACCTGCAGTAAGTTTTACTGTACTTGGTTTTGTCATTTTAGTCTCCCTTAATTACAGAAGTGAAGAATCAGCAAGTTTTTTAGTAACAGCGTTAGATGCCATTACAAGAAGCATACCGATTACACCCTTGAAAATACCAACGGCAGTAGCAAGAGCAAACTTGAACTGCAGAAGACCCTGACGATATACCCAAGTATCGATAATATCGGCTACAGAATATACAGGAACAGAGTACAACATGAACATCTGGTTAAATCCAGCATCAAGAACTGTACCGAGTTTAAGAAGAACTACAGTTACAATTACTGGTTTAATAGACGGAATTGTAATATACCAAACACGCTGAACAGCAGATGCGCCTTCAACCATTGCAGCTTCAAACAATGAAGGGTCAATTCCCATCAAAGCGGCAATAAAGATAATTGCAGCCCATCCCATTTCCTTCCATGCATCAGAAATGATTACAATAGCAGGGAATGTGTGAGTGTTTGTAAGAAAGTCTACTGGATCACCGCCAAAAAATTTAACGATGTCGTTTACCATACCATCACCAGGAGCCAAAAGTACAAGCAGGATACCGTACATAATAACCCACGAAAGAAAGTGTGGAAGGTAAGCAAGAGTCTGTACAACTCTACGAAGAATGTCATGAGTACATTCATAAAGAGTTACAGCAAGAATAATTGAAAGTGGAACACTGATTACAAGTTTTAACAAACTGTAAAAAATTGTGTTGCGAAGCAATTCACCAAAATAGAATGACTGGAAGAAATCTACGAAATTGCGGAATCCAATCCAGCTACTTCCCCAAATTCCATCTGCAGGCAAAAAGCTTTTAAAAGCAATCTGTCCGTTCACAATTGCACCATACTTCAAGACAGCATAGTAAACAGCTGGGATAACGAGCAGTGCATAAACAGAATAGTGTCTCTTAACATCTTTCCAAAGGTTTTTCTTTGGAGCTTTAAGAGCTGTTGTTTCTTGTGCGATCATATTTAACCTCAGTTCTTTTATAATAACTTTTTTTATATAAAATTGACAAGCGTTTTATTGGACAAAAACGAACTATGCTTAAAAAATTCTTACTGTTTTGTCCGAATTTTTCCAGGTGGAATACCGTAGACCTTTTTAAATACTCTACAAAAATATGCCTGATCCTGAAAACCAGATTTTTCTGCAATTTCGTAAATTGTGTCATTCGTTTCAAGAAGCATTTTTGTCGCAAGGAAAATTCTATAACGATTTAAGTATTCCCAGAGCGAAAGTCCAATTTCTTTATGGAAAATTCTCGTCAAGTAATCTTCGCTAACGTGAACAGTGTCGGCAAGCTTCCATCTTACAATCTGCTGAGAAGCATTTTTATTAAGATAAAGAATCGCTTTTTTTACCAGCGCGCCTGTATGCGGCGGCATAATTTCATCACCTGCGAGAATTTCGTGAATTCTACTTTCAAACTGTTCAGAATCAGCAGCTCCGCTATTACACAAAATAATTCTTGGATGAGCGCACAAAAGCTCAACTTCTTCTTCAGAAGAAATTGTTTCCGGCAAGACGATAATTGGCACAAGGACAGTTTTTGGATTTTTTCTGATCTTCTTTATGCTTTCTTCATCAATTGATTCAAAAACAATCAGCGAAGGTGTAATTTCTTCAAGGATATGCTCAAATTCCGCCATTGACTGAATTTTTACGCTGTTAGAATCGGTCGCCCAAGTTCCATAATTCGTACGTTTTGCATTTATAAATAAAACCGGAGCAGATTTTTGAGCGCGGACCTTCGATTCAAGCATTTCAACAAAATTATGACTTATAAGCTCGTGACTGTAACACAAAATCGGTGCACGGAAAAGATTTTCGTTATGACGCAAACTGTAAACCTTTACCCATTCGTCAATCGGAGCGTTGTCAGACCGCCAGTAGAGAACTGCATTTTCGGGCTTGTCATCGGCCAGAGCGTCAAAATTTACAACCGGCATATCGAAAATTTCCGAAATTGTTTCTTTAGAAGAAAGATTTATAACATTTTTCGGAGACTTTTC
The DNA here is from genome assembly GCF_900167025.1 of Treponema berlinense. GTDB lineage: Bacteria > Spirochaetota > Spirochaetia > Treponematales > Treponemataceae > Treponema_D > Treponema_D berlinense. The sequence goes on along the minus strand of NZ_FUXC01000012.1, from coordinate 60,034 downwards.
CGTTTTTACCGGCGGAAGTCCTGCAAGATTAGGCCAAGGCAAAATTATCAAAAGCGATTCATCATCAATTTTTTGAACTTCGCCGTACTGCAAAAGAATAATCTTTTCTGCCAGCAAGAATTCCGGATCTTTCCAATCGAGATGCCTTGTCCTTAAGTTGATTTTTAACCCTTCATATCCGGCAGAAAGCGACATTGTGCCTTTTCCGTCGCCAAAAAAAGTGAGGAGGGCTTTTTTTAAGCGGTCAGGATCTCCGTAAATAAGCGGAAATTTCTGGTTTAAGGAAGCAACAACGCTTCCCGGCAAAACTTGACGAATGTCAAAAAGTTTTTTATCCATCGGCAAATCGTCAACCTGCGAACGGGTAAGTTCAACAAGAGTAACGGTTTTATGAAGCTGAGACTGAATTTGAGAGCGAAGGAATATCAGCTGTTCAGTAAGAATATCCTGATCTACAATGCCTTTTTCTATATTTCCCTGCATTTGGAATATTTTTGCAGACAAATCTTTTAAAGGATCGCAAAGTTCGCTTCCAACATTTGCAAAAAACTCAGTTTTAGCAAATTCCGCTTTTTCGGCTTTTTGACGCGCCTTGTCGATTTCTTTAAATAGAAGAATATTTTGAATCGTGTTTCCAACCGAAACCCTCAGCCCTTCGTAAACGCTTCCATCGCAGTCAGAATAGCCATTTATCATATAGCCGAGAGGTTTATTTTCCATAAAAAGCGGCTGGACAAGATAAACTCCGTATTCAAAATCTTTTTTAAATTCTTCCGGAACCAAAAGTTTTGAAGAAAAAAGCTTTTCTTCGAGGCAAAGCTCGCCAGAAGAATTAAATCCACCGACATATCTTGAAGTTCCGTCTTCTTCGTAAAGAACAAGAGCCGTGCTTCTAATTCCGATTTTTGGCAAATAATCCGAAAGAATTTTCATTAAAGCGTCAAAATCGTGGGCAGCGAGCAGGGCGCTTTTTAACGAACTAACAATCGACGCATTTTTTTCGCTAAAAGTCCTAAGTTCGCAAATTTTTCGCTGAATCTGAGGAATTATCAAATTTACAGTGCTTATAACCTTCGTTACATATTCTTCCGGCAAAAATGTCGAATTTTTAAAAAGACGCAATGCCTCATATAGAGTAAAAAGTTCACCTTCTTTCTTAAAATACACCGTCAAAACGTCGCTCAGACGGCGATAAAAATCCGACTGATTATTTTCAAACAACGCTTCAAAAAGAGGCAGAATCAGTTCTTCGCGCTCTTTTTCATCCGCATGAAAGAGTTTTGAAATCTCTTCAACAAAATCATCGCGGTTTTTTATACGTTTTTTTGAATCATAAAAATTCTGAAGATGCTTTAAATTATTACAACCGCAACTTTCACGGATTACAGGATATGCCGGCAAAACCGTATCTTCCACTTTTTCGCCATTCAAAAGCTGAACAAGCTTCTGATAAGCAACAACTCCGAGTTTTTCCATTGGCATATGAACCGTAGAAAGAGAAACAGAACTTACGCGGCTTTCTACAGAATCATTAAAACCGCCGCAAATATAATCTTTTGGAACCTTGTAGCCGTGCTTTTCAAAATATTCAACCGAAGAAAGGGCAATCATATCGCTGGCACACAAAAGAGCGTCAAAATCTTTTCCAGGAACTAAATTTCTTTCATTATAAAGCTGAACCGCGCCTTTTTCGCTTTCGTACCAATCCGTATAATCAGAAATCAAATTTTCGTCTAAAATTCCGGCTTCTTTTACAGCATCAAAAAAACCGCGGAAACGATCCTGAGCCGAAGTATGATTTTTTGGACCGCGGATAAACGCAATCTTTTTTGCGCCATGAACTACAATCAAGTGTTTTGTTAATTCTTTCATTCCTTCGTAGGCATCAAAAGAAACACTTGGCGCGCCGTTAATTTTTTGACCAATAGTTACAAATGGAAGATTTTCAAATTTTTTATGAAATTCAACACTCTTTTCGTAAGAAACGCCGTTGCTTATGCTCGAAGCCCAGCTTATCAAACCATCAAGATTTTCTGAATTAACAAGTTTATAGATTTCGTTAAAAAGAGAATTTGCGCCAGAATTGCTTAAATTGCTTCCAGGAAAAATAAAAAACGAACCTTTTTCTTGAGAAGCGTAATTTGCAAGTTTAAACCAAAGCTTTAATGACGATCCAAAATGAATTGTACTCAGAGCAAAACCGATTCTTTTTCCAGACGTGCCGATATTCAAATTTTCCCCCAACATATAATCATACGGATTTTATTATTATGTCGTTTTTTTTACAAGTGCTTCCGTTATTGTACAAAGGATTTAAAATATTTTTAAAGTTTTGGAGCGCATTTTTCTCACAAACCCGCTTTCCACCCTTCCGCATCCGCTCCATTTCCTCCGGAAACTCCGGGGTTCCAATCGGGGCTATAAATTTTCCTCTAATTGAAAGTCTTATCCATAAATGATAAAATCAAACATTATTTTTGGAGGCTTCTAAAATGGCATTAAAGTCTATACAAGACGTTGTAAAAACTGTAAAACGTCCAGAAAAAATTCTTCAGTTTGGTGAAGGCGGATTCCTCCGCGCATTCGTAGACTGGCAGATTGATATTGTAAACGAAAAAACCGACTTCAACGGAAATGTTGTAATCGTTCAGCCGCTCGAAAAAGGCATGGTTGACACAATGAACGCTCAGAACAACCTTTACACAACTGTTCTCCGCGGCATGAAAGACGGAAAACCAACAGTTGAAACACGCACAATCAACTCTATCAGCCGTTCTATCAACCCTTACACAAATTACGATGATTACATTGCATTGGCTTCAAACCCGGACTTGCGCTTTATCGTATCTAACACAACTGAAGCAGGTATTCGTTTCGACGCAGAAATCGACGGCGTTCCAGTAACTCTTGACCAGAAGCCACAGAAAAACTTCCCTGCAAAAGTTACAGCATTCCTTTATAAACGTTTCCAGGCTTTTAACGGCGATGTTTCAAAGGGAATGATTCTTATTCCTTGTGAACTTTCTGACCAGGCAGGTCTTAACCTCCGCATCAACATTCTCCGCTATGCAGAAATGTGGCAGCTCGGACCAGACTTTATCAACTGGTTTGACGAAGCTTGCGATGTCTGCTCTTGTCTTGTTGACCGCATTGTTCCGGGATATTTCCCACTTCTTACAAAAAATGAAAAAACAGGCAAAACTCAGGCTGAAGAAATTTGCGAAAAACTTGGCTACGAAGATAAACTCCTCGACTCAGCAGAACTTTTCCACTTCTGGGTTATCGAATCTAAAAAATCACACGAAGATGAGCTTCCACTCGTTAAAGCAGGACTTTCTGTTAAGTGGGTTCAGAACATGGATTACTACCACACAAGAAAAGTACGCATCTTGAACGGCGCACACACATCTTCTGTATTGGCAGCTTTCCTTGCAGGTTCAAACTACGTTCAGGACATTGTATGTTCAGAAAAAGTTGGAACAGGCTTTAACACACCAAACGCTGACGCCCAGAAATTTATGCGCAACGTAATCTTCAACGAAATCATTCCTTCAATCAACGGAGATCAGGAAGACCTTAAGGAATACGCAGAAAATGTATGGTCACGCTTCCAGAATCCGTTCAACCCGCACCGCTTGATCGAAATTTCTTTGAACTCAGTTGCAAAATACTGGACACGTTGTCTTCCATCTGTAACACAGTACATGGCAAAGAACAACTCAGTTCCAAAACTTCTTTCGTTCTCAATTGCCGCTTTGATTGCTTTCTACAACGGAACAGAAATCAAAACAGACGAAAAAGGCGCAAAATATCTTGAATCAAAGAGAGAAGAAGGCGTTTATCCAAACAAAGATACACTTCCAGTTCTCGAATTCTTTGCTGCCCTCAACAAAGAAACAAAAGACGCAAAAGTTATTACAAACAAAGTTCTTTCAAATGTTGACTTCTGGAAAGAAGACCTCACAAAATACAAAGGACTCGAAGCAAGCGTAGCACAGAACCTCGCAGACATTCAGACTAAGGGTATGAAAGCCGCACTTGCAGACATTGTAAAATAGTTAATTTCAAATACTATAACAGCAAAAAAAGGCTGTCCTGATTTTTAGGACAGCCTTTTTTTGTTTATAGAAAGAGATAAAAAGTAAAGCCGCCAAAGACCCTTTCCGCTTATGCGAGAAAATATGCAAAAACGCACTAGCGATGTGCAGGGTGCGAAGCAGACGGCATTTTTGCCGGCCGGAGCGAATAGCGCAGCCCGGAACGTAGCGCCGCCTTTTGGCGGAGTGCCCGAATTTTGATAATGACTTTTTACTTATAAAATGATAGATTTTCAGAACGCACGTAACTTATTTTTAAGTTACTTTTGGGGGTACTATGAGCAAAATCGCTATTAGAATTAATTCGGCTGACATTGTAGCTGTCGCACTTCAGCCACTGGCAAAAGGTACGGAAGTTACTCTTGAAGCTTCTGGAAATGCGCCGGAAACTAAGGTAACTCTTACAGAGGATATTACAGCCGGTCATAAATTCGCAATCCGCGACATTAAAAAAGACGAGCCTATCATAAAATACGGATATCCGATTGGCGCTGCTACTCAGGATATTCCTGTTGGAAGCCATGTTCACACACACAACATTCACACCTTGCTTTCTGAAAAATTTGAATACACTTATAATGAAGAAAACGCAAAAGCCGCTTACGAAAAATGGTACAAGGAAACCGAAGACTTGCGCAAAAATGTTCCTTCTGTAAACGTTTACAAACGCGCAGACGGCCGCATTGGTATTCGTAACGAAATTTGGATTGTTCCGCTTGTTGGCTGTGTTAATAAAATTTCTGAACGCCTTGCAACATGGGCAAACGCAAAATTTTTTGATGGCGAAGAGCCAAAACCAAATACAAATGGCGGTCTTGAAGGAATTTTTGCATGGACTCATCCTTATGGCTGTTCTCAGATGGGTGGCGACAAAGAAACAACTGCAAAAATTTTGGCAGATTTAGTTCATCACCCGAATGCCGGCGGCGTTCTCGTTGTTTCTCTCGGTTGTGAAGAAAACAATATTCCTTATTTTAAGGAGTTTTTGGGCGAATATGATGAAAACCGCGTAAAATTCATGACAACTCAGCAAACAGAAGATGAACTTTCGGCTGGAAAAGAACTGATTACTGAACTTGTAAAATATGTTGGCCAGTTTAAGCGCGAGTCTGTTCCTCTTTCAGAAGTTGTTCTTGGAATGAAGTGCGGTGGTTCGGACGGAATGTCTGGAATTACGGCAAATGCTTTGATTGGCCGGGTTTGCGATGCTATGACCGGAATGGACGGCCGCGTAATGCTCACTGAAGTTCCAGAAATGTTTGGCGCTGAGCAAATGCTTATGAACCGCTGTGTTGATAAAAAACGCTTTGACGAAACTGTAAATCTTATCAACGGATTTAAAGATTATTACGCCCGCCATAATCAGGTTTGCTACGAAAATCCAAGTCCAGGAAACAAGGCCGGTGGAATTACAACTCTCGAAGACAAATCTTTGGGTTGTGTTCAGAAGGGTGGAAAAGCGCCTGTTACAGGTGTCCTCAAATATGGTGAACGTCTGACAGAAAAAGGTCTTACTCTTCTTGAAGGTCCAGGCAACGACATTGTTTCTACAACAGATATGACTGCTGCTGGAGCAAACATTATTCTGTTCTCTACTGGACGCGGAACTCCTCTCGGTGCTCCTGTTCCAACTGTAAAAATTGCAACAAATCATCCTCTCGCAGAAAAAAAATCTGACTGGATTGATTTTGACGCAGCACGCCTTTTAGACGAGCCAAGCGACAAAGTACGCGACGCTCTCCTTGAATTGATTTGCGATATTTGTTCTGGAAAAAAACAGACAAAGAACGAAATCAACGGCTACCGCGAAATTGCAATCTTCAAAGACGGTGTAACTCTGTAATTTTTATTGAATAACAGATTGCCTGAAAAGTATAAATTTACTTTTCAGGCTTTTTTTTTATTTAAAGTTGTTCGAGCAAAGCACTAAAGGGAATTGTTTTTTTCTGAGAACTTTTATGTTCTCCTAAATGTTTTTCCATCCAAACCATGCTGTACCAGCGGTCAAATTTGTATCCGCAGTCTTTAAAAACTCCTACCATTCGGTAGTTCATTTTTTCGTGGAACTTTACACTGGCTTTTGTAAGAAATTCATCTTCTCGTTCTGTATAGGCAATACAAGCATAACAGTTCAAAATATTTTGTTTTTTAAGAAGAAATTCGAGGTTTTTGAGCAAAATTCCGCCAATTCCCATCTTTCTGTATTCTTTTTTCACATAAATTGATGTTTCTATTGACCAATCGTACGCAGCCCGGGATTTTAATTCTCCGGCATAGGCATATCCCAAAATTTCGTCTTCTGGAGAAACTGCAATCAAATACGGATATTTTTTAAGAGTTTTTTCGATTCGAGCGCGAAATTCCTGCAAAGTTGGAGTTTCAATTTCAAAACTAATCGCCGTATTTTCAACATAAAACTTGTAAATATCTAAAAGCTCGGCTGCATTTTCTGGAGAAGCCACCTTTATTTTTATATTTTCTTTAATATTCATAAATACTCTCGCTTAAACAAAGATTTTCCGGTAAAACTTCAATTTCCTTTCCAAAACGCAAATAAAACAAAAAGGTTCTTATTTTTTCTTCTGGAACTGACAGCATTTGAGAAACTGCGCGTCTATAACAGGCCAATTGTGAATAATAAATTTCCGGACGAATTTCCTGGTTTGTTTTGTAATCAACAACAAAAAAATTTCCATCCTTTTCTTTAAAAACCAAATCAATTATACCAGACAAAATTTTTTCGCCAAACCGGCTTTTAAACTCAAATTCTTCTTTGCGCCAGATTGAACTCAGTGCTTTTTTTCCAAGTTCAGAATTCAAAAATTCTTTCGTCATTTGTTCACAAATTTTTTCAACTTTCTTAATATCACCCGTGCTATTTTCCAATCCCGAAACGTCCTGATTATTATACGGAACTTTTATTTCCTGTCCGTAAAATTTCAACGCAGTTTCGAGATAGGAATGCGCGATTGTACCAAAATTGTTAAAGTCAAAATTTTTGTGTCTTTCAATAATTTCATTTATTTCGGCAAATGGTAAATCCGTCCGGTTTTTATTTTCTAGAGATTTTTTAAATTCATCTTTTTCAGCTTCTTCGTACAGTTTGCTCGGAGAAACATAAATTTTTTCAACCAGATCTTTTTTTATAATTTGAGAGCTTTCGTAAGGACTTTGTTTTGAAAGAGCTTTTACAAAATCAATTTTTGCTTTTTGAGTATTTGGGCGTTTTTGTTCCGAAAAAATTTCGACTTGAGAAAATGGTTCAATTATTTCAATTTTTGAAAAAGGCGAGGCGTCTTGATAATTTGAATTTCCACTTTCGTCCTTTTTACTGTAAAAATCTATAACCGGAGCAAGAACTTTATAAATTGAATCGGCATTTTTTGTTCCGCCTGGCAAATATTCTTCAACATCTTTTGGAACTTCGTAACTGCTGTTTGTAATAAAAATTTCGTCTTCAGCGCGAGTAAGGGCAACATAAGTCAGACGACGCATTTCCGCACATTCTTTTAGCTCATTTTCGTTTTTTGCGAGAATATAAAAATAGTTTTTTGAATCCTTAAAATATGCCGGAGTATTCAGCGCAAATCCAAATTTTGAACTGTAATAAACAGGAACCGTGCTTTTTTCGTTTACAGAACCTCGTTGAGTATCGCAAATAAAGACGATTTTAAATTCAAGGCCTTTACTTTTGTGAACCGTCATAATATGAACGCCTTCTGATTTTTCGACAGGGACGTTTATTTCAAGTTTTGAATTTTCTTCTTCGTATTCAAACAAATAATCGACGAAACTGGCAAGATTTAAATTCTTTTCATCGCCTTCGCGGGCAAGCGCAAACAAAAGGTCGTAAAGTTTTTCGTACATTTTGACAGTTTCGTTCCACATTGTCTCAAACCGATAACCAAATTCATACCAAAGTTTTGAAACAGTCTTTGTAAGAGAATTTTCTTTTGCAAATTTTTTAACTTCTTCATAAAATTTTGCGGCATTTTTAAAACGAATTAAAGAATCTTCCTGCAAAATTTCTGCACTTTCGTCAGAAAAAACATCCTGCTTTAAGGAAAGAACAGCTTCAGTTTCCGTCACTGTTAAATTTACAAAAGGTGAACTCAAAACTTTTCCGTATGCCATTCTGTCGTCAGAATATGCACAAAGTTTTAAATAAGCGGCAATGTCGCTAACAGGTCCATCAGAAAAAAAACCTTTTAAGGTTTCTGTGTTGTACGGAATTCCATGACGCAAAAATGCGCGTTCAAAAACGGCTTGTTTTGAATACGACCTGAGCAAAATCGCCATATCCGAAAAATCATATCCCTCGCTGTGCTTTTCTGCAATTTTTTGGGCAACCCATTCGGCTTCGGCAAAAGTTCCGGTAAAAAATCCATTTGGAGCTTCTGTATTTTTTTCGTAAAAAGCAAGATTTACTCTTCTTTTTGAATTTTCATTTTTTTCTTCAATTTCGAGTTTTTTTTCATCTGGCAAAACAGAATGATAAATTGCTTCGTAAGGCGGAATTTCGTAATTATTTTTTTGCTGACGTTCGTTAAAAAAAACAGACGGCGGAGTTACCGCAAATTCAACATTTTTTGCATTTTTGTCAGAATACAAATCTCCGCCAAAAATTGTATTAAACGCAGAAATCAGTTTTGGATTTGACCGATGGTTTGTGTACATTTGCAAGGTTCCATCAGAAAAATCTTTTGCAAGATTATTAAAAACTTCGACATCTGCTCCACGAAAGCGATAAATACTCTGTTTTTCGTCGCCGACAAAAAACAATTTTTCTTTTTCAAGCTCTTCAACCGATGGAACGCCTTTTTCCATTCTTTCTTTTTTTTCTGCCAGAAGAAAAAGCATATTGCGCTGATCCAGGTTGTTGTCCTGAAATTCATCAATCATAATTGCCTTGTATTTTTCTTTTTCCATGGCACGAATTTCCGGATAATCGCAAAGAATCTGCAATGCCATATTAGAAACGTCGGCAAAAGTCAGGCAGTTCGATGAACGTTTTACATTCATTACAATTTCCTGGAATTCTTCCAGAAGAGGCAAAATTTTTTCCAAATATGGAATTCCGTAAATATAATTTGCAAGCGAAAGCAAATCGCTTTTTGCAGAACGAAACAAATCAATATTTTCCTTAAGCAAATCAACTTCTTCCGATTTTACCCTCGGTTTTGAATAATTTATTCCGTTTATTTTTTCCGCATATTCTTTAATTAACGAAAAATTTTGGTCTTCGATGTTTTCGTCTGTAATCTCTACAATTTCTGGAGAAACATTTTTATTTTTTTCTTTTATATACGCTTCAAACGACTTACTTTCCCGATTTCCAGAAAATTCATCTTCAAACCTTTCAATTTCGCTCAAAATTTCTGAAATTTTGTGAACTGTTTTATTCCATTCCTGAACAATTTTTGCAAACTGCTTTTTAAAATCCGCACGAAAATCTATTGGATTTGCGATTTTTGAATGGGCAAGAACCGGCTCAACAAAAAGTTTGTCCGCAACCGTCTCGTAATCTTGAACTTTTATAAATTCTTTTAAAGTTTCATTGTCGCGATGCTCAAGCAAAAAGGGCAGGGCTTTTGCCTTTACCTGAGTTTTTATGGTTTCATCATCCTGAACAAAATCTGGACTTATTCCGTAAAAACGGCAACCAAGTTTTGCGACGCTATTACAATAACTGTCCAAGGTTTTTATATTCGCCTTATAGAAATTCGCAGCCTGCTCGGGCGCTTCATTTTTTAAGACGTTGTAAATTCTTGAGGACATTTCGACCGTAGCCTTTTTTGTAAAAGTCAAAGTCAAAATCTGCTCAACGTTGTATTTATATTTTTTTATCAAATTCAAATATCGTAGAGAAAGAACTGTCGTTTTTCCAGAACCTGCTCCAGCTGCAACTACCGTATTTTTTATTGAATCAATTGCTTTTTGTTGTTCTGGCAACATCTGTTTTATATCAGCCATTTTTTCCTCCGTTATTCGTGTTTTCCGACGTTAAAAGTTTTTCGGCAGATTGAATTGTATTCACAGGCAGAACATTTTTCGTAATTTTGAACTTTTTCATTCAATTTAAAATCGCCAATTCTTATTCGCTGAACATAATTTTTTACAAATTCTATAACTTTTTCTGTAGTTTTTTTGAATTTTTCGCAATCTGGAATTTCTTTTTTTGAATTTGCCCGTCTTTGCATTTCGTAACCAAAAACCGGCCAAACCTTTGCTTCGTTTATGCTAAAAAACGCCGCATTTTGAATGCAAATATTTTTCTGCTTTTCCATAAGCCAAGTATAAGCCGGCATTTGAAAATCCGGAAAATTTTGTTCTTCAAGCGGCAAATTTTTGTTTATTTCGGCAGATTGAAGATTTTCGCCTTCTTCAGAAGTTTTAAATTCCTCTTCCTTAAAATACAAATTTTTTGGAACCGCCAAATCAGAATTTTTAAAATCGACCAAATAATACTGTCCATTTTCGCAATCTTTTAAAAGACAGTCGATTCTGCCGTTAAAAGTAAAATTAAATTCTTCGTCTTGAATCCGAAGCTCTCCTTCGCAATCGTCAACTTCGCAATTATTAAAAATTTTTGTAAATTCTTTTATGAAATTTAAAATTGTTCTTTTTATTGCAGGTCGCGTGGTTTTTAAGAGTTCCTTTTTTAAGAAGCAGTTTTTTTCGTTTCCTTCTCCGTCAAAATTTATTGCTTCCGTAATTGCGTTTTCAAGAATTTGTTCGTATTTTTCTTCAAGTTTATCTTCTTCAATTTCCAGATGAAAACCATTGTTTTTGAGCGCTTTTAAGTAAATTTCAAGAATTTTATGATACAAATTTCCGGCAGCAAATCTGTCGAGCAAAACCGCAGCCTTGTCCTGTTCTTTTAAATTCATTTCGCGGCAGGCAAAAAGCCACTTTCTCGGACAATCGTAAAATTTTGAAAGCAAACTTTTTGAAACATAAATTGAATTCTCGCCCGCGTTTCCGGCTGATTTTGAATTTAATTCTGTCACGGCATCGACCGCTTTTTCCTGCAAAACTGGTACGATTTTTTGAAAATTCATCCAGTTCTTAAAACTTTTTGACTGAATTTCTGTGATTTTTGGAGGAAATTCACAATTTTCGCTTCCAATAAACCATTCTTTTTCTAAATTATATGGATTTTCCGAAAAAAGAATTTTTTCATTTCTCAAATCGTTCATTTTTAAATAACTCACCGGCTGAGCATAAGCGTCGAGAGTTCTTTCTGCACACGTAAAATATGCTGGTTCTTTTAAACTGTTAAGCTGATAAAGTTGCACAAATTTGTCAGAAACGTTCGATTCGTCGCGATTTAAAAGCTTTTTACGCTTATTTTCGTTCAAAAAAGAAAAATCCTTATAAGAAACATTTAGCGAAGCCTGGCTCGAATCAATAACCAAATGACAGTCAAACGGAGCGCAGGCCGCCGTCTTATATTCATAAATTTGAACTCCAAATTCAGAAGCCTGTTCAAGATATTTTTTACTTTCAAGTTGTTCTGCAAAAAAATCAAACGGAGATGGAACTGTGCAGTCATATTGATTTTCAAGATCTATCAACGCTCCAAGTTCAGAAACGCATCTTCCAAGAATTTTATTTGCGCTGTCGCTGCAATTTTCCATATCAAAAAATTTGTTTCTAAACTCAAAATAAGAGGTTCGAATCGAATTGAAGTTTTTTGCCTGATTGAATTTTTTTAGATAAGTTTTAAGTGAATTATAAAAATTCTCAACCTCAAAATCTTTGTATTTTGCGTCGCCAAAAGATTTTTCCCAAACGTCTATTTTTTCGCCACCGTAAACATAACTGCAAATACAGTGATTTTCCTGACCAAAAGCAATCAATTTTTGAGCAAGCTCCGGGTTTTTCCACGGAAGAGAATCGTTTAAGAGCAATTTTTTTATTGAATCGTAACTGTTTTTTGAACTTACGCATTCTTTTATTTGATTGAATAGATTTCCGGCAGGAGTTCCGCTCAAAGGTCGCGAAAACCTTAATACATGCGGAATTTCCATAAGTTCAAGCTCGCGGTCAATGTATGAACCGTAAAGTTCCATATCTGGAACGCTGATTGCCATTGATTGCCAATCGATTTTTTTTTGATGATGAAGTTCAAAAATTTTATTTGCAATGTTTTTGAGTTCTACGCGCGAATTATTAAAAAATTTTACTTCGCTTTTATTAAAATTATTTTTTTCTGAAAAATCAGGAACGTTTACAAGTGTAATAAATTCTTTTGTTGATTCGAGAATAAATTTGTATTCTTCCCAGTCGGAATTGATTTCTGGAAAAAATATAAAATAATGCTTTCCATTGCTTTTAAAAGGCGGTTTTTCCCAGGCTGGATCAAAAAATCCGTATTTATTTAAGAATTCGGTGTATTTTTCGTAAAGAACGAGCAAATCCTGGTCTTCGGCATCTTTTTGAGAAGAATTTTTTTCGAAATATTCTTTCCACATTCCAAGTTTTGGCAAAATCGAAGCAATCCAGGTGCTAAAACTTTCCGCAGTTTTTGAGTATTTTTCTGAAATTAAACTCTTAAAAAAAGGTTTTTCGGCATTTTGTTCAATCAACCGCGAAACAAAAATCTGGCGCATTGTTGAAGGAACAGAAATTTTATTTTGATTTTCGCTTCTTACGGCTTCGCCTTTAAATTTATCCCATGCCAAAAATCTCTCGAGAGCAACTGCCTGACAGTCCGTAACAAAAATTGAACGGTCTGCCCAAAGAGATGCTGCAATTTCCGTAGGAAAAACAAAAACCGTATCTTGATTTTTTATATTTTCTTTTAAGATTTTTTCAACTATATTTTCTGAAATTTCTGCCATTTTTATTCTGCCAACCTTTTTTCAAAAGAATTTAAATTATACTACGATTTTTATAATCGCGAAACAGAAAAACTTACGCCGGATGCGCAAGGCCCAGGTTTTTGGCGGCGGTTGAGCCGTCAAAAATGAAGCAAAGCGGAACCTGAAGCAGCCGGTTTTTAAGAAAATGTTTCGCAATAAAAAAAATTATTTTTTTTGAGGGAAATGCCGTCCAAAATTTTCATAAATTTTTTTTAGAAAAAGTTCATTTTTGTTTGCCTCGTGTACAATTTTCTAAAATCGTACTAAAATATTAGTGATTGTGATTCTAAAATTTGGAATCGTAAAATTATTTTTTGGAGTTAGATATGAAAAAATTCATGGACAAAAACTTCCTGCTGGACACAAAAACAGCACAAAAACTTTTTGAAGCCTGCAAAGACGAGCCACTTTGGGACTATCACTGTCACCTTATTCCAGCTCAGATTGCTGAAAACAAAAAATTCAAAAACCTTACAGAGATTTGGCTCGGTGGTGACCATTACAAATGGCGTCAGATGAGAACTTACGGAATCACTGAAGATTATATTACTGGCGACAAACCTGATTATGAAAAATTCCTTAAGTGGGCAGAAACAATCGAACACCTTATCGGAAACCCTCTTTACCACTGGACACATCTCGAACTCCAGCGCTATTTTGGAATTTACGAGCCTTTGACAGTTGAATCTGCTCCACGCATCTGGGAAAAAGCAAATGCAATGCTTCAGTCTGACGAACTTTCTGTAAAGGGAATTTTCAAGAAATTCCACGTTTATGCAGTTGGAACAACTGACGATCCTATTGATTCTCTTGAATATCACAAGGCAATCGCTGCAGGAACAGCTCCAATCGGAAAAATTGAAACTAAAGTTCGCCCGTCTTATCGTCCAGACAAGGCTCTCAACATCAACCTTCCGACATACAAAGACTACATTGCAAAACTTTCAGAAGTTTCTGGAATCAACATTAAAACTTCTGACGATGTAATTGCCGCTCTGATCAAACGCCTCGATTACTTTATCGAAAATGGCTGCCGTGCTTCTGACCACGCTCTCGAATATCCACCATGCAAAGTTGATTCTGATGCAAATATCGACGCAGTAGTTGCCCGCGCCATCAACGGCGAAGTTATTTCTGAAGCCGAAGCTGAAGCTTACAAGACAAAAGTTCTCGTAGCTCTTGGACGCGCTTACGAACAGAGAGGAATCGTTCAGCAGTGGCATATGAACGCAATCCGCGACAACAACAAGGCAATGTTCAAAAAACTCGGTCCAGATACAGGATTTGACGGTTCTCACGACAAACCAATCGCAGAAAATCTCGCAGGTCTTCTTTCCTTGATCGAAGCTGCCGGCGGAACTCCAAAAACAATTCTCTACACACTCAATCCAAAAGATTACTACTCAATCGGAACAATCATGGGTTGTTTCCAGGGCAGCGGAATTAAAGGAAAAATCCAGCTCGGTTCAGGCTGGTGGTTCTGTGATCATAAAGACGGAATGGAACAGCAGATTAAGGTTCTCGGAAACCTCGGCATGATTCCAGCATTTGTCGGAATGTTGACAGACTCACGCTCATTCCTTTCATACTCTCGTCACGAATATTTCAGAAGAATTCTCTGCAATATCATTGGAACTTGGGTTGAAAACGGTGAATATCCAAACGACATGGAAATGCTCACAAAAATCGTAAAAGACATTTCGTTCGGAAATGCTCTCAACTACTTTGGAAAATAAAATTTCTAAAGTCTTTAGTAGAATGAACTAACGTTCGTTAGTAAATAACTGCTAAAATAAAAGCCTTTGCACAAAGTTCTTAAAAACCAAGTGCAAAGGCTTTTTTAATCTATTTTTGCTTTTCAAACTTCTTTTTTTCAAATTCAAACTTTTCTTTAAGTTTTTCAACAGCGTCTTTTAATTCCAGCGATTCTGATTTTGTAGACAGCCAGAAGTGTATTTTTTCTTTATTTTCTTCGCTCGCTTTTCTAATCTGCTGCTGCAAATTTTCAAGCCGGACTATAAATTTGCTTTCCTTTGCAAATTTTCTGATTTTTGCCATAAGATTTAACGAATAAACAACATCAACCGTAAAAACACCGTAAAAAAAACCAATCACCATGCAAAAAGTCAGATGATTTGTAAACCAGGCAAGCCACGACAAAATTCTCGGATGAATAAAAAAATAGTAAACCGCGCTTAAAATCCACCAAAAAACAGTATAGAGAGGGCAAATTATTCCCTGAATATTTCCCCTGCAATTTGAATAATCCCAAAGTTTAATTTTCATTCCTTTTATAAAAATCAAGCCGGCAATATACTCAAAAAGCGTAATGCAAAACGCCATAAGCACAAAAAGCACAATTTTTCTCGCAAATGCGTTTTCCACAAAACTTACATCAATAAAACTCAGCAAAAACAAAATCGTAAGCGAAAAACCGTAAAGCGGCAAATAAGGCCCAATCAAAAATCCCGGATTAATCCATTTTTTTTCAGGATTGTTGCTGCTAAAAAAACGTCGCCAGACAACTTCAATTCCCCAGCCAATAAGACTTCCAGCAAAAAATAAAAACTCAACAATTAAAAATACACTCATTTTTCTAAAATACTCAAGTTTTGTTTTATAGTCAATTTTTTTGGACGGCATTTCCCTTAAAAATAAAAATCGACCGTCGGTGTTCTTTTTTCTCAAAAACCGGCTGCTTCAGGTTCCGCCTTTGCTGCATTTTTGGCGGCTTATAGACGCCAAAAACTTACGCCTTACGCATCCGGCGTAGAACTTATTTTTCCACAAAATTCACTTAAAAATTGCAAATTTTGCAAAAAAAGTCCGTTCAATTCAAAAGAATCAAACGGACTTTTAGACTACCTGTTGTTAGTTTAACTAATGCTTGTTAGTTACCTTGCTTTTACAACTTCAATGTCAAATGCAATATAAGCACCGCCAGGAATTACTCCAGGATAACCTTGATCGCCATAAGCAAAATCTGAAGGAATTACAACAGTTCTTTTTTCGCCAAGTGACATATCCTGAACCATAATATCAAATCCCGGAATCATCTGGCCACTTGCTGTAACAAATTCCAATGGACCGCGTCCAGCCGACTGATCAAACACACGGCCATCAACCAAATATCCTTTGTATTCGCAGGCAACGTTTTTGCGTCCGCCAATCTTTACACCGTTTCCGGCTTTTGTTGTTTTCCAATAAATTCCGTTTGCATCAACTGCAAAACCAGGGAAATTCTTTTCAACTTCTGCAATTTTCTTTGCATTTGCAGCTTTTTTTGCTTCTGCAGCCTTTGCTTTTACTTCGCCTTCAAGTCTGTCAAAATCTGCCTGAGTAGCAGTAAAACTCTTTGCTTTTTCTCCCTGACGAACGATAGTTATTTTTTCAATCTTATCATCCTGTTTTACATCATTTACAACTTTCTGACTGTCAGCATTTACAACTTGTCCAAAAATTGTATGTTTTCCGTTCAACCAAGTTGTCGGAACATGTGTAATAAAAAACTGAGAACCGTTTGTTCCCGGACCGGCGTTTGCCATTGCAAGATAACCAGGCTTGTCAAAAGTCAAATCGTCAAAACATTCATCTGCAAAACGATAACCTGGGCCGCCTCTTCCTGTTCCTTCCGGATCTCCGCCCTGGATCATAAAATCTGCAATTACACGGTGAAATTTCAATCCGTCGTAAAAATGTTTTCCTTTGCAAACGTCCAAGGTTCCTTCAGAAAGACCGACAAAGTTTGTTACTGTCAAAGGTGTTTTTTCATAAAAAAGTTCAAGAACAATTGAACCTTTTGAAGTTTCCATTATTGCAAAAACACCGTCTTTTCCTTCAATAGCTTTTAATTCTTTATCCATTGTTTTACATCCTCCAAAACCGATTGTTAGAAAGCAAAATATTGCCGCAAAAAATCTAGTTTTCATATATTTCTCCCAATTAAAATTGCAATGTAAACCAGTTGAAAATTGCATCGATTCTATTTGCAAGTGATTTTTGAATTCTTTCTCCCAAAAGAGGAACTTTTTTGTGCTTAGCAAAAAGAACCATGTAAACGATGAACGAATCTCCATTGTCAATTACAACCATATTTATTTTTACATTTTCAGGATTAAGGGCTTTTACAAAAGCATAAGTCCAGCTTTCTGCATTTGTCAGAAAAAATCCAATTTCTTGCTCGGTTTGCGCATATTCGAGAGAATAAACACTTTTTCCAAACGAATTGTCTTCCAAAAACGCAAAAATTTTCAAGCCGTCAGCAGAACCTTCAAGCACATCTGGCAAAGGCTCGTTTTTTTCTTTTACAGATTTGCAAACATAAGCCTGATGATAAAGTGTTTCCCAACGCTGAGCTCCGTTTGAAAAATATTGCATTCCTTTCATTTTGGAAATCGAACGCACAATTTTAGAAACCTTGCCCATCGAAACTTCTGCATTTTCAGGATTTGAACTTTTTTCTTTTAATTCTTCCTTGCTTATTAAAAACAAGTTTTCAGAAACTAAATTTGGATTTTCAGAAAGATTCCACGCATTTGCCGCGCGTTTACAAAATTCTGTATCCGGAGTAAGAGAAAGTTCAAAACCATCTTTAGACTGAATTAAATGTTTTATAGAGCCTTTTTCTTTTAATTCTGCATAAATTTCATCTTTTAAGAAATTATTCTGTTCCTGACAAAAAATTTGCCCAAAAAAAAGAAAAAATAAACCTGTAAACAAAAAATTCCGTCTATTCATCAAATTCATTAAAAAGTTTGTCCCTTAAAAATTACACGAACCTGCTTGTAAAGTCCTTCGCCTTCGCTGATTGTTTCAACTTCTGGAACATCATTGAGAGTAGTGTGAATCAAACGGCGTTCAAAAGGATTCATTGGTTCAAGCAAAATTGATTTGTGTGTTGAGCGAACTTTGTCTGCTGTGTTGTAAGCAAGATGAACGAGGTTTTCTTCACGACGAACGCGATAATTTTCTGTATCGAGAATTACACGTACATCTTCACGTCCAAGATGTCCTGCATAAACGTTTGCAAGCAACTGAAGGGCATCAAGATTTTTACCACGGCGACCAATCAAAATTGAAGAAGCTTCAGAAGTAAGTTTAATTCCAATTTTTTTGTCTTCGCGGAAAGAAATTTGAACTGCGGCTTCATATCCCATTTTAGAAATTATTTCGTTTATAAAATCAATAAGTTTCTGCTCAAAATCATCCTGCGCAAGCGGATTTGTAACAGTTCTTTTTGCAACATTTTCAGGGTCATAAGAACGTCCGCTGTCAGAATTTACATTTGTTTCTTTTACAGGTGTAATGCGAATTTTTACATAGCCTGCCTTAAAAAGTGATTTTTTCTGTGTTTCAATAATTTCTACATCAAATTCATCACGTTCAAGACCAAGTTCGGCAGCAGCTTTTTCAATAGCTTCTTTTTCGTTTTTTCCTTCAAATTCGTAATTCATTTATTTCTCCATGTGCGTATTGAATGTGCAAAATTTTTTGAATAACTTCCACATCCAATAAAAAAACATCTCCAAAAAATTTAGAGACGTTTTTTAAATTTATTTTTTTATTTTTGCGTTGATGTACAACTGCTGTCCAAGCTGAATCAAGTTGCTGACTGTCCAGTAAAGCAAAAGTCCAGACGGAGCATTGTAGAACAGGAAGAAGAACAAAATCGGCATACCGTACATCATCATCTTCATCTGCATAGCACTCTGACCAGCAGTAGTTCCACCGTTTTGTGTAATTTTTCCAAACAAAAGCTGGCTGATTACATAAATTACCGGCAAAATTCTGATTTGATTTCCAAGGAAAGGCAGATTGAATTTCAATGTTGCCACATGGTCACCAGCGCTCAAGTCGCTAATCCATCCAGGAATAAAACTTGCTCCACGGAATTCAAAATAATTGTTAAACAAATTGTACATTGCAAACAAAATTACAAACTGGAAAAGCATTGGCAAACATCCAGAAAGCGGATTATAACCAATTTCTTTATAAAGCTTCATTGTCTGCTCGTTGAGTTTTTGCGGATTATCCCTGTACTTTTCCTGCAAAGCCTGCATTTTTGGCTGCAAAGCCTGCATTTTTACCGTACTTTTTGCAGTTTTAGCTGTAATAGGGAACATTGCAAACTTCAAAATTGCTGTGACGATTATGATAGAAACGCCCCAGTTATGAACAAGTTTATTTATCATTTCCAGCAAGAATTTAAGAACAATTTCAAGCCAGCTTAAAAATCCGCTTGTCTGAATACTGTTGTCAAAACGAACTCCATCAAGTTTCCAAACGTTGTTTTCCGGTACGTTGTAAATTCTCAAATCTTTTTCGTTGCGAGGTCCAACATAAACGTAATATGTATCGTTAGAACCATTTGCATCTACAGATTTGCGGGAAACAATCGCCTGAGCGTCTGTTTTATCTTTTAGTTCAGTTTTTGAAGAATAGGTAACTTTACTGTTCATCGAAGAACTGTCAGAAGGGCAGAGCAAAACTTCAAAATATTTTCCTGCCATAGAAACCCAGTTCCATTCTTTTTCGTAAGATTTTGTCTGGTTTGTGCCAAGAATAATTCTTTTTTTATTTTTGCCGTTGTATGAAATAAACTGACGATTTTCGTAGCGATTAACTTTTGGATTATAAAAAGGTCCCATCTGAGGAGAAGTTCTCAACGAATAACTTGAACCGTTTAAATCCAAGCCTTGAAAATTTTCTCCAGGAGCAACTGTAACATCAAGCTTAAAAACATAATCGTTTGGATTAAAGGTGTATGTTTTTACGAGAGTAAATTCGCCTTTAGAACCGTCCGGATTATTTACAACATAATTTTTGAAAAATCCGATTTTATTGTCATCAATTTTTTTAGAAACAAAAATATCGTTTACGATTGAATTTTCAGCGCCACCGATAGAAATTGCAAATGCCCGGTTAGAATCGGTAATATTATCTGCCATCTGAATAAAACCGTTTGTATCTGAATCGATGTGGTCTTTTAATTCATAACTGATAATATCGCCACCACGATTTGTAAAAGTAACTTTTACTTTATTTGTTTCGAGTGTGAAATTTTCTTCTGCAAGAGAATCCGAATTCTGTGAATTTACAATGCCAATTTTTTCAGGAATATTTTTTTCAATACTTTCTGAATTTTCAGCGGCAGCTTCAACAGCAGTAGTTTCATTTTTCTGAGTTACAGGCTGCGGCTTTGGCATAAAATAAGTCTGCAAAAAGAAAAATCCAATCAAAACAACAGACGAAAGGCCAATTGCCCACGCAGTATTTTTTTCCATTGTTTTCTCCGGAAATTTTATTTTTTAGTTTTTTTCAGTTATGGAACTGGATCGTAACCGCCCTTAAATAAAGGATTGCATTTTAAAATCCTTTTCGCAGTAAGACAACAACCCTTAAAAGCACCATGTTTTTTTAACGCCAAAAGTGCATATTCTGAGCAACTTGGATAAAATCTACAGCATTTCGGAAATAGTGGCGAAATACAAAGCCTGTAAACTTTTATAAAAAAAGACAAAAATTTTACAACGAAATTTCGCATTATTTTAAAAGTCCAGCTTTTTTACATAATGTTTGAAATTGATCACACCGCGAGTGGAACGAATCTTTTTCGGCAGGAGGATACACTAAAAAAAGCATATCATAGCCAGTGTTCAGGTATGATTTTAGATTTCTAAAGATTTCTCGGCTAAACCGCTTTGCACGGTTACGTTCAACAGCATTACCAAAACCACGGGGAAGAGGAAATCCAATTCTATTGAATTTCAAGTTGTTGGGAAGGTAAAACAATTTTGCCCCAACAACGCTCACTCTTTTCCCGTTTTTAAACAGATTCTTGAATTCTGAAGCACGCTTTATTCTTTCATCAAAAGTAAAACGCCTAGACTCTGACAAGACTGTTTTCATTTTTAAAAGAATTAGTATTTATTCTTTTCGTCAGCTACAGAAAGCTTTGAACGACCCTTTGCACGACGACGAGCAAGAACTGCGCGTCCACCACGAGTTGCCATGCGAGCACGGAATCCGAATTTTCTATTTCTTTTAACTTTACTTGGTTGATATGTTCTTAACATGGGAACATTCTCCTTATTTTACGGACACTGTTAGACAGAATCCAAATTTTAAACAAAAAAGTATAGTGCGATAGAATATAACAAATTTAATTGCTATTAGTCAACATATCGTTTTTTATATCATCGAACATTTTTTGAATTTCCGACGGTAATTCTTTTTTCTGACCAGAATTTTTATAAACAAATCCTTTTTTTTCAAGTTCTTTTTGTTCTTTGTTTATTCTAAATTCTTCGGCATTCCGCTGTTTTTCTTCATCAATTTCCCGATGAATTTTTGAAATTTCTGCATTTGTTCCGGCAAGACGAAAGGCGAGGGTTTCAATTTTAAGTTCTGGAATCTTCATCTGGAAACCTTTTAAAATATATTTTTTATAATTTCCAAGCATTTGAATCCAGCCAGGATGATCCGCTTCGACAAGCAAAATTCCGTTTTTTAAATCGATTACACGCGAATGGCTCGCCATATTTTTGCCAATATTTTCTCCGTTTATGCTGTTCGACCTTATTGATTCAACAATCTGTGTCCACAAACTTGAAATTTTATTTCCCTGGCGAACTTGTTCCGGATCGATATTTTTCATAATTCTTAAAACCATATCGGAAGCTTTTATAAAATTACTGTCGTTCATTCCAAGTTCCTCCGTTGATTTCAAAAATTTTCGTTCCTTCTTTCATATACCTTTCGTAAGGTTCTCCAGGCAAAAATGTACAAAAAAGTTGATCGTATTCTGGCAAAAGCTGAGTTACAAGCTGTCTTTTATCAGGATCCAATTCCAAAAGAACATCGTCCATAAGCAAAATCGGTTTTTTTTCAGTTACATTTGCATAAAAAATTGCCTGTCCGATTCTAAGAAGAATTGCCAAAAGTCGTCTTTGTCCTGTAGAAGCTGTCGATGTAAAATCAGTTCCATTTCTAAAAAACTTAATTTTATCACGATGAGGTCCGCTCATTGTTGTCATAACAACCTTGTCAATTTCTCTTTTTGACTGCAAAATTTCAAATGCCTTTTGCGCCGAAGGAATAATATTCAAACTATCGTCAGATTTCCAACTTGGTTCGTATTTTATGGCAACTCCGTCTATTCCTGTAATTTTTTCGTAAAGTTTTCCAAAAAACTGGTTAAACTGAAAAATTGTATCCCGGCGTTTTTTTTCAATTTCAATTCCATTTTGAACAAGCTGAGCGTCAAAAATTTCCAGCATTTCGTAATTTTTTTCTTTTAACGAAAGATTGCGGCTTTTTAGAATTTTTTTGTAATTCCGGCTTGTGTCAATGTAGAGAACATCATACATCGAAAGACACTGATCAACAAAAAAACGGCGGCGTTCAGGTTCACCGACTGCAAATTCCAAATCATCATGACAAAATAAGACACAGGGCATTGTATTTATCAATTCTTTGCGGTCTTTTATCCATTTTCCGTTTTTGTCGATTTTCTTTTTTCCATTTTCAAAAAAAATCGAAATATTTTCTGTTGAACCATTTTCAAGACGATACAGAGTTTTTATCGAAAAATTGGAAAAACCTTTTGTTGCAACTTCTGCATCGGCCCGAGTTCTAAAAGAATTTCCGTAAGCTGAGTAATAAATTGATTCGAGTAAATTACTTTTTCCCTGTCCATTTTCCCCAACAAAATAAATCTCCTTTGAGAGAAGATTTATCGTTGAGTTCTGAAGATTTCTGTAATTTACAAAAGAAACTGAAAGTACAGGCATCTGCCTTTTTAAGCCATCTGCATCGGCATGATAATGTGGAAATAATCTTCTGCAGGTTCTGGAAGCATTGTTACAGCTTTCATTTCGCCTGAGAATTCAAATTTTATTCTTTCAACATCCATTACACGCAAAGGTTCTTCGATGTATTTGTAATTCATTGCAATTGTAATTTCATCGCCTGCAAATTCACACGGAATTTCAACTTCTGCATCTCCAGAATCTGATTCCTGGGAAGTAAGTCTTAAAACTCCAGGACAAATGTTAAAGAAAACTCTTCCTGCTTTTTTATCAACCATGACAGCAGTTTTTTTAAGAGCACCAATCAAATCGCTTTTCTGAACCTGAAAACTATAAGACTGAGATTCTGGAATTACGCGCATATAGTTTGGAAACTGTCCGTCAATAAGAGTCGAAGAAAGTTCGTAATTCTGGAAACGGAAGAAAATCATTTTATCGACAATTGCAATCGAAATGTTTCCTTCGTCAGAAAGATGTTTTGCGACAATATTTAAAACTTTTGGATGAACGATTGCTGCCGGAAAATCTGCGATTCCTTCTGGAAATTCTTTTGAAGCATAAGCAAGTCGGCGACCGTCAGTTGCTACAAGAACAAGCTTATTATCTCTTTTTTCAAAATAAACTCCATTCATAAAATAGCGGGTTTCATCTGCGCTAACTGCAAAAGAAGTCTGGCTGATCATTTTTTTAATTTCTTTTGATGGAACTTCAAAGAAAGGAACTTTTTCTGCAATTGGAAATTCCGGGAATTTATCCTGAGATGTGCATTTTAACTGGAATTTATTTTTTTTAGTTGAATGACGAATCAAGGCAACTGTCTGATTATCCTTTTGCTGTAATTCAAAAACAATTTCGCCTTCATCAAGAACTGAAAGAATTCCTAAAAATTTATCACAGAATACAGTTGTTGAACCTTCTTCTTCAATTTCGACAGGAATCTTTGTTTCAAAATTTACTTTTATGTCAGTTGCTTTTATTGTAAGAGTATTGTTCTGTGCAATAAAAAGAACATTAGAAAGAATTGATATTGCACTTTTTGTTGAAATGATTTCCTGGGCAATTGAAATCTCATTTATCATCGAATTTCTGTCAAAAGTAAACTTCATTTTTGGACTCCTTAAAAAGTTTAATTTTCAAAATTTTTTATAAACACAAGCTAATAAATTCTAAATTTTAATAAATTTAGTAATAGTAATAATAAGGGTTGTGAATTTGTTGATAACTAATTTAACTCTTTGTTGTTTAAAGAATTAAAAAGTTGATAACTTTGTAGATTGAATTCACATTAAATTCACAAATTCACAGAATTAAATGTTTTCCACACTTTTTACACAACATATTACCATAAGATTAACAATTTGTGTTTTTTATTTTCTAAAATCTTTTGTAGCGCGAATCAGCAGGTTTACTGTTGAATTCATTGAAGAATCAGTTTTTAAAAGACTTTCAACTTTGTCGCGAGCATGCATAATTGTTGTGTGATCTCTTCCTCCAAATTCATTTCCGATTTCTGTAGTTGAATATTCTGTTAAAGAGCAGCAAATAAAAATTGAAATTTGTCTTGGAATTACAAATTTTCTGTCTTTCTTTTTGCTTTTCAGGTCAGCAACTGAAACATTGTAATGTTCAGCAACTACTTTTTGAATATTTTCTATTGTGATTGTTCCAGAATAAGGGTCGTTTATTGTATCTCTAAGCTGATTTTGAGCAATTTCGACTGTTAGAGGTTTTCCGACAAGTTCTGCAAAGCCTATTGACTTTGTGATGCAGGATTCAATATCGCGGACGTTTGTCTGACAGTTTTTTGCAATGTATTCGATTACATCTTGAGGAATAGATTTATGAAGAAGTTCCAGTTTTTTTTGAATGATTGCAAGCCTGTTTTCGTAGTTTGGCGGCTGAAGGTCAACATTTAAACCGCGGCTAAAGCGAGAACTGATTCTTTCTGTAAAACCTTTTAATTCTTTGATTGGACGGTCGCTTGTAAAAACAATTTGTCCGTTTTTATCGTAAATTGAGTTAAAAGTATGAAAAAGTTCTTCCTGAGTTCCTTCTTTTCCTTCAAGAAACTGAATATCATCAAGAAGAAGAACATCAAGACTGCGGTATTTTTTTTTAAAATTATCTATTGTTTGATTTTTTAGAGAAGCTGTAAATTCATTTGTAAAATTTTCAGCGCTTGTGTAGGCGATTTTTGATTTTTCGTTATTTGAATAAATAAAATTTCCCAAAGCCTGCATAAGGTGAGTTTTTCCAAGACCAACTCCACCGTAAATCAATATTGGGTTGTAAGCTTTTCCTGGATTTTTTGCGGCCGAAATAGAAGCGTTGTAAGCGTAAATGCTGTTTTCGCCCGGAACGAAAGTTTCAAAAGTAAAATTTTCGTTTAATTGAGGATGTTTTTTATGAGAATTTTCAGTTGGTCCGGATTTTTTTTCAACTTGATGAACAATTTCTGGTTCAGTTGTTTTTGTTTCCGGTTCTGGTAAAGGTTCTTTTTTTGGAACTGAAACGGTCTGTTTATTTTTTACAATGTGGGTGATTGAAATTTGCTGTCCAGTCAATTCGTTTATTTTATCTTCGAGTCTTTGAACGTATTTTTTTGAATTCATCTGAATCCACATAAATTCTGAAGAAACAGAAACAGTAATTTGAGAAAGTGTGTCTTCTACGTAATCCATATTAAACCAGAGAGTAAATTCGTCTGACTGGTTGTTTGCGTTCATTTCTTCTCGTATCTGTTTAATTGCTTCTTCAAAAAAATCTTTGTAATTCTGGCTGGACATAGAACTGATTATAATTCACCTTTACTTTTTTCTTCAATACAAATATAATTTTTACTATTCAAAAATTCTATCCGTATCTTTTGTAATAAATCATAAAATCATATAATATAAAGGAATAGAAAAATGGCTTCTTCTTATGATGCTGGCAGTATTCAAGTATTAAAAGGTCTTGAAGCTGTCCGCAAGCGTCCTGGTATGTATATTGGATCTACAGGACCAAAGGGACTTCATCACCTTGTTTACGAAACTGTTGATAACTGTATTGACGAAGCAATGGCTGGTTATTGTGATAAAATCGTTGTTGCTCTCGAAAAAGACGACATTGTGCGTGTTGAAGATAATGGTCGTGGTATTCCTGTTGCAATGCACCCGACAGAACACGTTAGCGCTCTTGAACTGGTTTTGACTCGTCTTCATGCCGGTGGAAAATTTGACAAAAAATCTTATAAGGTTTCCGGAGGTTTGCACGGTGTCGGAGTTTCCTGTGTAAATGCTCTTTCAGACTGGCTTGAAGCAACTATTAAACGTGATGGACATATTTACCGTCAAAAATATGAACGCGGAGTTCCGGTTACAAAAGTTGAAACAATTGGAGATACAGACGAGCACGGAACTATAATTCGCTGGAAAGCCGACAAATCGATTTTTACGGTTACGACAACTTACGACTGGGACGTTTTGATTCAGCGTTTAAAAGAACTTGCATTTTTGAACAGCGGAATTGTAATTGTTTTCCGCGATGAACGTCTTGAAACTCCAAAAGAGCAGATCCTCAAATACGAAGGCGGAATTGTTCATTATGTTCAGGAATTAAACTCAAAGGCAAAATTTAAATATCCTGAAGACCCCATTTTTATCGTTGGAGAAAAAGAAGATGAAAATCCAGAAAAAGGCGCTGTAATTACAGAGCTTGCTTTTCAGTACAACGAGGGTTATTCGGAAAATATTCACACTTATGTAAACGATATCCGCACTGGCGACGGTGGTACTCATCTTGACGGTTTCCGTTCGGGACTTCTTTCGGTTCTTTCTAAGGCTCTTGATGGAAATGAAAAACTGAAGAAAAAAATGCCTAAAAAAGATGGAAAAATCGATCAAAAAGAAGATCCGTATGAAAAATTGACGGGCGATGATGTTCGTGCCGGACTTGTTGCAGTTCTTTCGATAAAAGTTCCTGAACCAGAATTTGTTGGTCAGACAAAAGACAAACTTGGAAATCCGGAAGTTCGAGGAATTGTAGATTCTCTTGTAAAAGAAAAACTGACAATTTTCTTTGAGTTGAACCCGGCAATTCTTGAAAAAGTTCTTGAAAAGTCTATTGGAGAAGCAACTGCGAGAATTGCAGCTCGTAAGGCAAAAGACGCTTCACGCAAAAAGTCTGGACTTTCTGGATTTAAAAAACCGGAAAAACTTTCTGACTGCTCAATAAAAGATAATCCTTCTATTTGCGAAGTTTATATTGTCGAAGGTGATTCGGCCGGCGGTTCTGCAAAAAAAGGAAGGGAATCTAAAACCCAGGCAATTCTTCCTCTTTGGGGAAAAATGCTCAATGTTGAAAAAGTTGATCCTACAAAGGTTATGGACAACGACAAACTTAAACCGATTATCGACACTCTCGGCGCCGGTTTTGGAAAAGATTTTAACATCGAAAAAATTCGTTATCACAAAATAATTATCATGGCCGATGCCGATGTCGACGGTTCTCATATTAGAACTTTGCTTTTGACATTTTTTTACAGATATATGCCTGAAATCATTGAAAAAGGTTATGTTTATCTGGCAATGCCTCCACTTTTTAAGGTTCAGCTTGGAAAAAAGGATCCTGTTTACTGTTATTCAGATGCAGAAAGAGATGCCGCATTGGAAGCTCTTGGAGAACAGAGAGAAAAGGCAGATGTTCAGCGTTATAAAGGTCTTGGTGAAATGGACGGAAATCAATTGTGGGAAACTACAATGAATCCTGCCACAAGAAAAATGCGTGTTGTAACTGTTCCTGACGCAGAAGCTGCAAATAGAATTTTTACAGTCTGCATGGGCGAAGAAGTAGAACCAAGACGCGAATTTATTGAATCGAATTCAAGTTACGCGAATTTGGATATTTAACGATAGTATAACGAAAATAAAAGAAAAAAAGGTCATTGAGCCTGTCTAAATGACCAATAGACAAAAAGTGGTTTTGACAGGCTCAACCACCTCAAAACGGAACTAAAAATGTTAGAAGAAGAAAAAACACCGGAAGGTGGAACAGTAATAAAAATTCCAATCGAAGACGAAGTTAAGCAGGCTTATATTGACTATTCGATGTCTGTAATTGTTCAGCGTGCTTTGCCAGATGTTCGCGACGGTTTAAAGCCTGTTCACAGGCGAATTATGTACGCAATGGACAAGCTTAATCTTTCGAGCGGTGGAAAAACAAAAAAATGTGCCACAATCGTTGGTGAAGTTTTGGGACATTACCATCCTCACGGCGATGCTTCTGTTTACGATGCATTGGTTCGTTTGGGACAGGATTTTGCACAACGCTATACGACTGTAACTCCGCAGGGAAACTTTGGTACGATTGCAGGTGATCCTCCAGCGGCTTACCGTTATACCGAAGCCAAAATGTCAAAAATCACCGAGGAAATGACTGCCGACATTAACAAAGAAACTGTAGATATGGTTTCTAACTTTGATGATACGACAGTTGAACCTTCAGTTCTTCCTGGAAAATTTCCATTTCTTCTTTGTAACGGAACAACTGGTATTGCCGTTGGTATGGCTTCTAATATGCCGACTCATAATTTACGCGAAGTTGCAGCTGCCATTGCGGCTTACATTGACAACCCGGAAATTACAATCGATGAATTGATGACTTACATAAAAGGTCCGGATTTTCCGACTGGCGGCGTAATTTACGGTCGTGAAGGAATCAAAAAGGCTTATAGAACTGGTCGCGGAAGAATTACGATTCGTTCAAAATTCAATATTGAAACAGACAAAAAAGGAAAAGAACGCATTGTATTTACAGAAGTTCCTTATGGAGTAAATACAACGAATATAATAAAAAGAATCAATGAACTTGCAGAAAACAAGGTAATTGAAGGTATTGCCGACGCAAACGACGAAACTTCTGACCGTGTTGGAATGAGACTTGTAGTTGAACTTAAAAAGAATGCAATTACAAAAATCGTCTTGAACCAGCTTTTTGCAAAAACAGACTTGCAGTCAAATTTCGGCGTAATCAATCTTGCTCTTGTTCCTCAGCAGAAAGACGGTTTGCGTTATGACGAGCCTCAGTTGCAGCTTCCAAATGTTTATTTAAAACCGCAAGTTCTTACTTTAAAGCAGTTGATTCAATATTTTGTAGAGCATCGTGACGAAGTAATTACACGCAGAACGATTTATGATTTAAAAGTTGCAAAACACAAGATGAAGATTTTGCAGGCTTTGATTACAGCTATCAACAATATTGATGAAGTAATTGCAATTATAAAATCAAGCCGCGACACAGAAGAAGCAAAACTCCGTCTTGAAAAACGTTTTGATTTTGATGACGAGCAGGCACAGGCAATAGTTGATATGCCTCTTAAAAGGCTTACTCATCTTCTTATTGAGGATTTGCAGAACCAGATTAAAGAACTTCAGGCATTGATTGACTATTTGGAAGATTTGCTTGCTCATCACGAAAAAATCCGCCAGTTGATAAAAGACGAAACAAATGAACTTGCAGAAAAATATGGCGATGACAGAAAGACTGACATTGTTGCTGACGAAGTAGAGCAGATAAATACAGAAGATATGATTAAAGAAGAGGAAGTTGTCGTTATGATATCCAAACTTGGTTATATCAAGAGAGTTCCTCTTACTCAGTACAAGGCTCAGAGTCGTGGCGGAAAAGGAAGCTTGAGCGCAACTTTGATTGAAGGTGATTACATCAATCAGATTTTTACGGCAACGACAAAATCATTTATAACTTTCTTTACAAACGCTGGAAAAGTGTATTGGATAAAAGTTCATGAAATTCCTGAAGCAAGCCGTTCAAGCCGCGGTTCAAGCGTAAAATCTTTGATTCAGCTTAGTCCTGACGAAGAAATTTCTACAATTGTAACTATGAAAGATTATACTGATCAGCAGTATATATTTATGTCGACAGCAAATGGAACTGTAAAAAAATGCAAAACTACGGAATTTGCAAATGCAAAGACACGTGGTGTAATTGGAATTAAACTTCATGATGGTGATCATCTTGTTTCTGCAATGCTGACTTCTGGAAATGACGATGCAATGCTTATTACAAGAAAAGGTCAGGCGCTTAGAGTTTCTGAAGAAAGTGTTCGTCCAATGGGAAGAGCAAGTTCTGGTGTTACAGGAATTCGTCTTGCGTCTGGAGATGAAGTTGCAGCTGCAATCAGTGTTGAACAAAATAAGGATGCGCTTGTTATAACCGAAAAAGGTTATGGAAAACGAGTTGGATTTGATGAATTTGGAAAACACGGACGTGGAACTGGCGGACAGAAAATTTTCGGAAATATTGAGGGCAAGGGCGAAATTATAGGCGCAATTGCAGTTTCAGAAACCGATGAAGTAATCTGTATGTCTGGACAGGGAAAAACTCTTAGAGTTTCGGCAGCAATGATTTCAAAGCAGGGAAGGGCATCTTCTGGAACTCGTATTATAAATATTGATGAACCAGATTATGTTGTAGGCTTTGATAAAGTTGCAAACGAAGATGAGAAAGATAAAGAATAATTTTATTTAATTTCTTGTATTATAAAGAATTAGATAGATTATTTTTAATGTAATGACAAAACTTTTTTATTTAATTATAATTAAGTTGAGGGGACTTTTATATTTATTAAATGATCTTTTTATGACAGATTCGTAAAGATCAAATGACCATCAGGTAGACCAGAGATTTTTCTCTGGTCTTTTTTTTGTCCACATTTATTTATAATGGCAGCTGAAGAATTTGGTGTCTTGCCTGTGGATAACTTGTTTAAAAATGAGGCAATCTCAAAAAAAAAGTATTTTGAAAAATTTAATTCCTTATTATAAAAGAATTTAACTAAATTTTGTTGAATTTTATTTTTATGTCCGAGTGTGGAATACTTGTGGATAACTTTTGTTTATGAATTTATTTTATGTTTCATGAGAAACTTTTTTTGAAAAAAAAAAGATAGAATTTTAAGTTTGTCGCAGGCGGAAAACTTATAAATGTTTTTTTGACAGAATGTTTCATGAGAAACTTTTTGCTTTTTTTTACTTAAATAAGATTTTTTTTTATTGTTTGTAAAATTAGTAAAAGTTTGGTTTTGTAAGATGAAAAATATTGGTGAAAATTCCGGTTAAAATGTTTCATGAGAAACATTTTTCTAATATCCGATATTTATTGAATAAATGAATGTTTTGTGTTGATTTGTTGAATTATGAAAACAGTTTAGTGAAATATGAAAGTATGGATTAAAAATATATGGAACTTATTAGATTTGTTTCATGAGAAACATTTGATATTTTTATTAAACGATAAGTATGAATAAATCTATTTAAGTACAAGTATATGTTTATAAGAGACATATACTTATAAGACATATAAGAGTATGAGAGAGTTTTATAAATCCATTTAATTTGAGAGGGTAGTTTTATTCGATAAAAAATGTTTCATGAGAAACATCAAAGTGAAAGAAAAAAATCGTTTTAAACTATTAACCGTTAGTTTGTTTAAAGTTGTTTTAAATGACGAATGTTCGTCATTTAAAAATAAATAAAAAAAGTGTTTGTTTTTATTTATGATAAAAATGCGTAAAAATAAAAAGAAATTTGTAGAATTTTGCGAGAATTTTATTCTAAATAATATTTTTGCATTTTATGAAACTTATTAAAGTTCAATTTTTTTGCAAAGCGCTTTTTTATCATCTTTTTTTGATTATTGTGGATTGAGATGTTTAGTTTATCGCAATTATTATTTTCAAGCTAAGATTTGTTGTTAAAAATGGCGTTTTTGAAAATGCAATGTTTTTTATAGTGTCCATTTATAGTGTCCAATAGTGGTCAAAAAGCAAAACGATTTCTAAATAAACGATAAGTTTTTATTGCAGTTGAGGCCGTCTATAAAATATTGAATGTTAAATAACTGTTTATGCTGTGTAAAAAGGCTGTAAAATATTCTGGAGACCGGTGTATTTTCAAATTCAAATGAAGACATAATATTGAAAAAAATCAAATCAGGTTATAGAATGAAAATAATATAAATTTCAGAATTAACTTTTCTGCTTTCTATTTGACAAAAATCCATAGTTAATTTAGGAGGACAATATGTCCAGAAAGAAACAGTCAATGGATGGAAACCAGGCTGCAGCTCACGTTGCATATGCTTTTACTGAAGTAGCTGGTATTTATCCTATCACTCCGTCGTCTCCAATGGCTGACTGGGTTGACAACTGGTCTGCAAATGGCCAGAAAAATGTTTTCGGTGAAAAAGTAAAAGTAATCGAAATGGAATCTGAAGCTGGTGCTGCTGGTACTGTACACGGTTCTTTGGCATCGGGTGCATTGACAACAACTTTCACAGCTTCTCAGGGTCTTCTTTTGATGATTCCGAATATGTACAAGATTGCTGCTGAACAGCTTCCTTGTGTATTCCATGTTGCTGCACGCTGTGTTGCTACTCAGGCATTGAACATTTTTGGTGATCATTCTGACGTTTATGCTTGTCGCCAGACTGGCGTTGCAATGCTTGCTGAATCTAATCCTCAGGAAGTTATGGACTTGGCTCCGGTTGCTCACCTGGCTGCAATCGAAGGAAAAGTTGCATTTATCAACTTCTTTGATGGTTTCCGCACATCTCACGAAATTCAGAAAATTGAACTTTGGGACTATGCTGACCTTAAAGAAATGCTCAACGTTGACGCTGTAAAAGAATTCCGTGCACATGCTCTTAATCCTGAACATCCTGCAATGCGTGGTTCTCACGAAAATGGTGACGTTTTCTTCCAGCACCGTGAAGCTTGTAACTCAACTTACGATGCTCTTCCTGCTGTTGTTGAAAAATACATCAACAAAATCAATGAGAAACTTGGAACAAATTACGGCCTTTTCGATTACTACGGTGCTGCTGATGCTGACCGCGTTATCGTTGCAATGGGTTCTATTTGTGATGTTGCAGAAGAAGTTATCGATTACCTTACAAAGAAAGGCGAAAAAGTTGGTCTTGTAAAAGTACATCTTTACAGACCTTGGGTTTCTGCTAAATTCCTTGAAAAACTTCCAAAAACTGTAAAGAAGATTGCTGTTCTCGACAGAACTAAGGAACCAGGTTCTCTTGGTGAACCTCTTTACCTTGATGTTGCGGCAACTCTCCGCGAAGCTGGTTTGAACGATGTTGTGCTCACTGGCGGACGTTACGGTCTTGGTTCAAAAGATACTCCTCCAAGTTCAGTATTTGCTATTTATACAGAACTTGCTAAAGATTCTCCAAAATCACGCTTTACAGTTGGTATTGTTGATGATGTTACAAACCTTTCTTTACCAGAAGTTAAACCGGCTCCAATCACATCTGCTGAAGGAACTGTAGAATGTAAATTCTGGGGAATTGGTGGTGACGGTACTGTTGGTGCTAACAAAGACTCAACAAAAATCATTGGTGACCACACAGACAAGTATATTCAGGCTTACTTCCAGTATGACTCTAAAAAAACTGGTGGTATTACAATTTCTCACTTGCGCTTTGGCGATCATCCTATTAAATCACCTTACTACATCAATCAGGCTGACTTTGTAGCTTGCCACAACCAGTCTTACATCATTAAAGGATACAAGATGGTTCAGGATGTTAAGAAGGGAGGAATCTTCCTTATTAACTGCCAGTGGTCTGATGAAGAACTCGACAAACATCTTCCAGCTGAATCTAAAAAATATATTTACGACAACAAAATTAAAGTATACACAGTTGACGCTGTAGATATTGCAACAAAGATTGGTCTTGGAAAGCGCACTTCAACAGTTCTCCAGTCTGCATTCTTTAAACTTGCAAACGTTCTTCCTTCTGAAGAAGCTATCAAATATATGAAGGAAAAAGTTGTTGCTAAGTTCTCTAAGAAAGGACAGGACATTGTTGATATGAACTGTCAGGCAATCGATCAGGGTGCAGGTGCTTTGCACGAAGTTAAGATTCCTGAAAGCTGGGCAAATCCTGCTGCTGACGCTGCAAAACCTGTTCTTAAGGGCGAAGCAAAAACAGTTGCTATGGTTGAAAAACTCATGAACCCAATCGGACTCATGGACGGCGACAACCTTCCTGTTTCTGCATTCAAAGATATTGCTGACGGTCAGTTTGAACTCGGTGCTTCTGCTTACGAAAAACGTGGAACAGCTGTTATGGTTCCTGCATGGAATTCTGAAACTTGTGTTCAGTGTAACTCTTGTGCTTTTGTTTGTTCACACGCAACAATTCGTCCATACCTTCTTACTGCTGACGAAGCTGAAAAAGTTGAAGGCCTTGGAGCAAAAACACTTGCTGTAAAAAATCCAAAACTTGCTCAGTACAAATACACATTGTCTGTTTCTCCTCTCGACTGTATGGGTTGTGGAGAATGTACAACAGTTTGTCCTACAAAATCTCTTACAATGGTTCCACAGGAAAGCCTTGTTAAGAATCAGCCACAGTGGGATTACCTTGTTGCAAATGTTTCTAAAAAGCCAGAAGTTGATGAACTTCCACTTTCGCCAATGACTTCTCAGTACAACCAGCCGTTGCTTGAATTCTCTGGTTCATGTGCAGGTTGTGCAGAAACTTCTTATGCTCGTCTTATTACTCAGCTCTTTGGCGAACACATGTACATTTCAAATGCTACTGGTTGTTCTTCAATCTGGGGTGGACCTGCTGCAACAGCTCCTTACACAATCAACAAGGATTCAAAGAAAGGACCAGCTTGGGCAAACTCTCTCTTTGAAGACAACGCAGAACACGGATTGGGTATGTATGCCGGACAGAAATTTATCCGCGACAGCCTGATTTCTAAACTTGAAGAAGTTGCTGAAAATACAGACAAAGCTTCTCTTAAAGATGCAATTGCAAAATACTTGGAAACAAAGAACGACACAATTGCAAACTCTCCTGCAACAGACGCTCTTGTAAAAGAACTTGAAGCTTGCGGATGTGAAACTTCTAAAGAAATCCTTGAAAAGAAAGACTATCTTGCTAAAAAATCTGTATGGATTTTTGGTGGCGACGGATGGGCTTACGACATTGGTTTTGGTGGATTGGACCACGTTCTTGCTTCTGGCGAAAATGTCAATGTTATGGTATTCGATACAGAAATGTACTCAAATACAGGTGGACAGGCTTCTAAGGCTTCTAACATTGGTGAAGTATGTCAATTCGCTGCTGCCGGTAAAGAGATGGGCAAAAAATCCCTCTCTGAAATCGCTATGAGCTATGGCTATGTTTATGTTGCCCAGATTGCTCTTGGTGCAAACCCTGCTCAGGCTCTCAAGGCAATTAAAGAAGCTGAGGCTTATAACGGACCTTCTCTTATCATTGGATATGCTCCTTGTGAACTCCATGGTGTTAAGGGCGGAATGAACCACTGTCAGGACGAAATGAAGGCTGCTGTAAAAGCCGGCTACTGGAACCTGTTCAGCTTCAACCCGGCTCTTAAGGCAGAAGGAAAGAACCCATTCACCCTTACTTCAAAAGAAGGCGACGGTTCTTACCAGGCATTCCTTGCCAACGAAACCCGCTATTCTTCACTTACACGCAAGTTCCCAGAGAGAGCAAAAGTTCTCTTCGACAGGAACGAAGAAGCAGCTAAAGCAAGGTTTGAACATTTGCAGAAGCTGATTGAACTGTATAAGTAAGAAAGACTTTTCTCATGGGGTGGTTGCCCTGTGGGAGAATGTTAACTGAAAACAAATCCCGCTGTGTCCGGTTTTGCCGGGTGTGGCGGGATTTTTTTTGGGGGTTGTTTGAAAAAAAATTTTTTACTGACGGAATTGAACTTGCGGTTTATGTTTGCCGGTAAGATGGTTTCTGATTTTGTAGAAACAAAACCTTCCTTGAAAAATGTAAAGGACAAACTGAAAAAACAGGAAAAGACTTTACGGCGGATTGCAAAGATGTTTTTAATGCTACAAGGCGTGTGTTTACCTGTGAACTTCCAGCAGAAAATACCGTGGTCGAAGAAGTTTAAGATTTTTAAAAAGATTTTCATCTTGAATCTGCTGTTTTGAATGACTTAAAAAAATTGTTTTGAAAGTATTTTGAAAATCAGTGATTTTTTGTAATTTCTTTCAAGACGGAATCTACATAATGTTTTATGTTTTCTGCTATTGCATTTTTGATTATGACAGAATCTTCTGAATCGCTGTCAAAAGATTCGCTGACCGGCAAAAAAAGACTGTGAATGTCAACTGCAAGTGCTTTTGTAAGTTTTGCAAGATTTTTGTCGCTGGTCCAGCACCTTGAAAGTTCGATGTTTTTAACAGTTTCTTCCGAAAGTTCTGCTTTTTCTGCAAGCTGAAATTGTGTAAGTCTTTGTTCTTTTCGTATTCGTTTTACATTCTCTCCAAGTCTTTTTTTAATATCATCACAAGTCATTCTTATATTTTTAAACTATAAGCGTACTTTCTGAATGATTGCATACGACATTATAATTATAAAAGTGTTGTAATATGACATTTTAGGGTGTATAATAAAACATCTTTTTTAAATTTGAGGTTTGATTAACACTCAATTACTGCGGATACGGAGAAATTATGTTAGGTTGATGGCGCACTGCGTCACTTGCTGTTAGTAAGGTAAATCTTCCGACAGAATTTTCGCCGTAATGGGTAAAATCCAAAGGAGGATTTTTATATGCTTGAATGTTTTGAAATTATTAGAGATCTTTTTGTAAGAGATTCATCGGGTAAACTAGTTAATTTAAAAGGTTATCGACTAGACAATGTGGATAAAGGATATAAAACAAAAGCTAATGTTTTTGACTTAAAGAAAAGTATAGAATCTAAAGGTTTTAAAAATATTCCTGGATTATCAGAATCTTGGTTCTCAAAAAAATAGGTGATTTTTTTTCAACGGCGGGACAAGCCCGCCTTTTTTATTTGACAACATGTATCAAATATGGTACATTATTAACATGGAAATCAAAAAGAAACTGCAAGTAGAATTTTTCAAAACAGAACAAAACAATGAGCCTGTACGAGATTTCCTGAAGGTATTGACACCAGAAGATAAAAAATCTGTTGGTGCTGATATCATGGCGGTTGAAATGTTATGGCCTATAGGTTATCCGACAGTCAGAAAACTTGATACTGATTTATGGGAAGTCAGGTCTAGCATTTCTGATAAAAGAATCTGCCGTGTAATGTTTACAGTCAGTGGCAAAAGTATGATATTACTTCATGCTTTTATAAAAAAGACACAGAGAACTCCAAAAGATGATATGGAGTTGGGAAAGAAAAGAAAATCTCTGGTTTTAGGAGGTCAAAAATGAATAAAGCTTATGTAGGAAGTTCTTTTGATGATTTTCTCGAAGAAGAAGGTATTGCTGAAGAAGTAAAAAATGAAGCAATCAAACGTTTAATTTCATATAATTTACTTGAAGAAATGCAGAAACAGAATATTAACAAAACTGAAATGGCTAAGAGAATGTCCACCTCTCGTGCGGCATTGGACAGACTTTTAAATCCATATAATGATTCTGTTACTCTTGCAACATTGACTAAAGCGGCCAATGTTCTTGGTAAAAAACTGGTTTTGCAGTTGAGATAGGTAAAACCTAACACATATAAGGCCCCAAGTTGTCAATACTAATTCCAAAAAAATACAACTTAGGGCTGTTTTTTTAGAAAAAAACAGTCTTTCTTGTGAGAGAAAAATAAAGTTCCCGTTCAAAATAAAAAAGCAAAGCCTGTATCGCAATTCAAAAAAAAGATTCCAGGAAAAGCGTCCTGAATCAAACACATATAGTCGGTCACGGCAGGGACAGTCTAAGCCGCATATAATTTTCATTTTTCAAAACTCCCGCCGTATACGCTTCTGTTATGTGCAAGCCGCGAGAGCAGCGACTTAAATAATTTCTTCTCATGCAAACGGCGCGAAGCGATGTATGCGAGATGCTCGCCGCACAAGCTTATCATGCCACCTCTGGCCACGTTCATTATTACGGAGAAAGAGAACTGCACCTTCTGAAAACGCCCATTTGAGATGCACATTTCCGATTTTATTATGTTGCGGTCTACGCACACTTAGTGGCTGCGGGTCGGGGGGATTTTTAGCGTGCGAAGGTATTCTTTGTGTTCGGCTGTAACCCGGTAGCTTTCCAGGGCTTTCTGGATTGTTTTGTTGTGGGTCCAGGGGTTGAGTTTTTTTTGTTCCAGGATTTTTATGGTGGGCTCCCACTGTTTGGCCAGAGCGGTGGCGTAGTACCAGGCTATCATCGTTTTGATGTAGTATTCGTCGGATTCTATCTGGAGGGGCATAAAAAGTTGTTGAGGCTCAAAGGCTTCATCCAGAAACAGGGACATTAGTAAATTCACTGCAAAGCGCACGGTGTAAGTTTTTTCGCTTTTTATCCAGACTTTTATTTTTTCCATTATTTCTGGCAGATGCTTTTTGAAAATTTTGGGGCGCATGGTATCGCACACGGCCCAGTTGTCTACAAAGGGCAGGAATTCTTCTACTGCGGAAAGGCAGGTGTTAAAATCTTTAAAACTGTCCAGCAAAAATCCGTGGAGAAGGTTTTCGTCGTAATATTTGTGGGGAAGTTCCTTCAAAAAATTTTGCCAGCCTTCTTCCTTTGAAAACTCTTTTGCAAATTTCCGTAAATCCGGCACCCGGCACCCAAGGAAGGAGTCTGCTGGAACTGTAGGTGTAAGTTTTGCCTGAAAAGCCGCATTTTTTTCATCCCGAAATTCAAAAAGTCGTTTTTGTAAGTCTGTCATAGTTTCCTGCATAGGTTTTATTTAAAAGTCGTAAGGGGGCTTATATAAGGGTATTTGCCTGAGAAAAGTATAACACGGTTTTGGGGAATTTTGGAGTAAGGATTGAAGAGGAATCCTGAGAAGGAAGCTGTGCCGGAGTTTACATTTCTTGTGTGGCTTTTAGGATTTTTAGGGAATTTTCTTTGACGGCGGTTTCTAAAAACAGGACTTTTACGCCTTTTTGTTTTGCTTCTTTCAGGGCTTGTGCGAACTCTGGGTGGGTTTTTATGTTGGCAGCAACTTCTTTTACACCGGGAATCTGTATGACAAACCCCAGGATGCACTCAAAACCTTCATCTATTGCTGTGGTCAGTTCCTTTAAGTGCTTTACTCCTCTTTCGGTGGGGGCGTCGGGAAATAAGCCTTTTCCATTTTCTTCCAGAGTGCAGCCCTTTATTTCCATTAAAAACTTGCGGTTTCCTTTTTCCATATAAAAATCAACTCTGGAATTTCCATAGGTGAATTCCGGCTTTATTATGTCGTAATCTTGAGTTAAAAGATATTCTTTTGCGACTTTGTTTGGTGCCTGACTGTCCATATTGATTAGTAGAAGTCCATTGTCTTTAAAAAGAGGATTTGTCTTGTGGATTTTTTTATAAACTGCAATCAGGTCAAATTGGGTCTTTCTGGTTTTGGCTTCCTTTCTGCCGCGAAAATCTTCTAAAATGACCTGGCAGCCGCTGACAAGAAGTTCTCTGCAACGGCCTGTGTTTTTTACGTGAACAGTTTCTGTCTGACCCTGGATGTTTACATGGGCAATAAAACGATTTGGCCGGTCTATAAAGGTTCCCGAAACAATTTTTTCGTATTCCATAAAATTACTGTATTAACTTCACTAAAAGTATAGTAAAAAAGGCATTGTGGGGCTAGATAGACAAAAAGCAGGTAATGCAGTTTTTTTGGAGCATATCCACCGTCAAGCCGGTCGCTCCGCAGTTCCGCTTTCGCTCCATCCCAGGTACCAGTGCCTGGGACTTATCAGCTGCTCCGGCCCGGGCTAGGGAAACACTGAATAAATCCTATTGAGGATTTTTCAGTGTTAACCTTAAATGTAGCTAATTGTCCGTAAGTCGCTGACTGTAAGTCGCAGTTACGGCAATTTGACGGGAAGTGCTGATTAATCGCTTCAAAGTGTTAATCAGCACTTCCCTAGGTTTTTCGGACAAAATTTAAAATTAGACTGTAAAAACAGACTGTTATTGTGATTTAATTTATTCTTCAATAAAATGTGCAAAGGTTGCAAATTAAAAAA
The DNA here is from genome assembly GCF_900167025.1 of Treponema berlinense. Taxonomy (GTDB): domain Bacteria; phylum Spirochaetota; class Spirochaetia; order Treponematales; family Treponemataceae; genus Treponema_D; species Treponema_D berlinense. The sequence continues at coordinate 20,263 of NZ_FUXC01000012.1, read as the reverse complement.
ACTTAAGTTGAACCAGATTTTGGGGGTTTTATGAAGGTTGTTTTGTTTAACGGCAGTCGTAAAAATGATGGCTGTACATTTACGGCGTTAAAACTGGTGGCTGAGGCTCTTAAGGCTGAAGGAATCGAAGCTGAAATTATGAACGTTGGCAGACGGATTTTTAACGGTGAGATTGAGTCTGTGGTCAATGAGGCGGCTGTGAAGGTTCAGGAGGCGGAGGGGGTTGTTTTTGACTCTCCTGTTTACTGGGCAAGTCCTCGCGGGGAACTGGTTATGTTTATGGACAGGCTTTGGGCTGCGGCGGGAGGCGATTTGCGGTTTAAACCGGCTGCCAGCGTTTCTACCTGTCGTCGGGCGGGCAATACTGCTACTCTTGATGTTATAAACAAATACTTTGCTTACAGTGCTATGCCAATTGTAACCAGCTGCTATTGGAATGAAATTCACGGGAAGACTCCAGAAGACGTTCTTAAGGACGAGGAAGGTGTGCAGACCTTGACTATGCTAGGAAAAAATATGGCCTGGCTTTTAAAATCCATTGAAGCCGGGAAGTCTTCGGTTACTCAGCCGGTTTGGGTTGATAAAGTGATGACGAGCTTTATTCGTTAATTAAAAAAAAAGCGTAAGGGAATGGAAGGGCGGCAAAGCCGTTGCGGAACGTAGTGGAGCAATGCAGGCGAAAGCCGGAACCCTGGAACTCCCGACGGCAACAAGTTGCCGGAACGCCCGGAAAATCATAAAATTAGAGCAATGTATAAGAATCCGATTATTTTGTGTGATTATTCAGATCCAGATGTTATTCGAGTTGGTGGAAATTATTTTATGGTGGCTTCGAGTTTTAATTTTACGCCGGGGCTGCCGATTCTTTTTTCTAAAAATTTGGTTAATTGGAAACTGATAAATTATGCGGCTGAAAATATTCCGCTTGAACAATACAATTTTCCTCAAAATGCGAAAGGCATTTGGGCACCTTCTTTTTCGTATCACAAGGGAATTTTTTATATAATCGTTGGTTTGCCTGATGAAGGAATTTTTTTAACTCAAACAGATGATATTTTTGGAAAATGGTCTCCTCTTAAATTGATTTATAAGGCGAAAGGTTTTATTGATCCGGCGCTTTTTTTTGATGATGATGGAAATGCTTATGTTTATCATGCTTATGCAAAAAGCCGCTGTGGTTTTAACAGTAAAATCGGGGTTTTAAGGTTTAATAAAAAATTTAAGGTTTGCGAAGGCGAGGATAAGATTATCTTTGACGGAACTGAAAAGCATCCGACGATGGAAGGACCGAAAGTTTACAAGAGAAACGGATTTTATTATATTTTTGCTCCGGCTGGCGGAGTTACGGAAGGATGGCAGACGGTTTTGCGTTCTAAAAATCCTGAAGGTCCGTGGGAAGACAAGATTGTTTTGAAGGAAGGCGAGTCTGGAATAAATGGACCGCATCAAGGCGCTTTTGTCGAAACTCCTTTTGGAGAAAATTGGTTTATTCATTTTCAGGACCGTGGAATTTTTGGAAGAATTGTTCATCTTGAACCGGTTTTGTGGAAAAATGACTGGCCTTTGATGGGAACTTCTGTAAAAACAGGTCTTATGCCTGGAGAGCCGGTTTTAAAATTCAGGTCGCCGAAATCTAGTATCCTAAAAAATTTGAAAAATCCTTTTAAAAAACCAGTCTGCGCTTTTGAAAATTGTGGCCTTGAATGGCAGTGGAGCGGAAATCATTCTGAAAAATTTGCAAAGGCTGAAAGAAGTTTTAATCCGGATGCGGAAAATTTTAGACTGGCTGTTTTGCATTGCGGTTCGAAAAATCAAAACGGTTTTCCAGTTTTATGGAATTCTTCGAATGTTTTAACTCAAAAAATTCAGTATGAAAATTTTTATTTAAAAGCTGTTCTTGACGTAAGCAGTTTGCCAAATGGTTCTCGTGCGGGAATGATTTTTCTTGCAGATGAATATGCTTCTGTGGCGATTGAAAAAACGGTTGCGGGTTTTGACTTTGTTTATTTAAAATCGAAAAATGAAGATTTGACGGACGATACTAGAAGTGAAATTGAAGTTTATCGCGAACATTTAAAATTGAAAAACGAAAATCAACCGGTAAAAATTCGAATGGATTTTATTTCGTTCAGCACATATTCGGGCGCAGTTCAATTTACTGTAAAAACAGGAATGGGCTTGAAAAATTCTTTTAAATGGAAAAGTGATTTTTTTACAACAGAAAGCGCGCATTGGGTTGGAGGCCGGTTCGGAATTTACGCAATAGGAAATGCGAATGCTGACGAAAACGGCAGCGCTTTGTTTAAGTCAATAAAAGTAAGGCATTAAATGTGTGGATTAACTATCGGTCGTTAGTCTATAGTCCCAGTTATGTTTTGGATAACGGCCTTTCATTTCTTTGCAGATTTCTATCCAGGCGCCAGACCAAAAATTTTCCAGATTGTCGGTGATTTGCAGAGGTCTGCGGGCCGGAGAAAGAAGCTTTAAAAGCACAGGAATTCCCGAGATTTTGGGAGTTGAAAAACAGCCGAAAATTTGCTGGATTATGATTTCGAGAATCGGAATGACGTTTAACAAACGAACGTTAGTTAAATAATCGCCGATATTCAAAATTCCTGAACTGATAAGCCGGCTTTCGTATTTTATTTTTGCTTTTTTTCCATTTTCGAGAATAATTGATGAAGGAACTGAGCTGTCGATTTTTGTTCCGTTTAAAAAATAAAAAAGAGCGTCAAAAACTATGTTTTCGTCAATTTTGCTGGAAGTTATAAACGGTAAAAGCCAGATTTCTGCGTTTTTTTGCAGAGATTCAATTTGTGTAAAAAGTTCCGGCTCAATATGGTTTGCGTAAAATTGGGTGCGAAGTAAAAAGTCAAAAGTTTTTTTATCAAATGGAAGGACTGAAAGACCGTTTTTTTGAATTTCTGCGCAAAGTGCTTTTCCAAAATCCTGTGGAGAAACAGGTAATTTTTTTTCTTTTAGAAGGATTGCGCCGTAAGAAGTTTTTTGTGTTTTTTTTGCGGAAAAATTTTTTTTGTCAAATTCCAATTCTTCTGTTATTTCAGAGTGATTTTTGAGCCAGTTTTCGAGTTGAATTGAGTCGATTTTTTCAAAGGAATAAATTTTTCCTGTTGAACTTCCTGCATTTACTTCTGGAGCAATGAGCCATTCTGGACTTTCCTGATACGTTTTTGAAAGAACCGCCTTGTGGGCAGATGGAAACTGATATAAAGTCTGCGCGGCATTTTTAAAAAAAGATTGCTCTTCAAGGGGCTGTTTTTTTCCGAGTCTGTCTGGAAATCCGGAGAGCAAAAGTTCGGTTTGTGAAAATTCTTCATATCCGCTTGTGCTTGAAGAAAAATTGCACTTTTCTATGCGCTTTTTTAATATCGAAAGGAATTTTTTCTTTTGTTCTTCATTTGCAGTTCCGTATTGGCTGAATTTTAGGGCAAAATTCAAGGCTTCCTCAAGATGATTTGTTTTTTTTCCGTAAAGAATAGCACAGGCTAGTCGAGGTTCAATTCCGAGTTCGAGGGCAAATTTTCCATTTTGAGTGATTTTTTCGTTTTCCAAAAAGCCGAATTCTGTTAAAAGCGTTGTCGCGGCGTTCCATGCGGATTTTGACGGAGAATCCAGCCAGAAAAATGAATCTATTTTTGTTGAACCCCATTTTGCACATTCAAGAACGAGAGAAGCAAGGTTGCAGCGGAGAATTTCTGGTTGAATTTCGTTATTGAGAATGTCAAACTTGCTCCAAAGTCTGACGCAACGTCCGCTCATAAGTCTTCCTGCGCGTCCTGCACGCTGGTCGGCACTGAACTGACTTACTTTTTCGGTTACGAGTCTTTCCATTCCAAGCGAAATGTTCATTTTGTTGATTCTTGAAAGTCCGCTGTCGATTACTGTTGTAACGCCTGGAACTGTTAAAGAGGTTTCTGCAATTGATGATGATAAAATTATTCGTCTTGGAGAAGAAATTGGAACTTCTGAGAGAATTTTTTTCTGTTCGGACAATGGAATCGAAGAATGTAAGGTTAAAATTTCAGCTTCTGTCGAGGAAAGCGAATTTTCTAATTCTGAACGGAGATTGTTGATTTCTGCAATGCCCGGAAGAAAAACAAGAATTGAGTCGGTTCTGTTTTGATTTTGAACTAACGAACGGTCGTTTATCGATTGTGAAAATTCTTCTAAAATAGCATTTTTTACTGAAATTTTATCTTTATAAATGATTTCTACTGGAAATTGTCTGCCAGGAATTTCCATAATTGGAGCGGCTGGCTGTGACAAAAATTCTGCAATTCTTTTTGAATTTATTGTTGCCGACATTATTATAACGAAAAGATCGTCGCGCAGAGACATTGCTTCTTTTAAAAACGCAAGTGCAAGGTCTGCGTGTACAGAGCGTTCATGAAATTCGTCGATGACTACTACATTTGTGTCTTCTAAAAGAGGATCATTTTGAAGACGGCGCGTCAAAATTGCTTCGGTTATAACTTCAAACCGGGTTTTTTGAGATATTTTGCTTTCCAAACTCAATGTGTAGCCGACAGTTTCGCCTGTTTTTTCTCCGATAAGTGAAGAAATTCTTTCTGCAAGTGCGACTGTTGCAAGCCGTCTTGGTTCGAGCATGAGAATTTTTCCGTTAAAATTTTCTAAAAGTGCGAGTGGAACTGCGGTTGATTTTCCTGCGGCGGTTTGTGCTGTTAAAACTAAAAATCTTGACGGAGAATTTTTTAGAGTTTGGCAAATTTGTTCAAGGTAAGGAGTTATGGGAAGATTTTTAATTTTTTCGTTTATAAACATTTTTATTCAATTCCTGCTGCCTGCAGAAGAGTTTTTGTGTACGGATGTTCCGGGTTTGACAGAAGCTCATCGGTCGGTTTTTCTTCGATAATTTGACCTTTGTACATGACGCCGATTCTGTCTGCCATGTAAGCAACAACGTTTAAATTATGACTTATAAAAAGATATGTCAAATTCATTGATTTTTGCATTGTTTTGAGAAGATTTAGAATTTGGGCTTGAATTAAAACGTCGAGGGCGCTTACACATTCATCACAAATTACAAATTCCGGATTTAAAATCATTGCACTGGCAATTGCGACTCTCTGTCTTTGTCCTCCAGAAAGCTGATGTGGAAATTTTTCGAGAGAATCTGGTGGAAGTCCGATTAAAGTGCGCATTTCGTTTATCATTTTGCTGCGTTCTAGTTTTGTTTTGCCGATTTTGTGAATTATTAGCGGTTCTTCGATTATTGATTTGATTTTCTTTTTTGGGTTTAGTGAAGAATAGGGATCTTGAAAGATTATTTGGCAGTGGAGCCGGAAAGTTTTTTCATCTTTGACAGGTTTTCCTTCAAATAGAATTTCTCCGGAATCTGGTTTTTGAAGGGCGCAAATTAAACTGCTTAAGGTTGATTTTCCACAGCCGGATTCGCCGACTAAACCATAACATTCGCCTTTGTTTATTGAAAGATTTACGCCATTTACGGCATTTGTAATTCCATTTTTTGTTGAGAAAGATTTAAAAACATTTTTACATTCGATTATTTTCTGCGGATTATTCATTTTGCCATTCTCCAAAATGTACAGGAAGTTTTTCGTGACGTCTTTTTGCATCTGGAATTGAATCTATTAGCGCCTTTGTATATGGATGTTGAGGATTTTTTAATATTTCTTCTGTTTTTCCTGTTTCTACGATTTTTCCTTTGTACATTATATAAATTCTTGAACAGAGTTTTTTTACAACTGTAAAATCGTGTGTTATTAAAAGGAGCGCGGTGTTGAATTCACTCTTTAAGTTCTGAATTATCGAAAGTATTTTATTTTGCGTTGAAACGTCCAGAGCAGTTGTCGGTTCGTCTGCGATTAAAAGTTCGGGATTTGTCATAAGCGCACTTGCAATCATTACGCGCTGCCGCATTCCTCCAGAAAGTTCGTGCGGATAGCAGTTGAAAATTTTTTTTGTATCTTCAAGTCCGGTCATTTTTGCAAGTTTTTCTGCCTGATTATGAGCTTCTTGTTTTGAAATTCCTTTTATGAGCGCTGATTCTTCAATTTGCTTACCGATTTTTAAGAGCGGATTTAAACTTGTCATGGGTTCCTGAAAAATTATTGATTTGTTTTTTCCGGTAAAAGTGATTGTTCCTTCAGTGATTTTTGCATTTTCCGGCAAAAGGTCTATTATGCTGAGAGAGGTTATTGTTTTTCCTGAACCGGATTCTCCGACAAGGGCGACGAATTCTCCGGGAAAAATTTCCAAATTTACGTTTTTTACTGCCGTAAATTTTTTTTGTCTGGAGCAAAATTCAACTGACAAATTTTCTATTTTTAGCAAAGATTTTTGTGAATTCATTTTACTTTCCATTTACTTCCGAAATTCCATCGCCAATTAAATTTACTCCAAAAACAAGAATTATCAGAAAAATGAGCGGAAAAATAATTCCTGTCGGGTTTGTAAAAATATAATGCTGTGCGTCGTTCAACATTCTTCCAAAACTTGGGTATGGTGGACGGACTCCAAGTCCGAGGTAACTTAAGCCAGATTCGTTTAAAATTGCCATTGAAAAACTCAATGTTGCGGTTATGAGAAGATCGCTTAAAATGTTTGGCAAAATATGAATATACATGATTCTGAAATTTCCAGCACCGCGGGCTTTTGCGGATTGCACAAAAAGTGAATTTTTAAATTTGATGTAGCCGGAACGGGTGATTCTTGTAAAGCGGGGAATGCTCATAATGCAGAGAACCAGAATTGTAACCTTGATGTCCGGCTCAAAAACTGCAACGAGCATTAAAGCCAAAAGAATTCCAGGAAAAGCCATTTGTGTGCTGACAAGTTTCATGATGATTGTGTCGGCAATTCCGCCAAACCAACCGCAGATTGATCCTAGAATAAGTCCGGTAAAAAGTCCAAAAATCATTACAATAAAACCGATTATTACGGAAATTCTCAAACCGAACATTATTCTGCTTAAAACATCGCGGCCAAGTGAGTCTGTTCCAAGAAGATGATGAAATGACGGCGGCTGAAGTTTTGCGGCGGCGTTTGTCAAATTTGGATCGTACGGAAGCCAGATTGTTCCTGCAAGCATGAACAGAATTATGAAAGAAAACATGCAAAAACCAGTTAAAAATGTCTTATTTCTTAAGTATTTTGTCAGGTTTTCTTGAAGAATTTTCATGTTTGAATCCATTATTGACTACCTCTCAAAATTCAAATAAATTTTTCCTATGTTAAAAGGAAAAACAGCTGTTTCAAATTATTTGTAATCTATTTTAAATTTATTTTTTTGACCTTGTTCTTGGGTCAATAATTGAATATAGAATATCGACCGCAAAGTTACAGGTCAAAGTCATTGCTGCAAGATAAACTGTCAGACCTTGAAGCAACGGAAAATCTCTTGAAGAAATTGAATGAATTATAAGTTTTCCAATTCCTGGAAGAGAAAAAACATTTTCGATAATTATACTTCCTCCAAAAATATCTGCGGTAATAAGACCGAGTGTTGTAATTGATGGAAGGAGCGCATTTCTGAGCACGTGGTGAACGATAACCTGTTTTTCATTCAAATCTTTGCTTTTTGCCGTTCTTACATAATCCTGCTTCAATTCATTTTCCATGCTTGTTTTTATGTATCTTGCGAGAATTGAAGATGAACCCAGCGAAATTGCCAGCGAAGGCAGAATAAGACTTTTTGGACCGTCAAAACCTACCGAGGGCAACAGTTTTAATCCGACCGTAAAAATTAAAATTAAAATAAGGGCTGTGCAAAATGACGGCATTGAAACCCAAATTTGATTTAAAACCGAAAGACAGCGCCAGACCTTTTTTTTTCTGTTGAGTGCAAATGTGATTCCCAGAAAAGTGCCGATTGCAATGGTAAAAACAAGCGAAAGCAACGACAGAGAGGCGGTTGTTTTTAGGGCTCCTGCAATTAAAGAAGAAACGCTTTGGTTATATTTGTAGGAAATTCCAAGATTTCCGCAAAATGCTCCTTTTAGCCAGTTTGCATAGCGTAATGGAAGACTTTGATTTAGCCCAAGTTGAAGTTCAAGAGCTTCAATTTGAGCCTGATCTGCGTCTGGTCCGAGAATTGCAAGCGCCGGATTGCCGGGAAGAAGCTGGAATGTAAGAAAAGTCACCAAAGTTACAAGGAGAAGTGTTGTCATAAAGTCGATGAATTTTCTTACATAAAAGTTCATTTTTTTGTTCCTGTTTTGTTGAATAATATTCTAGTCAACAAAGTAAAGTGTTGAAAAATCGTAAAAATTTACCGGATAAGGAGTGTAGCCGGCTACATTTTTTTGAGTGATGATATTGCGGCCTGGATCGCAGATGAAAACAGCAGGGCAGTCCATTGTAAGAATTTCCTGACATTTCTTAAAATAATCTGCACGTTTTTTTAGGTCGATTTCTGATTCTGCGACTGCAAAATTTTTGTCGTATTCAGGATTGCTGTATTTTACAAAGTTGCGTTTGTAATCTGAACAGTAACGGCGGAGAACTTCTGCCGGATCAATTTTTCCTGCAAATGCAATTACAGTCGTCTGATATTCAGCTTTTGAATAAACTTTGTCGAGCCAGGTTGTCCATTCAACAGGAACAATTGTGCAGTTGATACCAAGCGGTTTGAGCATATTTACGATAATCTGGGCGGTATCAACGTGAGGCTGGTAGTTTGCAGGAACAGTAATCGTCATATCGAATCCGTTTTTGTAAGCCGACTTAGACATATATTCTTTTGCTTTTTCAATATTGTAAGAAAAAATTCCGGCAAGTTTGTCGTTGTAGCAATCGCCTAAAATCGGGCTAAAATTTGAATAAAGTTCAGTTGCAAAACCGTCAAAAACGCCGTTAATGATTTCTGTTTTGTCGATTGCGCAGGTAATTGCCTTTCGGACGTTGAGGTCAGAAAGCGGAGGATAAGAATTGTTCATTCCAAGAATTTGAACCATATTTTGCGGATGACTTATGATTTTGAAATTCTTTTTGAGCATTTTTGCGTTTGTTCCGGAAATCATCTGTGCAACGTCGATTTGACCAGACTGAAGCGCGGAAATTGTTGAATTTTCGTCGGTCATGATGAGAATTTCGATGTTTTTAATCTTTCCGGCACGTTCTTTGTCGTAGTAATCATCGTTGCGTTCAAAAACTATTTTTTCGTGGAGAGAATATGAAACGAATTTATAAGGGCCTGTTCCAACCGGCACTGTTTCGTTGTCGTTGTAATCGTGCAAAAGAATTGGGCTTGTTGCTACAAGAAGCAAAAAGGCGCCAGATGTTTTTTTCAGTTCGATTACAAAAGTGTAGTCGTCTGGAGCAGAAACCGATTTTACAATCTGCATATTGTCGGAACGTGTTGTAAGACCGTCGAGACCTGCCAAATTTTTGTAAGTGTAAACACAGTCGGCGGAAGTAAATTCTGTTCCGTTGTGAAATTTTACGCCTTTGCGAAGTTTAAAAGTATAAGTTAAAGAATCGTCAGAAACTGAATAACTTTCTGCAAGAGCAGGATAAAGCGAACCGTTTCCATCGTATTTTAAAAGTCCTTCAAAAATATTGTCTGTAACGGCAGCTGTTTCGGCAGAGGCAGATTTCCATGGAAAAAAACTGTCCGGTTCAGAGCACATTGTCATTCTCAAAGTGTCGTGGGATTTTTTTGTTCCACATGAAGAAAATGCGAGAGTTGCGGCAATCAATGCCAGCGTAAAAAATTTTATTGATTTTTTCATTTTTATGTTCCTTCTCTAGGTTTTTGCGGTCTAAAATTAACCGCAGCGTTTTTTAAGAATTAAGTTCAAGCGCCTTTTTTACGCCGATAAGCGTAAGTTCCGGGAAAATTTCGTCAAAAATATTGTAACTTTCAAAAATTTTTGCAAAACCGCCTGTACCGACAATGTACGGCTTGTCTTCGGGATTTTCGCTTTTAAAGACTTCTGAACTGATTGTGCGGCAAATTTCTTTTATTGCGCCTGCTGTTCCAAAATAAATTCCAGACTGAATTGCTTCGATTGTTGCAGTTGCACAGGCTTTTTCGCTTTTTTTAATGTCGACATGCGGCAGTTTTGAAGTGCCGGAAGCAAGTGCCTGAACTGAAATTTTTAAGCCGGGAAGAATTGAGCCGCCTAAATATTCCTTGTTTTTTGTAAGTGCGTGAATTGTTGTTGCTGTGCCCAAGTCAACAATGATTAAATTTTTGTTTGGACAAAGCGAAACTGCACCGATAGAATCGGCGATTAAATCCGCTCCGATTTCTTTTGGATTTTGCATTTTTAGTTTTAAACCGTTTTTGATTCCGGCCTGAATAAAAAGAGGCTCGATTCCAAAATATTTAAGGATTCCACTGGAAAGAGAATAGTTGATTGGCGGAACAACTGAGCAAATTCCAATTTGAGTGATTTTTTCGGGAGAAATGTCGTTTTCCCGAAGAACGGAGCGAAGGAAAATTCCAATTTCGTCGGAGGATGAATTTTTGTGAGTTGTCTGGCGGAACTGTAAAATCAGCTGGTCGCCGTCAAAAACTCCTCCTGTGATGTTTGAATTTCCAACATCGAGAGTAAGTGTCATAGTACCTGTCCTTAAGATCAAGTCTATTAAGGCAAATGCCTTTTAAGATGTGAAAAAATTTGTAGTCACTGCTGCCAACGGCAGTCAATGCTTTTTTTAACATACAGTTTTGTAAAAAAAAAATAAAGTAGGGGCACAGATTTATTTACATGTGCGCATTTGCGCACGACCGGGTATGTAGCCCGGCCTGGAACCCCGGAGTTGCCGGACGGCAATGAGCGAATAGCGAAGGGTGGAAAGCCGGTTTTTGAGACAACTGTGATTTTTGACTGAAAATTGTTTTTTCAATGGAAGATGTGCTCCAAATTTTATGTTAAAAGTTTTTATTATTGACTATAATTGAATTATGAAAATCGTAATTGTTGGTGCCGGTTTTACTGGAATTCAACTGGCAAAAAGACTTGTAAACGGAAAAAATGATGTTGTTTTAATTGATAACGATGATGAAGTTGTAAGGCATGCTTCTAACAGTCTGGATTGCAATGTAATTCATGCGGAAGGCAATAATCTGGATGTTCTGGAAGAAGCTGGAATTAAAAATGCCGATGCCCTTGTTTGCGTTACCTCGAATGACGAAGTAAATATGATTACGTGCTCGCTGGTTGACGCTGTTTATCCGGATGTTACGAAAATTGCGCGTGTCCGGAACTATGCTTATTATGTGGACACGACATCTGTTGAAAAAGCTAAAAACCGCCGGCCGCTTTATGGTGTTGATTATATGGTTCATCCTGACGTTGAAGCTGCGGAAGCGATTTCCAATGCGGCAAATCACGGAGCTATTACCGAGGTTATGCCTTTTGGCGATCAATATGAACTTATTAGAATTACCGTAGAAAAAGGAAGCCGTCTGGAAAATCAGAAAATTATTAGTCTTAGGAAAATTACGGACAGACCGATTCTTGTTGCCTATGTTGAAAGTAACGGCGAAACCCGCTTGCCAAGTGGCGAAACTGTAATTAAGGCGGAAGATTGCATTGGCGCGCTGATGTTAAAGCAGGATATTCCGGAATTCTTAAAACTTTGCGGTTCAAAACTTAAAGAAATTAAAAAAATTGCAATTATTGGTGCTGGAAGGGTTGGAACGATTGTTGCCGAAAAACTGATAGAACGAAAGTCTAATTTTATTACGCGGCTTTTTAAGCGTGAAGGAAATCCGACTCAAGAATTCTGCATTATCGACAGCGACGAAAATCTTGCTAAGGCTGCGGCTGAAAAATTTTCCAAGATAAAAGTTTTTTGTACGGATGCGACGGAAGAAGGTTTTGTTGAAGAAGAAGGAATTGACAAATATGACCTTGTAATCTGTACTACTTCTAATCACGAATTGAATATTGTAATGGCGGCTTATTTTGAATCCCTCGGCATAAAAAACAGCATTGCGCTGGTTCAAAATAATGCTTTTGGCGAAATTGCCAGAAAAATTGGAATTGAAGTTGCTGTTCCGATTCGGGATACGGTTGTTGATTCGATTATGAGCCACTTAAAAGGAAAGGCGGTGACAGGCGTTCATACGGTCAATGACGGTTCTCTTGAAATTATGGAAATAAAAGTTGATGAAAAAAGTCCGGCAGTTGGCTGCACTCTCCGCGATATTGCGGAAAACGGTAAATTTTTGGTTCTGATGATGCAAAAAAACGGATCGGACGAATATTTTATTCCGATTGGAAGCACAAAAATTGAAGTTGGCGACGAAATTGTAATGATTACGACTCTTGAAGAGAATCAGCATGTGCTTGAAAAATTTGGAGCGGAACTTTAAATGCAGACGGTTTTTGTTTTTGTAAGAATTTTTGCAATTATTCTTTCGATAATCGGAACTTCGTTTTTGCTGCCGATTGGGACGGCTCTTGCTTTTGGCGAATATGAAGTGATTCTTCCGTTTTTAATTCCAATGGTTGTTGCGTGGATTTTTGGTTCTGCTTTTTATTTTGGCGGAAAAAAAGTTCCCGTAAAATTTGGAACAAGAGCGATTTTTGTTTTTGTAAGCTTTGCCTGGGTTGCGATAAGTTTTTATGGCGCGATTCCGCTTTTTGCCGGCGGTTGGATTAGCGATTTTTCGAGCGCGGTTTTTGAATCCGTAAGCGGTTTTACTACGACTGGAGCAACGGTTTTAAAAGATGTTGAAATTTTGCCCCGCGCTGTAAATTTGTGGCGAATGGAAATGCACTGGCTTGGCGGCATGGGAATAATTGCGCTTACAACTGCGGTCTTGCCTTTGCTTGGCGTTGGAGGTTTTGCGCTTGTAAAAGCTGAATCAACTGGTCCGGAAAAAGGAAAAATCACTCCTAAAATGGCAAATACTGCAAAAGCTTTGTGGGGAATTTATTTTGCTTTGACGGTTATTCAGACTGTAATTTTAATGTTTTGTGGAATGGATTTTGTGGACGCTCTAAGCCATTCTTTTTCGACTTTGGGAACAGGCGGGTTTAGTTCAAAAAATGCAAGTATTGCAGGATTTAATTCTCTTTCTACCGAAATTGTCTGCACAGTTTTTATGTTTCTGGCAGGTGTAAATTTTAGCCTTTATTTTTACGTGATTACCGGAAAATTCAGCGAATTAAAAAACAACAGCGAATTCAAAGCTTATGTCGGTATTTTTGGAATTGTTGTTTTATGTCTGGCTTTTTCGCTTGTTAAGTTTTATGGCGGTTTTGGAAAAGCCTTAAGGTACGCTTCGTTTCAGGTTGCAACGATTATGAGTACGACCGGTTTTGCTACTGCGGATTTTATGAAATGGCCAGCGGCAAGCCAGTTTTTTATATTCATTTTGTTTTTTATAGGCGGATGTTCTGGTTCAACTTCCGGCGGTATTAAAGTTATTCGCTGGGTAATTCTTGCAAAAAAAGCACGCGTCGAAATGCTTAAGATGATTCATCCTCACGGAGTTTTTTCTGTTCGTGTAAATGGTTCGCCAGGACGCGAAGACCTGGTTTTAAACATTGCGCCTTTTGTCTTTCTTTATTTTTGTCTTGCATTTATTTCGACTTTTGCTGGAACTCTTGGCGGACTTTCTGTTTTTGAGTCGTTTACGGCAAGTTTTTCGATGCTTGGAAACATTGGTCCTGCTTTTGGTCCGTTTATGGAATATAACTGGATTCCTTCGTTCTTAAAATGGATTTTTAGTTTTATGATGATTGCCGGTCGTCTTGAAATTTACAATTTGATAATTCTTTTTACAAAAGATTTTTGGAAAAATTAAAATGCTTAATTCATCTCTCTTAAAAAACAAAGGTCTTAATTACTTTTTTGCGTTGTTTGTAATTCTAATTTGGGGAATTACTTTTGTTAGTACAAAATATTTACTGCGAAGTTTTAGCGCGTTTGAAATTCTTATAGTCCGCTTTATAACTGCTTACACAATGCTTTGGCTCATGAAGCCAGAGAGAATAAAACTGCTTCGCAAAAAGGATGAATTATGGTTTTTTGCGGCTGGAGCGAGCGGAGTCTCTGTTTATCAGTTTTTGGAAAATATTGCGATTGACTATACTTTGCCGGCGAATGTTTGCATTATTGTTTCAATCTGTCCAATGTTTACGGCGATTATTGCCCAGATTTTTTTGAAAGAAAAAAATATTAACCTTCTTTTTGTTGTCGGATTTTTGCTTGCGATTTCTGGAATTGTGTTTGTTACTTTTAACGGCGCGCTCGTATTTCATTTGAGCCCAAAAGGCGATTTTCTTGCCTTGGCGGCTGCGGTTTGCTGGGCATTTTATTCTTTAAGCGTTACAAAAATCGCTTCATTTAATTTGAGTCCGATAAGTTCTACCCGGCGGCAATTTTTCTGGGCACTGGTTTGTATGATTCCCATTGCGGTTTTTGGAATTTTGAATGGAAAAAATTCTCCAATGACTTATATAAATCTTTCTGCAGCGGCAAATGCTGAACGCTGGTCGGATATTTTTAACTGGTTAAATTTTGGATTTTTAGGAATTGCAGCAAGCGCTTTTGCTTTTGCGGTTTGGAATTTTGTTTGTAAAAACCTTGGAACTGTAAGGGTTACGGTTTTTCTTTATTTGACTCCAGTTGTAACGATTGTTTTTGCGTTTTTAATTTTGGGCGACAAAATTACCTTGATGGGAAGCATTGGCGCGGTTTTGACGATTGCAGGCCTTGCAATTTCTGAAGCGAGCAAGAGAAGAGAAAAAGGCAGACGGAATATGCCAAACGAACGGTAGTTTGTAATTTTTGTTAAAATTGAAAAAAAATGCTCGACTAACTGTTTGTGTTCGCTCGAAAACTAAAACATAAAAAGCTGCGAATCCTTAAAAGTTTCCTGTTTTGCTTGTTGAATAATGTCGTTTGGACGGGAATTTCCAATTAAAAAAGATGAGTTTTTGTCGTGCTGTAAAAAATTTTTTTGAACGGTTTTTTCATCATAATTTGTGTAACAGTATTTGCAAAGGTTTGGACAGGAATTGTAATATCCAATGTCGCGTGTTGGAAGACAGGAACAATGTTTTCGTAGGATTTGATGCACATTTTTGGACAAACGAACGTTAGTTATTCTTTCGATAAGTTCTTTTGAAATACATTCGCCTTTTTGAACGCCATAGTCAGATAAATCGAGTTTTTCTGCGCAAGATTCAATTTTTATTCCGTATTCTCCAGCAATTCTTGCAAAACTTCCAGCTAAAAATTTTTGATCGTTTTCGTTTACTTCTTTTAATTCTGGAAATTTTTTAATTGTTTTTGAATATAAGTCGACAAAACTGATTACGCAACGGTCGGTATAAGGAGAAAGTTTTTCACACATTTTTTTGAATTCGCGGATATGAGTTGCCACTGTGTAAGTTGAATCAACAAAAATCGGATCATATCTCCAGCAGACTTTTTCTTTTCCAAGTTTTTGAGAAAGTTCAGCAAAAGTTTCGATTACGGTTTGTTTTTCGGGAACATTGGGTTCGATTTCTTTTCCATACGGAGTGATTGTGACAAAAAAATAAGTTCCAAAATTTTTGAGTTCGTCCAGATAAGGAATAAGCGGTTTTGGATTTTTTGTGCAGAAAACAAGGCAGTCAACGATTTTTGGTTCAAGTCTGTAACGTGTGACTTTTTGCGGAACATAAGGATTACGTACATCGACAAACCCGGCACGGATACGATTTATAAACCATTCAGAATAAAAAGCGGGAATATCCGTCCGTCCAGAAGCAAATATAATCATAAAATTATTATAGAACAAAAGCGGTTTTGTTGGAAATTGAGAAACTGAAAAATATTTTTAAAAGTAAAAAAAAAATCCCCGCTGAACAGAACATTTTCCGTACAGCGGGGACATTGCGCTAAAAGCGGTTTTTCTATTTTACAATCAACTTGTTCATAGATTTTATAAAGTCTGTCGGGCTTGAAAGTTCGGCTCCGCTTACGAGGAGTGCCTGGTCGAGAAGAACTTCCGAAACGTCAGAAATATAACCTTCGTCGGTTGAGTTTTCAAGCGTTTTTACGATTGCGTGGTCTGCGTTTACTTCGAGAATTGGTTTTACTTCTGGAGCTGCCTGACCCATGGCGCGCATCATTCGTTCCATCTGGATTCCAGGATCGTGTTCGTCAACAACGATACAAGACGGACTATCGCTCAATCTTTTTGAAAGAACTACATCTTTTACACGCTCTCCAAGTGCTTTTTTTATTTTTTCCTGAACAGGTTTAAAAGCTTCTTCCTTTTTCTTTGCTTCGTCTTTGTCGATTCCGAGTTCTTCGTCTGAACCTGCGCGGTTTACGCCCTTGAGTTCAAAGTCTTTGTATTTCATAAGGCTTGGAATTACAATGTCGTCAATATCGTCAGCCATAATCAATACTTCAAAGCCCTTGTTTTTGTATGCTTCGAGGAGAGGACTTGCACGAAGGTTCTTTTCGTTGTTGCCTGTAATATAGTAGATTGCTTTTTGATCCGGCTTCATTCTCGAAACATAATCCTTAAAGCTTGTCCATTTTCCGTCGCCGTTTCCGCTTTCGTCAGTAGACTTGAATCTTACGATTTCTGCAATTTCGTCGCGGTTTGTGTAGTCAGAATAAAGTCCTTCTTTCATTGGACGATTGAAGTTTTCTACAAATTTATTCCATTTTTCAATCGCTTTTTTATCGTCGTCGGTAGGATTTTCTGCTTTGCGCGCTTTGTCCGCTGTTTCGCCGAGTTTTTTAAATTCGCTCAAAAGTTTTTTTACAGAAGCCGACTTAATATTGTCCAAAATTCTATTCTGCTGCAAAATTTCGCGGCTTACGTTCAAAGGCAAGTCTTCCGAATCAATAATTCCTCTCACAAAACGCAGATAAGACGGCAAAAGCTCGCGGTCGTCGTCCGTAATAAATACGCGTTTAACATAAAGTTTTACGCCGCTTTTGTAATCTGCCTGATACATATCGAACGGAGCCTGCTGAGGAACATAGAACAAAGTCGTATATTCCTGAGTTCCTTCGGCGTGAGTGTGGACATAATGAAGCGGATCCTGGCTGTCGTGGCTGATTGTTTTGTAGAAAGCGTTGTAATCTTCTGGTTTAAGCTCAGATTTTGGACGTTTCCAAAGAGCAGATGCAGTGTTTACCTGATCAACTTTGTTTTCGCTTCCAGTAACGTTGCCTTTGTCGTCGTATTTGTTCTGTGTGTAGTGCAAATAAATCGGGAAAGCAATGTGGTCAGAATAGCGCTTAATAAGTTCTTCAATCTTCCAGCGAGAAGCATAATCTTTGCTGTCATCGTTCAAAACCATCTCGATTGCAGAACCGTGAGTTTCCGGCTTGTCAAAACCAAATTTTTTTGCTTCGTCAGAATCAGACTTGATTTCTTCAATTGAGTAAGAATTTGTGCCGTCGCTCGACCATTTGTAAATTTTGTCAGATGCGGCCTTTCGTGTATAAACATTGATTTCTTTTGCAGCCATAAAAGCCGAATAAAAACCAACACCAAACTGACCGATTAAATTAGATTCGCCGGCATTTTTGTCGTTTGAAATTTTTTCGATAAAAGCCTTGGTTCCTGAGCGGGCGATTGTTCCGAGGTTGTTGTTCAAGTCCTCCTCGTTCATACCGATTCCCGAATCCTGAACAGTGAGCACTTTTGCAACGTCGTTAAAACTGATGTCAATTCTCGGTTCAGTCTTTAAATTTTTGTAAGCGTCTTCCGAAACCATAAGGTAGTTCAATTTGTCCAAAGCGTCGGAAGCATTAGAAACAATTTCTCGAAGGAAAATATCCTTGTTTGAATACATCGAATGAATTATCAATTTAAGAAGCTGATTAACTTCTGTCTGAAACTGATACTTTGCCATTTATCTATCTCCCAAAATTTAAAAGTTTTTCACTTTAAAGATAATAAAAAAAAACGCATAAGCATAGAAAAAAAATAAAAATTTTAGGAGCACATTTTCCGAAACAAAAAAGAAACTCGGTTAAAAAAAAGAATAAGAGTCAAAACCGGCTTTCCACCCTTCGCTAGGCGCTCATTGCCGTCCGGCAACTCCGGGGTTCCAGGCCGGGCTACAAACCAGTTCGTGCGCAAAAGCGCACACAAAACTGTGTCAAAAATACCCGAATTTTTAAAAGAATTGCAAAAAAACGGACAAAAATGCTCAAAAAAATGAGTTTGTTCAGAAACCTGTCCAAAATTTGCCCGGAAAAAAATGCAAAACCGAAAATTTGCGGTTTTTACAGTTTATTTTTTGCAAAAAATTCGTTCTCGGATTGAAAAAATGTTTTTTTATTTAAGATTTTTAACTTGGCACACTTTTTGCTGATAGATATATGAAAGCTAGAAAAAACTAAGTTTTCAAAACTTTGGAGGTAATGTATGAACGATTTAGCACTTTTTAATGACTTGTTTAATGATTTTGGAGATGACGGTTATACAATGCCGGCATTTAGTTACAAAAAAATGTTCCATATGCCAAAGGTAGACGTAAAGGAAAACAAAGAAAACTATACTTTGACAATGGATATGCCTGGAAAAACAGACAAAGACGTTGATATTGAATTGAACCAGAATGTTTTGACAGTTTCTTCTAAAGACGAAGTTAAAAAAGAAGAAAAATCAGACAAAAAAGACGAGACAAAATGGCTCATTCGTGAACGCACAGTTTCATCATTTAAGAGAAGCTTTACACTCCCAGATGATGTAGACAGCGAAAAATTAACAGCCAACGTAAAAGACGGTGTTTTGACAGTTTCAATGCCAAGAAAAGCCCTTGCGCAGCCAAAACACATTGCAATAACCAAGGCATAAGCATATAAAATCTAGGCGTTAAAATAAAAGCATCCGTTTTTAAGAAATCTTGCTTAAAAACGGATGCTTTTTTTAGTTTAAATTATTGCTTTCTATTTTTTTTAATATAATTTTTTGGTTGTCAGCAAAAGTCAGAGTTAGTTCTTTTTTATCTTGAGAGAATTCAAAACTTAATTTAATCGGAATTATTTTTTCAAAATCTTGAATTTCATCATTTTGAATTTGATAATAAGGCTCTAAAATCAAAAATGACTTTTTTATGGAGAAATCTCCGCCATCGGTTTGATTTTTTTGCGCAAAAGATTTTAACTTTTCTGTGGAAAAATTTTCTGGAGCTTTTGCTTTGTCAAGATCAAGTTTTGTAATTTTGTTTTGTATTTGTTTTTTGTAAGTTCCGTTTTCGGTAAAACTAAATACCATTTTGCTTTCTGTATAAACACTGGCAAATAAAGTTTTTGGATTTTCTGGTTCTCTCAATAAATCAGATTTTAAAATGGAAAAATTTTCCCAATAACCAGCAAAATCCTTTTTTGAAAAATTTTCTTTTTTGCAGGAAACGGCGAGAATAAGAAAGATAAATAAAATAGAGAGATTTATAAATTTTTTCATAAGTATTTGCTTAAAAATAAAAGTTTTTTATTTAATTTTTTGCCATTGAATGCGGCAATAGTTTCGTTTTTGGATTTTTTAATGTTTATGGACTTAATCCCTTTTGAAACAAGATGAGCCATTTGCTCTGGAGAAATAAATGATTCGAATCTTACCATTATGTCATTTTTGACGGGCTCGATATAAAGCAATTCTTTCTGAGATAGAACTATTGTTTCGGAATCCGTTTCTATTGAAATTTCTAAATTAAGAATTTGCTGTTTAGAAAGATTTTTTACGCAGAGTGAAATTTTTATAGAAGTTGGAGCGCAAAAACCTTCATTATTAAGAAAAGATGTTGTGTCGATAGAAAAATCGGGAATCAATTTGTTTTGGTATTTGCAAGGAGTTGTAAATACCATTTGTGAATTATTTTTTGAAGGAAAATCTAATACAGAAGAATTTGTTTTACAGCAAAAAAATGTAAAACATAATAAAAAAATAAGATATATTTTTTTCATATTAAGACATATAACATTGAAAAACTAGAATTTCTCTAGCTTTTCAATGTTTAAGATGGCATGATATAAAAGGCTGGGAAAAAGTGGTACTCTGGTTTGACGGAATCAGAGAGCCGGCGGAAGGTTCTAACTACTGGTGAAGAAGCCACTGCGTGAATGGCAGCCGCTTACTTCGGGTTTAAGATTAATCAAAGCCGACCGCCGTACGCCATAATGAGGCGTGGGGGCATTCCCCACGACCTCGGATAGGAGCACGGTATACCACTACCAGCGTTTACTCCTGATTCCATTTTATCATATAAGGGGTAAAAAATGGAACAGAAGAGATTTGTAGGTATCGACCTGGGGAAAAGGACTTATGAAATTA
>NZ_FUXC01000027.1 GCF_900167025.1 Treponema berlinense | reverse complement strand
ATTAAAAAAAACCGTTGGTTTAAATTCCCTGAAAAAATAGGAGGATTTTTTATTATGAAAAAAATCGTAGCCGCAGCTGCTGCAGGTTTGATTCTTGCTGGTACTGCATTTGCCGACGTTTCATTTTCTTGGAAAAGAACAAATATCGTTGGTGGAACATCTAAGGCATTAGACAGCGTAACACGCTCAGATTGTCTTGGTCTTGAACTTTCTAATGATATTGCCGGTGTTGTTTTTGACTGGGATATTGAAGAAGGCTCGTCAGACACAAGCAAACTCGCACTTGATTCATATTATGGTTGGATGACTTTTGGTCTTCCAGTTGGAAACTTGCAGGTAACTTCTGGAAAATGGAACGGACGCTACAGCGACCGCGTAAAGAGCGATGCTGGCGATCTCGACGGAAAATATTACGAAGCATATAAACTTGGTGTAATCAACGGTGTAGGAGCTGCTGACTCAGACAACCTTACAGAAGGTCAGATGGCTACAGTTATTGCTTACACTCTTGCAGACACACTTCCAGGAACTCTTCTTGTAAAAGCAGGTATCGTAAAATGTGATTATGGCAAATATGACTCACAGTCAGGATTTGTTGCAGAACTTGGATACCGTCAGGACGGTCTTATCAACGTAGACGTTGCAATCAAAAACCCTTCTGATAAAGTAACTACTATTGGCGCTTTCGTAAGCCCTCTTATGGTAGAAAACCTCAGAGCTACAGTTGGCTTTACAATGGGTAACTATGACGGCGATAAAGAATTCGGGGTTGATGCACGTGCCCGCTATGCAATTACAGAAAAAACTGCTGTAACAGGTATGTTCAACTATTCTTCAATTGCTAAAGAACTTAAAGCATCAAAATCAGGAGATGATTTAAATGCAATGTGGACAATGATTTCTGTAAACCATGTTGCAGGCGACAATATCCGTTTCCTCGCTACATTGCAGAACACTGTCCGCGACTTCGATGCTGACAACGGCAAAAACCTTACAGCATTCACACCAGCTTGCGAAATCCAGATTTCTGAAAAAGCATTATTTACTGCTGCATTCGACATGCGTTGGGACAACAAAACTCCTTATGCAGGTGTAGGCGATGTTTCATTGCCAATCTATGTAACTCTTTCTCTGTAATAAACGGAAAGGAACTTGCTTAGATAAAAATTCTTGGAGGAATTAAATGAAAAAGATAATTAGCGCACTTACTTTAGGTGCAATGGTTGCAGGAGCCGCATTTGCAGATGTTGGAGTTACTCTCAACTACAGACAGCGTGCAACACTCCTCTCTCATAACAATGAATATGGTACAACAGACGAAGCATCAAAAATCTTGTTTACAGATGCATATTCTGGAGCAGGTACAGACAACCTCGGAATTAACATTGGTGGAGACATTGCTTCTTTTGCAATTACAGTTGTAGGCGATGAAAGTACAACTTCAAAACTCCGCACAAAGACACTTGGAGCTGACCTGCAGGTTGGCAAAGTTGGTCTTTTTGCCGGTTTCTGGTCAGACGGAAAAGTAAAAGGCGCATACCGCAACAAGGCAGATGTTGATGCTGGAAACATGGAAGGTATGGACTTTGAGTTCAAGAAACTTGGTTCTGCATACGCAGGTTCACCATCATTCTTCGTAGACAACATTGTAATGCCAGTAAATGTAACAGCTTCAGAAAGCTATGCAATTGGTGCTAAATACAACATCCGCAACTTTAAGGCTTGCAAGCTCGAATTAAACGGTGTTTACATTTCTAATGAAACATCTGACGAAAAAGGCTCTAAATCAGACGGAAGCCTTCAGGGACACTCTCTCGTAGGTCTTGTTGAAGCAAACACTAATTATGGAACAGGCGAATTCGTATTCAAATACGGACAGAGCGCATATAAGAACGATGACGGAAAATACGCTGATGCAATGGCATTCGGTGCTTACTTGCAGCCAAAAATCATGAACAACCTTACTGCAACAATCGGTGGTGCTGGTTCTGTTGTAGACGGTGATTTTACAGACTGGTCTGCAGACCTCCGTTTGTACTACAAAATGGGAGCTCTTTCTTTCACATCTTTCCACAGCTACTCTGCAC
Organism: Treponema berlinense; assembly: GCF_900167025.1. Classification (GTDB taxonomy): domain Bacteria; phylum Spirochaetota; class Spirochaetia; order Treponematales; family Treponemataceae; genus Treponema_D; species Treponema_D berlinense. The sequence continues at coordinate 806 of NZ_FUXC01000027.1, read as the reverse complement.
TTGTTGACGCAGAAGAAAGCATTGGTAAACTCAATGGAAAGAAAAATGCTACAACAAAAGGTATCGCAGATTCTGCTGCTGTAACAAACGGTAAACATGGTGGTACACCAGTTAGCCGTGATTCAGTTCTTACAAACAACTTGATGGTTCGCTACAAGGTTAACAGCAAATTTGCAGTATACGGTGTAGTTGCAGACATGATTGGTCTTGGCGAAAACGGTGGCAAAAAACTTACAGACAAAGACGGAAAAGAAACAACAGATGCACTTATCCAGCTCCGCGCTTCTGCCTGGGCACAGTTCTATGCTGGCGGAAACTCAATCTCTGTAGGTGTTGTATACGAAAACTACGACGTAGCAGAAACATACGGCGATTCAGTACAGAACATTGCTATTCCAATGATCTTCCGTGTTAAGATGTAATATTGCATAGCCAAAAATAGTTCTAAGTGAACAAAAGCCAGCCGAAAGGCTGGTTTTTTTATGCATATTTTGAACGCGCAGTTCCGATCCGGGCTAAGTTTTTCCGTAAATGTGGCATTTTTTGCTTTTTTTTCCCTGTTATTAAAAAAAATACCAAACAAATCAACTTTTTTCCTCAAAAAATGTCAAAAGTTGACAACCGCTTACAATATATATAGTGAGCGAATCTGAAAAAATCAAAACATTTATCATCACAAAGCCTTCATTTTCCTCAAATCCAATTTTTTTTAGTTTGCGTTGCAAACTTTCTTATCATCGCTTGTTTCTCACTTCGTTGCGAAACAGCTTAAAAAGTCAATCCTAAAACTGAAGTTTTAATCTTGA
>NZ_FUXC01000028.1 GCF_900167025.1 Treponema berlinense | reverse complement strand
AATTCTTTGCTGTACCTTTGCATTCGAAATACCTCTCTTTATTTTCGTAAAATTTTAGGTATTTTTCGACTGCACTTTTATTGTATCCTTTCAAAAGATGAATTTAAAACTACTTATGATGAAGTAGAAGACATTACATTCATTACACATAAAGATATGCAGAAAGGAGCATTTTATAATTTAAAAGATTCTGCAACAGGAGAAAGAGAAAATATTTCTTTGTACATTTCTGATAAATCATTAACCATATGGGCTGATTACCAAAATAATGACTGGATGTTTATAGACGGTATTGTTTTTCTTGATGCAGATAGTAATAGATTAAAGATTGATTATGGTAAAAGAACAGAGTCTGATGTTAAAACGGGTGCCATAAAAAATGTTTATGTCAGAGAAGATTACGGTGCAATAATAAAAGAAGAAGATATTTCAAATCTTGAAAATATTCTTTCATCATCAAAAGTATATGTCGCTTTCCTTGGTAAAAAGAATACCAAAAAAATGGAACTAAAGGCAAAATATATTAAGGCAATGCAGGCTACTATTGAAAAATGGAAATCAATAAATGAGAAAATAGAGGAATAACAATCCAGCCAAGTCAAGCTTGTCTGGATTGTTAAACGGCGGGTCAAGCCCGCCTTTTTTATTGATCAGTAGAAAAATAAATTTTATATGTTATAATAAAAATAATATTAGAAGTCACGGAGGTATTGTATGACATATTCTGCTCTTGAAAATAAATTAAAAACTCTCCCTCAGGCTGCAATTGATGAAGTTGCAACTTACATAGATTATGTTTTTTATAAATTTACAACACCAGAAAAACAAAATCATACTGTATCCAAGAAAAAAGGATTCGGTTGCTTAAAAGATATTCCTTGTAAAATGTCCCCAGACTTTGACGAACCACTCGAAGAATTTGCGGAGTATATGTAATGTATTTATTGGATACTCATGCAATACTCTGGTATGTATCAGGCAGTAACGAACTTTCTCAAACTGCAAAGAATATCATGGAAACTAAAAGATGTTTTTTCAGTTTTGCATCTTTGTGGGAAATAGCTATCAAACAAGCAAAAGGTACATTACAGTTTAATATCGATATTCCAAAATTAAAAAATGTTCTTGAAGATGAAGAATTTATTTATCTACCTCCAACAGAATTTGATGCCGAAGCAATAAAAACTTTACCAGATATTCATAAGGATCCTTTTGATAGATTATTAATTGCCCAGGCAATTGAAAACAACTTAACAATTGTAACAACAGATTCAAAAATTCCACAATATAATGTAAAAACAATCTGGTAAATAAAAACGCAACCTAACAAAGGTTCGTAGCCGACAGCGGGTCAAGCCCGCTGCGGTACAACCAGTTGTTATACGCACAGCTCACTGAGCTGGTTCGTTAGAGGTATAAGATGATTAAAAAGATTTTTTTTGTTTTCCTTCCTTTATTATTAATTGGTTGTGCAAGTACAGGTGGAATTTATGACTTTTACAAATCTAATTATTCTGATAATGAATTGCCTTCGGAGTGTTATTTAAAAGAAGGTGAAGAACCTGAAGTTTATTATTCATCTAACATTTCTGATGATATTAATTTATTAAAATCTAATTATTATCAAATTTTAGGATATTCAACTTTTAATGGTCCAGCTCAAGGAGAGGACTTAACCCAAAATGTAAAGAATATGTGTAAATTAAAAAAAGCACAAATTGGTCTTTATAACTATGAATATACCGATACTAGAAATGGTTGGACACAATATGGTTCTTATTCCATAAAAAGGTATGATTATACTGTAATTCTTTTTGTAAGTTTACCAATTTTGTATATACAAAATCAACGTTCCGGTTTTGAAGTAATTGATTTAAATCAAAATTCAAGAATGGCATTACAAAGAAATACAGGAGCCGTAATTGATGTTGTATATAATAAATCAAATGCTTTTTATGCAAATGTAATAAGAAATGATGTATTGATAGAAATTAATGGAACTCCAATAGGTTGTGCTGATGATTATTACAATTTTATCAGAAATTATTCAGGCTCGACTTTCCTATTAAAAGTAATCAGAAATGGACAACTAATAAATATAAATTATTAGAAACGGAACATTTTTTCAGCAAGTCAAGCTTGCTGAAAAAATTGAAAAATATAACTTTAGGGCTAGGACGAAGAAGCTGTTGTATTTAAACTTTTTCAGAAAATAAAATTCCTTCTTCCAAAAGTAGAAATGGAATATTTTTTTAATCGAGTCAAGCTCGATTAAAAAAAAATGAAATTGAACTTTCTGACGAATAAAAGTAGCAGCACTACCCCGCTACGCGACTTTCGTCGCTCAGAAAAGTTCACAAAAAATTGGAAACTTTGCTTCTGGAAAAGATAAATCTCTTTTTTATAAAGAGAATACAAGGAAATAATATTTCGGAAAGAAATATTTTCGTATAACAAAGCTTCAAAGCCGACAAACCGGTCAAGCCGGTTTGCGGTTTAAGATGGCATGATATAAAAGGCTGGGAAAAAGTGGTACTCTGGTTTGACGGAATCAGAGAGCCGGCGGAAGGTTCTAACTACTGGTGAAGA
>NZ_FUXC01000032.1 GCF_900167025.1 Treponema berlinense | reverse complement strand
AGAACTTCACTGCCACTGTGTGTACACATACACTTCCGGGAAACTTCCGCTTCCCCTCATTTTCCTTCTGTCCTACAAAAGGAGGTGATCCAGCCGCACTTTCCAGTACGGCTACCTTGTTACGACTTCACCCCCCTTACCAAGCATACCTTGGGCAGCGGCCCCCTTGCGGTTAGCCTACCGACTTTGGGTATCCTCGACTCGGATGGTGTGACGGGCGGTGTGTACAAGGCCCGGGAACGTATTCACCGCACCGTGCTGATGTGCGATTACTAGCGATTCCAACTTCATGGAGTCGGGTTTCAGACTCCAATCCGGACTACGATCGGTTTTCTGCGTTTTGCTCCGCATCACTGCCTCGCATCACTCTGTACCGACCATTGTAGCACGTGTGTAGCCCTGGACATAAGGGCCATGATGACTTGACGTCATCCCCGCCTTCCTCCGGCTTGTCGCCGGCAGTTCCGCCAGAGTCCTCAGCTTCACCTGTTAGTAACTGGCAGTAGGGGTTGCGCTCGTTGCGGGACTTAACCCAACACCTCACGGCACGAGCTGACGACAGCCATGCAGCACCTGTTCATACCCGTATTGCTACGCTTACTTATCTCTAAATAATCGGTATGTATGTCAAACCCAGGTAAGGTTCCTCGCGTACCATCGAATTAAACCACATGCTCCACCGCTTGTGCGGGCCCCCGTCAATTCCTTTGAGTTTCACCCTTGCGGGCATACTCCCCAGGCGGTGCACTTATCGCGTTTGCTTTGGCACCCGGGCTTATGCCCAGACACCTAGTGCACATCGTTTACTGTGCGGACTACCAGGGTATCTAATCCTGTTTGATCCCCGCACCTTCGCACCTGAGCGTCAGTTATGTGCTGGAAACCTGCCTTCGCCATTGGTGTTCTTCCAGATATCTACAGATTTCACCCCTACACCTGGAATTCCGGTTTCCCCTCACTAACTCTAGCCATGCAGTTCTCAATGCAGTTTCAGGGTTGAGCCCTGAGATTTCACACCAAGCTTGCAAAGCCGCCTGCGTGCCCTTTACGCCCAATAATTCCGAATAACGCTCGCACCTTACGTGTTACCGCGGCTGCTGGCACGTAATTAGCCGGTGCTTATTCATAATCTACAGTCACCGCGGAACCATTCCCTGTCCCGCTTATTCCTCAATTATAAAAGGACTTTACAACCTTCCGGCCTTCATCGTCCACGCGGCGTTGCTCCGTCAGAGTTTCCTCCATTGCGGAATATTCTTAGCTGCTGCCTCCCGTAGGAGTCTGGGCCGTATCTCAGTCCCAATGTGTCCGTTCACCCTCTCAGGCCGGATACCTGTCATCGCCTTGGTGGGCCTTTACCTCACCAACAAGCTGATAGGTCGCAGGCTATTCTTTCGGCGGCGCCATAGCGCCTTTCCCCGTGCGGCTCCAACCCGCACGGCCTTATCCGGTATTACCCCCTATTTCTAGGGGCTATCCCCGTCCAAAAGGTATATCACCCACGTGTTACTCACCAGTCCGCCACTCTAGGCCGCCCG
>NZ_FUXC01000003.1:8456-197874 GCF_900167025.1 Treponema berlinense | reverse complement strand
GTCCAAAAGGTATATCACCCACGTGTTACTCACCAGTCCGCCACTCTAGGCCGCCCGGAGGCGGCTTGCCGTCCGACTTGCATGCTTAAGACACGCCGCCAGCGTTTATTCTGAGCCAGGATCAAACTCTCCATGATTATTCTCAAACCCACAAGGGGTCAAGACTTACCATAAATCATCCGTCCCAACCAATAAATTGATAGGAACAGCCGGAACCTTCCGGTTCCGGCCTTCGTTTGCAGAACCGCTTCCGCGGTTCCGCCGGCATTCGTTCTATACTCGAAAAACTTTTCCACACGGACGGAAACCTAAGTCTCCGCCTGCTATCTTGTCTTTCCTTTTTCCTTCACTGATTTTCTTTTCAAAGAACTTACATCAACCGTCTTAACTGACGGTGAAAAAGATATTAACACAGACTCAACAAGTTTGTCAAGCGCTTCTGTTAATTTTTTTTTATTTTTTTTGAGGCTTTTTGTCCACCCTTTCGGGAGGCCGCTGCCTCGTTGCGGCGTGAGAAAGAATATATCACCCATGCCCGTTTTGTGTCAAGCGCTCTTTTCTCTTTTTTTGAATTTTTTTGATTTTTTTAACGGTACTCGGAATATGAGCCTGTTAAATCTTTCCAGCATGTTTTATCTGTAAAAAACACCCGCCTTAAATGGAGATTTTCGATATAAAAAGTCTCTTCTGTTTCTTCTATAAAGCTAAAATCTAAAACAAGTTTTATTTCTTTTGATTGCGCTGGCTCGATTTCTTCTACAACTTGAAATAAAAACTCTCCGGCAAACTCGTAAGAATCAATCTGCTCTTGAGTACAAACCGAAAATGAAATTTCAAAAGAAGATATTGTTTTTGAAGAAGTATTTTCAATCTTGAAAAAGGCTGTTTTATTTTCCGAAGTTTTTTCTATATTGAAATCAAGAAATCTGTATGGACTTTTTGCGGACAATGACATGCAAGAAAGGAGAAAAATAAAGTTGATAAAAAATGCTTTTTGTAGTTTTTTCATAAATTCTCACCTTTGCTAGAAATTTTTTGCGTTTTGTATTGAAAAATCGTTTTGTATAAAAGGCGAATAATTTTCTTCTGGAATAAAATCCGAAAAAAACGGCAGTAAAAAAGTTTTTGAATAGAAAATTTTTGAATAGGAACAAAAAAGCGAGAGCAAAGACGACGAAGCGACAATTCCTTTCTCAAAACCAATTGTTATAAAAAATCCGTTTCCTTTTGGAATAATAGAAAGAGAATCTGCGTGCCAAAACGCAATATTCTCGCAATACTCACAGGATTTTAAGGTCTGACGAAAACCAGATCCGCTTATAAAAAATTTTAGAATCTGGGAATTCTGCTCTGAAAAATCAAATTGAATTTTTGCACCGGAAGTTTCGAGCACATTTTGAAGAAGAGATTTAAATTCTTTTTGAGAAAAAGAATCCTCGTAAAAACTTGCAAATTCGTTTTTAACCTGAAAACTCGCCGCAAAAGCCTGTTTTTTTGAAGAATAAGAAACAGAACAGGCCTTGTCGAAAATAATTTCGTCCGGACGGCAGCCATAAAACGAAAAAGAGCAGATTCCGTTTTTCCAGCAAAACGATTCAATTTTTCCATTTTTTTCGTAAACACGCTGCAATATTAAGTCCGAAACTTCTGTAACTGACGGATAAGTTAAATTTTTCATTTTTGTTCCTCGTTAGTGTGGCAAGCCACGGATGGCGAGAATCGCAGTTTGAGAAAGCAACGCTTGAGCAAACTGCAATGATAAAAATTACAAGGATGTAATTTTTATCATCCTCCTTATGAAACTCCGCATTAGCGGCGAGCCATGGATGGCGAGAATCGCAGTTTGTGAAAGCAACGCTTGAACAAACTGCGATGATAAAAATTACAAGGATGTAATTTTTATCATCCTCATCTTATTTAATTGTCTTTAAACATAAAAAAACGACAATTTTTTTTGAAAAAAAAACAAAAAAATGGACAAGGGGGCGTAATGGCGTGCGGAGCACGTTGCAAAACGCAGTTTTGCAATGAAACCATGAAGCACCCGGTTTTTGCGAAGCAAAAATGGCCCCGGCTAAAAAAATTGTTTTTCTGTAAATTATCTGGCTTAAAAAATTAGAAAGTTGCCCGACTGCTAAAATTCGTGCTAAAATCGTTTGATTTGGTTTTAAGAAAATGATTACCTATTGGCAGCAAGAAAACGGACTTTTTGTAAAAAAAGACAGAAACAATTTAAATCTAAATGAAAGGGTTTGGGTTGACGCGCGAAACGTAACTTCAAAGGAAATTTCGATTCTTGAAAAGACTTACAATCTCGACCATGACCATGTTGTTGACTCGCTCGACCCGGACGAATTGCCGCGTATTGAGCAGGGTGAAGGTTATGTGCTTACAATTATGAGGCTCCCGGTTTTTTTGCCGAATTCTGAAGTCCGCTACCACACCGCTCCGATGGGCGCAATTATTTTTCAGAACACGATTATAACTCTCTGCTGGACTGACTGCGAAGTTTTGAAGGATTTGAGCGCAAACAGGATTAAAGACCTGAACATTGCTGATTTTCCGGCGTTTATTACGAGAATTTTGAGCCGTGCGGACACGATGTTTTTGCGGTATCTGAAAGAAATTAACAGAAGCACGAATTCGATTCAGCAGGAATTGCAGGAATCAATCGAAAATAATGAGCTTATCCAGCTTTTCAACCTTGAAAAATCGCTCATGTATTTTACGAGTTCTCTAAAAAGCAATCAGCTTTTGCTTGAAAAAATCCGGAAAACTAAAATTATAAAATTTGACGAAGAAGATCAGGACTGGCTTGATGACGTTGAAATCGACAACAGGCAGGCGATGGAAATGGCAAACACTTATTCGCAGACAATCACTGGAACAATGGATGCCTTTGCGTCCGTAATTTCAAACAATATGAATGCGGCGATGAAGCAGCTGACAGTTTTTTCGATTGCACTTATGCTGATTTCGTTCATTACAAGCTTTTGGGGAATGAATATAAGGCTTCCGTGGAGCAAAAGCGACAGCTGGACAGGTTTTATCGTAATATGCATAGGCTGTTTTGTGATTGCAACGAGTTCTTTTATCCTGATAAATTTTATGACAAAAATAAAAAAGAAAATCCGGCGCTGGAAAAATAAATAATCTTGACTGAAATATCTTTTGTCCAAAAAAAACACGCCGCGACAGGAAATCCTTCTCCGCCAAAAACAACAATATTTCTCAAAAAACAAACAGAACCGGCCGAAAATAACGATTGAGAGAAAAGATATGAAAAAATCAATTTGCGTAAAAAATATTTTTGCTGTTTTTTTGCTGGCTTTTTTTGCAGAATTTGGATTTTGCGAAGAAGCCGATTATGCAGAAAATAAAGCGTTAAAAACAAAAGAGACTTCGCTTTCCGAAAATGAAGAACCGGAGAAAAATTTGGACGAAGAAGAGTTTTCGTTTGCAGATCTCGACATGGTTGAGCTCGGTCCAAAAGACGGCGAAATGTATGACATCTACGTGATTGGCGACGGAAGCCAGTCTTTTACAGAAAAAAGATGGATCACGCCCTTTTTCATAAACCGAACGGAAACAACTTACGACCTTTGGTATTCGGTAAGAACAACCGCAGAAGAAAAAGGCTATGTATTTTTAAATCCCGGACAAGAAGGAAGCCGTGGAAAACGCGGTGCTCAGCCAACACGCTGGGGAAAATACGAGCCTGTCACCATGATAAGCTGGTACGATGTGGTAATCTGGTGCAACGCTTTTTCGGAAATCTACGGTTTGACGCCATGCTACTCGTTTGAAGGCAAAATTCTGCGCGATGCGACTGACACGACAAAACTGGATTTGTGTGAATGCGACTGGAACGCTGACGGTTTTAGGCTTCCTGCAGAAGAAGAATGGGAATATGCCGCAAGAAAAACAAAGGCAGGTTTTCAGGGAGGCGACATTATGAGCGGACAGGTCGACGAAAACGGTAAAACAGACCTTTCTGTTTTGGAAGACGAAATCGCCTGGACAGCAAACAATTCTTCGTTTACCCATACAGTCGGAACCGCAGGAACCCCATTTGAAACAAGAGCAAAACCAAAACCTGGAAGCGGAAATCCAAACGGAGCAGGAATTTTTGATATGAGTGGAAATGTCCTCGAATTTGTCTGGGACTGGTTTGGAAATTACAAATCAGTTGAAGCAGGCACAAGGGCGACAGGTCCAGTTGCAGGGAGCCAGAGAGTAAGCAGAGGCGGAAGCTGGTCGCTTTACACACCGTTTAATTGTGCCGGCGACCGCTACAGTTTTGACCCGAACGAAGTTTACGATTACTTCGGCTTCCGCCTTGCACAGTCAAAAAAATAATATTTTCTAGAGACTGCGCAATTCCGCCGACTTTACAACCCATTTTCCGTCTGTTTTTTCAAGTTCGGCAAGCGCATATTTTCCTTCCATAAGGGCGCCTGGATTTATGACGGTGGAATCTCCTATTTTGTCAATTCCGGCGCTTTCGTGAATATGTCCGGTCACAACAAGAACAGGCTGAGTGCTTTCGATAAATTCGCGCAGTTTCTGGCTTCCTACGTGAATATCTCCCGGAATAACGTCCGTTTTTGTGTCTTTAGGCGGATTGTGCATAATCAAAACAAGACTGCTGCATTTTCCGTCGTCATCAGCAATTTGCGAAAGAGAATTTTTTATTACATCAAAATCCTGAACAAGCTCTTCTTCGGTGCGTTCAAACGGAGTGTCGCCGCTAAATTTTGAGCCGCCACCGCTTCCGGCAATTACAAGTCCGTCCTTAAAAACCATGCTTTTTTGAACGCAAATATCCGCGTCTTCAATCTCAGAAATAAAATCCGGCTCGTCGCAGTTGCCGAGAACTGCAAAAATCGAGTCGCTGTTTTTTACAAGCGCTTCGAGCGCAGGTTTTCCAGTTTCCGGACAGTTAAATTTTGCAAAATCACCGCCAAAAAGAACAAGATCTGCATTTTTTGCCTGCTCAGAAAGTTTTTCGATATTTTCAACGTTTCCATGAGCATCAGAAATTATTAAAATTTTCATTTTTATCTCCTTTAAAAACACCGCGTTAGCGGCGAGCCAAGGATGGCGAGAATCACAGTTTGTGAAAGCAACGCTTGAGCAAACTGTAATGATAAAAATTACAAGGATGTAATTTTTATCGTGCCTCCTTAAATATTTTCCATTACGGCGCAAAGAGCCTTCATCTGCCCGTGAGTTCCGATTGTAATTCTCAAAAACTCTTCAATTCCCGGCGTATTAAAATGCCGGACCAAAATTCCTTCCTGTTTGATTTTTTTGTACGCTTCTTCGCCCAAAACGCCGTCTTTTTTGCAAAAAACAAAATTCGTCTGGCTGTCAAGGACAAACCAACCGTGCGCTCTCAAAAAGTCGATAAATTCATCCCTCTCAAAAGCAACACTTTTTGCACATTCAGCGTAATAGCCAGTGTCGCGGCAAGCAGCAATTCCAGCCTGCTGAGCCATAAAATCAACGGGAAAATGATTGAGCGAATTTTTTACAGTCGTAATATAATTTACAAGTTCTGGACTTGAGACAACATAGCCAAGCCTCAAACCGGCGCCGCAAAGCGATTTTGAAAAAGTCCGCACGATTACAAGGTTGTCAAATTCCGCAAGAAGAGGAATACAGCTTTCGCCGCCAAAATCCACATACGCCTCATCAACAACAAAAATTCTGTCTTTTGGGGCGGCTTTTATCATTTCGCGGACTTCGCTGCGGGAAAGTCCAAGAGAAGTCGGAGCGTTCGGATTTGCAAAAATAATCGAAGAATCATTTTCGTTTGCAGCTTCGAGCATTTTTTCTTTATTCAAAGTCCAGTCGCCGTTGAGCGGAATTTTTTTGAGCGGAATATTGTAAAATCCGCCATAAACCGGATAAAAAGAATAAGTGTGCTCCGGCAAAACAAGCTCACGGTCGCTGTCAAAAAAAGCATAAAAAACAAAGCTCAGAACTTCGTCAGAACCGTTTCCTGCATAAATCATATCAGGCGTAACTGTAAAAGGAATTTTATCAGCCGGACAAGGCTCAACTTTCGCACCGCTTCCATTTTTTTTGCCGCCACAAACCTTTGCACGGGCCAAAACTCCGCCGCAATCGTTGAGCATCGAAGCAATCGCCGTTTTTAATTCGTTGGAATCTGGATCCGGATAAAGCGCCATTTTTTTCGCATATTTTTTCGCCGCCTTTTCAACAGCCTTTGCAACAAGCGGACTTGGCGGATAAGGATTTTCGTTTGCATTGAGTTTTATGTAAGTCCTGTCCTTTGGCTGCTCCCCAGGAACATAAGGATGCAGATTTTTCATTCTTTCGGCAATCATTTTAATCTCCACAAAATCGTCAGATTTAAAAGTTGACTTTTATTTTATGCTCAAAAAACTTTTGTTTCAATTAAAAATCAAAAAAGCTATAAAAATCCTGGGGGCATCGTGCAAAGCACGACCGGGTCCTTGCGTTATAAAATTGCCCTGCAATTTTTCCGTTCAGCCACGCTTGCGCGTGTCCGAACCGTCTGTGCGGCTAACGGCCCCTTGCCCGGCAATGACAAAACCAAAATTTATTGATAGAATACTTTTATGGCTACGACTACTTCAATTATTGTCCTGTTAAAATTTTTTGCAGGCCGGCAGAACAATGCCGCTATAGACTTCGGGGAGTTTACAGAATATTTAAAACGCTACTCGGAACATCATCTTGAAGAGCAGCCTTCCCTTGTAAATTACATGACGGACACTGCAAACGTTCTTTTAAAAGAACTCGAAAAACTGTCAGCAAACCATCAGGTTTTAATTTTATCTCCTACTGCCGAAAAAAAAACCATCATCGTAATCGCTTTTTTTATCGAAAAATTTTCACAGCGCTACAAAGAAATTTTGGCTCAGCCAATGACGCCTTTTCCACAGGAATCTGACATTCCAAAAAAAATTCCGTCGGAAATTATAACGCGCAGAACCGGAGCGGAACTTTTAAACGAACTTTTGACAAAAGAAACCCTTTCTGACAAATATCTGTACGGACTTACAATGCCTCACGATATGCCGTCAATTCTTCTTCCTTCGCTGGTTTCTGTTCATACTCTCGCGGAATGTGCCGTTCAAAAACTGCGCACAATGCTCGCAAAAGAAGAGCATCACGATTATTTTATGAAAAAACTGACGGTTTCCAATCCTGGAAAAGAAATGACCGCCAAAAATATTTTTAACAGATTTGTTCAAAATGCAGATTCCTTGACATTGTTCAAAGAACCGGAAGATTCTTTCTATTTTTTGACGCAGCTTTTGTTTTTTATCCGTCAGGATTACGAAAAAGTAAAGGACTACACAGCGGAAGATATTGGAATTCTGCACGCAGTTTATATTCTCGAAATCATAGCAAACTACTACAAAACACGCGCCCAGGAAAATTCAAAAAAAGAAACCGCATTCAAAAATCTTGAGCAGCATCTTTCAAAACCGCCGTATTATTTTACGCTCGGAACAATTACAAAATTTACAAGTTCAAGCGGAGTTCCGCTTTTGGGACAATACAGCGAGGAAGAGCTCAAAAATTTTCTTCACACAAAAACAACGGAAAGCCTGGCAAACGATTTGCCGGAAATTCTTGTATTTAAAACAGAACTCGACAAACAGCCTTATTTTATCTACAAAAATAAGGTTATGCCGTTGATTATGAGGCTTTGCACAGACGCGCGCGCGGCAATCAGAGAAACAATCCGCAAAAACTGGTTTAAAGTCCTTAAGAATTTTGATGATTTGCCGGAAATGAAAGAGCAAAAAGCATTTGAAAAACGGCTCGAAAAAGAAGTTTCCGTGCAGTCGCCTGTTTTGTATGCTCTCTTAACCTCTTCATTTTTGCCGCTTATAAATTACGAAATGAACATGCAGCAGGACGAATCTGGACTTGAAGGCGGAAGAATTTCGCTTTTTGAAAACGGAAGACTCGTTCCTTATTCCGAAATTTTATTGATGAACAGGCAGGAACTTTTAACCGACACAAAAATTCTCCTTCCTGTCTGGTACACAATTCCTGTGATTTCGTGGATTATGAAATTGATAATGCGTCCGCCAAAATCAAAAAAGCAGAAGCCAGAAAAAACTTCTGCGCAGATTTATCGCGAACAGGAAGAAGAAAAAAGCAAGCACGACAAAATGGAAATGGCTCTTTCCAAAAAATCAATGGTTTCGAGAAAAGTCGCGCTCAGAGAATCCGCACGAAAACTGGAAGAAGAACTTGTTCCGTCAAGCTCAACACTGGACAGAGAGCTTCATTCTTATGAGCGTACGTGGAACAAACTTATTGGAAAAACAACCCACAACAACCTGACCGAAGACGTAAATTCTCTAATTAGAGATTACCTGCGAAAAGTTTTGCGGCATATAAAATCCGAAGGATTTAACAGAGAGCGAATTGAAAATCTTGCAGACACACTGGTAAAAACGCCGGCTTTGCAGAAAATTGGCGAAACAGATGCAATGCTTATGTATATTCAGCTTTATATTGTCAAACTCGTAAAAAATCTTCCGGCGTAGTTTTTAAGTTTATTGAAATTTTAAAGCCGGAATTTGCGGCAGGGATGGGAGTGGACGCAAAGCGTGTGCAAAGCACCGGCAGCCACGGACAGCCCGATTTTTACGAAGCAACGCGGAGTAAAAAGCCGCCCAACAAAAAAACTAAAAAATTATAATTTTTCTCAAAAAAAATGTGTAAATGTTGACATTCATTGCAAATATATAAGTGTACACAGTTTTGGGTTTTGCCCAAGCCGGCCGGAAACACTTTTTTACAGGAGATTCTTATGAATGCAATGAATCAGATTATTATTGAAGGCAACATTGTCCGTGCGCCAACTCACAAAGAAACGCCGAGAGGAACAAAAGTAACGACCGTTCCGATTGCCGTGAATCATTTTTACAAAGACAGTTCTGGCAGAGATGTCGATGAAGTTGGTTTTTACGAAGTAGAAACCTGGGGCGAAAAATTCAGCGCGCTTATGGCAAAATACGCTTTGCAGGGGCGCGGGGTGCGGATTGTCGGGCGCCTGAAGCAAGACCGGTGGAAAGATGAAAATGGCAAAAACCACTCGAAAGTTTTTATTGTGGCGGAACACGTTGATTTTAAGCCGATGAAAAAAAGCAATGTAAAGTCAGACGAAAATGCCGACGATGAAAAACGAAATCTAGCAATTGCAGCGCAAGGACTTGCTCAAGAAGAAAGTGTTTTTTAACAAAAATGCCGTGCCGTAAAGTGTAAGGTATGGATTTTTGACCGATTTTTTAATAAAGGTTGAAAATTTATACGGAACGGAACTGTTCAAAAAAGCGATAAAAACTTTTAGGACAGTTCCGTTCATTTTTTTAGATAAGTTGTTTTTTAGATAAATTATCTTTTTCCGCGTCCGCGAGGAGCAGAATATTTAGAAAAAGAATTTGATTTTTTTCTTTTGTCGCCGCCATTTTTTCCATAACCCGACGAAGAATTAAAATTTCCGTTTTTTCTGCCACCTCTGCCATAGCCGTTATAGCGTCCTGACGAAGCCATTTCTGCTTTTTCGGCGGCCTGTCTTTCGGCAGAGGCCTTGTAGGCTTCCATTTTTTCAGGATTATAAAAACCGTCTTTCCAGTTGAATCTTCCGGTTTCTGGAATCGGCTGAGATTTTATAATGCTGTTTACGACCATTTTGCATTCGGCGCGTGTTACTTTTGTGCGGCTAAAGTCAATCAAAATACGGCGGAATCCGTCTTTTTGAAGCTGGGCTGTCTTGTCGGTAATGCTGAACGGATTTTCTGGCATTACGACAGTTCCGTCCTGATTTGAAAGAACCTTGAACGGCATTTCTTTTTTGTCCCAGAAATACATAAAGTCGTAACTTTCAGGAAGCTTAAAGCGTATGCGGAAAAGAGCTGGATAAGCATAAACCGTAACCATAAGGCGGTCGCGGACATTACGTTCAAAAGTGTTGAGAATGTTCTCGCGGTTATTTTCGATTGGCGTTATAAAAGCGCCGATATTTTGATTTTCGAGCCAGCTTACAGCCCAGCGGTTAAACGTATAAAGGTAAGGACCTGCAATAAGATTTACGCCTTTTCCTTTGAGCATTTGAATTTCGGCAAGGTTATTTACTATGAAAGTTTTAAATCCATCCGCAATAAGGTGTTCAAGTGTTTCCGAAAGTTCCTGAGCAGATGCCTGAGGAACATACGGGTTGAGCGAAATTATAATCTGCTTTTTTGAGAATGGAAGTACAGTCTTGTGAGCCAAAAGGTCTGACTGAGTCTCAAAATTGAGTTCAAGGATTACGCGGATTGGAGACATGCTCTGAATCTGGAACATATCGGAAATCGTGCTGACTTGAACGTAAGTGCCTTCTGGAAAGTAAGAAAGTTCGTTCTTTGCGACAGGTGTCAAATCCAAAACAGGAAGGATTTCATCTCCCGGCTGACTGCGGAAACGGCTTATGTCCTGAGGAAGAACTCGAGGATAATGCTTTGACATAGATTTTGTCTGCAAAAGATAAACTTCGTCTTCCCGGCTAAATCCTCTCGGAATATCAATCCAACGTGAACCGTCGTCGTCAAATTCAACAGAGCGCACCTTGTGGCTTACACGCCCAGAATCGTCCTTTTTGTGAAGGCGGATCGAATCGCCCGGATCCGGATCGTAATTTCCACCAGCAAGCTGCGCCATAACAATCTGATAATCTTCAAAATCGGCATTTGGACCTGCGGCAAGACGTGCTTTTTCTTTTGCTTCGTCACTTGCAGCACGAATTTTTGAAATACGGCCAAGATAAATTCCTGTTCCTCCAGCCTGGTTTGGATTTAAGATTGCGCTGCCAGCTTTTTCAACACCTTCTTCGTTTGTCTTAAAATTATACCAGTAAGTTGTTTTTGAACGGGCAAAGTCTGTGCTCAACATTCGTTTTGCAGCAGCAACAGCACCTTTTCTGTCTTCCTGATAATGATCCATAAGATAGCGATATGCGGCGGTTACGGCGCCAACGTATTCGGCACTTTTCATTCGTCCTTCGATTTTGAAAGACTCAACGCCTATATCCATAAGATCTGGAATTTTTTCGATTAACTGAAGGTCGCCCGGAGAAAAATAATATCCCTGTTTTTGACCGGAAGCGGTCTCGGCAGTGTAAAAACGGCGGCAGGCCTGAGTACACATTCCGCGGTTTGCTGATTTTCCGCCGAGGAAACTTGAAAAAAGACAGAGTCCGCTTTCGCTTACGCACAAAGCGCCGTGGACAAACATTTCGATTTCGCAAGTTGTATTCTGCTTAATTTGGCGGACTTCTTCGAGACCGAGCTCGCGAGCAACAACAACGCGAGAAAGGCCGGCTTTTTGCAGTAAATTTACACCGTCTGCGCTTTCAACGTTGATTTGAGTTGAACCATGAAGCTCAAGATTCGGAAAGAACTCCTGGCACATTCTTAAAACACCATAATCCTGAACGATAAGACCGTCTGGACCAATTTTATTGAGATAACTTAAAAAGCGGTAAAGTCTTTCTGTTTCTTCTTCCTGACTGACAGTATTTACAGTCACGTAGATCTTTTTGCCTTGACGATGAAGAGAATTTACAGTTGCTTCAAACTGATTCCACGCAAAATTTGAAGAACGAAGACGGGCATTAAAACTTTTAAGCCCAAGATAAACAGCATCTGCTCCTTCGCCAATTGCGGCGTCGAGAGCTTCAATATTTCCTGCTGGAGCTAATAATTCTGACATACCGCAATAGTAGCACAATTTTTAATTTTTTGTCACGGGAAGAGAATTTTTGTAAAGAATTTTATTTTACTTAAAAAATAGTTTTTTCATATCTTTTTTCACTGTTTTTTGCTCCGGGAGTCGCGCCTTCCACTAAAGACCAGTCTTCAGTTCCGGTTTCTATTACGCTCTGATCGTCAATGTCATTTTCAGACGAATACTCTTCTGTCAGTTTTTCAATATTCATTCTGCACATTGTCCTTGTAAGGCTGATTCCATCGGCTACTGTGGCATTTTTTGGTTCATATCCATCTTTCCAAATCCCGCTTTCGTAGGCTTCGAGCGCCAAAGACTTTTGTCCGGCATAATACCACGACTGTTTTCCTGCAGCACTGAATAAAACCGCATCTTGCAGCATATTACGGCAACTGTCACGAATCACAATTACGTCGCTGTCGCTTATTCGGCTTTCTTTTCCTTCAACCCATAAATCGCGCGAATTTGAACTGTCGGTTCCTGTGCTCAAAGAAAGATTTTTTCCCAGTTCGTCAATGCACTCGCCCTCGTCTACCGTTCTAAAATGAACTACAATATATTCGCCTTTTTTTACGTTTATGTCAGGAAAAACATATTTTTTACTTTCGCCGTCGCTTCCTGTGACAATTTCAAGTCCGGCCGTACTTCCCTCTTTTAGAACATAAACTTCGACAAATTCGCATTTTTTTAAGACTCCTTTGCTCGTACTGTGTTTTGAACGGATTTCTGACAGAACAAGCCTTGCCGGTTTTTCGTTGAATCCTGTAAACGGCAGGCTGAATGTAAGTTCGTTTCCTGAGCCGTCCTTTATAGAACCGCTAAAAACATAATTCACTCCGACCAAAGTCGGCTCCTTAAGAGAAAAATTTATTCTTTTTCCGTCATCAAAATACTGAGCATCAACAGTTTCTTCGATATATTCTCCGTCATCCGATTTTATCTGGACTTTTTGAACAAAAACCTTTTGTGAACAAAGCATGACAAGGTTCGAATTGTCTTCTACAAAAAAAGAAAGGATTTTGGGAACTGGCATTTCTGCCGAAATAATCTCGATTCCTTCTTCTGTAACACGGCACGACAGCGGAAAACAGGCGACAAAAACTGTCAACGAACTAAGAAATAAAACTGTCAAAACCATCCTGAAAAAGTGCTTAAAATTCATTTTTTCCTCCAATTTTTGCTTTTACTATATATATGGCTCTAAAAATCAACTTTTACACATTTTTTTGAAAATTTCAGGATTTTTTAGTTTTTTCCGATACTTGAATATGTTTAAACGTAAAATTTCTAAATTTCTTTTCTGGGGAATCGCCACTCTTTTCTTTTCAGTCGTATTTTTTTCCTGTATTTCTCCGGGCATAAAAGAAGAAAAATCCTGCTCGAGAAAATTGCTCGCAGACGGAATTAAAAATGAAAATCAACTTGCTGAATTTTTTCTTTCGGAAAATCCAAATATTCCTCTGCAAAAAGTAAAAAGCCTTGCAAAAGATTATATCCAGGAAGCAAAAGCTGAAGGAATTAACAGCGACGTTGCCTTTGTGCAGATGTGCCTTGAAACAGGATTTTTAAGATTCGGGAATCTTGTAAAAAGTGAATGGCACAATTACTGCGGTTTAGGGGCAATTGACTCTTCCAAACCAGGAGAAAAATTTCCAGACCAGCAAACAGGAGTGCGCGCACATATCCAGCATTTGCAGGCCTATGCAACGACAGAAGACGTAAAGCTAAAAAAAGCGCTTGTAGATCCGCGATACAACTGGGTACACAAGACAAAACTTGCATATTCGGTATTTGACCTTGCAGGAACCTGGGCAACTGACAAAAACTACGGAACAAAACTGGACGCTCTTTTAGCAAGACTTGAACAATTTTAATGCGAAAAAATGCATCTTGCGCCGGACACGACGGGCTTTAGTTGACGGCTGCGCCGGCAATGAGCGGTCAGCGAACCCAAAGCGGCCGGTTATAAAGAATTGAAGGACGCAGACAAAAAAGGCGGCATTTTTATGCAAAATGTCGCCCTTATTTTATTTTTTAATTTTTATCCGCGGATTGTTGTTCCAACATAATTTTTGTCTTCGAGAATCGCCTTTATGTTCTCAAGATTTTTTCCGCCGGCACAAATTACTGTAAGACCAAGCGACTGCGCTTTTTTTGAAGCAATCGGGTCAAAAGGACAATTTTTGCCAGGAGTCCACTCGTCGCCGACAATTTTTCTAAAATCTGCCCAGGAAATTTCGTCAATTGGAGTTGCGTCCGGGTTTTTGCGAGGATCGTCTGTATAAACTTTTTCGATATTGCTCAAATTTACGACTGTCTTTGCGCCGAATTTTTCTGCAAGAAGTACTGCGTCGTTGTCGGTCGAAAAACCTGGTTTCCAGCCTGCCGCAAGCAAAACTGAACCTGTGAATTCTTCTGCAACTGTAGGATCGGTCACAACCGCTTCGCGGCATAAGTCGCCAAAACTTGCCTTTACAAACTGCGCGTTGAGCCTTGTTGCCATAATTCCAATCCAGTCAGCCGCTTCTGTTGAGCTGTCCGGAGAAGTTTCTGTTACTGCGCGGAATGCATTTTGATAAATTCGTGCCGGACCGCCACCGCCGACTACAAAAATCAGTTTATCTTCCTTGTGTTCCGCAAGATACTGTTTGATGAGCGAAACAAATTTTTTTACGAATTCAACATCAGGTCCTTCTGGAGCTACAATCGAGCCTCCAACCGACAAAACTTTTACAGACATTTTGTCCTCCACAAATTTTTTATGAAACCTCTAAAAACCGAAATTCTTAGAGATGCACTTAATATACTCCGGCAATTACCGGTTCATTCCACAGAGAACTGTAGTTTACGGTTCCTGCAGAAGATTCTTCCCAAATTGACTGAACTGCGAAAGTTCTGTCGCGGCTTACAATGTGTCCGCCAGAAAGTGTCGGCTTAACTTCGTTGTATCCGCGCGAAAAAATAATGTGCTGGCTGTCGATATTGCCAAAATAAAAAGTCTTAGGATCTTCAACATTTTTAAACGATTTATATTCAAGTCCAGAGCCAAGGGCAATGTCGACCGGAATCCAGCCAAAATTTTCTATGTAAAACTCGCTCCACCAGTGCGAAAAAGCCCGCATATCAGAATCGACAAGAATTCCGGCAACAGGAAGGCATGGAATTTTTAAGGCGCGCAAAAGTGTCGTGTAGACAATTGCAAAGTCGTAAGAATCGCCTTTTTTGTCTTCGAGCAAGTCTTTTACTTCCGAGCCTGGTTTTCTGAGTTTTTTTGTAACCGCAAAGTTTTCAAGCATATATTCGTAAATCATCTTTGCCTGAAGATACGGATTTGTTTCTTTTTTGACGATTTTTTTTGCAAGGCCGACAAAATCTTCATCTTCCGAAGCAATAACTTCATCCGGTTTTGTAAATGCCGTGTAAAGAACCCGCGATTTTGCGGCAAAAGGTTTTACATTTTTTACGTTAACCTTGGTTTGAACCGCGTAATCTTCAACAACAAAATTATGAGTAAAAGTAAGTTTTTTTGAAGACGTTTTTGAAAGTTCAGTTTGATGAATTACCGTGTCCTGATAATTTTCAAAAACCGGCTCAGGAGCACATTCCGTCATCTGAACAAAAGGCTGCCGTGAGTTTTTTACAGGCCGCGGAACGTGCAGAGAAAGTGTCGTATTTGATTTTGAATTTATGTCGTCTATATCTGTGTTTAGGTGAATTAAATATGTTTTTTTGTCAGAATATTTTTTTGTTCCGAGCGTAGATTTTAAATTTACCCCTGCATAATTGCTCGTTCCTTTTTCTGTCTGAACGTAAATGTGTCCGCTGGCAGCGCCGTTTGGAACTCTTACGTGAATTTCGCTGTTGCTCCAATATTCGTAGTCGTAATCTTCGCCGGCCGCTTCGATAAAGGCAATGTCGTCGGAAGAAGTCGAATTTTCAGGCAAATTTGCCGTAAAGAAGATTTTTGAATTGCTGCGGACTGTTCCAAAATTTGTTCCGCTCAAAACAAGCAGCTGCCCTACAAAAGCTGATTCTGGAGAAACTGAAGAAATTACAGGCATTGTTGTTTTTGTATCTGGCGGAACTTCGACAGGAATTCCTGCCTCATTTGCAAAAAATCCAGGTTTTGACTGTCCGGCTTTTGTTGAAACAATTACAAGCCCGTCCTGAACATTTGACGGCAAAATGAGTTTTATGTGTTCGTCTGTCCATTCAAGATAGCCAGAGGCCGTAATTCTTGAACCGCCGACTTCTACAAAGTCAGAAGAATTTTTTAGGCTGCCAAAATTTCGCCCCGCAATTACCATAACGTCACCAGGAGAACCTACGGACGGAACAATAGAATCAATCTGCGGAATTTTTCTGGCCTGATATGTTATGATAGAAACAAAACCAAGGACAAAAAGAATTGCAAAAATTATCGAACAAGTTCTGAATAAAGGATATTTTCTAAAAAGAACTGAAAATTTTTCAGCGATTTTCAATTTTTTCTGCCTTCCTCATTGGAATAGTTTGCATACGTGGAACTTCTATTCTAACAGAGACGGACGAATTGTTAAAGTCCGGGCGAAAAACATCAATATCGTTAAAACTGTCATTCAAATTTGAAGCAAGGCTTGTAGCCGAAACAACCTTCTGGTTTGGATTTAGAACCTGCAAATCGGCATTTTCTTCTTTTGATTCAGTTTTTTCTTCAATCTGTTTGGCAGAACTGAGAGCCGTAGAAATTTTTAAGCTGTCTAAATTTCCATCAACTACAACCCTGCTTTCTTGTATCGGCTTTATCTGGGTTCGGGCAATGGCAGTAAGTTCTTTCTGTTCTTTTGAATTTGATTTTAAACTGAGCGGAGTTACAATAACCGCAAAAACCGCGGCAGCAGCCGCAAAACCGCTCACCCATTTTATGTACGGCCGAATAATGTATGACTTTTCGCAGCGCTCAGCTGTTTCCTTAAAGCGCATCTTTGTCTGGAGGCGGGCAAAACTCTGATCAAGATAGGTCTGGTCAAGTTTTACAGAAAGAGCATCTTCCCTAAAAGGAACAGAAACCTTTTTAAGTTTTTCGAGCTCGGCCTGACATTTTTCGCAACCTGCAACATGGGTTTCGTATTCCTTTAAAAATTCTTCCGGGAGTTCGCCATCGAGATAAATTGAATGAAGATCTTTTTCAGGACAAGTAGACATCATCGCCTCCAATGAGTTTTTCCAGTTGTTCTCGGGCACGGAACATGCGAATTTTTACATTTCCTTCCGTAATTCCCAAAACTTTTCCGATTTCTTTATAATTCAAATCTCCGTATTCACGAAGAATGATTACCTCTTTTAATGTTTTAGGCAGTTTTTTCAAGGCGGCAAGCGCGATTTTTTGAGTTTCCTGCCTTAACAAATCTGTTTCGCCGGAAGTCTGTTGACGTCTGTCTTCGTAAAGAGCCTTTTTATAAGCAGTTCTTTCTCTTTTTTTACGGAGCGCATAATTCAGCGAAGCATTTTTTACTACCCTTATAAGCCAGAATTTTGCGTCGTTCATTGTAGGAAACGACATTTTTTTCTCGCTGGCCTTTATGTAAGAATCGTGAACAATGTCTTCCGCTGCATCTTCATCATTTACAATACGCCACGAAACTTTAAAGAGAAGAATCATAGTTTCATTGTAAATGCGGCGAAAATCCGCGGAGTTTGCAGCATTCAACGGTTTTTCACTGGCTTCCACATTATTAGAAATCATCTTTGCCTCAAAAAGTTACAGGAAAAATAAGAAAAATCTTATTTTCAGTTTATTTTAATTTCGTTTCCAGGTTGGTCCCTGCGGCGTGTCTATAATTGTAATTCCGCGGGCTGCAAGGTCGTTGCGGATCTGGTCGGCTTTTGCAAAATCCTTTGCTTTTTTTGCCGCAGTGCGTTCTTCAACAAGAGCAGTAATCTCTGCAGCTTCGCTGTCGCCTGCGTGGTCGTCCAAATGCGCAGATGATTCTTTTTCGAGTTTTTTTGCAACTTCGATTGCGTTTTCAATCACTTTGAGCGAAAGAACTTTGTCCATCGTAAAAATATCGGCAAGACAGTCAACTGCAGCCCGGCCTTTTCCGTTTGTTTCTTTCTGCATTGCTGCCATTGCAACTGGAGTCAAAAGGTCGTTTTCGAGGCCTTCGCGGAATTTTTTAAGATTTTCGCTTTCGCCGTCCTTGTGCAATTTTTCGGCGATAGAGGCGAGTTTTTCGGCAAAATTTTCTTTTGTAAGTTCCAGTCCTTCATCTTTTGCTTTTAGAATAAGTTTGGCAACGCGTTCATTCAAAGCCGCGCGTCCATTTTTTGCACCGTCCATCGCGTCCCAAGAAAAATAAATCTGCTTGCGGTAGTGTCCGCCCAAAAGAAAAAATCTGTAGTCGAGGGCGTCATAACCTTTGTCCAGAAGAGTCTGCAACCGTAAGAAATTTCCAGAAGACTTCGACATTTTGTTTCCGCCTTCGATTACCAGAAATTCATTATGAAGCCAGTATTTTACCCACGGACCTTCAGCCCTTTCTTCAGCCGAAAAACTTCCTTCTGACTGCGCAATTTCGTTTGTGTGGTGGACAGGAATGTGGTCAACTCCGCCAGTGTGAATGTCGATGTGCTTTCCAAGATATTTCATACTCATAGCCGAACACTCAATATGCCAGCCAGGATAACCGCGTCCCCACGGACTGTCCCAAGTCATCGCCTGATTTTCAAATTTTGATTTTGTAAACCATAAAACAAAGTCGCCCGGATTTCGTTTATTTTCGTCGATAATCGAAAGCTTGCGTCTTCCGGCGCCTGCCTTTAATTCGTCAAGATTTAAATTTGCGAGATCTCCGTAACCAGGAAAAGTCGAAATGTCAAAATAAAGGTTTCCGCCGGCAGTATAAGTGTGGCCGTTAGCTTCGATTTTTTTTATAAGCTCAATCATATCCGAAATATGCTCGGTCGCCTTGCAGATAACATCAGGATGGCGAATATTGAGCGCGTCAATGTCGGACATAAAAGCGTCCGTGTAAAATTTTGCAACGTCGAGAACGCTCTGATGGCGCTCTTCAGCAGTTTTTACCATTTTATCTTCGCCGTCGTCAGCATCTCCTGTCAAATGACCAACGTCCGTAATATTCATGACATGCTTAATGTCGTAACCCAAATAAGTCAAAGTTTTGTCCAGAATATCCAGAAAAACGTAAGCGCGAAGGTTTCCAATGTGGGCGTAGTTGTAAACTGTCGGTCCGCAGCCATAAAAACCGACATATTTTTTATTCGGATCAACAGGAACAAATTCTTCCATTTTGCGACCCATTGTGTTAAAAAGTCTAAGTGCCATATTTTTCTCCAGAAAACTTAATTTATGTATTTGGTGTTGTGGTTTTGCAACAGACCGAAAACTCAAATTTTCACATATATACTAAAACAATTGAGATTTCTATTCAATTATTGCGAAAAAACAATAAATATCAAAACGCTCATAGTTTGCACGGCTTTTTTCTGCTATAATTTTTTTATGAAAAATCTTGCTTTTAAGGATATTCTTTTAAAAAATAATTTTTTTGGCGAAATAAAAACCGGCGAGCTTCTTGCAGGCCACAGTTCTATGCACGTCGGCGGCAGAGCGGAACTTTTTTTGGAACCTTTTGACGAAAAAAGCCTCATTTTAGCTTTAGATGCTGCCGCCAGTTGCGGTTTAAAATATTTTTTGGCTGGCGGTGGAAGCAATGTTGTTTTTCCGGATGAAGGACTTAATCTTGTTATTTGCACAAGAAAACTCGGAAAAGACGAATCTGTACAACTTTTAGAAAACGACAGAATTGTTTGTTCTGCAGGAACAGGCTGGGGTTCTGTCCTTAATTTTTGCAAAAAAAACAACCTTGGCGGATTAGAAGCTTTTACTGCGCTGAGCGGAACTACAGGCGGAGCTGTTTTTATGAACGCCTGCTGCTTTGGTCTTGCAGCCTCTGACAGGCTTTTAAGCGTAAGATATTTTGACACTCAAAAAAACAAGATTTTGACTTATAAAACTGAAAAAAACGACTGGGATTATAAAAAATCGCCTTTCCAGCCCTGCAAAAAAATGCAAAAAGGGGGCGTTGCGGGGGATTTTCCCCCGCTCGAAGGGGAAGCGGAAAACGCGGAAGCGGTTGGAGCGGGGGGAAGGCTTTCCCCTTCTTCTAAAAAAATAATTCTTTCGGCGGAATTTTCAGTAACTTCGGGTTTTGACGACGAACTTTCCTTGCAGGTAAAACAAAAACGCTCTGAACTCGGGCATTTTCGCGCTCCAAGCTGTGGCTCGGCCTTTAAAAACGACCCGGAACGCAAAATTGTCGCTGGAAAACTGATTGATGAATGCGGTTTTAAGGGATTTTCGGTCGGTGGTGCTCAAATTGCGCCCTGGCACGCGAATTTTATTATAAATCCGGAGCAAAAAGCGCGTTCGGCTGATATTCTGGAACTCGTGGAAATTGTACAGGAAGCTGTCCTTAAAAAACAGGGAGTTTTTCTTGAACCGGAAATAATTTTTGCCTGATTTTTGATTTTTCAAGGCTTACAAATTCCGTATTATCCATTATAATTTTTGATTAAGAAGCGGGGAAAATCGTGATTCAGTTACAGTTCGTAAATTTTAAGCAGGGTTCGTATATCACAGTCGAAGGACGTCCTCAGAATAATATTTTTTATATTATTCAATGCGGAAATGTGCGCGTTCATAGAGGGGATTCGATTCCCGGTCAAAAAGAGGAAATGCTCGGTCCTGGAGACTTTATCGGCGTAATTTCCTGCATGTCGAACCATTCGCAGATGGACACGGTGCTTGCGCTTACTGACGTTGTCTGCATTTCTGTCCGCCGCGAACAATATCCTGAACTTATCGAAAAAAACACTCCTGTAGCCATGAAAATTATCCGCACTTTTGCAAACAGAATGCGGCTTTTGAACGACACACTCGTTCTTGCAACCTTAAATAATTCAGCTTCTCAAAGTCCTGAACAGATTTACAGGGTCGCTTCTTATTACGACAAGATGAATAAACCGAGCATCGCCGTTTTTGCTTATTATCAGTATGTAAAGGCCAATCCGGCTGGAATAAATGTTCTTCTCGCAAAAACCAGATTCAACGCATTAAGAGCTAAAAGCAGGGCTGTTTATTTTGAATCGAATCAGGATTTGCTCAGAAAATACCCGAAAGACACGATGATCATGTCTGAACAGCAAAGCGGAGCCGACATGTTCATAATTCAGTCGGGACGCGTAAAAATCTCAAAGGTTGTCGACGGTTCGGAAGTTACGCTTGCAATCCTGAAAAAAGGCGACATGTTTGGCGAAATGGCCCTTCTCGAAAACAAACCTCGCTCCGCCTGCGCAATTGCCGAAGAAGATTGCACACTTATGACCGTAAACCGCTCGAACTTTGACCAGATGGTTCAAACCCAGCCGCAGCTTATTGCAAGACTTACAACAACCTTGGCAGAAAGGCTTTTTCAGACGCAAAGGCAGCTTTTGAACAGCCAGATTCGCGACCCAATCAGCAAGATGACCGATATGCTCGCTCTCCAGATTGAAAAAGCGCGGGTTGCAATCGATCCAAAAAACAAAACTTCGTATCAGACAGATTTAACTCCTTTGGATATTGCCGCTATGTGCGGACTTAGCCAGGACGAAAAAAACATCTTTGTTCCGAAATTTTCACTTTCGCCGGTTATAAAACTTTCGCCGGAAAACAAAATCTTTGTTCCAGACTGTCTTGAACTTATAAAACAAAGTGCCTTTATCCGAAAACAGCACAAGGAACGTTAGTTTTTATGAAAAAAATAAGACTTTTTGCATTCTGCGCATTTGCTTTTTTTAGCTGCGCTGCGCTTTGCTCCGCTCTTCCGAAAGGTTACGGTTCAATTGAACTCGGAATGAGCGTGGACGAAGTAAAATCAGAATTAAAAAAGAACACCGATTTTGGCTATCGAGGCGACAGAGATGTAAGCCTTTCTCCAAAAACAAAACAGGTTTTAATCGAAACTGACGCTTCCAAAAACGCCTATTCTTTTTTTACGCGCTGCTGGTTTCAGTTTGTTGATGATAAACTTTTTTCGATTACGCTCAACTTAAACGAAAAAAAAATCGACCACGCTTCAATTTTTACAAGCCTTTCTAAAAAATACGGAAATCCATCTTCGATAAGCCCGAAACGCTCAGCCTGGCAAGATGATTCTATAATCATGAGCCTTGAACGTCCGCTTACCTTAAAATACATCGATAATGCAAAATTCCAAAAAATGCTCGATGAAGGCAACGTTCAAAAGACAATCGAAGAAAAATCGAAAGATGAATTTTTAGAAAGCCTTTAATTCTATTCTGGCAGAGAAACTTTATCGCCCGTCTTTATTCCATTTTCCTCAAACCAGCCCTTTGGAACTTCGAGGGCATATCTTACGCTTACCGTACTTGTCACAGAAGAAAGCGAAAATGGCGTCATGTCGAAAATGTCGCGGATTGTGCCTGTGCTGTCGATGTATGCAATCGAAAGCGGATGCGGCGTATTCTTCATCCAAAAACTCAAAATCTGGTCGCGCTCAAAAACAAAAATCATTCCTGTTCCTGCCGGAATATTTTTGCGCTCCATAAAACCGCGGTTGCGCTGCGCCTGAGTTTTTGCAACTTCCGCAAGAACACAAACCTGCCCTCTTTTCTGCGTTGTCACCGTCAATTTTTGAACAGGTAGTTTCTGCGCACAAGAAAAAAATGAAAAAATAAAAATATTTGCAAACAAAAATAGAATTGTTTTTTTCATTTTTATACGTCCATTTTTAGCAGTTCTGCAGCAGCAAGCTTGTCATTTGGATCATATTCAAGAACAGTCTGAAAATACGCCGCAGCGTCAGAAGGATTTCCTTCTTTTAGCGCCAAATATCCCAAATTAGAAATAATTTTTGTATTTTCAGGTTCAATAGAAAGCGCTGTCTGCAAAGCTTCTTTTGCTTTTGGCAGATTCTGCTCTTCCATAAAGCAGATTGCAAGCTCATTGTAGGTGTCGGCCCTTTTTCCGCCTTCGAGGGTAAGAGTTTTTTCAAAGGCTTTTTTAGCATCTTCGTATCTTTTCTGCTGTCTTAATCCCCAGCCAAGCATAAACCACGCATTCCAAACCGCAGGATTTTTTTCCAAAAAGACACGAATTTCATCAAGCCCTTTTTCAACTTCGCCCTTATTTATAAAATCGTAAGCAGCCTTAAAATGATCATCTTCCATATTGCGGTTGCTGATTTCATTTAACAGTTCCTGGGCGCGATTTTTTTTATAAAGTCCATTCTCGCCCATTTCGTCGTCTGTCATTTCGCAGGTCAGCGCCAGATAAGTTTCAAAACAACTTTTTGCTTCTTTAAAATTATGCTTTTTAAGATAATAAAAACCAGCATTAAAAAAAGCATCCGGAACAGCCGGCTCTGCATCCATCGCCTGTCTGTAATAAAAAAGCGCGTCAGCATCGTAAGCGTCGGCATCGTCATAAAGACCGGAAGTTCTGTACGAATCCGCGCGCTGATCAAAAAAGAGGGCTGTATTCAAAATTGTCGCAATATCTTCCGGATCAAAGCCGCGAAGAGAAGCGTAAATTTCTTCCGCCAGATCGTAATCCTGATTTTTTGTCTTTAAAATCGCCGCTTCAGTCAGTTCTTTTTTCAAATTCGGGCGCGCCTTTCCAAGAATCGAACGGTAATACAAAATATTTTTATTGTCGCTGTCGTAAGCCATGACAGTAAGCAAACCTGCAAGAATCTGCTCTTCCGTCAATTCTTTCATATTAAAAGTTCCAGGATCATCCTTTTCCTTTTTTTGCACAGGAAGCGGAATTGTCGGATCAATCGGCATTGCCTTTTGAGTAAAATGAAAATCTTCCGGTAATTCAATAAAATAAACTGATTCAAGTGGATCTGTCGGTTTCATAAAAATATTTCCTTATAAAAACTTAATTTTTAAATTCGGGTGGCTTTTTTTACTTCGTAAAAAAAACGGGCTTTCCGGGGTTCCGCTACCGCTCCATTGCTACGCTTCGCTTAAACGCAACGGCTTTCGCCGCCCCTACAATCCCTGCCACATAAGCAACTTTTTTAAGCGTTGCCATTTGTTTCAGGTGTTTCCGGCTGACTTGCCTGCGTTTTTTCAGTCTGCGCAGGAGCATTTTGAGCCGTCTGCCCCGGCTGGGAACTGGCAGGAGCATTTTGTTTTTGAGCCGCCATCTTTGCCTGCATCGCCCTTTGCTGGGCAATCTGGTCGCTTGCAGAAAGCTGGGTTTTTCTTACAGCCGTCAAAAAGTTATTTATATGCAATTTATAAGAAAGCGGAACAATTTTATCTGCAAATGTTATGCTGCAGGCAACAATATCTTTTCTTCCTTCAATCACTTCCGAAGAAACAATCACACCGTTAAGGGTTATAACTTCGTTCGGATCTTCAAATTCAAGTCTGAGCTGGGCAGGTTTATTCGTCAAAAATTGAGAAAGTCCCAAAAGTATAATCTTTGCCCCGGAAAAAGACAAATTGCGTACAATACAGTGGCGAGGAACGTTTTGAATCAAAACAATCGCCTCTTCACGAACAAGCCCGAGTTTGCGTTTAGAATTTTCGTTGATTAAAATTCTTTCTTCGCGACGACGTACCGCATTTGTATTTGCTTCAAGAAGACGGCCAACCGCCTCAATTAAATCGTCTGGCGGACGCTGGTTAAAAGCAATCGTAATTACGGCGAGTTCCGACGAATTCATATACGGAACAATATTTGTAACATGTCCTGCAACAAAAAAACTCATTAAATCATTTTCTGATTCGAGAAAACAAAAGCGCAAATTTATGCCGGAAGTTGACTGGTCAGAAAGAGCCTGAAAAGCACCGCCTTTTGCGCCGACAATAATCTTAGCCTGCAAAAAAGAAGTCGAATTTATGATACAAGGCCATTGTCCGCGATTACATTTTATATAAATTTGCCGAGGGTCAAGACCAAGCGCGCGAATAATATCTTTCGTAAAAGTAATTTCTGTATCCCGATATTGGTCATAATACCGCTGTAACTGCTGAGTTGTTGCAACACCCATATATAAAACTATACTTTATAAAAAAATCACCGTCAACTTAAAAGACTGTTTTATTTTCCAGAGGTGCAAAAACCAAAAAATGCCGCGCATTTTCTAAAATTCCGGTACAAAAGCACATTTTTTCCGTCAATAAAAAGGCTTGAAGAACTTCCGCCGTCAAACTCCAGTGCGTCCGCAGAACCTGCAGATTTAAGGATTTTTGCACATTCGCCGTAAGAAAGCCCCCGGCTTAAATTTTTTCTCTCGCCTTCAACAACAAGCAAAAAAAGCGTTTTTCCGTCAGAAGAAATCCCTGCTGCCGTACGGCTGTTTCTGCTTGAATACGAAAATTCGATTTCTTCATCATCTTTTAAGATTTCAAAAAATCCGCCAAAAACGTAATTAAAATCTTCTATACTGTTCAATTCATTTTGATTTGCAACAAAAGCCTTTAAGCTTCCGTCTTTTTCAGTTTTAAAGCCTAGAGCAGAATATCGTCCGTTTTCTTCAGACAATATTTGTTCTCGAATTTTGTGAATTCCGACAATTTTGCGTTTAGAAAAAAAACGCCCCTTAAACGGCGATGTATTTATCGAAACAAAACTTCCGGACTTTTTGGCAAAACTCGCGGCAGAAATTCCTTTTCCAAGTTCATTTTTTTTAAGTGGATAAGCAGAAATTTTTAAACTCTGCGAACTAAGGTCAATTTTTACAAGATGATAGCGGAGAGGAACGTTTTTATTTTCAAACAAAAAATATTCCGAAAGCGCATTTATTTTCTTCCATTCTATTTTTTCAGGAATATAGGAAGATTCATCAAGTTCAGAAAAAGCCTCGTTTTTTAACGAAGAAAGAGAACTACAGCCCGTAAAAAAACAAAAAACTGCGCAAAAAAGAATAAAATATGTCTTTTTAAAATCCGTTGATTTAAGTTTCATTTTTGGAAAACAAAAAAGGCGTCGGCTTCAATTTTTCTGTCAAACCGCCAGTTTTTTTTATTTAGAATGGATAAATCTCTGAGGAGGCGTTACAGTCCAGATTGCCCGAACCGCAGTATCGCCGATATTTACAAGAGTATGCGGCGAATTTGCAGAAAACGAAACGCTGTCGCCTGCCTGAAGCTCATAAACAAAATTTTCGTAATGAAGCTGGCATTTTCCTTCCAGAATATATCCGATTTCTTTTCCTAAATGTCCGTAAGAGCCACGATAAGTTTTTGCGTCAACAGGAATTGTAATTTCGTAAGACTCAAGCGCGTGCTGACCGTCATTTTTTGACGCTCCGGCAATTTCCTCGTAAAGAATATCGCCTTCAACAATCTGCCTCCGCTCATTTTTATGAGTAACTTCGACTGGACGTGTTTTATGATATTCCTCGAACAAAAACTCAAGGTTTATGTCGAGAACATCTGCAAGAGTCAAAAGGGTATCAATCGCAGGACTCACCTTATTTCTTTCAATTTGGCTTACAAGACTTTCCGAAACTCCTGCTTTTTGAGCAACAGCCTTTAAGGTAAGTCCGCTCCGCTCCCTGACTGTACGGATTTTTTCTCCAAAGTGATACGGAATTTTCTTTCCGTCCTGCTGTTTTTCTGTATTATTAGTCTGCTTTTGCAAAACTGTCATTATTCTGTTTCTCCCGATTCTGTTCCATTACAAAGCGGATAAAATGGTCTTCCAAAGTTCTGTGCGGTCCTTCAAGGTTCAGCCTTTTTCGAGCCTGCGCATTGTCGCGCCGGATTGAATATTGACTGTAAAAATCTTTATAATCGCCACTTACATCGGTCTTTACTTTTTCGCCTAAGAATTTTGAAACTTCATCTCGTCCGATTGAACCGATTCCTTTTTCCCGGAGCAGGCGTTTTAATTTTTGAATCTGCTCGTAAGAAATTCCAAACAAAAACTCTTCCATTGCCTGGCTTACTTCCGGAATTTCAAGCTGAGTGCGGATAAATTTGCTCCAAACTTCATCCATCTGGAACGAAAACATTATCAATTCGCTCGTTCCCATCATCGTTCCAAAAGCCGGTGCCAAAGTCCGCCTTGCCTTCCAGACGCTTGTCAAAACCGGGGCAATGTCCGAAATATTCTGATCCGCCCTGTGTTCCCACAAAAGAAGGAGAGAAGTCGCAAGTTGACGTCTAAAATCCACATTCAAAGAATCGTCTTTTATCAGGTTCAAGTAAACATCTTCCGCAAGAAGCAAAAACATCATCGAAACAGTTTCGTCTTTAAATGCCTGAATCAATTTGCTTGAAATTGCAATTTTTTCCGGTTCAGCCTTTTCAGTCGAATCAAGTTTTGTCTTTAACTCCATGCTGTTGTTTACTTTTAGCGCAAGTTTTGCAAGCGAAGAAAAAGTATGCAGTTTTGCCGTCAAAAATCCTTTTCCCAAAGTTGCCTTGCTCGGAAGCTGGATAAAAGTTTTTCCATAATCCGAATCAATATCAATAAGAAGTTCAATAATATCCTGCGGAGTCCTGGTTTCAGAAGTCAAAGTTACCCTGGAAAGCAATGAAGGAAATTCCGCAATTGCAACAGCAAGCCTCTTTAAGTCCGCCATTCTCTTGTCAAAAATTTCCTTGTGCTGCGGAGAATAGAGCGCAATCCGCGAATTTAACTCATCGCAGAGAACCTTTTGATTTTGTGTCAGAACGACAATTCCACTTTCTTCTGTTTCTTCGGCCATTTCCTGAGTATCCAAAAATTCGCTTAAATCGATTGAAGTAAAATCATTTTCTATAAAGTCTGACTGCATATCTTTATTATTTTCCAATTTTTTTTAGTATATCACAGATTGTTCTAAATTCAACAAATGAAAATTCCGATATTAAAAATATGAAAAAACTTGCATTTTCTTTTTTTATAATGATTTATGGATTTTTCGGAATTTTTGCGCAGACAATGCCAGCGCAACCTTCATCTCTCTTAATAACCGAAAGCGACATTCGCCTCGTTTACGAGAACAATAAAAATTTTGAAAATGCAGAAGGGTATCATCTTTATATAAGAAAAAAGCCCGGAATTGAGTCGATAATGCTCACAGAAACGACAAAAGACCCGTCAGGAACACAGGACAATTACGCCTACCGCGCTCTCGAATACAATTCAATAAACGGAGACGAAATCCGCTATTTAAACGGAAAACCTCTAAAATCAGAATTTGCAAAATATTCTCTCATCGACTCAACGCCTCAAGCAGACGAGCAGTTTGGACAAGCCTTTCATATTTATATTCCGTCAGAAATCGAATACGGTTACGAATGGTCGCGCCACGGAAAATTAAAAATCAACCGTGGAACATTCATCAACATTCGCAGTTTTTCAAAAAAATACGGCGACTACACAGGAACATTTTTGGACAACCCTTTTATGTTCGATCTCGGAAAAATTCCAGAAAAAAAAGTTGAGCTTCCAGCAAAAAAACAAGAGCCTGCTCCCCAGCCACTGCCAGAACCAGAAGAACTGCCACCTCCGGTCAAAGAGCCGATTGTGCTTACAGACGACTACAACCCGGCTGCAGCGGCAAGTTTTAACGACATTGCAAATTTTAACGGCGGACAAATGTGCTTTTCAAAAGGTCCGGATTCAATCGTAGACGACATAACTGCAAGCATTGAAAGAATTTCGCCAAAAAACAAGGTTGACGTTGTTTTTGCAATCGACACAACAGGCAGCATGAAAGATGACGTTCAAAAACTCCGTGAAGAATGGATTCCCCGCCTGACAGAACAGATAAAACAATTCGGAGATTTTAGAATCGGATTGCTACTTTACCGCGACTACAACGACACTTACCGGCTCATGGGTCTTCCGGTAAAACGCTACGAATTCACAAAAGACATAAATGTCTTTACAAAAAACCTCAACAGTTTTGTAATTTACGGAAACGAAGGCGGCGACATTCCAGAAGCAGTTTACGAAGCGCTCTTTGCAAGCCTGACATTTTACAAATGGCGAAAAGACGCCTACAGAAAAATCATTTTGATTGGAGACGCAGAACCTCATCCAACTCCACGCGGAACCGGCAAATACACAAAACAACTCGTAGCCGA
The DNA here is from genome assembly GCF_900167025.1 of Treponema berlinense. Lineage (GTDB taxonomy): Bacteria > Spirochaetota > Spirochaetia > Treponematales > Treponemataceae > Treponema_D > Treponema_D berlinense. The sequence goes on along the minus strand of NZ_FUXC01000003.1, from coordinate 168,987 downwards.
CACAGCAAAAGCAAAAAATATCGTAATTGACGCAATCATCGTTCCAGACGACAAAAGCGCGCGCGGAAGATAAGGATTATAAGAATTTGGACGGCATTGCACGGTCTAACCCGCTCTTCGCCACTCAGTGCCCTCGGCAGGTGTTAAATTTTTGTCATTTTTAATTCGCTTTTTAAACGGCAAAAACTTTTCTTTAATAAAACGAATTTATAAAAAACAATCAACCTGCTGCTTCGCATGGCTACGATCGGGCGTAAGTTTTTCGTAAAAAAATCTATTCAGCCTTTTTGTGCGGAATTTTTGCAAGTTCAATTTCTGCAAGTTTTTTATAAGCGGCAGGATAAGTTCCCGGCGTTGAATTTTTATAAATATCCAAAAGCTCGTTAAAAATTGGCTCTGCAAGATTGTATTTTTTCTGCTTCATAAAAACATGTCCGATTTCATAACGGGCTTCAATATAGACATTTGCCCAATCAGAAAAACGCTCAACCGCAGTGTTGTAATAAGCAAGAGCTGCTTTATAATTCCCGTTTTCAAAATTCGTCTGTCCATTTTGAATCAATTCCTGCGAAGTCATTTCCGGAATTTCTTTAGGCACAGAACCGCAAGAAAAAAACAACGGCAAAATTAAAAAAATCGTGGCAAAACTGCCGACTGTACAATTCATTCTTTTAGTCATAACGTTCTCACTATATCATTTTTAAAAACTGAAAACAATCAAATTACATAAAAAACATTTTTTCGCTTGCAAAAGTTACACAAGGCGGATAAGTTTGCGCAAAAATCAAGAAAATAAGACAAAATTCAATTGATAAAACAGCAGAATTTCAATATCATTAGTTTAAAATTTTTTGTTATGCAAAATGGGCACGATGGCTGTGACTAAGGACTGTTGCAGGCGTTATGCCTTTTTTTATGGGAGCGAAAAATGGCTACACCATTGGAAAACTATCTTTCTTCTTGTAACGGAAAACCAAACGTTGCAATGACAGCTTACGTTGCAAACCTTCAGCAGGTTGCATCTGTAAATCCTTCAATCGCTGCAGACGTTGTAAACGAAATCGAAAATCAGCGCAGCCACTTAAAATTGATTGCTTCAGAAAACTACAGTTCTCTCGCAACACAGGCAGCAATGGGCAATCTTCTTACAGATAAATATGCCGAAGGCTACCCGGAACACAGATATTACGGCGGTTGTGTAAACGTTGATGCCGTAGAAAACACAGCGGCACATGAAGCAGAAGAACTTTTTGGTGCGGACTACGCTTACGTTCAGCCACACTCTGGCGCAGATACAAACCTTGTTGCTTACTGGGCAATTCTTTCTGCAAAAGTAGAAACTCCAACTTTGCAGGAACTTGGCGTAAAATCTTTAAACGACCTCACTGCAGAACAGTTTGACGAACTCCGTCACCGCTTTGGAAATCAGCGCCTCATGGGTCTTGACTACTCTTGTGGCGGACACCTTACCCACGGTTACAAAATGAACATTTCTGCCCGCATGTTCGAAAGCCATCCATACGGAGTAGACAAAGAAACAGGTCTCCTCGATTACGATGCAATCGAAAAACAGGCAATGGAAGTAAAACCTCTCATTCTTTTGACAGGTTATTCAGCTTATCCCCGCGCAATCAACTTCAAGCGCTTCCGCGAAATTGCAGACAAGTGCGGAGCAGTTTTGATGGTAGATATGGCTCACTTTGCAGGTCTTGTTGCAGGAAAAGTATTCACAGGCGATTTTGATCCTGTAAAATGGGCAGACATTGTTACAACAACAACACACAAAACTTTGCGCGGACCACGCGGCGCTATGATTCTCTGCAAAAAAGAATTTGAAGATTACGTAAACAAAGGCTGTCCAATGGTATTGGGCGGACCACTTCCACATGTAATGGCGGCAAAAGCAATCGCCCTCAAAGAAGCAAATTCTAAAGCTTATCAGGACTATGCACATCAGGTTGTTAAAAACGCGCAGGCACTTGCAAAAGCACTCCAGAACCTCGGCATCCACCTTCAGACAAACGGAACTGACAACCACCTCATGCTTGCAGACATTACTTCTTATGGTCTTACAGGAAAACAGGCAGAAGCGGCACTTTTCCAGGCCGGCGTAACAACAAATGCAAACGCTCTTCCTTACGACAAAAACGGCGCATGGTACACTTCTGGTCTCCGTCTCGGAACTCCTGCCCTCACAACACTTGGCATGAAAGAGTCAGAAATGGACGAAGTTGCAGCCATCATCGACATGGTTCTTAAAGGAACAAAACCAGGCGTAACAAAAGACGGAAAACCTGCAAAACTCAAGATTGTGATGGACGAAAGCGTAAAAGAAGCCGCTTCAAAACGCGTTCAGGCACTTTTGAGCAAATTTGTTCTCTATCCAGAACTCGACTTGGACTTCTTAAAGAAAGAATTTGTAAAATAATTCACTAAAAATTGAATTAACTGCAAATAAAAAAGGCTATGCGATAAGTTTAAAACCTTCCGCATAGCCTTTTGTTTTGCAAAAAGAGTTTTAGTTTTCAACCGCGCGAGAAATCACTTCGCGGACTTTTCCGTTTGCACTTATCATTTCCATAAAGTAAGATTTTACTTTTCCGTACAACTCAGAAGAAACAACGTCAAAACCAAAAATCTTTTCATTTTTTAACAGTTTTTTGATTTTTTCTTCAACTTCAGATTCATCATTTTTGCCGATTACAATTCCTGCAAGTTCATTTTTTACATCTGGAAGAAGCGGATCTGGAGAAAGTTCAAATTCTTTTCCATTATCATCAATTCCCAGAAGATAGCGGAGCCAGAGCGCAAAAACCATAGGCAAAATTTTCAGAGTTTTTACATCAAGTTCTGGATTTGCAAGATATGCTTTTACAGTTTCTCCAAAGCGAATCGAAAGTTTTTGTGAAGTATCAGTTGCAATTCTCTGCGGAGTATCTGGCATAAACGGATTTGGCAAGCGTTTTTCAATTACTTCATCAATAAAGGTCTTCGGTTTTATAATTTTTGGATCAACAACAACAGGCAATCCTTCTTTATAGCCCAAAATTTCGACCATTTTTTTAAGGTCCTTGTCTTTCATTTCATCGCAAATCAAACCGAATCCCAAAAGGCAGCCGGAAAGAGCAAGAGCGGTGTGCAGAGGATTCAGACAGGTGCAGACTTTCATCTTTTCGACTTTATTTACAGTTTCGCGGTCTGTAAAATAAACTCCGGCCTTATCCAAAGGCAGACGGCCATTAGGAAATTTGTCTTCTATTACAAGATACTGAGTTTCTTCGGCATTTACAAAAGTTGCGCAGTAAGTATTTTTTGAAGTTACAATCAGCTCAGTTTCTTCAAAACCGTCTTTTTTAAGCATTTCGGCAACAGCATTGTTTGGACGAGGCGTAATTTTATCAATCATTGTCCATGGGAACGCAATTTTTGTTTCATCTTTCAGGTAATCGACAAATTCAGAAGGAACAAAACCGTTTTTCTGCCAGTTCTCTGCAATTTTAAAAACAGCAGCCGAAAGTTTTTCTCCGTTGTGAGAACAGTTGTCCATAGAAACCAAAGCAAGAGGAAGTTTTCCGGCATTAAAGCGTTCCAGCAAAAGACCTGTAAGTTTAGACAAGAACATTTCTGCTTTTTCAGGCGGATTGGCAAAATCATGCTCATACTGTCCGAGCAATTTTCCGTCCGGAGAAGTAACCGCATAACCTTTTTCTGTAATCGTAAACGAAAGCATTTTTAGGCTTGGATTTTTAAATGCCGCAAGCACAGTCGCCCAGTCATTCTTAAATTCAGGATAAACACAGACAGAATCAACGACAGAAGCAATGATTTCTTTTTCGATGGAACCGTCGGCTTTTAGTGTAACTCCGAGAGTCAAATTGTCATGCGGCTTAAAAAGTTTTTCAACAATTTCAGGATCGTGACATTCGCCGGCAATAATTCCAGTATTCATCAAACCTTTGTTCAAAAGTTTTTGAGCCAAGGCCGCAGGAAAAATTCTAAAGATATTTCCTGCTCCAAAGTGAATCCACTCCGGATTTTTTCTTGTATTTTCTGCAATTTCTTTCGGGTCGAATTCCGGCAGTTTGTAGCCGTTCCATTTTGAACCGTCTTTAATTTCGTTTAAGTTCAGTTTCATAAAATAATCCTCCAAAAATATTTGCGGCAAATTCCGCCTCTTATTTTCAACTGTCCGACTAACAGTCTGTTTTTTTCTCGTTTTTACTTTTTTTGTCTTTATTTTTTCAAAATTTCAATTTTCGCAAAAAAATCAACTAACGCTAAAATATTCAGGATAATTTTTATTCATATCTTCAAGCAAATCAGAAAGAACCTGCATATGCTCTTCATCAACTCTGCTGGCAAGTTCCGTATCTCCGTTTTCAATCGCCTTGACAAGCTCAATATGCTCTTTTTCAACGCTGTTCGCAATTCTGTCGGCATTGTAACTCAAAACCCTTATGCGATGGTCGTTTCCTGTGTGCGAATCAAGAACCTTCCAAAGCCATTCATTTTTCGTTTCCGAATAAAAAAAGTAATGCAGTTCATCGTCTTTTTGCATAAAAGCTTTTTTATTTCCATCCAGAAGACTCGCATGCTGTTCAAGAAGAATCGCCTGCGATTTTGTAGCGCAGATTTTCCGTTTATTTTCGTCAAGACTTTTCATAAACACTTTTAGAACGCCAAGTTCAAGAGTAATACGCAAAAATCTTTCCTGCTTGATAATATCTTTGTCCAAAAAAGCAACACGAGTCCCTTTTTGAGGAAAAACATCAACCAGTTTATCAAGAGAAAGCCTTAAAAGAGCATCGCGGATTGGAGAACGAGAAACATCCATTTCTTTTGCAAGCTGATTTATATTCAGTTCCTGTCCCGGTTTTAACTCCAAACTAAGGATTTTTTCTCTCAATACTTCGTAAACAGAACTCTCTTGCTTTTTCATAGTATTCTCCAAAAAATACAGCACAATTTTTTTTCAGATTCGGGCGGCTTTTTGTTCCGTTCCACTGCACAAAAACCGGGCTGTCCGCCATTACGCTATCCGCTACATTCAAAACTGGCGGCAGTAAAACCGCCACCAGTTTTGAACGCTTCGCGTGGCTCCCATCCACTGCCGCAGGCAGGACGTGTGCTTTAGATAGCTTCCGCTATTTTTTCTGCGATTTTTCCACAGCTTCCCACAATCCCTGAATGTACATTGCTCCGAGCGCACGGTCATAAAGTCCATAGCCCGGCATGCATTTTTCACCCCAGATTGTACGGCCATGATCCGGTCTAACAGGTCCGTCAAAACCAATTTCGTAAAGAGTTTTTACTGCTTCGTACATGTCAAAGCTTCCGTCAGAAGAAAGATGAGCGGCTTCCTCAAAAACTCCAGGTGCAAAATGATGCAGGTTTCTTACATGCGCAAAATGGATTCTTCCTTTGCAAGCACGCATAATTTCCGGCAAATTGTTTTTAGGATTAGTTCCCAAGCTTCCCATACAGAAAGTCAGACCGTTGTATTCCTTATCAACAGCCTTAAGCATTTTTAGAATCGATTCTTTTCCTGTAATAATGCGCGGAAGTCCAAAAACAGGCCATGCAGGATCGTCCGGATGGATTGCCATCTTCATATCGTATTTTTCGCAGACAGGTCCAATCGCCTTCAAAAAATAAACCAGGTTTTCAAAAAGTTTTTCGGCAGTAACATCTTTATAGGCTTCAAAAAGCTCTTTTACTTTTGAAAGACGTTCTGGTTCCCAGCCAGGCATAACAAAACCGTTTGAATTGTCAGTTGTCTTGTTAAAAAATGTCTGCGGGTCAATCGAATCCACAACTTTCTGATCATATGCAAGAACTGTCGAACCGTCTGGACGCATTTTTGCAAGATCAGTGCGTGTCCAGTCAAAAATCGGCATAAAATTGTAGCAGACCATGTGGATATCTTCTTCACCAAGGGCGGCAAGCGATTTAATATAATTTTCAATGTATTTGTCGCGGTCTGCACTTCCAATTTTTATTGCATCGTGAATATTTACGCTTTCGATCCCAGATATTTTTAATCCGGCTTTTTCGACAATTTCTTTAAGACCTTTTATACGCTCACCAGTCCATTCTTCACCGGCTGGTAAATCATACAAAGTTGTAATTACGCCCTTTACGCCAGGAATCTGTCTTATCTGTTCCAATGTTACGGAATCAAAACCAGGTCCGTACCATCTTAAAGTCATTTCCATAAAAAATTCTCCGTCAAAAAATTTCTCATTTTTTTAGGTCGCCTCAAAAATCAAGGCAACCAGAAAAACTCACACCGCGTATCCTAAAAGCTTTGGCAGGAAGAGAGAAACATCAGGTACGAAAGTTACAAGCAAAAGACCTGCAATCATCGTCAAATAGAACGGAAGCATAGCCTTTGTTGTTTTTTCAATGCTGATTTTTCCAACACCGCAGCCGACAAACAGCGCAGAACCAACAGGAGGTGTACAAAGTCCGATTGCAAGGTTAAAGATAAGCATTACACCAAACTGAACAAGGCTCATTCCTGCAACGTTATGAACAACAGGCGCAATAATCGGAGTTACAATCAAAATAAGCGGAGCCATATCCATAATACAGCCAAGAAGAAGCAGCATTAAGTTAATCAAAAGCAGAAGAACAACCTTATTTTGGCTGATTGAAAGAAGAGCTGTAGTAATGATTGTCGGAACTTTAAGCAAAGCCAAAAGGTAACCGAATCCGCCGGCAGCCGCAATCAAAGAGAATACCATTGCCAAAGTTTTTACAGTGTTCATCAAAAGTTTCGGAATCATTGAAAGTTTCAATTCTTTATAAACAAAAACCGAAATTATGAATGAGTAAATACATGCAATCGCCGCAGATTCCGTCGCAGTAAACCAGCCTGCTGTTACACCAACCAAAATAATTACAGCGGTAAACAAAGCAAGAATTGCATCAAGACAAATTTTTACAGCCTGTTTAAAACCGATTGCCTCACCTTTTGGATAGTGGCGGACAATACTCATAACCGCACATACGACGAGGAAGATAATTCCGAGAGTAATTCCTGGCACAAGACCTGCCATAAAGAGCGCGCCTACAGAAACTCCGCCGGCAGCAACAGAATAAATAATCATATTATGGCTTGGAGGAATCAAAACGCCCTGACAAGAAGTTGCAACGGTAACCGCTACAGAAAAATCCCTGTCGTAGCCTCCTTTTACCATCATTGGAATCTCAATTGAGCCGAGAGAAGAAACATCTGCTACAGCCGAGCCTGAAAGATGTCCAAAGAACATTGATGCCAAAACGTTCACGTATGAGAGTCCGCCTCGGAAACGTCCTACAATCGCATTTGCAGCCTGCAAAAGACGGTCAGAAATTCCACCGGCACCCATAATTTCGCCTGAAAGAATAAAGAACGGAATCGCCATCAAACTGAACGAGTTAATACTTTTTCCCATCTGCTGAATAAATGCCATAAGAGGGATGTGAACGTAAACAAGCGTAATGCACGATGAAACGGCAAGAGCAAATGTTACAGGCATTTTTATCAAAATAAACAGAACAAAAGTTCCGAGCAAAAGCCAGATAGCTACTGTTGGATCATACATTTGTCTCACCTCCAATTGTGTTGCCGGCACGCATTTCTTCAATAATCTGCTGGTCGGTTTTTCCGCCAGAAGCTTCTTTGCCTTCAATAATCGAATGGCGATACTTTTTTAAACCGAATAAATCTGTAAGCGCAAAATAGATAATAAAGATTCCGGCAACAGGCATCATGCAGTAAGCAGTTCCAGCCGGCCATTGTGTTGCAGGCAAAGTACTTGCCCAGGTCATCTTTACAAGTTTTATTCCATAAAAAAGAAGAATATATCCAAAGAAAATTGTTGCCAAAGTGTTTACTTTAGAAATAACAAACTGAACTTTTTTTGGAAACATAGCAAAAAACAGCGTGATGGCAATATGAAGCTCTTTTTCAACACCAATTGCCATTGCAATAAATGCTGTCCAAACCATCAAAAGAAGAGCAACTTCTTCTGACCACATAATCGACTTATGGAGCACAAGTCGTCCAAAAACCTGGCAGCTTACAATGATTACAATTACGAGGATAACAAGTTTTGCAAATTCAAGCAGAACTCTGTAAATGCAATCAAAAACAAAAGTTATGCCCGAAACTATTTTTTCAAGAACGTTGTATCCAGGTTTGCAAATTTCAGCCGGAGCAGAAGCAAAAAAATTCTTTATTTTTTCAACAATTGAAACCATAATAAAACCTTTTTCAAAACCTGACTGATATTTTAGTATATCAGTCAAAAAAGTCCAAAAAAGGCAAGTCCGCCTTTCTGGCAAAACCTGCCGTTATTCAATTATAAATTACTGAGCCTGAATGTTTTTGATTACATCTTCGTAACCAGCGCCAAACTGTGCATACAACGGAGCCATTGCAGCCTGGAATTTTTCTTTTTCTCCAGGTTCAAGTTCTGTGATTGTACAGCCTGCTGCACGAACTTTTTCTTCAGAAACCTTTTCTTTAGCAGCCCAAAGCTCACGTTCAAGTTTTGCAGATTCTTTAGCACATTCCTTGATAATCGCCTTGTCAGAATCAGAGAATTTGTCCCATGTAAGCTTAGAAACAAGCTGCATTTCTGGAACGCGGGTATGTTCATCAAGAACGTAGTATTTTGCTACTTCGTAGTGAGAAACTGAGTCGTATGAAGGCCAGTTGTTTTCTGCACCGTCGATTACGCCAGTCTGAAGTCCAGAATAAACTTCGCCGTAAGCCATAGGAGTAGCGCTTGCACCAAGAGCGGCAACCATTCCCATCATAAGCTGAGATTCCTGAACACGAATCTTAAGACCTTTCATATCGCTGAGTTTTGTAATAGGGCGTTTTGAATCGTAGAAGTTACGGGCGCCGGCATCAAACCAAGAAAGACCGATCAAGTTGTTCTTGTCCATTGAGTTAAGGAATTTTTCTCCGATTGAGCCGTCAAGAACGCGCCACATCTGAGCAGCATCTTTATAAAGATATGGAAGCTGAAGAACATTGAGCGATTTTTCAAATTCACTCAACGGCGAAATAGAAACACGTGTAAAGTCAATAGCGCCAAACTGAAGCTGTTCAATTACAGCCTTTTCATCACCCAACTGTCCGCCATGATAAACATCAATGTGAATTCTTCCGTTTGTCTTCTGTTCTACAAGTTCAGCAAATTTGTACGCAGCCTTTGTTGTCGGATAATCCTGAGCCTGGTTTTCTGCATAACGGAGAACCATTTTTTCGGCTTTCTTTTCTTTACATCCTGTCAAAGCCAATCCAGCAGCAAGCAAAGCGCAAGTTGCAGCAACTAAAGTTTTTTTCATATCGAATTCCTCCAAAAATCTTATCACTAATATACTAAAATATTAGTTAATATCATTGTGTAGCCTTTATACCTTTTTGTCAAATTTTTTTTAACAAATTCTAAAAAAAAATTAAAAAAATTCTTTCACTATTTTTTTTTTTACGTGTTATTCTTGAATAAAGGATACTTTTATCAGGAGGTAAAAAATGCAGTTGAAATTCTTTTATTGTCCGCATTGCGGCAAAATCATCTCAATCGTAAAAGATTCTGGGGTCGAAACAATATGTTGTGGACAACCTATGAAACCGCTTATCCCAGGAACAACAGACGGTGCAAAAGAAAAACACCTTCCGGTTATAACCGCCGACAAACAGAAAATCACAGTAACAGTCGGAGAAACTCTCCATCCTTCGCTTCCAGAACACTACATCGAATGGATTCTTCTTCAGACAGACAAGGGAATTCAGCAGAAAATGCTAAATCCGGGAGACAAGCCTGAAGCCGAATTTGTAATTCTTCCAGACGAAAAAATCATAGCAGCTTACGAATATTGCAACCTGCACAAGCTATGGAAAACCGAATATACAGTTCTGTAATTTTGATTTTTGTTTCAAACAAACTGTCCGGAAACAAAGCGTTAATTGCTTTTCCGGGCAGTTTTTTTTTATGTAAAAAAAGGTGCCTATAAAAAAATAAGGTTTCCGCATACACAGAAACCTTACACGACTTAAGATTGAAAAAACTCCACACACAAAAGCCAATCTGTTGTCAATTACGAAAAAAACTTCTCCTCCGAAACTTTTTTACATCTCTTCTCCGAACTTTGCTTGCTGTAAAACAAATCAAGTAACCTTACACTAAGAAGTATAACAAACCGTTACAAAAAAATGAACTTTTAGGACCCGTGTTTTGTGCGATTTATCCAAAGATACCCGAAAAATATCCAAAGATACCATTATATTGAATAAAAAGCCGAAATATTTGAGTTTTTTTTCCGTATGCTTTATAATAAAAATGTGCGGACTTATACAAAAAAAGAATTAAAACCTTATAAAATTCTCGATATTCTCGGCATGATTTTTGCAGCCATTGGAACATTCAACAATTTTTATCAGGGAGTAGACCATCCTCCATTTACCGAGTCTTTTTTTTATCCTTACACAAACATATTAGTTCCTGCAGTCAATATTTTTACTCTTGTAGCTACAATCGTTTATCTTTTTATACCTAATCAAGTTTGGTTTTTGTTCTTCCTGTATTTGCTCGAAACAGTAAACCTTATTTTTACAGGTTTTCCAGTTGTAGGAATTACACTTTACATCAACTTTTTTGCATTTTTTTGTGCCGGCGGATATGCAAAATCGCACTTTAAGATAAAATTCGCAGTCGCGGCGCTAATTCTTATAAGCATGATTTCTTTAGAATACAGACATTCCCTTACAGACATAATTTATTACGTTGCCTTTTCTTCTTTTGAAATGGGATGCTACTTTCTTTTGTATTTTATGCTGCAAGAACGGCTCAGTTTTCTTTTTAAGGATGTTGATGTTCCGGGGCTTGCTCCAGAAATCACATTGCCGCCAAAAGGTTCTGTGCTCAATTTAAAAGAAATGGGACTTTCAGAAAGACAGATTTCGTGCATCCATTACACGCTAAGTACTAACTTCAATTTTAAGAAAATCGCAGAAGAACTTATTACAAGCGAATCAACAATAAAAAAAGAAATGCAGTACCTTTATAAACTTTTTGGCGTAAAAAACCGTGAGCTTCTGCGCCTTCTGCTCATCCAATACACGATTGGCTAGACAAGTTTATTTTATTGAAGCAACTTGACATATAACCTTGATTTATTCATATTTAAAGTATGACAAAGAATTCAGGACTGTCTTTTTTCCAAAAACTCATTTCTTCGATTTTTGGTGGCAACGATCCGGAAGCCGAAAAAAACAGACAATTAAAAATTATTGCAAAAAACCTTTCGCGTTCAGGTTATAAATTTTACAAGGCTGGTTCCGACCAGGTTCTTCCTCAGTTCGGAAAATTTTTCTACGATATTTACAAGATAATTTCTCCAGCCCAGTTATTTTTTCAAAATCAGCCGAATCCTAACTTTTACAAAAATATTGTAATTGATTTTTCTCTGACAGAATCCCAAAAAAAACTATCGGAAAATTTTTCGGAAGAATCGATCTTGGCTTTTTCAAAAAATGTGCCGTTTGAAAAGTTAAAGGTAAAATTAAAACAGGATCTTGAAAATTTTCTGGGAGAATTTGACTCTGACAAAATAAATTCGATTGATTCTCTTTACACAAAACTCGTCGGATTTAAATCCTTTTGTCTTTACGACTTTTATTTTCTGTTAAAAAAATTCGATTCAACGTTGAGAGAAGGTGAATTTAACCGTGCTCCAAAACTTGAATCAATCGAAGGCGCTTACATTGCCGAAGACCTTAAAAACTTTGCAGAAATTTTAAATTCGTTGCCGTTGAACGAAGAATGGGACGATTTAATGGCAATGTTTAAAACCACGCGTGGAGTTGAACTTGTCAAGCCAAATCAATGGAACAAAATCGTACAAAAGTTAAGGCAACTGCGGGATACACGCGTTTTTAACATGATGATTGAACTTACGACAAAAAACCCGGCGTATGTGACAGACTCTGCCGTAAAACAGGAGCACATAGTTGAATCCTTTATCGAATCAACAAAAAATCAGACCGCAAACACTATAAAAAAACTTGAAAACGAGCAGAAAAATTCAAAAATTGACAGTCTTTTGGTGCAAATTTTCAACACAGATTCGATTGTTATTTTAAAAAATTATACAGAAGCTGGAAGCGCTCCGCTTGAACGAAAAAATCTTGGAAGCTTTGAATATGCAAAGCCTTTGAATTATTTAAAAGCCTTTCTTGTTGAATTTGTAAAGCGCGATGTGCGGGAATATGCGGACCTTGTTTTAATCCGCGGAAAATGGACTTTGCCGGAACTTTCCACAGAAATGAGCAATAATTACCACCAGATGTTTGAAGCAAGCGATGAAATTACGCAGTTTGACGGAAAATTAAACGAAGAAGCCGAAATCGGAATAAAAATAAAGACACTTTTGCCACGGGCAGACCGCGACAGAGAGGCAAATAACATTATCAAAACAACTTTGCGAGACATAAACTCTTTGGCAAGAGAGTATCTTGTAAACACGACAAAATCCATGATCAATTTTGCGAAGATTTTAAAGTCTGTAATCGAAGACCATCAGAAGCCGAAAGGCGAAATCGTTATGAACTGGAAAGAACTGGATCGTTTTGCAGAGCATCCGATTAACCAGCTTGGTGTAGAAGTTTACAAAAAAATATATCTTTTTGTTCAGTTGATGCAAAATGAACTGCAATAAACTGCAATGCGCCAGGAACACGGAAGGCGGCAAAGCCGGTGCAAGGCACCGAGGGTTACCGAGCCTGTAGTACTCCGACCCGCGAAAGCGGGTGGCGCCCTTTTTTCTATTTTTTTATCTTTTTTTAAGAATTCTTTCTGAAAGTTTTGTTCCTGCAAACTGAATCAAAGCAACCAGCAAAATTATTACAACTACGGAAGCGAGCATTATGTCTGTCCTAAAGCGCTGATACCCGTAACGAATTGCAAGGTCGCCAAGACCACCGCCGCCCAAGGTTCCAGCCATTGCTGAATATGAAATCAAATTGATGATTGTAAGTGTAATTCCGCTGACTACCGACGGCAAAACTTCCGGCACTAAAACTTTTCGGATAATCTGCCAGTTTGTTGAGCCCATTGCCCGTGCCGCGGTAATTACGCCAGGATCAATTTCGATAAGCGCGGTTTCGATTACACGGGCAACAAAAGGTGCGGCAGCAAGACTTAGAGGCATAATCGTTGCAGAAGTTCCAATTGCGGTTCCTAGAACAAAACGCGTAAACGGAAGAAGGACAATCATTAAAATTACAAAAGGGAAAGAGCGCAAAACATCGATTATGCGGCTTAAAACCATATTAAAGAGAGGTTTTGGCATAATTCCTGTCGAACTTGTTATAAAAAGCAGAATTCCGAGCGGAAAACCAATTATAACGGCAAAAAGTGTCGAAAAAAACACCATTTGCAGGGTCTGGAGAGTTGAAATTCCAACTAATTCAAATATTTGAGCCATTTTTTTCTACCTCGATTCCGTTTTTATTAAGATATTCTATTGCACGGCTGATTTCTGATTCTTCGCCAATAAAATCGACCAGCATTTTTCCGACTTTTTTGCCCTGAACCGACTGGATTCCTCCAGCACGCACGTTAAAATCAATGTTGAAATTTTTTGCCAGCTGAGAAAGTGTTGTGGAATCGGTTTTGTCGCCGATAAAATGAAGCTCGTACTGACCGCCGTCTAGGCTCCAGCGGACAAATTCTTTTTTGTTTTCTTCCTGTTGAGCAGAAATTCTTGAAAGGAAGTCCTTTGTAACATCCGTTTTTGGTCTTATAAAAATTTCTTCCACGCTGCCCTGCTCAACAACCTGTCCTTCGTGCACAACTGCAACTTGTGAACAGGCGTCCCGCACAACTTCCATTTGATGAGTAATCATAACAACCGTGAGATTCATTTTTTTCTGAATTTCGCGGATTAAGTTTAATATTTGATGAGTGGTCTGCGGATCGAGGGCGGAAGTTGCCTCGTCGCAAAAAAGAATGCTTGGATTATTCGCAAGCGCGCGTGCAATCGCAATTCTCTGTTTTTGTCCGCCAGAAAGCTTGCTTACAGGCGATTTTGCACGGTCTGAAAGCCCAACCAGCTCCAAAAGTTCTGCGGTCCGTTTTTTTATTTCTGATTTTGGTGTTCCACAGATTTCCAAAGGATAAGCGATATTTTGTTCGGCTGTGCGGCTCGAAAACAGATTGAAATTCTGAAAAATCATTCCAATTCTTCGGCGGCGGGCAATCAGTTCTTTTGGCGAAAGATTATCCACTCTTTCGTTGTCGTACCAGACTTCTCCAGAATCAGGCTTTTCCAAAAGACTTATTAAACGAACCAATGTTGATTTTCCGGCGCCTGATTTTCCTATAATTCCAAATATCTGATTTGAAGGAATGAGAAGATTCACCTTGTTTACGGCATGAACCGCAGGCGAATTCTCTCCACTGTAAACCTTATCAAGATTTTTTAATTCAATAACCATAACTGTTCCTGAATAAAATAACAAAACTGATTTTTTTTAGAGATATTCAAGTATTTTACAAGTTTTGAAAAAAAATCACAATCACGAAGGAGTTTTGAGTTGAGTTTTGCCAAAAACTGATTTTTTTTGATGTTCCATTTTATAAAATTTTGTGATATAATAGTTTACTATGAGTACACAATTTTCTCTTAATGAAAAAATAGTTTACCCTTCACAGGGTGTTGGTGAAATCAAAGAAATTTTTGAAAGAAAAAACGGCGACTCGACCGTTCAGTATTACAGAATTTATCTTGAAGTTTCGGATATGATTGTAATGGTTCCGGTTGCAAATTCTGAAAAACTTGGACTTAGAAAAATTGTTTCTGCTGACGATGCTCAAAAATCACTTGAACTTTTAGGTCAGCCGGTAGAATCTGTCACTTCTGACTGGAAACAGCGCTATCAGGACAACTTGAACCTCCTCAAAAAAGGAAGCATTGAAGATATTACAAATATTGTCCGCACTCTTTATCACCGCTCAAAGGTAAAAGAATTGCCGATTCAGGAACGCAAACTTTACGATACCGCACGCAAGCTTTTGGCAGACGAAATTGCAATTGCGCTTGGAATTTCATCAAAAGAAGTTGAATCTATGCTCCATGCAAAACTCGAACCGCTAAATGCTCTTCACGAAAAGAAAGCGATTCAGATTGACGACGACGATGACGACGACGAATTTGGCGATGAACTCGGAGGCTCTTCAAGTTCTATGAACGACGATGATGACTCTGACGATTCCGACGAATCTGACAATTCTGATTCAGACGACAACGGAGATGATGACGAAGACTAACCGCTCAAACGAAGAACTGGCACTGATTGTTGTTGCTGCCGGTTCTTCAAGCCGAATGGGCGGCATAAAAAAAGAATATCTTCCTCTTGAATCTGGAACCGTACTTTCTACCGCTGTAAAGGCTTTTTTAAGAACTTTGCCATTTTCTGTTGTGGCTGTAACTTTTCCAAATCAAGAAAATCCGGAACTTTTAAAATCCGCAGAAGAAAAATGCAAAAACGCTCTTTTTGAAGATAAAGAGTTTAATAAAATTGCAAACAATACGGAATTTATTTTTGTTCCAGGAGGAGCAAGCAGACAGTCCAGCGTTTTTAACGCCCTGCTGAAAATAAAAGCGAATTTTCCAAATTCAAACCCAGTTGTATTTATACACGACGGCGCACGGCCTTTTGTTTCAGAAAAAATAATCAATTCAACTTTTGCCGCAGTTCAAAAATACAGCGCCTCTGCTCCAGGAATTCAACCTACAGACACTCAGAACGAAATCGATAAAAATGGCTTTATAAAAAGGCATTTGGTACGAAGTCAATTAACGGCTGTTCAAACTCCGCAGGTTTTTATGCTGAATGAACTTGTCGAAGCGCACAAAAAAGCC
Source organism: Treponema berlinense (assembly GCF_900167025.1). Taxonomy (GTDB): domain Bacteria; phylum Spirochaetota; class Spirochaetia; order Treponematales; family Treponemataceae; genus Treponema_D; species Treponema_D berlinense. The sequence continues at coordinate 153,063 of NZ_FUXC01000003.1, read as the reverse complement.
CAAAAAACAAAAAAAGAATACACAGACGACACTGAGATTTGGGATTTATTTGTTCCTGAAGGAAAGGTAAAAATCATAGACGGTGACATTAAAAATAAAAAAATTACATATAGAGAAGATTTTTTTACAGAGCCGGAAATAAATGCAAAAAAATCAAACGAAACAAACAAAGGAAACAAAATGATTCGGACAGGTCTTGGCTACGACAAACATGCGCTTGTTGCCGGGCGCGCTCTTATGCTTGGCGGCATAAAATTTGACAGCGAACTTGGCGAAGACGGACATTCTGACGGCGACGTTCTTTTGCACGCAATTACAGACGCTCTCCTTGGAGCCTGCGGAATGGGCGACATTGGTTCTTTTTTTCCTCCGAGCGATCCAAAATGGAAAGACGCGGATTCAAGAATGCTTTTAGGAACTGTTTGGAATAAAATTACGCAGGAAGGATGGAAACTCGAAAATCTTGACTGTGTAATTGCCCTCGAAAAACCAAAATTTCTCCCACGCAGACAGGAAGTTATCGATTCGATTGCAAAAATTCTCCAGGTTAAAAAAAATCAAGTTTTTGTAAAAGCAAAAACAGGAGAAAAACTGGGAGATGTAGGACAAAGCCGAGCCGTAGAAGTCTGGGCTACCTGCCTTCTTTCTAAATAATCTGGATTCTGCACCGCTCTTACGGGCTGTAATAAAAAAAGCGGGCACTTTTTTGTGTCCGCTATAAATTCACCTTTTAAGTAATATTTTTTAATTCAAAAAACCGTTGCCTTCGACAAGAAGGTCGATTTCGCCTACACTGCGCTTAAGCCGTTTGGCAATCTCTTCGTTTGACCAGCCCTTTCTGTGCAAAGAAATTACCGATTCTCTCAACGCCAGCGAAATTCCCTCTTCTTTTTCCATTGGATTCTCTTTTAAATCCTGTTTTGTAATTTCAAGAAGGAGGTTCATTTTTTGGTCAATTTCAGTTTCGAGTGTGTGAAGCCTTGTTTCTGTACGGGCAATTCCTTCACGTCCTGTCTGAACCTGTTTTACACGTTCTTCGGTTTCGGTCAAGATATTCTGTAAAGATGACAATTGCTCAACTGCATCGCTGATTTTTGAACGGTTGCTGACAAGACTGTCAATATTTTTCTGAACATCTTCAATCTGTCGAGGGAAACTGTCTACGTGCCTATTTGCATCGTTAAGACGAAGTTCCAGCGATTTGAGCTGGTCAAAAGTCTTATCAACTTCTCCGGCAATTGCTTCGATTTGGCTGCCCTTTGTTTCCAGACGGTCGTAACGGTTGGAAATATCTCCGAGGGTTTCCTGAAATTTTCTGACGTCAAGTTGAATCGAAGTGAGCTGGTCGCTCGTCGAATTTAGTTCTTCGATTTTTTGATCCATTGTCGAACTCAATTCGACAAGTTTTGCAAAATTCTTTTCAATTCCATCAATTCTAACTTTTTCGCTATTAAATTTCTGAAGTTTTGAATTGACGTCATCATTCATATTTTGAATTGAATTAAAACTTGCAGACAGTTCATTTACGGTCGTCTGAAAATTTTCTACACGGGTAATTTCGTTTTTGAGTTCGTCAAGTTCCGATTCAAGCTGAGCTTTTAATTGATCCGCTTTTTGATAAACCTGCATCTGTGTCGAGAAGGCTTTTACTTCGCGGTCGATTTCGCTCATTCGGGTTTGCAAATCAGCGGCATCGTTCTGCATTCTCATTACGAGCTCCGCCTGATGAGTGTCGTTGGCCTCGTTTGCTTCCTGAATTTTAGTACGAAGTTCCCTCAGAACCTTTTCAGAATCTGCGCTCTGCTCTTTTACACGGCGCTGAGTTTCGTTGAGCATATCCTCGTAAGATTTATTCATCTGCGCGACAATAGATTCGGAACGCTCTTTATATGAAGAAATTGAATCTTCGACATCTTTTTTCAGATTCTCAATCGTCTGGCTAAGTTCAAGCTGTTCGTTTTTTGTTTCCGTCCTGAAACTTTCAATATTTTGATTCAAATCATCTTTAAAAGCAGAAATTTTTTGTTCGGAACTTTCCTTTACGCCGTTCAGCTGGTCACTGAACATAGTTTTTGCCTGATCAAACTGATTTTTTAACTGGCCTCGCCAAACATTGAATTCACCAAGCATAGCATCAATTCCATTTTGGTTTGTGTCTGCATGGGCTTTTACAGTTTCTGCAAGTTCCATAAGTCTTGATTGAATATCTTTTTCGGCTTTTTCAAGCTGACCGTCCATTCGCTGAGCATATGCGTCGAGCGAAGTTTTTACAAAATTGCCCTGGCCTTCTGTCGCTTCGTGCAGTTTTGTCCGGCTTTCTTCCGTGTAATTTTTTACAGACTGGTCGATCTCGTCAATTCTGGCACGCAAAGACTGAACAGAATTTTCAATTCCTATCTGCACATTCTGCAACTGGCTCTGATTTTTTGCAGAAATTTCGGAAAGCTGATTTTTTAATTCTTCGTTGTGCTGATTTTCAATTTCGCGTCTTGAACTTTCATATTCGGAGCTGAGGACGGCAAGTTTTGAGTCCATGCTGTTTTTCCATGAATTCAAATCTTCTGTAATCGAATCTCCGCGTTTTTTTAAGTCGTCGCCAAATTTTACCTCAAAATCGGCAAGTGTCGCACTTACGTTGTCGCTTGCAGTCGCTTTTATTGAATCGAGATTTTTTTCAAGATTTTCAATTTGAGAGGTAATTTCTTCATTATTTCGTTTGATTGCTGATTCAAATTGAGACTGCTGGTCTTTCTGAGCTTTTGAGAACTGGTTAAAGTCGGAAACAACTGAATTTTGAGTACGTTCAAGCGCTGTTCTGAGATTGTTTTCCAAAGTATCAATGTCGCTTGCCGTCGTTTGCAGTTTGTTAAAGCGGTATTCCATGTTGTTGCGGTATTCTTCAAGCTGCTTGTCAACATTTGCCAGAAGTTCCGTTTGCTTTACGTCGTATGCCGAAGAAATGCGCGTCATAGTGTCGCTGAGCATTTTGTTAATACTGGCAATTTTTTCGTCTGCCTGAGACTGGAAACCTTTGAGTTTTTCATTTGCCTCTTCAGCCGCATTTTTAATCGTCTGAGCAGTTGCGGCCGCTCCCGTCTGACTGTCAGACATTGATTTTTGAATCTGTTCAACCGCAGCATTCAATTCCTGATTCAAGGCAGAAACGCGAGAATTTACATTTTTTTCGATTGCATTGATTTTTTCTTCGACGGTCGCTTTGTAAGTATTAAGGTGCTTTTCTGCAATTTCCTGAAAACGGACAAAAGCCGCCTGTTCTTTTTCGTCCGCATCGGTAACCGATTTTTCGTACAAATTTCCATATCGTGAACGAATTTCTGAAGTCTGTTTTTCAAAAATTTCACGGAGATTTTTAAGATTTTTTTCGTTGCTTTCTGATTCGGACTTGATTTCTTCAACCGTCTGGCTTGTGTTTTGAGCAAAAGTCTTTATCTGTTCGTCAAAAGAAGCAACCTGCTGCTGGAACAAATTTTCGAGGGCCGCAACTTTTGACTCAAGCGATTTTGAAAGATTTTCGGTTTTTACGCTCAAACTTGAAGAAAATTCTCCTGTTTTTTTTCTAAACTCGCCTTCAAGAATTTCAGTTTTTTCGTTTATTGAAGCTACAAACGCAGAATTTCTCTGCTCGAGGGATTTTTGAATTTCTGAAATCTTTAAAGTCTGCTGTTTTGAAAGTTCTTCTGTGCGTTCATTTACGCTTTTTATAAATGAATCCGCTCTAACCTTTGCCTGCTCTGCAAGTTTTTTGAATGCCGCATCCTCGAGATTTTGCGCTTTTTGAGCCGCATTGTCGTAAGCAGATTTTATTCCTTTTTCAATTTTATCAAGAATCTGCTCTGAGTGAGCCGACGCAGCCTGAACATTTTTTTCAATTTGAGAAGCCTTGTCGTTGAATTTTGTAAGCATGTCAGCGCCAAGGACTTTAAGGCTGTCATTATTCTTTGTCCTGAACTCTGTAATAATCTGCGGAATTTTTTTCTCTAAATCCTCAACGGATTTTTTTCCAGACTCGATTTTTGCATTGAGTTTTTCAACAATCACGCTTTCTTTTTTTACCGCCTGAAGATTTTCTTCAACACGGTCAGTCATTTCCATAAGTTCGTGAATGGCTTTTCCGTAGGCATCGACTTTTTTTGCAATGTTCGTAACCGCATCAAACTGGCCGTCAAAATTCTGGCTTATATTTTGAAAATCCGCAATCTGTTTTTCAATTCGTTTTACAGCAGCAGCCGCAGAAGTATGATGTGCGTCCCATTCAGCGGAAAGTCCGTTCAACTTTGAAGTTTGTTCCTTAAAATATTCATCAAGCTGGTTGATACGGGAATCCGCATAATGTTTTACTTTGTTCATTGAATTGTTTTCTCTGTCCAACGAATGTAAAACAAAGACAACAGCAACAGCGACAGCCGTAGAAATAAGAATTGCAAGAAGAGTCATTTTTACCCACCCAAAAACAGACTTTTTTTTAATCTTAAAAGTTTTAATGCTCAAAACCGCACAAAATTGCGGTCAAAGCTGAATAATTTATTTTATGGAAAAGATTTTTGGGAATTTCTAAAAACCGCATCAGCAAATTTTTAGAGAATTCCATAGAATTATTTTATCACAATTTCTGTCAATTGACGATAGTTTGAAAAATTTATATCAGCAGATTTTAAAGGACAGTGAAAAATTTTCCGCCAAAACGGCATTATGTAAGCGCTCAACATTCCAGCGTTTTTTGAACCGCGGACATCATATTTTATGGAATTTCCAACGTAAAGAATCTGCTCCGGCTTTAAGCCAAGTTCATTTGCAAGAATTCCGAATGGAAAAATTGAAGGTTTTAAGGCTCCAAGACGTTCTGTTCCCAAAATTACGTCGCAGTAAGAAGAAAGACCCCACAAATCGCCCTTCTGCTCCGGAGGAAAATCCGACAAAATTGCAATTTTGTAACCGGCTTCTTTTATTTTTTTGAAAGATTCTTCAACATATTTAAAAGTTTTTATTTTCTTAAAATATGGAATAAGTCCGTCGTAGACAATTTCTTGAATTTTTTTCTTTGATTCGGGAACCGAAAGTCCGGTCAATTCCGAAAAAAGCCGTGCCTGATATTCATAAAAATCCGGCAATGGCGCAGTGTGATGCAAGATTTTCCGGACTTTATTGTATTTTAAGTAAAAAGCAAAATTTTTCAGAAAATATGGAATTATCCGCACGTAAAACTGAGGAGAAGAATAAAGAGTTCCGTCAATATCAAATGCTACAGCAGAGATTCCATCTAACATTCTTCGATTATAAACAAAAGCAAAATATTGAACAATCCGAAAAAATTATCTTTTTTCGATTTTATACGGAAAACTTGCAGTTGCCGAAGAAGTATCCTGATTAAAACGCCATGTAGAAATTTGTGTCGAAATTTCATTTTGAACGAGAGATGTTATAATCGCTCCTGGAGTGATTTTTATGCTGTTTAAATCGACATGTCCGTTTGCAAGAACAGTAAATCTTACCGTAAGATTTTTTGTCGTATCAATTGTCGCCGATGCGGCTTCCGAAAGCGCAATTACCGGCTTTGCAGGCTCCAGCAAAGTTCTAGAACTTCCATCGTTCATAAGAAGGGCGATTTTTCCGTTTGGAGCGCTTGCACTTTTTACGGTAGAACTTGCAGTAACGCCGTTACCGAAATTTGCGCTGTAAACCGCAGAAGAAATTTTTTTAAGCGCAGCAGAAGTTGAATCTGAGGCAGAACCAGCGGTTTCGGTCTTGCTTCCGGCAAAAACGGCAGAATCCTTGTCGACAGCTTTTCCGGCAGTTCCTTCAAAAACATCAGCCTTTGAGCTGTTTGCTGTAACTGGCACGCTGGAATTTTCAGAAACATTTTCCACCGCCTCATCATCAAACTGGCTCCAGTCAAATTCTTTTTTTGCCGGCGTTTTTTTTGTCCGCTGCTCCGCCATAAGTTCGTCTACGCTTTTTTGCAAGGTTTGAACGGCAGGTTTTTCGGAAACAGAGGATTTTTTTGATGCGATATTTTGTTTTGTCTCAGTTTTTTTTTCAGAAACAGGTTTTGACGGTTTTTGAGCAGATGCTTTTTGTTCGGGCTGAGGTTTTGACTGCGATTGTTTTTTTATTTCCTGATTTTGAGGTTTTGGAGGGGCTGCTTCCTGTTTTTTTTCTGTAATTTTTGGAGTTGAAGTTTCGGAAAGTGTAATTTTTACAGTTTTATAAACCTGCTTTTGAGGCAACAGCGCAAAAAGAGAAAATAAAATGCAAATAAAAATCCAAATGCCGGCAGTTCCTGTCAAAGCATACAAATTTCTTTTTTTTTGCAGTCTTGTCATTTAGTCAGTCGTCCTTAAATTCACCGAAACAAATCCATTTTTCCGTAAAACATCAAAAATTTTTACAATTGTTCCATTCGTCACTTTTTCGTCGGCTTCAAGCGTTACAGGATATTCTTCACGCTTTTTTCCTTCGGTGTCAAAATTTTTAAGTTTTTTGTCCATGGATTGAATTGTAATTTTTTCGTCATTAAAAAACAGTTTTCCTGTGGCAGTGGCTGTAATTGTAATTCCAGCAATTGACTGAGCTTGAGAAGTTTCGCTTTCAGGAAGATTTACATTGATTGCAGGCAAAACGGCAAATGTCGTAGAAACAAGGAAAAACAGAATTAACTGAAAAACAACATCAATCATCGGTGTTAAATCCGCGCCAGCAGAAACACCTCTTCTTCTTCGTATTTTCATTAAAGCAAATGTCCTGTCAATTTTAAGACTACTTCCGTTACAGAAGATTCAAGAATCACGATCTCTTTGTTTACAAGACGCGTAAAATAATTTGAAAAAATCATTGAAGGAATTGCAACAAAAAGACCGGCTGCCGTCGTCACAAGAGCTTCGGCGATTGCTCCTGCCAAAACAGCAGGATTTCCCATGCTCGCTCCAGCGCCAAGAACGCCAAAAGCCTTGATGTTTCCGGTTACAGTTCCAAAAAGACCGAGCAAGGTGGAAATATTTGCAATTGTTCCAAGAAGTGTAAGACAATGTTCGTACTGCGGAATTACAGCCTCCATTTCGGTTTCAACAATTTCTTTTAAATACTTGTCTTCAAGGTTCCGGACAGAAATCGCCTTTTGAACAACCTGGGAAAATGGAGTTTCGCAGGCAACGCATAGCGCCGTAGCAGCTTCGTAATCTTTTTTGAGCAAAACCGCAATCAACTGAAGTTTTAAAAGTGAATCGTTTTTGCGTAAATTCTTAAAGTAAAGAAGGCGTTCGATAATAATGTAAGTTGCGGCAATTCCACAGAGAATAATCGGAATCATCAAAATTCCGCCGGATTTTATTAAACTAAACATTTTTTATTTTCCCCCATTTTATTTTCTAAAATTGAAATTTTACAAGTGCAGTTATATGTCCGCAATTCTGTTTGTATTGACTGTGGGCAAAAGCCCTCGTCTTTACGGTAACCAATTTTATAATATCTGTTGCTTCGAGAGCAAGGCGAATTGAATTTGAGGCTCTGACAGAACCAGAAAAATCAAGAACCGGCACTTTTTCAGCATCGTCTCCGAGATTTTTGGTAATGGAAGCCTTTAAATTCCACAAATTGTCCGGCTCAAAAATAACAGAAGCCGTCAAACTCTGTTCATCTTCGTAAGACGGAACATCGAGCCAGTAAGACTTCCATGAGCCTGAAAACTTTAATTTTTCAAAATCCGCTGAAAGTTCGGCAACCGATTTTAATTCAGTCCGATTTTCCTGCTTTATAACGTAAAAACCTGCTGACGACGGAGAAGTCTTGTAATCTGGAGTCCAAACTCCGTTATCAAAAACAGTTTTTCTGAATTCTCCGCTCAAATTTACGCTGAAAAAATCCTGAACAGGAACCGAAGCCGAAATTTGTCCATACCAGTCGCTCTGCTCGGAAGAAAGACAGTAAAGCGCTGCAAATAGATACTTTTGCTCAAGATTTCCGGCAAATTCCAAAACAGAATCAAGTCCGCCTTCAATTTTCAGACAAAGCGGTCTAAAAGAAAGTCCGTATGGAATTTCAGCTTTTCCACCGAGCAAAAACGGAAACAGGACATTTTGCTTTCCAATGGAATTTCCCGCAATCACACCGGCAGAAGCATAAACTTTTACATTTTCGTCCGTCCAGTCAAAATTCAGTCTGAATTCGCCCTTGTGAACAGCTTCCGCGCTCGAAGCCTCAGGCGCTTTTTCGAGAGAGTCTGTTTCTTTTACGTTGAGCTGGGTTTCGTATTTTGCGAGGAAATTTACATCAAACATTGAATTTTTCCAGCCTGCCGAAAATTGAGGAACAAACGAAAAATATTTTGAACTTTTTTCCCATTCGCTTTCAAAAACTGAATCAGAGGCTGATTTTGTTCCATAACGATTAAAATAAGAGCCGTTTCCTCCAAGCTGAATGTACCAGCCATTTTTTAAAGACCATTTTGCCGACATTTTTCCGCCAATGTCGTTCCAAAGATAATCCGTAAAAACTGGAGATTTTGACTGCAAACCTTCATTTTGATTTTTGTACCAGCCAGAAAAAATGAATTCCGACTTTTCGTTCAAGAATTTTTTTTCCGCTTCAATTCCAGTTTTTCTAAAAAAATAACCGTCGGCAGCTTTTTTATCCGCAAAATCTTCTGCATTTTTGTGAAAAAACGAAACCTTAAAAGGTGAATTTCCGCTCATTCGGTAAATATCAAAATCGCCGGCAAAACTGAACGGAAAACCGCCGCCAATGCTGCCTTGGGCATAGACATTTTTTTCGTCAGAAGAATTTTGAACGTACTGCTGCGAAACCTGCTCTTTTTTCTGGACACTTTCCATTTCCGGCAATTCAAGGCTGCCGGTATTTTTATCTGGAAGAATTTTTTTATAATCTGGAACACTGTCTTTTCCAGCCGTCAACGCTCCTCCGGAAATTACAGTTGTCACGTCTGGAAGTTCGATTTCGTTTTCTGAAGACTGAACTTCTCCTTCTGTCTGCGCAAAAACAAACGTTCCGCAAAAACATGCTGCCAAAATTAAAAATATCTTTTTCATTTTTTTTCAAAAAACCTCTCATCAGTTAAATTCGGTTATTTTTTTAGCAAGAATTTAGCTTGCTAAATCAGTTTTCATTAAGATTTACAATTCTCTGAACATCGGCAGCGTACTGACTTTTTGGGTACAGATTTATAAGGGTTCTTGCCGTAGAAAGGGCATCTGCCTTTTTGCCAGCCGCATCAAACGCTTCTGCCGCACCGTAAAGTGAACGTTCGGCAATTTCGCTGTTTCCGCATTTCCGTCCAAATTCCGCCGCAGCCAAAAACATATTTGCCGATTCGGCATTTTTATTCTGCGACCTCAAAATATCTGCCAGCAAGACAGCGTTTTTTCCGGCAAGCTCAATTTCATCACCGTTATTCTTTTGAATTTCAAAAAGTTCCCATGCAAGATTTTCCGCCTTTTTCTGCTGTGGCTTTTCAAAATAAATTTTTGCAAGCTCAGTGCCGATTTTTCGCCCATTTTTTGTTTTGCTTCCGCCGGCACTTTCATATTCCTGCTCTTTTTCAAAAATTTCCTTGTCCGCTCCAGAATTCAAAGCCTGCAATTCCCGTTTTAAGCTGGAAACTCCGTCTTTTTCCGCCTGATTTCCGTATTCAAGGAGCATTTTATCTGCAATTTTTAAGGCTTGTGAATATTTTTTCTGCGAACGATAAATCTCAATCAGTTTTTTTTCAGAATCATATTTATAGGAAGAATTTTCCGACTTTTCGACAATTTCCATAAAATAAAGCGATGCTTTTTCTGTTCTGCCAATTTTTAAAAGGCTGTCCGCTTCAAAGTAAAGCGCCGCAGGATAAAATTTTCCAGACTGATATTTTTTAAGGTAAGATTCAAAAAGCTGGGCTGATTTTTCATAATTTTCGTTTACATAAAAAAGTTCTCCGCGACGGAAAGCAGACTCTTCTGCAAGTAAACCGGCATTTTTTTCTTCTGAAAGCTCGGAATAAGTTCTATCTGCCTGAGCAAAATTTTTGTTTTGAACAAAAAACTGCGCCATCAAGTAGCGGCATTCAAAGCCAAAACTGTTTTTTTCGGAAGAATAAGATTTTAAAAGTTTTATAGCCTCGTCGTATTTTTTTGAATCTGAATAAATTCCTGCAAGCAAGAGCACGGATTCATTTTTTTGCTCCTGATTTTTAGAAGAAGCAAGCGCGTTTCTGGCATTTTTTTCCGCTTCCGGATAATTTTGAATTTGAGCGGCACATTTTGCCGCTGTTGCCAAAGCCTGGAAATTCAGGGCATTTTCCCCGCTGTTTTTTACAAAACTTTCCAAATTTTCAAGGGCGTTTTTGTATTTTCCGAGCTGGTACTGACTGTATCCGAGATAAAATTTCGCCAGATTTGAATATTTTGAATCAAATTTTTTATCAGAAATCGATTTTTCAAAGTATTTTTCCGCTTCCGGCCAGTTTTTCTGGTTAAAAAGCGCAAGAGCCTTCATGTAATCTGACTCGCTTCCGTGCGCATTTTCTGCCTGCTCAACCGTAGAAACCAATTGTCCGGCATTTAAAAGCGTGCGGATATAATCAAGTCTTCCGTCGTTATCAAGAAAACCTTTTTTTGCAAGCGCATAAAAAATTGAATCTGCGTCAGACGATTTTCCCATTTTTGCAAAAATTCTGGCTTTTAAAAACAAAAATTCATCATCAGAATAGTTTTCGGAATTTAAAAAATTCAAGGCCCCCTCATAATTTTTGAGGGAATATTCAGAAAGAGCCACCCAATAAACCAGAGTTTTTTTTGCCGCGGAAGAATTTTCTTTCAAAATCTGGGATTGAGCGGTTTTTAAGGAGTTTTCCCAATCTTCAGAAAGCCCGAAATACCTGGTTTTTGCCGCAATCGCATCCGAATAATAAAACTTTTCTTTTTCAAAACCACATTCATTCCAGCCGGAATTTATTATTTCCAAAGAATTTTTTGCAGCCGTTTTTAGATCTTCTTTTGAAGTCAAAAGATTTATTTCGGCAGAATAAAGCAAGGCAAGCTGTTTTAGCTGAACTGAATTATTTTTTTCGGCATTTTTAAAATAAGAAAGCGATTTTTCATATTTTTTTGAATTGAATGCATCGATTGCAAGCCTAGTCCAAAATTCGCTGACAAGTTCCGGTTTTTCTTTTTTTAATAGTTCCGCCTTTTCGATAACTTCGGCAGGATCTTTTTTGATTTGATTTTGATGGGCACTAGAAACAAGGTACGCTTTTTGCATTGCGAGGGCGGCAAGGCTTGAAGGCCCTTCTGTCAAAACTTTCACATAACAGTCATAGCAGTCAGAAAATTTTCCAAGATTTTCAAGAGCCTGGCCATAAGCAAGAAGAATTCTGTATTTTGCTTCCTGCGAAAAATCAATTTTCTCAATTTGTCCAAGTTTTTCAAGCTGAATAAAATATTCTTCGCATTTTTTAGGATTTCCGGCGCGAACACAGTTTTCAAAAAAATTTACGCACGTTTCTTCATATTCTCCAGACGAAAAATTTTTCCCGTTTTGAACAACATATTCAAAACACTCTGTTGCTGTCTCAAACTTTTTTAAGCGCACAAGAGTTTTTCCAGAATACAAGATTGCCTGAGAATAAACCGATTTTTTTTCCAGTCCTGCATTTTTTAAGATTTCCGCGCTTTTATAAAAATACGGCAAAGCGGCATCGTTTTTATTCAATTCAAAAAGACCGCGGCCAGTCCAAAAACAGCGGGCCGAATTAAGCTCAGGACTATTTTTTGCAGATTTTTCGGCGGCAGAAAGAATTTCAAGAGAATCTTTTATTCTTCCCATTTTAAAAAGACTTTCGCCCTTAAAAACCATCGCTTTTGCTTCGTAAACAGATTTGGACTCTGAACTCAAAATCTGGTCTGCATAAAGCACAACTCCCGGATAAAATCCGCTGTCATAAGCATTTTGCATTTGAAAAGCCAGAGAAGATTCGCTTTGAGCAAAAGAAACTGCTCCTGTAAAAACGCAAAACAACGCTCCAAAAATTATTTTTTTTTCAATTTTTTTCAATTTTTTCATAAAGTCACTTATTTCAAGAAAATATTTTCTACTGCAAATAAAAATTATTTTCAGTCAAAACCCTGGAAAGATGAATAAAGCTTCCCTTATATTTTTCAGCGAACTGTTTAAAAGTAAGTTCCCTTCCATTTTCAAAAATCACACAGTTAAACCGTCCGTTTTTGTCATAAAACGGAAAAATAACTGCGCAACGGTCGAACGCGAAAATTTCAGAATCAGACAGTTTTTTGTCCTGCAAAGGACGTTTTATTGCCGCAAGATAGCAGTAAGTCGGTTCAGTCGAAGCGAGCACAAAAAGAAGAGGCTTTAGCTTTTCAATCTGATACCCCGAATTTTTAAGATAGCCGGCAGTCTGGGTAATTCCGCGGTCTGTAACTTCGGATGCAAAAGGTTCAAGAGTCACGTCAACACCAGAATCTTTCCACAAATAATTTCTATGAGATTTTACCGAAAGAGCCGCAGCTGCAAGGTTTCTGCACCAATCAAGCGAAAAAGAAAGATAGTAATTTTGAGAAATTATGCTTTTTTTGCCAGTTTTATTTTCTTCGGAAGTCGGCATAACAAGAGGATTTCGATAAAGAAAACTTCCGGTTACAGGTTCAACAAGACCGTCGCAAATCCATTTTAAAAATCCAGCATCGTCCACAACAACAGGATTTTCGATTTTTCCAGAAATTTTTTCGATTTCTTCAAAATCAATTTTCCGCTCTTTGCCAGACGAAATAAAAATCGGTTTTCCATTTTCGTCGTAACAACTGTCCGGACAATAAACAACTCTTTCAAGATTTTTGCGAATTGCCGCGATCATCTGCAATTTTGATTCAAACTGTCCCTGCTGACGGTCAGCATATTTCCATGGAAGAAGATTTTCGGTCAAAGAAAAAATCTGCTCAAAAGAGAGCGTATAAAGTTTTTCAAACGGAATTCCTAAAGGAACATAGTGGGCAGCGTAAAGTCCGGAAATTACAAAATCTGACAGAGTTTTTGCTCCAGACGGCGCAAACTGCACAAATTCATCGCTGTCTTGCGAAAAATAAATTCTCAAAAAAAGAGGTTTTGAGGTTTTTGAATCCTTTACAAGAACCCAGCCTCCGCACGAATCCCCGGCAAAATTGTCAACAGTCCGTTTTTCTACACCTTTTTCCGTAAAAATTTCAGTTTCGAGCAAAGTTTTTGGAGCAACAACAACTGCAAAAGTCGAATCAGTTTCTTCCATTCTAATCTGGAATTCCTGACCAACAGCGTTTTTTTCAATTTCTGATTTTTTCTCACGAAGCTGGCCCAACTCGCCAAAAAACCAGGACTCGGCCTTGGTGCGCCGAATTTCAGCGGAATCGGGAATATTGAACCTGTTAAAATCTGCAAAAGCACAAAGCCCCGCAAAAAAAACAAATATGCAACCAAAAATTTTTTTATTCATTATAAAAAAATAACACGAAAAGCAAAAAAGTTACATAGACAAAATATAACGATAATGGGTGCGTGCCGTAAAAACGGCACCGGGCTTTGCAGGGTTCCGCGCCTTACGCGCTCCATTGCTGCGCAACGCGCTCCGCGCGCCCTTCCAATCCCTCGCACAAAAAAAAATTGCCGCCATAAACGACGGCATAAAGTTTTAATAATAAGGATAAACAGCAGCCTGCTCAGGCTTCTGTTCAATAATTACATCGCGCCAGCGTTTGCCCCAGTTGTAAACGGATTCTCCAAAATCAACAGTACCATCATCGCTCAAGACAAACTCTACTGGAATATTTTGACGTATTTCCGCAGTGTACGGAAGCGTTTCATCATCATAATGCGTAGCATTTTCGTTCTTTGTAATCTTAGTTTTATAATCTTCACTTTCAAGGTTTATGCTGCCACCTTCGTACTTTCCGTTTTCGTCAAATTCAGAAGGACGAATAGTTTTTGTATAAACGTTTTTATCACTTCCCACATTGATAACAGCTTTATAAGTTGTATTGCCACCTGAAGGGAAAATCGAATATTTTATACCGCTGCTTGTGTCTTCGCTGCCATATACCGCCATTAAATTAAATGTTTTTTTTCTAACTACATTGTTTTCATAGATGTCTTTAACTATAAAAGCAGGTTTTGGATTTTCCGTTTTATTAACTGAATAATAATTACTTTCTTTGCAAGTCTCATAATATTCTACAAGCTGCTGTTTTTCATCAAACGCATAACAATTAAGCAGCAGATTATTTTTGTCATAACTTTTAAACTCATTCGGCATGTAATTTCTGATTAAGACAAAGTTCATAGCTTTTAGCGCATCTTCAAAAGCAACAGAATTATTCTCTGAATCTACAAAATTGGCATAGTATTTTGAATGCCATTGTTCCTTTATAAATCCAAGTCTGTCTGTCAAATCTTCTTTTCCCAATACCAGAAAATTATCACTATAAAAGTAATGCGGAGTTGTTTCTTTAGATTCTTCAAAAAAATCTGATTCTGAATAGCCATTTGGAATTACAGCTGGCACAATATTCTTTTTTAGCTCAGTAAATTCCGGCAGTGTACCATGCTTTACAACAACCTTGCCTGCAACTCTTATCAAAAGCACATTTTTGCCGAAAGTTTTTTCAGCATATTCTTTTGTTTTTTCGATTGCTTTTAATGTGGTAAGCGCTGCGCCACCAATCTCTGCAGCCACACTGCGCGCACTGCCTGAATTTTCTGTAATTGTGTTAGAAACTACGGTGTAGTCCAGACCGTCAATTTTTACAACAGAACCGACACTAAAACTTGCGGTTTCAGTTGTGTCTGTTTTTTCTGAACAGCAGTCGATCGCCTCTTGCGCCGTGGCGTATTCCTTTTGACACTTGGCGCACACATAGACTTTTTCCGTTATTGTCTTTGTCTTTATGGAAACGTTTGCCACAGAAACAGGGCTGTTTTCTATGCCTTTTTTTACTGCAAAAGCCTTTAATACAGTGTCTTTGCCGAACGTTACGGCCTCTGTGTACTTTTCGCTTTTTTCTGTCGGCTCAGTTCCGTCTGCCGTGTAATAGATTGCGGCACCTTCCGTCTTGCTTGCCATTGCTACCTTTACGCCGGCTTCTCCTGCGTCTTCCGCGGTAAATGTTACTGCCCCGGCGTAAGTTTTATCAACATACTCTGTTTCGATTTCCTCTTTGCAGCCGAAAAACACAAGCTCTATTGCCATTGCCGCAAACACGGCAAAGATTCTCGATTTTTTCATCATAACTTCCTCCATAAGATGAAACTAATTTAAAATAAAAAAAGACCGTCATACTGCGGCGCACAAAATTTTGCACGTTGCAATATAACGGTCTTCTAATAACTGAATAAATTGTATTTTAGAGAGAATTATCTTCTGTTCTGTTCTGTTCTGTTCTGTTCTGTTCTGTTCTGTTCTGTTCTGTTCTGTTCTGTTCTGTTCTGTTCAAGATTATGTCTCTCCGGATTTCTCTGTCAAGCGTCAGTATAACATATTTTTTTTAATTGTGCATCGTTTTTTTTTAACGTTTTTTTGCGTCAGACTATGGAGCAGTGTCGGCGGATTGTTTTAACAATGCGCCGACAAAGACCGCAGGCGCGCCATTGCGCGCCGAGGACTTAGAGCGCAAGCGAACTGCGCAACAGCCGGCCGGCGCATAGCGCCGGAGACGCCCTGAATTTTAATTTCAAGCGCTTTTAGTCGGCAGTTGTTGCCGGCACAAGATTTTTTGCGTCGACAGGATCGTCGTCAACAAACTGGCTTCCGCCAGAAGCATACTGCAAAATCGGATCAACCGGACCTTTTTTAGTCCAAATCTTACCGTTTTTCATTTCGTCCGGATTTTTTCCAATCGGCGCATTAGAAAGCAAAAGCTTTACGCGGTTCAACTGGTTTACTTCCGAAGCTCCCGGATCGTAGTCTATAGCACTGATGTTCGACTGAGGAAAATGCCTTCTCAACTCTTTTATCATGCCTTTTCCGGTAATGTGGTTTGGAAGACAGGCAAAAGGCTGTACACAGGCAATTGAAGGCGCTCCGGAATGAATAAGTTCAATCATTTCTGCAGTCAAGAACCAGCCTTCTCCGCTTATGTTTCCAATCTGGCAAATTCCTTCAACTGATTTCATCATTTCCCAAATGTCGGTCGGAGTTGTAAAGCGGCGGCTGCGTTTTAGGCAACGATTTATGTAATATCTGTAGAAATTCAACAGTTTAATAATCAGTTTTCCGGTTTTTTCTTCTTTTTTCGGGAATGCGAGTTCTTCGTATCTGAATTTTCCATCGGCCATTGTGTAGTAGACAAAATCCATAAGATCCGGCATTACACATTCTGCGCCTTCATTTTCGATTACTTTTACAAGGTCGTTGTTTGCTGTCGGATGGAATTTTACAAGGATTTCTCCTACAACACCAACACGAGGCTTTTTAACCGGAAGAATCGGAAGTTTGTCAAAATCACGTACAATTCCGCGGATCATCTTGTGATAACCCAAAATTGAAAGCGACTTTAACTGTTTTATAACCTTTCCATTCCATTTTTCGTAAAGAGCGTCTGCGCTTCCTGGAACAGCTTCGTAAGGACGAACTCTGTACAGAACGCGCATAAAAAGGTCACCGATAAAAGCTGCCATCATTGCGCGATGAACAAGCGGCAAAGTAAACTTAAAGCCCGGATTTTTTTCAAGTCCGACTGTATTGAGAGAGATTACAGGAATCTGTCCCCAGCCTGCATCGTTCAAGGCACGGCGGATAAAACCGATGTAGTTTGTAGCGCGGCAACCGCCACCAGTCTGCGTAATTAAAAGTGCGGTTTTGTTGAGATTGTACTTTCCGCTTTCGAGCGCGTGCATCATCTGTCCGGCAACAAGAATCGACGGATAGCAGGCATCGTTATTTACATATTTTAGGCCGGCGTCTACGGCTTTTGGATCGACCGCATCAAGCACAACAAGTTTGTAGCCAGAATACTTGAATGCCGCTTCCAGAAGTCTCATGTGAATCGGCGACAATTGAGGACAGAGAATTGTATATTCGTCCTTCATTTTTTCTGTAAATACAACGCGCTGGTAAGCAGAAGATTTTACCGTCACCTTTTTTCGAGAACGCTGACGTGCTTTTACGGCGGCAATAAGAGAGCGGATACGGATTCTTACGGCTCCAAGGTTTGAGCCTTCATCAATCTTTATGAGAGTGTACATCCGGCTCTTTGCCTTCATGATTTCATCAACCTGATCGGCTGTTACAGCGTCAAGACCGCAGCCAAAAGAAGTAAGCTGTACAAGCTCAAGGTTTGGCATTCCTGCGACAAAATTTGCAGCGCGGTAAAGGCGGTTATGGTAAACCCACTGGTCAACAATGCGAAGAGGGCGCTCAACAGAACCAAGATGGGCAACTGAATCTTCTGTAAAGACAGCAAGGCCGAGTCCGTGAATCATTTCCGGAATTCCGTGGTTGATTTCCGGGTCGAGGTGATAAGGACGTCCTGCAAGAACAATTCCGTTTCCACCGCTTACAACAAGCTGTTCAAGAGCTTCTTCTGCCGCTGCCTGAGTGTCCGCCTTAAATTTTTCCTGTTCAATCCAACCGGCGTCAATGGCATCGTAAACCTGCTTTTCTGTCAAAACCGGATAATAAGTGTGGATTTCTTCATAAAAGCGTTCTTTGAGGCGGGTTTTGTCGTAAATCGGCAAGAACGGATTCAAGAAGAGCAAATCTTTTGAATTTATTACGTTGTCAAGGTTGTGTTTTAAAACTTCCGGATAAGAAGTTACAACCGGACAGTTGTAATGGTTTCCGGCACCTGCATCTTCCTGTTTTTCGTAAGGAATACAAGGATAGAATATGAATTTGCATCCCATTTTTAAGAGAGACTCGAGATGGCCGTGGCTGATTTTTGCCGGATAACATACGGATTCAGACGGAATGGAATCAATTCCGCGTTCATAAATCATCTTGTTTGAACGAGGACTGAGTTTTACCTGGAATCCCAATTTTGTGAAAACCGTAAACCAAAGCGGATAATTTTCGTACATATTGAGAACGCGAGGAATTCCAACGCTTCCCATAGGAGCATCTTCCGGTTTGAGCGGAACATAATAGTTGAAAAGACGTTTGTATTTACAGTCAAAGAGGTTTGGAAGTTCAATGGAAGATTCTTCAACACCAGTGTTTTCTTTGTTTGAACCGTCAACAGTTTTTGTGTCCTTAAGTTTATGGCGTTCAAGTCCTTTTTCGCAGCGGTTTCCTGTAATAAACTGGCGCTTGTCGTTTCCTGCGGTAAATGTATTGATTGTAAGAAGACAGTTGTTCTGGCATCCACCACAACGAGTAAGTTCAAGTTCAACCTTAAATGAATCAAGCTGTTCTGGAGTTGCAATGTTTGAAATCACCTTTGGAGGAATCCAATTCTTTTCCTGTCCAGGTTTTGGAGCTGTCAAATCGCACCACTGGTCAAAGGCAATCAAGGCTGAACCGTAAGCACCCATCAAACCAGCAACGTCCGGTCTGAAAACTTCTACACCAGAAATTTTTTCAAAAGCGCGGAGAACGGCATCATTGTAAAAAGTTCCGCCCTGAACAACAACTTTTTTTCCGATTTCTGAGGCACGGCGCAGTTTTATAACCTTAAAAAGCGCATTTTTGATTACCGAATATGAAAGTCCTGCAGAAATATCATCGATTGTAGCGCCTTCTTTCTGAGCCTGCTTTACACGGCTGTTCATAAATACAGTACAGCGTGAACCCAAGTCGACTGGTTTTTTAGAAAGAAGAGCTTTTTGCGCAAATTCTTTTATGTCGAGGTTCATTGAATTTGCAAAATTTGCAAGGAATGAACCACAACCGGCAGAACAAGCTTCGTTTAACTGGATTGAAGTGATTGCACCGTCTTTCATGCGCAGACACTTCATGTCCTGACCGCCAATGTCGAGCAAAAATTCAACTCCAGGAACAAAGAATTCCGCGGCGCGATAGTGAGTAATAGTTTCTACTTCGCCAGCATCAACTCCGAGAGCCGCCTGGAAAAGCGCTTCGCCATAACCTGTCGAAACAGAACGCGCAATATAGCAGTCTTTCGGCAAAATTTTATAAAGAGTTTTTAAAACGCGGACAGCAAGTTCGACAGGATTTCCTGCATTTACATCGTAGAAATCCCAGAGGATTTCGCCTTTTTTGTTGATGAGAACGGCTTTTGTTGTAGTTGAACCGGCATCAAGACCGAGAAATAACGGACCGTGTTCATCTGCAAGATTTCCGCGCTTTGCCTTGTCCTTTGCATGACGCTCACGGAAAATTCTTAAATCCTCTTCGTCCTTAAAAAGCGGTTCAAGGCGCTGAACTTCGTTCAATTCCGCACCATTGAGATTTTTAAGGCTGTCCTTAAATTGGGCAATAGTCAAAAACTGTTTTGGAGTTTCTGCTCCTACACAGGAAAGTTTTTTTTCGGCAGAATATGCGGCTCCGGCAGCAACAAAAAGCTGAGAATCTTCAGGAACGATTGTCTCTTCCGGAGTAAGCTTTAAGGTTTCGATAAAGCGCTGACGCAACTGATCCAAAAAGTGAAGAGGTCCGCCTAAAAATGCTACATTTCCGCGGATTGGTTTACCGCAGGCAAGACCAGAAATAGTCTGGTTTACAACCGCCTGAAAAATCGAAGCGGCAATGTCTTCGCGGCGGGCACCTTCGTTAATGAGCGGCTGAACGTCTGTTTTTGCAAAAACACCGCAGCGGGCGGCAATCGGATAAATTGTTTCGTAACCGGCCGCAAGCTTGTTAAGACCGGGAGCGTCGGTTTCGAGCAAAGCTGCCATCTGGTCGATAAAAGCTCCAGTACCGCCGGCACAGGTTCCGTTCATGCGCTGTTCAACACCGCCGGTAAAATATGTAATTTTTGCGTCTTCGCCACCAAGCTCGATTACAACGTCAGTCTGAGGAATAAGTTTTTTTACGGCAGTTGTAGCCGCAACTACTTCCTGAATAAAAGGAATATTAAGCCACTGGGAAACAGAAAGACCGCCTGAACCTGTAACTTTTACAGAAACAGTATTGTTTTCGCCCAGTTTTTTTTCAACTTCTTCCAGAGCCTTTGTAACAACCGTGATAATTGTATTGCGGATATCCGCACGATGGCGCTGATAATCGCCGTAAATTACTTTATCGTTTTGATCAAGACAAACGACTTTTACAGTTGTAGAACCAACATCGATACCAATACGGATTGGAGTCGATGCAGGAGAAAATTTAACATTGGAAAGTTCCATCAAATACCTCAAATTTTACGGATGTATATATATGAAAAGTTATAAAATTTTAGTTTTTAAACTTCTGATAAATTTAGCACTTATATTTTGAAAATTCAACAGATTAGGCAAATTTGCCGCTTTTATAGTAGAATTTGAATGTTTTTGCAAAAAACTTACGCCTGATTGCAGCCGCGCGAAGCGTTCGACTTGTCGAATGAAACGGCGGAAAGCAGGTTAGAGCAAAAAATGCCGTCCAAATTCTATTTTTTTTGAACTTCTGGCTCCGGAATCACAAAATAAACGCGGGTTCCTGCAGAAAGCACGTCTGGATTAAAGTTTTTTGTAGTATTTTTTGGAGCGGCGGTATAGTTTTGGGCGTTTTTTGTTACTGTAAGTTCGCAAACAATGCGTTTTCCGTCGCGAATTTGCGCGTCAAACGTTTGAATTTCCGGCGGAACAAGGGCTTTGGCTGAATTTGCGACATAAAGTTTTAGATTATTCTTGTCCGAAGAATTGATTATGCAGGCCTGGGCCGGGAATGTTTTATCTGAAAGGCAGATTTCTTCAAAAGTGTCTTGAAACTCTGAAATCTGGGCATTTTTTTGCGAAATTTCGGTTTCTAAGCCGTCGATTTGAGTCTGCATCTGCTTTTGAGCCTGCGCCATTTCTGTCGTAATCGAAAAAGCCAGCCGCTGCATTGCAGGAACGTAATGGCGGATTGTGTTTTCGAGCGGAATTGTTGAAAAACGGTTGGCAATCGTGTTTAAGCCGTCGAGATAATCCGCTGCATTTTTGACAGAAGAAGAAAAAACTTCTGACGGCGACTTGAATTCCGATAGGTAATCCGAAGATTCAAAACGGGAATTGAACTGGATTTCGGCTGTTGATACCGCATTTTTTGGAATTCCCGTTTCTAAAATTATCTGGTCTTGAATAGCAGACTGGCTGCGTGCGTCAGGGTCGAGAAGGTCGATTTTTGCCTGATATGTTTTTCTGACTTTTTCGACTGCTTCGCGCTGCTGCTTTACGGCTTCGCGCTGCTGTAAAATCATCTGGGTTTTTAATTCGCTTATGCGGTTCTGGTATTTTTTTTCGAGGTTGCGAATTTGTATGTCGTTGAGCTGTTTCTGGCTGTCGAGAACCGCTTCGTCTGCCTGGGCTGCAGAGAGTTTTTCTGAATCGTAGCCAGAAAGTTTTTCTTTAATTTCTGCAATTTTTGCGTCGGCAGCCTGGATTTCCGGCTCGTATTTTTCGCGTATGCTTTTTATGGATTTTTTGTATTCTTCCTGGATTTGCAGGGTTTTTCGGGCAATTGCATCTTTGCTTGAAACTTTTGAAACTGTCCGCAAAACGTATAAATCATTCTCGCGTTTCTGGTCGGCTGCGTTCAATTCGTCATCGCGCTGAGAAACAAGCATTTCTTTTGCCTGAAGTGCGCTTGCATAAAGAGATTCTGTTCTTCCGGCAGAATTGAGAAGAGCACGAAGGTTTAAATCGTTGAAAGTGTCGATATTAACCTTGATTTTTCTGTTTTGAGAAGTGATAAAAAGCGTAAGTCCGGCAACCAAAAGGCTTACGACAACGGCGCACACGCAAAGAATTATAACTACGGAACGGTTTTTGTGCTGTTTTGTACGCGCGTATTCTTCTTCGAGGTTGTATTGCGCCGCTTTTGAATAGCTTAAATTTTTTAATTCGTCTTTTAAAAAAAGCTGAACTTCTTTGTGAGTTTGAGCTTCCTGAAGTTCGTTTATTTTGTTGTCATTGTCCATATTCCCATCCAGCCGTCAGGAGCATTGAGTCTGCCCATTCTTTCCAAAAAGACCTGAGCTGCTTCAAGTCCGCAGTCTTTAAACGATTTTCGAGCCGAGTTCCAGTCGCCTGAGTAATAGGCAGAAAGCGCGGTTTCGAAAAGTCCAAATTTTGTTTTTAGTTCAGGCTCGCCTTCTTCAAGGCTTACAGGGAAAAATATTTTTTTGCCTTCTGTTTTGCCTTTTACCTGAACAGTGTCGATTTCGTAGAAAGTGTATTTGTCCGAAAATTTTTCAACTTCGTTTTTTACGTATTCCGAGCAGATTACAGGAAGATGATAAATTCGCGTCAAACCTTCAAGCCGGCTGGCAGAGTTTACATTGTCGCCGATTACAGTGTTTGTCATGTGCTCGTCTGAGCCGATATTTCCGTAAAAGACGTTTCCGCCGTCAATTCCAACTCCAACGTCGATTAAAACAGCCTTAAAAACCCGGTCTTCGGCTTCGGTCAAAGTCCGTTCTTTTTCGATTTCTGTCCGGCGAAGAATCATTTTTTCGCGCAGCTGCGCCGTCAGTCTTGTAATGTTCCAGGCAGATTCCACAGCCTCAAAGGATTTTTTCTTTGAAGAGGCAGTTCCGTAAATGGCAAGAATCGCATCTCCGATAATTGAACCGATTACTCCGCGGTTTTCGTGCACAGCGTGGATTACACGGTCGTAATGAACGTTTAAAAGGTCGATTATGTCGTTTCCGAGGGTTTCCGTTCTGTAAGTAAAACTTTTTATGTCTGAAAATAAAATCGTCAGGTTGCGGCGTTTTCCTTCAAGCCGAATTTGATGCTCGTTATAAGCTTTTGCAACAACGTCTTTAGAAACAAATTTTTGAAAAATTCCAAGAAGGTTGTTGATTGTCGAAGAAAGTGAATTAAAACTTGCCGCAAGATAAGTTATGTCATCGTTCGGAGAAGAAGACAAATCGATTATTTCGAGCTTTTGATTTTGCTGCATCTGGTAAAGACTGCTGGTGATTTTTTTGACATTTGCAAGAATTTTTCCAAAAACCTTAAATCCGATGATTAAAAAGGCAACCAGAAGAATAAAAATTATAAGCGAAATTACGGCAAGAACGACAAAAGTCGAATGATTTGTGTCTGCACGGGATTCGCCACGGATAAAGTAGCACTGCCAGTCTTCCTGATATTTGTAAACCCCGAAATATGAACCTTTTTCCGTCTCAAAATTCAAAGAACCGTCAAAAATTCCGTTTTCGTAATCCGAATTTATCCGGGCAAGCGCATCTTTGTCAAAAAAACCGTAGTCTTTTTTTTCCTGCTGCTCAGTTTCGCCAGAATTTACATTTTCCGGTTTCTGAGCGTCGTCAAGCTGAGAGTGAAAAATTTTCTGTTCGTCTGTTTCTGTTCCGTCAGCATAAACTTCAAAAAGAATGTTTCCCTGTCTGTCGATTGCAGCCGCAAAACTCTTTGGAAAATCAAAACCTTTTTTTGAAACGCTCTTCAACGCTTCAATACAAGTCTGTCTCTCGCCGTTAAAAGAAAAAATCTGATATTGATTTCCTGCAGCTGAATACAAATCTTTGAGCCGGCTTACCATAATCGTGTTGTTTAAATTGATAATCTGTTTTTGGCTCAAAAGTAAATTAATCGTATTTGTTGTAAAATTTGAAAGCAATAAAAGAACAGTAAAGACTGCGACAATTTTTAAGGAAATTGGCACAATTCTCGTCTGCCCGACCTTTTGAAAAAACTGTTTTCTGGACATTTTAGATTTTCTCCAATTTTTAGTATAAAACCGCAATCCTAAAACCGCAAGAAAACGAATTGAAAAACATCATTGCAAACACCGGTTTAAAAATATATTCTCTATAAATATGAATACAGAAAACAATTCTCAGGCAAAAAATATCGCTGACAGACAAAAAAAATCAAATACAAAAAAATCACTTCTCGCTTCCGGGCTTTCTCTCTCATTTTTTACGCTTTGTTCCAGAATTCTGGGACTTGTCCGCGAAATGACAAAGGCCTCGTTTTTAGGAACTTCAAAATTTGCGGACGCATTTGGAATTGCCTTTATGATTCCAAATCTTTTGAGAAGACTTTTTGCCGAAAACTCAATTTCGGTCGCTTTTATTCCGACTTTTCGCGGTTATCTTGAAGATTCTGCAACTTCTGGAAAAGATTCAGATGAATTCAAAAAAACAAAGGAATTTTTAAATTCAACAATAACGCTCATAAGTTTTTGTACAACCGTTGTTGTAATTCTTGGAATCGCATTTTCCCCACTGATTATTCCGCTTTTTTTAGACGAGTCGGATTCTGTTTTGACGGCGGAAGCAGTTCTTCTTACAAGAATAATGTTTCCTTACCTTTTTGTAATTTCGCTTGCGGCTTTTTTTCAGGGAATTTTAAACGGCGTAAAAATTTTCAGTCCTTCCGGTTTTACTCCGGTTCTTTTTAACTCGATTGTAATCGCCTGCACTTATATTTTTACTCCGCTTCTTACAAAAAATGTCGCCGATGCTGAACTTCGAGCACAAATGGCGGCACGCGCAATGTCGTTTGGAGTTTTGATTGGCGGTTGTGTCCAGGCAATTTTCCAGCTTCCTTTTGTAATAAAAACAGGCTGGTTTTGCCATTTTACTTCACTCAAAAAAGCGTTTAAAAATCCTGGCACTAAAAAAGTTATCGCGCTTGTAGGTCCGACAGTGATCGGAATGGCTGCTTATCAGCTGAATGATGTAATTTCGACGGCTCTTGCAGGAAAAGCTGGAACAGGAATTGTTTCTTCTCTCCAGTACAGTCTGCGTCTTCAGGAATTGATTCTGGGAATTTTTGCTGTTTCGATTGGAACCGTAATTTTGCCGGATTTGAGCGGACTTGCAAAAACTCAGAAATGGGAGAATTTCAACAGGCTTCTTTCGCAGGCAATTAAAATTATCGCATTGATTTCGATTCCTGTAACTTTTTACTCGCTTGTGTGCGGCAAAGAAATTATTTCGCTTGTCTATAAATCGAAAAATTTTAATGATGAATCAGTCCAGCTTACTCTTACGGCATTTCGCTTTCATATTGCAGGACTTTTTTTTATTGCAATGAACAGAGTTGTCGCTCCTGCTTTTTATGCGCAGGGAAACACAAAATCCCCTACTCTGGCAGGAATTCTAGGACTTGCAATAAATATGATTTTTGCGCTTATCTTGATAAAACCTATGAGCGGAGGCGGAATCGCCCTGGCACTCACCCTCGGAAGCCTTGCAAATTCCATTTTGCTGTTTGTTTTTCTTAAAAAAAATAAACAGATTGACGTAAAAGCCGTTGTCGGCGGAACAATTTTGTATTCAATAAAAATGGCAGTTCTTTCGGTAATTGCCGCAATTCCGGCAACCCTCGTTAAAAACGCAACATCTGCTTTTTTTGCAGGCCGCGGAAGACTTGTAGAATTTGGAGGAACTGTAGTTTTGACGGCAATAGTTTTTGCTTTTGCAGGAATTTTACTTTTACTTATAACAAAAGATCCTGTGCTTGCAAGTGCTAAAAATATGGTTCTAAAAAAAGTAAAAAAATAACTTGAAAAAGTCGGCCAGAAAACAAGCCGTCCGAACAAAAATAAAATTTATGCTAAAATAAAATTTGATTTAGGGAGATAATTCTAAATGAAAAATTACACAAAAGATGAATTAAAAAAAATATATGCTGCCAGACGTGAAAAACTTTTTGCGTTTATGAAAGAAAACAAAATCACCGCGGCAGTTTTTGAGGACACTGAAGGCCGTAGAGATTTGAGCGTCCGCTATTTTACCGGACATCCTTCGGACGCGCTGTGGATTTGTTCTAGCGACGGAAAAAACGCTCTCGTTCCCTGGGACGAAAATCTTGCAAAAGAGCGGAGCGTCGACGTTAAAATTGTTCCATATAATGAATATGACAGAAAAAACATTGAAGCCGTTCGGGAAATTTTAAAGTCCTTCAAAAAAAATGATCCGCGCCTCAAAGTTGAAGTTTCGCCGGCAACTCCGTATCCTCTGTTTTTAAAGTACGTAGACGCGCTGCAAGGCTGGGACGTTTTGTGCAGAGAAAATTCCGTTCATGACTTTGTGCTCTCTCTGCGCGCCTGCAAAGATGAATACGAAATTGAATGCACAAAAGAAGCGGCAAGAGTCGGCGACCTGATAATCGAAAAAATCGAAAATGGAATTGATGACGGCTCTATCAAAACAGAAATGGACGTTTCGCTTTTGATTGAACGAGAATTGAGGCTCAACGGCTGCGAAAGAAACGGTTTTGACACTTTGGCCGCAGGTTCTTCAAGAAGTTTTGCAATCCACGCTTTTCCAGGTTACACGAGTGCTCCATGGCCTGGCAAAGGGCTTTCAATTCTTGACTTTGGAGTTGTTTTTGAAGGCTACACTTCCGACACTACGCTCACAGTTGTAAAAGATGCAACCGATGAGCAGAAAAAACTCGTTGAACTTGTAGAAAAAGCCGCAAAAGAAGCTCTGCCTTACTATAAAAACGGTGAAAAAATCAAAATGGCAGGTCTTGTTGCTGACGAAGTTTTCAAAAAAGCAAAGCGCGAAATGCCGCACACTTTGGGACATGGAATCGGACTCGAAATTCATGAATTTCCGCGGGTAAGCGCAAAGCAGACCGACGACCTTGTTTTTAAGCCGGGAATGATTGTCACTCTTGAGCCTGGACTTTACGATTCAAAACTTGGTGGCGTACGTCTTGAAAATGACGTTCTTGTTACCGAAAACGGAAACGAAGTAATTACGCACAGCAAGATTATCTACCGTTAAAAAGGAAGTTTTTTGAGCAGATTTTCCATTGCGTAAACAAGATTTTTATCTGGAATTTTGTTTAAAAGTTCCTTTACGATTTCAAAACCGTCGGACAAAAGTTGTCGGGAAGATGAATTTTGTCCGATTTTTTGTCCAGATGGCTGAACAAAACCGCTTTCAATAAGTTCATTTGCCTTTTCAAAGAGGCCTTTTTCGCCCGAAAGCCGGGAAATTACAAAATCAAGGAGAATGCGGGTTTCGCTGGTCTGAAATTCGCATTTTTTTTCTTCAGGCAAGAATTCCAAAAGCTCGCGAAGTTTTATAAAAAGCTCAAGATTTGGATTTTTAGGAAGTTCTTCAACAAGTTCCGGTTCAATAAAGTCAAACGGTTCGAAGGCTTTTATTTCCTGAGAAAAAACAGAAAGTCCGTCCGGGAGATTTTGTGTTTCCCCGTCAAAACTTTCAAGTTCCGGAATATTTTGAGTTTCTGCGCCAAAACTTTCAGATTCCTGGAGATTTTTAATTTCTGCGCTAAAACTTTCAGGTTCCTGGAGATTTTGAGTTTCTGCGCCAAAACTTTCAGGTTCCGGGATATTTTGAGTTTCTGCGCCAAAACTTTCAGTTTTCTGAAGATTTTGTGTTTCTGCGCCAAAACTTTCAGGTTCCGGAATATTTTGAGTTTCCCCGTCAAAACTTTCAGGTTCCGGGGGATTTTCTGTGGCCGGCGGCTCTGAAGTTTTTAAGTCTTCCGTTTGCTGGTTTTCCTTAGGACTTTCTTCTGGCGGATTTTGTTTTTCTTCCGTCAATTCCGGCTCATCATTTTCATCTTGTTCATCTTCTTCCGGTTCGGGAATGTATTCATCTTCAAAATTTTCCTGGCCAAAAGTCTCAAAATCGAAATTTTCATCATCGCCGAGTTTTAATTCGTCAAGGCTAGAATTTTCTTCGGTTTCGTCTTCTTCATTTTCTGCTTCCGCCGAAGTTTTGTCTTCCGGTTCCGTAAGATTTTCTTCGGTCTGTTCAGATTCAATTTCCGTCTTAATTCCGGCATTTTCTTCGTCTGAATTTTCTTCTTCAAAATCAGATTTTTCGCCGTTTAAATTTAATTCTTCTGAGGCTGATTCTTGGTTTTCCGGCTGAACTTTATTTTCGACCGGATTTTCATCATCTTTGTTTTTTTCAACAAATTTTTCCACATATTTTAAATTTTCTTCGAGACTTTTATCATTTGGATTGACCGACAAAGCGCGTTTTACAAGTTCGTGCGCTTCTGGAGCACGATTTATTTTTACGAGAAGACGCGAAAATCCGCCGACTGCATCGTTCCAAAGCGGTTTTGAACGCAAGGCCTTGGAATATGCTTCGCAGGCTTTTTTGTAATCACCGAGCTCTTCGTAACTTTTTGCAATATTTAATAGAAGAACAGGATGATTTGAGTCGACATTCAGACCGCGCAAATACCAGTGGACGGCTTTTTCGTGTTCGTTTTTTTGAGCATAAATCGTTCCAAGATGATTGTAAGCAAGAACATCTTCCGGATTCATTTCAATCGTGTCTTCAAAACATTCGATTGCATTTTCTGTGTCGCCCATGATTTTGTAGGTAAAACCAAGATTGTACGAAACCTGAGGATTGCCGCTGTCAAAAATCAAAGCCTGTTCAAGAATAGCGATTGAATCTTCGTACATTTTTAAACGCCGGTAAATTCCGCCAAGAGTGATTAAAGAATCAAAATCGTCTTTTGAAAGCCCGACTATATTTTTAAAGACAGGAAGAGCAAGGTCATCACGGCCGCTTTTCATATAAAGGTTTCCAAGCTGCTTTAAAAGTTCAACGTTGTTCCTGTCTTTTCGCAAAAGCTGGCGGTAAAGGCGTGCGGCAAGATCAAAATCCCGCGCCAAAGTTGCAGAACGTGCTCTCGAAAGCAAAAGTTGATTTTGAACCATAAATCTTCTCCAGTCAGTTAATTCAGCGGAATCTATTTTTTTGCAAGCCGTTTTGACGGACGGGCAAAAACTTCATTGGAAAGTTCGCCGTTTATGTTTTCGTCCAGTTTTGAATATGTCGAAACCGCAAAATAGTAAATCGTTCCGTTGTTAAGTCCTGTCAGCGTAATTGAAGTTGAATTTCCAGCATTCACAGGAGAAACGCCTTCAATTGCAGCCCTGCCAAGATATTCTCCAGGTTTTGAGCCGTAATAAACGTAGTAACCGCCGGCATTGTCGTCAATCGAAAAACGCCAGCTTAAAGTAACTTCTCCGTCGCCGGGAACTGCCTTTACAAAAAACGGAGGGAGCGGAGTTTCGGGTTCTGTATATTTTACGGTTAATTCCGTAATTTTCGGAGTTTGCTGGCAATTTCCGTCCGGCAAAAGTTCGGAAGCAATTTGAAAATATTGTCCGCTAACGCCTTCTATTTTTTCGTCCAGCGAAATTTCTTTCCATTCAGGATAATTTTCTGTCCAGCCGTAGCAATTGTCGCCAGCACGCACAAAAAATTTCAATTCGGTCTGGGCAGGAACACTTACGATTCCCTCAAGGCTGTCAAAACTTGAGGCGCGGCTTACAAGAATCGGCCTTGTTTCAAAACGTCCGCCTTCCGCCTTGAACGCTTCGTTTCCGTTTACGAGAATATTTTCATCGCCTTTGTAAGCGGCATTTTTTATACATACACTGTCGATTTTTCCGGTAAAAGAATGACAGATTTCGATTGTTGAATTTTTTCCGATGACTGGAGTGCAGACGGTTCCGCTTTCGTGGCGTGTCGAAGTTATAAATTTTATGTCTTCGGTTTTTCCGTCAACAAGATATTCAAGGCAGCCGGTTTCTTCATCAAAACTTACTGTATGACGGCTCCATTTTTGAGGAATTACCGGAGTTGAGCCTTTTAAGACAACTTCGCGTTCAGAAAGCCCCGGAAATACATTTAAAAATCTCCATTCAATCCGGTTGTTCAAAAAAACAGCGCTCACCGTCTGAAAATCCGTGTATTTTGAATAATTTATTGAAGTCTGCCATGAATAAATTTTCTCGCCATTTTCTGCAAGCGACGGCGAAATCCAGAATTCGACCGAAAATGAGTTTCCAGGAACATAGCTTCCGGAAAGAGGCGATTTATCTTTTTTTAAGACCAGGCCTTTTTTTTCTCCGCGGCTTAAAGCGGCTCCGGTTCCTTTTGCGGCGTCTTTTACAGGCAAAAGATTGTTTTCTATTATTCTGTAATTTCCTTTTCCGTCAAAATCCGAAACTTTTCCGTTTTCAAAAAGCAAAAGAAGTTCTGTATCTTTGTCGGAAGTTTGAGTTTGCGAAGAAAGCTGGACAGCATCAAAACCAAAACGTCCCTGTCCTGTCGTAATTCCTTTTTTTACAAGAAAATCATTCCAGCCGTTTTTTCCGCCAAGAACCAAGGTCTTTTCTGAAGCGGCGGCTGTTGACACAAGTACAAAAGCCGAAGCAAAATATGCTAAACTCAATTTTAATATATTTTTTTTCATAAAACTCATAATGAATACTTCAGTTAATCCGGCTTATGAAATTCTTCACGAAACCGCACTAAAAGCACCTTCCTCCAGCGGTGTATATTTATGGCGAAACGAAAAAGGAACTGTCATTTATGTCGGCAAAGCCAAAAACCTAAAAAACCGTCTCTCGTCGTATTTTTCCGGTGAACGCCACATCAAAGTTCAACTTTTGGTGTCAAACGCAAGCTCGATTGAATACATAACCACGTCAAACGAATACGAGGCGTTTCTTCTCGAAAACAACCTGATAAAAAAATATTCGCCGCGCTACAATATTCAACTAAAAGACGGAAAATCCTATCCTTCGCTAAAAATTACGAACGAAGAATTTCCGCGGCTTTTCAAGACACGGCAAATCAAAAAAGACGGTTCAATTTATTACGGACCGTATCCAGATTCAGGTGCCCTCGAAACTTTTATAGAAACACTTTACAAAGTTTATCCTGTAAGACATTGCCGGACATTCAAAAAAAGAACTGCTCCCTGCATGTATTACCACATCGGCCGTTGCAAAGCGCCATGCTGCGGAAAAATTGATAAAGATTCCTACAATGAATTTATCGAAGAAATAAAGTCCCTGCTTGAGGGAAAAGGTGATGAAACTGTCGCAAAAATGACATCAATTATGAAAGCCGCCGCCGCTTCGCTCAATTTTGAAAAAGCCGCAAGAATCCGCGACGGACTGCGCGCTTTGACCGTCATGCAAAACCAGAATCTTGTCGAAGATTTTGTTTCGATGGATGACCGCGACTACATTTCTCACTGGCGCGAGGGCGAACTCGTAAGTTTTACTGTCTTAAAAATCCGTGGCGGAAAACTGCTCGGACGCGACAATTTCCGGGTAGAAAGCATTGCAGATGACGATGAGCTTCTTGAAGAATTTGCAGCCGCATATTATTCGGATGAGGAAGACTTACCGCCTTCAGTTTTTGTTTCCGAAGAAGACAACTCGAAGATTTTGGGGGAATGGCTGGAAAATTTAAAGCCGGGCGAAAAACACTCTCAAAAACCGAAAACAAAGCTTGTGACGGTAAAATGTTCTCAGGACGACAGGCGTTTTTCTGCCGAAAACAGACGGCACGCGGCAATTCTCAACATGGCAAAAAACAACGCCCACGAAGACATTATCAGGAGACTGAGGGAACGCGGAGATATGCCGGCCCTTGAAGAATTGAAAAAACTTCTCGGACTTCCACGGCTTCCAGACAGAATCGAAGGTTTCGATATTGCCCACATTGGCGGAAAATTTCCGGTTGCCTCGCTGATAAGTTTTTGGAAAGGAAATCCCGACAAAAAAAATTACAGATATTTCCGCCTGAAGACAACAGACGGCGTAATTGACGATTTTGCGTCAATGCGGGAAGCTGCGACAAGACGCTACAGCCGGCTCAAAAATGAAAATGAAAGTTTGCCGGACTTGATTTTAATAGACGGTGGCATAGGCCAGGTAAATGCAGTCGATGGAATATTAAAGGCGCTTGATCTTGATATTCCGATTGCAGGACTTGCAAAACGCGATGAAGAAATATGGCGGCCTCATGCCTCAAAACCAATCTGCCTCCCAAAACGCAGCGACGCTCTAAGGCTTTTGCAGCGCGTCAGAGATGAAACACACCGTTTTGCGACCAGCAGAAACCAGACTTTAAGGACAAAAGAAAACACAGTGAGCATTTTTTCGACTTTGCCGCACGTCGGCGAAAAAAGAGAAAAATTGCTTCTAAAAACTTTTACGACAATCGAAAACCTTGCAAAAACCGAAGAATCGCAGATTGCGCAACTTTTGCACATAAGGGCGGACGAAGCCGGCGAAATTCTGCTGTCTGCAAAAAACCTGGCGCAACAACGAAAAGAAGCAAAAAAAAGCAAAAAAATGGTTTTAACCCGGGGATTGAACGACGAAAATTACAGTTCAACCGGGGAAGAAAATTCGTACACAAAAGCGCTGGCATCTGCCGCCCTTGATCTAAAAGTAGCAGAACCATAATGTAGCCCTGATTGAAGCAACGCGAAGCGTCCGGCTTTGCCGGATGAAGCGGACAGCGGAATTGCGGAAAGCAGGAAATTCGGACAAATGTTTTCTATATCCGCTTTCAAGGCTTAAAAACAATATGAGCTCCTCAAATCTTATGATATAATTCCTAAAGTTAACAGGAAATTTGCAAAACAAATAAAAATTCCGAACAGTTTGCATCGCAGACTTTCAAACTTTTTATGGGAGAGTGTAATAAAAACTTTGCCTAAGATAGCGTCAAAGTTTTTATTCACAAGTTTGCGTCGCAAACTTTCTTATCAACTGCCCATTCTCATTTCATTGCGAATGGGCATAAAAAGTCAAATCGAAAATTGAAATTTTCTCGTTGACTTTTTATGGGAGAGGACAAAATGTCAGAAAAAAAACAGTGGTTTGAAAACGAAAATTTCTGGAATAATTACGGCCCGATCATGTTCGATGCAAACCGTTGGGCGGAAGCTCCGGCAGTCGCCGAATCAGTCTGCAAAATCGCCGGCTTAAAAAAAGGAAGCGCAATTCTGGACGCTGGCTGCGGACCTGGAAGAATCAGCGTTGAACTGGCATTGCTCGGAATGGACGTAACCGGAGTTGACATAATTCAAAGCGAGCTCGACGCCGCAAAAGAAACAGCCGAAGACGAAAACGTAAAACTCAGCCTTATAAAAGCAGATTTGCGCAGTTTTTCATCCGACAAAAAATTCGATTGCGCGGTAAATTTGTACACATCGTTCGGTTACTGCGACACAATCGAAGAAGACGTTAAAATTCTACAGAATATTTATTCAAGTTTAAAAGACGGAGGCTGGTTTATTCTGGAAAATTTGAGCCGCGAGACTGCAATCCTTTATTTTACCGAAGGCGAATGGTTTGAACGTGCCGGAAAAACCGTCTTGACAGAATTCCACGTTGAAGGAGCATGGGAAGGTCTCCGCTCAAAATGGATTTTGATCGACAACAAAACCGGTCAAAGAATGGAGCACGAGTTTGTTCAGAGATTGTATTCAGGAATCGAGTTAAAGCGGATTTTGACAGGAATCGGTTTTAGCTCAGTGGAAGTTTACGGAGATTTTGATTTTAGCCCTTACAACGAAAAAGCCCGGACAATGGTAATCGTGGCAAAAAAATAAGAATGAAAAAGTTTTTTAAATTTTACAGGACAAATTTTATATCTCTTTTGTTCATTGCAATATTTTTTACATCTCAGCTGCAGCCTGCTTTTTCGGGAGAATTCAGTTCGGCAGTTGAGTCTTCGCGCTCGGAAACAGAAGCGCAGGAAGAAGAAAAAACTGTCAGCACTTCCAGTTCAGAGTCAGAAGACAATTCTCTAATCGTTTTTTTAGCAAAAATCGCCGGAGTTTTCTGGTATTACAACAATTTTACGGTGCGCTACACCTCATTTCCATACAAATACGAAAATTTAACCTACATGAAATGGGCGGAAACAGAAACAAATCCCGAGGCAAAAACAAAATCAAACCGATATTCAGCCTCAGATTCTTTTTTTTATCTGGTGGATTTGGGAACTGGAAACGAATTTTGTTTTGAAGGACTTTTTTTTCCAATTATCGGCCCATATTTTGAAAACCTTGTAATCTCAGAACAGGACAATTTTTTTGACGAAACTTACGGAAACATCCGCCTCGGCGCCCAGCTTTCAATCTTGCAGTCAAATTTAATCACGATTACGGGAATTGTCCAATGGTCAAGATGGTACGGAAACATAAGCGAAGTATTAAAAAGCAGCGGACTTGCGCTTGGAATGGATTTCCGTTTTTATCCTTTAAAACCGCTCGGATTCCAGTGGAAATTCTGCTGGCAGGAATTTGACGAAAACGTCTATTTGCGCGACTCTCTTCTTTCGGCAGGAATTTTTCTTCAGCGCTACGAAATTTTTGTTGGCTGGAAACTTCTCGAGGTCGGAAATTCAGAAAACTTAAAGCCGACAAAAACCTGGAACGGAATAAGTGCAGGCTGCCGGGTTTATTTCTAAAAAAAAGGCGTTCCCCTGCGCTTTGCTTCGGGTCGCTATGTCCGCCCTTCGCCACAGCCGTGGCTCATTGCGCGGCTAAACGCCACGCAACTTCGGGGCTACCAGCGCTAACGCAAAATTTACTTTTAAAACTAAATTCTATTCATTGACGAAAAAACTTTTTCCGCCATGATGTTGATTTCAACGTGCATTTTTTTGCTTGTTTCGTTCAAAACATTGCGCAGCCCGTCAATCGAAATGTCAGCCGATTCAAGGCTCACCATCATCATCATTACAAAATTTCCAGAAAGAATTGTCTGTGTAATATCCGCAATATTTATCTTGTGCTGAGCCAGCAATGCGCTTACTTCAGCAATAATTCCAACTTTGTCACTTCCAACAACTGTAATAATAGCATTCATATTCTCATTTTATAAAATGCGGCGTTTCTTGGCAATCAAAAAACTCAATTCATCGTCTTAAAATTCCGACAAACTAAATATGAAAAAACATTTGCGCGTTTCTTACAACGCACCGGTCAGCCTTACATTTTCGATTTTTTGCTCATTTATTTTTCTTGCCGACTATTTTATCTTCAAACACAAACTGATTCCTTTACTTTTTACAGTTCCCGGCAACAAAAATTTTGACTGGCTCTATCCGTTCAGTTACGTAAGGCTTTTTACTCACGTTTTCGGCCATATCGACGCGGCCCATCTTCTCGGAAACCTCACATTCATTCTTTTAATCGGACCCCTTATGGAAGAAAAATATGGCTCGGCAATGATTGCGCTTATGCTGACAGTCACAGCCTTTGTAACAGGAATGATTAATGCCTGCTTTATTCCGTCTTCGCTTTTAGGAGCCAGCGGAATCGCATTCATGCTTATTTTGCTCGCTTCGATAAGCACAATCGAAAAAAATCAGCTGCCTCTGAGTTTTATTCTCTTAATCGCAGTTTTTGTCCTAAAAGAATTTATTTCTCCGTCGGCTTCCAACGTTTCGACAATCGCGCACATTGCCGGCGGACTTTGCGGTTCGCTTTTTGGATTTTTAGTTGCGCCAAAAACAGCGCGCTCTCAAAAAACTGCCGCTTCCAAAACAAAGGCCCAGCAAAAAAAACAGCCGGCGCAACAGTCTTCTGAGAATTCCTATAAAAATTCCGCCCAAAAGGACAGCGACGAAACAATAGTCGGAACAATTCAACTCTAAAAGCAAAATTAAAATATGAAAGAACTTCCTTTGCCGTCAAAAAAAAGACTTCTCACACTTTCAAACCTGCTTTCGCAACAGCCACAAGAAAAGATGCGCATAACTTCGGCAGAAATTGCAAAACTTACCGGCTGGGGCGAAGCGACAATCAGACGCGACATCTCCCTTCTGGAACTGCACACAGGAAAAAGCAACGGCTACGAACTAAAATCCTTAAAAACCGAAATAGACAAAAATCTTGGACTTATAAAAACTGGCGGCGAAAAACACAACTGCTGCATAGTCGGACTCGGAAGCCTCGGACAGGCTTTTCTTGAAAATTCCGTCTTTCTAAACGAAAATTTCGCCCTAGTTGCAGGCTTCGACTCAAACCAAAACCGCGTAGAACTTATAAAATCTAAAATTCCGCTTTTTCCGACCCTCGATCTTGAAAAAACAATCCGGCAGCAAAAAATAGAATTTGCAATTTTGACAGTTGACGACTCAATGGCTCAAAAAATGACAGACAGACTCGTAAGCTACGGCATAAAAGGAATTGTAAACTACACAAACGCCGTGCTTACCGTGCCAGAAAATTTCCGGCTGGAAAACGCCTCTCCGGAAAAATCTCTGGCAAACCTTCTGTAGTTTAAAATGTTTGCTACCCAAAATTTGATGATGAATTTTAAATTTCTCCCTTATTGTGAATTTTTTCACAATAAAACCGGCATTTTTCCCGCTTTTTGTTGACTTTAACCGCAGATTTTCCTAAACTTTTCTTACAATTTTTTGTGAATATTTTCACAGTCAACAATCCGCGTTAGGGATAGCAGGGGCGCAAAGCGTTGGCGCAAGCCAATGACAACCCCGGATAGCCCGGCTCGAGCGCAAGCGAGAGAAACGCCCAAAAAAACAAAAATCACAATGAGGTGGAAACTAATGTCAAGAGTTTACAATTTTAGCGCTGGTCCTTCTTGTTTGCCGGAAGAAGTTTTAAAAGAATGTGCGGCAGAAATGCTCGATTATAACGGAAGCGGTCAGTCGGTTATGGAAATGAGCCACCGCTCAAAGGATTATGAGCCGATTATTGAAGATGCAGAAGCTATGGTTCGCAAATTGATGAACGTTCCTGAAAATTACAAGGTTCTTTTTGTTCAGGGCGGCGGTTCGACACAGTTTGCAATGGTTGCAGAAAACTTGGGAATTCACCACAAAAAGGCGGCTTACATCGAAACTGGTGTCTGGGCAAAAAAAGCCGCTGCCGAAGCAAAAAAACTCGGCGTTGAAGTGGACATCATCGCTTCTTCAAAAGACAAAAATTATTCTTATATTCCACGTGTTGAAAAAATTGAAGGCGACTACGATTACGCTTATATCTGCTTTAACAACACAATCATGGGAACTCATTACGAATACATTCCTGAGACGGGAAATATTCCTCTCGTTGCTGATATTTCTTCTTGTGTTCTTTCTGAACCTCTCGATGTCTCAAAATTCGGACTTTTGTTTGCAGGCGCGCAGAAAAACCTTGCGCCGGCTGGAGTTACACTTGTAATTATCCGCGAAGACTTGATTCCTGAGCCAGCAGACTGCCTGCCTGGAACACCGACAATGCTCGCTTACAAAACACACGCAGACAACGGCTCAATGTACAACACACCGCCATGCTACACAATCTACGTTTTGGACAAGGTTCTCCACTGGATTGAAAAGAACGGCGGAGCAGAAGGAATGTTGAAGCGCAACAAGGAAAAGGCTGACTATCTTTACGACTTCCTCGACAATTCTGACTTCTACCATGCAACGACAGAAAAAGGCAGCCGCTCTCTTATGAACGTTCCTTTCCTTACAAAATACTCGACAGGTGCAACAGACGAAGCCAGCCTCGCAAAAGAAAAGGAAATCAACGACAAATTTGTAAAGGAAGCAAAGGCAGCAGGGCTTGTAAACCTCAAAGGCCACCGTCTTGTAGGCGGAATGCGCGCCTCAATCTACAACGCAATGAGCTTTGACGGCGTAAAAGCGCTTGTAGAATTTATGAAAAAATTTGCCGCAGAAAACTAATAAAAACTGGAGAAATAAAATGTTCAAAATTCAAACTTTAAATAAAATCAGCGTTGTCGGACTTAACAACTTTCCGCGCGACAATTACGAAGTAGCTTCAGAACTCAACAATCCGGACGCAATTCTTGTACGCTCGGCTGATATGCACGAAATGACACTTTCAGAAAACACAAAGGCCGTAGCTCGCGCAGGAGCTGGAACAAACAACATCCCTTGCAAAGAGCTCGCAGAAAAAGGCGTAGTAGTATTCAATACTCCTGGAGCAAACGCAAACGCAGTTAAAGAACTCGTAATCCTCGCCCTTCTCATCTCAAGCCGCCCGGTTGTAGCAGCAAATAAATGGGTAAACACAGAGCTCACCGGCAAAGGCGACGAAATCGCGGCACTGGCAGAAAAAGGCAAGTCAAAATTTGTCGGACCGGAACTTAGAGGCAAAACACTCGGCGTAATCGGACTCGGCGCAATCGGTGCGCAGGTTGCAAACACAGCAATCGCCCTCGGAATGAACGTAATCGGATACGATCCTTTCCTTTCTGTAAAAGCCGCTCTTTCCCTCGACCATAACGTAAAAGTTTCAGAGACTCTCGAAGGAATCTACGCAAAAGCAGACTACATTACAATCCACGTACCACAGACAGACGAAACAAAAGGAATGATCAACGCGGCGTCAATCAAAACAATGAAAGACGGAGTTCGCATCATAAACCTTGCGCGCGGCGGACTTGTAAACAACGCAGACATTCTTGCGGCCCTCGAAAGCGGAAAAGTTGCGGCACACGTGACAGACTTTGCTGACGAAGCCTTAATGAACAACGACAAAGTAATCTGCCTTCCACACCTTGGAGCTTCAACTCCAGAAGCAGAAGACAACTGTGCTGTTATGGCAGTAAAAGAACTCCGCGACTTCCTCGAAACAGGAGCAATCACAAATTCTGTAAACTTCCCTCGCGCAACAATCGACTCTCAGATTCCAGCAAACGGAACACGCCTTTGCATTCCGCACAAAAATGTACCTGGAATGATTGCTAAATTCACAACAATTCTCGGCGATGCAAAATTAAACATTGCAGGAATCGTAGACCAGAGCCGCGGCGACATCGCTTATGCCATGATTGACGTGGACGGAAAAGTTGGCGAAGAAAGCCTCAAGCTTCTCAAAAACTGCGAAGCCGTAATCAGCGTACGCCCAATTTACGCATAGTTTTAAGCATATTAACCGCAAACCGGAAAATTCCTTTACAAAAAAAGGAATTTTCTGGTTTAAAATCCTCTCAAAATCCTGTTCTTGACTAAATTTTTCTTACAATATTTATAATCTGCACATAAATCTAAAAAAATATACTTTTCTTTTTACGGAAAATTGCTTATTTTTAAGTTAACAAAAGCCATTCAACTTTATTGAAAACTGGAGGAAGATATGGAAATCACACTCACAAAAGGCAATTTCGAAGACGAAGTATTAAAATCAGAAATTCCTGTTCTCGTTGACTTTTGGGCAAGCTGGTGCGGCCCATGCAAAATGCTCGCTCCGACCGTCGCACAGATTGCAGAAGAATACAGCGGAAAAATAAAGGTCGGCAAAGTAAACGTTGATGAGGAAGAATCACTTTCCCGCGAATATGGAATCGTAAG
The DNA here is from genome assembly GCF_900167025.1 of Treponema berlinense. Taxonomy (GTDB): domain Bacteria; phylum Spirochaetota; class Spirochaetia; order Treponematales; family Treponemataceae; genus Treponema_D; species Treponema_D berlinense. The sequence continues at coordinate 113,851 of NZ_FUXC01000003.1, read as the reverse complement.
CATTCCGACAGTAATTCTCTTTAAAAACGGAAAACCAGAAAAAACTTCAATCGGCCTTGTTCCAAAAGAAACGCTGGTTTCAATGCTCGGCTAGAACACTGTTCAAAAAACATTCGCTCAACTGCGGCAATAAAACAAAATATTACCGCAGTTAAAAGCCGATTTTATATAAAAAAAGTGCAAAAAAAAGCGTTTATATTGACCTATGAATGTATTTTCATAAGAATACTCGTACAAAAAGACGTATTTTTTAGTTTACGAGGTATTTTATGAAAAAAATCATCAAATCATTTGCATTTATTGCAGGAATTTCGGCCTTTTTGCATTTTTCCCAGGATGCGCTTCATGCAAGACCGAAGACAATTCACTTCCAGAAAACAATTCAGCTCCAGAACAAAATCCAAACCTTAAGGAACAGACACTTTATTCAATTCCAGGCGAAAAACCCGAAACAAACGGATTTTTTGATTGCGGAGACTTTTCTTTTCCAAACACAAAAATCATTTTGATTGACGACAAAACTTATCCGGCATCAGACAAAAAAACAGACGCCTTTATCGCGGCAATTCAAAAAGAAGGCAAAAAGCTCATCGTAATCGACGGCGACATCGACCTGAGCTACGGAAAAGTCTCAGATTCAGACCACAGCTACTTTGATGAATTTGAGGCCGACGGAAAAAGAAAACACGCCGACCTTATTTACAAAGTCACATCAAACACGGCAATCGTCGGAAAACAGAACGCACGCTTAAAGTTCGGCGGACTTTGGATTAAAAACGTAAACAACATAATAATCCGCAATATTGAATTTTACGACGCCCACGGCTCAACAGAAATCGACACAAAAATCGACAAAGATTCAAAGGCAAGCATCGATTCAATCAATATCGAAAACGCAAACAATGTCTGGGTTGACCACTGCACTTTCAGCGACGGAAAATGCGTAGACCTTGTAAGAAATTTCAACCACGACGGACTTCTGGACATAAAAAAAGGAAAATGCATAACCGTTTCTTACTGCGAATTCTTCAACCACGACAAAGTAATGCTGCTCCGTCCAAGCGACAAATTTTCAAATCCGGAAGAATGCGAAGTAACACTTCATCACAACTACTTCCACGATTCAATCCAGCGCATGCCAAGAAGCCGCGGAGTAAACGCTCACATCTACAACAATTATTTTGACAACATCGGCACAAACGAAAACAAAGGAAGCAGCCTCGGGCCTGGAATCGGTTCAATGTATGTCGTAGAAAACAACTTTTTCGGAAAACACGCGCAGACAGCCGTAAAATACTACGACAAATCCGAAAAAACAGATCCGACATTCTCAAAATTCTACCAGAGCGGAAACATTCCTCAGCTCAACGCCTCAAACTGCGCCTATGACAAAGTAGACAAGACAAACGATTTTGAAGCGCACCTGACTTCAGAAAAACCATTTGCAATAAACTACAACTACAGCCTGGACGAAACTTCTTCTCTCAACGAAGCGACAGTAAAAAAAGCAGGCGCCGGAAACTTAATGAAATTTGAAAGATAATTTTTATACGGGCGGCTTTTTGCGTTGCAAAAACCAGGCTATCCGGGGTTCCGCTGCCGCTTCATTCCTCCGGAACGGCTACCGCCGCCCCTCCTATCCTTGCCGCAGGCAAGGACATGCGCTTTTAGCGCATAGTATAATCGACGAGTTTTGTGCAAACAAAACTCGCAGCATACCGCCAGGTATGCAAGCATCCTTGCCGCAGGCAAGGCATAGATGCTTTTAGCGTTTGTATCCTGCAAAAACCTAAAAAAAACACTATTCATAGCGTTTTAACATAAAGTTATTAGGAATAATTACTAATAAGGCTTTTCTTCTGTTGCACTTTTTTGTCAAATCCACTATAGTCTTAACTAACAGAAACAGTCGCAGTTTTTAACAAAATTGCGAATTATATACAAATTTGCTTGAATAAATACGAGCCCTGTAAAAACTGTTTTTGAAACATCAAAAAAAAAGGAAAATTCGACTTACGGAGTTTCCGCAGGCTTAGCAGACTAGTCTTGAATTCAAGACTGTTTTTGCGCGTTTTTTTCCATTTTTGTAAAGTTTTCCCGCCATTACGCAGGTTTACTTCAGTTTGTTTCAAATTCTTTTGCACGCGTGCTCCGTTTTTCAAGAAAGGAGAACTTTTATGGCAGAAGCATGGAACGGTTTCAAAGGACGTCTTTGGAAAGAAGAAGTAAACGTTCGCGACTTTATCCAGAACAACTACACACCTTATGACGGCGACGAAAAATTCCTCGCAGGTCCTACAGAAGGTACAAACAAGCTCTTTGCAAAATTGCAGGAACTTCAGAAGGCAGAACACAACAAAAAAGCTGTAGGTCTTGACGGAAAAGAAAGAACTGGCGTTCTCGACATGGACACAGACATCGTTACCGGTCTTACAGCTCACAAACCTGGCTATATCGATCCAGAATTGAAAGATCTTGAACAGGTTGTTGGTCTTCAGACAGACAAACCTCTCAAAAGAGCATTCATGCCTTACGGTGGAATCAAAATGGCAGAAGAGTCATGCGAAATGTACGGCTACACTCCAAACCCAGAACTCCACAAAATTTTTACAGAATACCACAAAACTCACTCAGACGCTGTATTCCAGGTTTACACACCAGAGATCCGCGCAGTACGCCGCTCTCACATTTTGACTGGTTTGCCTGATACTTACGGACGTGGCCGTATCGTTGGTGACTACCGCCGTATTGCTCTTTATGGTATCGACTACCTCATCAAATGCAAGGAAGCTGACAAGGCAAACATTGGCGACGGAACAATGACTGAAGAAGTTATCCGCCTCAAGGAAGAAGTTGCTGATCAGATTAAGGCACTCAAAGGTCTTAAAGAAATGGCTGCTCTCTACGGCTTTGATATTTCTAAACCAGCTACAACAGCAAAAGAAGCTGTACAGTGGTTGTACTTCGGTTACCTCGGCGCAATCAAAACTCAGAACGGTGCCGCAATGTCTATCGGACGTGTTTCAACATTCCTCGACATTTACATCAACCGCGACCTCGAAGCAGGCTTAATCACAGAATCACAGGCACAGGAACTTGTTGACCACTTCGTAATGAAGGCACGCATGGTTCGCTTTGCACGTATCGAATCATACAACAACCTCTTCTCTGGCGACCCGGTTTGGGCAACACTCGAAGTTGGCGGTCTTGGACAGGACGGACGTTCACTTGTTACAAAGAACGACTTCCGTTTCCTCCACACTCTCGAAAACATGGGACCGGCTCCAGAGCCAAACATGACAGTTCTCTACTCTAAGAGACTTCCAGAAAACTTCCGCCGCTATGCAGCAAAGATTTCTATCGATACATCTTCAATCCAGTACGAGAACGACGATGTAATGCGCCCAGTTTGGGGTGATGACTACTCAATCTGCTGCTGTGTATCTGCAACTCAGACAGGTAAAGAAATGCAGTTCTTCGGAGCACGCGCTAACCTCGCAAAAGCACTTCTTTACGCTATCAACGGTGGACGCGACGAGCCAGATGGACTTACACCAGGTGTTCAGGTTGGACCTTGCTACCAGCCAATCACAGCCGATGTACTCGACGCTTCAAACTACAACGAAGTTGTTGCTAAATACAAGCAGATGCTCGAATGGCTTGCTGGAATCTATGTAAACTCATTGAACGCAATCCACTACATGCACGACAAATACTACTACGAAGCTGAAGAGCTTGCTCTCGAAGACACAAACCTCAAGAGAACATTCGCTACAGGTATCGCAGGATTCTCACACGTTGTAGACTCACTTTCTGCTATCAAATATGCAAAAGTTAAGGTTGTCCGCGGCGATGTTGAAATCAAAGACAAGAAAACAGGCGCTGTAAAAGAAGTTGTCAAGGGATTGGCAAAAGACTTTATCGTTGAAGGCGACTTCCCACGCTACGGTCAGGACGATGACCGCGCAGACGCAATTGCAGTTCAGTTGCTCAAAGATTTCATGACAATGATCAGAAAGCACCCAACATACCGCAATGCAGAACCAACAACATCAATTCTTACAATCACTTCAAACGTTGTATACGGAAAAGCTACAGGTGCTCTTCCAGATGGACGCAAAGCTCACGAACCATTCTCACCAGGAGCTAACCCAAGCTACGGTGCAGAAACAAAGGGCTTGATCAAGTCTTTGAACTCTGTTGCTAAACTTCCATACGAATACGCTTTGGACGGTATTTCTAATACACAGACAATCAACCCAAGCGCACTCGGACACAACGAGGAAGAAAGAATCGACAACCTTGTAAACGTTCTCGACGGATACTTCGATTGCGGTCCAGAATCAGGACATGCTGGTTCTCACCACCTCAACGTAAACGTATTCGGAGTTGAAAAACTCAAGGACTGCCAGGCTCATCCTGAAAAACCAGAATATGCAAACTTCACAGTACGCGTTTCTGGATATGCAGTTCGCTTCATCAACCTTACAAAAGAACAGCAGGACGACGTAATCGCTCGTACATGCCACGCTTCTCTGTAAGCTAAAATGTTGAACTAGAGGCAACAAGGCCGCTTCAGTTTTGTAACTGGAGCGGCTTTTTTTATGTTTTTTGTCCAATTTCGCAAAGTCCATAAACATCCGGTACCGATAATCACAATTTTCATCTTTTTTCATATTAAAAAATACGTATTTTATAAAACCGATGTCGTTATACTACAAAAAGTAGAATGAAATTTATTTTCAATAAATACGATACTGTCATACACAGTTATTTCTGAAAATCATTTTTTAGAGATTTTATTCAATTTTCTATTTAAAAATACAAATCACAAAATATTCTCTTTTCTTTTTTTCCTGCATTGATTTTTTGCCGTAAAACTTCGGGGATTTTATGATGCAAAATTCAATATTACATAATATGGAGGATATTATGAAAAAAAGTTTAAGAGCCGGAATGGCTCTAACAAGCCTTGTTTTTGCCGCAGGGCTTATTTTTTCCGGATGTCTGGCAATTTCTGACGAAGAATCAGAAGAGGCTGAAACAACTTCGGAAATTTCAGCAGGTTCCATCAATCGCGCCGCTGTTTCTTATTCTGGAACAAGCGGAATTTTAGGTTCGATAACGTCTGCTACCCCAACAGGTTCCGGTCTTACCGGTGTAAAAGCCCAAGGCTGGCTCAACAGCGCTTACATAGTATGGACTGGCTCTTCTTCAAGTTACACGGTCACATGTGACGGACAAGCCGTAAGTTCTTATCTTACACGAAAAATCGGCGGCCAGTGGAGATGTGATATTCCTGGTCTTGCAAAAGGAAATCACACAATAAAAGTTACAAGCGGCTCTTCTTACCTTTCTGCGACAGTCAGCGTAGCAAGCCATGACAGAACAGGATTCGCTTTTTACGGCACAATCACACCAGGAGCTTACAAGGCTGATGGAACACTAAAAGACAATGCTGTTGTTCTTTATGTAAACGAATCAACAAAAGACAAGGTTTCTCTTGACGTTGTAACTTCTTCAAAAGGAGCAACAACAACGTGCACAGGACTTCAGAACATTCTTTATGCATTCAAAAAAGGCTATGACAACCGCCCTTTGTGCGTCCGCTTAATTGGAAAAGTAACAGACTTTGCAACCATGGACAACGGAGATATCATGATTTCCGGTTCAAGCGCTTCCAAACCTCTCTCAAACGGACTTACAATTGAAGGAATCGGTTCTGACGCGACAGCTTACGGCTGGGGAATCCGTATAAAAAATGCCCAGTACGTTGAAATTTCAAACATCGGTTTTATGATGATCGATTCTGCCGAAGGCGATAACGTTTCGCTCCAGCAGTCAAACAAAAATGTCTGGGTTCATAACTGTGATATGTTCTACGGCACTCCAGGCGGAGATGCTGACCAGAAAAAAGGCGACGGTTCTCTGGACTGCAAAAAATCAACATACGTTACATTCTCTTACAACCATTTCTGGGATTCAGGAAAATGCAATCTTCTTGGTTTGAGCGAAGGAACAACTTCCGACCTTTATATCACTTACCACCACAACTGGTACGATCATTCGGATTCACGTCATCCACGCTGCCGTTACTATTCTGCGCACATTTACAACAACTATTACGACGGAAATTCAAAATACGGTGCAGGCGCCTGCCTTGGATCTTCTTTATTTATGGAATCAAACTATTTTAGAAACTGTAAATATCCGATGATGATTTCCATGCAGGGGACTGATCTTTTTGCAGGAACTTCTTCAAAAAACAGCGCAAATTCTACTTTCTCAAAAGAAGCTGGCGGAATGATTAAGGCTTACAACAACACAATGACCGGAACTTACTACTTCATTCCTTATGGCGGAACTTATTCAGGAGCAGACACAACTTCCGATTTTGACGCCTATGTTGTCTCTTCAAAATCTGCAACCGTTCCATCTTCTGTTGTTTCTCTTTCAGGTTCAAACAAGTACAACAACTTCGATACTTCTTCGATTATGTATTCTTACACAGCAGATTCTCCGGAAGATGCAGTTAAAAACGTAAAAAAATATGCGGGACGCATTGAAGGCGGAGATTTTACTTACACATTCCCAGACAGCGCTGATAAAAGTTACGACGTTGACACAACATTAAAGTCAAAACTTGAAAACTATACTGGAGCAACAACCGCATACAACGAAGCAAGTTCATCAGAATCTTCAGGCGGCTCTTCTTCCGGAAGTTCTTCTTCTGGCGAAAGCTCAGGTTCTTCAAGCGGATCTTCATCTGGAAGCTCTTCTGGCAGCACTTCATCAGGAAGCTCTTCCAGCGGCTCTTCATCAGGAAGTTCTTCAACTTCGACCGTCACTTCTGCAAAATTGACCGCTGATTCTTATTCAACTGGAACAATTTCTTCAGACACGGTTTACGGTGATTTTACACTCCTTGCAACTAGCAAAAAAAATGTAAAAATTTCTTCATCTTCCGCAACATACGGTTCAACTTCTTACAAAAACGCCTGGGATTTACAGGGCGGTGCTGACGGAGTAAAACCATCTTACCGTGCATTTAAAGTAACTCTTGCAAAAGGCGATATTTTAAAAGCTGTAGTAAATGCAAACGCATCAAGAACACTTCAACTTTCTAACGGAAGTAAAGTTGTAAGCAGCACTTCTGTAGGAACTTCTGCAAGTCTTTTCTCTTACAATGCAACCTCGGCAGGAACCTATTATCTTTATTCAAAATCAAGTTCAATACGCGTTTTTGAAATCACTAAGACAGGTTCATCTTCTTCTGGTTCTTCAAGCGGTTCTTCTTCTGGTTCAAGTTCTGGTTCAAGCGGTTCTTCTTCTGGCGAAAGTTCTGGTTCTTCAAGCGGATCTTCTTCAAGCCTTTCAATTTCAGCTTCTAAAACACAAACAGGTGTTGGAACACGCTCAAGGCTTAACGAAATTTCTTCTATAAATCAGATTAAAAACGCAATATCTGTTTCAAACGCAACACAGTTAAAGGCTGCGCTTAACGAAGTTGTAAGCGGAGGCGCAATCGTTCTTGCAAAAGGAACTTATTCTTTTTCAGAAACAATCACTATTTCTTCTTCTAACAACGGCTCTTCAAGCGCAATGAAATACATTATTGCAGCTCCTGGAACTTCTGCAGAAGATATAATTCTTGATTTTTCAAGCCAGTCACTTGCAGATTTTAACCGTGGTATTCACCTCTTTGGTAGCTACTGGCATTTTTACGGGCTTACGATCAAAGGCGCAGGCGACAATGGCCTGTACGTTTCTGGAAAAAATAACATAATTGAAAACTGTATTTTTGTTGAAAACCGCGACTCAGGACTTCAGATTGCACGTGAAAAGTCTTCTCTTTCAAATATGAGCGACTGGCCTTCAAACAACTTGATTCTTAACTGTACATCTTATAACAACGCTGACAAAACAGGAGAAAATGCAGACGGTTTTGCATGCAAACTTACAGCAGGAAACGGAAATGTATTTGACGGATGTATTTCTTACTCAAATTCTGATGACGGTTGGGATTTGTATGCAAAAGAAGCAACAGGTTCAATCGGTGTTGTAACAATCAAAAACTGCGTTGCATTCAATAACGGTAAACTTACTACAGGTTCAAGTTACGGAAACGGCGATATGAACGGTTTTAAACTCGGTGGCTCAAACGGAAAAGTTCCTACAGCACACATAGTTTCTAACTGCATTGCATTTGCAAACGGACATGACGGATTTACTGACAACGGGAACGGCGGCTCTTTAAGCCTTACAAATTGTACTTCTTACAACAATGCAAAAGTAAATTTCAACTTTTACCGTACAAACAAAGGAAATTTTACAGGGCTTGTAACAGGCTCCCCAAATAATTCAGACAAATACGGAACAAGTTCTGTTGCTTCGACAGTTTCTAAAACACTCTATTACACTAACAGCAAATATTACTGGATTTCTTCAGCAACATCTGTAACAAATGGACAAAAAAATGTCGGAACACAGGTAAACGCACCGTCTTTCAAGTCAACTTCTCTCCCAACTGCAAACTCAAGCGTTCACAAAAACCTGAGAAACGCCGACGGGACTGTAAAACTTGGAGATATGCTTAAACCAAATGATTCAACATATTCAGGAGCAAGCTTTTCAACCCAGGCGGCTTCTATTCTTGGAGTAAGCCTTAAAACAAATTAAGTTTTTTAGATAACATTGAACTTATAAACAAAAATCCCGGATAGAAGAGAAAAACTTCCATTCGGGATTTTTTGCGTTAGGGACATTAGGGGCGGCAAAGCCGTTGCAAAGCAATGCCAACCCCGTTTGGCCCGACGGCAGTTGCACGCAAGCGGAAACTGGCGGAACGCCCTTAATCTAGCGCCACATGTCCTTTTCTTCCTCAGAAGGAGCGGTATAATAGCCCAAATAGCAAGCAATATCTCCTGCCCATTGAGAAATTGCCAAAGCATCTGCTTCCGGAGTATTCACTGTAAACGAAATTGCATTGTTATCATCGCAGTATTTTTGACAAGTTTTAAAATCTTTTTTCAAAAGCGCAGCTTCGGCTTTTTCGAGAAGTTTGTATTTTTTCTGAACAGAATCTTCCTTGGAAATTTTTGCCGGCTTTTTTGATTTATAATTTTTAAGGTCGTAATTCTGCTTTGTCAAACTTCCGTTTATGCCTGCAAACGGATCTACACTTTTTTTTTGAAGAAGCTGATGATGACGAAGCTGTTTTTCCTGTCGACTGTTTGTTGCCTTTTATTCTGCCTTCGATTCCTTTCATAGCGTTTTTTCAGCCAGGCTCAGCAAAACAAGCAGATGCCGCGATTAAAACTGCAAGTGCAATTTTTGTTTTTTTTTGATGTTTTCATATAGAACCTCCAAAAAGAGAAAAATCTAAACTTTCTGACTTTTCCCTGATGCTGTTAAACACTAAATTCATTATAAACGACAAAATTCAAAAATACATTAAAATTAAGAAAAATTATTTTTCTTAATGTCGAAAATTTGTTAGATTATTATAGAAAGAATTAGATTTTTACGAGGTACAATATGAAAGGATACATTCACCAGTTTGAAAGTTTTGGCTGTGTAGACGGTCCAGGTTCACGTTTTATAGTTTTTACAGCAGGATGCAATATGCGCTGTAAATTCTGCCATAATCCGGACACATGGATTATGAAAGAAGGCAAACTTTGGGAACCGGCAGATGTCTTAAAAGAAGCGCTTTCCTGCCGTTCATACTGGGGCAAAAAAGGCGGAATTACAGTAAGCGGCGGAGAACCGTTGCTGCAAATTGATTTTTTAATCGAACTCTTTACGCTTGCAAAAAAAGAAGGCGTCAATACCTGCATTGACACAGCTGGAGAACCGTTTACAAAAGAAGGTGAATGGTTTGAAAAATTCAAAAAATTGATGGAAGTTACAGACATTCTTCTTATGGACATCAAGCACATAAATGAAGAGGAGCACATAAAACTCACAGGAAAAACCGGAAAAAACATCCGCGAAATGTTTGCCTATCTCGACGAAATTCAAAAGCCAATCTGGATTCGTCACGTGCTTGTTCCAGGAATTACGGACAACGACGAATATTTGACTCAGACAAGGGATTTTATCCGCACTCTTTCAAATGTTTACCGCGTTGAAATTCTTCCTTACCACAACCTTGCAATTTCAAAATACCGCGAAATGGGAATCAAATATGCCCTAGAAGATACGCAAATGCCGTCCGCAGAGCGAATCGAAAACGCAAGAAAGATTTTGGAATGCGATAAATATACACGCTGGCAGGAATAAAATAAGAATTCGGGTGGCCGGGGCTACAACGCCCCGCCAGGCTTTGCGTGGCTGCGACCAAACGCAAGCGTTTGTTTGCCTACGGCACCACTCCAATCCCTGCCACAAAAGCAGCAGGTCAGATAATTTTAATGTTACTTTTTTGCAAGACTTGTGTTCTTTTGTGAACCGTTAAAGAAAGAAGCCACGTCTGAATTAAAACGGCCTTCAAGTTTTACCCGGTACGCGCTGATTTTTGCAACGTAGTTTAAGGTGTGCTGAGGAGTCTTGTTTGCACGAACCCTTGTTGTACCGGCATTGTACATGGCAAGCGCAGTCACATCATTTCCTGTTCCAGCCAGATCCATGCACCAGCGCAAATGAATCATTCCGTATTTTGCACTTACTTCTGGATTGAAAAATTCTGACTCGGTCAAATGAGGAAAAGACGCGCTGTTTAACTGGAAAAGTCCTCTGTCAACAGTTGCATTTGAATTTCTGTTGACTGCATCCGGCTTAAAGCGGCTCTCTACAAACGCAAGGCTAAATGCGAGGCTCAATGGAATATTGTTTCTGTCGGCATTTTCAAGGATTGAAAGCGCAACAAGACGGTTGCCTGTCACCTGAGTGTAAAACCATTCGACAGATGCGCGGGAGCTAGGCTGTCTGTAAAGCTCCAGACCGCGGTCATTCTCGTTTGAAAATTCAAGATATTCCGGTTTAAATCCAACTTCGAGCGCCAATTCTTCTGAATATTTTGCATTGGCTAATTCAGCATAAGAATCAAGAACAGATTCTGTCTCTTCAGAGGGAAGTAAAAAATATATCAGCAAGCACACACTTAAAAACAAAACGCTGACAGGAAGAACTCCCCTGAACAATTTTGCAGTATATGAACTCATAATGGATTCATAGTTGCACATTTCAATACTAATTTCAATTAGAGATTTTAGAATAAATTGTAATAACCTGCATTATTTTCAACAAAATTCCGTTATATGCGACATTTTTGTGATTTTATGCAGGTTTTTGACCTAATAAAGCACAACGTCTTCCGTGCAGGGCTTTTTTGCAAAATAAACATACTGCGGATGTTTTTCTGAAATTTTCTCTAAAAAATCGCTCAAAACATCGGCGTCGTCGGCAACTTCGCTTACAAGAGCCATTCCAATAACTGATTTGCAGTCTTTTACACGGCGTGCTGTATGCTTCATTGCGTTGTTAAACTGTCCTGGAGTTGCTTTTTTGTCGTAAACAGGCTCCAAAAAAACAAATTCGTTTTTTTCTTCGAGAGCTTTTAACTGGTCGCGCAGCTGCGCAAGAAAATTCTCATCGTATTCTTCTTCTGCGCCTTCTACATCGCTCCATTTTACAGGAAAAATCATTTTTTCTGTTACAGCAACTTCTTCTCCTGTTGTTTTATATAGTTTATGATTTTTTGATTCAAAAATTTTTTCAAATTTCATATTTGCTCCACTCTGTATAAATAAAAAAAGCCCCTGACCAAAAGGTCAAGAGCCTCCCCCGTTTCTCACCCAAAAACTATTCGGTAAGAATTTTAATTACTTCAGCTTTGTCCTGTGTATTAAGAATCTGCTGACGTTTTTCTGCGCTCTTGAACAAAAGGCTTACTTCTGCCAAGAACTGAAGATGCGGACCAGTTTTGTTTACTGGTGAAAGTGTCATAATAAAGATACGGCATGGTTCCTGATCCAAAGAATCGAAATCAACTGGATTGTCAGAAATACCGATACATGCTACTAAATCAGATACTGTGTCTGTTTTTCCGTGTGGAATAGCGATTCCGTGCTTCATACCGGTAGACATTTTGCGTTCACGGTCGAGTACACATTCGCGGGCAGCAGCCTTGTCAGTTACTTTTCCCGCCTTAATTAAAATTTCAAGCATCTCGTCGATGATGTCTTCTTTTGTTTTGCCCTGCAGATGAAGTTCTACAGTTTCAGGTGTTAATACTGTTCTTAAGTCCATAATTTTAGTTTACCTTCCCTTGTTACCAAAGTCAAGAATTTTTTTTTTAAAATAACCAAAGATACTTTTGGTTAGTCCCTGATTCTGTTTTTATTACCTGTCCAAAATAAAACCCAGAATTTGATTTTATTATACTACCGTTTTTGTTTTTATTGAAGTTTAAATATTGTTTTTCTATAATAAAAATGAAGTTTTTAAAGTTTCGTGTATTTTGGACAAGGGATTGAAGCGGTGAGCGCAGCGAAAACAAAGGCTTGCCTTTGGTCGAAGGCGAATGCCGGAGCCGCGGAAAGCCCGGTTTTTGCAAAGCAAAAATGGCCCCAAATAAAAATTAAATTTATTATATAGAAAGGAATGTTAATATGTCGGATACTTCTAAATTTTTGGCTGATATTCAGAGAATTAAAAAGCACGTGCGCGCTGACAATGGCGGAAAATACGACGGCAGAAAAGTTTGCGAGCAGATTTCAAGTCTTTTTGCCTCTTCAAACAGAAATGCTGGCGATTTGGCAAGGTCGATTGCGGATTATTGGCTGAATTCTTATATTTTTGCCTCTGCCGACGTCGAAAATGAACCTTCGCAGGAAAATATCGACAGAATTACGGTTTTTCAGAACTTTTTGGACGGAGATTCTGACGAAGATTATTCGATTTTGACTGGCGATGACTGGGAAACTCTCAAGGATTTTTGCGATGACGAGGCTGAAAATCTGGATTTGGACAGTTTGCAGAATTTTATGAGCATAATTCTTGATAACGGTGCACTTTAATTTTTATGATTAGCGATAACGAAATTGTAAATTTGTATTCGGAATGCAGGCAGTGTCCGCGGAAATGCGGTGTAAACAGATTTGCCGGAAAATCAGGTTTTTGTCTTGAAAACGCTGACCTGAAAGTTTCGGTGGCGTGCCTGCACTTTGGAGAAGAACCTCCTGTTACTGTTCATTCCGGAAGCGGAACTATTTTTTTGACTGGATGCAACCTGCGCTGCGCTTTTTGCCAGAATTATCAGATAAGCCAGCAGGGAATGGGAAAATCTGTTTCTAAAGAGGAATTTGCGGAAATCTGCCTTAGGCTTGAAAATGCCGGCGCGGAAAACATAAATCTTGTTACGCCGAGCCATCACATTCCAAAACTTGCGCAGTTTATTGAAGAAGCTAAAAAACGCGGGCTCAAGCTGCCTGTCTGCTGGAACAGTTCCGGTTATGACAGCGTAGAAATGCTCGAAATGCTCGACGGATTGGTGACGATTTTTTTGCCGGATTTTAAGACTTTGAGCTCTGAACTTTCTAAAAAACTGTGTTCGGCGGAAGATTATCCAGAAACTGCAAAAAAAGCCCTTTTGTGGATGATTGAACACAATCCGCTTAAATTTACCAGCGTTGAAAAAAATGGTGTAACAAAACAAAAACTCCTTCAGGGTGTAATAATACGCCACCTTTTTTTGCCTGGCCGTTTTGAAGAAACAGTGGATGTGCTTTCGTGGCTCAAAGAAAATGCAGACAAAAAAGCGATAATTTCGCTTATGAACCAGTATACTCCGGTTCCTTTTGCTGGAAGCGAAGATGAACTGAAAAGACGGAAAAATGCGCTTTCTGCAATCGAAAACAGGCTTGTAAATACGACCGAAGACCAGGATTTGCGCGATATGATAGAAGCTTTTGATTTTGACTTGCTTTTTTATCAGGATTTGAGCACTGATACGGACTGGCTCCCGGACTTTACAAAAAAACAGCCTTTTTCAAATAAACTGGCAAAACCTGTCTGGCACTGGAAAAACGGTTTTATTGAATAAAAAATAACCTCAAAATGTCATTTTTGCCTCCTAGTGTGTTATAATGAGAAAAATGTCGGTTTTTGGATTGTCTTGCAATAATCGGCAAAGTTTTTTTTCAAAAAAATGCACAAAACGGAGGAAAAAAAATGACCTTTTCTTACAATGAATTTCATATTTCGCGGACGGTCAGAAACGCCTGTAATTTTTCTGACGGGCTTTTTTCTTCGAGCGGCAACGTTATTCTTGCAAATTTGCCGGCTGTGCGAACTTTTCAGGCAAAATTCAACGAATACCTAAAAAAGAACGGAAAAACAGAAATAAGCGCAGGAACTCTGAACGCAATGGGGCTTTTGGACGAGGTTTTTCATCTTGCGTGCTGGACTTACAGAAGACAAAAATATCCGGACGCATTTAAAGAAGTTTTAGGTGAACTTGATTCAAAATTTTCCAAGGAAAAAGTCGATTCGCTTTTGACGGCTTTTTGCGAGGAATTTCCACCAGTTGCGGTTTACAAAGGCGAATGTTCTATTCAAGATTTTTTGAACACGGAAATGGTTGAACGAAAGACAAACCGCACGCGCACAAACCGGGAACAGACGCTCGAAGAGATGATTATGCTTCATCTGGCGAACGAAAATCCTGCTTTTAAGCCTTTTTATCCGCTTTTTGACGATTCTAATTTAGAAAAAAAATCAATTTATGACGAATCCTGGAAACTTATTCAGTCTTATTTTAAGCAGCTGCCTTTTTGGGGAACTTACGGCCACGATTTAATTTCGTTTTTGAAGGAGCCTGTAAAATTTGCCCCGGACAATCTGCAAGAACAGTTGAATTATGTCCGCATTCATTGGGCTGACCTTTTTTTGCCGGGCGAAGGCGAAGGTGAAGATTACTGGCTTAAGAGACTTTTTGGCGGAAGCGACCTTCTGGCTGAAGAATGGAAACCGGAATGGCACTCGACAAACGGCGGAAGTCCGGACATGAGTCCTCCAAACTACGACTATTTAATGAAAGAATATGAAAGGTTTAGCAGCGACAAAGAATGGATGCCTCGCGTTGTTTTGATGGCAAAAACCGTCCTTGTATGGCTTTTTCAGCTTTCTAAAAAATACGGCAGGGAAATTTCAAGACTGGATCAGATTCCTGACGAAGAACTGGATTTGCTGCGCGACAGGGGTTTTACAGGACTTTGGCTGATCGGTCTTTGGGAGCGTTCTTCTGCAAGCAAGAGAATAAAACAGTTATGCGGAAATCCAGAAGCGGCGGCAAGCGCATATTCTCTCGAAGATTACGAAATTGCCTCTAACCTTGGCGGCTGGGACGCGCTTCAAAACCTGCGCACAAGGCTCTGGCAGCGTGGAATCCGTCTTGCAAGCGACATGGTTCCAAATCACACTGGAATGGATTCTAAATGGGTGGTTGAAAAACCGGATTTGTTCATTCAAAGACGCGACAATCCTTTTCCGCAGTACACATTTAACGGCGTAAACTTGAGTCACGACAGCAGGGTTGCAATCTACCTTGAAGACCATTATTACTCAAAAAACGACTGTGCCGTTGTCTTTAAGCGCGTTGATACTCAGACTGGCGACACGCGCTATATTTATCATGGAAACGACGGAACAGGAATGCCTTGGAACGATACAGCTCAGATTGATTTTTTAAATCCGCAGGCCCGAGAAGAAGTTATGCAGGAAATTCTGCACGTTGCAAGAAACTTTCCGATTATACGCTTTGATGCGGCAATGGTTTTGGCAAAAAAGCACATTAAACGGCTTTGGTATCCAGAACCAGGAAAAGGCGGCGACATTGCAACCAGAAGCGAATATGCTCTTTCGGCGGAAGAATTTGAAAAAAGAATTCCAAATGAATTTTGGCGCGAAGTTGTTGACCGTGTTGCAAAAGAAGTTCCTGACACTCTCCTTCTTGCAGAAGCATTCTGGATGATGGAAGGATATTTTACCCGAACACTTGGAATGCACCGCGTTTACAATTCAGCCTTTATGAACATGCTTAAAAAGGAAGAAAACTTTAAGTATCGTTCGACTGTAAAAAACACGATTGCCTTTGATCCTCAGATTTTAAAGCGCTATGTAAATTTTATGAACAATCCGGACGAAGAAACGGCAGTTGCCCAGTTTGGAAAAGGCGACAAATATTTTGGCGTCTGCACGCTTATGATAACAATGCCAGGACTACCAATGTTTGGACACGGCCAGATTGAAGGCTTTGAAGAAAAATACGGAATGGAATATATGCGCTCTTACCGCGACGAATCTCCTGACCAGTATTTAATTGACCGGCACAACCACGAAATTTTCCCTCTTCTCAAAAAACGCTATCTGTTTGCAGGAGTTGAAGACTTTTTGTTCTACGATGTCTGGAACAACGGAAGCGTAAACGAAAACGTCTTTGCCTATTCAAACCGCTGCGGAAGAGAATACACACTCGTTTTCTACAACAACAAATACGAACGCGCGGCCGGCTGGATAAAACAGTCGTGCGAATATGCCGTAAAAACAGGTTCCGGCGAAAACGACAAAAAACTTGTCTCGCGCTCACTTTCCGAAGGCTTGGGTCTGAATGCCCAAGCCGACAGTTTTGTAATTTTTTACGAACAGCGCTCTGCAAAATGGTACATAAGACGCTCAAAGGACATTTGCGAACAGGGAATGTTTATTGCTCTGAACGGTTTTGAAACTCAGGTCTTTATGAACATTGAGCAGAAAAAAGACATAGACGGCAAACTTGAAGAACTCTGCAACTTTTTGAATGGAAGCGGAACTCCAGACTTAAAAATTGCCTGGCAAGAACTGCATTTTAAGGAAATTTACGAGAAATTCGGCATTTTACTGGACAAAACCGTAAAATTCTTTGAAGAAAGCAAAAAGCCTTCTTGCAGCGAACTTAAGCTCAAAATTGAGGCGCCGCTAAGTGAGTTCTATAAAACTGCTGAAAAATTTGCACCGGCAAAGACAAAAATCAAGATTCCTGCAATAAAACTGGCGCCGGTTCAGAAAAAAGACGGCGGCTTGAGGCTCAAAAAGCAGATTTTGATTTTGCTTGAACCGCTCTCAAAAACAGGATTGTGCCTAAACTGGAATTTGCATCGTAAGATTGCAGAAAAAATCGAAGGTTCGTACAGGTTCTTTGAAAAAGCATTTATTTTTAAAAGCGCAAAAATTGATGAGCTTTCGCTTGCAAGACTGCTTGTAAACTCAGAATACAGCAGAAATTTGACAGGAACAAACGAATTTGACGGCGTAAAATGGTTTAACAAAGAGATGATGGAAAATGCCCTAAAAGAAGCCGAAGAAATTCTTTTGGAAGGAAAATCAAAAGCCCTGACAGAAAAAATCAAAAAGATTTTTAAGAATCTCGACAGTGCTCAGAAAAAATCTGAATACAAGTGCGAGAATTTCTTGAAAACTTTTGCTCCAAAAAAGAAAAAGACTGCGAAAGCAGCAAAAAAAAATAAAAAATCTGTAAAAACTAAAAAAAAGACGGCAAAAAAAGAATAAAACCTTATTTTTTGCGCGGATTTGACGGTTAATAAGTTGACGCGCCAGGAACACGGAAGGCGGCGAAGCCGGTGCAAAGCACCGAGGGCACCGAAGCCTGTAGTACTCCGGCCCGCGAAAGCGGGTGGCGCCCTCAAAAAAAAACGGTGACCGCTGCACTTTTTTGTCTGTGCTCAATCACCGTTTAACGTCAAACCGCTGTTTTTTTAACTATTTGTCGTTTTGAAGGGCATCGTAGCCTGTTTCGCCTGTGCGGATTTTTACAACACCTGTCACATCGCTTATGAAGATTTTTCCGTCGCCAATGTGTCCTGTGTAAAGCGCTTTGCGTGCCGCTTCGATAACCGTGTCTACAGGAACTTTGCTGATTACGGTTTCAACCTTGATTTTTGGAAGAAGGTTGATTTCGACTGGAGCACCACGGTAATATTCGCTCGCTCCTTTTTGCATTCCGCAGCCCATTACATTGCTTACGGTCATGCCGGTTATTCCTATTTCGTTCATTGCAGCCTTGAGTCTGTCAAATTTGTTCTGGCGAGTAACGATTACGACCTTGTGTGCGATTGCTTCTTTTGAAGTTGTGCCGGAAACTGGAACGCTGAGTGCTGGAATTTCGATGCCAGCGTTTTCTGCCTCCTCGACTTCTTCTGTTGAATAAGTTGTCGCAAATCCTGCATATCCTGAATCAAGTCCATGCTCGAGCTTGTCGAGTCCGACAATTTCTTCTTCGGCTGTAACACGGAGACCGAAAATCTTTTTGATTACAGTGAATAAAATCGTGATTGTCACAACGGTCCAGGCGATTGTCGAAATCATTCCGAGAAGCTGAAGTCCGAGACATTCAAATCCACCGCCGTAAAAAAGTCCTGCAAGCTGTTCGCCGGCTTTGTTTGCAATTGAATAGCCTGGAACTGCCGGGTTTGCAAAAAGTCCAACGGCAATTGTTCCCCAAATTCCGTTAAAACAGTGAACTGCAACTGCTCCGACAGGATCGTCAACATGAAGCTTGTAGTCCAAAAGCCATACACCAAATACAACCAGAAGACCTGCGACAATTCCGATTATTGAAGCGCCAAGAGCGTCTGCAACATCGCAAGGAGCTGTAATTGCTACAAGACCTGCCAAAGAAGCGTTCAAACACATAGAAACATCTGGTTTTCCGTATTTTATCCATGTAAAAATCATACATGTTACAGTTGCAACTGCTGGAGCGATTGTTGTAGCAACGAAGATTGAACCGAGCTGGGCAACAGAAGTTGCAGCAGCACCGTTAAATCCGTACCAACCCAACCAAAGGATAAATACACCGAGCGCGCCGATAGGAATGTTGTGTCCTGGGAAAGCGTGAACATCTGTTACTTTTCCGTCCTTGCCGCGCGTAAATTTGCCAATGCGAGGGCCGACCATTGCGGCACCGATTAAGGCGCAGATTCCGCCGACCATATGAATACAGTTTGAACCTGCAAAATCATGGAATCCAAGCTGTGCGAGCCAGCCGCCACCCCAAGTCCAGTGAGCTTCAATAGGATAGATTACTGCCGAAATTACAGCAGAATAAACGCAGTAAGAAAGAAATTTTGTGCGTTCTGCCATTGCGCCAGAAACAATTGTTGCTGTCGTTGCGCAGAATACGAGGTTGAATACAAATCCAGACCAGTCAAAATTGCCGTAATCTGTAAAAATCTGCCAGTTTGGTTTTCCAATCAAACCGAAAAATGCGTTTTCACCAAGAAATAGTCCAAATCCAATAAGAATAAAAACAACTGTTCCGATACAAAAGTCCATCAGGTTTTTCATGATGATGTTTCCCGTGTTTTTTGCACGGGTAAAACCTGTTTCGACCATTGCAAATCCGGCTTGCATCCAAAATACGAGGGCGGCGCCTAAAAGAAACCAAACGCCCCACAAGTCGCTAGAAACCGACTTTACCGCTTCCATTAGTGCAGCTGAATCCATAAATTACCTCCAAAAAAATAATTCAAAAAAAAGCGCGCGGACAGTCCAGTTAAAAAACGAACAAAATCCGCACGCCATTGTGCTTAAAATAAAAATCGCGTTCTGCAATTTTTGTCTTTTTGCTTTTGCTGCCGCGCTATGCGACAGCATTTGTTACAATATAAAACCCCATCGCTTATACTCTGAACAGCAAATCCTCGTAACTTGGGAAAGGTTTATATTCTTCTCCCAAAAGAGGTTCGATTTTGTCTGCTACAGCGCGTGCTTCTTCCATTGCAGGTTTTACTGTATCTGCATAGGCCTTTGCAACTGCAAGAGCGCTTCCTGCTTTTTCGGCTTTTTCGTGCGCTTTTTCGAGCAACTCTGCCTTTTCGGAAAGTTCGTCAACGAGAACATCGAGTTCGGAAAGAACCTTTGTTTCTGCCGAGGCTTTTGCGCCTGGAACAACCGATTTGAGTTCACTTACAGTCTTTGAAACTGCCGAAATATACTTGTATGCCGCTGGAAGAATGTCTTTTGAAATCATTTCGAGCATTGTGTTTACTTCGATATTCAAAACCTGGGCATATTTTTCAAGCTTGATTTCGTAATGACTTTCCATTTCCTGCTTTGTGTAAACGCCAAGTTCTGTAAAGAGCTTTACATTTTTTGCATCAAGATAATGTTCAACTGCGTCAGGAGTTGTCTTTAATTCAAGAAGTCCGCGTTTTTTTGCTTCAACTTTCCATGATTCATCGTAGCCGTTTCCGTTAAATACGATTCTCCAGTGAGCTTTTACTTCGCGCGCAATCAAAGCGTTGAGAGCTTTTTCAAAATCTGAAGCGCCCTCGAGTTCGTCTGCAAAGATTTTTAGAACATCTGCAACAATTGCGTCGAGAGTCGTGTTAGGGCCTGCGATTGAAAGGCTTGAACCTACAGAACGGAATTCAAATTTGTTTCCTGTAAAGGCAAATGGCGAAGTTCGGTTGCGGTCTGTTGAATCCTTTGGAATTGAAGGAAGAACATCAACTCCGATCGTCATTTTTTCGTTTTTGTCCGAAGTGTAAGGTTTTCCGTCTTTGATTGCTTCGAGAACTGCATAAAGTTCGTCGCCAAGATAAACGGAAATAATTGCTGGAGGCGCCTCGTTTGCTCCAAGACGGTGGTCATTTCCTGCACTTGCAACAGAAATTCTCAGCAAATCCTGATTCTCGTCGACTGCCTTTAAAATTGCCGTCAAAAACAAAAGAAACTGTGCGTTTGATTCAGGTGTTTTTCCAGGTTCGAGAAGGTTTTCGCCTTCGTTTGTGGACATTGACCAGTTGTTGTGCTTTCCTGAACCGTTGAGTCCGGCAAATGGTTTTTCGTGAAGAAGACATTCAAGACCGTGGCGCTTTGCAACTTTCTTCATAACTTCCATTGTAAGCTGGTTCTGATCTACAGAAAGGTTTGTTGTCGAGAAAATCGGCGCCATTTCGTGCTGGGCTGGAGCTACTTCGTTATGTTCTGTTTTTGAAAGAACTCCGTATTTCCACAAAGTGTCGTTCAAATCTTCCATATATTCTACGATTCTAGGATTAAGGGCCGCAAAATACTGGTCGTCCATTTCCTGTCCTTTTGAAGGTTTTGCTCCAAAAAGAGTACGTCCAGTCATGCGCAAATCTTTGCGTTCTGAATAAAGCTTGTGGTCTACGATAAAATATTCCTGTTCAGGACCAACTGTTGTTGCAACATGGCTTACTTCTTTTCCGAAAAGCTTGAGAATTCTCTTTGCCTGCTTGTCCAAAGCTTCCATTGAGCGCAAAAGCGGAGTTTTTTTGTCGAGAGCTTCGCCTGTGTAAGAGCAGAACGCTGTTGGAATACAAAGAGTATGTTCCTTGATAAAAGGATAAGATGTCGGATCCCAAACTGTGTAGCCTCTTGCCTCAAATGTAGCTCTGTGTCCGCCACTTGGAAATGAAGAAGCGTCAGGTTCACCTTTTACAAGTTCTTTTCCGGAGAACGACATGATTACTGTTCCATCGTCCTGTGGATTTATGAAAGAGTCGTGTTTTTCTGCCGTAATTCCTGTCAAAGGCTGAAACCAGTGTGTATAGTGAGTTGCGCCTTTTTCAATCGCCCATTCTTTCATTGCGTGAGCCACAACATTTGCAACATCAAGCGGAAGAGGTGCTCCGTCGTCAAGAGTTTTCTTGAGAGCCTTGAATGTTTCTTTTGGCAAGCGGTCTTTCATAGTTTTCTGATTAAAAACCAAACTTCCAAAAACTTCTGGTACATTTGCTGTCATATAGTCCTCCAAAAGTAAAAAAGACGCCGCAATTTATCAGGGAGGGAGGCTCCCATAAAAAATCACGACGTCTTTGTCTTTAAAATAAAGAAAGCCGCAGAAAGTTCAACCCTTTTCTGCGGCCTCATTGCCTTTTGATATTTGAGTTATACAGCGACAGCTAAAAAGTGTCAATCAGATTTTGTAAAAAAAATAATTTTTTTTACATCGTGCACAATTTTTTAATTTTTTTTGTGCATTGCGATATTTTCATATAACCTTCACCAATTGACAATAAATACAGATAGTTTTATTGTATTCAGCGGAATATATGAGCAAGGGCGTTCATTACTGTTAAGGAAGTATTGCAGGCTATTTCTGAAAATTTGAATTTTTAGAGGTTTTTCTGTTTTTTTCTTTAATATGCAATGACGCTTTTTTTTTTGCCCTTAAAGGTAGAATAAAAAAATGAAAAAAGCATTCTTGATTTTGGCAGATGGAACGGTTTTTGAAGGAAATTC
Organism: Treponema berlinense; assembly: GCF_900167025.1. Taxonomy (GTDB): domain Bacteria; phylum Spirochaetota; class Spirochaetia; order Treponematales; family Treponemataceae; genus Treponema_D; species Treponema_D berlinense. The sequence continues at coordinate 91,579 of NZ_FUXC01000003.1, read as the reverse complement.
CATCGGTGCTGCTGGCTCTGTAATCGGAGAAACAGTTTTTACAACTGGCATGACCGGTTACCTCGAAACTCTTACCGATCCGAGTTATTATGGACAAATTGTTACCCAGACTTTTCCGTTAATCGGTAACTATGGAATGATTCCAGAAGACTACGAAAGCAAAAAATGTCATATCCGTGGCTACATTGTCCGGGAACTTTGCGAAAAACCTTCTAATTTTCGTTGCAAACTGACACTCGACGATTTTTTAAAGCAACAGAATATAATCGGAATTTGCGGAATTGACACCAGAAGGCTTACAAAAATTTTGCGGGAAGCCGGAGTTATGAACGGAATGATTGTAACCGCAGAAACCTGCCCTCAAATTGATAAAAACCTTCTTTCAAAAATAAAATCCTACCAAATTGTTGATGCTGTAAAAAATGTTCAAAACAGCATGATTTTAGAACCGCTCAAAAATGCAGTCGAGCCGAAAAAAACTCCATTTTATACAAAAGATTTTGCAGACGGAAAAGGAAAAACCGTAGCTCTTTTTGATTTTGGGGCAAAGGCGAATATCGAACGCGAACTTGAACGGCGCGGCTGCACTGTAAAAGTTGTTCCTTACGACACGACAGCAGAACAGATAAAGGCGATGAATGTTGATGGAATAATGCTTAGCAACGGTCCTGGAGATCCTGCGGAAAATGTCGGTGTAATTGCAGAAATAAAAAAACTCTGCGAATACGGCAAAATTCCGATCTTTGGAATTTGTCTTGGACACCAGATGCTCGCCCTTGCGAACGGCGCTAAGACAGAAAAATTAAAATACGGACACCGTGGCGGAAACCATCCTGTAAAGGATTTGCAAAGCGGAAGAGTTTATATTTCCAGCCAGAACCACGGCTATGCGGTTAAAAACGAAACTATCCCAAAAAATGCAGAACTGAGTTTTGTAAACTGCAACGACGGAACTTGCGAAGGCATTGCATACAAAAATATTCCTGCCTTTAGCGTGCAGTTCCATCCAGAAGCATGTGGCGGTCCGCACGACACAAACTTTTTGTTTGACAGCTTTATAAAAATGATAAATGCGTTAGGGGCTGGAAGGGTGCCGGAGGCAAACCGCTAAAAGCGGGTCGGAGCGAAAGCGTAGCCCTGCAAGACCCGCCCGAACGCCCAAAAAGTAAAAAACTGATGGAGATTAAAAAATGCCATTGAACAAAAATATACACAAGGTAATGATTATTGGTTCTGGACCGATTGTAATTGGTCAGGCGGCGGAATTTGACTATGCCGGAAACCAGGCTTGCAAGGCTCTTAAGGCACAAGGGCTTGAAGTTGTTCTGGTAAACTCAAACCCGGCAACTTTAATGACTGACCATGTTATGGCTGACGAAATTTATCTTGAACCGCTCAACGTTGAAACCTTGCAGAGAATTATCGAAAAAGAAAAACCAGATTCGCTGCTTTCGACGCTTGGCGGTCAGACTGGACTTACTTTGAGTATGGAACTTGCAAAGTCGGGATTTTTGGAAAGCCATGGAGTGCAGCTTTTGGGCGCGCGTCCGCTTACGATTGACAAGGCTGAAGACCGGCAAATGTTCAAGGATACGATGGAAGCGATTGGAGAACCTTGTATTCCTTCAAAAGTTGTGACTGATTACGATGATGCCCTTGATTTTGCAAAAAATAAAATCGGTTTTCCTGTTATAATCCGTCCTGCTTTTACTCTGGGCGGAACTGGCGGCGGAATTGCATATAACGAGAAAGAATTTGACGAAATTGCCCACAACGGACTCCATCGCTCGCCGATTCACCAGATTCTGGTTGAAAAATGTATTTCCGGCTGGAAAGAAGTTGAATTTGAAGTTATGCGCGACCATGCAGGCAATGTTCTTACTGTCTGCTCAATGGAAAATTTTGATCCGGTTGGCGTTCATACTGGAGATTCGATTGTAATTGCTCCGACTGTAACACTTGCCGACAAAGAATATCAGATGCTCCGTTCTGCAGCCCTGAATATAATTTCTGCCCTCGAAATCGAAGGCGGCTGCAACTGTCAGTTTGCGCTCAATCCGGAAACTTTTGAATACGCTGTAATCGAGGTAAATCCGCGTGTAAGCCGTTCTTCTGCCCTGGCTTCAAAGGCAACCGGCTACCCGATTGCAAAAGTTGCGGCTCTAATCGCAGTCGGCTACAATCTTGATGAAATTCCGAACTTTGTGACTGGAAAGACAAAAGCTTGCTTTGAACCGGTCTTGGATTATGTTGTCGTAAAAGTTCCAAAATTCCCGTTCGAAAAATTCGTTTACGCCGCAAGAAAACTTGGCACTCAGATGAAGGCGACCGGCGAAGTTATGGCTATCGGCCAGAATTTTGAAGAAGCGATTTTAAAGGCAATCCGCGGAGCTGAACTTGGCGTAAAAGACTTGAATCTTGCCGCTTTTGCAAAAGAAAACGAAGAAAAAATCCGCGAAAGAGTCGGAAAATGCACAGACCAAAGAATTTTTGCAATCTATCAGGCTCTAAAACGCAAAATAATGAGCGTGGACGAAATCCATGAAGTTACAAAAATTGATGAATGGTTTTTGTACAAGCTCGAAAATATTGCCGAAGCCGAAAAAAAAGCCGTTGAAAATTCCGCACCGACCGTCCATGCTCCAATGCTCTACACTCCAGCTTCGTTCAAAATGGTAGACACCTGCGCCGGCGAGTTCAGCGCAGAATCTCCGTATTTTTATTCGACAACTGGCGGAGAAAACGAGGCTGAAAAATTTCTTGAAGGACTTGAAAAAGAAGGAAAACGCAGCAAAAAAGGAACGATTATTGTCTTGGGTTCCGGACCAATCAGAATCGGACAGGGAATTGAATTCGACTATGCCTCGGTTCAGTGCGTATGGTCGCTCAAAAAGCTCGGCTACGAAGTTGCAATCATAAACAACAATCCGGAAACTGTTTCGACAGACTTTGACACTGCAGACCGTCTTTATTTTGAACCGCTCACTCCTGTCGACGTTATGAATGTAATCAAGGTTGAAAAGCCGGTCGGCGTTGTAGTTGCATTTGGCGGACAGACTGCCATCAAACTTACAAAATACCTCGACGGCCAGGGAATCCGCATTCTCGGAACAAGCGCAGACGGAATTGACCTTGCAGAAGACAGGGAACGTTTTGAAGAACTTTGCGAGAGACTGCACGTAAACCGTCCTAAAGGCCAGACTGTCTTTACGGAAGTTGAAGCTCTGGAAGCAGCCGCCCGCCTTACCTACCCTGTTTTGATGCGTCCAAGTTATGTTCTTGGCGGACAGAATATGATTATTGCGCGGACAAATGCCGACATCAAGGAATACATGAAAATTATCCTTGCGCAGGGAATTACAAATCCTGTTTTGATTGACAAATACATGGAAGGAACAGAACTTGAAGTCGATTGCATTTGCGACGGCGAAGATGTTTTGATTCCAGGAATTATGGAACATGTCGAGAGAACAGGAATCCACTCAGGAGATTCAATCGCAGTTTATCCGGCATGGAATTTTACGGACGAAATGACAAAAACCGTCGTAGAAAAATCGCGCGACATGGCTTTAGCTCTTGGAACTCAGGGACTTGTAAATATTCAGTGGCTTTTTTACAACGGTCAGTTGAATATTATCGAAGCAAACCCCCGTTCTTCGCGCACAGTTCCTTATTTGAGCAAGGTTACAGGAATTCCAATGGTTGAACTTGCAACACGCGCAATGCTCGGCGAAAAAGTACGCGACATGGGCTATGGAACAGGACTTTACAGAAAACCTGATTATTACGCCGTAAAAGTTCCAGTATTCAGTTTTGAAAAGCTTATGGACGTGGACACTCACCTTGGACCGGAAATGAAGTCAACCGGAGAAGTTCTGGGAATTGCAAAAACACGCGAAGAAGCGATTTTTAAGGGAATGGTTGCGGCCGGCTGGAAGATGATTCATCCTGCGCTTGCAAAAAAAGGCGAACCTACAGGCGTTTTATTCAGCGTAAGAAAGTCTGACAGACCTGAACTGCCGGCACTTGCAAAAAAATACAGCGATTTGGGCTTTACGCTCTACGCAACGGAAGGAAATGCCGACACAATCGAGCGTTCCGGAATGAAAGTAACAAAGGTGAATAAAGTTCACGAAAATTACAGCGAAAACGTAATGACGCTACTCGAAAGCGGAAAAATCTGCTATGTAGTCTCAACTTCCGCAAAAGGACGGGACCCTTCTTCAGAAAGCGTTCGTCTGCGCCGGCTTGCAGTTGAACACGACATTGACTGTCTGACGGCAATCGACACGGCAAACGCACTTGCAGATTCACTTTCGGGAAAATTTACGGATTTAAATACAACTTTGGTTGATATAAACAAGCTGCTTCATTAGTTTTGTTTTTTGTTCTGGCAAAGATGTTTTGCGGACAAATTCTGCAATTTTTGCCGGACAGGCACAAGCGAACTAGTGAACTTGAAAAAAAAAGCCTTTAGTATTATTATTCGAGGCGAAATTATTAGTTGACGAAGAAGTCGCGGGCACAGTTCCGATTTTTAACGGGATTGCTGTCGGCGGCTTTTTTTATTTTAAAAATTTTATCAAGAGGTTTTGTATGTCAAAATTCATTTTTGTGACCGGCGGAGTTGTAAGCGGTTTAGGAAAAGGAATTACAGCCGCAAGTTTGGGCCGGCTTTTAAAATGCCGCGGTTTAAAAATTGCATCTCAAAAACTAGATCCTTATATGAACGTTGATCCTGGAACAATGAGCCCGTTTCAGCATGGCGAAGTTTTTGTAACAGACGACGGAGCAGAAACCGACCTCGATCTTGGCCATTACGAACGTTTTATCGACGAAAATTTAAATAAATATTCAAATTTGACCTCCGGCAGAGTTTACTGGAACGTTTTGAACAAAGAACGGCAGGGCGAGTATCTCGGCCAGACAGTGCAAATTATTCCTCACGTAACAAACGAAATCAAGGATTTTATTTTAAAAAATGCACAGGTAAGCGGCGCGGATGTTTCTATCGTAGAAATCGGAGGAACAATCGGCGACATCGAAAGCCAGCCATTTTTAGAGGCAATCCGCCAGCTTTCGACAGAAGTTGGACGAAAAAACTGTCTTTTTATTCACGTTTGCCTAGTTCCGTACATTTCCGGCAGCGACGAATACAAATCTAAGCCGACTCAGCACTCGGTAAAAGAGCTCATGGCCGTTGGAATCCATCCCGACCTTATCGTAACCCGTTCGGACGAAGCAGTTCCCGAAGAAATCCGCAAAAAAATCAGTCTTTTTTGCAATGTTGCGGAAGACTGCGTAATCGACAACAAAACCCTGAGTTCACTTTACGAGGTTCCGCTCATGCTCCACGAACAAAAAATGGACGAAGTTGTCTGCCGCGAACTGGGAATCGAAGGAACAACTTCAAACCTTTCTGAATGGGAAAAAATGGTGAATTCAATTCACTCACGAAAAGACGAAATTCAAATTGCGCTTGTCGGAAAATACGTAAAACTCCACGATTCATACCTGAGCATTGTCGAAAGCCTGAACCACGCTTCGTTTGTTGTCGGCCGCAAACTAAAAATAAAATGGGTTGACTCTGACAGCGTAACAGACAAAACAGCCCCGGAAATTTTTAAGGACTGCGCAGGAATAATTCTTCCGGGCGGATTTGGAAACCGCGGAATCGAAGGCATGATAACTTCCGCGCGTTTTGCCAGAACCCACAAAATGCCATATTTTGGAATCTGCCTTGGAATGCAAATCGCCGTGATTGAATTTGCACGTGACGTTTTGAATTTTAGCGACGCCAACAGCCGTGAATTTGACGAACAGTGCGAACATGCCGTAATTGACCTTATGAAAGACCAGGAAGGCGTAATTATGGGCGGAACAATGCGCCTCGGAAAATATCCTTGCAAAATTCAAAAAGGAACAATCCTCGAAAAAGCATACAAATCAAATTTAATTGAAGAACGGCACAGACACCGCTACGAGTTTAACAATTCGTACCGCGAACAAATGCAGGACGCAGGTTTGGTAATTGGAGGAACAAGCCCGGACGACAAAATCGTAGAAACGGTCGAACTTTCCGAAAAAGAGCATCCTTTTTTTGTGGGAGTACAGTTCCATCCAGAATTTAAGTCCCGTCCAAACCACGCAGGTCCGCTTTTTGTTGAATTTTTAAAAGCTTGCCTGTAAGTCTGACAAAAAATTCTACGCCGGATGCGGAAAGCGCCAGTTGGCACGACAGTGCCAATGAGGGTTACCGAACTTGAAGCAGCCGGTTAGACACTGGTTTGCCGTCCATTTCTTTTTCTGCTAGAATATTTGAACTTATGGAAAATTCAGGAAAAATCATTGTTTATACGGACGGCGGTTGCCACGGAAATCCCGGGCCTGGAGGCTGGGCCTGCGTAATCATTGCAGAAGGCGAGGCACGCCAGTTAAGCGGCGGCGATAAATTAACTACAAACAACAAAATGGAGCTTACGGCGGCAATAAACGCGCTTTCGGCAATTTACAACACGGAAAGGCTTCGGAACTGCCCGGTTCAACTGAATATCGACAGTCAGTACGTAAAAAACGGAATTACTGGATGGATTTTTGGCTGGAAAAAGAACGGCTGGAAAACTGCCGCAAAAAAACCGGTTTTAAACCGTGAACTTTGGGAAAAACTCGATTCTCTCAATTCCCTCTTAAACGTCGAATGGAACTGGGTTAAAGGCCATGCCGGAGTTGAATACAACGAAGTTTGCGACAGTCTTTGCCAGAGCGAAATTGCAAAGTTTGAATAATATTGTCAGGCTTTTTTATTCTTTCCAAAGGCAAGCCTTGCAAGCATTATAAGTCCGCGGAAACAAAGTTCAACAGCCATTGCAAACCAGATTCCTTTTAGAGCGTAATTTTTTACGAGAACAAAACTCAGGCTCAAACGCACAACCCACAGGCTAAAAAGATTTAAAATGCTTGGAACGAGAGTGTCGCCTTTTCCACGGAGAGCGCCCATTGCAACAATGCTCGCTCCAAAAAGAGGCTCCGCAAAAAGTTCAATTCTGAGCACTTCAACCGAAAGAGCGCGGATTGCAGGGTCTGGCGTTATAAATTTAAAAATTAGCGGACAGGCAAAATACATGGCAAGTCCGCTTACAGTCATCAGAACAATTCCGTAAAAAACAGTAATCCAGCTGAACGAACGGACCAAATCCCGCCTTTTTGCGCCAAAACTCTGGCCAACGAGAGTTGTAGCCGCCTCCGAAATTCCATATCCAGGCATATAACAAAGGCTTTCGGCAGTCGTTGCAAAAGAATTTGCGGCAAGACTCACAGCGCCCAAAGGAGAAACCATTTTTGTAACAACGACAAGAGCGCCGCTAAAAGCGGAGCTTTCAAGGGCAACAGGAGCTGCAAGTTTTACCGCCTTTTTTATCACGTTTCCGTCAAAAAAGAAACCTTTATGACCGGTAAATTTCAAATATTCAGACTTAAAAAGAGTAAAATACAAAAAAAGCAGGGCAACGCTCAAGGCGGAGCACGCAGAACCAAGAGCCGCGCCTTTTACGCCAAGATTTAAAACAAAGATAAAAAGAAAATTAAACACAATGTCCAATAAACACATCAAGGCATTTAAAATGCCGGGAAGCTTCATATTTCCAGAACACTGCTGCATTCCGCCAAGCAGATAAACTATTTCGTAAAAAGGAGCAGAAAGACAAAAAATCAAAAAATACCAAAAAGCGTCACTGTAAATCTCATCGCTTGCGCCAAGCCACAACGGCAGTTTAAAGCTTATTCCAGTTCCAAGCAAAAGCAAAAACAGGCTGAAGCAAATGCAGGTCAAAAGCGCATTAAAAAGCAAATTTTTTGTTTTGGATTTTTCTCCAGCGCCGACAAGATGCGCCATTTGAACCGTAAATCCAATGCAAAGAGCGTGCAAAAGGCTTCCCAAAACCCAGGTCGAAGAAGCAACCAGACCTATACTCGCCGACTGACGCGCTCCCAAAAAACCAACCATTGCGGCGTCAATATATTGCATCAAAATCGACGACAACTGCGCCATCATTCCGGGAATACTCAGGTGCCAGACAAAACCAATCTGCTTTTTAAGGGAAACGGCAGAATTCCGGTTCAAAAGTTCTGACAGGTCAAAATTTCTGTCCATAAAACCATTTTAGATTTTTTAACAGAACAAAACAACCTGATTCAAAAAATAAAAAATCAGGACGGCATTTTGCGCTCAAACCGGTGTTTCGCAGTTCCGCTTTCCGCTCCATTGCAAGAGTCCTTGCAACGCTTTGCGCTGCTCCACCCCGGCGTAAGCAAAACCGAAAAACAAAAAGTCTTCCGGCTTTGTTTTATTTTTCCTTAGTCCTGAAAAAGCGGAGTAGAAAGATAACGGTCTCCAGTATCCGGCAAAAGAACAACAATATTCTTTCCCTTGTTTTCTGGACGTTTTGCAAGCTCAATTGCAGCCCAGGCAGCCGCTCCAGAAGAAATTCCAACGAGAACACCTTCTTTTTTACCAATCAATTTGCCAGTTGCAAAAGCGTCTTCGTTTGAAACGGTAATAACTTCGTCATAAATTTTTGTATCAAGGACATCCGGCACAAAACCTGCGCCAATTCCCTGAATTTTATGAGGACCGGCAACTCCTGTCGAAAGCACAGCAGAAGATTTTGGCTCAACTGCAACAATTTTTACGCCAGGATTTTTTGACTTAAGGAATTTTCCAGTTCCTGTAATAGTTCCGCCAGTTCCTACGCCAGCAACAAAAATGTCTACTTTTCCGTCAGTGTCTTCCCAAATTTCAGGACCAGTAGATTCAAAATGAGCCTTTGGATTTGCAGGATTTACAAACTGACCGGCAATAAAACTGTTTGGAGTATTTGCCTTGATTTCTTCAGCCTTTGCAATCGCACCCTTCATTCCCTTTGAACCGTCAGAAAGAACAAGTTCCGCACCATAAGCTTTCATAAGCTGGCGGCGCTCAACAGACATTGTTTCCGGCATTACGATTACAATTTTATAACCGCGGGCTGCCGCAACAGAAGCAAGTCCAATTCCTGTATTTCCAGAAGTTGGTTCAATAATTGTCGAGTCTTTTGTAAGGATTCCTTTTGCTTCGGCTTCGTCGAGCATTGCCTTTGCAATGCGGTCTTTTACAGAACCTGCCGGATTAAAATATTCAAGTTTTGCCAGAATTTTTGCTCCAAGTGAGTTTTCTGATTCGATATGCGACAGTTCAAGAAGCGGTGTGTGTCCAATAAGCTGGTCTGCCGAAGTGTAAATTTTTGCCATATTTTTCCTCCAAAGCATTATTACCTAGTTGTTTGATAGGTTTATCTGATACTTAATTTATAATTCTTATTACCTACCTTGTCAATAGGTAATACTTTTTTTTGCAAAAAAAATTGGCTCCGCCTAAAAACAAGGCAAAGCCAATTTGAATTTTTCGTTTTTTAATCGTCTTCTTCTTTTTCTGCTTCCGGAATTTCTTCATCAATTCCCGACGAATTGCGCATATACTGCAAATACGAAATTCCTTCGTCGTTGCATTTTCTCATCAAATCCAGTTCTTTTGTTCCTAGTTCCAGGCCGTAGGCAAGTTCCATATATTTTTCGCACTCGTCTTTTTCTCCAAGCTCATACAAAAACTGCGAATAATACGTGTAGACCATATATTTTTCGCCAGGAGTCCGGGCGCCTTTTATACCGTTTTTGTAAAGCTGCCTTGCCTTTTTGTTTGAACCGATTGGAGGCGGAGCGTAAAAATTCCAGTTTCCAAGGCAGGCATTTGCCGACGCCATAAACTTATCTTTTTTTAGCGCCTTTTTGTGCCAGTCCTTTACCTTAAATCCCCAGTAAAAAGTCGCCGCAATGGAGCGCGTCATATAGTAGCTTGTCACATCGGCGGTCGAAACATAAAACCACTTGCTCAGCTGCTCTTCGCTGCGCTTTTGCATCAATTCCAGGCAGTCGTTCATCCGTTTTTTCATATTTTTGCGCAATTGGACGCGGTTTTCTTTTGTCAAAATTCTTGCGTATGCTTCCATAAAATATAAATTTGCAAGAATCTGCTTTTCCTGCTCAAAATCCTTTGCAACGGCAGGAAGCACAATCATCGTTTCATTTTCAATATTTTTTATCATTTCGACAGCGGTAAGGTCATCTTCCGATTTTAACTCGACACGAAGCGTAACAAATTCATCGATTTTTTTCTGACAAAAATCCGAAATTTCATTTTCTGCAAAACAGGCGGCCGCAAGACAAAAGATTGCGGCGCAAAGACAAAACTTTTTCATATTTTAAATTGTAAAAATAACAAGGCCTGATTCCAGCCAAAAATTTTAAAATGTTTTCCAAACTCCGACAAAAAAAGCCTCCAAAAAGACAATCAGAGGCTTCGAGTAAATTTACTCAAATAAATAACATAAGTCCATAAAAAAAAGTTACATTTGCAAAAGAAAAATCTTAGCCCTGATCGTCGCGGAAAGGCCGGACGAGCGGAGCGACGGAGGACTTGCAGCAAGAGCAGGTTAGACCGTGACATGCGCTCCAAAAATCTAAAAAAAATCCTTAAAACGGCCGATATAAATACAAATGAAGCAGAATTTTTTATTTACGGCGGCAGTTTCGGCAAGTCTTTTGATTTTTGCAGGCTGCTCAAAACAAACAAAGGCCACGATTTCTCAAATTCCGGAAAACACAAAACACCACAGCTGGTATTTTTTTACGGAAGATGGTTTTGAACAGACTTCTCTTCCCCAGCAATCGGGAATTTCGAGTTTAAAACCCTGGACAGAAACTTTGCGTGCAAGCGATGCAAACACTGCGGCCGACAAAAGCGGCTACATGCTCGTAAACAGGCTTGGCGTAATTCACTTTGCAAAAAACGAAAGCCAGCAGGTTCAACCGGTTTTGATTCAAGATTACGAGCTTTTTTCCAATTCGACAGCTTCAAACCTGATTTTTGACAACGAAAATCCATATTTTACTTTGAGCCGCTCCTCTTTTTTTAACAAGGAAGCCTCTCTTTCCGAAACCGGCAGTGCTCAAGATTCAAACCGACCGTTTTTGGTAAGAATTTCCAAGGAATTAAAGGCTTTTTATCCGGCTATCACTTACGGAGATTTAAGGCTTGGCGGCGGCGGAGAAATCACAGGAACTTTTTTTGACGGAAATTCATTTTTTGCTTCTATAAAAAAAATAAATAATTCTAAAACCGAATTTACCTATATAAATTTTTTTGCAAATTCTTCGCTCGAAAGCCTTTCGCCATTTACAAAAGACGAAAAAATTACGATTCAGGAAACTTCGGAAGAAAATTACAGGCTGCTTAATTCTCCGAAAAAATTTTCAGATTCGCCAAAACGCCTGCGTTCGCTCTTGTCTTCGATCCCGCAAAATTTTTATTTTTCGGTCGAATGCAAAAACTCCGGCGGAACTTCTCCAAAAACCTTTATTTCCGGCCCAGACTTTGGCTCAGAAACCGCAGAAAGCTCAGAAAATTCTTTTCTTATAGGCGCACACGCAATAATTGCAGACGACTGGATTTGCGCTGTTTTTTCTGACGGAACCACATATTTTAACGGCGCCCTGGACGGTGAACCGATTTTGAACAACGGCAAAAACGCCGCATTCCGCCTTCCAAAACTTCCACAAAACTACATTTACGGTCCGTTCTGCATAAGCGGAACAACTCTTGCCGTCGCCTGGGAAGAAAGCGACTTTTACAAGACGGGCCGCTCTGGATTTTTGACGGTGGACTTAAAAAAGGTTTTGTACAATGAAAAATAAAACAATTTACAAGAAATTTCCGTTCATTTTTTTGTTTTTTTCGCTTTCTTTTTTGTGCTTCGGACAAACAGAACCAAATTTCTCAAAAGTTCAGGCAGAAGATGACAACAAAATCCTCACAAAAATCGAAAACTTCGAAAACCCCAAAATAAAGATTCCAAAAAACCTGTTTTTCTTTACTCTCGGACCTTCGGTTTATGTAAATACAGACAGCAAAACCTCTCCAAGCCCAGTTTCGTTCGCAGGCGGAGCGGGATTTGACCTTTTTAACCACAAATTTCTAAATTTTCAGCCAAAGCTCACTTTTTTTACAAATTATTATCTCTGGGACGGCGAATATGCGCGCCCTTCCGAAATCGAAAACAGAACTGCCCTTGCGCTTTCGTTTTTGCTCGACCTGAACACGACTCATATTTTTCGCCTCGAAAAAGACATTTTTCAGTTTGGCGGCGGATTGGGATTTTTGGCTCGATTTTCCTTTCTTGCAAACGGAGTAAATTCAGACGACACAGGCGGAGAAACAAATTCAACAGCAGGCGACGACATAAAATCAATCAACCGATGGTTCTACAAAAACTTAAATTTTCTCTATCCAAACTTAAATTTTTCCTGGCAACGCGCATTTACAAAAAACTATCTGGCCGGTCTGGAAGCAAAAATCTACTTTCCTCTCGGAGCAATTTTGGACGGACGCGCTTTTGACACGGCAATTTTTTCGTTAGGAATAAAAATCAGTCCAAGATAATCCGGGCGGTGCAGATTTTGAGCACATGCACAAAATCTGCCGCTATGTCCGGGGTTTCATTCAAAAAAAATACCGCGGTTACAAACCGCGGTATTTTTTCTGAACGGCTTACGCCGCCCCTACCAGCGCTACCGCATTAAATTTCTGTTGAATGGGAATTTACTTTTTCCTGAACATAGGCAATAAAATCTTCAAGTTTCATTGTTTTTTGTTCAAGTCCGCTGTTCTGACGGAAACGTACGCTTACAGTTTTTTCATTTTTTTCGTTTTCGCCGACAACAAGAATATAAGGAGTTTTGTGTTCCTTTGTAATCATCTTGATTTTCTGGCGCATATTTTCGTCAGAAGTATAAGCATTTGAACGAATATCAGCGCTAAGAAGAGCTTCGTTTACTTCTTTTGCATAATCGTCAAATTCATTTTTTACAGGAACAACCGCTGCCTGTTCAAATGCAAGCCATGTCGGGAAGTTTCCGGCAAAGTTTTCAATCAAAATTCCAAGGAACCGTTCAATTGAACCTAAAATTGCTCTGTGCAACATTACCGGATGATGTTTCTGGTTGTCAGAACCAATGTATGTCGCATCAAGGCGTTCTGCTGACGGCAGCTGGAAATCCGCCTGAATCGTACCGCACTGCCATTCGCGTCCAAGACAGTCGTAAAGCTTAAATTCGAGTTTTGGACCGTAGAATGCGCCTTCTCCCGGCTGAATTTCGTAATTAAGTCCGGCTTCGTGGCAGGCATCGGACAACGCTTTTTCTGCACGCTGCCAGGTTGCAAGGTCGCCAACGTGGTCTTCCGGCATTGTTGAAAATTTTACAACCAAATCCTCAAAGCCAAAGTCGTGATAAACCCTTTTGAGAAGCTTACAGAATTTTGCGACTTCTGCAGCAACCTGCTCTTCCGTACAAATAATATGGGCATCATCCTGAACAAAACCACGCACGCGCATAATTCCATGCAAAGTTCCAGAAGGCTCGTTGCGCACATCATGGCCAAATTCAGCAAGACGCATAGGCAAGTCCTTGTAAGTGCGTAGACGGCTCTTAAAAATTTCGAGGGCACCAGGACAGTTCATTGGTTTGATTGCAAAAAGTCTTTTTTCTGACTCTGTAATAAACATATTGCGCTGGTAGTGTCCCCAGTGTCCAGAACGTTCCCAGAGAGTACGCGGCATAATTGCAGGAGTATTAACTTCCTGATAGCCGTCGCGTCTTACCATTTTGCGCATATAATCCTGAATAACTGTGTAAATTGTCCAGCCGTTCGGATGCCAGAAAATCTGGCCAGGATCTTCCGGTTCAAGATGGAACAAATCCATTTCTACACCGAGTTTGCGGTGGTCGCGCTTTTCTGCTTCTGCAAGCATTTCAAGATATTCTTTTAACTCGTTCGGTTTTTCAAAACAAAGCGCGTAAACACGCGTAAGCATAGGACGGTCAGAATCTCCGCGCCAATATGCACCTGCAATTTTCTGAAGTTTAAAAGTCTGAGCATTGATTTCTTTTGTCGTAGCAACATGTGGACCACGGCAAAGGTCAATATAGCCGTCCTGCTCATAAGTAGAAATTGTTGCATCCTGCGGCAAATCGTTGATAATTTCAACTTTGTAAGGTTCGTCAGCAAAAATTTTCAAAGCTTCGTCCTTTGAAATTTCTTTGCGTACAAATTCTGCTCCAGAAGAAATGATTTTTCTCATTTCTTTTTCAACAGCAGCAAAATCATCTTCAGTTATTTTATGGTCTGTCGGAAAATCAAAATCGTAATAAAATCCGTTCTCGATTGCAGGACCAATTGCGATTTTTGTTCCAGGAAAAATATGTTTAACTGCTTCTGCCATTACATGCGCACACGAATGGCGAATAATCTGTAACTTTTCATTTTCTGCCATAAAAACACCTCTTTGTATAAAGACCAAATTTTTTATCTTTTCTTTATAGAATATCGCTTTGCGGACTTTGTTTCAACTTATGGCAGTTTTTTGGCAGCTTTGCATTATACTATTATAAGATTATAGAATTTCAAGAAAAAGCCGATAATAGAACTATGTCAGAGAAAAATTTTTCAGAACAGTTAATTGCCGCAATTGATAAAAAAACGGATTGGTTCAACTCACGGGAATTGCAAAATGTGCTTGAACAGTACCGCCTCATGCACACTTGCGAAAAAACGCTCTATGAGTTTCTTTTAAAAAAATCTCTCATCACGCCTGATCCTTACAAAAACGACAAGAAAATTTCGGACATTGTTCCACCGGAAAATTCTCCTTTTACAGACAACGAACGCTCAATGATAATAGGAATGAGACTTTCCGATTATGACAGCACTTTGGATTTTCTCTGCAACTATTACAAGTTTTCAGTTTCAAATTTGCAGATTTCAAATATTAAAAAATTGATTGATTTAAACAATGCAATTCAATGGAACTCATTCTCCGTAAATTCAACAAACATAAACACAAGAACAATTGCTACCCTGCTTTTTAACGCAAAGCAGGGAGCAGACGCTTTAACCGTAAACATGATAAACGACAGCGTTTCAAAAGCGGGAAAAGCAGTTCTTGCAATCAACAAAAGTTTAAAGGCGCTCACGGAATTTCAGCGGGAAGTTTATAAAGGGAATATCCGCAAAAACGTAATGTCTCATCCATCTTTCAGCGCGGAAAAAGCCGCTTCTAGCCCGGACGACGAAAAAGTTCAAATTAAAAAACTTTTTCAGGCAACGATGGGAAAAACTCCGTATTACAACGAACTGATTGACGAAATTATTGACGAAGATCATTCTCCCGACAAAGCAAATCTTCAAAAAGCACTTTTAAAAAAGCTAGAAGTTGAAAATTCCAGCGCTCAGAATTCAGAAGAAAAAATCGACACAAAATCAATTCTTTTGGTTGCGCTCAGAGTTTTTGGCGCGATGCCGGGTCAGATTTCACAGGCAAAAGAAAAAATCATAGAAAATCACGAAGTTTTGGAAAGCGAACATAATACTTTTTTTGAAAAATTAAAAAAAGCTCTCCGAAAAGCATTCAATATAGAAGAAAAACCTGTTTTTTATCAGATTCCAATTACAGATCAGACAACGGACACAGTTCGCCACGAAAAAATCGACTACCAGCAGTTCATACGCGATCTGGAACTGCGCTCAAGAAGATACGCTTCGGCAGGAATAAGAAAGGCTCCTCTTTACGAAAAAATTTCCCAGCAGAGCGAAGAAAAAATTCTTGAATATGTAAACCAGCAGATTCTTGAATGTAATAAAATGCTCAAAATTTTAAACGGACTTGACGAATTTTTCAAAAGCGCCCCTCTTCCACAAAACCGCTCAAAAATAAAAGGTTTAAAAATGGAAATTACGGCCTTAAAAAACTCAATCGTAAAGGCAAACCAGCGCCGCTCTGAGTACACGGCATACATCGAAGAAGAAGCTCAATTAAGAAAATTAGGAATTACAAATGCTTAAAAAAATTTCAGCCGCAGTTTTACTTGCATTCGGCTTGTTTTCGTTCAATTTTGCACAAAATTTTCCGCAAAATCCGCAAAATCAAGACAACGAAGATGAAGACATAGAAAATTTTATGAATGAATTTGAGCAAAATTCCGAAAACGAAGAAAAAGCTCAAAAAAAATTCAATCCGGAAATCCAGCGGACCTTTATATTTTCTTCTCCATCTTATCATTTGGATTTAAATCCGCACACTTCAAGTTATTCCAACGAAGCGCAGATTATAAACGCCCTGCAGGAGGGTCTTTTCTGCTACGACCCAAAAACTCTGGATCCGGTTCCGGCAATTGCTTCCGAATACAGGATTTCCCGCGACAAAAAACGCTGGACTTTTACGATTCGGGACAACGCAAAGACAAGCGACGGCTCAAAAATAACCGCGCAAACAGTTGTTGACAGCTGGATTCACCTTCAAAAAACGCCAGACGCTCCCTATTCTTCGCTTTTGGACTGCATAAAAGGAATTAAAGATTACCGCGAAAATAAAATTTCTGAGGAAGAAATTGGCTTAAAGGCAAACGGCCAAAAATTGACGGTGATTTTAAATTCACCAACCGCCCACCTACCACGGATTCTCTGCCACCACGCATTTTCTGTTTTTACCGGAAATCTGGAAGTCTTTTCTGGCGCATACGTTCTCAAAGAACAGGATAAAAATCAACTTGTTCTCGAAAAAAACAAAAATTACTGGGACGAGCAAAATGTCGCGATTGAACAAGTCATAATTAAAATTTCAGACGACAAAAAAGAAAATTCCTGGCTTTTTAACACAGGACGCACGGATTGGATAACGACTTCATTCGACACAAATTCCCTCATAAACAAAAATGCAATAAAAATCAGCGCCGTTTTTGGAACAACATATCTGTTTTTTACCTGCAAAAATCCAGTTTGGAACAAGTCTGAATTTAGAAATGCGCTTTTAACGGCTGTTCCGTGGGACAAACTGCGCAGCGACAATTTAATTCAGGCATCAACCTTGGTTTATCCGCTTTCTGGCTATCCGGAAGTTGAAGGTTTAACCGATTACAACGAAGACGAAGCTCTCGAATTGATGGAAGAAGCCCGCAAAAATTCAGGAATTGGACAGGACGAAAAACTTGAGATTACTTTTGGAATTGCAGACAACGAATACATGAAAAGTCTTGCTACGATTTTAAAAGAAGCATGGAATCCGCTCGGAGTTGAACTCGTAACATTTAAAATTTCAGACGAGCAATATCTTTCAAGCATTCCGTATTTAAACTACGATATTTTCAGCTATTCGTGGATTGGAGATTTTGCCGATCCTCTGGCTTTTCTGGAACTTTTCCGCGAAGGTTCAACTCTGAACCACACAAAATGGACAAATGAGAAATTCACCGAAAAACTAAAACTTGCAGGCGAAGAAACTGACGAATCAATGCGTTACAAAATTCTAGGACAGGCAGAACAGATTCTGATTGACGATGGAATGGTCATGCCAATCAGCCACTCAATCAGTTTGCATGCAATAAACCTAAACGAAATCGGCGGATGGTATACAAATGCTCTCGATATTCATCCGTTAAAAAACATTTATTTTAAAGAAACCGTTTATGCCGTTCCGGACAATGTTGCAATTGCAAAATAAAATAAGAGCGGATAAAAGGGTCTCAAAGCGTTTAGTTTAAAAGACTAATAATAGCATTTTTAATTGAACAAAGTTTTTTACAAGTTTATAATTGCATTAGATTTTTTTTAATTCATTTTTAAGAGGAAAAACAATGGTTATTCTTACATTGAACTGCGGTTCGTCTTCAGCCAAATATCAGGTTTACGACTGGGACAACAAAGACGTTTTAGCAACAGGAGTTGTAGAACGTGTTACAGCACCAGGCTCAGTTATTACACACAAGCCAAAAGGAAAAGACAAATTTGTTAAGGAAAGCCCTTGCCCAACACACAAGGAAGCAATCGAACTTATTCTCGATGCAATTACAGACAAAGATCACGGTGTAATCTCAGACATGAGCGTTATTGGAGCTGTAGGACACCGCGTTCTCCACGGCGGAGACAAATTTACAAAATCTGTAAAAGTTACTCCAGAAGTTTTGGACACATTCCGCTCTGTAATCGGTCTTGGACCTCTCCATATGCCTGCAAACATTATGGGAATCGAAGCTGCTCAGAAAGTACTTCCTAACGTTCCTCACGTTGCAGTAATGGACACTGCATGGCACCAGACAATGCCACCTGCAAGCTATCGCTACGCTGTTCCAAAAGAATGGTACGAAAAATACGCAGCACGCCGCTATGGTTTCCACGGAACTTCTTTCCTCTACACAGCAAAACGCGCTTCTGTTCTTTTGCACAAAGCTCCAAAAGACACAAATGTAATCATCGCTCACGTTGGCAACGGCGCTTCTATGTGTGCTGTTAAAAACGGCTGCTGTTTTGACACTTCAATGGGTATCACTCCTATCGAAGGTCTTGTAATGGGAACTCGCACTGGCGACGTTGACGTTACTCTTCCATTCTACATCATGCGTCAGACAGGAATGAGCGTTGAAGAAATGGACAACGCTTTGAACAAGAAATCTGGTCTTCTCGGTCTTACAGGTCTTTCTTCTGACCGCCGCGACATTGCAGACGCAGCAGAAAAAGGCAACAAAGACGCACAGCTCGCAGTTGACATGGAAGTTTACCGCCTTAAAAAATACTTTGGCGCTTACATGGCAGCAATCGGTCCTGTTGACGCAATTGTTTACACAGCAGGCGTAGGCGAACACTCAGCATTGATCCGCGGCCGCGCTCTCGAAGGTCTTGAATGGATGGGTGTAAAAATCGATCCAGTTAAGAACCAGCTTGCAAACACAGGCAACGCCGAAACTTGCATTTCTACAGACGACTCAAAAGTAAAGGTTTTTGTAATTCCTACAGACGAAGAGCTCGTAATGACAGAAGATGCATTTGCAATTATGAACGGAACTTACGACGTTCACACAAACTTTACATATTCTTTCCAGGATCCTTCATACAAAAACAAGGCTCGCGAAGCAGCCCTCGTAAAAGAACTCGAAAAGAATCCTGACCTTGCAAAAATCATTGTTCGTCCGTAACTTAATTAAAAGTTGCGTCCAAAACGCATAATTTTTTGCTAAAAAAAATGGCTGTCTGACAACCTGTGGCAATTAAAAGCTCCACAAACTTTCAGACAGCCTTTTTTGTAAAAAACAAACTGTTTTACAAATTTATCTCTGGCAAGAACCTTGACGGATTCTTTCTGCGACAAGTTCTCCGCAAAGAAGCTCAACGAATTTCATTGCAAACTGTTCGGCAGTTCCAGGTCCGCGCCCCGTAAGCACATTGTTATCTAAAACAAACGGAACATTCTTTATATGAGTTGAATTTTCGGTCAGTTCCTCAGCCTTAAGCGCGCTTCCACACCACTTATCAAGTTCTTTTTCCATCTCCGGATAGCATGTCCATTTTCGGTTAGCCAAAATTCCAGTTGGAGCAAGAACAACAGCAGGAGCGGCACAAATTGCAGCAACAACTTTTCCGCCGCGCGCCATTCTAATCGTAAAAGTAAACAAAAACTGATTGTCCGCCAAATTTTTTGCTCCAGGCATTCCGCCAGGAAAGTAAATGGCATCGGTCAATTCACCGTCCAGTTTTTTTATGTAATCTTTAAGCAGAATATCCGCAGTAACAGGAATTCCATGACTGCCTTTTACAACAATCTGCTCATCAACACAGCCGTCTTCCGGCACGCTAACAGTCGTAACATTCTGACCAGCACGACGCAAATAATCAACAACCGTCAGGGCTTCGATTTCTTCAAACCCTGGCGCAAGAAAAACAGAAATATTCATAATTTCATTCTAGCACAAAACAATTTTTACGGCAAAATCCGTTCAAAAAATTCTGTCAAAAAAAATCCCCGGAAAACTTCTGTCTTCCGGGGAATATTCCATTTTTTAACTGAACTCTATTTTTTAGTTTTGTTCTGCGTCAGCAACAGGATTGTTCCAAAAATCGTATCCAATTGAATAGATGCGTTTTCCAGAGAAATAATCCGCCGTAAGTTTTACGATAATTCCGTTCAGAACAAGGAGAGAAATAATATTTGGAATTGCCATAAGTCCGTTTACGATGTCGGCGATTGTCCAAACAGCGCTTACAGTCATATAAGGACCGCTAAAAATTGCGGCAATATAAAGCCAGCGGTAGATTTTTACCAGAGTCATTTTTCCGTCAGAAAGATATTCGATACAGCGTTCTGAATAATAATCCCAGCCCAAAATTGTTGTAAATGCAAACAAAACAAGACAAGCCATCAAAACAAACGAAATTACAACGTCAGGAATGCGAGGAAGCAAGGCGTGGAACGCAGCGTTTGTAATTGCAAATCCCTGGAATTTTTGAGGATCGAGAATTTCAGGATTCAAAATTCCGCCGATTACAATTGTAAGACCTGTGATAGTACAGATTACGATTGTATCAAAGAAAGTTCCAGTCATAGAGATAATTCCCTGCTGAACCGCATAATCAACCTTTGCGGCAGAAGCGGCAATCGGAGCAGAACCAAGTCCGGCTTCGTTCGAGAAAATACCGCGGGCAATACCTTTCTGCATTGCAACAATCATTGCGCCGACAGCGCCACCAGTAACAGCCTTAAAGCCAAATGCGCCCTGGAAAATTCTTTCAAAAGCTTCTGTAACATGAGAAATATTGCAAGAAACGGCAAAAACACCAAACACAAAATAAATAACAGCCATTACAGGAACAATTACCGCCGCAACATTTGAAATTCTTTTAAGACCGCCAATGATTACGAGGGCAACCAAAATTGCAAGAACAATAGAAGCAATTACCACAACAACAGAATATGTACCAATTCCAGGAATTGAAACAGTAGCGAGAGCAGCGCCTCCGACAACAGTCGAAGAGAAAGTTTCAACAGCAGTTGTGATAGAATTTACCTGACTAAAAGTTCCGATTCCAAACAAACCAACCATGGTTCCGAAGATTGCAAACAAAATCGCGAGAACTTTTCCAAGACGAGGGAATTTTGCGCCAACGCCTTTTTCGCAAGTGTAGAAAGGACCTCCGAGAATATGGCCGTCAGCCTTTTCTTCGCGGAAATGAATAGCAAGAAGACATTCAGAATATTTTGTGGCCATTCCCAAAAGCGCGGCAAGCCACATCCAGAAAAGAGAACCAGGACCGCCAAGAGCAATGGCAGTAGCAACACCGACAATGTTTCCGGTTCCAATTGTTGCAGAAAGCGCAGTACAAAGGCTCTTAAAAGAAGAAAGCTCTCCGCCTTCCTTTGAATCAGGTTTGCGGAAAATAGATTTAATTGCAAACTTGAGTTGAGAGAACTGAACGCCTCTGAGCCTGATTGTCAAAAAGATGCCGGTTGCAAGAATCAGAATTATGAGGGGAAGTCCCCACACAAAACCGTCAATAGCATCTAAAACAGAATTGATTTTTGTGAACACCGATGAAGTCATAGTGTTCTCCTTGTGAATAAAAAATCCCTGCAAAAACTTACGCAGAGAAAAAAAATAGAGCCTGTCTCATCGGGCAGGCTCTCTAGAGTGAGTAGAACTTTTTTAAGCTCCGTCCGTTTGCCTGAGATATCGGTTCTTATAACCTTAACCCTTCGGCGCCTTGCCACATTACAAGGACTCTCCAGAGAGATGGCTTAGGTACAACGCACCCGCCTTCATTTATAAGATTACCGATATGGCAAATTTTTTACAAGAGCTTTTATATTTTGTTTTAACGATTAATTTTCCCTGTTTCCGTCACTGTAATCATCGTCTTCAACAATGTCATCTTCTTCATCTTCTTCATCGTCGTCAGACTTTTCGCGCAAATACTTTTTCAGAATTTTTACAGCTTCATCTTTTTCAATGTCAAATTCATCCATAAGTTCACGCACAATGTCGCCTTTGCTTACCAGTTCTTCTTCCAAAGCCTTGATGTAAGAAACGTAGTAATCAAAATCGTCCAAATCATCGTCGTCAGTAGTATAAATATCATCATCAAACATAATTCTTACCTCAAAACTTATAATAACATAAACAACGCCAAACTTGCATATAAAATCTTATTTAAAGATGAACTATTCTGGAGCACAATTTTTCGTCAAACCCGTCTTTCGCAATTCCGCCTTTGCTCCATTGAGGCGACAGCTTCGCAAAGCTCAGCATCCGCCTCAACTTCGTTGCTACAGCCGGGGCTAAGTTTTTTTTGTTCATAAACATTTTTCTTTCAAAAACACAAATTGCGGATTTCTTTTACAAAAAATAAACAAAAACACAGTTTAAAACAAAAAACCGGGAGCTCATCCCGGTATGTATACACGCCATACAAAACACATTTTGTTTGCTGGCACAATATTCAGTTCCTGCGTAACTGCAGGTAGATTAAGTCTAGTTTTTGACCTCTAAAAGGTCTGATATTTTTGTCGGCAGCATAAGCGTCTCCTCTACGTGTAGCCGGTGCTAAGTCCTCATCTCTTTCCTGACCACGATTTAATACTAACACGGTATTCCAGGCTCGTAAAATAAAAAACTGTTATAAAAAACCTGTTTTTTCTTTTTTATTTTTTCGCCAAATTGTATTTTTTTCGGAATTCTCTTGGAGAGCAGCCGGTGCATTTTCTAAACGCATCGCCAAAATAATTCGCGTCGGTAAAGCCACAGGCAAAAGCAATCTGCGTTACGGTCAGTTTTCCGGTTGTAAGCATTTCCTGGCTCCGTTTTATGCGCACGTTTGTCAGATATTCCTTAAAACCATAACCTGTCACTTCTATAAATTTTCTCGAAAAATATGTACTGCACATTCCTGCAATTCCAGCAGCTTCGTCAAGCGTAATTTTTTGAGCGTAGTTTTCAAAAATAAATTTTGCCGATTCCTGAACCGCAGCCGTCGTCTGGTCGATAAGCTCTTCGTTTTTTATATTATTTCCGTTGCGTCCAATCATGGCAAAAAGAGTGAGAATCAGTCCGTGAATATTCAGTCCGCTGTAAAAATCGTTCCTTTCTTTTTCTTTTAAAAGCAAATCCAAAACATAAAAAAATTCTCTTCTTTCTTTTCCGGAAAAACTCATCTTTCCCAAAACCAGAGTTTTTTCTAAAAAATTCGGCATAAGAGGACGCAAAAAAGGTTCAACAAATTCCCGGGTAAAACTCAAATTGACTCTTTCCGCCGGCATTTCTTTTTCGTATTGATTTCTGTGCAAGGTTGACGGAGGCAGAATTACAATTTCGCCTTCATTCACAAAAAAAAGATTGTGGTCAACAAAAATTCTGCACTGCCCTTTTTTTACGCAGCAAATTTCAAAATAAGGATGATAATGACTGCTTCCCATAGAAACTTCTTTATCCTTAAAAACTATGTCAAAATCCTTTACGGTGTCGCGATAAAATCCGTTTCGTGCATTGTCAAATACTTTCTGGTTCATTTTTTACCGTTTTTTGATAATCATAAATTTTCTGTAGTTTAATGCATTTTTTCATAAAAATCACGCTTTTTTACATTTTATTTTGGCATATAATTTATTAAGGTTGTGTTAAAAAATCTTAACAATAAAATAACAAGGACGAAAAAAAATGAGTGTTCAACTTTCAAAAAAAGACGAAAAATTTCGTGATTTTTCTCTGAACGGAAATATGTTTCATGTAATTCTTTATGTCTGCATTCCGCTCGCCCTGTACCAGAGCCTTACACAAATTTTTAAAGTTTTCGACACGATGATGGCCGCACACATTTCTGCAACGGCCGTTTCTTCGGTTGCGTACATTGGCCAGATTCAGATTATGCTTTCCGCACTTGGAAGCGGTCTTGCTGTCGGTGCGAGCATAAAAGTAAGCGAAGCGTACGGTGCCGGAGACTGGGAACTCGTAAGCAAGAGAGTTTCCACAATGGTTGCAATGTGCGCAATTTTGGGCAGCGCGCTTTTGCTCTTTCTTTTGCCGACAGCTTCTGCATTTTTGCGTTTTATGAAAACTCCTGAAGAATTTATCTCGATAGGAAGCACTTACTTTAGAATCGAAATTCTTGCGCTTGTAATAACATTTTTTAACAACATATACATTTCGATTGAACGCGCGCGCGGAAATTCAAAAAGAATTCTTTATATGAATATGGGAATTGTCGCTTCAAAACTCGCATTGACGGCAATATTCGTATACATTTTTCATCTTGGAATTACGGCGATTGCAGTTGCAACCTTGATTTCGCAGCTGACTGTTCTTTTTACGGCAATTGTCGTAATGACAAAAAAAGACAATCTTTTTAGTTTTTCGTCAAAGGCGGTTTCGTTTAAGAGCGAAATTGTAAATCCAATGCTCAAACTTTCAATTCCTGTAATAATCGAAAAAGCGGCTTTTGCAATGGGAAAAGTAATCGTAAATTCCATGTGCACGGTTTATGGACCTCAGACAGTCGGCGCCCTCGGAATTTCCAACAACATCGGCGGAATTACGACTATGCCTCAAAATGGCTTTCAGGAAGGCGGAAGCGCAGTAATAAGCCAAAACCGCGGAGCAAAAAAATTCAGCAGGACACTCAAAGCCTTTTGGTGCGAACTTATCTGCAACCTTATCATTGGAGTTGTTTTGATGAGCATTTCCCTTTTGTGCCTTGAACAGATTTCGAAATTTTTTGCAGGAGACAATCCGGAATTTCAGGAAATGATAAAAGGAATTTACAGTTGGGAAGCCTGGGGCGCAATTCCTCTTGGAATAAACGCTTCGGTTCTGTCGCTCATGTACGGTTTTGGAAAAACAAAAATCACGCTTTTTATGAATTTCTGCCGAATTTTTGTATTCCGTGTGCCAGTTTTGATTGCCCTTCAGAAATTTACAAATTATGGAAGCGAATCTGCCGGAATTGTAATGGGAATAAGCAACTTTTTGAGCGGAATGCTTGCTGTAATCCTCGGTGTGTGGATTTTTATAAAAATTAAAAAAACTGAAAAACCTGAAATTTAACTTTTTAAGTCTAACTTACGCCGGATGCGACGGGCTTTAGTTGCGGCTGTCAAAAATGAATATCAAACTGTTGATGTTTTTTTTGCAGAAAATATGTTCGCAGACACAAAAATTGACAGCCGCAATGCGCGCGAGCAAACCCAAAGCAGCCGGTTAGACAAAAAAATTTCGTCCAGATAAAAATTAAGCGGAAACTGTATCGCCGTTTTCTGATTTTTCGGTCAGATGTTCACGTTCAAAGCTTTTATAACCTTCTTTGTATGCGTGAAAAGCAATTTTTTTCATCTCGCTTTTTTGATTTATAGGAAGAACAAGGTTTTCAAAATGAGTCTTCCAATAATCGTCAAAGGCTTCTGTTACGTCTTTCATAGATGGTTCCTCCACTTTTTTCAAATTAAACTGTCGTATTTTACAAAAAAAATAAAAAACAGGTCAACAATCTGTAGGTTTTTGAATTATTTTTGTCATTTTTTATAATTTTTTGAGCAAAATTTGATTTTTTTGACAGAGTTTTTTTTATAAATTATTATATTTGTATTAAAAAAGTGCAAAATTTTATAATTACAGTTCGTTCAAGCGTTGCCTTCACAAACTGTGTTTTTCGCAATTCTTGACTCACTGCTAATACAGAGTTTTTAAAGGGAGTTTTTTAATGAAAAAAATTTAAAATCGGTTCTTGCTGTAGCGCTCATGCTTTCGGCAACATTTTCAACATACGCCGCAAAGGCTGGAAAAGTAATCTCAAGAGATTCTGCAAGAACAAAAAGCGCTGCTTCTAAAAAAGCAGAATCACGTTCACTTGAAATTACAGTTTCGCTGGCCCACAACCAGACTGCTTCTGACAATCCTTACACTTTTGGCGCAAAAGCTTTTAAGGACAAACTCGAACAGGTTTCTGGAGGAGGAGCAACTGCAACTCTTTACAACGGAACTATGAGCGAAGACGAAGGAGAACTTTTTAAAAAGCTCCAGAGTGGAGAAGCAAACATCGTAGTAATTTCTCCAGGATACCTTACAAGTCTTGGCGTTGCAGAAGTTGATATTTTCTCGCTCAACTATCTTTTTAACAATTTTGCACATTGGGGAAAAGTTCTTGACGGTCCGTTCGGTTCTGAACTTGCAGGAATCGTAAACCAGAAAACAAACGGAAAAATCCAGATTTTGGGTTACTGGTCTGCCGGCGTAAGAAACTATTATGGTAAAAAACCAATTCATTCTCCAAAAGATTTAAAAGGCATGACAATCCGTATTGGAAGCTCTCCTGTTC
This sequence comes from Treponema berlinense, assembly GCF_900167025.1. GTDB lineage: Bacteria > Spirochaetota > Spirochaetia > Treponematales > Treponemataceae > Treponema_D > Treponema_D berlinense. The sequence goes on along the minus strand of NZ_FUXC01000003.1, from coordinate 65,310 downwards.
AGCAGCAGTTCTGGAAAGGCTGCGGCGCAATTCCTGCGTCTGTCGGCTGGGGCGTTCTTTACGATGCTTTGAACACTGGAAAAGTTGATTCTGCAGAAAATGACTACACAAATATGAGTCTTAAAAATCATCACAAGGCAAAGAACGGAAAATATATCTGCGAAACAGAACACGACTTTACAACACGTCTTATGCTTGTAAACGGAGATTTCTTCAATAAACTTACTCCAGCTCAGAAAAAGTGGATTGAACAGGCCGCCTCTTATGCTACACAGGTTGAACGCCAAAAGACTTTTGAACAGGCATCTGGTTCAAAAGCAAAAACTATTGCTGAAGGAGCGGTTGTTGTAGAAAACAGCGACATCGACACTGCAGCATTCAAAGCTATTGCCCTTCCTATTCAGGACGAATTTGCCAAAAAGAACGGCATGGAACGCTTTCTTAAGATGGCAAGACAATAGGATTTTTTATAAGGAAGAGGCTAAAAAATGGCAAAAAAAGAACTTGACCGATTTGACACAAAAGCAAAACGCAACATGAGAATTTCTACAAAACTGATGCTTTTTATCGGTGCAGGCGTAGTTATAAGTTCAATCGGTGTCTGCATTCTCTCGCTGGGAATTTTTAACAGCAAGATGATTGACAACACAATAGAAGATCTTAACCACACTGCAGACGGGGTTGAACTTTATATAACTTCGAGAGAAAACGACCTTTCTCACTACTCTAAACTTTTTGCACGCAATTCTGAACTTCTAAATGCAATTGAATACGATTCTTCTTATGCGCTGCAGCATGCTGTAAAATCTTTTGTAGACGATTCTGAGATTGACTTTATGTTTGTGACAGATTCCCGCGGACGGGTATTAAAAGGCGGTGGTGTAAATGTTACAGACGGTGTGGACGTTTCGTACATTGGAACAGTCGCAAACGCGCTTTCTGGAGAGCCTTCAATCGGAATTGAGGGCGTTGCAAATTTCAATTATGCAATAATCGCAAGCGAACCAATTTACATAAATGGAAAAATCTTTGGAACTGTCGTTACAGGATACGACCTTTCCACAAATCATATAATTGATTACATTTCAAGAAGTTACAATGTTGAATGCACTGTTTTGAAAAACGATATTCGCACCGCTACAACATTAACGGATTCAGACGGCAACTCCCTGGCTGGAACTAAACTCGACGACAGTTTTGTTGAAGAAACTGTTCTTCACGACGGAAATGCATTTGCAGGGCCTGTCGATATAAGCGGACGTTCATACTACGGATATTATTTTCCGATTACGTCGGGCGACGGAAAAATTACAGGAATGTTCTTTATTGCAAAGAACATTGACTCAATCGAAGCAATCCGTGCAAAAACCGGAACAATCGTTATTCCTGTAGTATGTATCCTTTGTGCGCTCATAATTACAATCGGCGGATTTTTTGTACGCTGGCTTATGTGGCGAATTTCCAATGTAACAAATACGCTCAAAGATATGGCAAGCGGAGACGCAGACCTTACAAAACGTGTAAAACTGCTTATCCGCGACGAAATTGGCGACCTTGTAATTCAATTCGACTTTTTCTGCGACAAATTGCAGCAAATCGTAGGCGAAATAAAGAATTCAAAAGAAAATCTTTATTCTGCCGGAAGCCAGATGTCCGAAACTACGACAGAAACTTCAAGTTCAATTTCAAACATAATTCAAAATCTTTCAAATATTCGCAACCAAATTTCGTTCCAAAACGACAGTGTACATCAGACAGCTGATTCAGTTTCCGAAATTTCAAATTCGATTACGGCTTTGAACGACATGATTGAAAAACAGGTAAGCGGTGTAAACGAAGCAACTGCGGCGGTCGAAGAAATGGTTGGAAACATTGCAAGCGTAAACACTTCTGTCGACAAAATGGCTGTTTCGTTCGAGGAGCTTACGGCAAACGCACAGGCTGGTTTTTCTAAACAGCAAGATGTAAACGACCAGATAACTTCTATTGAAGGACAGTCAAAAATGCTTCAGGAAGCAAACTCTGTAATTGCATCAATTGCGGAACAGACAAACCTTCTTGCAATGAATGCGGCAATCGAAGCAGCTCATGCCGGCGAAGCTGGAAAAGGATTCTCTGTAGTTGCAGACGAAATCAGAAAACTTTCAGAAACTTCATCGCTGCAATCAAAGACAATTGGAGAACAGCTCGACAAAATCCGTGATTCAATTACGAACGTTGTTTCCTCAGCAACAGAATCTGGCAAAGCACTAGCTCTTGTCTCAAACAAAATTCATGAAACAAATCAGCTTGTTGTGCAGATTAAGGGCGCAATGAACGAACAGCAGATTGGTTCAGAACAAATTGTAAATTCGCTCAAAGACATGAACGAAAGTACAAACAATGTACGTTCTTCTTCAAAACAGATGGAAGACCGCAACGAAAAAATCATGAACGAAATCAACTCCCTAAAAGAGATTACAGTAAAAATGAGAGACAGCATGTCAAATATGAGCGAAGGCGCCGAGCGAATCAGTGCAGCCGAAGAATCACTTTCAGATATTTCGCACAAAGTAAAAGATTCTATCGACAAAATCGGTTCAGAAATCGACCTGTTCAAAATTTAACAAAACTCGTTCAGTCAGTTTGATAAGTTTGTCATAAAAAATCTGGCAGAAAAAATAAAAATCCGCCACTAAAATGACACTCTAAAACGCACCTCCTAAAGTTAAACAAATAAAGTTCTCTTTGGGAGGTGTTTTTTTTGAATTTGTCAGAAACTTAAAGGTGAAGAAAGAATTTTGCAATTCCAAAATAAACCAGAAGAGAAAGCGTGTCCGCAATTGTTGTAATCAGCGGACTTGCCATGACCGCCGGATCAAAACCTAGTTTTTTTGCAAAAAGCGGAAGCGTGCAACCCACAACCTTCGCGACAAGAACGGTAACAGTCATCGTAAGGCATACAACAAGCGCAACCATAGCCGAGACATCCGTATTTCCAAGCAAAAGGCGGTCAACAAGCATAACTTTTGCAAAACAAACAGCGGACAGGGCTATTCCGCACAAAACCGCCGTTCTTATTTCTTTCCATATAATTATGCCGATGTCAGAAAATCCGAGTTCCCCCAGCGAAAGGGAGCGGATAATCGTTACAGACGACTGCGAGCCGGAATTTCCGCCGGTATCCATAAGCATAGGAATAAAAGCAGTAAGAACAACCAGCTGCGACAAAGCGCTTTCAAAATTCGTAATAATCATTCCTGTAAAAGTCGCGGAAACCATCAGAAACAAAAGCCATCCGACTCTGTGCTTAAAAAGGCTGAATGCCGAAGTGCGCAGATAAGTTTTGTCGGAAGGAGTCATACCTGCCATAATCTCAATGTCTTCGGTGGTTTCGTCTTCCATCACGTCAATTGCGTCGTCAAAAGAAATGATTCCGACCATATTCTGCTCTTTGTCAACAACCGGCAAAGCCATAAAGTTGTATTTTGAAAATATCTGGACAACCTCTTCTTGGTCGGTGTGCGTGTCTACAGAAATAACGTTTGTCTTCATCAAATCGTCAATCAGAAGGTCGTCGTCTTTTGCAAGAAGCAAATCCTTTACAGAAAGCCGTCCGAGAAGCTTGCGGTTTTGAGTTACATAGCAAGTGTAAAAAGACTTTTTGTCCGAACCCTTCCGGCGGATTTGATTGATTGCCTGGCCTACAGTTGTTCCCAGCCGCAGCGAGACATATTCCGTAGTCATAATCGAACCGGCGGAATTTTCCGGATACTGAAGAATCTGGTTTATTGCCGTTCTTGTCTCCGCATTCACGTTTGAAAGAATCCTGTTCACAACGTTTGCAGGCATTTCTTCAACAATGTCAGCGGCATCGTTCACATACATTTCGTCAAGAATAGCGGTAAGCTCCTTGTCAGAAAAACCCTTAATCAGTTTTTCCTGAAAATCGCTTTCCATCTCAACAAAGGCTTCCGCCGCAATTTTTTTAGGAAGAAGGCGGAACAGCAGGGCGGCCGGTTTTTCATCAAGTTCCTGAAGAACCGAAGCGACATCTTCCGGCGCCATAGTAGAAAGAATATCTTTTGCCGAAGAATATTTTTTTTCTTCAAGCAAAATGTCCAGCGTCTTTTGAAAAGTAGCGTTAAAATCTGCCATAGAAAACTCCATAAGATGAGAAATTTATGGCCAAAGAATGATTTAGAAATTCACCGGGGGAGGAACTGCATTCAAACTTTGACCAGAAGCCGGGTTACCGGAACTACCGTCAGGCATAAACGTTTCCTCCTTGAACAAAAAAATTGAATAAAAATCAGTATAAAAAGTATTCTTTTAAGAAAATCTTGTCAACCGGAAAAAAACAGAGAAAATCTGCAATTCTGTTAATTTTTCGTTAAGACAAAATCTTTCTATATAAAAGATTTTAATTGAAAATTCGATAGACTTACTCTAAAATTGAAATATGGCACAGTTTCCAAAAAAACAGGTTTTAATCATAGACGCAACCCCAATGTTCCGGGAATTTTTAACAGAAAAACTTACCGAAGAAAAAATCGAGGTTGAAACTGCGCAGGGACACCGCGATGCCGTAATCAAAATAGCAAACGACCTGCCCGACCTTATTATTTTGGATATTGAAACTTCGATTGACGATATGCAGGAATTTTTGGACAAAAAAGCGTCAAATCCGAATACAGTCAAAATTCCAATGATTGTTTCCGGTCCAAAAATCGAAAAAGAACGTGTTGCGCAGCTTATTCATTACGGCGTTGCAAAATATTTTACAAAACCAATCAAATTCGACCTTTTTTTTGAATCAATCGGACAAATTTTACGTTCTGCATTTACGATGGACATAACTCCGTGCGTGCTTGAAATTCACCTGAACAAAAACATTATTTTTATTGAAATTGCACAGGGGCTTAACCGCGAAAAAATGGCCCTTCTAAAATACAAGCTTACGGAACTAATGGACAAAAACCGTCTGGATTCTCCTAAAGTTATAGTAATGATGACAGACCTTTCTCTGAGTTTTGTCGACGGCTCAAACCTTGAGCTTCTTTTTGACAATATTCTTGCAGACAAGAGAATTGAACGAAAAAATCTAAAAGTTCTTTCGCTGGACAGTTTTGCAAAAGAATTTGTTGACGGTCATACAGAATATTACGGCGTAGAAGTTGTTTCAAACCTAAACGAAGTTTTAAATTCGGTTGTTGAAAGCGGTTCAGAATCAACAGTCCAAGACATAATTTCGGATCAAATTTTAACATCAACAGGTTCAGATGACGGAGGTTCTGTGGAAATGCGCTTTTATTCCGACACAGGAACTTCTGAACACGAAGAAGAACAGGACAGTTCTCAACCGTTTAAAATTGCAATTGTCGATGACGATGCGGTCGTCCGTCAGTTGCTTTCGCTCAGTTTTAAATCCATAAATGCAGAATGTGATCTTTTCTCGAGCGGAACTGAATTTTTACAGGCCGCAAAGACAAATAATTACACTCTGATTGTCCTTGATATTTTTATGCCGGGAATAAGCGGTTTTGATATTTTAAAGAACTTACAGCAATTCAACATAAAAAGTCCGATAATCGTTTATTCGCAGTCGGCACAGCGGGAACTGATTGTTCAGTCGCTTTCGCTCGGTGCAAAAACCTACATTGTAAAACCTCAAAAACCGGATTTTATAATTCAAAAAGCATTGGAAATCATAAATGGAAAACTCTGATTCTCTCAGTGCGATTGACGAGGCCAGCCGTTATCTTGCGAGCACACTTCACGAAATCCGGACACCGATTCAAACAATTATCGGCACAGTCGAACTTTTGCAGGACACAAGTATGGACGACGAACAGCGCGAATATATCCGCCAAATTCAATTTAGCGCAGATGTTCTGCTGGACCTTGCAAACAATATTTTGGATTTTACAAAGATCCGTTCCGACCAGTTTAAGCTGGAATCAGTTCCTTTTAACATTGTTGAGCTTACAGAGCAGGTCGTAGATTTAATCAGCATCGAAGCGTTTAACCGTGGACTGGAAATTATTACGGACATTGATTTTTCAATTCCTTCGATAATTTGTGGAGATCCTGTCAGAATTCAACAGATAATCTTAAACCTTTTAAAAAACGCTGTAAAATTCACAAATCACGGCTATATTCATCTTGAACTAAAAAAAACAGGGCAAAATATTTTATTCACGATAAAAGATACTGGAATCGGCATAAAAAAAGAACAAAAAGAAAAAATCTTTACAAATTATTACCAGGGCGACATTTCCACTTACCGCAGATTCGGAGGAACAGGACTTGGACTTTCAATCAGCAAAAACCTTGTGCATTTAATGAATGGAAGAATCGGCGTAAAACCAAACAAGGACGAAGGTTCAATTTTTTGGTTTACACTGCCAATTGTAAAAAATCCAGGATTTGAAAATTTTGAACAAAAAGAAACATTTCAGGCTCAAAAAAATTCCAAAATCTTAATAATTGACGACAACCAAACGGCAGCAAATTCACTGATAAAAATTCTAAACGCCGCAGGAATTTTTGATATTGAATCGACGACACAACCTCAAAACACAATTCAACTTATTTTAGACGCAGAATCTCAAAAAAATCCGTTTAATCTTGTTTTTATCGATATGATTATGCCGGCAATGGACGGATGGCACCTGGCGAGCGAAATTCACAATGAAAAAAAAATAAAAAACACGCCGGAGCTTTACCTTATTGTGCCAGAAGGCCAGATGAAAGGCGAAGCAAAAATGAAAATGCTCAACTGGTTTGAAGGATACCTTTACAAGCCTTTAAAGCGAAAAAAAGTATTTGAGCTTTTAAAAGAACGCACGGACAAAAAAAATAACAATATTGTTGAACTGGAACTTGCAAACGACGACATGATTATGACTCTTGAGCCGGTTGACGATTCATCTGTTGCAAAAAACAAAAGAGTTCTCGTTGCGGAAGACCATCCTGTAAACAGCAAGTTAATCGAAACTTTTTTGCGGAATTTTGGAGCAGATGTTTTTTTGGCAGAAGACGGACAGCAGGCAGTTGAACAGATTAAACAGAATCCAAATATTGAGCTGATTTTTATGGACATTCAAATGCCTGTAAAAAATGGAGTCGAAGCCACAGTCGAGCTCCGAAAATCTGGTTACAAAGGAATTATCATCGCCTGCACGGCAAATAACGACTCAAACGATTTTGAGACATACAAAAAAAGCGGCATAAACGACATTCTTGTAAAGCCGTTCAAAAGCAGCACAATCCGCACGATTCTCGAAAAATGGATTCCGATTATAGATTTGCCTGTTTTAAAATCAGTCACAACCCTCGAACCCGAAAATTCTGCAAAAAAAACGGCATGGGACAAAGAGGATTTTTTGGACACTACAGGTGGCGACATTGCGTCTTCAATCGAAATATTAAAAACTTTTGCAAAACAGACAAACAGGCTTTTAAAAGAGACAGAAATGGCTGTTGAGGCAAAAGATTTTGAAAAACTGCGGATGCTGGGCCATTCACTAAAAGGCAGTTCTGGCACAGTAAGCGCAAAATTGCTTGCAGAATACGCTTCCAGACTAAACATTACGGCAAAAACAGGAGACATTGCAGGCTGCAGATTCAATCTGGAAGAATTTAAGCATGAATATGTCCGCTTTAAAAAGCTTGTAGCAAAATTCATAAGATCAGAACAGGCAGTAAAAAAATGAAAGATTTTGTTGATTTAAAAAAAGATTCAAATTCATTGAAAGTAAATTTTCACACACATTCCACATTTTGCGACGGAAAAAACACGCCGGAAGAAAATGTTATTTCCGCAATAAAAAAAGGTTTTAAGATTTTGGGTTTTTCGAGTCATTCAACCTGGTCGTTTCCTTTTGGCGACAGCATAAAAAAAGATGAATTTGAAAAATACATTCAGGAAATCAACTCTCTAAAACAAAAATATGCGGATCAAATCGAAATTTTCTGCGGTTTTGAAGCAGACTATATTCCGCCTTTTTGCAAACCGGATTTTGACGCTTATAAAAAATTTTCTCCCGACTTTTTAATCGGTTCTGTTCACTATCTGTACAATGGCGAAAATTCTCCAGAAAAAACCATGCCTGTCGACTGGAGCACAGAAAAACTTTTTGAGGGAATAAAAAGCATTTACGCAGGCGATGCAAAAAAAATGATCTGCCGCTATTTTGAATCAGAGCGAAAAATGCTTTCAGAATGCAATTTTTCGATAATCGGACACGCAGACTTAGTCCGCAAATTTAATCAGAAAAATCCATTTTTTAACGAAAACGAAAGCTGGTACAAAAACGAACTAAAAGAAACAGCAAAGTCCATAAGTCGTGCTGGAGTTATCTGCGAAATAAATACCGGCGCAATAAGCCGCGGATTTTTAACGCTTCCCTATCCGTCAGAATATTTTTTAACGCTTTTACACGAGCAAAATGTTCCAATAATGCTCAGTTCAGACTCGCATGCCGCCGAAACGCTGGACTGCGCGTTTGAACAAGCGACCGCTCTTGCAAAAAAAATCGGGTACACAGAACTTGCATACCCGAAAAATAAAAATATTATCACATATAAGATTTAGCGGTTCTGTCTTTCGTTGCGGCTCTGACAGTTAATGCACATAAAAGCGTAAGGAATTGCCTCGAGCCTTTCCTTAGGAATTTCTTCCTTGCAAACCAGACAGCGGCCGTAAGTTCCCTGCTTAATGCGGTCAAGTGCATTATTTATCATTTGCAGGCGGTTTGAATCCTGAGCACCAAGCGATTCAAGCAAACGACCATCCACAACATCAGAAGCAACATCAACTTCATCTCCAGACTCCCCACCTTCGACAATTTTTTTGTAATCTTCATTTTGTGCAGCAAGAGATCCGAGAATCGTATTTTTCTGCTCAATTAATTTTTCTTTCATTTTTTCAACAAATGCTTTTTCCATATCCGTCTCCCGTTGACAAGATTTTTTATAAGTAGATAATAAATATAATAAAGAACTAACAAAAAGGCAAACTTTTTTTGGAGGAAATGTGGCTAAAGAAGAAGCTATAGAAGTTGAGGGAATTGTAAAAGAAGCGCTGCCAAACACCATGTTCCGTGTTGAACTTAAAAATGGCGGACATGTCATCATGGCACATCTTTCAGGCAAAATGCGCAAACACTACATTAAGATTGTTCCAGGAGACAGCGTAAAAGTTGCACTCTCTCCATACGACTTGAACCGCGGACGCATAATTTTCCGCGAACGCTAATCAAAACTGCTAATCGCAAAAAAAAGGTCATTTCGGTTTTTAACCGCCCAATGACCTTTTTTTTTCTATTCTATAAATCTATTTTTTATTTTGTCTTTCTTGCAAAAATTCCTTTAAGGCTTTTTGTCATTCCGGAAAGTCCCTTTATAACTCCTGCAATACACAAAATCGGACCAATAGGAATTATAAAAAAACTAAATTTCATAAAATACATGCTCAAAAGCAAAATTGCCGCGCTTTGCAAAAACTGCCTGAACCATTCGGCGCGGGTGTATTTTTTTTCTGATTTTTCGTATTTATAATAATATGTGCGGTTTTGACCATTTTGCGAATTTTCGTTTTTCCAGCCATATTGCGCCCACTGCCAAAAAGGATCGTCCTGGTAAGACTGACCGTCATAAGCACTTTGCTGTCCCCAAGGATTGTATTGCTGATTATACGACTGCTGAGACTGAGAACCGAAAGCACCGTAACTGTCATAACTACGGCGTTTAGTTTCATCACCCAAAACATCGTAAGCAGCGCTTATATTCTTGAATTTTTCTTCGGCTTCTTTATTGCCAGGATTCCGGTCAGGATGATATTTCATAGCCAGTTTTCTGTAAGCCGACTTTATTTCGTCCTGAGATGCGTCTTTAGAAACTCCCAATACTGCGTATAAATCTTCCAATATTCATTCCTTAAGTTTTTACTGTTTTATTATAAACTTTTCTGCAATTAAAATAATCAAAATTCCCCACAGTTACAAGTAAAAACAGTTTTTTAAACCTTACTTTAACAAAACCCAGGTTGCTCCAGAACCGCCATGATTTCTGTCGTTATGTCCGCTCACTCCCAAATGTTTATTCTGCTCAATAAAAGTCCGCACCATTGCTCCCAAAACAGGATCAGTTCCGTGGCTGTGGATTCCCTTTCCGTGAACAATTTCAATTTTTTTTATTCCGCGCCTAAGACAATCGTTTACAAAAGATTCAAGTTTTGCCCAGGCTTCGTCACGGGTAAGTCCATGCAGGTCGATTCTTGCTTCAGGGCGCATAGATTTTAAGTAATTGCGGCTTTCCATTTTTGACGCTTCTTCGCTTTCTTCGTTCAGACGGTCTTTATCAACAGTTCCATAACGGCGCAGCCAAAGTTCCATCGGATTGATTGCTTTTTTTGAATCCTCAATCATCTGCCCTTCCAAAGTTTTTTTGTAATTTTGAGCGGCAAGTTCTTTTTCTTCGGGAGTCGGCGCATTTGCTTTTTTGTGGCTAACCTGAGACGCAGGCTTTTTTGCAGCAGATTTTTCTTTTTTTTGAGCTTCCGACCATTGTGCCAAAATATCACCAAAATCCATTTTATTCCTCCAATAATTTTTTATCGGGCGGCTTTTTGCATAGCAAAAATCAGGCTATCCGTGGTTCCGGCTTTCGCCTGCATTGCTCCACAAAGTTCCGCAACGGCTTTGCCGCCACTCCTATCCTTGCCGCTTTGCAGTAAATTATTTTATTTCAAAAACAAGTTCTTTTTTTACCCAGCCGTTTATTTCCGACGATTCTATATAAAAGTAATCGCTTGTTTTTTCCGAAATTTTTACGCGGATTCCACCGTAAAAATTCTGCACGGCAGAACTTGTTTCTTCCGGCACAGGACTTATGTTTCCGCCTGCAAAAATTCCATAATTCTTAAAAATTTGAGTTCCTTTGTAAAAACTCGCGACAAACGCAAAAATCATGCAGAACGCAAGCATAATTGCAATCTTTTTCCGCTTCAAAATAATAAAAATCACCATCAAAGCCAGCAAAATTATTCCGCAAACAGCAAATAATTCCACAAAAGGCTTTTTTATTTCATTTTCGTTATTTGAAAGCGAAAATTTTTTTTCAAGCTGCTCGCGCTCCAATTTTACTTTTCCAGAAAACAAAGAATTTCTTTCAAGGCTGCGCAATTCCGCAATTTTTTTGCAATCTTCAATTCCAATTTTCTTTTTTGTAAAGCCGCCGGCAGTGTTTTTTGGCTCAGAAAATGCCGAATTAAACAGTCTTTTGTCGATTATTTTGCCTTCAGAATTTTCAACTTTTTGAGAAGCCGGCAAAACAGTTAAAATTACATTCGGAATTTTTACAGTGCGCTGGCTTCCATTGTAGGCAATCGCCGTCAAAGCAAATTCCGGTAAATCGTATTCGCCTTCTACAAGCGGCTTCCACCGGAATTTTGCAACAGGAAGGCTTTTGTCAGAAAAATTTCTTCCGACAGATTTTCCGCGGGCATATTCAGAAGTTTCGATTTCTTCAAAAATTGAATTTTTCGGCAATTTCCAGTTAAAAGAAATAATCTGAGAAAAATACTTCAAATTCAATTCAAAGATAATTTCTTCGCCTGCCCTCGCAGTAAATTTTTTCGAATCTCCAAAATTTCGATTAAATTTTGCCCCGGAAACAAATTCAACTAGAGCCTGAGGATTTATCAAATCCGGATTTTCAAAAACAGTTATGTCGTCAAACGGAATATAATAAGTCCTAAAACCAATAATTACGATCAAAGGCGGAAGCCTTACAGGACCTGTGTCCTTAAAAGCAAACCAAAGATGAACCGCAGTTCCACGGGTCCCGGTTTCTCCAATAAATTCTTCTTTTTTTGAAGAAATAAGCTGGACTCCTTCCGGCAATTGCGGCAAATCGGTCTGGACGTTAGAAGGCTCAACCCCAGGAATTTTAAGCGTAAAGCCGTTCTCGTAAACCGTAAAAATCGACGAATTGTCCGCCTTAACTTTTAATGTGCGGATAAAAGCAGGTGACGGAGATTTTGCATAAAGCGAACCAAAAATCAAAAAAAATACAAAAACTAATAATCCACGACAGACGAATCTTTTTTGTTTGACTGAAGTTTTTGCCATCGTTCTTTTTCCTCCTGCTGAATAAGATTAAAAACGGCGTTTTCCATTGAATTGTTGTTTTTTTCAACATTGACAGAAGTCATTTCTTTTTCCGCCGACTTTGAATTTCTACTTTCCAGCTGCTGCTGAATAAATTCCAGATTGATTTTTGCATTCAAATTTGAAGAATCCGCAAGAACCGCTTTTTTAAAATATTCCCTTGCAAGCGAAAAATCTCCGCGTCGGTTTGCAATAATTCCAGCATTGTAAAAAGCCTCGCTCTTGAGTTTTTCATCTGCTTCTGGAGAAACCTGTTCAAGCCTGATTAAAGCGGCATCTAGCTCATCCTGCATGATGTAAGTTGAAGCAAGGTTGTAAGCGCAGTACTCGGCAAGAGTTTTGTCTTCTGAAAGTTTTGAATTGTTGTACGAACGTAAAAAATTCGCTGTCGCTGTCTGATATTTTTTCTGGTACCAGTTAAAAACCCCGTTCAAAACCGAAAATTTTTCGGACTTGCAGGAAGTAAAAAACGGAAGAAGAGCAAAAACCGCAAGAACAGCCGTTTTTTTTGCAGATTTAGAACCGGAAAGAAAATTCAAATCAAGTTCGGAAACAATAAAAGAAAAAATAAAAAATAAAATCGCTAGAAAAATAAACATTTTGTGATGCGAAATCTTTTGAATTTCAAAAGACTCTCCAGCCATTTTTTTTCCAGAAAGCTGATTGAGCAAAACGTAGGCGGAACCTTCAGAATCTGCGGCAACGTAAGAAATCGAATTGTCTGGACTAAGACGGTGCCGTGGCAAAAGAGATTTTTTATTGGCAGCAGAAGCGGCATCTATCATTTTTTCAGCATTTAAGAAAGTTTTTACCTTTGTAACGCCATCTCCTGCAAGAATTTCAACTGGACGCGCAGTTCCAAAACCAACCAGAGTAACAGGAATTCCAAACCTTGCAGCATCGTCAAGAGCAAAGGACAGAGAACCGTCTGTTTCGTCTCCGTCCGTAAAAACCCAGACATGGGCGTTCTGACTCATATTTTTTGGAAAAGCCTGCATTGCAGAAGAAATTCCTTTTCCGATTGAAGAACCGGCAGCCGTCATTAAGGCTGGAGAAAGGCTTTCTAAAATAGAATCCACGCTTGTCCTGTCATCTGTCAAAGGAACGGCAATAATTCCATCGCCTTTTGCAAGAACCACGCTCACAGAAGTTCCATTCATTTTTTCAAGAAGTTTCCAGGCATATTGTCTTGATGCTTCAAGCCTTGTCAAACCTCCAGGAGCGTCTTTTGCATTCATGCTCCAGGAAATATCAAAAACAAAGGCAACCGCATCTCCTGTTTTTTGAACAGCAACAGCGTTTGTTCCCCAGAAAATTCCAGCAAAAGCAAAAACTGCAAAGGCACAGGCAAAAAAACGCAGCACAGTCCGCAAAATTATCGAAATCTTAAAACGGCGGAAAGATTTGTTTTTTTGAAAATTATTCATTAAATTTGCAACGCCTAAACTTTTTGCCACTTTTTTGTAGCGGAACAAATCATAAGCAGAGAAAAAAATCAAAATCAACAAAATAAAAAAAGCGTACGGTCTTTGAATATCCAGCATAAAATTCCTCGATTAAGTTTTAAATTTCTTTCAACAAAATTCGGCGGATAAACCACGCTGCAAAAAAAACAATCGCTGAAAAAATCAAAAAATATGAATAAAGCTGCCGGTTTGAAGATTTGTAGTGAAAAGTCTGCAAGACATTTTGCTTTCGGCTGACAGAATTAAGAGCCTCCGCAAAAGCCGCAGTCGATTCAATTCCAAAATATGTTCCGCCACCAGCAAGAGCAATTTCTTCGAGAGAAGACGAATCAAATTCAGAATCGTAATAGCCAGAATGAACTTTGCCGGAATTAGGATCAACATATTCAATCGGCACTGTTCCTTTTGTTCCGATTCCAAAAGTGTAGACTGTAATTCCATTTTTTGCAGCAAGGTTTGCCGCTGTGTCAGGATGAATTGAGCCTGCATTATTTTCGCCGTCGGTTATTAAAACAATGCACTTTTTTGGAGCAGAAGAAGCTATAAGATGGTAAACTGCGCTGCTTAAACCGATTCCAAGAGCTGTTCCTTCTCCAAGCCCGCCTGTAACAAGAGAGTCAAGGCGCCGCAAAAAAAGCTCATGGTCGACAGTCGGCGGAACAATCGCGGCGGCCTCGCTTGCCATGGCAACAAGCCCAAAAGCGGCGCCTCTGTTGTTGTTTACAAGAGTGCGGATTCCCTGTTTTGCAGCGTCCAGACGGGTCATATTTGCAATATCGCGGGCTGCCATTGAAGGGCTCGTATCAAGCACAAAAAGAATATCTGCTCCCTTAGAAGTATAAATTTTTTCCTGTTTTTGAATTACAGGGTCGGCAAAAGCACAGACAAGGCTTATATAACCTGCAATGCCTAAAAAAACAGAAAGCGCGTTAAAAAAAACAGAAACTTTTCCTTTCCAGACAAAACTTTTTCCTTTCCAATCCGCAAAAACAACTGGAAAAGAAACTTTTTTGAAAATTTTAAGCTGGCGGAGAATAAAAAGAGCAGGAATTGCCGCCAAAAACAAAAAAGCAGTCGGATTTTCAAACACTGGCATTCTCATCATTTGCTTCATTCTCCAGTTCAAAAGTAAAAAATTTTATGGCGCTAAGACAGCGGTTTACAAGAATTTCGCGTTCTCCGTCGGCAAGCACAGCTTCGTAAAGAGAGGCAGGTTTTTTAAACGAATCGACAGAACCTTTTGCAAAGCGAATATAATCACATCTTCCAAAAACTTCCACAATGTCGCTCACAGCAGCACCTTGCGCTTCCGAAAGCGAACCGCAGGCTATTTCTTCAAATTTTTCGTAAAAATGTCCGCATGTCATCGACAAAAAACATTCGTCGAACCGGCCGCACAGATATTTTCTGACGGTCAGTGTAAGTTGAGAGCAAAATTCTTCATCATCTTTTTTTTCTTTGAGAAGTTTGTTCAACTGCCTTTGCGAATTTTTATAAAGTTTTTTGATTTTTCGCTGTTCTCCAGCAAGAATAAAAAACGCTAAAAAATACGGCAGTTTTAAAACAAAAAATATGACAATTCCGGCACAAACCAAAAAAATTACCGCAAGAATAATCAACAAAAAAGAAGTTCCTGGAACAACGCGGGGACCTGCCGGAGGTCTAAGAGAAACCGCCCCTATTTTTCCGGCAAGAGAATTTACAGAAACAGGAGCAAAATCTACAGGAAAAGCCGCAACGGAGCGTTCTTTTTTTTGCGAAGCGCGGACCAGATTCGACAAATCGAATGAAGAAAAATCAATTACGCCAGTCTGCCACGGAATAAAAAAAACTGTGAGCGTGTATTCAAAACCAATGTGCTCCAAAACAACCCGATAAACCAGACATTTTTCCGACATTTTGTTAAAAGCCGGCCAGTCAGTCAAAAGTTCGAGTGTTTTTATGTCAGTTCCGGAAATTTTATTTTCAAAAAGATCAACGTCTGTATGAAAAACATATTTTAATTCACATCTGTCGCCGACATAAACATTTTTCGGCATAAGAATCTGCACCGCGCTGTTTGAACTTGAATTTTTTGAAGCAAGATTCTGTGCAAAACAAAATGAGCCGGACAAAACAAAACAAAACAGCAAAAGAAAAACTTTTTTCATCTTTCTCTCCGGCTGCAAAAAAACTTATTCAAAACAAAGGCAGGGTCGTCCGCAGTCGATAAAATAACAGGGCTTGCTCCGTGTCTAAGGCAGAATTCCTTCCAGTTGTCCAGACGACGGCGATTGTCTTCAAACCAGGCATTTTTAAAGGCTTTTAAGGATGTAGGAAATTTTCTTGTAACGCCGCTTTCAATGTCAGAAAAAAAAGCTGTTCCGATTTCCGGCAATTCGCTGTCCAAAGAATCCGTAATCCGTATTGCAACAACGTCATTTTTTTCTGCAAGCCGGGCAAGATTTTCCTGCCACAGCGACGAACGGAAATCCGAAATTACAAAAACCAAAGAACGTTTTTTTAAGAGCTTATGTGCTCCTTTTAACGCAGAACCAAGAACTGAACCTTTTTCAATTTTTTCTTCAGCCTCGTCAAGCCTGCTCAAAATCATCATTGCCTGATCACGTCCGGTTTTTGCCTTTGTGCTGAATCTTATTTTTCCGTCAAAAAAAACAGCCCCAATCGAAGAATTGTTTTGCAAACAGGCAAGAACCAAAAGCGCGGCGGCTTCCGAAGCAACCTGAATTCTAGTTTTTTTATTTGTTCCAGAAAACATAGAAAGGGAACGGTCCAAAACAAAAAACACCTGAAGCTCACGGTCTTCTTCGTATAATTTTACAAAAGGATGTCCCATTCTTGCTGTAACGTTCCAGTCGATTGAACGAACGTTATCTCCGGCGTTGTATTCGCGAACTCCGTAAAAATCAATTCCCTGACCACGGTAAAGCGACTTAAAACCGCCAAGACGCAGATTGTCGGCAAGTGTTTTTGCAGACAGTTTTAAAAGAGAAGCTTTTTGTGCAAGTCTGTTTGAATTTTCGTCAAAAATTTTCAGCATCGGACAGCCTTTAAAAATTCAACTATGGAACAGGAACAAACGTTAAAATTTTTGAAATAATTTCGTCGGCAGTTATTCCATCGGCGGCAGCTTCGTAAGAAAGAACGAGTCTGTGCCTTAAAACTTCGCAGGCGGCATTTTTTACGTCTTCCGGCAAAACAAAAGAACGTCCGGCAAACAAGGCTTTTACTTTTGAACACTGCAAAAGCGCAATTCCAGAACGAGGCGAAGCACCAAAAGAAATATATTTTGAAAACTCAGTGCGCCGTCCGGTATTAAGATTGCGCGTTACCGAAACAATGTTTACCATATATTCGATAATTTTGTCAGCGCAGACAACTTTTTCAAAAGCCGACTGCAAGTCTTTTATTTTTTGAGCGGAAAGCACTTTTTTAACAGCAACATCGCCCGCTTTTCCGGCAGTTTTTACGATTTGAATTTCTTCCTGAGGAGTCGGATAAGAAACAAGAACTTTTAGCAAAAAGCGGTCAAGCTCAGCTTCCGGCAAATTGTAAGTTCCTTCCTGCTCAATCGGGTTCTGGGTTGCAAGAACCAAAAATGGCTGAGGAAGAGGATATGTCTTTTCACCAATTGTAACCTGTTTTTCCGCCATGGCTTCAAGCAGCGCCGACTGAACTTTTGCAGGAGCGCGGTTAATTTCATCGGCAAGCACAACATTTGTAAAAACAGGACCTTTTCTGACAGAAAAATTTCCAGTGTTCTGCTCGTAAATCAAAGTTCCGCTTACGTCCGCAGGCAAAAGATCCGGAGTAAACTGAATGCGCTTAAAATCAAGACCGGAAAGTTCAGCAAAAGTTTTTACGGCAAGTGTCTTTGCAAGACCGGGAACACCCTCCAAAAGAACATGTCCGCCTGTAATTATCGCAGTAAGAATCGCATCAATTACCTGTCCCTGTCCAACAAGCCGTTTTGCAGCTTCCGCCCGGCACTCATCCAGAATCTTCCGGCAGTTTTCAAAAATCGCCGAATCCTGAATATTTTCGCCGCTGTTGCCCTGTCCGTTAACTTCCGTATTTTCAAAACCAGTTAAAGTTGAATTTATATTATTTTTATCCATTTTATAGCCTAAAAATTGTATATTTATGCAGTTTTATGCATGTCCAATTGACGCACGCACTTTATAACGATAATATACTTTATCATGTTGAACCCTTTAGCACAAGAATTGAACAATGTTCTTAAAAACACAACTCCAGGCGAGTTGCTTTCAGATTTAGGATTAAGGATTTTCTTCCCAAAAGGCATTATTGCTCAGGGAGGAGAAGCAAAAAAATTCGGAAAAGTTGCAAACGCAACAATCGGAACAACGCTCACAGGCGGAAAACCGGCAATTCTCGAAGCTGTGCATAAATATGCACCAGAACTTTCTGCTGGAGAACTGGTTTCGTATATGCCGACCGCTGGCAATCCGGAACTGCGTACACTTTGGAAAGATTTAATCTACAAAAAAAATCCAGGGCTCAAAGGAAAATCAATTTCCATGCCAGTTGTAGTTCCAGGACTAACAGCAGGAATTTCCTATCTTGCAGACCTTTTTCTTGACGAAGACAAACCTCTTCTTTCGCCAAATCCAAGCTGGGACAATTATGCGCTCATTGTAGAAACACGCAGAAATTCACAGTTCCACACATTCAATCTTTTTTCAGACGACGGATTCGACCTTGACTCGTTCAAAAAAGCAGTAGAAAAAGAAGCGGAAACAGGCTTTGTCCGCCTGCTTTTAAACTTTCCGCAAAATCCAAGCGGCTATTCACCTACAAACGCAGAAGCCGCTCAGATTGTAAAAATAATCCGCGATATTGCAGAAAAAGGCGCAAAAGTTCTTATCTGGGACGATGACGCATATTTTGGACTAAACTACGAAAACGACATTTATCCGCAGTCGCTTTTTGCAGAATTTGCAGACTTGCACGAGAATGTCCTTGCAGTAAAAATCGACGGACCAACAAAAGAAGACTTTGTATGGGGCTTCCGCACAGGATTTTTAACATTTGGCGGAAAAGGCTTGACAGAAGAGCACTACGCCGCCCTCGAAAAAAAGCTCATGGGACTGATTCGTTCTTCAGTAAGCTGCTCATCAACTCCAAGCCAGAGCCTTGCATTGCGCGCATTCAGCGATCCGGCGCTCGAAAATCAAAAAAAGGATTTCCGCAAGCTCCTCGAAGAGCGCTATACAGAAGTAAAAAAATTCGTAACCTCGCATACAAGCAAAAATCTTGAAGCCCTGCCTTTCAATTCAGGATATTTTATGAGTTTTCACACAAAAGTCGATGCCGAACAGCTGCGACAGAAAATTCTGCACGAAAAACAGATTGGAACAGTTGCGATTGATTCAGAAACACTCAGAGTTGCATTCTCCAGTATTGAAAAAGAACAGGTAGAAACAGTATATAAAGCAATTTATGACTGCGCCGACAATATGTAAATCAATCTTATAAAAACAAAAAGACGTCAGAAAAAATCTGGCGTCTTTTTGTTTTTGGCGGCAATCTGCTCATAATCAGAAAAATGTGCTGTCAGTCAAGCATTCCAACATCCAACATTCATCTGTAAAGTTCATTTTTGAACCAACCCACACAGTCGATTTTTGATTTTTAAATATTTATAAATATAAAAAAATGCGGTATACTTGAATAATGACTGGATTTTTGAGGACTTCTTTTTTTGCGGCGATTTTTATTTTTTGCGGACTTTTTTTGGGCTGCAAGACACAAGACAATTCGCCAGACACTTTTATAATTTGGACTGACCGCGAAGAATTTGTTTCTTACAGTGAACTTTTTAATTCGATCCAAGACAAGACAAAAGCTGTAATTGTTTACAAAAAGCGTCTTGCAAGCTCACTTCCACCTGCAAAAGATGAAGAAAAACCGGATTTAATCGCAGGTTCATGGCTCAAAAACGACAGCACCCGCAAACTTTTTAGGCCTCTCGATTCTCTTTTGAGCAAAGACAGCATCGACGTTTCTACGCTTTACGAGCCTCTCGTTGAATACGGCAAAATTTTTGGCAGCCAGTATCTTCTTCCTGTAAGTTTTAACCTTCCGCTTTTTGTTTTTTCTTCCAAAAACGAAGATAAAATTCCAAATCAACATTCGCTTTCTCTTGAGCAGATAAAAGAACTCGCCGGCGATTTTAACGCTGTAAATAAAAAAGGTTTCTATACAAAAATGGGTTTTGCTCCTTCCTGGGACGATGAATTTTTGTACGAAGTTGCTAAAAAATTCGGTCCTTGTTTTAAGCAAAAAGGAAACGGATTTGTCTGGGACGAAAAAAAACTCTCAGAAGCAGTTGAATATATCAGAGCCTGGACTGCTGAAAAAAACTCAAGCACAACGGCAGAGCAGGATTTTGAATTCAAATATCTCTACACTCCAAAATACAGGCAAATTGCCGAAGGCAGAACGCTTTTTAGCTATATAACAAGCAGTGAACTTTTTAAAATTTCTTTTGAACAGCTTGGCGAAGTTGATTTCCGATGGCTTTCGATAAACGGCTTCATTCCTGCAAAAGACGACATTGTTTCTATGGCAATTTACAAGCACGCAAAAAATCCAAAGCAGGCTGAAAATTTTATCCGCTGGTTTTTCCAGGAAAAAAATCAAAAGCTTTTGCTGGAACGCTCTGCAAAAATGCATCTGGACACGGCGACTTTTGGAATCGTGTCCGGTTTTTCGACAATAAAAGGTGTAAACGAGCGCATTTTTCCAACTTTTTACAGAAATCTGCTCGGAAACTTGCCGGCAGAAGAAAAAATTGCAGCTCCACAGGCTTTTCCACCACGCTGGCAAAGCATAAAAGAGCGCGTAATTTTTCCTTATTTGAACAATGCAATAAAAACAGACAGCGACAAAAAAAATCTTACGATGGAATCGCTTTTAAATACCTGGTCAAAGCAGTTTGACTAAAAAAGCATATTGGAGTGCAAAATTATGAACGAAGCTTTAATTTCTCAGGACGAACTTAACAAACTTTTACAGGCAGAACGTTCTAAAATAAAAACCATAAGAAAACCGAATTTTAAATCATCACAAATCATGGAAAATTTTGAAAAAAACAGCAAATTGTTTTCGGACAGATTAAAAACCGAACGGATTTCTGTAACCCAGGAAGAAGTTGACAGCGTTCTAGGAAAAAACCGCTAAAAGTTTTCAGCTGTCTTTTCTGACGTTTGCACAAAATGCCAGAAAAAAATATATCAACCTCTAAACTAATTTTTTATTTTTCCGAAAATTTATTAGAGGTTGAGTTATGGTCAATTCTATTTCTTTAAATGCTTATTCATACGGCGGAATTTTAAGCGGCAGCTCGGGAAAACTCTATGTTCCTGTAAATCCTGCTTCCGTTATCTATTCTCAATTTGACCATATTTCTGGAGTTGCCTCTTCAATTCCAGAGCAAGGCGTTTCTGTAAGTAAAATTCAGATTTTAAACTCTCTTTTAAACCAGCTTATCTCCATGAGAAACCAGCCAAAAGCAGAATTTTCCGACAATTCGAATTTGAGCGATGACCAGATGGAAAGCCTTATTCAAAATTATCAGTCGCAGATTCAAAACGAAATAGAAAAATCCCATCTGACAGGCTACGGACTTGCAGGAGTTCAGCCTCAGGCAGGACAAATTCTCGATTTGACGGCGTAATTCTAGTTATTTACGGACGTTTTCTGGTAAAAAATACTGTCCATCCACTCAAAACGCCGCTCGCACCAGTCCGTAAGATATTTTACTTCGCTTTTATAAGTTTTTCTGTCGCGGTATCCGGGCGCGCGTGGCCAGATTGCGCTTCCAATTATGTGCCATACGCTGTCATTTAATTCTCCGGCAGAATTTAAAAGCTCGCCCTGCTCCTTGAGCCAGTCAATCGAAGATTTTAATTCAAGCCGGGTTTCGCACCAGCGTTTTTCTACCGCGTTTACAAAATCCGCATCGTTAAAAAGGCGATGATACCATGACGACTGATTTATCAAAAAACCTTCTTCGTTGGACGGCATTGTCGAGTTTTTAGAAAAATCAAAAACCCTGAACATTTGAATCCACGCGCTGTTGCTTACGAGAGAATTATAAGAATTGCTTCCTGTAGAACTTTCGCCGCTGTTTCCAAAAGCAATGTCGTGATCCCAGGCAGGACCCATAAAAAGCTTGTCCTGGCTGTAGTCATAATTCATGAAAACCGAGTTATAGAACTTTGCATCGTAATTTTTTGAAAATTCAGAAAGAAGATACCAGTCAACAAACGAATCCATATCAAAATATTTTTTGTATCCGTCTTTTTTTAACCAGTTTTCGCTGTAAAGAATTTTTTCGAGTTCGGTTATTTTTTCCGCCCATATTTTGTAGTTTTCTTCGGTTGATTTTGGAGAGCGGATATGAAATCTTAAGCCCGTCGGACTTGAAAAAGAATATGGACGGCCGCTGTGACTGTCGATTTCGGCAAGAAAACCTTCACCCTCAAATTCAACGCGGCTTTTTTCGACTTCGACTTTTTCCGTAATCGAATAAAGTCCGCGGTATTTGCCATTTATAAAGAGCGTTATAAATTTTGACTGCGGAT
Source organism: Treponema berlinense (assembly GCF_900167025.1). Classification (GTDB taxonomy): domain Bacteria; phylum Spirochaetota; class Spirochaetia; order Treponematales; family Treponemataceae; genus Treponema_D; species Treponema_D berlinense. The sequence continues at coordinate 43,077 of NZ_FUXC01000003.1, read as the reverse complement.
TCCAGCGCATTTTATTCCAGACATTGTGAGTAAGATGCTCGGCATAAAAATTTCGAAGCATTGAGCGGTCGCAGGAATTTGCCATTAAAATCCATTTTCTGGCAGCAGGCATTCCCAGAAGATTTTCTTCGCGGTCAAGTTTTAAAAGATACGGTTTTTTCTTTGTAAAAGTTGTCTTCCAGGTTGAATTTCCGTGTCCACGAACCTTGCATTTTCCTGTAAGAACGACAGAAGAATCCGTTAAAGTAAAATCACCTTTTACATAGTCTTCTTTGCTTGTAATTTCCTTGTTTTTGTTTGTAGAAAGTTCAAGTATCGGAAGACCAAGTTTTTTGCAACTTTCAAAAGTAACTTCCCGTTCGGAAGAAAGCAAAAATGCTAAAACGCAGCCAAACGACAGCAGAACAAATAAAAAAACAAAGCCGACAGAATATCTTTTTATTCCCTTAAAAACGCTCATATTTTCTTTTTTTTAGATGAATCTAGTAAGTTACTTCGCCGTCGTGCGCAAGAATTGTTGAAGAAACAACATTCTCAAGAGCGGCGACTTCCTGTAAAAGGGCAGAATCGTCAGAAGCGCGAATTTCCACAACAAGGTTGATTTTTCCGTTAGAAAGAGCGCGGCTTTTTACTGCAAAAGTTTTGCAATATTTTTGAACAAGCGCCATTATGCTTTTTTCGAGTTCGTAACTGTTACCGCTTACCATCAAAATTTTTGGAGCTTTTGCAACAGGAAGTCTGTCCAAAACAAAAAGTGCAACAGTCAAAATAAATGCGAGCACGCACGAAATCTGGGCAAGACCTGCGCCACAGATAATTCCTGTAGAAATCGCCCAGAACAGAAAAACCAAATCCATTGGATCTTTTATTGCAGTTCTAAAGCGGACAATAGAAAGAGCGCCGACCATACCTAAAGAAATTACAACGCTCGACTGAATCGTCAAAATTACACCGGCAGTAATCAATACGAGAGCAGGAAGCGCAATGTTAAAAGACTTTGAATAAAAAGTTCTGCGCGTCAAAAGCCTGTAGGCAAAGAAAATGTACAGCGCAAAAACCGATGCAATCAAAAAAACGACAATGATGTTTTCTGGAGTCGCATCGTATCTTGTAAATCCCTGAATGAATGATTTTTTGAAAATATCCTTAAATCCCATAAAAGCTACCGTCCTTTTTTATGTTTTTCTATATTTAAAAATTTTTAAGCCATTCCGTGAATGTCAAATTTTCTGCAAAGATAGAATTTTGAAAAACTCGTCCATTGCAAAAGGCTCGTCTGACATGCCTCGTTTATAAAATCCGGCAAAAACTCGTCGAATTTTACTTCCATCATATTAGTTCCAACCGAAAGAACAGACCTGAACGCTGCCTGCGGATTAAAAAAATCTTCTATGTTGCTTGAACTGCGAAGGTTTCTGTCAAAAGTTACACGAACGTTTCCGTCCGGATAAACAAAAGGAACTCTCTCGTAAGCGACAATTACAACAGGCCTTAATGCACGAAAATGCATCTGAGAAATCAATTTTTTTAAGAGGTATGGAGTTTGGGCCGTAAAATCCGGAATTTGGCCGGCCATAATCTGTTCGAGGGTTTTTAGCGGAACCGGACACGAAGTTTTAAGGCACATTCCGTTTATTTTTTGCTTTAATTCCAAAGTAATGCGCTCTTTTGAACAGTTGTAAATTCTGATTCTGAATTTTTCGCGCGGGTCGGTGCCATTTTCGTTTTCTAAAAAACAAGTGTCGTAAATATCGTCAAAATAAATGCTTCGGATTGCGTATTCGCCTGCTTCTCCAGTATTTTTGTCCAGACACAGCAACGCTCCAATCCGCTGTTCAATTGCAGAAAGAACCATTTCTGGAGAAAAATATTTAAACTCGTGTCTGAATTTAGGCATTATCGCAAGTCCCCTAAAAGTTACCGATTGTTCGGTAACTTTTATATAAATTATACAGAAATATTTTCTGAGTGTAAATAAATTTTTTATAAAAAAATGAAATAACGTTTAAATAATTAAACATTTAACCTAAAGAACCAAAGAAAAGTTTTTTAATCAATGCCTAGCCCGTGCTGGAGCAACGCCAAAGGCGGCCCGAAAGGGCTGAGGGTTACCGAATTGAGGAAGGACGGTTTGAGAGCAGATGCGCTCCAAAAGTTTTAAATAAAAAAAACGAGATGCTTTTTTACTTGCATCCCGTTTTTGTACGTTTTGAGTTTTTAAATTTTTAGCTCCACAAAAGCCAAAGAACGATTGCCGAAGCTGTTGTTGTAATAATTGTAAAACTTCCTCCGACTTTTAGCCATTTTGCAAATGACATTGGATAGCCTTCGTTTTTGACGATTCCCATGGCAACAACATTTGCGCTTGCTCCAAAAGGAGTGAGGTTTCCGCCAAGACAAGAACCAACAAGCAGAGCAAACATAAAAAGGTCAGCTCCCATTCCGAGTCCGGCGCCCATCTGCTGCGCGACAGGAAGCATAACCATAATGTACGGAACGTTGTCTACAAATCCAGAAATCAAAATGCTCACTGCAAGAATTACGACAAAGCCCAAAAATTTACTTCCGCCGCAGAAGTGAACAAGGAAATTTGCAAATTCTTTTAAAAGCCCTACTCCGCTGATTGCTCCAACGACAACGAAAATTCCCATCAGGAAGAAAATTGTTTCCCAGTCGAGCTCCTTTATCAAAGTCCAGACTTCGCTTTTGTTTTTTTTCTGGTTTGCAGAATACCACAGAACTCCGATTGCCGCCAAAATTATTACAAAAAGTCCGGAAGAAAGGTTCATTATGCCTTCAGGAATGATTTTTGAAAGGGAAGGACTTGCAAAAGAAAGAGCCGCCAGTCCAAAAATCATGACGAGCATTAAAGCGGCAGGAAAGGCTGAGAGAACAGGTTCGCTTTGAACAGCGGATTTGTCCTTTAAATGCGCAAACACTATATAGAAGAAAATACAGCCTGCAAGAAGACCTGTCTGAACGACAAAGAATATGGAGAGTTTTCCTTCGTGAATAAAAAAGTCGTTAAAATTGTAATTTGCAACCGCGGCAAAAATCATGCTCGGAGGATCACCTACAAGAGTTGCTGTTCCTTCGAGATTTGACATGACAGCAAGACCGACCATAAACATTGTCGGGTTCATCTCTAATTTTTTGCAGAGGCTCAGAGCAATCGGAGCCATAACAAGAACAGTCGCAACGTTCTCGACAAAAATCGAAATAATTCCGGTCATTGCAAGAATCAGTACAATCGCAACTCCTGTCGAAGGCGCAATGGAAACAAGCCAGTCGGCAATTTTTGCGGGAACCTTTGAATACAAGAAAAGTGCCGCAATCGTCATTGCGCCGACATAAATCATAAGAACGTTCCAGTTAATCAAGGTACCGAAAGCGTTTGTCAAAGCAAAAAGACGCGAAACCTGTCCTTCTGCAGAACCAAAAATAACGCCCGGAAAAATCATTCCGAGCACAATGCATAAAATTCCGGCAAATGTCGTAAACCACACTTTTTTGTCCTGAAAGACGATTACAAGCGCGTACATTAAGACGGCAAGCACCAGAATAACCCATTTAAGTTCCATAAAAAACCCCAATAAAAAAGTGAAACTATTTTAGCAAATTAAGGCGACATGGAAAAGCGAAAAAACTGAGTGAACAAAGATGCAAAAAAAATGCGGAAACTGCGCGTTTTTAGAGAAAAACTTAGCCCGGATCGCCACGGAAAGACCGGACGAGCGAAGCGAAGAAGGACTTGCAGTAAGAGCCGGTTTGACAAGAAAATGCGCTCCGAATTTTCAAGAATTTTTACCCGGTTTTTTGCTCAATTTTGCGCAATAAATTTCGCCCAATAGCCCAATAATAAAAAATAATTAACGACAAAATCGCAATTATTGTCATTGAATTCACGGCTCAAAAATACTATAATGCGTTTTAGTTAGATTTTTTTTAAGGAGATCTTAGAATGACAGTTAATGACATTAAAAACGCCAAGGTTAAGGCTTGGGTTGAAGAATGTGTTAAAATGTGTGAACCTGACCAGGTTGTTGTATGCGACGGTTCTACAGCAGAGTATGACCGTCTCGTAAAAATTTGTGTAGACGCCGGTCTTGCTACTCCATTGGCTAAAAAACCTCACAGCTACCTTTTCCGCTCAGATCCTTCTGACGTAGCACGTGTTGAAAAAAGAACATTCATTGCAGCAAAAACTCAGGAAGCTGCTGGTCCTACAAACAACTGGATCGACCCTGCTGAACTCAAAGCAACAATGAAAGGTCTTTACAAAGGATGTATGCACGGACGCACAATGTACGTTATTCCGTTCTGCATGGGACCTCTCGGTTCACCAATCGCAAAATACGGTATTGAACTTACAGATTCAGAATATGTTGTTTTGAACATGGACATCATGACACGTGCCGGCGAAAAAGTTTGGAAGTACATTGATGACAACTTTATTCCTTGTCTTCACTCAGTTGGAAAACCACTCAACAATGGCGAAAAAGACAACGGTGTATGGGCTTGTGCTCCAGTTGAACAGAAATACATTTCTCAGTTCCCAGAAGAACACCTCATCTGGTCTTATGGTTCTGGATACGGCGGAAACGCTCTTCTCGGAAAAAAATGTTTCGCTCTCCGTATTGCTTCAGTTCTCGCCCGCGAAGAAGGCTGGCTTGCAGAACACATGCTTATTCTTAAGCTCACAAACCCACAGGGCGAAGTTAAATACGTTACAGGTGCTTTCCCATCAGCTTGTGGAAAAACAAACCTCGCAATGCTTATTCCTACAATTCCTGGCTGGAAAGTTGAAACAGTCGGCGATGATATTGCATGGATGAAATTCGGAAAAGACGGTCGTCTTTACGCTATCAACCCAGAAGCAGGATTCTTCGGAGTTGCTCCAGGAACTTCTGCCCAGTCTAACAAAAACGCTCTTGAAGCTGCTTCTAAAAACACAATCTTCACAAACTGTGCGCTCACAGAAGACGGAGATGTTTGGTGGGAAGGAATCGGCTACCCTGCAAAAGGCAAGCTCGTTGACTGGAAAGGCAACACACGTGATGCTCTTCCAAAAGACAAATCACCAAAAGGCGAAGAATTCGCTCATCCAAACGCACGCTTTACAGCACCAGCTAAACAGTGTCCATGTATCGCTTCTGACTGGGAATCTCCAGAAGGTGTACCTATCAGCGCAATCTTGTTCGGTGGACGCCGTCCGTCAACAATTCCACTTGTTCACCAGAGCCGTGACTGGAACCACGGTGTATTCCTCGGATCTATCGTAGGTTCAGAAATCACTGCTGCTTCTACAATCGATGCTTCTCAGGTTGGAAAAATCCGCCGCGACCCATTCGCAATTCTTCCATTCTGTGGATACAACATGGGCGACTACTTCCAGCACTGGATCGACGTTGGCAACGCTGCAAAAGACAAAGACCTCTTGCCAAAAATCTTCTACGTTAACTGGTTCCGCAAGGACGACAACAACGCAGAACTTCCAGGCGGATTTATGTGGCCAGGATACGGCGACAACAGCCGCGTTCTTGAATGGATTTTTGACCGCTGTGACGGAAAAGACAACTTTATCGACACACCAATCGGTTACATGCCAAAAGAAGGCGCAATCAACACTGACGGTCTCGCAGACTACTACAAAAAGACTCTTCCAGAGATTCTCAAGGTTGATGTTGAAGGATGGAAAAAAGAAGTTAAGGATATTCGTGAAAACCACTATCCAAAATTCGGAAAACACCTTCCAAAAGAACTTACGGCAATCCTCGATGAACTCGAGGCTCGCTTGAACAAATAATTTGGCTTTAAGCTAGATTAAAAAAAAAGGCTGCCTGTAAAGTTGATTGTTCAACAAAGGGTAGCCTTTTTTATTTGACAAAAATTCTATCTTCTGGTGCGCTTGCATTCTTCACGAAATCCTTGAAAACAAATGCAAAAACTCTGGCCAAGACCGGCTTTTGCATAATGAACTTATTATTTTGGTACAAATCAAAAGTTGAACTTGAAATTTGTACTATAATAATCAAAAGACCAAAAATTTTCGCCACAACCCGCCGAACAAAATCTTTACAAAACGTCGAAAAAACTTGAACTAAAAAGCGCTGTTCCACGTCTTATTGATGAATGGCAAATGAAATTTTGGAAAATACGCCTACAAACGTGAAGACGGTGTTTTAGTCGTTCCGATTGGAGTGCTTAAGAATTAAAATTGATTTTATGACAGGGTCTGCATTATTCTTTAGTGCATACTGCGTTAGCGCTGGGAATGAGGGGATGTCCCTATAAGTCGTTGAAAAATTTCTAAATGATTGTAATATATGTCGGGTCAAGCTTAAAAATGACATAAAAGATACTTATGGGACATCCTGGTTCCGGAGCAAGGCGCAGGAATGAGCGTAGCGAACCATGGACATAGCGACCCGAACGCAGTGAAGGGAACGCCCGGAATAACAAACGATTTTTTTATTGTGCCAAGGCTTTTTTTACGGTCTGCAAATCTTTTTTTAAGAGCGGGCTTTCGGGATTTTGAGCAAGTTCTTTTTCGAGTATCGATTTGGCCTCGTCAAATTTTCCTGTATTAAAAAGCGGTACAACCTGATTGTGAACGGATATTTCGTGTTTTTTTAAAATCTGTCCGTCTATCATTTTTTTTACGCGGTTTTGCATTGCTTCGGCTGCAAGGGCGCTACGGTTTTTAAAAAGTTCAAGCGCGTCATTTTCGCGGTTTTTGTTAAGAAGATTGACTGCGGCGTTGTAAAGCGAATTTCCGTAAGTTTTTTGAAGGGCCGCGCTGTTTCCAAAATTTTGAATTACTTTTTCAAGAAATTCGAGGGCGTTTTCCGGCTGTGAGGCGCGATTTTGGGTTATTGCGTAGTTGCAGGCCAGCGTATCAAGGTCGTTTTTTGCTGTTTTTGTTTCCGGGTCTGAAAAAAGCTTTAGAAACTCAAGGCGGCTTATTTCGAGAGGAATTGACTTTTCGTAGTCGCCGGAATCGTTTAAGCTGCTTGCAATATTTTTTCCGGTCAAGGTTGCGGCTGCACGACTGCTTATCTGTCTGTTTCCGGCGTAGTATTTTTTTGGAATTACGGCGTATTTGCGGTTGTTTTCGGATTGTGCGACAAGTTTTTTTTCGCCGGGATTAAAGCCATAAGGATTTGTCGTTTCGACGTCGATTTTTTTTGTGTCAATAAAAACAGAACAATAGGCGTGGATATTTGTTTCCTGAACGCAGGCTTCGATTTCTAGACTCCTGGCCAACGCAAGATACAAAATGCTTGCAGTGACGCAGTTGTACGAACCTGTCAAAAGTGTCGTGTTAAGGCGTGTTGCGTCTTCTTCGTACCGGTAAAGGGCAACATCATACAAAAATAAAAGCAGTCTTTCCGCCGCGTCAATTTTTTCAAGACCGGAAAACTGTTTTTTTACGGCTTTTTCGAGCGAATCGTATTTTTTTAAGCAGGATAAGCCTTCTTCGCTTTCTACTGGACAAAACGAATATTCCAACGCTGTCTGGATTATCTGTCTTGAGGTAAGATTTTGGCCAAGAATGTTATGTTTTTCGTCAATGTGTTCAAATTTTTGAATTGAATTTTCCTCCAGTCCCCACAAAATTGACGGCTCAAGAGAAGGAAAAGCAAAAATAAGCTGAACTGCAAAAAATGCAAAAATTGTTGCCAGAATTTTTTTCATATACGCTATTTTTTTAACAGATATTTTTCGATTTTGAGGGTGATTTTTTGACCTGAAGGCAAATCTTCATCTTCGGTCGGTAAATCTGCGGTCAAAATCTGGGAAGTTTTGTTGTCAAGGCGAATGCGGTAGCGAGTTGTCTGTCCTAAAAATGCTGTCGAAACAACAGTTCCACTGACTGTAAGGCAATTTTTTGTCTCTTTTTCGCCGGCATTTATCTTTAAAAACCATTCCGGCCGGACTGTCAATGTTTTTGCTTCTTTTAGAGACGGATTATCAATTTCAAATTCATTTAAGTCTGTCAGTTTTATAAAATTTGCCCTGCCGACCGCATCTGCGACAAAATCGTTTGCCGGTTCAAAATAGATTTGCCTTGGAGTTCCAACCTGCTGCAATTTTCCGGCTTTTAAAACCGCAATCGTGTCAGAAAGCGAGAGAGCTTCTTCCTGGTCGTGAGTAACATAGAGAGTTGTAATTCCAATCTGGCTTTGAACATCTTTTAGTTCTTCACGAACCTGAGTACGCAACTTTGCATCAAGAGAAGAAAGCGGTTCGTCCATTAAAAGAATTTTCGGCTCAAGAACGAGAGCGCGCCCCAAGGCTACGCGCTGCTGCTGTCCGCCAGAAAGCTCATGAGGGAATCTTTCCAGAAGATTGGCGATTCCGAGGATGCGCGCGGTTTTATGTATTTTTGCAAAATTTTCTTCTTTGCTGTTTTTGTTTTTTATTTCAAGTCCGTAGAGAAGATTTTTTTGAACCGTCATATGCGGAAAAAGAGCATAATCCTGAAAAACCATTCCAATCTGTCTTTTTTCCGGCGGAACAAAGGTGCAGTCCGCACCATCAATCAAAATTGAACCGGAATCCGGTGTTAAAAAACCGGAAACTATTTTTAGGAGGGTGGTTTTTCCGCAACCGCTTGGTCCCAAAAGTGTTGTAAAACTACCGCTTTTTACTTCAAGAAAAAAATCGTCGATAGTCCGAGTATTTCCAAAACTAAAAGAAACGTTCTTAAAAGTAAGGCTTGCACTGCTACTGTTCATAAATTTTTGCCTCAAACCGCCGGCTAAAAATTTTTCCGGCTCCAAGTATTATAAAAGTAATGACAGTTAAAACAAGTGCCAGAGCCGCAGATTTGCCCCAGTCGCCCTGCTCTGCCAAATTCAAAATTTTTATCGAGGCAAGTCCTGTGTTAAAACTTACCAGAAAAATAACCGAACTTATAGTTCCAACGCCACGGGCAAAATCGTAAACGGCAGAACTAAATAGACCGCCAATGCTCAATGGCAAAATAATATCGTTTAAAACCTTCAGCCGTCCTGCCCCCAAAGAACGTGCCGCTTCGTCAAGAGAAATTTTCAAGCGGCTAAAAGTTGAAGAGCAGATTCTGTAGCTAAACGGCAGATAACTTACAGTCATTGCAATTATGATTAAAAACGAGCTCAATTCAAAATGAAGGATTCTTTCGATATACGAAGAAACATAGGCAAGAGAAAGTCCAAAAAGTGTTCCTGGAATTGCAGAAGGAATCTGACAAACCGCATCAAGCCCCGAAACAAGCGGAAGCTTTGTCCTGTGAGTAAGATAAACGGTTAGAGCCGCAATAAAAGTCGACAAAAGCGCCGCCACAAAGGCAAAACAAAGGGAATTGAACAGACTCTGGCTGAACGAAAAAATTGCCTTAAAATGGGCAAAGGTAAAGCTCGTATTTATTCCCCAAAGTTTTTGAAAAGCCCCCATTATAATAGAAAGAAGTTGCGCAATAATAAGGATTGCAAAAAAAGAACAAAAAACCGTAAGTAAAATATTCATTCCAAAACTGACATTTTTGTTTTTTTTGAACGGAATATTTTTTTCTGATTTTGGACTTGGCTTTCCTCCGCCGATTTTTCCGCCAATTGTCGCAAATTTTAAGGCATTTTTTTTATAAAAACGATTTTGCATCACAAAAAGCAAAATTGACGGAATCAAAAGTACAAGCCCCATTGCCGCACTTGTCCCAATATTAAGCCAGCCGGTAAGCTGAGTGTAGATTTCAACAGCAAGAACATTAAATCTTCCGCCAACAATCAGAGGATTTCCAAAATCGCTCAAAACGCTTACTGCAATAAAGAGCGTAGCCGAAACAATTCCAGCAAAACTCAACGGCAAAGTAACCGACTTAAAAATTTTCCAGTTGCCTGCCCCCATGCTTTTTGCAGCCTGCTCAATAGAAGGATTTATTCCGTTTAAAGTCTGGCAGCAAATTAAATATGCAATCGGAAAAAAACACAAAACCTGGCTTAAGAGAAGTCCCCAAAAACCGTAAAGGCTCACATCAAGACCGAGCAATGTTTTTGTAAAAAATCCCTGCCGTCCAAACAAAAGAATAAAAGAAAGACCTCCGACAAAAGGAGGCGTTACCATGTGGACAACAGGAACGACCGCAAATAATTTTTTAAAAGGAAGATTGCCGCGGACAACGGCATAAGCGTAAATGTAACCGACAAAAACAGAAACAAAGGTCGAGCAGACACATTCAATAGCAGTATTTCTGATTGCCGTAAAAAATCTTTTTTGAGTAAAAATCTGTGCAAAGTCGGACAGGCGCACAGAAAAAAGAGCGTATAAAACAGGAATAATTACTGTTATCGCAAAAAAAAGCCACAATGCAGCGCAGGCAAAAAAACTTTTTTCCTGACCGTAAATTTTTCCTGTTTTATTCAATTTAGTTCCTTGAAAAATGGACTATTCCAATTCTAGTTTAAGATTTTTGACCACTTAGACAAAACTTCTGTTTTTTGACCAGCGGCCTTTGCTCTATCATAATTGATTAAATCAACATCTTCAATTCTTGTTGCTCCTTCAATTATGCCAGCTTCTGAATTTACAGGAACAGTAAAGTCGATTGAAGTCATAAGTTCCTGAGCGTCTTTACCGAGAATAAAATCAACAAACTTTTTGGCATTTTCAGGATTTTTTGCATTCTTCAGCACTGCAATACAGTCAACGTCGCCGGCAGTTTTTGGAGGCGAAACTGTCACAATATCAAATCCCTGTGCCTTGTATTTTACAAGAGCATGAAGGTAAGCAACTCCAAGAGCATATTCGCCTGTTCCAATGAGTTTTGGAGGCGCGCTTCCACTGTCCGGGAACTGACCAACAAGCTGGCTCAATTTTTCAAGATAATTCCAGCCATTTTCCCAGCCAAGACGCTGCAACTGGTTCTGAAGGAAAAGATACGCCGTCGAAGAACTTGCAGGGTTTGTCATAACAACTTCGCCCTTAAAAATTGGATTTGCAAGCTCGTCCCAAGTCTTAGGATATTCAACGCCAGGGAATTTTTCTGCAAAACGTTTTGCGTTAATTCCGATTCCAAGAGAAAGGACACAAAATCCAGTCCAGGTTCCGTCAGCAGATTTTGCATAAGACGGCAATTTGCCTGCAATTTTTGGAACATAAACGTCCAAAGCACCGGCTTTTGCAGCCTGAATATGATAAGCAGAACCGCCGCCCAAAAGAACATCGGCTTTAGGGTCGTCTTTTTCGGCAATAACGCGGTTTACAAGTTCGCCAGTTGTCGCACGCAAATAATTTACTTTAATTCCAGTTTTTTTTGTAAAAAGATTACAAAGAGCCGCAGTTTCTTCATCGTGAATAATCGAATAAACATTCAATTCTCCGCCTTTTTTTCCACAGGCCGAAAACAATACACAAGAAGCCAAAACAAGCGCAAGTGTTCCAAAAACTTTTTTCATAAGTCCTCCAATCCCTTTATAACCTAGTAATATAGTATGTTATAAAAGTTTATTCAATACGAATATAGATAATAAGTATAAAAACTGAATGTTAATTTTTGATTAAAAAAAACGCAAAACGGACAAATAGAAAAAAAATTGAATTTTAATTATAATTTCGTTCATGCCGCAAATTAAAGAAAAATCCTCTCGAAACAAGACCATAAATTTTACAGAAGAAGAAGGCTCAGAATACTTAAAAAAATGCCTTTTTGCAGATCCGTCATTTTTGCCATCAAAAGAAAAACTTACCGACTGCATAATCTGTGGCGACACATTTGAACTGCTTCCAAAACTTCCAGAAGAAACATTTCCGCTCGTAATTGCAGATCCGCCGTACAACCTTTCAAAACAGTACAATTCTTCAAAATTTGCAGCAAAAAATCATGCGGAATACAAATCTTACACAAAAAAATGGCTTGAACTTACGCTGCCTCTTCTCACAAAAAACGGCTCAATGTACATCTGCGTCGACTGGCAAAGCTCAATAATTGTCGGCGAAGTTTTAAACGAATACGAAGAAGAAGGAAAAATATTTCTGCGAAACAGAATCACCTGGGAAAGAGAAAAAGGCCGCGGAGCAAAAGCAAACTGGAAAAACTGCCACGAAGACATTTGGTTTTTTACAAAATCCGAAGATTATGTTTTTAACACAGATGCAGTAAAAATGCGCAGAAAAGTAATCGCTCCGTACAAAACCAACGGAAAACCAAAAGACTGGACAGAATCTTCCGAAGGAAATTACCGCGACACCTGCCCTTCAAATTTTTGGAACGACATAACAATTCCATTCTGGTCGATGAGCGAAAATACAGCGCATCCAACTCAAAAACCAGAAAAACTCCTTGCAAAGCTAATCTTGGCGTCAAGCAATCAGGGAGATTTAATATTCGACCCTTTTGCAGGTTCTGGAAGCACAGCCGTAACGGCAAAAAAACTCGGCCGCCACTGGTGCACAATCGAAAAAGAACAGCGTTACTGCGCCTGGAGCGAATACCGCCTTCAAATGGCAGAAAAAGACTCTTCGATTCAAGGCTATTCCGACGGAATTTTTCATATGCGAAACGAATAGCCTTTTCTGCAAAAAAATCTCAACTTACCACGAAATTACGCAGCTGACAGGAAAATGATCAGAATATCCAGTTCCGTACTTTAAAATATATTTTGAAGGCGAACCGTCGGCATTTGACCAGTTTCCTTTACATTCAACCTTAAAATCAGAAACATTCGCGCCACTTCCGGCAAAAAAATGGTCTATTCGCTCCCAATTCCCGTTATAAAAATAACTGCCCGGCTCAAAAAGGTTTCCGCCAGAATCATACCAGGGAGAATAAACCAAAGCAGGATTTTCACCGCGAAGCTCAACATTAAACTGAAGTTTTCGTCCGTTTATCTTTCTAAATTCAAGAATATCGCGGTTAAAGTCGCCACAGGCAACAACAGGAATATTTTTACCCTCATACTCCGCAAAACTCTGGGCAAGAACAGATTCCTGAAAATTCCGCCAAACCTCGCTTTTTTCCGCCCCACCGCTCTTACTTTTCCAGTGATTAACCAAAAGCAAAAGAGGCCGTTCATTTACATTTACAAAAACTTTTAAAAGCGGGCGCATCGAAGGCTGGCTTTCGGCTTCAGAACGAACATCCAGAGAATGAACGGTTTTTCCAAAAAGCGGAAAACGGCTCAAAACACCCAGACCAATCGCCGAACCTTCATCTTTGTAAAAACAACCATAACTATAATTTTTTGAAATACTGAAATTTGAACAAAGCCGGTTAAAAATGTCATAAAGCTGGTCTTCGTTTTCAAGCTCCTGCATAACAAAAATATCCGGCTCGCAGGCTTTTACAACTTCCGAAAGCCGCTCAAGCCTAACACCGTATTTTTCTTTGCACCAGCCGGCAGAACTTGAAGCAAACTCAGAATATTCAGTTCCGCTAAAGTTTCCGTCAAAAAAAGTCTGCAAATTCCAGTTCAAAATTTTGACAGAATTCAATTTTTCAGACTGATTTTTTTCTGCAAGCAAACACGACTGACTGCACGAACAAAACAAAAATCCTGACACAAAAAATGCAAAACCAAAACAAAAAACAGATTTCTTAATTTTCATAAATTGCCTCTTAACAAAAAAAACTCTTCTATATAATAAAGTGTCTTTAAAGTTAAACTTTTGACAATTTTTGTGAAAAAAAATCTAAAAAATTCTTTTAGAAGATTTGATCGAAACCTGTTAAATTTAAGAATTCTGCTTCATAAAATTTGCCCAGATTTTGTCAGCCTTTGCAATGTGATTCAAAACCCAGTTTACAATATATTTGTAAAAACCAAGAACACCGCCCTTGCTGTCAGCAGAAAGTTTCTGAATCTGAAAACCAACTTCCTTTATAAAAAATTCATGTGCGGCCTTGTGCGTGCTAAGTCCGACATAACCGATTTTTTTCTGAAGCTCTTCTTCGTTAGAAAAATGATATTCAGTATAATCAGTCAATTCTTTTAAAATGGAAGGCATTTTTTCCTTTAAGGCAGATTCATCTCCAGTAACAACATCATAAAGCTCGTTTGCAATAGCAATAAGTTTTTTGTGCTGCTTGTCAATTTCCGGAACCCCCAAAAGATATTCGTCGTTCCATTCGATTTTTTTAATTTCTTCATTCATATAAAAACCTCATTTTTTACAAAAAATATTTATCTGACAAAAAAAATACAATAAAAATCTCAGTTCGTCAAATTTTAGGGCAAAACAAGGGCGTGCCGGCAACAAGTTGCCGACAGGCTTTCCAGAGTTCCGGCTTCCGCCTGCATTGCTCCACTACGTTCCGCAACGGCTCCGCCGCTCTTCCAATCCTTCACGCAAAAAATTATCTTCCGCCGGATCCTGGGATTCTGGTGAGTACCTTCAGTTTCCGGGAAAAATAAGCGGGCTGGAAAAAAATTCTATTTTTTAAATAAGTCAGCGTGAGTTCCTGTGCGTGAAAGTTCAAGAATCAGCACATCATCCTTTATCTGATAAATTAAAAGCCAGTCCGGTTTTATGTGACATTCACGGTGATTTTTCCAGTTTCCCTCAAGCTCGTGGTCGTGGTATTTTTCATCGAGAGGAAGAGCGTTTGCGAGTTTGCCGACAATTTCTGCAAAAAGGCTTAAGTCGTAATGCCGCTTTTCAACTTTCTTCATGTCTTTCTTCATTGCAGAGGTGAATTTTACTTCGTATTTTGTTTTTTCCTTTGAAAATTCCATTACTTTAACAAGGCCTCCATCAAGTCATGAACATTATTGTATCCTTTCACATTCGGGTCGTTCGCAATTCTGTCGCCTTCCTTCATTGCCTTGATTGTCTTGCGGTTCGGGCGGTCAACGGCTATGTCGAACGGAATCCGTCCTTCGCGGAGAACCTGTTTTGTAAAAACGTTGTAAAGACCTGAAACTGTCATGCCAACCTGCTCGCAAAATGAAGAAATATCCTTTTTGTCCTGGTCATCCAAAGTAATTGTTAAATTTGCCATAATATCCTCCAAAAACAGTAACCTACACTTGAATATATGTGAATTTCATGTGTTTTTCAAGTGTAAAATTACAATTTCCGTTCTGCAAGGCGATTTCTTTTGCAATCAAGAAATTTTGTTCTCACCGCCCTGAAATTCTGCTAAAATATTTTTATGGCTAGAGAAAGATTGAGCAGCAGACTTGGATTTATTCTGCTGAGCGCAGGCTGCGCTATTGGGTGCGGAAACGTCTGGAAATTTCCGTGGATGGTCGGTCAGAACGGAGGCGGCGCGTTTGTTCTTGTTTATCTTGCTTTTCTTGTTGTGCTGGGGCTTCCGGCTTTGACAATGGAATTCGCGCTTGGAAGAGCTTCTCAGGCAAGCCCGGTCAGAATGTACCAGAAGCTTGAAAAGCCAGGCTCAAAATGGCACATTCACGGCTACGTCTGCCTGCTTGGTAACATTTTCTTGATGGCGTTCTACACGGTTGTTACAGGCTGGCTGGTTTACTATTTTGTCTCGTTTGTAGTTGGAAAGTCAGGAGAGCTTAGCTTTGGCAAGATGATTTCAAGCCCGCGTATAAATGTAATGTACCTTTTTATCGCTGTTGCGGTGTGCTTTTTGATTCTCACCCGCAATCTTCAGAGCGGACTTGAGCGAATCACAAAATACATGATGGTTCTTCTTTTGGTCTTGATGACAGTGCTTGCTGTGCGGAGCATTTCTCTTCCGGGCGGTGCAAAAGGACTTTCGTTCTATCTCGTTCCCGACTTTAAGAAGCTCACAGTTCCGGTTGTCGTTGGTGCTATGAACCAGGCGTTTTTTACGCTTTCTCTTGGAATAGGCGCAATGTCAATTTTTGGAAGCTACATCGGAAAAGACAGAAGCCTTATGGGAGAATCCGTAAAAGTCATTATTCTTGACACTTTCGTTGCGGTTACAGCGGGCTTGATTATCTTTCCGGCATGCGCGTCGTTTGGAATCGCAGTTGACGCAGGTCCGTCTCTTCTTTTCAACACAATGACAACCGTCTTCAACAACATGGGAGGCGGCAGAGTATGGGGAAGTCTTTTCTTTCTTTTTATGGTATTCGCGGCGTTCTCAACGGAACTTGCGGTATGCGAAAATATTCTTGCCTGCGTGCGCGAGATGACAGGCTGGTCACGCAAAAAAGGCTGCGTAATCTGCGGAGCCGGCATTTTCTTAATCGCGCTCACAACCGCTCTAGGCTACAGCGTGCTCCATTTTCACCCGTTCGGCGAAGGATCGGCATGGCTTGACTTCTGGGATTTTATCGTAAGCAACAACCTTCTTCCGCTCGGCGCGCTGATTTTCGCAGTTTTCAGCTGCAGCAGCAGATTCGGCTTAGGCTGGGAAAAACTCGTGCAGGAAGCAAACGGGGGCGAAGGTCTCAAAGTCAAAAACTGGATGAAGCCAGTCTTCGCGTACTTTGTTCCGCTTTGCATAATCGCAATCTACATAATCGGGCTTGCGACGTTCAAGTGGAAATAGAAATATAATATTAACAACGATTAACTCCACTATGTGGTTTTCCAAGCATAGTAGAGTTAATTACAGAATCACCGCTTTTATTTTACAGTGACAATGTCAGACACTGCGGAAACAAAGGTCTTTTTGTCTTCGTTTCCTTTTCGGCTGTTTGTGCGCAGGATAATCCTGTAGCTTTTGCCGATTTCAAGGCTTTCTGGCAGGAAGAATTCGAGCGTCTTTGAAAGGTTTCGCATTATGGACTCCGGGTTCACCTTGTGCCACAAGCTTTCATCTTCGGAATAAATCCCGTCTGTGTCACATTCGGCAAAGAAAATTCCGCCATCACTGCCAGAAATTTTCAGTCTGCCGCCGTCAAGTCTCGCGGCTTTTTTAGATGTAAGAGTTCCGTCATTAAGCCCTGTAAAAAGGTCAGTAACAGAATCAATTGAGGGGCTTGAATCCGCAATCACGATTCTGTTTATCCCCAGCTTTGAGACCGCCTCGTTCGTTTCCTTTGACGAAGTGAACTTTACAAGCAATTTTTTTATTTCTGCGGTTTCAGCGGTATTTCCGCTTGTGCCGCTTGCCGCAATATAGAAAGTTCCCAAGTCCATGAGGTTCACGCTTTCGCCGCGCTGCAATGCTTCTATTATTTCCGCTTTTATCAGGGAAAGAATGTGCTTTGCAGTTATGGCGTTCACGCCGATGTCTTTTTTCTGCGTGCGTGCTATAAGATTGTCAATCGTAACATTGCGCCGGTCAAAACGTGCGTAATATTTTCCGCCATTGTCAAAGTAATTTTTGTACAGAGTGAGATTTCCGCTTCCATCTGTGTCCGAATAGTTAATGTTTGTAGTTGTACTCATAAGTAAGTTCCTTGTCCGTTTTTGGACTGTCTGTTATAAAAAGGTGAGTTTCCTTTTCCACACTGAACAGAATTTCCGCTTTTCGCAAGATTTTCTGTTGACCAGACACGAAAGACAGGAGTATACTTCTAAAATCAGATTTGAAGATTCTCCGTCTGGAGTGTCTTTTTAAAGCCCTTAAGAAATGCCTTACGCACCGCAAATGTTTTCGGCAAATCCTAAGGGCTTAATTTTTTGCTTCATTTTTCATACAGCCTCCTCCAGCACTTGTTCTGGACTGAATAAATCAAGAATCCTGTTTGAAAGAATTCTTCTCACAATATTCGGGTACTGCCTTATGCGCATATAACTGTCAAAGACATAGTTTGCGCAAGTCCAGCCAAGCCCGAATTCCTGCATAAGCTCATCCGGACAGCACGGTGAAAGCTTTATCACGAACGGCATTGCAGCCTGAGCATAAGTTGCAAAACGGTTGCATTCCGCTTTCATCCTGGCCGCCGACTTTCCCTGATTCTCGTACAAGTGCCCGAGCTGTATATGGGCAATCTCATACCAGATTGTAAAACGGACGGTGCAAGGCGGAAGCGAGTCATTGTAGTAAATCGCGTACCTTGACTTTGCCGTCATCGTGGAAAACCCCTCCTCATACTTTGAGGTCATAAATTTTCTGTCCTCATCTGAGGAATCTGAATATTTTACAAGCTCAATTCCAAGCAGGCGAGCAACCTCAAAGCAGTCCGCCGGATATTTTTTTATTCCCAAATCCTCAAAAAGACAATTCGCCTCTTCTTCTATCTCATCATATTCACTTCCCAAAAGCTGAACCGCTCTTTCCATTCATACCTCATCTTACGAAAAAAGAATTTTCGCGAACCTTTTGCGCTCCTCATCGGTCAGAGTCTTGGCATTGCGCGCGATAAGCTCGAATGCCTGTTCAATTTCCTGTTCTGATGAGAACTTATGGGCATCGTCGCTTTTTCCAGTAAGATAATCGACCGTCGTACCCAGCGCATTTGCTATGTTCAGAAGGATTGCACCCTTCGGAACCCTATCCCCTTTAAGGTAGTGGGAAACCGCCCCCTCACTCAAGTTAGTTGCATCGGCAAGAGCCTTCTGGCTCATTCCTGTTTCCGAAAGCAGTTTACCGATTCTGTCTTTAACAGCCATGCTTTCCATAATTATTTCAATTCCTAATTCAATTCTTGCCTTACGGCACATCCGCCGCAATCGCCATTTTATTTTGCGGCACTTTCTATTCGTTTTTAGCATTAACCTCCTAAAAACAATATAGATTACAAACTTGTCATTGTCAAGTATAAAATTGTCAAAATTTACACTTTAAAGAACGATTCGATTTGAAAGCTGCTGCCTGTTGTTGATAAGATTCCTGCTCTAACAGGAAAGACGTTCCGCTTAGAACAGGAAGATGCTTTTTGCTCTAGCAGGAAAGAAGTTCCGGCTGGAAGCGGAAAGGAGGCAGGATTGGAAGCGGAAGAAATAGCCTTTTAAGCGAAGCAGAATTTTACGATGCAAAAATTCCAATAGTATAGTAAAATTAAGGCTGGATAAAGCACGGAAAATGATAGGTAACACTTTAATAGACAATTCAGAAAATCTAAAGCTTGCAGATACAATAAAAGAAATTTTAAGAAATCCAAAAATCAATCATATTGACATTGCCACGGGCTATTGGGATATTCCGGGAACTGCCGTTCTTGCATATGAGCTCAATGCCTTTTTGGCAAGAGACAATACTAAGCTCCGGCTTTTAATAGGCAAAGACCCATATCTTTTTGCGCAGTACAACAAGAATCCGAAATACAAAGATATAAAGAACTGGCCGGAAGAATTTATCCGCACAGACATAAACGAAATTGAAGTAAAACCTGAATATGAAAACGCAGTTTCGTTCCTTTTAAAATATCTCGGCAAAACAGACAAAATAGAGATTCATATCTTCAAAAAAAATGAAAATGAAGAAAAGCAGTTTCTACATTCAAAGTGCTATATTTTTTACGGAAAAGGAATTTCATACGGAATCATAGGAAGCAGCAATTTTACAGAGAAAGGCTTAAAAGAAAACTCAGAATTGAATTATCTTGAAACCCTTTCTCAAATTATTACTGCAGAACCAAACGGTATAAATGTCTCAAAAGGACATATTTTCTGGTTCAATGAAAAGTGGGCTTTGTCGGAGGACTGGTCAAAGGAATTTCTTGAGCAGATTCTCCGTCCTTCATCAATCGCAAAGAAAGTGCTGGATGACAAAAAACAAAAAAACACTGCAATTTTAAATTATACGGTGCTTTCTCCTTACGAAACCTACATAAAATTTCTTATCGACCAGTTTGATGAAATAATCAGCTTTAATGGAAAAATCACACCCGATGACTATATGCCGAAGGATCCGAATTTCAAGCGTCTTACCTATCAGGCGGAGGCTGTAAACCAGGGATTTTCAATAATGAAGCAGCATCACGGCTTTATTCTTGCAGATGTTGTAGGTCTTGGAAAAACATTTACAGCTCTTATGGTGGCAAAACGACACCTGCTTGAGACAGGCCTTAAGAATCCAGTTCTTATTATTACTCCGCCAGCAATCAAGCAAAGCTGGATAGACTCAATCGAATATTTTGACAAAGGTGAAGTTTCAGAAAAAAAGATTCATCCTTTTATAACTCTTACAACAATCGGCTGCATTGATGATGTCAATGAAACAGGCGAATATATCGCCGAAAATGATTTTGATTCCGCATTTAAGAAAGAAGAATACGGAATGATTATCGTAGATGAAAGCCACCGCTTTAGAAATGACAGCACAATAATGTACCAGAAGCTAGATGACCTTATCGGCTCAATAAATCCGCAGCCATACATTGTGCTTCTTTCCGCAACACCGCAGAACAACGAGCCTTACGATTTGAGAAATCAGATTTATTTATTTCAGCGTGAGCACAACCGCTCCACTTTGCAGAATCTCGGAAAATTCGGAAACAAATTGGAAAACTATTTTGCAGAAAAACACAATAACTACAAGGAATATATAAAGAAAGAAAAGACTGTTGACGGCAAAAAAATTCCTAAAACAAAAGAAGAGCTGGCACATGACAAGGCTGCTCTTATTGCAGACAGCGAAGACATCAGAAAAAGAATAGTAGAGCCTCTTGTAATACGCCGCACAAGAACAGACATAGAACGTTTTTATCAGGAAGACATGAAAAATCAGGGATTAAGTTTTCCTAAAATTCAAAAACCGGTAGCAATTCCTTACGAAATGAACGGAGAACTTGGAAATCTTTTCAATAACACAATAAATATAATCGCGCCTCAGGTAAGCCATGTTGATTCAGACGAGAATGGTGAGCCAGTTCTTGACTTTGGAGCAACGGCTGGAGAAGACGGGCTTGGCTATTACCGCTACAGAGCGATTGAATTTCTAAAATCAGAAGAAAACCGCAGACGGCACGAAATAAACAACCTGAGCGTTACAGGAACTTCCCAGCGTCTTGCGCAGATTATGGAACTGCTTTTGGTAAAGCGTCTTGAAAGCTCGCAGGCGGCTTTTAAAGAATCCCTGCACAACCTGCACCGCTACACAGAAAATATGATAAAAATGTGGAATGCAGACAGGATTTTTATTTGCCCTGACCTAAATGTAAACAAAGAGCTAAACGATGAGAATATCTCGAAAAATGGAACTTTTGAGCAGACACTCTGTGTTTTGGCTGAAAAAGCAAAGAAGGCGAACAAGAAAAATTCAGGCGACGGAAACGAAGGTCCAAATCAGGAATACAAACGGGCAGATTTTTTTGACAGTTATATAGAGAATCTGAACAATGATTTGCGCCTTATTGACGAGCTTTGCACAAAATGGGACGTTCAGACTTCAGATCCAAAAATGAGCACCTTTATATTTGAAACCGCAAGGCAATTTCTTGATCCGAAAAGGAACAAGAATAACAAGCTTATCATTTTTACAGAATGTATCGCAACCCAAAAAGCTCTTGTGCAAAAGCTGAACGAAATGCCTATTCCAAACTGCAATGTACTTTCTATCACTGCAAAAAACCGTGATGATATGAAAGAAATAATCGCCGCAAACTTTGACGCAAACTATAAAGGAACAAAAAAAGACGATTATCAGATTCTTATCACCACCGATGTCCTTGCGGAAGGCGTAAACCTGCACCGCTCAAATTCAATTTTGAACTACGACTCTCCTTGGAACGCAACGCGGCTTATGCAGCGTTTAGGAAGAATCAACCGTATCGGCACGGATGCAAAGAAAATATGGAACTACAATTTTTATCCGTCAACTTTGGGCGACAGCCAGATAAACCTCAAAAACAGAACTTATGTAAAACTTCAGGCATTTCACGAGCTTTTTGGAGAGGACAGCCAGATTTATTCAAGCGAAGAGGAAGTTAAGCACTTTGACAAAGTAATCCGCGATGAAGCTCAGGATTCAGAGACACCTATAATGCCGTTTATCGCAGAACTGAGAGAATTCAAGAAAAACAATGAAAGCAATTATGTAAAACTTTCTTCCATTGGCAACACTATAGTCTCAACAACACAATCGGAAAACAAGAAAGCATTTTCTGAGCTTAAAGAGACAGATAAAAACAGCAAAGCATTACGTTCCGCACTTTATATTTCAAATGAAGACGGAAGCGCGACAAAAGTCAGCCAGCTGGAATTTTTTGAAACATTGAAACCACTTTCAACTCTTAAAGAAACGGAAACAGACATCACACTTATAGAAAAATACAGAAAGTCAGTCATTAACTGCTATGCCGCAGACAAGCAGAATGCAGAGCTTTCCATGAAAAGCAAACTCCGAAAAGGTGACAAGGAAATTTCAGCTGCAATCAAGAAAATAAAATCACTTTATAATTTTGGTATGTCTGAAATCTATGAAGAAAAACTTGATGAAATCTCAAATTCAATTAGAGATAAAAATTTCAGCCTGATAAACAAAGTTCTGGAAATGAATTTTAAGAACGAAGGACTTGGAACGATTCAGATAGAAGCCGATATTGATTATCTGCACAAATATACACATGCTCATTCTTCAGAATCCGAAGCAAACATTGCAATTGAATTTATAGTTAAATAATTTGGGGAAAATATTATGGAAAACTTGAGGGCATTATTTGAAAATGA
Organism: Treponema berlinense; assembly: GCF_900167025.1. Taxonomy (GTDB): domain Bacteria; phylum Spirochaetota; class Spirochaetia; order Treponematales; family Treponemataceae; genus Treponema_D; species Treponema_D berlinense. The sequence goes on along the minus strand of NZ_FUXC01000003.1, from coordinate 20,598 downwards.
ATATCCAGGAAAAAAAGTTTTATTTGAAAGCCTTATAAAACCGATTTTTGTAAAAGCAAATGACACAACTCTAACAGATGAACAGGAACTTTCTGATTCAGACAAAAAGCAGATAAAGTCATTCAGGATTATCGCACAAGTCAGAGGCAGTTTTCCAATAACATTTGCAGATATTGAGCTGCAGGACAACGTTGCATTAAAAAGAAGCAGAGTCAATATCCAGAACTGTGTCCGCAAGGTCATGGAAAACGATTCAAATGCGCTCATCTTTTTTCATTTTACGGACAATGCAAAAGAATGGCGTGTAAGCTATGTAAACAAAGCCGACTCCCTGAAAAACAGCACAAGCGCAAAACGATACACATATCTCTGCGGACCGGAACATTCCTGCAGGACTATCGCAGAAAGATTTTCTACACTTGAAGGTCTCTCAACAATCAGAGATGAGAATATGCTTGAAGCGTTCGCTGTTGCCCCATTGAGCGATGATTTCTTTAACGAATACCGTAAGCACTATGCTGACCTTGTTGAATACATAAGCGGAAAGCGTTTTATAAAAAAGGGCGGAAAATTTGTAGAAGAAAAGACAAAGAAGGCTGCCTCAGAATTTGCAAATTCTTTTAACGGAGACGACAAAGCTGTCCGCGATTTTGTAAAAAAGATGCTGGGACGGCTTGTGTTCCTTCAGTTTTTGCAGAAAAAAGGATGGCTCGGAGTTCCAAAAAACGCAAAATGGGGAACCGGCGATAAGAACTTTATCTACAATCTTTTTAAGAATGCGGACGTCTCTGTAAAAAATGATTTTCTCGAACAGGCACTTGAGCCTCTGTTCTTTAAAAGCCTGAACTGCGACCGCGGAGAAGAAGCAATTGCGCCAAAAGCTGTATGCAATATCTACAGAAGCGAAATCAGGATTCCGTATCTGAACGGCGGACTTTTTGAGGAAGATGAACTTGACAAGAAAAGGGTTAAATTTAAGAAAGAACATTTTGAATCTATTTTTGAATTCTTCAATCAGTACAACTTCACAATCGACGAGACTGACCCGGACGATGTTGAAATCGGCGTAGATCCGGAAATGCTTGGCAAGATTTTTGAAAATCTTCTGGAAGACAACAAGGACAAAGGAGCGTTCTATACCCCTAAAGAAATCGTCCAGTATATGTGCCGCGAAAGTTTAATCGCATATCTGGAAACCGAAACTCTCAAACCTGATGAAACAGCCTCAAAAGACAAGATAAGGAATTTTGTTCTGAATCATGAAGCCTCATCATTCTCGGAAAAAGAAAAGGCGGTTATTCTTAAAGCCTTGATTGACGTTAAAATCTGCGATCCTGCTGTAGGAAGCGGAGCGTTTCCTATGGGAATGTTGAACGAGCTTTTGCCATGCGTTCATATTCTTACCGGAGAAGCAAAAACAAGAGTTGAGCTTAAAAAGCACATCGTAAAAAACAACATTTACGGCGTAGACATTGAAAAAGGCGCAGTTGACATTGCACGCCTGCGTTTCTGGCTTGCGATTATTGTTGACGAAGAAGAGCCGCTACCATTGCCGAACCTTGACTACAAGATTATGCAGGGAAACAGCCTGCTTGAAAGTTTTGAAGGCGAAGACCTAAGCAATATGACAAAGCAGGAATCAGGAAACCTTTTTGACAACGGAGAAACAATTGCAAAACTAACACAAGCAATAAACGGATTCTATATTCCTCACGACCATGTGGCAAAAGCAAAAATCCGCGCACAGATAAAGGAAAATATAATTCAGCTTTTAAAGGAACGCCAGCTCCCACCAAAAGTAATAGAAGACTTGTCAAAACTTGACCTGCACGAAAACAGCCAGTTTTTCCTGTGGCACACTTGGTTCTACGATGTTTTCAACCGACCCTCTGACCGCAACAGAAGCGGCTTCGACATTGTGATTGGAAATCCGCCGTATATTCAGATAAAATGGCTTGGTGAAAAAATTGCTTATAAAAAGCTGGGGTTTTCAACTTTTGAAAGTACAGGCGATATATATTGTCTGTTTTATGAAAAGGGAATTGAACTTTTAAATTCCAATGGAATTCTTTGTTTTATAACTTCAAACAAATGGCTTATTGCAAATTATGGTGAAAAACTTCGCAAGTATATAGCAGAAAAAGCTTCTCCAGAAATCATTTTAGATTTAGGTGCTGGTATTTTTGAGTCTGCAACAGTTGATACAAATATTCTTATTTGCAAAAAAACAAAATATGAGAAAACTACGAAAGTTGCATCTATAGCAAACAAAAATTTGGCTAACATAAAGTTCTCAAACGCAAAATTATCCAAGTCTGATATTTGGAATTTAAGGAATCTCAATTTGAACAGCATAAAAGAAAAGTTAGATAAAATTTCAACAAGACTTACAGATTTTAATGTTGAGCTTGATTACGGAATTTTAACAGGTGCAAACAAAACTTTCATTCTTTCAAAAGAAAAAGCGGAGAAATTAATTGCTTTAGATAAGAAAAACAAAGAAATCATAAAACCGATTCTACGCGGAAAAGACCTGGAACGTTATGGCTCAAAATTCAATGATGTCTATTTACTTTGCACACACAATGGAGTAAAATCAAAGAACATTCCGCCAATTAATGTCAAAAAGGATTATCCGACATTGATTCCATACTTTGAAAGTTTTGGTAAAGATTTTAAGAAGCGCGGCGAACAAGGCGATAATTTTTGGAATTTAAGAAATTGTACTTATATCGACAGATTTGAAGAAACAAAAATCATTTATGCTGATATAGTTCAGAACACAGGGAAATTCTATCTTGATGATGAAAAATATTACACAAATGATACTGCGTTTTTGATTTTTGGTGATAATCTACATTACTTACTTGGAATTTTGAATAGTAAGGCTTTTTCATTTTTCTATAAAAACTTTTACTGTGGCGGTGCATTAGGTTACAAAGGATTACGTTTCAAGCGAGATTTTCTAATGAGAGTTCCAATCCCCTCCACAACTCCAATCCAGCAGCAACAAATCATCGCATTGGTAGACAAAATCCTTGCGGCAAAGAAAGATTGCCGTGTCAAGCACGAAAATGACAGTGAACTTGCTGACACAAGCACATTGGAAATGCAAATTGACGCACTAGTTTACAAACTGTACGGCTTAACGGATGAGGAAATAAAAATCATAGAACAAACCTAAAAGCGCAAAAATGGGAAATGCTTTGAATTATTTCAGTTTGTCTTTGTATTCGAACAGAAACAAGGGAAAAGAATTTAAAATTGCAACTTCTCTTTTCGGTTCAATGTACTTTTCAAGCTGGTTCTTGAAAATTTTATCTTGTGATATGTCTTCTTCATTTTCAGGAAAATCATTTTTGTCTGTGCAGATAAAATTTGCTTTTTGAACGTTCATCTTCAGGAGGAGTTCCCAGTTCTGTCTGATCTTCTCAATCCGTTCTTTTTCCTCAGGAATCTTTAGAGACAAGGTTTTAAGGTTTATTCTAAAAGTAATAAAATCAAGATTCTTATAAAAAGATTCTGAATTCGCTTTTTCTTTAAATTTTTTGCCCAAATTTATTTGAGTTGTATAGCTAAAATAGTCGTTGTCCGGAAGAGGATTTTTGACATAACGAATAGACTCTACCATAGGATAATTGATAAATAGTTTTCCATAGTCAGAAGACTCATCATTAAAGAAATCAAGCATTTTCTGAATCTGAGAATCTGAAATATTCTGATCTTTATTGTTGTGGCTGTCATAATCAAAAAAAAGATAAATTTGTGAGAAGTCAGAACGCCGGCGGATTTCTTTCAATGGATTATCTTTGTCTGCAACAAGCTTGTTTTTAAGGATTGAAACAATGTCTTCAGGCTCATCTGTCTCGTTCATCCTCTTGTATAAGTCATAGATATTGTTTTTGTAAGAGCAAATTCTTATTTGTTTGTTTTTGGAAAAATACAGATATTCCAAGGTTTTAAAAAGAGTTGGTTCCCTGTTTTCGCCTTCAAACACAAACAATATCATAAGTCAAACGCACCGCCACGATAAAGTTTTTCAATGTTATGACCTTCCCTAAGCTCCTTGTCAGTTGCATTGCAAAGTGAAGTGATTTTATTATCCTTTAAGACGAAATTACAATCTGGACGAAGCAGATCATTTGTCATTAAAAATGTATTGTGGGAAGACACAAAAAGCTGGCAATTTTTTTTGAACAGTTCATCACAGACATCGAAGGAAAGTTTAAAGTGATAGAAAGCATCAAATTCATCAATAAATACAAAACTTGCATTCTCCAAATGCTTAAACCAAAAGAATAAAAGCGTTAGCGCATTGGTGCCTGTTGAAGCTATTGTATTGAAAATTTGAGGAAAGCCTTTTATATAGACACGAAGCAGTTTTTCGCCTTGTACAGGCTTTACAAATTCAAAATGCTGGCCGCTTACTTTCTCCAAAAATGCTGAAAATTCTTTTATGTAATTATGTCTGATAATATACTCATCAAGAATATATATTCCGGTTTCAAGTCCAATAAATTCTTTTTCCTCAAGACTTCTGAACCAAAGCATGGAGTTTACAAAATCCTGAAGCTTTATCAGACAGTTTGATTCATCAAGCGGGTACGTGGTTATCAAGAAATTTATTATAGAAACATTGTTCGCATTATGGGCAAGATTATTCCGAATATTTTTTTCCATAGGGAAGATAGAATCGTCAATTTCAATTGTTCCGATTCTTTTTTCAAAAACCAATTTTGAATCAACTGTCAGTTTCTCTTCTCTTAAAACAGCTCGTGAATCCTTTGAGTAAACATACTCAACAATCTGACCGTTAAAATTAAATGTATATTCAAATGTTACAAGTTTTGACTGGGCACCTGCAAAAGCATAGTTAAGAAGATAATTAGGATTTTTGAATTTTTGGGTAAGATGATAGACAATATCAAAAATTGCAAGTCCGAAATTGCTTTTTCCGCAACCGTTCGGACCGTAAATAATACCATTTTTGATTATTCCGTTTTTGACTGCGAAAGAATTAAAAGCGTAGTCTCTTGGTTGTGTCAAATCCAGTTCTATCCGTTTTTCAAAACCGCGAAAATTGGTTACTGCAAATTTTGCTAACATATCATGCTCCAAAATAGGATAATATATTATCGGTTAAAATCTCCTAAAATTCAATATATGCCGTAATTTTTTTACGGAATAAAAACTATTTTGTTCCCAATAAGGTAAACAGCATAAAGAATTTTCGATTTTTATGTTATATTCATTAAAGAAATATTTTCTGCTTACACCAGAACGTTATTGGAGGCAAATATGTCAGATTTAGCGTTGCAATATTATAATTCTATTGACAAACTGGATCTTCATGACTTGGAAATACTGTCTCAAAAAATCACATCTTTGATTTTCAAGAAAAAAGCGAAAGAAGATGATTCTGTCAAAAAGGGGCTTGCTTATTTCAACAGCATAAAAGGCACAGTAACAAGAGAAATTGACGCCGACAAGGAACTTTCAGAATCATTAAGAGAAAAATATGAAGATATTGACTGATACTAATATTATTCTGGATTTTATTCAAAGCAGGGAACCGTTTTCTGAAAATGCCTCAAAAATCATAAATTCATATGTAAAAAAAGAAAATGAAGGATATATTTCAGCACATTCTCTTTCTGACATTTTTTTTCATTTTAAGAAAAGACAAAACTGTTGAAGAAAGAAAAGCATTGATTTTGAATTTGTGCAGTTTTTTCACAGTTATTCTAGAGAATAAGAATTTTTATACAGCTGTATGTCAAAATAATAATTGGAATGACTTGGAAGAGGGATTCCAGATGAAATGCACCGATTTTGAAAAACTTGATTATATTGTTACAAGAGATGCTGGCAAAGGTTTTTACAATTCTCCTGTAAAAGTCATTTCTGCGGAAGACTTTTTGAATGTATAATGATAACAAAAATGCTAAAGGTAATTTATCTTTAAGTAAGGAAAACAGGTCTTCTTTTTAACTCTTGCATAGTAATTTACTAGCAATGATTCAATGGAATACGAATTCCAAAATGTGGCTCGTATTCCATTGAAATTTAATTGTTACGGATAATGTCTTTTTCTTCCTCTGTTAAGCCGTACAAGTCATAAACAAACTCATCGATTTTTGATTCCAGTGCAGTTGTGTCAATAGAAGAATCCTGTTTTTTTGCTGCGAGGATTTTGTCCACTAAGGCGATGATTTGCTGTTCTATTTTATTGTTAATTTTTTGTGGATAAGGCAGTGGAATTGACACAAGCGGCTCTTTGTCTACCTGATAGTTTGTGCCTTGCATTTTACCTTTATTTTTGAGCCAGTAAGCTATTAATTTTGAGTTTAGAACACCAGTTAAGAATTTCATGTTCCAGCGTGTTGTTTTGATGATGTAATACATTGCAGGTACATAACAATCAAAATCGGAATAAGAAAAAACAGGTCTTCCAACGCATTTTCTTTGAGAAATTATTTTTTCACCTTTGAAAAAATGTTCTTCTCTAGCACGATGTAATCCGTAAGGTTTATTGTCAGAAGTAATTGCTTTTCCAACTTTATCAAAATGAGATTTCAGTTTTGGATAATTATCCATGCTATTTTTGTTTTTGAAACTTGAATCTGTATAAATAATCCAGAAACAATTTTTATTTGATGTATAATAACGTTCAATTTGTTCAGATGTAAAATAAGGCTTTATCAAAGATTTTTCTTTTTTATCGAGATTAAGGTTATTCAATTCGTTATTTGACAGAACAAAAATTCCTTTTCCAAGTTCCAAATCAGGAAACACCCCATGAATTTTTTTGTTTACACAATCGTGATGGGTATGTATTCCATTTGTGGCTTCCTTTTCCATCAAATTACATTTTTCTTGCGCAATTTTTTCAAAAATTAAATCATTATTGCTAAATGTTAAAAGTTTGCCAATTGTTTTTTCGCGGTTGATTTTTGGCGAAAGATATTTTGTTTTTGACGTTTGCTTTTTTTCGAGCAGGTCAAGCATATCTTCTTTTTCAGCGTTCGTTTTTAAAGTTCTGTAATCAAAGTTATAATTGTTAACGTCATTGTTTTTTTCAAAAAGCATTATCATCGTTTGAATATCTGCATTTTCAAAAACCATGTAATCGTTAAAGTTTATCATCTCGCATATTTTTGAATCTTTGATTACTTTATTGCGCATAATTTTTGCACCCGCGCTTGTAGTCCAATTGTTTTGAGCAATAAAGCACAAATGTCCATTTGTAGTAAGCAAATCTAAGCCTTTGCAAGCAAAACCGTACCATAAATCCATTTTTCCCATATAATATGGACTTTCTTCTCTGAAAACATCAAAAGCATCTCGATTTTCGTATTCTTTTATATACGGCGGGTTACCAATCACAATGTCAAAGCCGTTCCTGCCGTTGCAGTTAGAGGGTCGTTTTTTTTCCCCACTTTAAATATCGATAAAGTGTTGTGCGGTCAACTTTCAAGTCTTTTGCAAGCTGTGTTTTTGTGCAACCTTCCAAAAGCCGTTGTTTTATATATTCATCTTTTCCTGTAAGTTTTGTGTATGAATTTCGCGAACCTTTTATTCTGCCAATATGGACACCCTCCGCTTTCTTCAGTCTCAACGCTTCCTTAGTTCTCTGGCTAATCAAGTTGCGCTCAATTTCCGCACTCAGACCGAAGGCAAATGCCAGCACTTTGCTTTGAATGTCATCGCCAAGACGGAAGTTGTCTTTTATTGTCCAAACCTTGCAGTCTTTTTTCATGCAGATTGAAAGAATTTCCATAATCATGAACAGGCTTCGTCCAAGCCTGCTAAGCTCCGCACAGATTATCAGATCGCCGCTCTGAACATGATTCAGCAGGTCTCCGAGTTTTCGCTTGTCATAGTTTTTTGTTCCGCTGATTGTCTCTTCTATCCAGCCGTCAATCTCAAGATTTTCTTTTTTACAGAAATCGCAGATTTCAAACCGCTGATTTTCAACCGTCTGCTTGTCCGTGCTTACGCGGATATATCCATAAGTCATTTTACACCTCTGCGGATATTTTAAATGAAAGCTATAATCTGTTTCTGAGAGTATCTACAGCCGACTGAAAAAAGACCTGAAAAGAGGCATCATAGAGAAAATAAAAAAATAATTGAAGAGATTTTATTGCAAAATTTAGCAAAGAGATAAAATTCCTTGTTTGAATACTAAATTCAAAATAATCCAACAAGCAATTCTTACAACAGAATCAATTTCTTTTTGACTGTTCATGTATCTCATTCTTTAATTCAACTTTTCTTCTTTATGTCCTTTTTTGAAATGATGCATTCGAAATGTCAAGCCTATCTGAATATTTTTAATTTCTCATACTTTTTCATAAATAAATTAAAATTTTACTTGATACATATAAAATTAGTTATAAAAATATATTTCTAATAAGGGATATTTTTTATGGAACAAAAACTTTCAGAAACTGACAGAAAATTATTTTATGTAAAGCTTCCTTTTCTGCTGCTTTTATCTTCGTTTTCACCATTCTTGCTGGCTCCAGTTTACCTATGTATTACTGGAATTGCCACAATTGATGAATTTATTACCATCCTGCTTTCTCCTTACACTATTCTTGCATACGTGATTGCGGTTTTGTGTCCGTTTGTTTTTTTCGGATTTCTAAAAAAAAGAATCAAATCTTATGACGGAACAGATGAAGTCATTAGGAAAATAAATCTTCTATTGAAATATTCCAGAAAAATAATTTTTGCAATAAATTTAGTTTTAGTAATTGGCATATCTTTTCTTGCCTGCTTTGTAATTCATCTAAAAGGCCTCCAGTTCGAAGCCTTTGAAGAAACCTCGCCATATCTTTCAATCATTCTTATCTGCACAGGCTTTATGCTTCTCTACGGAATCAGCTTTTACACAGTTTTCAACAGCCGCTTCGAGCACTTCCTGCACTGGCTTCCGTTTGATAAATCCGTTGTAACTTCATCAAACCGCGAGCGAATCATCTTGATGACGCTTGTAAATCTTTTGGGCTGCTTTCTAATTATTACGGCATCTTTTTTGGTTCCCAGTGTTGCATCCGACTCTTCGGTTTCCGGCGTTCTGAAAGTTATTTTCCCAGCAGCGGTATTCAGTTTTATTTCAGTAGGACTTACAACTTCAGTTACCGCTTACGACATAAAAAACAACCTTCAGCAGGAAAAAGCTATTTTGGGTGCGCTTGCAGAAAAAAACTATGCTATAAAGCAGGCGCAGGTTGTTACAAGAAACGACTTCGGAATCATCATAAACGACTTGAACAACGCATACAAAATCATAAGAACTATTTTTCAGGAAATCAGCAAGGACGTAAATTCCACGCTGTCTGTTTCATCTGAAGTTTCTGAGCACGTTGACCAGTCAATTTCAGAAATCGCAAACGTAAAGAGCATCTCAAATTCTGTAAAAAATGAAATGATAAATCAGGTTGCTTCTGTTGAAGAGACGAGCGCGACAGTTGAAGAAATCATCAAGCACATCCGCCATTTGAACAATGAAATTGAAAAGCAGACATCTGCAATTGACCAGTCGTCGGCCGCAATCGAGCAGATGGTTGCGAACGTAAACGGTGTAACTTCAAGCCTTAAGAAAAACAACGGCACAGTCCAGGAGCTTGAAAGCGCATCCGAAGCCGGAATGAAAAAAGTCCACATTGCAAGCGAGCTTTCCGAAGAAGTTCTGGAAAAATCAACATTGCTTATGGACGCAAGCAAAGTCATTCAGGACATTGCAAGCCAGACAAACCTTCTTTCCATGAACGCGGCGATTGAAGCTGCCCATGCCGGTGAATTCGGAAAAGGCTTCTCCGTTGTTGCGGACGAAATCAGAAAGCTTGCCGAGCAGAGCAATGAGCGCGCAAAATCCATTGAAACAAACCTGCGAAGTCTTTCTGAATTAATCAACTCGGTTGCCACAAATGCAAGTGACGTTTCTGACCAGTTCAATAATATTTATTCTCTCATAAAGAGGGTTCAGAACGAAGAGCTTGTAATTTCCAACGCAATGACAGAACAGACCGAAGGCAACAAGCAGATTCTTGAAGGAATCAGCCGGTTGACAGAATCAACAACAACTGTAAAGGACGGCGCGGCGGAAATGCTGAAAGGCGGCGAGCAGATTTCTATAGAAATGAAGAATTTGAACAAAGTAACTTACGAAACAAACACAAAAGTAAATTCGATTAACGAATCTGTTCAAAAAGTTACAGAAACTTTGGCGGATTCAAAAGAACACGTTCTGAAAAATTCTGCAAATGTAAAGTCATTAAGCGAAAAAATGTCGGACTTTAAATTTTAACTTTTGCTATTGACGCTTCTCTTCTTTTTAGTTCATGCAACGAAAAAGAGGAGACATGTTTCTCGTCATCCGTGGCTCGCCGCTAACGCGTAGTTTCTTGCTTCGCTAAATATGGAAAAGGAAGAAATCCCGATTGAACTAAAAGCGCGCTCGGTTCTTATAAAAGGCGATATTTTCAGGACGATTGGGAATCCGATATAATTAGCCATGCAGTTTACAGAAACATGAAAGAATCACTTTTTACACATTTGTTTAATCCTGTCTGCAAGGTAAAGCGGAACATTTATCATATCTTCCTGTTCTTTGTATTCCAATGCCGAGAATCTTATCGCACAGTCAGGATTTTCTTCCCTTCGGTAGCGCTTGAAACTGGAAGAAGGCACATTTCCGCCATCCTTGCATTCAACAGGAATTATCTGCGTTTCATTTTGTAAAAGAAAATCCACTTCGTAATTTCTGGAAGGAGAATAATAGTGAGGAGCAACATCGAACTGTCCTCTTAACTGTTGAAGACAATAGTTTTCTGTCAACGCTCCCTTAAACTGAAAATCTGAATTCAGTATTATTGCCTCATTGCTTACACCTGCGGCGCATTTTGCAAGTCCAACATCAAAATAGAACAGTTTAAAACTGGAAAAATCTTCAAAAACGTTTAAAGGATGTTCAGGTTTTGTAACATCATAGATGCGTATGACAATTCCCGCGCTGACAAGCCATTCGATTGCCTCTTCAAATTCACGTGCCCTTGCTCCAGATTTGACGCAGCCATAAACAAATTTTTCATTTTCTTTAGAAAGCTGTGAAATAATGCTTCGCATTACCAGAAGTATGCGGCCGGCATTTACCTTTCCGTTGTATTTGGAAATATCATTTTCATAGAGAGCCAATAACTCATTTTGTATTTGCAAAACGACTCCGGAATTTTTTTCTGTCATCCAGGAGCATACACAATCCGGCATTCCGCCGACGATCAAATAATTTCTGTATTGTTCTATCAATCTGTCATGCTGAATTTTCAATATTTCCGCCGGAGGAGTTTCTTCAATATAGTTAAACAGCACAGGTTCCACAGCATTCAGAAATTCTTCAAAATCCATAGGATATATATCAAGAAGATTCACTTTTCCAACAGGATAAGACATTGGTTTTGCAAGAAGAGTTCCTAAAAGACTTCCTGCGGCAATAACATGATATTCGTTTGCTTCCTCATTGAAATACTTAAGAGAATTCAGAGCTTCCGGACACTCCTGCACTTCATCAAAGATAATCAAATCTTCTTCAGGAAGAATTTTATCGCCTCTAATTGTGCCGAGAATCTCTATAATTCTATGCGGCTCTTTATTTACCTTAAAAATTTCATGGAGGCTTTCTTCCTTGTCAAAAGAAAAATAGAAAGTCTTCTTATACTTGCGCCTGCCGAATTCTTTCATAAGCCAGGTTTTACCAACCTGACGGGCGCCTTTTAAAACAAGCGGTTTTCTATGAGAAGAGTTTTTCCACTCCTCCATTTTCTGCAATGCTTTGCGTTCCATACTTTGTAATTAGCATAGCAGATTATACACATTTTTGCACTGTTTTTTTTATATTTTTACACATTTTTGCATATTATAACGTACAGTTTTTACACATAATTGCACATTCTTAGCAATAAAATTACCATTTTTGCATAATGCCAGTTGCAATTCCGCGCAAGGAAAACTGTATCAAGGTATGATGGAAAGGCTTTTTTTTCGGAAAGAATTCATTGTGGGCTTTGCTTGAAAAAAGTTACAATTTTTTTCTTTATTGTTGCAGATTGACCGGAAAAATTAATCAGTTATAATT
>NZ_FUXC01000003.1:0-6968 GCF_900167025.1 Treponema berlinense | reverse complement strand
ACAAAGAAATAGAATGCATTGGATGTATTTTTTTTGAGAAAAAATCAAAATAACATAAGTTGTTCGGGCGCTTTTTTTTCAATTTTGTCTCCAGATGAATAGCTGATTATATTCGAATACTGCTTGTCAGTTATTGTAAGAATATCAACCTTTCCAGAAGGTGGCAAGTTGTTTACAATCAGCTTGTAGTATTTTTCGCAGGCATCTTTTCCAGAAAAAAGTTTTGTATAAATCGAATATTGAACCATTGAAAATCCATTATCCAATAAAAAATTTCTAAAATCTGTCGCAGCTTTGCGCTCTTTCTTTTCGATTACCGGTAAATCAAACAAGACCATCATCCACATAAGCTCGTACCTGTTCAATTCAAGATTACTCATCTTTTTCACCTTGCTCCCAAATCGGAAGCTCAATGGCAGGATTTTTATCTTCCAATGCATGGACATAAGAAGCCGTCATATACTGCATGCTCTGAAACGCCGGAGCACAGCCTTCTGTAGTACGGACTTTTAGCCACAAAGAATCCGTGAGCCGCTTTTTGTTTTTTGGTGTAAGTTCTTCTTCTCCCTCCAAACACATTTTATAAACAACAGAATCAACAAGCGGACGATAGATTTCAAAAAAATCATCGGCAAGACAAAACTGATTCAAATTGTTGCTATGGTTCACTCCAAGAGCCGGAATAAGACCCGAAGAGCAGACAGCTCTTGCCATTGCGGCTCGCATTACCGCGTATCCATAATTCAAAAAAGAATTTATTCCATCTTCATTGCGGTCGCGTCTAAATTTTTTCCCAAACAACGTTGTCCAATAAATTTTTGCGGCATAAGCTTCCCGATTGTCGCTGTCGCCAGACTTTACAAGTTTTGAAATCTTTTCAACAAGAGAATAGTCTTTTTCGTATAATTTTAAAACTTTCGCCTGATTTTCTATTTTTCGGATTACAACTTGCTGCCAAACTCTTTTCTTTAGCGGCTCGGAAGCATTTATCTGATTTTTTATGATTTTTGTAAAAAGACAATGGTTTGCGACAGGCAAAACCATGCTTTGCGGAATAAAATTCTTTCCGCACAAGACAGTTACGCAGCCTCGTTCTGCAAGAGCATTTAGAATATTTTTACTGAGCGTAATTCCCTGCGCAGAAAGCAAAAGAACAGAAACATCATCCAGTGGAACCTGACCTAAAATCTCAGTTCCATGCTGGATAACCACAAACCCTCGGTTCAGAGAAACATAGCGATTTTCTTCACAAATCTCTAGTATTCTGTTCAGCATACTTTATTTATCGGTACACTGAACAAAGTTCTCAATATTATTTTTTTCTAAATACGCGGCCTATAGGATTTACAGTAATCGGCCGAGCTGATTTTTCTCCAAAAAGTACATTTACTGAAATCCAGTTTTGAGTCGGCACAGGTTTCCAGCATGGTTCAAGAACAGCCTCATTTGTAGCAATAATCCAATCCGCACAACTTGAAACTGCATAAATCGGACGAATATCAAACTTATTGCTTGTAGCTGCATATCCCGCAATTCTGCACTTGTACCAGTTCCCATTGTCCACAAATTCAAGATAATCATTTTTATGCAGAATACATATTTTCTTTGCGGCAGGATGAGGTTTAGTCATAATTTTCGGATTTCCGTCTAAATCAACTTGGTCACGGCGAATAAACGTTGCCTTGTACGCAGGCTTCGAATCTTTATTTTTTGGAGGAATCTGCCAGACAACAGCGGCAAAATAATCTTCAGGACAAAGATAACGCATTGTGCCGTCTTTATTTTTAATTTCAATCGGAGTTTGAACACGGTTTATGCAGCGGACTTTTTTGATTTTTGTTTGCTCGCTGAACTTCTGCATTACATCTTCTATTTTTTCAGATTTGTGGGCTTCCGTAAATTCGCGAAGCTCTTTTTGGATTTTCTTATCGATTATCGAATCAAAATCCTTTTCTTTTAGCCCTAGAATATTTTCCTTGCAAACGTAATATTCCTTAAAAACCCAAACAACAGGATAAAGTTCCTTAAGCTCCTTTTGAACTTTTTTAATATCCTTAAGTTCTGCAAGTTTTTTTTCAAACTCTGAACGGACTTTCTCATTCTTTATGAAAGCAATATCTTCTTCCCGAATCTTTGAGATTGCAACCTGCTCTGCCATTTTTATTTTTCCAAGCAGAGTTTCTTTAGAAAGCTTGCCTTGAGCGCCGTGGTCAGGCTTAAAACTTACGACAATATTTTTTGTCTTTTCTATTAGGTCTGTTCTTATAACAGGCATCTGCGGAACTTCAATTCTGTTTTTCTTTCCAATCTGATTAAGACGCGAAATTTGCTGAACCATTGAGCGGTCAATCAATGCGATTACGCTTGCATCAAGAGCATGATGGCGATGGTCATACCGGTTCTTTTTGTAAGTTCCAATCTGCTCATCTTTCAGTTCAAAATGAAAAATTTCATTTTCTCCGATTTTTCTTTTCAAGATTGAATCTAGTTCCCATTTATCGCGCAAAAGTTTTGTCATTCCGCCGCTAACAGCCCAGACATTGGAATCTTTTTCAACAACGCACTTCAAATATTTCAAAGCCATTTTTGAAAGATAAGCGTTGTCCGTAAGCTGGCGCGAAATAAATCCGCTTTCCTTTTCAAAAGTTTCCATCGCATTTTCTGAAAAAAGCCGCCTTTTCTGAGGATCTTTTAAATGCGAAGCTCTTTCAAGAATTTCTTTCCAGTTGTAGCCTTCTGGATTTTTAAAGAAAGCCTCGTAAGGTGTATTTTCGCCTTTGAATGCGTTGCATTTTGTATGGGCAATAGTCTTGTTGTGCTCAGAATCCCACAAAGTGCGTCCGAAAGGAAGAATATGCTCAATCTGAACGGTGTTGTCATTAAAAATATCTGCGCCCGAAATTAGTTTTCCGCAATAAACACATCTTCTGTTTAGCGCGTTTTCCGGATCAAGTTCTTCCCAGAGCTTGTATTTTAGACGGTCAGTTCGGTTTGGAAATAGAATAGAAGAATTCGCGTCCTTTATTTTCTTGTTAAGAATCTCGTTCTGCCTTTGGTTTGCCGCAATTTTCTGCTGCATTTTATTTTTAGCTTCTCGACTGGCTTTTAGATCCCGGCTTACTTCTATTACAACCTGCGTTGGTTTTCCGTATTCTTTAATAAGAGCGTTTACAACAACGCGGGTCTGGTTAAGCGCAATATGAACAGTCGGATTGCTTATTTTTCCAAAACGTTCCTCATCGTTTTTAGGATTTGCCTTCGCTCCCATTGTTGAACCTGAAAGAACTTTTCCGTAATAAGGAAGCTCTTCGCATTTTTCAACTGTCTGACTCGCATAATTATAACCAAGTTCTTTTATTACATTGTGAATTTGACAGCGTTCTGTACGTTCAGCTGAATCTGCAAATATTTTTGAATTTTCTTCAATTTTATTCACAACATTTTCAGAAAATTCACGGCAGAAACTTGTTGTGCCGCTTGGAAGAACAAGTTTTGTGATAAAATTCTTTTGCTCAGAAGTCAAATCGTACTTCTCAAGCATTTTCTGAACATCAGAATCTTCCTGCGCAGTTATCAGACATTCAACAATATCATCCTGCTCTTTAAGACTTAAAGAATCCCAAATTTCGCCAAAGCGATTTTTGCTGCGTAGTTTTACAGCGGTTGAATTTCCCTGTAAAAAGTCGCGTGTTTCTGACTCAAGATTGAAAGTGATATTATCATCAAAATCAAGTTTTTTACGGATATCCTTAAAAGTTACTTTTTCTTTTGAATCAAGAAGCTTTATAATTTCGTCCTGCCATTCGGGAAGAAGTTTTTTTGATTTTCCCTCTGCAATAAAAGTTAGATTAAAAACGTCCTGTAAAATGCGTATTTTTTGCGCACACGGCATAGCCTTAAATGTTCTTTCTTTTTCCGGCATATACTGGCACTTTCCGTGTTCCTGAACCTTCAGCGGGCGTTGAAAGAAAATTTCATTGTAGATTGAATTCCAATCAACATCAGGATAAAACGGCTCTTGTTTCTGACGTATAAAACTAAATTCTTCTATATAAAGCTGTCGTACAGGATAATAATCCATTCTGTTTGGAGCAAAGCGAGTTCCGCCATTAGATTCCTTGTTTTTCCAAAGAAATTCTCCAAGAGTTCTATAGCCTGATTTTTTTATTGCATCCGAAAGATTTGAGCATTTATCTGCCTGCGTCAATTTTTCAGATTTTGAATTTTCTTTTGCTTCTTCCTGTGAACCGTCTTTTCGGTTGCTTTTAAATCCACGTCGCACAGAAAGATTAAAAAGGACACGTCCAAGCTCAAACGGCTCCAGTTTTTCATCAAGAGCTTTTATGCGAAGCTCGTAAGGATTCATAAGTTTTAACGATTGGGCTTCATCTTTTTTAAGAGGAAGAAGACCTTGTTTTTGTAAAAGCCGGAAAGTTTCTCTTCTGCGGAGTTTTCTTCTATAAATTATCCTGCGTTGTCCGCGTGCAGTCCTTCTTTCAACAGCAAGCGGCTCTTTTGACTTTGGATTCCGTCCATCTGAAAATATTCTTGCTCCGAGGTCTTCAAGTTTTTCAGGCTCGTTATCTTCATCAAGCGAATAAACAGCCCAGCCAATCGAATTTGTTCCTAAATCAAGCCCTAAACGATATTTCATTATAATCTCCAGCTAAAATTATATCACGGCTTATTAATATGGAGGCAATTATTTTAGAAAAACCGAATGCCGAGTTTTAGAGAAATGAATAAAAAAATGTACAAAACTTTAAGATTTTACCACAAAAAACTTATGCCGGAATTTAAAATGCACATTTTTTGTTCTTGGGCTATCAAGTAAAATCTTTATCTACGGTCAGTATTTTACTTTTGTACAGTCAGTAAAATCTTTATCGATGCTCAGGGTTTTGCTATTGTACAGTCAGTAAAATCTTTATCGATGCTCAGTATTTTACTTTTGTACGGTCAGCAAAATCATTTTGTACGCAGAACATTTTATTTTTGTACGGTCAGTAAAATCTTTTTGTACGAAGGGGAAAATTCATAAAAGGAGAACATTTTATAGCTTAAAATTACAGATTTTCAAAGTTCTTATCTTAAGTATAGTAAAAAAGTTTCAACAATGATTCACTTATTTCGCCAGTACGCTTGGAAAAAGGCAAATCATAGTAGTACTTCGTAAATTGCCATTTAAATACTGCACTAAATGCCTCCTTATTAGAGCACTAATCAACACCTTATTACTGTACTAATTGCACTATAGTATTAGAAAAGTCGCCGTGCTTGACAGTGCGATGTTTGCATAGCAAATTTGGTTAGAAATCATTTGACAAATCATATTCTATTATTATAAAATAATTTTACTGATTAATTTTTCTGGTCAATCTGCTAACAAGGAATCTTTAAGATTCCGCAAAATGCTTATACATTCTTTGGAATGTGTACAGAAAAACTGAAAAAAGGGAGCTGCGGCTTCCTTTTTGTTTTTTAAGAACCTACAGATATTTTTCAGCAAAATAAATTAAGTCCTTTTTTCATAGCACAAATTTGGTAAACAAAATCTCTAATAAAAGCACAAATAAAATCCGTGTTTTTCATTACACAAAATCCTGACGTTTCTGATAAAAGTCGATATTTTCGATATAATAAAAAAGTTGAATATATGCGGTTGAGTTTTGCGTATACAACTGCGAAGCAGATGAAGCAAACGTATGGCAGGGATAGGAGTGGCGGCGCAGCCGTTCCGGAGCGTAGCGGAGGAATGTAGGCGAAAGCCGGAACCACGGATAGCCCGATTTTTGGCAGTTTGCGTAAGAAAACGGACAAAAAGCCACCCGGAAATTTAAAATCTGAACAAACTCAAAAAGGAGCAAAAAATGACAATACGAAGAGCGAACGAAAAGGACATTCCAAAAATTATTGATTTGTTGGGACAGGTTCTGGAGATTCATGCGGAGATTCGGCCTGACATTTTTATTCCGGGAACGACAAAGTACACGGATGCGGAGCTTTCGGAAATGCTCAAGGACGACCTGAAGCCGATTTATGTCGCCGCGGACGAGAATGACTTTTGTGTCGGGTACGCTTTTTGCCAGATCCGGGAGCAGCCTTTTTCAAACAACATGGTTCAGTTCAAGTCGCTTTTTATTGACGATTTGTGCGTTGACAAAAACACCCGCGGCCGGCACATCGGCGAAAAACTTTTTGAGCACGTCAAAAGCGAGGCGAAACGGCTTGGCTGCTACGAGGTAACGCTGAACGTCTGGGCAGGAAATACTTCGGCAGAAAAATTCTACGAAAAAATGGGGCTTAAGACAAAAGAGCGGCAGCTGGAATATATTTTGTAAGTGAGGCAGACATGACACAAAGTGAACGACGCGAATGGCTTATAAAAGTTCTTCTGAACGAGCCGGATTCGCCTGACGAATACAAAAAAATTGAACTTCCGCCGCAAAATGACGAAGAGGCGCAAAAAAACTTGCTTCGCTCGCTGATGAATGTGCGTCCGCCGCGGCCGGTTTCTGATGAATTCTTGAAAATTCAGGACGAATATTTAACCGAACGCAACAAAGAGCGCGGAATCACCGATGTTGCGACGCTGAAAAATGTTCCGGCGGACAAACGGATTTTTTTGTGGCAAGGCGACATCACAACTCTGAACGCGGACGCAATCGTGAACGCCGCAAATTCCGCCCTGCTCGGCTGCTTTGCTCCGCTCCACGCGTGCATTGACAACTAAAATGAGTGCGTAAAACGATACAGAAAAAGGAGCAGATTTAAGGTGCAAACAGCCGATAAATTAAACAGGGCGGTTAGCACATGGCAAAGAAACGACAGTCATTCAGCAAGGATTTCAAGGCAAAAGTTACACTTGAAGCATTACGAGAAGAATCTACAATTCAGGAAATTGCAGTAAAGTATGGCATTCATCCGAATCAGATTTCCCAATGGAAAGCACAGGCAATTGCAGGACT
>NZ_FUXC01000019.1 GCF_900167025.1 Treponema berlinense | reverse complement strand
GCCAGTACACAAGCAAGGCTTACAAGAAGGTTCTTGGACAGCTGCATATTGTCCAGAGCATGAGCGATGTCGGAAAGTGCTACGACAACTGCAGAATGGAAAGTTTTTTCGCTACCCTTAAAAAGGAAAAAATCTATCAGATGGACACGACAAAAATGACAGCCGAAGAAGTAAAAAAAGAAGTCTGGAGATACATTTTTGCTTACTACAACACTGTAAGAATCAGCACTGTAAACGGAGGTTTTCCTCCAACTAAATACAGGCTGTCAAAAACAGCTATGTTAATAGCAGCTTAATTTAAGGGGTATTTGGGACTGCACTTTTATTGACTATTTCAATTTGAAATCCATGTGTCACCATTCTGTGCAAAATAATAAGTACCTGTACTTGAAACAGCCCAAGGGATTATGGGACTCCATTTCGCATACAAAGTTAAATCTTGTTTGAATCCAACAGGAATTGTTTCAACTTTTTTATATGACTCAAAAGTTTCTGACGCATACCAGCCACCGAAATTGTAACCTGCTTTTGTTGGTGTAGGTAAAATAACTTCTACTTCTCCAGAAAACTTTGTTACATAGCTTTCTGGCATTGTTCCTTCATTCCAGTTATAAGTAATTGAATAAACCTGTTCTGCCCACGCAGCTGTAAACTGTCTGTTTCCAGTAGAACCAGTAGGAATTTCTGCAAAAATAGTTGCGTTTTCATCCCATCCTATAAAATCATATCCATCTTTTGTAGGAGTTGGCAAAGTAATAGAATCTTTAACAGTGTATGTAGTTGCATAACTTTCTGAAATAGTTCCACCGTTTAATTCGTAGGTAATGTTATAAGTTATAATCTCCCACTTTGCATAAAGCGAATAATCCTGTGAGCTTCCTGCAGGAATGGAAGTGACTTCTGTATAATAATAGAATGGTGAAGTATACCAGCCACCGAAATTGTAACCTGCTTTTGTTGGTGTAGGTAATACTGTATCTGTAGAAGAGAGAATATTATATGAGTCAGGTATTATTTGCATAGAATCAAATGAACCACCATTCAAGTTATAAGTAATAGAGCATTCTGTAACACCCATATTATCTGAAATGGCAGTTTCTGTAATTGTAAAGTATTCATCAGAAGTTTCAGAATTGTATTTATCTTCGTTTGTAGTAAGCACATCTGGAGAAACTGTAACTGAGAGAACTTTTTTTACAATATGTTTTATGTCACCTTTATTTACATAGAAATAAACAAAATAGTCTCCGGCAGGTATGCTTTCAGCCTCCCAAAGAGCAAAAACGTCTACCAGTTGGGAAAAAGTATTAGGTTTTCCATAAATTAAAGTTGCAGGTTTTTCTGCCTCAAATTCGAAATTTCCTAGCATATTAACTACTTTGAAAGCAACATCGTAATCAATCTGAATACTATTTCCATTTGTAACATAAGGAATATTCTGCAACTTAAATCCTATTCTTACACTACCATTTCCTTCTTTACCGTATTCTTCTGGAGACAGTTCAAAAAATACTGAATTTGCTCCGTCATCAATGTTCTTTGAATCAATGCTTGAAAAAACAGTTCCTTTTTTTGTTGCTTTTAAAGTGAAATCCCAGTACCCCAGTTCTGGAATACTAACACTTGCTTGTAAAAGTGAATCGTAATTATCCCATGTACCTAATTTCAAATTATCATAATTAGAATTTGAACCAGTTAAAGTAAACTGCTCAAAATCATAAATTGTATAATTTGGATTTACTTGAGTTGCCGCTCTTGAAGCAACTTCAGAAAAAGTTAAATATGCTTCTTGAGTTTCCAGATTATTCTGACAAGAAGCCAAAATAATACTTCCAGCCACAATAAATATTGCTTTTTTTAATATTGCCTTTATTCTTACCATATATTATTTCCCATAATCTTAATTAACAAATCATAAATCTTACCCCAAATAATGGGATAAGATTTAACAACTCTATCTATTTTTTATATAATCAACAGAAGCTGATGTTGTAATATTTCCTTTTTTTGCAACTACCATTACTGTATTCTGACCATAAGAAAAGTTATATACAGGAATTGTTACGTTAAAACCATCAGCAATATATTCAGTTCCGTTCACATACCAAGTGTATGAATCAAAACCATTTGTTGCAGCAAAATAATTTCCTGTTGCAGTTAACTCTAAAGTTGGAATGGAATTGTCTACTGTAGCGGATATTCCTTTTGAAGCGTAGAAATTTGTAGATTCAGAATCATAATAGTTTGTATCAATAGTTCTTGTTTTTGTTAGTCGTACATTAATATTTAAAGGATTTCCCCAGAAATCAAAAAGGTTGTATTTACTGATAATTGCATCAAAATCTGTAATTGTAGCATTCAATTTGTATTGAGTGTAATTATCATCAAAATATTCAGAATCAACTGTCCAAGAACAATTCTCTTTTTCTACCAAACCATTTGGCAAAACTAATTCTAGACTGTAATCATATTTATCAATTCTGTCGTAACGATTGTCAATAAGTTCTGTTGAATTTATTACAATATTTCCGTTTTCGTAACTTCCAATTGTAATTGCAGGAGCATCAACATAATAAGAAACAACCACTTTTCTATCGAGTACAACAGATTCACCAGTAGCAATTCTTGTTTTTGTTAATCTGTAAACATTACTGCCAACAGGAATATCTGCATAATAGAATTCATACCCACTACCATAATATACTGTTGTATCAAGACTTATATCTTCCCAAATAGGATTATCTTCCTGGTAATATTTTTCAAGTGTTCTTTGCAAAGTATATTCATAGTTGCTTTGTGAATCATAAGGATAATTTTCCTGCAAAACAAGTTTTACATACTCATAGTTTTTATTATCATCTACTTCAAATACTACAGGACTTGTAATCTCTCTTTGTGTAGCAACTGCAGGAACATTATAACCTGCATCATCATTATAGTATGCTTCTGTATATACATATTTGATTACACTGTTATAACCAGGTTGTGAAACTTTAACTGCAAGAACTACATAATTTCCAGCAGGCACATTCCAAATTGTTTCCCATGGCTTATAGAGTTTTGTAAGTTTTGAGACTCCATCCTGAACAGAAGTTTCCAGATAATATTCTTGAGGAATCCACACATTCTGTACTTCGGATGATGTAGAAATCAGCAATTCTTTTGCTTTTTCTATAGTTTCTGCATATACATAAGTAATTGATTCAATTTTCTGAGAAACATCTATTCTGAAATCAATATCAGATAGATAAATATCATTAAAGTTTGAATCAAAATTAGCTGATGTGAATTTCAGATTATCAGAAATTACAGGTTGTGCTGTATCCAATATTTCAACAATATTTTCTATTACTGGACTTTCTGTAACTTTTGTTTCTTGGCAATCCAATTTTGCATTTTCTGAAGTAGTTACTTTTAAGATTAAATATGTTCCTATATCAAAATCTTTTTTGATAAATTCATAAACTATTTTATCTTCTGTTCTATACAACTCATAAATATTGTAGATTTCAACATTTATTGCACCTTTTGAATTCAAGCGATTGTTCAATATAGATGAATCTGCAGCATACTCTTCTTTTGTTGCAGTTGCATAAGAAATACCGCTGATTGTCTGATTAATTTCTGTTTCAATAATTGCATGCAAATCATTTGCAATTGATTCTTCAGAATCCAAAGCTTTCCAGCTAACATTTATTGTTGCAGGAGAAGTCACATTATCTCCTATAGCTGAACAGTTGTTTGAAACTTTCTCAATTTCATAATCTGATTTTCCAGTTTCTGATACTATAATTTTTACTGCAAAATAATTTCCGGTTGGAATATTTCTAAGAACCGCATATTTATTTGCATCAAATTCATAGAATTTATAGCCTGAAAGATCAGTCACAAGAGTTTCAACTTTTGATGTTTCAAGTAATTTCAATGCTGTAGATTGGCTCTGTGAAACTGCATATTTTATTGTAATCTTCTGATTAATGTTATTAGCAGAAACATAGAAGGAAACATCATCTAACATGTTATCATTATTATTACAATTAATTTTGATATCACTAACTGTTACTGGATTAGTTATTGCATTATATTTAATTGCCTTTGAAACGTAATTATCAATTTTTCCTTCTTCAGAAACTACAACATCGATTGCTGTATAACAGTTAGTAGTATCCCCAACATTTTTTAAAGTGAATACATAATATGTATATCCCTTTTCAAATTCTAATGCTTTTCCATTTTCAGCCAACAATATTGCTTCTTCTTCATTTGATGAAGTTTCGTATCTAATAGAAGAAAGTTCCTGATTTTCATCCAATGCAACAATAACTTCAAGATCGTTTGCTAATTCATCAGTGTCTGCAGCGATCCAGTTAAAATTAATGATGTTATTTGAAATTTGAACAGTATCTTTGTTATAAACAGGAACTCTTGTTCTGCTTTGGTAGATAAAATTGTTATTCATGTAAGATACTAAGAAATCATAAGAAACATTATTATTTACAATTTCAACTTCTGCATAGATACCAGAATTATTTCTTGTATATTTGATTTCAGTTACTACTTGTTTGTATTCACTGTCATCTGCACCCTTTTCTTTTGCATAAACCGTATATTGTGAAAGTGGCACTACTGAATCATTTGTATATTTTGCAGGATTCCATGAAAGCTTAATTGTATTTTCACTTACATACCGTCCTACAAGACTAAGGTCTGCTGAAACTATCTGTTGTTCATAAATTTCTCCGTTCATTTCTCCCATGAATTTAATCTTAGATCCATTAGAGATAATCACAATAAATGAATACATTTTGCTTTCATCAGGGAAAACAAACTTCATTGTATATTTTGGAGATGTATTTGTGATTCCACCAGAAATAGTAGATACATTTCCTGGATATAAATTATATTCTTTCTTTCCAAACTCTGTATAGTAGAAATAATAATCATAAGTAGGTACATAAGAACCATCTTTATATTTATTTGCATTCCATGTTATCTGTCGGTTATTATTTTCGTCGAATGAAATTTCGTATTCAAAAGTATCATCCAATAATTCAAGAGTTTCAAATTCTATTGTAGAAAAAGATTTTATTTCATTGAAACCAATGTATTTACCATTGGCAGAAGTAACTTCGATTGTTATTTTATAAGTTCCACTATGATCTGCGACACCACTTATAGTTGCAGTTGAATTAAGTGGAGCAGAAATGTCTGAATATTCACCTACAAAAACATCATGAACACCATAGATTTCATAAGTATTTCCATAATCTGCAAAAACTTTATATTTCAGATATGGCTTTACAGGAAAAGAAACTCTATAAAAACCTAATTTTTCATCTTTTACTAATGAAATATTTGAAGAAGATAATTTATTATTAGTTATATCATCTGCGTTGTAATTTTTTTCATACTCTTCAAAATCCAATGGTTTTGTACTCAAAGAAGGAACAATGCCAGTCAATGTTACATCTCCAGCTGAACTTTCTGAATAAAATACCGCACGTCCTTTTTGATCACCCGATGCCACAACTTCGTAACGCTTTTTTTCACCATCAGAAATGTTTGTATCTTTGTAATAAGTAGTATTCTTTGGGAAATGTTTAGATTCAGATTCAATTAAAATATTTTTCCCATCATCTATACGATAAACTCTTAAATCATATCCATTGAAAGCATTTTGAACATTGCTCCAATAAATATAGTTGACACCAGGATAAGCTATACCTTCAATTTTTGGGGTATCAAGTTTAATTACCGTGTCATCTTGTGTAATAATATTTGTTGGTTGTGTACAACTCCATAAAATAACACAGCCCAACAACAAAAAAATAAGTTTATTTTTTTTCATTAATAAACCCTCCTTTTTATAGTTTTTTTAAAAGTTTTAGGATTAATGATACCCCCCCCCGTCAATATTTGTCAAGTAATATTTTAAAAAGTACTTTTAAAAGAAAAAATTAAAAAACTGCATTAAATTTTATTTCTTCATGTGCCCTCCAGAAATCAATTCCGGAAAGCAGCATCATAAGTTTTGTTAGCGTCCGGCGAATTTAACTATTACGAGTCGGGAGAAAATCGCCAATTTTAGTCAGATGAAAATGACCAAAAATCCCATCTCACAATTCTGGATGAAGTTATACGCAAGCTCATCGCTTTTAAGAATATTTATAAGAGAAACTTCAATGTCATCTTCGGTAATGTAATTTGCCATAAATTTGTCTCCAATAATTATGAATAATATTCTTGTAAAACTATTGTCTTAATTGTCTCAAAAGATTGTAGTCCGTTTTTTTCTAGTTCTTTTGCAATCTCTTTTCCGCGATTACCACGAAGAGCATCTGTAAAAAATAAAATAATTCCTTCTGCACTTTTCTGTTTTTCAAGTCTGTCCATAGTGTTTTGCACGCTATTTTTAATTTCTTGTGACAGATTTTTACTAGAGAGAGCAGGAAGCAGAACATTGTTTTTTATAATATTAAGTAATCTGTTCTTTTCGTTTTGATGCAAATCTAAGGTATAATCAGAAAGCGATTTTTCAGAATTAAAAACATGAATAAATGATTCTATCGTGTTTGTCTAACGAACAAAATCTTCAAAAGTATAATTTACAAAGCTTGGGTGCATTATATCACAGCGTAAATCTTTGATATTCAGGAATAATTTTGAATTATCTTCATAAATCAATCTATCCTGAGGAAACATTTCCAGAATTCTTGATTGGTTTTCTTTATCTTGTAGGATAAGAATTAAATAATAGATATCCAACTCAGAAAAATCTCGACTATTTCTTTCATTCAAGACTCGTTCTACACAATCTCTTTTCCATGTAGAAGAAATAGCTGGTAATCGATCAGATAAGTAATTAAGAAGAGGTATAAGAGCTACATATAAAAGTTCATAAGTTTTTTGAAGAATATGTATTGTTTCCATTATTTATCTTCCTTACTTATAATTCGATTATCATTAAATACGCCCCATAAATATGAAGGTGCCATAATATTATCAGAAAATGACCATGGCCCTTTTACTGGCCATTGTTTATATGCTTCTAGTACGTGTTGTTTTGTAATATTATGTGGAGTTTTATTGGGCCTAAGAGGAATAAAACATTCGTCTTCAATTTTATATTCAAATGATTCTTTACGAATAGTTAGAAACTTATTTCCTTGATTATCGCAAATTCTTTTCCAGACCAGAGCAAAATCTTCAGTCATTCCTAACCTCCAGATGCCTATTCTTTTCCTAAAAGAAAATCAGCCAGATTTATTATACTTATTCCTTCGTATAAATATTTTTCGTGTCTTGTTCGCGCAATTAAAACTTTAGGGTAAGCGTCTTTTATGCTCAATAAAGGAGTTACTTCCCGTTCAAGAGTTTCTGGTAAAGAAATATCATCACTCACTTGAATGTAGATTTTCTCACTCTGCTTTATTGCAACAAAATCAATTTCTTTTTTATATAAAACTCCGGTGTAAACTTCGTAGCCCCTGCGCAGCAATTCTATACAAACCATGTTTTCATAAACTCTGCCATAATCCATGTTTTTAGTTCCAAGAATTGCATAGCGGAAAGAATGGTCGGCAAGATAATATTTATCCTGGCTGGCAAGATACTTTTTTCCGCGAATGTCATAACGGCGGACTTTATAAAAAGCAAAGGCATTGCAAAGATAATTCAGATATGAGCCTATAGTTTTGTCATTTGTTTTTTCCTGATTACTTGTAAGAGTATCGGCAATTTTACGAACAGAAACTTCTGAAGAAATATTGTCCAGCATAAAGTCGTTTAACTTATTCAACAAAACTTCATTTTTGATTTTATACTTTTGAACAATATCACGTGTAATAAGTGTATCAAAAACATCTTTGATATAAGCATATTTTTCTTCTGTAGATTTATAGACAAATGAACCTGACATTCCGCCTTCTTTAACATAAGAATCAAAAGCATTTTCAGGATCAGCATTTTTAAAATATTTCTGATATTCTAAGAATGAAAAAGGGAATACTTTTATTTGAAAAACGCGGCCTGTAAAAAGGGGCGCTAAATCGCTTGAGAGTAAAAAGGCATTTGAACCAGTTATATAAATGTCATATTTCTCACTAGCATGAAATAAATTGATTTAGCTTGGCTAGCCAGTTGTTTATTGTTACTACAGCAACTCCTGTTTCCTTCGAAACTGAAGTTACACTCCGATTCGACGGCGGAAGAATCTTCTTCAAATCCGTCAGCCAACATTACAATTACTTTTTTTATAATTTCTCCATTTAGTATATTTTTGGGCGTGCCGGTTTTAAGCTTTGCTTAAAACCGTCGGGTGCTTGCTACAAGTCCTCGCACCTTTCGGTGCTGCGGTCTTTCCGCAACGCCCCCTCACGCATGTAAGCTCGCAAGAAAGCCATTTTCTATATTTTTAACACATCTCTAAAGAATTTTGCAAATCCATTTTCTACAACATTTTTGTCTACCGCAAGATTTTTTGTTCCGTAAAGTAATTTCATAAAAAAAGTAGAGCATAATAATTATGAATTCTAAATTTTCAACAGCCATTTCCAAACTGGAATCACTTGGATTTTTACACCGTCGATATTTAGTTCCTTTTCTTCTTCGTAGGTGAGTATTACAAATTCCTTTGCTTCTTTTAGAGTTTTTGCAGCTTCTACAAGAGATTTTGTTTCTCTGTCATCAGAAATATTTGTAATGGAATATGCTACTTGAATTGCAGTGCCAGTTTCTTCTATAAAAAAGTCCACATCTAAGTTTTGAGATTTTAAATAATAAACGTTGCTTTTATAATTGTTCCACAAATTTATTGCTACAAGATTTTCTAACAAACGAGGTTCTTCTTTATTAAAAAACAGATTTAATAAGCCATTGTCGTTAAAATAGTATTTTGGCGTAGTTTCTTTTTCTACAAATTTTGAAAAATAATTTTTAATTGTAAAAATCAAAAAAGATTGTTTTGCATAACCAATATAATCTATAACAATATCTTTGCTTATTTTTACACCAATTGTTTTAAGTATGTTATGTAATTTTGAATAAGAAATTTCATCTTTCACAGATTCTGCAATTTTTTTTATCAAAATTTGCAATCCATTAGGATTTCTTATACTATTCCTGGCAGCAATATCTCCTAATAAAACTTTTTGATATATGCTGGAAACATATTCTCGCTTATTTTGATAATTCAAAGTTTCTGGAAATCCTCCAAAATAAAAATATTCAGAAAATTCCCTTTTGATTTTTCCACTTTCTTTTGTACCAAAAATTGATTTATCAGAAAAATCAATTTGTTTTGCTGTAAGAAATTCTGTAAAATTATATGGTGTAATATATTTTGTAAAATATCTTCCACCCAAACGATTTTCAATTTCTTGGGAAAGCATTTTTGCGTTGCTTCCTGTAATAAACGTGTGCTCTTTGGAATCTGCCATACGGCGGGCAAATTTTTCCCAGCCTTCAATATTCTGAATTTCATCCAAAAAGAAATATCCTGTTTTATCAGTCAATTCTGCTTGCACAGAAAGTAAATCATTAAAATCATTTAGAG
This sequence comes from Treponema berlinense, assembly GCF_900167025.1. GTDB lineage: Bacteria > Spirochaetota > Spirochaetia > Treponematales > Treponemataceae > Treponema_D > Treponema_D berlinense. The sequence goes on along the minus strand of NZ_FUXC01000019.1, from coordinate 5,618 downwards.
AAAATTCTGCAAGACGTTCATCTTCAAAATTTATGTAAATAATCTGATTCCATTCAATTCCTTTTTCAACAAGATCTTTTACAATTTTATATAGCAATGTTGATTTTCCAGCTCGACGTAATCCAATAAGAACATAATTTGCATTTAGATCAAAATCATAATCACGAGGAACAATTTTTGTTTTTTTTATTATTTCATGTTGATCAAAAATAACTTCTTTTAGAATATCATGATTCATAAATGCCTCTGTTTTACTGTCGAGTATACTAGACAAATACATTATTATATTGTCGAATATACTCGACAATATATCTTTTGTCAATCTTTTTCTTGCACTGACAAAAATGAAATTATAAACTTGAAAAATGAACGTTTAAAATAGATGGCTAAAATTTCGCCATCTATTTTAAGTCTCGAGTTTTTTTGTAAAAACTCTATTTATTTACGTGTTCGCTTGCGCTAACGTTTTTGTAAATCCTCAGTTGTTGAAACAACTTGCGGTTTACAAAATTAAAGAACGATATTTTACAAGAAACAAGTATTCGCATAGCATCAAAAGAGGATGCAAAATCAATTAATGACATTTCAAAAAATGAATTGGTAAATCTCTTATGGCAAAAGTTGAAGAATGGGCAAAATCTAAAAAAAAAATTAATTCGTCTAAATTCTGGGAGCACCAGAACACAAGCCCACAACTTCTACAGAAACATTGGTTTTTCTGATGAAAAAACACAATTACGAGTTCTGAAAAGTTTGCTTTAAAAAAATGATTCCCCCATCAAGTTCGGGAATGACAGTTGTGATTTTTTTCACAAATTATGCAACCTCTTTTTGGAACATTTTTATAATTCTCCGAACTCGAATAAGTCATCAACCGTTACAAGAGTAATGTTATTTGATGATGCATTTTCCTTTACATAATCTGAAAATCCGCTTTTACTGAAGGCATAGAAATATGTTTCCTTTGCATGTGCAAAAATTGACTTTCTTGAAAGCATATCTTCCATTTCGGATTTTCCAAAGGATTCACCTTTGAACTTACATTCACAGAAAATATACTTTTCATTTTTATCATCAATTAAAAGAACATCTATATCGTCCTGACATTTTCTTGCAGGATTATTTCCCCACCATTTTCCATATTTTGATGGAATAAAAGGCAACTTTCTGTTCTTTGCCATACGTATCATATATTCAAGACAGATTGTTTCAAAAACAAATCCAAAATAAGAAAAGAAACTCTGTGGGTCCATTATTTCCTTTGCGGATTCTTCAGACCCAAGAATTTCATAGAAGCTTTTCTTCTCAAATAAAAAGTGATACCAGAAAGAAAAATAATTATCTGCAATTTTATAGATTGTTTTTCTGGAAGCTTCATCCTCACCACAAGGAACTGCCTTTTTTATAAGACTGATTGTCTGAAGGATTCCAAGATACTTTGAACATTTTTGTGTGTCCTCATGTATTTTCGTGGCAATTTCATTTACTCTTGAAGCACCTCCAGCAATCGCTTCAAAAATACTGTTGTAAATTGCTGGTTCCCGTAATTCCTGTTTAAGAAAATAAATTGGTTCATCCTTAAGAAATCTTCCTTCTCTTAGTATTTCCCTTGCAATGTTTTTTTCGATTGGTTTTTCTGAATCAAAAGCCTGCAAATAACATGGAATGCCACCTAAGATTCCATAGGCCATCAGTTTTTCTTCATTTGAATATTCAGGAAAAAACAATGCCGAATCAAAATAATCAAATGCCTTAAGTTCAAGATGTGCTGTTGAACGCCCATAAAGTGGACTTTTTGAACCTAGAACTTCACCTTCCATAAAACTTACAGAGGAACCACAAAGAACAAGGAATATATTTTTCTCTTTCCACTGATGATCTATTGTGTGCTGAAAAATGCTCTTTATTGATTTATTCTCACTAGCAATGTATGGAAATTCATCAATTACAATAACAAGTCTGTCTTCAGTTGCTTTTGATGTAACATATTTTAATGCTGTTTCCCAATCTGAAAACTCACCAAAAAAATCATTATCAAAATATGTTTGCACAGTTTTTGAAAAATCAAGAAGATTTAATGAATCATTCTTTTCCTGTGCTGAAAAGAACAACGGTTTTTTATTTTTAGTGAATTCTTTGAGGAGTTCTGTCTTTCCGACACGCCTACGGCCATAAAGAACGAGAAATTCAAATTGTTTTGAATCATATAAGTCTTCTAATAATTCAAGTTCCTTTTTTCGGCCTTTAAACATATTTACTCCATTTGAAAATGTAAACTTTAGAGTAGTATACTTTAGAGTTTACTATTTTTCAACCTTTTTCTTTTCTCTGTATATGACTTTTATCTTCTGATACTCCTCCGTTTACACTAATATCAGTTTCAAACAAAGGCGCAGTACGACAAATCAATGGTAAAATGTTGTCCTGCTTAGTTATTTTCCTTTTTAAAAACCAAATAAACTTTTATCAAGTTTAGAGGCTCTGATAATTGAGTATATAGTTCATAGCTATTTGATTATTTCCATGACAACCCGCTGTCGGCTTTGAAAATTGTTATGTGTTTCTACTTTGCAAATGCCACTTCCATATGTTTCTTTTCTTTTACACAGTCAAGAAGATAATAATTAATAATATTCTGATATGGCATTCCTGTTTCTTCTGACATTTTTTTGAAATAATCAATTACCTGTTCATCGAGACGGATTGTAATTTGCTGCTTGAGTTTTCCAACATAAGGATTTTTTACTGCATTTGAAAAATCGTATTCTTCTCTCATTTTAATTTTCTCCATACTGTTTCTTTTCGTTTGTAGTTGCTTTTCGAGCTGAAATGATTCTGATTACTTCATCATTTTCCCGATAGCAATGACAAACAACCAGCACTTTAGAATTATTACTAATGCCTAAAATAATAAATCTATCCTCTTCTTCCGAATGGTCTGGATCTGCAATTAATTTTGCATTTGGATCATAAAAAACAGTTTTTGCTTCTTAAAAAGAAACATTATGTTTCTTAAGATTTATTTCTGCTTTTTCTGGATCCCAATCAAATTTTATTTCCATAATTATATTATAATTATAACTTACTTATTTCGTCAAATAAAAAAAGCACGGTTTGAGAAAAAAGGACAATCAGTTGCAGCTGATATAGTCATATAAAGCTTCTTTATCTTTCTCAAACTCAATATCTAGTACATTATTCAAATAAGAGTCCGTTTCAAGAAAAAGCCCAGAGTTACTTTCCATTAATATTCTATAGGTTTCGGAATTAAGAAGCTTTTCTTTTGCTTCATCAGAACCTAATCAATTTTGATTTCATATAAAGTTTCAGAAAATCTATCTTTTGAAGCATTAGGACGACGCAAAATAGCTTCTCGATATTTCTTATGCATCATACCAATTGCCTGGCTCTTTGTGATAGTTTCTGCAGAAAAAACATAATTCATTTCTTCATCAGCAAAGAATCACATTCTTAATGCAACTTTTCGTCTCTGTTTTAAATTGTTCAAAAAGTTATTCATCCATATAAATGTTGGAGATTTTGCAAAATTAAAATTCTTTATTTAGCACTCCTAAAAAACAAAAGGCTGTGTAATCTGGACGCTTCCCCTATATTGGGAGGTCTTTTCATTACCAGCCTGTTCAACCATAGTTAAGACTATGCATATATAAATATAGTATATTATCATATTGATGTCAAATAAAAATTAAAAAGTTGTTGACAGTCCAAAAGTTTCATTTTTCTCCATGGGAGTCATGAAAGGAATTGAATTCATTGGCGTTTTATATACACCTTTTTCGTATTTATGCTCCGCTAATGATGATGGTGTCAATTACTTAACTCTCCTTCGATTTTTTTATAAGAGGGATTGTTTCTAATAGTAATTTATTTTATTAAGCCCAAAAAGAATCTTTTTCCCAATCATTGGAAAAACCTAGAAAATCAATACATTTCGTTTTGTTTCTCTTCAAGAAATCTTTTATTTCTGTTACCCAATGTGAAGGAGATGTAATATTCTGATTTAGGAAAATTAAAACTAAAATCAGATTATAATAACAATTTGATTGTGACGACCAAAGATTCTTGATTGGATTTTTATTTGATTTTGGCTTTTTAGGAATAATTGTGAGTTTTTTATTTACAATTCTTGCCTGATGTGCACATTGATTCCGTAATACAGCAAGACTATGAATCCATGATTCAAGAAGATGTGCATCCACTTTAAAAAAAGAAGCAATAGCATCTTTTGCATTACCAGGCGAAGTCGGATTTGATGAAGGAACTTCTTTTAGATTTGTATACCAGCAAGAAAGATTTCCAAAAGACATCACTTCACAAGATATCCATGCAGCAGGAAGCTTTCCAGTATATTTAGTAACATTATGCTTAATAAATGCTTCTTTTGAACGATCAACCTCATGTTTTGTTGTTTTTATATTTGCAAGTCTTTCTGTCTCATCTTTACAATAATTTTTGTAATAGAATTTTTGGGGCCCATATTTTATACCAGTTTCGTAAGCCCATCTTGTTCGAAGAGTAACCTCGAATCTGCTAATTCCTTCAAAAATTAAAGAACGTAAATCTCTATCGAAATAATACATATCCATAACCTGTTCAAATGTTGTGCCAGGTCTGATAACGTCTCTTGAAGTTTCATAATATAACCAATAGCCACTTAGACGATAATAATTTATACTAGTAAGAACATTGCTTGCATAAGAAATATCTGAAATTGTTAGTCCTTTATTTTGCAATTTAGTTATTTGCTGGGGAATTGTTGTTGCTGGATTTGTATATGCAATTTTTGCCATCGTACTTTAAAAAAATATGACCCACCGATTTGAGGATGGTAAAAACCATTAACCTTGGCGGGTTCTGTTAATAATAATATATAACAAAACCTTCAGGTCGTCAATTATTTTTTTCCTCCATTTTTCATGTTACTTACAAGTATAACATGTTATTCTTTATAAATCTCCACTAAAAGCTTTCTGTAACAAACTTTGTTTTAGTTCGTCGCAGTTGGCAATTTGTTTTGTGTAGATTTCCTGCAGCTGGCGGACTTCAGGCCGCGATACGCAACACCTTACCTGGAACTACATGGCAGAGATGCAAGGTTCATTTCATGCGGAATATTCTTGCATATGTTCCGCAGAAAGATAAGGAGAAAGTTGCCGCGAAGTTGAAGCTTATCTGGAAAGCCCCTGATGAAAAATCTGCAAGGGCGATGAAAGATGATTTCTGCGAGGAATATGAAAAATCATTTCCTAAAGCAGTGGAATGCCTTGAGGAAGGATTTGAAGATTCGGTTCAGTTCTACTGATTATTTCACAGAAAATGAACCATCAATATTCATCTGAGCACCACCAATATCAATAAGAGCACCAATTAAATATTTCTAAAATATAACACCTTAAGTAAGATTTTTATGAACTTGATAAAAGTTCAAATCTTATTTTAAGGAGGCCTGCTTATGGCCAAAATCAATCCGAAGCTCATTCTTGAGCTAATTGAAAGTGGCATGTCACGAAGGCAAATCTGTTCCAGTCGACATGTCAGCCCCCACACTGTCAGCGAAGTAAAACAAATCGCTGAGAAAAACAATATCACGACAAAAG
>NZ_FUXC01000013.1 GCF_900167025.1 Treponema berlinense | reverse complement strand
TTAAGCTCTGGCAGGCTGCGGAATTTTTCCGCGACAAGAAAATAAGCAGATTCAGCTTGCGGAATAATTCCGTTTGCAGAAATTATGCCAGTTTGCCGTGCGGAATTTTTCCGTTTGTAGAAATAACGCCGGTTTGCCGTGCGGAATTTTTCCGTTTAAAGAAATTAAAAAAATTGCTCTGCAAAAGCGGGAATACTTAGGTTTTTTCAGTAAATTTTAGCCCGGACATTAGCCAAGCCGCAGGCTGTGCGTTAGCACCGCGCGCTAGCAAGTGGCGGTTGGCCGGTTTGCGGGCTTTTTGCGCTCCTTAAAATCTTATAACAAACGTTTTTATAACGGCTGGTTTTATAACTGTTTTTTAGTTTGACTTTGGCAAGATGAATGTTAGGCTTTTAAAAGTAACGCGAGGTTCATCTTATGAGTATTTTTCTTCAGGCTTTGGTAAATGGAATTCTGATAGGTGGGTTTTATTCACTGATGGGTATGGGACAGAACGTTATTTTTGGTGTTATGAAAATCATCAACTTCTGTCATGGTGAAATGCTGATGGTCGGTATGTATCTGACCTTTGTTTTTTCGCAGCTTGGTATTGATCCGTATGCTGCGCTTCCGCTTGTTGCCCTTTGTACTTTTGGCATTGGCGCTTTGGTTCAGCACTTTCTTATTACGCCGTCGCTCGGCACGCATAGTTTTACAAACCTGCTGTTTTTGACGGTTGGTCTTGGTCTTTTGTACCAGAATGTTGCTCTTGTAATTTTTTCTTCGCTTAACCGGACTATTGTTACTCCTTATTCGGGAATTACAATTCATCTTGGACCGGTTTCGATTCTTCTTCCTAAGCTTGTTAGCTTGTGCGCGCTGATTGTAATTACTGTCGGTCTTTTTGTTTTCCTTAAACATTCGACAATGGGAAAAATGATTCGCGCTGTTTCGCAGAACTCGGTTGGCGCGGAAGTTGTTGGTATTCCTGTTAAAAAAATCTACATCTTTACTTACGGTCTTGGCTGCGCGCTTGCCGGAATTGCCGGAGACTTGCTTACTTTGTTCTATGTAATAAATCCGACGGTTGGCGGCCAGTTTAGTTTTAAGGCGTTGATTGTTGTTGTTGTAGGCGGTTTTGGTTCGATTCAAGGCGCGTGCATTGCCGGTATCTGTCTTGGGCTTATGGAAACAATGAGCAGTCTTATTATTGGACCGACTTACCGCGATTTGACCGTGTTTGTTGCGTTCATAATTATTCTTGTTGTTCGCCAGATTATTCTTTTAAGACGACGATAGTTTTTTGCTGGTTTAATTTTGATTTTTTGGGGGACAGATAATATGTTTGATTTGACGACTACTTATAAAAAAAGACGGGCGGCCTTGCTTGGTGTTTTTATGCTGGTTTTGATTTTGCTGCCGATTGTCTTTGCTCGTAATCCGTATCTTGTAAATATTTTTATAGTTATTTTCTATACTACAACAATGTCGCTGGCGTGGAATTTGCTCGGCGGTATGACTGGCCAAAATTCTCTTGGACACGCCGCTTATATGGGTCTTGGCGCTTATGTTGCCTGTCTGTTTATGACGAAAAGCGGTATGAATCCGTGGGTTGCAATTCCTATTGCAATGATTTTTGTCGGTTTAATTGCTGGTATTGTTTTTTATCCGTGCTTTTTGCTCCGCGGTCCGTATTTTACTTTGGTTTCGATTGCGTTTGGCGAAACAATCCGCCAGTTTATGCTTAACTGGGAGTTTGCCGGAAAAGCAATGGGTATTCCGCTTCCGTACGGCGAGTCTTCTTTTGCGCAGTTTAGATTTCATTCAAAAACGCCTTATTATTACATTGCCTTGATTATGGTGATAGGCGTTTATCTGATTATGAAAAAAATCAACAGAAGCAAGCTTGGTTTTGCCTTAAAAACTATCCGCGAAGATGAGGATGTTGCAAATGCAATCGGTATAAATCCAATGAAATATAAGGTTATTGCGCTTGTAATTTCCGCTATGATTGCCGCAATGGTTGGCTGTTTTTATGCAAATTACAACCGTTATATTGACTGCGACCTTATGCTTCAGTCTTTTTCTACAGAATTTATTCTTCCTGCTGTAATCGGCGGCGCTGCTTTTGTTGAAGGTCCGCTTGTTGGTGGAATTATTCTTCTTACTTTGAGTGAATGGCTCAGAAATAAATTTGGCGGTATTTTGCCGGGAATCAACCTTATTCTTTATGCAATCACCTTGCTTTGTATTATTCGCTTTAGACCGGTTGGAATTTTGGGCTGGTATTCAAAGAGCAGAATAAAAGAATGGATAGATGTTAAGATTTTTGGAAAAAAAGCAGGGGAGGAAGTGTGATAAAAGTGCGTTTGTGCGTTTTATCACTTCTAAGGAGTAGCAAATGAGCGATACACCAATTATTAAGGTAGAACATATTTCAAAAAACTTCCGTGGTCTTCGTGCAGTAAATGATCTTTCCCTCGAAATCGAAAAAGGCAAAATTACTGGAATGATTGGCCCGAACGGCGCCGGAAAATCAACAACTTTTAATATGATTTGCGGATACTATCCGCCGTCAGAAGGACATATTTTTTATAAAGGGCAGGATATTACCGATTGCAAACCTTTTAAATATACGGATATGGGAATTGCAAGAACTTTCCAGATTATGAAGCCGCTTTCGACGCTTTCTGTTTTGGACAACATTGTGCCGAGCGCTTTTTTTGGAAAAAACAAGGCAAAAAATTTGGCGGAAGCTAAAGATATTGCGGAGGAAGTCTTGGAATTTACAGGTCTTTATTCTAAACGCAATGCAATCGCCGGAGAAATGGGAACTCCAGACCAAAAACGCCTGGAAATGGCGCGTGCCCTGGCAACAAGACCGGAAATGCTTTTTTTGGACGAGGTTATGGCCGGTTTGAACCCTGCCGAAACTGATCAGGCGATTGAGCTGATTCACAAAATTAACGAAAGCGGAATAACTGTGTTTTTAATCGAGCATATTATGAAAGCTGTCGTAAATCTTTGCGAAAAAGTTATTGTTTTGCACCATGGAGAAAAAATTGCCGAAGGTACGCCTTTGCAGGTAATGAATGATCCGTATGTAATTGAAGTTTATCTTGGAAAAAAGGGAAAATAGTTTATGCTTAAAGTTAATAATCTTTGTGCCGGATATGGTAAAGTTCAGGTTTTGTGGAACATTTCTCTTGAAGTAAAGGACGGTCAGGTTGTTGCTGTTCTTGGTTCAAATGGTGCTGGAAAGACAACGACTGTCCGCACAATTACCGGAATGGTAAAGGCAAGCAGCGGTTCTGTTATTTTTAACGGAGAAGAGCTTGCAGACCGTTCGAGCCGTTTTATTCTGGATCAGGGAATTATTCAGGTTCCGGAAGGAAGGCAGCTTTTTACCGGAATGACGGTTTACGAAAATCTGGAAATGGGCGCATATAGCAAGGAAGCAAAGGCAAAATTTGCCGAAACTGAGGAATTTGTTTACGAAGCGTTTCCAAAATTAAAGGAACGCCGCAAGCAGATTACAGGAACTCTTTCTGGTGGTGAACAGCAGATGGTTGCAGTTGCGCGCGCGTTGGCCGGTCTTCCAAAGCTTTTGATTTTGGACGAGCCGTCGCTTGGTCTTGCTCCGAATATTGTTGATGATATTCTGGAAATTGCAGTTCATCTTGCCAGAGAAAAAAATATCGGTATTTTGCTTGTTGAGCAGGATATTACAAAAGCGCTTGCTGTTTCTGATTACGGTTATGTAATCGAAAACGGTCATGTCGTTTTGGAACAGACGGCGGAAGAACTCGAAAAAAATGAGCACGTAAAAAAAGCATATCTTGGCATTTAAGGTTAAAAACCTTTAACATAAGAATATTGTAAACGAGTTGAATAAGGAGGACTCATTTATGAAGAAAATTACAAAAGTTTTGACAGGAGCTGCTCTTGTTGCGGCGGCTGTGTTTACAGTTGGTTGTGAAAAAAAATCCGCTGAAGCACAGACAATTAAAATTGGTGCAATGTACGCACTTTCTGGAGATAAGGCGGCAATTGGAAACAATATTATGCGCGGTGTTGATTTTGCTGTTGATATGATTAACGCCCAGGGCGGTGTAAATGGACGCAAAATCGAAATCGTTCGCGGCGATACTCAGGGTGACCCAAAAGTTGGTCGTTCTGTTGCTGAACGCCTTGTAACTCAGGATAAAGTTAATGCAATTCTCGGTTGCCACCAGTCAACAATTACAGCAATTGCGGCTCAGGTTTGTGAACAGTATAAAATTCCAGAACTTACTGCAATTTCGACAGTAGACAACCTTTCTAGCCAGGGACTCGAATATTTCTTCCGTATGTGTCCTACAAACACAGACTATGTAGAAGACCAGTATCTTTACCTTAAAGATTTGGAAGACAAAAAAGGCGTTCCTATGAAGAACATTGCAATTTTTGCAGATAACTCAAATATTGGACAGGAACTTATCCGTTGTTCAAGAATTCTCGCTCCAAAATACGGATTTAACATTGTAGCAGAAGTTCAGTATTCAAGCGGAACAACAGATTTGACATCTGAAGTTTTGAAAATCCGCAACGCTAAACCAGATGCAGTTCTTTGTGAATCTTACATTGCAGACGCAATCCTCTTTGCAAAAACACTTACAGAACAGAACGCTCATCCACCTGTAATTGTTGCAAAGGCAAACGGATTTGCTGACCCTTCATTTATTCCTGCAACTCCTGGAATTTCAAACGGAATCGCTTCTGTAGTTGAATTTTCTGCTGACTTCCCTAAAGGAAAAGAAATCAATGATAAATTCAAGGCAAAATATGGCGTAGATATGAACGGACACTCTGCCGAATCATTTACTGCAATCTGGATTTTGAAAACTGCATTTGAACAGGCTGGTTCAACCGACGGAACAAAAGTTCGCGATGCTCTCGCAAAAATGCACATTGTAGGACAGTTCCCGAATGGTCCAAAAATTATTCTTCCATACAATGAAATTCAGTTTGGAGATGAAGTTATCGACGGTGTAAAACATCATCACAATAACATTCCTGCAACAGTTGCTATTGCCCAGATTCAGAACGGAGAATGGGCAACTGTATGGCCATTTGAAGAAGCTGCTGCCGATGTTCAGTATCCAGCTCCTTTAAAATAAAAAAACAATAAAAATAACCGGTAAATAAGGTTAAAACGAGGCTGGTGGTTTTAAAAACTGCCGGCCTTTTTTATAGAAAAAATTTCCGCGCAAAATTGCACATAAAATTGTATCAACTTGAAAAAAACTTTACAAAAACGCTATTTTAATTGATTTTATGCAGTTTGTTGATTTTCATACGCACCTGGATTTATACAAAAACCAAAATGAACTTTTTGAACAGCTTTCTTCTTTTTGCGGAACAATTGTTGCGGCTTCTGTAAATCTTGATTCTTATAAAAAAAATTGCCGGATTGCTCAAAAAGCTAAAGCCTTGGGGTTTGAGGCAGATATAATTGCAACCTTGGGAATTCATCCGGAAAAAGTGCTTTTAGAAAAAGAAAAGCTTTGTGAATACGAGAAATTTTTAAAAGAATCTCATATTATTGGCGAGATCGGAATGGATTTTTGCTGGTATAAAGAAGCGTCGCCTGTGGCACAGGAAGAAGTTTTGAGATTTTTTCTTGAACACTGCAATCAGGAAAAAAAATATTGCGTGATTCATACAAAGGACGCCGAAGAAAAAATCTGTAGAATTTTGGAGGAATATCCTTTTGCAAAGCCGATTATTCATTGGTATGACGGACCGGAAGAAATCTATAAGGAATTTGTCGGTCGAAATTATATGCAGACTTTTGGTTGCGAAACTATACGCTCAAAGCATATTCAAAAACTTTTGGAGCAAACTCCACTGAATTTGATTTTGGCAGAAACCGACAATCCTGATTCTGAAAAGTGGCTTGGCGGAACTGACAGCTCGATTTTTTTAATAGAGAGAATTTACAAAGATATTGCAGAAGTTCTTGGGCTTAAAATAGAAAAAATCGCCAAAACTATAAATGAAAATTCTGCAAAAATTCTGAAAGAATTTTAGGTTTTGAGGCAAAACTTTAAGAAGTTGTAAATTCTAAAAATCAAGACCTGAGGAATTGTCGTCAAACATCTTCTTGTACGGAATAACCAGTTCGTCGCCTTTTTGAACTAAATATGGACTTATAAACTGAGGCTCGTCCAGTATTTTTTGCGCTTCGATTGCGATTTTCTGGTCTTCGCGCTGGACGTATGCATTTTTTAAATCTGAAAAAACAGTAAATAAATCTCGAATTCGGTAAATTAACGAAGAATAGTTTTCGTCGGCAAAAAATTGAATTTTTGTTCTATATATATTGTAAGAAGCGGCATTGTAAGCGTCATTTGTGGTTGCGCCGGTTTGCGGATTTTTGATAATTCCCTTTAACTCGATAAACGGTTGTTCTTCGTGCCAATCATAAATATAGACAGAGTCTTTGTCGTTGAGAATATAATTTTTATCTATGTCGGATTTTGTAAGGTATGTGATTTTCTGGATTTTTTCGTCTTTTTCGCTTACGCGGATAAGGCGGATTTTTGTGAGATTTGCGGTTTTGGTTGTGCCGTGAGCATAGGAGCTGATTAAATCGCTAAGATTTTCGTCTGCCAAAAGTTCATAAGTGCCTTCGCGTTCTACTGAGCCGGAGATTGAAACTTTGCGGTTGCGCCTGAAAAATTCGATTGTGTCGCCTGGACGCAAATATGGATCCTGCGAAAAATCGCCGTTGCGTCTTGCTTTAAATAAATCACAGATTTTTGATTTGCCATTCTGGTTTGTTATTTTTATGTTTCTGGTTGAAGATTGTTCTGTAAGTCCTGCTTTGGCGACAATTGCGGAAAGTCTGGTTAATGCCCAGGCATTTTCTTCGTGGACGGCGGAAACTTCGCCTTTTATTACGACTTTAAAAATTCCTGGCTGGAGCATAACAAAGGTTACTACACTGAGCGGATAGTTTTTCATTACGAGATTTTCGATGTTTTGCTTAAGCTGCAAAAAAGAAAGTCCTTTGCAATTTAGAGAACCCAAATTTGCAATTCGGATTTTATATGATGAATCTACTGTAATTGTGTAGGAAACGGATGTTCCGTTTGAGTAAAAGGAAAGGGCATAAGTGTCGCCTGCCGTAACCTGATAATCTGCGCTCGACATGGCAAGTTGTGCATTTGCCTGAAAAAGAGATTTTTCTTCTTTTACCGATTCTGAAGCTCCGGCTGAATCTGCAATTTGTGCCTGCGAAAAAACAAGGCAAGGAACAAAGGCAATAAAAAAAGAAGCTACAATAGATGTTTTAAAAAAACGCAAGGTTATACACTCCCTTCGAAAAAAAACTACTGTAGTAGTTTAGTATATCGTTTGTAGAAAATCAACTTCAAAAAACTACTAAAGTAGTAGAATGCAAAAATGAGTTTTTGGCAAAACGTTGAAATGGAAATTGAATACAAGGGAATTTCCCGCAAAGAATTAGCTTTTCGCGCAAATATTGCTTATCAGGGCATTGGTCTTGGTATTGAACGTGAAAGTATGCCAAGAGTAGATACAGCATTAAAAATTGCAAAAGTTCTGGAGGTTCCTCTCGAATATCTGATTAACGAAAAAGATTTAGAAATTCGTCCGGCAGCAGAGAGCCTTTCAAAGGAAGAAAAAAAACAAACGGATCAGAACAACAGTTCTTCTTTGCATCAAACAGAAAATCAGTATATTGAATTTTATAGAAGAAACCGGAAAATAATTGACAGCCTTGAGAAAATTCCTTCTGCAATAAAACAACCGATCGAAAGTATGATTATTCATATTGCAACAGTGTATTGAATTAAGGTATTTATTTTTTTATACTGTCAGAATGGAAAATTCACAAAATATAGAATCTGCTTCACAGAATACGGAGCAGAATGACGATGAAATTTCGCTTTTGGATTTAATTGCAGTTCTTCTTCATTATAAATTTATGATTATTGCAGTTACAGGACTTGCAATAATTGGAGCTGTAGTTTTTTCTATAATTTCTTTAAAATTGCCGCCAGAAAAATCTCCTCTTCCAAATCAATTTACGCCTCAGGCTCACATGCTTATAAAAGAAGATTCTGGTTCAAGCGGTTTATCTGGCTCTCTTTCTTCGCTTGCAGGTCTTGCAGGAGTTAGTGTTGGTGGCGGAGGCTCTTCCCGCAGTTCGCTCGCAAATTATTTAAGCACTTCAAATGAATATTTGGACGCAGTTAATAAAAAATTCAATTTGACTGAACGTTATAAAATTGAAAAATTCCCGGTTACAAGCACAAGAAAGGCTTTAAAAAAGACTCTTGTTTCTACTTATGACGATGAAAGCAGCGTTTTTACAATAAGTTTTACGGACACTGATCCTGTTTTTGCAAGAGATGTTGTAAATTTTGCCGTTGACTGGATGCAAAACCGCTTTGATGAATTGGGACTTGATTCTAACCGGATTGAAAAAAAGAATCTTGAGGCAAATATTGACGCAACGTACAAAGAAATCTTAAAGCTCGAAAAAGAAGCTCAGAATTTGGGTGCGTCTGTAAATAAGGGCGTTTCTATTTGGGGCGGCCCGAATGTTTCAATCGAAACTGCAAGAATTCAAATGGAATTAAGCGCGCAGCAGAAAGTTTATGAACAGTTAAAAACCCAGTATGAACTTTTGAAAGTGAAAATGCAAAGTGAACAGCCTGTTTTTCAGATTCTTGAGCGTCCGGAAATTCCGGATATGAAGAGCAAGCCTAGCCGCGGAAAACTTTGCATAATCATTACTTTTGCAGCATTTTTTATTTCGGTTTTTATGGCTTTTGCATTGAATGCCTGGCAGAACATAAAAAATGATCCTGAAGCGCAGAAAAAACTTAATTTAAAGACAAAAAAAGAGAGTGTTTAAATATGAAAATTTTACGAAATTTTATAAAACTTGGTATTATAGTTTTATTGTTGGGTTCTGGTTTTGCTTTTGCACAAGATGAAAATTTGTTAATACCATCTGTTGATTCAAAGTCGAAAATTGGACATCAGGCAAATGACACTCCAGACGCACAGCTTGCAATGTCGGAAAGTTCGTATCCTGTAACTGCCGGTGATGTTTATACCCTGGCTTTTGCTGCTGGAGAAACTTCAGTTTCTTATTCAATTCCTGTGGACTCGACTTACAAAATCCGCATTGCTAACCTTGGTGTAATAGACTGCAAAAATCTTACATATCTTCAGTTAAAAAACATAGTTACTGGAATCGTTCAGAAAAACTATCCGATGGGCGGAGTTCAGTTTGTTCTTACTTCTCCGGCAACTTTTCGTGTGACAATTACGGGTGAAGTTGTTAAGACTGTTCAGAAAAATGCCTGGGCTTTGACAAGACTTTCTACTTTTATAAAAGAAAGTTTTACGGATTATTCGTCTTCAAGGAATATAAAAATTATTTCGGAAAGTGGCGAAGAAAAAACTTATGATTTATTTCTCGCTGACAGAAAAGGTGATTTATCGCAGAATCCTTATTTGCGTCCTGGCGACAAAATTGTCGTAAACAGAATTACTCGCCGTGTTGCCTTGAATGGGGCTGTTGAACGTCCTGGAGTTTATGAACTTCTTGATGGAGAAAACTTAAAAAAACTTATCGATTATTATGGCAATGGTTTAAAATCTTTGGCTGACCTTTCAAGAATTGAACTTTATCGTTCTGTTACAGGAAATCATGATTCTGGTGAAAAATTGTATTTGAACGAACAGTCTTATGTGGACGATTTTAAGCTTATTTGTTATGATGAAATTAAAATTTCCACTTTTGAAGATTTAAAGCCTGTAGTTTTTGTCGAAGGCGCAGTCACTAACACTAACACTAACACTAACACTAACACTAATCTTGTCGCTTCTACAAAAATTGCCATGAGATTTAACAATGGTGAAGATTACGCATTTTTTTTAAGAAAAAATAAAAATATGTTTACAAATGTTTCGGATTTGGAAAACGCTTATATTTTGCGGGGATCAGAAACTATTCCTGTTGATCTTTCAAAAATGCTTTATGATGCAACTTATTACAGTAAGATTGAAATTAAATACAATGACCGTCTTATTGTTCCTTTTAAGCAGTTCTTTGTGACGGTTTCCGGCGCAGTTTATTCTCCTGGACGGTATCCGTATATTCCTGACAGAACCTGGGATTACTACGTTGGGCTTGCTGGTGGATTTATTAAAGAAAAGAATACAATGGATGCAGTAACAATAATTGACCTTAACGGGAAAAAACATAAAAAGACTGAATTTATTTTGCCGGAAATGACAATTGACGCAAAAGCAAACAGCGGACTGTATTATTTTAATCAATACGCTCCTGTAATAACAACGATTTTGTCGGCAGTTTCGACAAGTATTTCTGTTCTTGCAGTGACTGGAGTAATAAATTAAAGCAAAAAACCGGTTTGAAGTTTTTCAAACCGGTTTTTTGTTAAGAATTGGCTTCAAGTTTTTTTAAGGCCGATTTTAATTCTACATTTTCTTCGGCAAGTTCTTCCATTCTTGTTTTTTGGAAGAGCAGTTCCTGTGCGTATGGAAGTGTTTTTGCCCAGGAAATGAAATTTTTAAGAGATGGATTGTCTTCGCCCGACCATTCGTTTAGTTTGTGGTGCCGTCTTTGTCCGTTCGAGCACATTCCGAGAAGATTTTCGTAATTCATTGTTACTGTGCGTTTTTGAAGCCAGCTTTCCGGAAGAAGGCGAATTAGTTCTTTCCAGTATTTTTTTTCTTTTGTTTCGTTGAATTTGTTTCTGAGTGATTCGAGAACTTCAATTAAAGACTGCCAGGCAGATTGAGCGTCTTTGAAGGTTGAACCGCAATCGGTGTTTATAAAATCGTCGTGTTCAAAACAGTCAAAAGTGATTGGCGTTGAAGCGAGTTTGTGCATTTTGCTTGTTGAATTTGCAACTGTCGAAACTTTGTAAGTGTCAAATTCGCTCCACCAGTACATTGGTGCGGTAATATCTACAGAAACAAAAATCTGGCGCAAAAATTTTCGATGTTCTGAGCCGCTTTTTATGAGTGTCTGCATAAGTTTTAAGTCGGCGGAACCGATATTTGCCTGAATACCGTTAAAAGTGCTGTCAGATTTTGCCCAGCTGTTTTTTGGATTTCTCATTCCGCGGATTGCGTGTTCAAAACCCCAGACCTGTGTATTTTCAAAGTTCATTGTAAACTCCTGTTCATTTTTAGTTGGATTATTAGAATAACAGAAAAGAAAGGTTGTTTAAATAGATTGATTGCATTGAGTTGATTGCGTGCAAGTTTATATTTGATGATTTTTTAAACCGCGGTTATTATTTAATATATGGTTTTTTACGAAGCGAAAAAACTGAGGTTTTTGGAGTTTGAATGAAGAGATTTTTTTGTTTTTGCTGGTCTGCTGTTTTTGGGCTGTGTTTTTTGAGTGCGGCAAGCAATGTGATTTTAAGAAACGGCACAAATTCTGTAATAACGTCAATTTTTGTAATCGAAGGCGAAAAACCTCCGGTTCAGCAGAGTGTAAATCTTTTGCCGGCGTCAAAATTTGAAAGAACTTTAAGAAAAATGCAGCGCAAGGCTGAGTTTTACGGCGAAGAATTTGACGAAAAAAGCATTGCTTGCGAAAAAAACTGGCAATTAAAAAATGGAGTTAAATACAGAATTCTTTTTAAGAGCGAAAACGGCGATTTATTTTTGAGGGACGACATTTATATAGAAAGAAAAACGGAAAATCTTGTAATCGAGTTTAAAAAACAGAACCGGATTGAAAGAGACTGGCTGGTTCGTTACGACAAGACTGTTCAGGAAAATATTCTAAAACAAAAACAGATGCAGGATTTGAGGCGGCCTTTGTGTTTTATGGCTGGTTTTGGAATTATTCTTCTTTTGATTTTGACTGGCTTTATTACGGTGGATACGTTCCGGCATAAAAAATTCGGCGAACCGACTTTTTTTGAAAAGCTTCTTGGAAAAAATCTGTCTTCGGTGCAAAAAAACAAGCGTTGGATGGAAATTGCAGGCGTTTTTTTAATGCTTGTGCCGGTTATAATTTCCTTTCTTACTTTTAAAAGCGAAATTTCCAAAACTTATTTTTGGTTTTTTACACATAAAATCGAAAAAGATGTTTCTGTGCAGGCTACAATGCTGACTGCGATTGCCGCGGTTTTTATTTATGGTTCTTATCTTTTGCGGTATAATTTTTTTAAGAAAGATTCGGCGGAACAGGTGTTTTTTTCGGTTGTGCAGGCGATTTTAAATATCTGGGCTATTTCCGGACTTTGTTCAATGTTTGTCGGAAACGAGGTTTGGAATGTGCCGGTTTTGAACATAAACAGTCAGACCTGCCTTTTGCTCATAATTCTTCTTTCCTGGATTGGAGCAAGGTCGATTTCCGGATTTTTGTGGATTATTCTGGTAATTATTGGAATTTCGCATATAACGGAAATAAGTGAGGCGATGGGAATTTACGGTGCTCTTTATATCGTAATGTTTTTTATTTCGCTTCTGCTGCAATTGACGGACACGGTTCATCTGGAAGATTTTAAAAATGATTTTTGCAGTATTGCTGCTAAAACTGGCCAAAAAATCGGAAGCGATATTGATGCTGGCAAGGATACTGTAAAAAAATTGTCGGGGAAGGTTATAAGCGAAGTTTTACTCTAAAATTTTGACACATTTTTATAGGAGGCGGTGCCATGAATGATATGAAAATTTCGGATTCGGTTAAATTTGTTGGTGTTAATGACCACAAAATCGATTTGTTTGAAGGACAGTTTTCTGTTCCTGAGGGAATGTCTTATAATTCTTATCTTATTCTTGATGAAAAAATTGCCGTTATGGACAGCGTTGATAGGAATTTTGGAGAAGAATGGCTCAAAAATATCGAAAACGTGTTGTCTGGTAAAAAGCCGGATTTTTTGGTTGTGCAGCACATGGAAATGGATCATTCGGCAAATATTGCCGCTTTTATGAAAAAATATCCGGATTCAAAAATTGTTTCGTCTAAAATGGCGTTTAATTTGATGAAAAATATGTTCGGTACGGATTTTTCTGAGCGGCAGATTGTAATTTCGGAAGGCTCTAAAGTTGAACTTGGAAAACATGTCTTGAATTTTATTGCCGCTCCAAATGTGCATTGGCCGGAAGTTATGTTCACTTACGAAAGTACGGAAAAAATTCTCTTTAGCGCAGATGGATTTGGAAAATTCGGAGCTTTGGATGTTCCTTCTGCGAATGACTGGACGGACGAAGCCAGACGCTATTATTTTGGAATTGTTGGAAAATTTGGCGCGAATGTTCAGGCAGTTCTTAAAAAGGCGGCAAACCTTGAAATCCAAAAAATTTGCCCTTTGCACGGACCGGTTCTTGATTCAAATCTGGAAAAATATATTCAATATTATGATACCTGGTCAAAATACGAAGCGGAAACAGACGGAATTTTTATTGCTTATACTTCTGTTTATGGAAATACAAAGCAGGCAGCCGAAAAACTTGCAGAAATTTTAAAAGAAAAAGGCTGCAAAAATGTCTTGATAAAAGATCTTGCGCGAAATGACATTTTTGAATGTGTTGCCGACGCTTTCCGTTATAAAAAACTTGTTTTGGCTTCGACAACTTACAATACCGAAGTTTTTCCTAAAATGCGGGAATTTATCGCTCACCTTGTAGAGAGAAATTTTCAAAACAGAACGGTTGGTTTTATTGAAAATTGTTCCTGGGCGCCACTTGCAGCAAAAACTATGGCAAAAATGTTCGAGCCTTTGAAAGAAATAAAAATTCTGGAAGAAAAGGTTACGATTAAAATTGCCGTAAACGAAGAAGTTGAAAAGCAGCTTGAAAATTTTGCTGAAAAATTGATATAAGCTCTTGAATTATAATTTAGTTTGATATAAAACTATTTTGATGAAAGAAGAATTTATGAAAAGTGCCATTGCCCTTGCAGAAAAAGGCCGTGGTTTTACAAATCCGAATCCGCTTGTCGGCGCAGTGATTGTAAAAAACGGTAAAATTATTGCAGAAGGCTGGCACCATAAACTTGGCAGTCTGCATGCCGAACGCGACGCTCTAAAAAATGCTGCCGAAAAAAATGTCGATGTTCGCGGCGCTTCAATTTATGTAACCCTTGAGCCTTGTTGTCATACAGGACGACAACCTCCGTGCACTCAGGCCATTATCGAAAGTGGAATTTCGGAAGTAATCTATGGAAGCAGCGACCCAAATCCTCTTGTAAACGGCAAAGGGAAAAAAATTCTCGAAGCTGCCGGAATTAAAGTTACGGCTGGTTTTTTGAAAGAAGAATGTGATAAATTGAATCCAGTATTTTTTCATTACATAAAAAACAAGATGCCTTATGTAATTTTAAAATACGCAATAACGGCGGACGGACAGACTGCAACTTCAAAAGCCGAAAGCCGCTGGATTACAGGACAGTTGGCGCGCAAAAATGTGCACCAGACCCGCGCAAACGTAATGGCGGTTTTGACAGGAATTGGAACTGCAAAGAAAGACAATCCAATGCTCAATGTCCGCCTTGACGACGGTTTGGAGCACAGGCAGCCGGTTCGCGTGGTTTTAGACAGCCATTTAAAGCTTAATCCGGAAAGCGCTTTGGTTCAGACGGCGAAAGAAATTCCTGTAATTGTTTTTTGCAAGCCTGAACTGACCAAAACTGAACTTATAAAAAAAGAGGTTTTGGAAATCCGTGGAGTAAAAGTCTTGTCTGCAAAACCGGAAAAAAATCATTCGCTTCTTTACAGCCAGCTTAAGGTTTTGGGCGAGATGGGAATAGATTCTGTTTTGGTAGAAAGCGGCGGAACTTTGAACGGAAGTTTTTTCTTTGAAGAAAAAGGACTTGTTCAGGAATTGCAGGTTTACATTGCGCCAAAAATTTTTGGAAACGACGGTCACACAATTTTTAATCCTGTAAAAGGAAAGGGAATTGAGCTTCCGTCGGAATGTATAAATCTTGGAAAACCGCAAATTGAAGTTTTTGGAGAAGATATTCTTCTAAAATATGTTCTCCAAAATTAAAAAAGAAGGCAAAAATCAAAATGTTTACAGGAATTGTTGAAGAAAAAGGAAAAATCAATTCAATCTTAAAAAGCTCTTCTTCTCTTGTTTTGAACATAAAATGTTCTTTTGCCAGTTCTTTGGTTTTGGGCGAAAGTGTTGCCGTAAATGGAACTTGTCTGACAGTAACTTCAAAAAGTTCGGACAGCTTTACAGCCGACGTGACTCCAGAAAGTTTTAGACGAACAAGCCTCGGCGGCTTAAAATCAGGCTGCGAAGTAAATCTTGAACGCGCGATGAAGGCAGACGGACGGTTCGGCGGGCACATTGTAAGCGGACACATTGACGGAACAGGAATTTTTGTTTCTTCTCAAAACGAACAAAACGCCGTAAACATAAAGATTGCGGTTTCGGCGGAAATTGGAAAATTCATAATCGAAAAAGGTTCGGTTTGTGTTGATGGAATAAGCTTGACGGTTGCAAGCGTAAATTACGGAGAAAGCGAAACTGTTTTTAGCGTTGCCGTAATTCCGCATACATGGAAGAATACGACTTTGAGCAAAATGCAAAATGGCTCTTACGTGAATATTGAATGTGATCTCGTAGGAAAATACATCGAACATTTTGTAAATTACAAAAATTCTAAAAACGCAGATGATGAAGAAAAATTGCTCGAAAATTTTATGACAAGTTTTACGAGTTTTCATTGAATTTTACAGGGAGTCATGGCTCACTGCTGACGCGGTGTTTTATAAGGAGAAAAAATGACAGAAGGAATCAATAAAATAGAAGAGGCTTTGGCAGATTTAAAAGCCGGTAAAATGATTATGGTTACGGATGCCGAAGACCGAGAAAATGAAGGCGATTTAATTTGTGCCGCCGAATTTGCAACTCCAGAAATTTTAAATTTCATGGCGTCAAAGGCAAAAGGCCTTATCTGTATGCCAATGAGCCGTCTGATTGCAAAAAATCTTGGTTTTGGGCAGATGGTTGCGGACAATACGGACAACCACGAAACCGCATTCACCGTCAGTATCGACCACATAAAAACTTCGACAGGAATCAGCGCTTTTGACCGTTCCGTTACAGCAATGGCAGTTGCCGACAAAACTTCAAAACCGGAAGATTTCCGCCGTCCGGGCCATATGTTTCCGCTTGTTGCAAAAGAGGGCGGAGTTTTTGAGCGGACAGGGCACACAGAAGCGACAGTTGATTTTTGCAGGCTTGCAGGTTTGACTCAGGCAGGACTTTGTTGCGAAATTATGAGTGAAGACGGACACATGGCGCGCCTTTCAGAACTCAAAAAAATGGCGGCTGAATGGAATTTAAAGCTCGTTACGATTGAACAGCTCATAAAATACAGAAAAACTCACGAAAAAATCGTGGAAAAAGTTGCTGAAGCAAAACTTCCGACAAAATGGGGAAATTTTAAGCTCGTCGGATTTTTGGACAAAATCACAGGAGCGGAACACGCGGCTCTCATAATGGGAAATGTAAACGGCGAAGACAGCATTTTGTGCCGCGTTCATAGCGAATGTTTGACAGGCGATACATTTGGCTCTTTAAAATGCGATTGTGGCGATCAATTTTCTGCGGCAATGACAAAAATTGCAGAAGAAGGCCGTGGAGTTCTTTTGTATCTCCGTCAGGAAGGCCGTGGAATCGGTCTTTTAAACAAAATAAAAGCGTATGCGCTTCAAGACCGCGGAATGGACACCGTCGATGCAAATCTGGCTCTCGGACTTCCGGCAGACGCACGGGACTATAACTGCGGAATCCAGATGCTCAAGGAACTTGGAATCAAAAAAATCCGCCTTTTGACGAACAATCCTGACAAAATAAACCAGATAAACGGCGCAGACACAGGAATCGAAATTACAGAGCGCATTCCTTTGGCGGTTCCGACAAGACCTCAGGATATTCAGTATTTGACGACAAAACGCGTGCGAATGGGACATTTTCTGTAATTTATACAAAAAAAGGGCGTTCCTTTGGCGGTTTGCCGCCAAAGTCGGGTGTTCCGTCACTTGCTGCGCGCGGTGCTTGCGCACTGCCTTTGGCATGGCTCCACCCCCTAACGCAGGAATTGCCCGTTTAAATAACATATTTTTGTAGGAGAATAAATGAATATTTTAGAAGGAAAACTGGTTTCTGAAGGAAATCCAAAAATTGCAATTGTTGCAGCCCGCTTTAACGAATTTATCGTAAGCAAATTGATTGAAGGAGCACGTGACGGACTTTTACGCCACGATGTAAAAGAAGAAAACATTGATTTGTGCTGGGTTCCAGGAAGCTTTGAAATTCCTGTAGCGGCAAAACACCTTGCAGAAAGCAAAAAATATGACGCAGTAATCTGTCTTGGTGCGGTAATCCGCGGAGCTACGAGCCATTACGACTACGTTTGTGCAGAAGTTTCAAAGGGTATTGCTCAGGTTTCTCTTAATACAGGTTTACCGGTAATGTTTGGAATTTTAACAACAGATACAATTCAGCAGGCGATTGAGCGTGCAGGCACAAAAGCCGGAAATAAAGGCTATGACTGCGCATTGGGCGCTCTTGAAATGATAAATCTTTTTAAGAAAATTTAATTTGCGGCAGGGATTGGAGCAGCGCGCAGCGTTGCCGGATTTTCTGCGGAAAATCCGACAATGAAGGCGAAAGCCGGAACTGCGCAAAGCCCGACGGCAACTTGTTGCCGTGCCGCCCGAAATAAAAATTAGTTTTCGAGTTCCTGGATTATTTTTTGGAGTTCCAGGCCGGCATTTTTTATTTCTTCGGGCAACTGCTCTAAACGCAAGCTGCTGTCGGTGAATTTTAGTTCGTGTTCGAGAGAAGGCAGGATTTTTTCTTCGAGTTCGGTTTTTCGCTGGCGGAGGAGCGTTATTTTTTTTGGCGGGCGGCCGCCTTTTTTTCCGTTTTGCCGGCTGCTTAGTTTTTTGGCGACGCTTTTTGATTTTCCGTTGTAGGCGTAGAGCGAGTTGAACCAGAATTCCAGTTTTGTCAGGTTTTGGGCGAGATTAAAACTGATTTCGTCTATTTCGCGGCTGTTTTTTTCTTCGAGTTCGGGTGCTTGAGATTTTAGGTTTTCGATTCTTTTTTGTAAACTGCCAAGTTCTTGAAAAATGGAACGGATTTCCTGTGTTTTTTTGCTCATTTTTTCAATATAACCTATGGCTTTAGGTTTTTCAAGTTTTTTGGTTTTTATTTTTCCTGAAGATATTCTTGAGTTGTCATCATTTTTAGGTGCAGAGGAGAAAGGCCGGAGAATGTCAGTTTGACGGCGTCTTCTTTTGGTTTGTCGAGTCCGCTTGTTCCGTCCGTCAAATAAACTGTGTAAATTCCTTCGTCAATTAAGGCAAAAACGGTGGACAAAACGCAGCATTCGGCAACAACTCCGCCAATAACGACGCGTCCTGCTTTTTTGCAGGCTTCTAAAACTTCTGGAATTGCAAGCGAAGAATAGACGCTTTTTGTATAAAGAGGAAATTTTTTTAAGGAAGGTTCAAATTCTTTTAACATTTGGTTTGCGTAAAAGTCTGAATTTACATCGCTGTACTTTTTGTTGTAGTCTGCCCAAACGCCTTTTGGAGAAGTTTCGTTTGCTATAAAACGTGTAAAAATTACGTTTTTTAGTCCGTGGGCAATAATTTTTTGGAGGTTTTGAGCCGCTCCTTCGGTGTCAAGGCATTCCCATTTTCCGCCACGGGCATAAACATTTTGCATATCGACTATCAAAAGTAAATCGTCTTTTTTCAATTCAAACTCCTGTCAAAACCCTCAAAAAACAGATTTTTGTCTGTTTACATGTCGGCTGTTTCTTTTTTGTAAATGATTGCAAAATAAACGATTTCAAAAACCGCGGTAACCGCCCAGCTGAACGGATAAAGCAAAAAGAGGCTTTCGACTGTTCTGAAATGTGCAAAAATCGTAAAAACCCAGATTACGCGCAAAACACAAGAACCTATAAAAACCATAACTGAAGGCACTAAAGTTTTGCGGAGTCCTCGGCTTGCGGCAATTGTTCCGTCCATAAAGGCAGAAATTCCAAAACTAAAAGTCATAATTTTGAATTTTTGCATTGCATAGTCGACAACGGTCTGGTCTTTTGTAAAGAGTGATAAAAATTCCTGTCCAAAGGCAAAGAGAACGCCTCCAAGCACAAAGCCTGCAATGGCAGCGTAACCCATGCTTATAAAATATGAATTAAGAATTCGCTTTTTTTTGTGCGCTCCGAGGTTTTGTCCGATAAAAGTTGCGCCGGCAGTGTAAAATGCGGACATAATGTTAAAAACGAGGTTGTCGCCATTCATTGTAGCGGCATTTCCGGCAACCATGGCAGCGTCAAAAGAGTTTACGGCTGCAACGATAAAAAGGTTTGCAATTGCAAAAATTGCGTTTTGAAGGCCTGCTGGTACGCCGATTTTGATTATCTGTAAAATTTTGTAACTAGAAATCTGTCTGTACTTAAAATCAAAATTGTTTTTTGACAGAACTTTGTAGATTTTCCATAAAGTAAGAATACAAGAAATGTACTGCGCAATTACGGTTGCAACGCCAACTCCAATAACTGAAAGTTTAAAAGCAATTACGAGCAGCAAATCGAGAAAAACGTTGACAATTCCTGCCGCAATCAGGTAGAGAAGGGGAGAGCGGGTGTCGCCCTGGGCGCTTAAAATGGCATTTCCAAAATTGTACATTGCCATTGCCGGCATACAGAGCATATAAATTTTAAAATAAACGACCGCATCGTGCAATAGTTCTGGTTTGGTGTTTAAAAGTTTGAGAATTCCTGTGGCAGAAAATATACCGGCAACCAAAAGCAAAATTCCAATGCAAAAACATGCGACGGCAGACGCTCTGACTGTAACTTCAAAATCTTTATAATTTTTTTGACCAACGCAGATTGCCGCCAAAACGTTTACTCCGCCGCCAAGTCCGGTTAAAATTCCCGAACAAAAAAAGACCATTTGTCCGGTAGAACCAACAGAACCCAAAGGCAGGTAACCGGCAAAACGTCCTACGACTGCCGTGTCCGTCATATTGAATAAAATTTGGAGAACATTTGTAATTACAAGAGGCACGCTAAAGATAAAAATCTTTTTAAAAAGCGAACCCTGGGTCATATCCATTTCAATGCTTTTCATTTTTTGCTCAATTAAAGTGATGAATTCGCAATAGTGTATCATAAAAGCAAACTTTGTAAATCTGAAAAAACGATAAAAGTCTTCTATTATATAAAGTTTTATTTTTGAATTGTAAACCAAATATTTTTAACAAGCGGTTTACAATACTTTTCAAATGTTTTACAATCTCAGCCATATCAAATTAAAGGTAAAAAAAATGGCTGAAACAGAAAATTTATTTGATGTATTTGCCCTTGCTGAAGAAATTGGTGACGGAAAAAGGCTTTTGAGAACAGACAATCTCTCATTCTTTAAAAACTGCAATCTTCAAAAACTGACAGAAGGTGCGGACTTAATCAGAAAAAAATATTCAGGAAACCGCGTTGACTTGTGTTCGATTATTAACGGACGGAGCGGACATTGCTCGGAAAACTGCAAATTTTGCGCACAGAGTTCGTTTAATCATACTTCCTGCGAAGTTTATCCTTTTCTTGACGAAGAAAAAATTATAAGCGAGGCAGAAAAAAATCAAAACGCCGGAGTAAATCGTTTTGCAATTGTTTGCGCCGGAAAATCTGTAAGCGGAAATGATTTTGAAAAAGCTCTTTCGGTTTATAAAAAAATGCACTCGCAGTTAAAAATCAATTTGTGCGCTTCAATGGGATTTTTGAGTTCAGAACAGTTTCGTGCGCTTCGGGAAGCTGGAGTTACGAGCTATCATCACAATATTGAAACTTCAAAAAGAAATTTTCCGAACATCTGTACAACTCACACTTACGAAATGAAAATTGCGACAATAAAAGCTGCGCAAAAAGAGGGGCTGTGCGTTTGTTCTGGCGGAATTATTGGAATGGGAGAAACTTTTGAAGACCGCCTTGATATGGCAATTTCTCTTTCCGAACTTGGAATCAAATCTATTCCGATTAACGCTCTTATGCCGATTCCTGGAACTCCTTACGAAAATATAAAATCTCTTTCGGAAGATGAAATTCTTCGCACTATTGCAATGTTCCGTTATATAAATCCTCAGGCAAATATTCGCCTTGCGGCAGGAAGAAAACTTCTTAGCAATTCGGGAGAAAAAGCGTTCAATTCTGGAGCAAGCGCTTCGATTACAGGAGATATGCTTACAACTTGCGGAACAACAATCGAAATTGACAAAAAACTTCTTGCTTCTCTTGGAAGGAGTTTTGAGCCAAATACCGAAAATTGATGTTCCTGCGACTGCGGAAAAAGCTGCGGTTGTTAAGAAAACGCTTTTTAAAATCGTCTTTTATGTGAATACGGAATTTAAAAATGATTGAATTTAAAAATGTTTCATTCAGTTATTTGAGCACGGACAATAAAAAAATTGACGTGCTCGATAATATGAATTTTAAAATCGAAGATGGAAGTTTTGTGGCAATTGCTGGAGAGAACGGTTCTGGAAAATCAACTGCGGCAAAACTGATGAATGTGCTTTTAACTCCGTCTTCGGGAAGCATTTTTATCGACGGACTTGAAACTTCTAAAAAAGAAAATCTCGCCAAAATCCGACGAATTGAAGGATTTGTTTTTCAAAATCCAGACACCCAGCTTTTAAACAGTTTTGTTGAAGAAGAAGTTGCCTTTATGTCCGAAAATTTGGGTTTTGAAGCTGATAAAATCGAAGAAAATGTTATAAATGCGCTGAAAGACTGCGGCATTGAAGAAATTCGGCATTCGCAGATTCAAACATTGCCGGCTGGAAAAAAACAGCTTGTTGCAATAGCCGCCGCAATCGCTTCTCAACCAAAAATTATGATTTTTGACGAGCCGACGGCTTTTCTTGACGAAACAGAAAGAAAAACCGTTCTCGAACTTATAAAAAAAATTCATTCAGAAAAAAAAATCACGGTCATACTTATAACTCATCACCCGGACGAAGCGGAACTCGCGGACTTTATTTTGCAGATCGAAAAAGGAAAAATCGTCTTTGATTCAAATTATTTTTCTGACGAAAATAAAAGTTCAATCAGCGAATTTAAAGAACGTTTTTTGCCATATAAGACAATTTTTATGGAAAATAGAAAAATTCAGGAAAATGAAAATTCTCAAGACGAACTTTGCCTTAAGGTGCAGGACGTTTCTGGAATTTCATTTGAACTTAAAAAAGGCGAAACTGTTTTTATTGAAGGAAATTCCGGATGTGGAAAGTCGGCGCTTCTCAAAACTATAAAAGGTTTTTTAATTCCGGACAGAGGCGAAGTAGTTTATAAAGGAAAAAACATCAATTCAAAAAAATTTGACAGGCGGAATTATTTTCTAAAAACGGGAATTTGCTTTCAGGTGGCGGAACAAAATCTTTTTGCAGAAACTGTTTTGGACGATGTTTCTTACGGACTTAAAAATCTGGGTTTTGATGAAAATTCTGCAATTAAAAAATCCAAAGAAATGCTTTTGCGTCTCAATTTTCCAGAAAAATTATTTTCTGTTTCGCCAAACTGTCTTTCTGGCGGACAAAAACGCGTAGTGGCGATTGCAGGAATTCTTGTAATGGAACCGGAAATTCTTCTGCTTGATGAATCGGACGCCGGACTGGATTATAAATTTGTCAACGCAATTACAGAAACGGTTTCTTTTATGCAAAAAACAAACGGAATGTGCTGCGTTATTGCCACAAATTCAAGGCAAAACAAAAATCAAAGGTTGTAGCATGAAGAGCAAAAATAACGTCATAGGAGTTTATTACAAGACGGATTCTTTTGTTCATTCTTTGGATCCGAGAATTAAATTATCTGCGCTTTTGTTTTATTCGATTGCATCAATCTGTCTAAAAGTTAATTCGCCTTTAATTCAGGTCGCGCTTTTTTGTTCTGTTTATTTTTTTTGCGCTCATAAGTTCAAAAATTCCGCTCTCAGTCGCCTTTGGCGGATTCAGGCAAATTGCGATTCTTATTTTTGTGCTTGTTTTTTTTAATTTGTTTATTTCTGACGGAAATGTTCTGCTTGAAATTTGGAAAATCAAAATAACCGATTTAGGCTTAAAAACCGCTCTTATAAACGCAATCCGCTTTTTGCTTTTGTATTTTGGCGGAATGCTTATTTCTTACACGACAACGCCCGGAGAAATGATGAAGGCGATTTCTTCTTTTGTTTCTCCGTTAAAAAAATTTTCTTTTCCGGCGGATGATTTTGTGACGGTTTTGCTGCTTGCCTTAAGATTTATTCCTGTAATTTCCGGAGAATATAATTCAATCTGTTTGGCTCAAAAATCTCGTGGAGCGCGGCTTGAAGACAAAAATCCGCTCAAAAGGGTAATGGCTTATACAGAAGTTTTTATTCCGCTTATAGTTTCGTCCTTTAGAAAGGCTGATGAAATTTCGCAGTCACTTGAATCGCGATGTTACGGACTTGGCGAAAAAAGAACCTGTCTACGAAAACTCAGGCTCAAAAATTCTGAAAAATTGTTTTTTGTTATATACACAATTTACATTTTAATAATTTTCATTATGGGAGTAAAAAAATGAAATCAAATGTTAGAAATCTTGTCTATGTGGCGCTTTTTATCGTTCTTATTACAATCGGAGCAAAAGTTGTAATTCCAATTCCAGTTTGTCCTTTTACGCTTCAACTTTTGTTTACGACGCTCGCAGGACTTGTGCTTGGTCCAGTTTACGGCGGAATTTCGGTTCTCTGCTATATTATGCTCGGTCTTATCGGAGTTCCGGTTTTTGCAACTGGCGGCGGTTTTGGATATGTTCTTCAGCCGACATTTGGCTATCTTGTCGGTTTTGCGGCCGGAGCATTTTTGACAGGACTTATTGCCGGAAAAAACATGGAATCTTGCTCTTTTTTAAGACTTTTGGCTGCAAATTTTGCAGGACTTTTGGTCGTATATTTGATGGGAATTGTTTATTTTTGGCTTATCAAAACTTTTTATATTGGAAATCCAATTGGATTTAAAGCGCTGATTCTTTACTGTTTTGTGCTTGCAGTTCCAGGAGACATTGTTCTTTGCGTTGTTGCAGCGATTCTTTCAAAAAAACTTCTTCCGATTCTAAAAGCAAACGGTCTTATCGAAAGCGAGGCTCAAAAATGAGCAAAAAACTTTTCGTAACAGGAACGGGAACCGATGTTGGAAAAACCTATATTTCCGCTCTTTTGTTAAAAAAAATGAACGAATATAAGTTAAATTGCGCATATTTTAAAGCCGCAATGAGCGGAAATGTCCGTGACAAAGACGGAAATCTGGTTCCAGGCGATGCGGAATTCGTAAAGAAAATTTCAGGAATTGAGCAGCCTGTCAGCAAAATGTGCCCTTATGTTTACGAAAATGCGTATTCTCCCCATCTTGCTTCAAGAATCGAAGGAAATCCTGTCGATTTTTATGTCGTAAGCGAATGGTTTGACAAAACCTGCTCAAATTACGATTTTGTTTTGATGGAAGGAAGCGGCGGAATAACCTGTCCGATTGATTTTGACAAAAAAGAACTTTATCTTGACGAAATTGTAAAGTCGCTCGGACTTTCTTCTGTAATAGTTGCGGATGCCGGACTTGGAACGATAAATTATGTTCTTCTGACAGTGAATTACATGAAATCAAAAAACCTTAAAATAAACGGTCTGATATTCAATCATTATCATCCAGGAAACGTAATGGAAGAAGACAATATTTTTATGTGCGAACATCTTACGGGTATAAAAACGGTTGCAAAAGTAAAAGACGGCGACAATTCAATCGAAATAACAAAAGAAAACCTGATTTCGCTTTTTGAATAAAAATACAGATTTTTTATAGGAAAATAAAATGAACGAACAAGAATTTGAAAAAATGAAAAATCAGAGAATTTGGTATCCTTATGCGCAGATGAAGCACATGAAAACTCCGTATCACATTGTTGACGCAAATGGCGTATATCTTTATACGGACGACAATAAAATGATTGACTCAATTTCCTCTTGGTGGTGCATGATTCACGGTTATAAAAATCCAGAAATTACGGATGCAATAAAAGCTCAGGCAGAAAAATTCTCTCATGTTATGCTGTGCAATCTTTCGCACGACGGAGCCGTGGAATTCGCCGAAAAACTTGCTGATTTTCTTCCAGGAACATTGAACCATGTATTTTTTTCTGATTCTGGCAGCGTTTCTGTCGAAGTGGCGCTCAAAATAGCAATGCAATATTATATAAACAAAAAACAGCGCCGCGAAAAAGTTCTTTCTTTGAAAAATTCGTATCACGGAGATACATTCAAAACAATGGAAGTAGGCGATTCGAGCGAATATCATTTCGCCTTTAAACAAAAGACAAATGTCGATCACATAAACACGAATATTGAAGAGCTTGAAGATGCATTTAAAAATCACGGCGAAGAATATTATTGCATGATTGTCGAACCGCTTTTGCAGGGAGCTGGCGGAATGAAAATGTATGATATTTCTTTTTTAAAGCGGGCAAGAGAGCTTTGCGACGAATATGGCGTTCTTTTAATTTTTGATGAAGTTGCGACAGGTTTTGGACGAACAGGCAACCGTTTTGTTTCGGATTTAGTTCTTCCAGATATAGTTTGTCTTGGAAAAGCCCTTACCGGCGGATATATCGGACATGCGGCAACAGTTGCGTCAGATAAAGTTTACGAAGCGTTTTATTCCGATGAAAGCGGAAAAGCATTGATGCATGGACCAACTTTTATGGGAAATGCCTTGGCAATGACCGCAGGAATAAAATCACTAGAAATTTTCAAACGTGAAAATTGCATGAAAAAAATTTCCCATATTGAGGAATTCTCAAAAAAACTATTGTCCGGCTATAAAAATCCAAAAATAAAAGAAATCAGAATAATGGGCGGCTGCATTGCAGTGGAAGCAAATAATCCTGCAGATTTGACAGGCTATCAGGACTTTGCCTATAAAAATGGAATATTCGCAAGACCTTTTTCAAACATCATGTACGCAATGGTTCCATATATAATAACCGATACAGAACTGACACAAGTAATAGAAACAATGAAAGCCTGGTGGAATAAACAATAGCAGAATAAAAAAAGTATCATAGTAGAAAAATATGATTTTTTGCTATGATACATTTGACTTCTTGTAATGTGTATTCTGTCTATCATAAAATAAAACTTGCATGGTTAGGAACAATAATCTGTCCAAGAAAAAACATAAAAACGTAGTATAATTATTTTTATGAAGTTTTTATGTCTACTTGGTAAGATATAAAGAAAACGCCTTAAATGAATATAAATTAGCTCAAAAATTATTTCCTGTTTTTGTAAACAGCGAGAAGCAACATCTAATGAGAGTTATGAGTTTCGATTCTTCCTTAATTACATACGCGGTTTCACTTCACTTTTCGCAAAACTTGTAGGAGAATTCTCAAAAACTCAAAAATCAGGCATTATTCAATTCACCGAAATTGGAAACTTCAACAACAAAGTTCTTTTCTTAAAACCTGAGAAAGATGAATTTTTGTCTGAAATAAATAAAAAATTACACGAGCTTATTCTTCCAAAATTTGAAAAAGGCGAAAACGGATATTATACGCCTGAAAATTGGGTTTCTCACACTACCCTCGCCACAAGATTAAAACAAAAACAGCATACTGAAATTTTAAACATTGCCAGTAAAATTAAATTACCTTTAGAATCAAATATCTCCGAAGTCGCAGTTTATCAATGCTCGCCATTTGCAGAATTGAAACGTTTTGACCTTAAAGGCTAAAAATCACCATTCTCCGTTCATCTCGTCTATAGAATCCCGATCGCCCATATCCGCATTGTCCGCAACTTGAGAATAATACGAGCAATAATCCTGTGCAGGATCGTCAGAAAAATAATCCCGTTTTCCCTTTGCTGATCTGATTTCAAAATCTGCATAATCTGAACGTTCATCGTCAAAATCTTCGTCGTCGTAATCGTGTCCATAATTATGATATTGTCTTGGCGACTGTCCTTTTGTTCCGATACATGCGCAAACTATAAAAAAAATGATACAAAAAAATATAAATCCTATAATAATTCCCATTTTCGTCCTCCAATAAAAAGTCAAGATTAAAACTTCAGTTTTAGGATTAACTTTTTAAGTTATTTCGCAACGAAGTGAGTAACAACAGATGATCTGATTTACATTATAAACCGCAAGAATGACAAGGAATATCGCTGTAATTTTTTGACTGAGATTTTTTAAATTAAAAATAAATTTTTTTCCCGAGCCAGACTCCAGCTATACAGCCTGCCACGCTCAAAAAAACATACAGCCCGCAAAGTCCGTAATTTTTGGTCATAAAAAGGTTATAGGCTTCGAGACTGAATGTTGAAAATGTTGTAAATCCGCCACAAACTCCTGTTTTTAGAAAAAGTATTGCGTTTTTTGAAACATTTTTGTTTTCTGCGATTCCAACGACAAACCCAATGAGAACCGCACCTAAAAAATTTGTAACAAGCGTCAGAACCGGGAATTGTGTTTTGACAGGAATAAGGCTAATGGCATATCGGCCGCAGGCACCTGCGGCTCCGCCTAAGGCTACGAAAAAAAAGTTCATTTTTTTAAGCCGATTTTAATGTTCAGCCATTGGATGGTCTTCCAACTTGCCTTTATGCGAAAGATTGACCGCTCTGTTTAAATAATGGAAAATAATAAAAATTACCCATACAAAAATCAGACAGAATGCCATAAGACAAATTGCCGCAAGATCCTTCATAAAATATGAAATAATAATTGCAAGTGTAACAGTTGCCTGAATTAACAGCAAAAACAAAATTGCCGCATTTTTTGAAAAACCAATATTCAAAAGTTTGTGATGAATATGTGCCCTGTCAGGACTAAAAATCTTTCTGTGCTCACGCAATCGTCTCCAAACCGCAGCAATTACGTCTGTCAACGGAATTGAGCACATAAGAACCATCATTGGAATTTCACGGAAATTAAACCTTGGATTGTCAAAAAAGAAAAATGGAGAAACGGCAATCAAATATCCCAAAGTTTGACTTCCGCCATCGCCCAAAAATATCTTTGCATTTGGCTTGTTCCAATACATAAATCCGAGCAAAGAAGCGCAGAGCATAAAATAAATAAGGCTCATGCCGTTATGTGCTTTAAAAAGCATAAAACCTATTGAAAAACAGGCAAAAAATGAGATTCCTGAGCAAACACAGTCCATTCCGTCAATCAGGTTATAAGCATTTACAATTGAAATAATCCAGAAAAAAGTAAGAATTTCGCCGACAAAAGGCGGAAATTTCCAATATAAAAATGTTGTAAAATGATAAGGACTTACGCTCACAATTAAAGCTGCACAAATCTGCATTAAAAACTTTAATTTTGCGCGCATATTAAAAATGTCGTCCAAAATTCCAAAAATAAGAATAATTGCAAAACCTATGAATAAAGGCCAATAAGAACTAAGCACGACGATTTTAAAAACAAAACGGACAAAAAACCAGACAATTAAAAGAGAGGCAAAAACTGCAATTCCGCCAAGACGAGGAATGTTTCCCGTATGAATTTTGCGCGGATCAACTTCATCATAAAGACTTAATCTCTTGCAAATTTTAATAATCAGCGGACAAAAAACTAGAGACAATACAAATGTGCCAAGAATGGCTAAAAGCATGCTAAACTCCTCCAAAATACACACTATGAGCCTATGAGCCTATGAGCCTATGAGCCTATGAGCCTATGAGCCTATGATAAATTTTCAAACTGTTTTTTGCAATATTAAGTTTGAAATTTTATCAAAAAAAACTACTTTTGTAGATTTTGTAACTAAAATTTATAAATATTGCTTTTCGTCCTGCCCTTCAACGCCTGCAAACAGTTCCACAAGGTTTTTTGCCGGGCTGTTGTTTATTTTTTGCAGAAGAACTTCCTCAATTTGAAAGAATCCAACGTCAGCGCTCATATGCACTTCGATTTTTATTGGTTTTTCTTTACCTTGAAGAATTTTTACTTTTTCGATTGAATTTGCAGAATATTTGTGAATATCGCCAACAGACGGTTTTGAATTCATTTCCATAGGAATTCGGGCGCGTCCTTTTGTCATGTCGCAACCATCGGCAATAAGAATAAGCCCTGCTTCTATAGAATGAATTTTTCTTGTTCCCATGTGACCAAGGATTCCTTCAAGCGCCATAGAACGGATTATAACCCGCCGGTTCAGGTCTTTTGATTCTGGAAGCACAGTTTTTAAAATTCTTTCTATCATGTTGAATGCAAGAATTCCTGAATAAAGCTCATGATCCTGTCTGCCAATCGTCATTCCAAAATCGTGAAAAAAACTTGCAATTACAACCGCTGTTACGCTGTCAGAAAAACTTCCGGCATTTTCGTTTTCGAGGCTGGTTTTTATGCCGCAAGTGTAGAGAATTTTAAGCATTTTAAGCGCATTCCGGCAGACTGTGCGCATATGAACAGGTCCATGGTCGTTAAAGCCAAGTCGAACTATCGAAACAGTATTTGCATAATCCTGAATCGCCTGCACTTCTTCATCGTTGATTAAAATTTCGATTACTTTGAGCGGAAGCTCGTCTTTTTCTGGCGTAAGTTCAATTATTTCTTTTGCAAGCTGAACCAATTTTTGGTCAACCGACATTTCTTTTACAGATTTCATAATGCCATTATAACATTAAAAAAGGTTAAAATTTCATTTGTATGAAATTTTAACCTTTTTTTAAACAAAAACTAATATTTTTTGGTCAATTTTTGCGGCAGGGATTGGAGTACCGCCGAAGGCGTCGTTTTGCAAAGCAAAACGATGGAGCGCGAAGACGCGGAAGTACGTAAAGCCCGGTTTTAGACTGTCGCAAGACTGTCTAAAAGCCGCCCGAATACAAAAATTACAGATAATCTGCCAGGTCGTAAATCAGTTTTTCGGTTTTTTCCCAGCCAAGACACGGATCGGTAATTGATTTTCCGTAAACTCCGTCGCCAATTGCCTGCGCGCCGTCTTCGAGATAACTTTCAATCATAAGGCCTTTTACGATTTTTTTTATGTCTTCAGACGAATGGCAGCTATGGATTACATCTTTTGAAATTCTTATCTGTTCAAGATATTTTTTGCCGGAATTTGAATGGTTGCAGTCTACGATTACGGCAGGATTTTGAAGTTTTGATTCGGCATAAGCGTCAATCAGCGCACGCAAATCCTCGTAATGATAGTTTGCATGAGCCCGGCCGTAAGCATCCACATATCCGCGCAAAATTGCATGTGCGAGAGGATTTCCGTCTGTCGTTACTTCCCAGCCACGGTACAAGAATTTTTGATGCGCCTGAGCGGCTGTGATTGAATTCATCATTACGGAAATGTCGCCAGAAGTTGGATTTTTCATTCCGACAGGAATTCCAACACCACTTCCGACAATTCTGTGCAGCTGGTCTTCGACTGAACGAGCGCCAACTGCAACGTAAGCGAGCAAGTCAGAAAGATAACGGTGGTTTTCTGGATAGAGCATCTCTTCGGCGCAGGTAAAGCCTGTTTCTTTTACGACGCGTGTATGCATTTCGCGGATTGCAATGATTCCTGCAAGCATATCTTCGCCTTTTGTCGGGTCAGGCTGATGCAACATGCCTTTATAGCCAGTTCCTTTTGTGCGCGGTTTGTTTGTGTATACGCGTGGAATAATAAAAATCTTATCCTTAACCTTTTCCTGAACTTTTACCATGCGGTTCATGTAGTCGAGAACGGCAGTTTCGTTGTCGGCAGAACATGGACCGATAATCAGCAAAAAGCGGTCGTCCTTGCCTTCAAAAATATTTTTTATAATCTGATCGCGTTCTTCTTTAATTTTTGTAACTTCTTCTCCGAGCGGAAACTGTTTTTTTAATTCAGCCGGAACTGGAAGTTTGCGAACAAAGTTCATCTGCATATCCATAAAATTTTCCTCCGCAAAAATCCGCACAAATCTGGCAGATTCTTTCGTTTCTATTTATAGTAATTATAACAAAACGGCTATAAAAAATAAAGTAAATTTATAAGCGCGTTAAAATCTTTTTGAGCGCATTTTGCTGTGTAAGAGAAGAGGCCAAATGCGCTTTTTGCACACTAAAACTTACTGAACACATGCATTTTTACAAACTTTTGTTCAGATAATCCAGCGAATACTGCAATGCCAGGGCAGCGGCATACGCCAGACTTTCTTTTGCCAAGTCGAAATGTTCGTTGTGATGCGGCCAGCTGTTTTTTTCGTTGTCGGAAGAGCCTACGTGGACATATGTTCCAGGAGCTTTTCTTGAATAATCTGCAAAATTGTCCGAACC
Source organism: Treponema berlinense (assembly GCF_900167025.1). GTDB lineage: Bacteria > Spirochaetota > Spirochaetia > Treponematales > Treponemataceae > Treponema_D > Treponema_D berlinense. Next base: position 35,651 of record NZ_FUXC01000013.1, on the reverse strand, counting down.
AAAACGTTTTTCCAAGTCTGTAATTACATTTTCTGGCGCTGTGATTTTTTTTGCCGATTCTACAACTTCTTCTGCTGTTTCTTTTGGGTTTGTGCAAGGATCGCAAATATCTTCAATCTCGACTTCTGCTCTGCCCCCAAATTCTTCTGCCGTATTTTTTGCGATTTTTTCAACTTTTTCTGCAAGTTTTTTTCGGCTGTCTGCGCTAAAAGTGCGGATTGTTCCTTCAATTTCGGCTTCACCGGCAATTATGTTGTACGTTGTTCCAGAATGAACAGAACCGATTCCCAAAATCGCTCCTTCAACCGGCGAAATCACTCTCGAAACAACAGTATGAAGTTTTGCAACGATTAAACTTGCAATAAAAACAGAATCCACTCCGTCCTGAGGTCTTGTAATATGAGCCGCTTTTCCGTGAATTTTGATTTTTATCCGGTCGCAACTCGCCATGTCCGCTCCAGTTTTTACGCCGATTTTTCCAACTTCCATTCCCGCCTGAAAGTGAATTCCAAAAGTCCTGTCAACCTTGTCCAAAACACCTGCTTCAATAATCTGGCGGGCGCCTTTGCCAATTTCTTCCGCAGCCTGAAAGCACAAAATAACTTTTCCAAAAAAATCCGCCTTGTGGCTTAATAAAAGTTTTGCCGTTCCAAGAAGATAAGCCGCATGGCCGTCGTGTCCACAGGCGTGCATAATTCCAGGATTTTGGCTCTTATATGGAACATTATTTGCTTCCTGAACAGGAAGAGCGTCTATGTCTGCCCTCAAAAAAAGAGTTTTGCCGGGACGTCCGCTGTCAATTTCGGCGATTACGTTTGTCTGGCCAACCCTGTAAGGAGATAAACCTAAAGCTTTAAGTTCCTGTTCGATTCTGTTGCAAGTTTCAAATTCTTTAAGGCCAAGTTCCGGATGAGAATGAAAATAGCAACGCTGTTCCCACATGTATTCCAAAAGATTTTTTGCTTCTATAAAGGATGATGAATTATTTTCTGACGTTGCAGAATTTTCTTTTGCCGATAAATTGTTCATTTTTTGCCTCCTATAAAGCTTGCAACGCAAACTTGTAAACACTCCGCTTTATCCGTTTATGCAAAAAAATATTTTTTATATTTTTTTTCTGCATAACCTATTGACATACTAGGTTTTTTTGATGTATTTGTTATACATCGCTTTTACCTAGTTAGTCAATAGGTTTTAGGGAAGTAAAAAAGTGCTAGGGTATGGAACCGCGCCGAAGGCGGCCACTGGACTGAGCAGAGCGAAGGAAGCGGCTGGAGCGAAAGCGCAACGTTGGAACACCCGGCCTGAGCAAGGCGAAGGAAGCACCCAAAAAAATGCAACTCACAGGAGGTTTTTATGAGAGTTACAAAATTATTTTTATTAACAACTTTAATTATTTCTGGAGCGGCATTGATGGGCTGCACAAAAAAGGCTGAGTCCAACAAAAATGCGGATCCGGCAAAAAAAACGCTCACTTACAGCCGTTCGCAAGGACCTTACACCGTGCTTTTTGAAAACGCAATCAAACCGATTCTGGAAGAAAAAGGCTACAGCTTAAAAGGCTACGACTATTCTGAACTTGCTTTGGCGGACGATGCTGTAAATGGCGGCGATGTTGATTTTAACGTTGAACAGCACACAGCTTACGCTCAAAACTACAACAAAGGAAACAACGGACATCTTGTTCCGATTACACCGATTCCGACAGTTCCGGCAAGCATGTTTTCGAGCCATTACAAATCGGCGGACGAAATTAAGAATATTAAAAAACCGAAAGTTGCCGTTCCAAACGACCCGGCAAACACAGCCCGGGCTTATGTTCTGCTTCAGAAAATCGGCTGGATTACTTTGCGCGAAAATGTAAATCTTTCGACGGTCACAAGCGAAGATATTGCGTCAAATCCGTACAACATTCAGTTTACCGAAATGAAAAGCCTGAACATTCCTCAGGTTCAGGACGATTTTGACTTTGTAATAATCACGGGTTCAATCGTTTACAATGCCGGAATTGACGCCAGCACAGCTCTCGCAAAGGAAGATGTTCTTCCACACTTGATTTTGCAGGTTGTTGTCCGCGAAGACAATGTAAACTCCCAGTGGGCAAAGGACTTAGTTGCCGCCTACCACAGCGCAGAATTTAAAGCTTATCTCGAAAAAACAAATTACGAAAACGGACTTTTCTGGGTTCCAAAAGAATACGAATTCAATTAAAATTTGCAAAAGTTAAGGGCGTTACCGCCGCAAGCGGCGGTCGGGCTTTGCAGGGTTCCGGCTTTTGCCTGCATTTGCGGTTGCTTGCAACCGCAAACGGCCTTGCCGCCCTTCCAATCCCTAACGCAAAATCGCAGGAGTTTTTATGAAAAATATTATCGAATTTAAAAATATCAGCAAAACTTTCAAATCCAAAAATTCCGAAGTTCACGCTCTAAAAAATATTTCGCTTTCTGTGCAAAAAGGCGACATTTTTGGCGTAATCGGTTTTTCTGGAGCTGGAAAATCAACTCTTGTGCGTATGATAAATGCCCTGGAAAAACCAACTTCGGGAAGCGTAATTGTAAATGACGAAAATGTCCTTGAATTAAGAGGCGAAAACCTTCGCGGTTTTCGGAAAAATATTGGAATGATTTTTCAGCATTTTAATCTGCTCGAAAGCCGCACGGTTTTTCAAAATATTGCAATTCCTCTGGAACTTGAGCATTGGCCAAAATCAAAAATTACAGCCCGCGTAAACCAGCTTTTAAAATTTGTTGAACTGGACGAAAAAGCAAATTTCTTTCCAAACGAACTTTCCGGCGGTCAAAAACAGCGCGTTGGAATTGCACGGGCTTTGACTCTCAATCCAGAAATTTTGCTCTGCGACGAAGCAACAAGCGCCTTAGATCCTAGAACCACAGATTCAATTCTGGAGCTTTTACAAAGAATAAATAAAGATTTAAACGTTACGATTATTATGATTACACACCAAATGAACGTAATTCAAAAAGTCTGCAATAAAGTTGCTGTTCTGGAAAAAGGCGAACTTGTCGAAAGCGGAAATGTAATCGACGTGTTTGGAAATCCTCAAAAAGAAACTACAAAAGGTTTTATCCGCACTGTAATTAACGACCAGTTGCCGGAAAGTGTAAAAACTTATTTACGCGATTACGACAAGCCTCAAAAAGTTGTTCGATTGCGTTTTGACGGAAAAAACGCCGACAACCCGATTATGTCGCTTGCAATCAAAGAAACTGGCGTAAACATTTCGATTTTGTACGGAACTGTCACAGAACTTGAAGGAAAAGTTGTAGGTTTTCAGACAGTGCAGATTACTGGCGAAGAAAAACAATTAACGGCAGCAGAAACTTTTTTTAAGGAACACAATGTTCCGGCAGTGGAGGTTAAACTATGATATTTGGAATCAGCGCTTCAAAAATCTGGCTAAGCATAGGCCAAACTGTTTATATGGTAGGAATTTCTCTTTTAGCAGGACTTTTAATCGCTTTTCCGCTTGCAATAATTCTTTTTTTAACACGAAAAGGCGGAATACAGCAAAATCAAATTGTCTACAATATAATAAGCGCAATTATAAATATAATCCGTTCAGTTCCATTTATAATCTTGATTGTGTACATTATGCCGTTTACAAAAGCAATTGTCGGAACCCGCGTAGGCTCAACAGCAGCGCTTGTTCCTCTTACGGCATACATTGCTCCGTATCTTGCACGGCTCATAGAAAACGCGCTTTTTGAAACTGACAAGGGAATTATAGAAGCAAGCCAGGCGATGGGAGCGACAATTTTTCAGACAATTTTTAAATTTGTTCTGCCGGAAGCAAAAGGTTCGATTATTTTGGGAATTACGACAGGAACTGTTGGCTTGCTCGGAGCAACAGCAATGGCTGGAGCTGTCGGTGGCGGCGGAGTCGGCGATTTAGCTTTAACTTACGGTTATCAAAGATTTAACACGCCGTTAATGACAAGCACAGTTATAATTTTGATTATTTTTGTTCAGATAATCCAAGTGATTGGAACCCGTTCGGCAAAAAAGCGTTAGCGCTGTGCAAGGCGGCAAAGCCGGCCGCCGCAGGCGGCTGGAGCATAAGCGGAACCTGGAACATAGCGACGGCTTTAGCCGGAACGCCCGAATTTTATTTTTGATTCTGGCCGTTTACATAAAGTTCCGGTTTATAATAATGTTCGCGCATTGCAAGCACGGCGTCTTCGAGTTTTTCAGCTTTCATAAGCTCGAGAATATGCGCGTGCTGTGCGTAAATTGTTTTTAGGGCTTCCAGCTTGTTGTCAGAATAATAGGTCGAAATAAATGCCATTAAGGTTTCTTTGGCATCATATTCTTTAACCAGCATTGAGTTTCCGACACCTTCGATTATGCAGCGTTCAAAATCGTGCGTAATGTCGATATATCCAACCGCATTGCCTTCGTCCAAAAGTTTTTTTTGTTTTTGAAGCTGGGCTTCGAGCGCCGGCAAAACTTTCTGCATTTTTCCACTGCGATAGCAAAATCGGTACGCTGCAACTACAAGAAAAAAAACAACCTGTAGAATTTCGTTTACCGTCTTTTTGTCTGGATCGATTACAAAAAATCCCATATTGTGCTTGTATTCTATCAACCCTTCTTTTACAAGCAAGTTTATGCTTTCGCGAATCGGCGTGTTGCTTACACCGAGAGTCCGGCAAAGTTCGTCAAGATTTATATTTTCGCCACGTTTAAAATCCTGATTTAAAATTCCTTTCTTTAAATATTCATAAACCTGATCGCGCAAACTAATTTTTTTAATCAAACCAGACACAGCTAACCCCCATTGGTTATTATGCAAAATATGGTTTTATTTTAATATATCGTGCATTAAATTTCAAAGGAAATAAATCGAGTATAGAGCATAGATAAGCCGGGTCTGGCTGGGTCTGGCAGATTTTTTCGCGCTTTAAGAATTCTTAAAACGTTTTTTTGTCTGCCTGTCGCCAGCCGAATTTTATTTTAACTTTCGGTTGATTTCTGAAAGCCGCTCGAGGGCTGAGTTCAAGGTTTCGTCTTTTTTGGCAAAATGAATCCGCAGATAGTCGTTTACATTTTCCTTAAAAAAACTAGAACCCGGAACCATTCCAACTCCAACATCACGGCAAAGAATTTCTGCAAACTCAAGATCGCTCGTCACGTTGAGTTTTTTCATATAATCCTTAAAATCAATCATTATGTAATAAGCGCCTTCCGGAACATTGTGCCTAAGACCGATTGAATCCAGCCCTTTGCACATTATGTCGCGTTTGTGAGTGTATTTTTCCGTCAATTCGTCGTAATATTCCTGCCCGAATTTTAAACCGGTAACTATTGCTTCCTGCAAAGGCGCGGCCGCTCCTACCGTCAAAAAATCATGAACTTTTTTTATCCGGTCGGTAATTTCTGGAGGAGCAATTGTATAACCAAGGCGCCAGCCTGTAAGCGAATAAGTTTTTGAAAGAGAACCGCAGACAATTGTCCGTTCTTTCATGCCTGGAAGCGCCGCCATATAAACCATTTTGTTCGGTGCGTAAATAATATGCTCGTAAACTTCATCGGTTACAACATAGGCATCGTATTTTTTTGCAAGTCCGGCAATCACCGTCATTTCTTCAAGAGTAAAAACTTTTCCGCACGGATTTGAAGGATTGCACAAAATCAGCGCTTTTGCTCCAGCCCTGAATGCGTCCTCGAGTTTTTCCGGATCAAAATTGTACTTTGGCGGAACAAGTGGAATATAAACCGGTTCTGCGCCAGAAAGAATTGTGTCCGCTCCGTAATTTTCATAAAATGGAGAAAAAATCGCAACTTTGTCGCCAGGATTACAAATCGTCATCATTGCCGCCATCATCGCCTCTGTTCCGCCACAAGTCGTCACAATTTCGGAATTCGGGTCGACAGGAATTCCCATCAATTTTGACTGTTTTGCCGCCAACGCTTCGCGAAAATTCTGCGCTCCCCACGTTAACGAATATTGATGAAAATTTTCGTAAGCAACCTGCGCAAGCCTGTCCAAAATGGGCTTTGGCGGTTCAAAATCCGGAAATCCCTGACTTAAATTTACAGCATCGTATTTTAACGAAATTCGCGTCATTCTGCGTATAACCGAATCAGTAAAATTTGCAGTTCTAACAGATAAAGATTTCATTGCTGTTTTGCCTCTTATCTAAAATTTTTTTATTATTTTGGGCCATTTTTGTCAGCCAGTTTTGCTGGCTGACAAAAACCGGGCTTTGCAGGGTTCCGGCTTTCGCCTGCATTGCTCCGCTTCGTTCCGCAACGGCCTTGCCGCCCTTCCAATCCCTTGGCTTTAAAAACAAAGGCCGCTCGTTTTGTACCAATTATTTTACATAACTAATTTTTCTGTTCAATATTTTTTCCGGGTCAAACGCCTGTTTTATAGCATTCATCAATGCTACATTTTCCTGTGGAGTCTGCCCAAAGAAAAATTCGCGCTTGCTTACACCAAGTCCGTGTTCACCCGAAATCAGGCCTCCAAGAATGTGCGTGTGTTCATACAATTTTTTGAGATTTTCGTGCAGTTCTTTTTGCCAGGCTTCTTCGCTCCGGCTGCCACGAACCACGCACAAATGGACATTTCCGTCTCCGGCGTGTCCAAAACTTATCATTTGCATGCCAGTTTCTGATTCGAGACTGTTTACATACTCCACAAATTTATCAACCTGGCTAATCGGCACAACAATATCCAAAGGCTCCTGCTCGCTCACCGCTTCCACAGATTTTACAAGACAACCGCGCACCCGCCAGATATTTGCACTTTGTTCGGTGCCGTTCAGAACAAAAACGCCGCGGCTTATATTTTTTACAATTTCTTTTAATTTTAAAATAGCAGCGTCAATTTCCGCCCTGCTTCCGTCAAAAGTAATCAAAAGATAGGCTTTGCAATCAGCATCAGGATAATGAATATTTTTTTCGGCAGGACTTATGCTGTTCAAAAAATTTTCGCCCATTTCGACAACTTTTCGTTCTATAAATTCAACTGCGGTCGGATTTATATTTGCATTTAAAATAAGCGGCACAGATTCAATTCCAGCCTTAAGACTGTCGTACGAAATTAAAAGGCTTGCAGAACTTTCCGGTTTGCCAACGAGTTTTAAAAGACATTTTGTTATGACGGCAAGTGTTCCTTCAGAACCAATCACAAGGTCTTTTATATCAAGACCAGTTGTATCTTTGCGGTTTTTTGAACCAGTTTGAATTATTGTTCCGTCCGCAAGCACAAGTTCCAGTCCCATTACATAATTTCTTGTAACGCCATATTTTACAGCACGCATTCCGCCGGCATTTGTCGCTATGTTTCCACCGATTGATGCCATTTTTTCGCCGGGATCCGGCGGATAAAAAAGTCCAAGGCTTTCTACATATTTTTGAAAATCCTGCAGAATAACGCCCGGTTCAACAGTCGCTGTAAAATTTTCCCTGTCGATTTCGAGAATTCTGTTCATCTGCGAAAAATCGCTTATAATTGCATCTTCAAACGGAACTGTCGAACCTACAAGATTTGTTCCAGCTCCACGCGGAGTTACCGGAATTTTATTTTTGTGGGCAAATTTTAAAACTTCGCTCACTTCCTGCGTCGATTTTACAAAAACAAGAGCTGACGCTTTTCCCTGCTTGCGCCCCAATGTGTCCGAAAGAAATTTTTTTTCTATTTTTTCACCGTAAATAATCCGGCTTTCGTCTTTTATAATTTTTGAAAGTTGTTTAATTTCTTCCATATAATATATTTCCTTTTTAAACGGATAAACCCGGGGCGTTGCGGGGTGTCCCCGCTAGAAGGGGTAGCGGCCAACAAAGTGGACGCGCAGGGGAAGACTTTCCCCTCCTTTTTTAATTGCAAAAACCTCCAAACAAAAAGTCCGGAGGTTTGAGCCTGATTTTTTATTCTGAGAGGCGGGCAGAAAGTTCGTCTTCGTCCCAGCCCACCTTGATAAAATATCCGCCGTAATTTTCGTTAAAGATTTTTTCGGTTTCGGCTGTCTGAAATGCCGCTACGACTTTGCGGAAAAGTTCCACCTTTGCCGAATCTTTGAGGCTTTCGGCATTTGCGGCAATCAAGTTCCAGTAATTTTTTTCTGTAAGGCTTGTGTCGGCAAAAATTGCGCTTTCTGTTTTAATTCCAAAGCTCAGAGCGTAGTTTCCGTTGATAATCGCTGCGTCTACGTCTGGCAATGCTGAAGGAATTGTGTTCGCCTTGAGTTCTTTAATTTGAACTTTGCTCGTAAGAACGTCGTTGATTCTTGGATTAAAACCGGCATTTTCGTTGAGAGTTACCAGTCCTGCCGCCTGCAAAACTTTGAGAGCGCGTCCGCCGTTTGTAACGTCGTCTGGAATTGCAACAACTGCACCTTCTTTAAGTTCTGCTACAGATTTTACCTTTGTTGAATAAAGGTTGAGCGGAATAATGAACGTGTTTCCGATAATCTTTAAATTGTATCCGCGGGAAGCCGAATCTGCTTCCAAAAAAATTCTGTGCTGGAAAGCGTTAAGGTCAATATCGTTGTTTGCAAGCGCTGTATTTGGAGTGCTGTAATCTGTAAAAAGCACAACCTGAAGGTCAATTCCTTCTGCCTTGAGCGCTTCTTTTGCAGGTTTCCAGATTTCTTCGTACATTGCTCCGACAACCCCAAGTTTTACTGTGTTTGATTTTTTTTCACCGCAAGAAGTAAAAAAAACCGAAATAAGTGCAAGCGCACTCGCCAAAATCGCAATGTTTTTTTTCATAAGAATCTCCCTTAAAAGACAGAATTTCTGAAAAACCGTCTTTTTGTTTTTCGTTTCCTACTAAATCGCTAGGTAAACTATATTTTGTTTATACAACTTTTATTTTTTTTGTGCAATAGTTTTTTTATATTTTTGCTTTTTTAAGCAATTTTTTTTAATGTGTGTGTTTTTTTATAAAATTTGTGCCTGCCCATTGAATAAGATTTACAACAATAACAAGCAAAATAATCGTAAGCCAGGTTATGTCCTGCATATTCATATCGTGCCCGTACTGAATTGCAAAATTTCCAAGACCGCCAGCTCCAACTGCTCCTGCCATTGCCGTCAATCCGATCAAACTTACTGTCGTAATCATAGTTCCGCGGACAATAGGCCCAATGCTCTCTTTCAGGTAAACCCGAAGAACAATATCCCACGGACTCAACCCCATGCTCACGGCTGCTTCTACAAGACCGGAATCAACTTCTGCAAGAGCGGTTTCAATCTGCCGGCTAAAAAACGGCACAGTTCCAAAAACCAAAGGCACAATCGCACCGCGGACATCAATCGAAGTTCCCATAATAAGCCGGCTCAACGGCATAACTCCCGTAAGCAAAATAATGAACGGAATCGAGCGGAAAAAATTTATCAGTTTATCCAAAATCTGATAAACAATCTTGTTTTCGAGAATCGCTCCTTTTTTTGTAACAACAAGGATAATTCCAAAAGCAAGCCCCAAAACAAAACTTATTGCGCCAGACCAGAGCGTCATTTGCAAAGTTTGAACAATCGAAATTCCAAAATTCACATAGCGCTTATTCGCCATCAAGTTCGGAAGAATTTTTGTCAAAAACTCAAGCATTTTTTAAAACCTCCACGCCAACATTTTCTTCGCGGATATGCTCAAGAGCGCGTTCAATCGCTTCTTTTTTTCCGCTGATAATTGCAATTGTTCCACCGATTGGCGCATTCTGAACAATTTCAATTTCTGCAAAAATAATATTCATCGTCACATCGTAAATTCGCGAAGTCGCACTGATTAAAGGCTCGCTCACATTTTTTTGAATATACGAAAAACGGACAAGATATTCGCCTTTTTCCAGATGAACAACCGGACTGTCTTCTTCAATCAATTCTTCGATTTTTGTTAAGTTCGAAGTCGCCTTAATAAAGCGTTTTGTAACTTCGTTCTGCGGATTTGCAAAAATATCGAAAACATCTCCCTGTTCAACAATTTTTCCGTGTTCCATAACCGCAACTTTGTCGCAAATCTCTTTTATAACTTCCATCTGGTGCGTAATGATTACAATCGTAAGCCCAAGTTTTTTATTCAGCTTTTTTAGAAGTTTTAAAATCGCCTTTGTCGTTGTCGGGTCAAGAGCGCTCGTCGCTTCATCGCAAAGCAAAATATCCGGATCGTTGGCAAGAGCACGGGCAATCGCAACACGCTGTTTTTGACCGCCGGAAAGTTGCGACGGAAAATTTTTATCCTTGTCGTTAATTTCTACAAGTTCCAAAAGCGAATGAACTTTTTGCGAAATCTGCTCCTTAGAAAGTCCAGAATGTTTTAACGGAAAAGCAACATTTTCAAAAACGTTGCGGCTTTTCATCAAATTAAAATGCTGAAAAATCATTCCAATTTTTTTTCGTTCCTGTCGCAGTTCTTTTTCCGAAAGCGAAAGAAAATCCCTTCCTTTTACAATCACCTGCCCAGAAGTCGGTCTTCCAAGAAGGTTAATCGTCCGCACCAGAGTCGACTTTCCAGCGCCGCTAAAACCGATAATTCCATAAATTTCGCCTTTTTCAACCGAAACAGAAGCATCTTTAACCGCGTCAAAAATTTTTCCGTCCTGCTCAAAGGTTTTGGTTATGTTTTTTAATTCAATAATTGCCACAAAAACCTCCATTTTAAATTTTTTGGGCCATTTTTGCTTTCGCAAAAACCGGGCTTTCCGTACTTCCGCGCCGCAGCGCTCCATTCCTCCGTTTTACTCCGGAACGCCTCCGCGGTACTTCAATCCCTTGTCCGCAAGGACAAGGCCGTTCGCTTCAGCGAACACGTCGATAATCGAGTTTTGCGCCAGCAAAATCTCGCAGCGTGCTTGCCACGCAAAAATCCCTTGTCCATCTGTTTTGCGCCAGCAAAATCTCGCAGCGTGCCTGCCACGCAATTTTTTTCTATAAATATCGCTTTGGAAAAATCAAAAAAAATGCTATAATACTACCAATTCTATAGGTTATTCTTATAACACTTCTAAAAAATCCCTTTTTAGGAAAATTTTTCCTGGAGATACTTCTATGTTAAAAATTTCAACAAAGGGTCAATACGCGCTTTTGCTTATGACCGACCTTGCAGAACAAGACCCTTCAAAATACGTAGCTCTAAAAATTTTAAGCCACCGCCACAACCTGAGCATAAAATATGCCGAACAAATTTTAATGCAGCTCAGCAAAACCGGACTTGTTGTCGGTTTGCGCGGAAATAACGGCGGCTACAGGCTCGCAAAAACTCCAGACCAATACACAGCCGGAGAAATTCTGCGGGCAATGGAAGGCAATTTAAGCCCAAAAGGTGTATCAGAAGGAAATACAGTTTCTTCCGTCGGAAACGACGCTTTTTGGCAAGGTTTTGACGAAGCAGTAAACCACTACGTTGACAGCATTACCCTCGAACAAATTGCCGAAAAAAACCGCGAATTTAACGGTTTTGACTACGTAATTTAATTAAAAACTTCAATCCTCCGTTCAATTATTCTTAAACTCGCCGCAAATCGCTTTAAGCGCCGCTTCGAGAATTTTTCTTGGAGTGGCGCAATTTATTCTCTGAAACTTCTCTCCTTCAATCCCGAACATTGTTCCACGGTCAACCCAGACTTTTGCCTCTGGACTACCCTGAACACAAAGCGTATCAAAACAATAATTTGAAAATTCCATAAAAACTCCGCAACAAAAGACAGCACGGCAAAAAAACAATAAGCCTGTTGTCAAAAAAAAGGATAAATAAAAAAAGAGAATTTGCCCGGAAAAATTTAAAAAGCAGGAAATTTAATCTGTTAAAAAATTAAAGGGCACGAGGAGAAAGGCGCATGACACCGTTGCGGAAATTCTGGCGTACGAGTTTTTCAAAATAAACTGCCATTTTTCATGCACCTCCAAAAAAAGATACTTTAACTTTAATAAAAAAATAATTTTTTGTCGATAGGCCGATAATTTTTATTACAGTTGTCGCAGTTCAAAAAGTTTGCTACATTTTTTAACAAATGCCGATTTAAAAATAATTTTTGTAACTCTTGACATAAAAATTATTACCTAGTATATCTATCGGCAATCAAAATATCGACAAAGGAGGCATGATAAAAATTACATCCGTGTAATTTTTATCATTACAGTTTGCTCAAGCGTTGCTTTCACAAACTGTGATTCTCGCCATCCGTGTCTCGCCGCTAACGCGGTGTTTTATTAAGGAGATGTAAGATATGAAAAAAATCCTGGCAATCACATCGGCTTTACTTGCAGCAGTTGCGGTAAACGCACAGACAGTTCTCAAAGTTGGAGCAACTCCAGAGCCACACGCAGAAATCCTCAACCTTGTAAAAGATGATCTCAAGGCACAGGGAATCGACCTTCAGGTAATCGAATTTACTGATTATGTAACACCAAACGATGCTGTAGAATCAGGCGACATTGACGCAAACTACTTTCAGCACATTCCTTACCTCGAATCGTTCAACAAAGAAAGAGGCTATCACCTTGTAAACGCAGCAGGAATTCACGTTGAACCATTCGCAGTTTATTCTCACAAAATCAAGTCGCTCTCAGACCTCAAAAAGAAAGCCTCAGTAGCAATTCCAAACGACCCTACAAACGAAGCACGCGCGCTTTTGCTCCTTCAGGAAGCAGGACTTATCACTTTGAGAGAAGGCGCAGGTATCGAAGCAACACCTCTCGATGTTAAAAAGAATCCTCTCAAACTTAAATTCAAAGAAATCGAAGCCGCTTCGCTCCCACGCGTACTCGACGACGTTGACGCCGCTGTAATCAACGGAAACTACGCTCTTCCAGCAGGACTTTCTGCAAAAAAAGACGGACTTTTTGTTGAAGGCTCATCTTCACCTTATGTAAACGTAATCGCAGTAAAAGCCGGCAACGAAAACAAACCGGCAATCAAAGCCCTCATCAAGGCAATCGAAAGCGAAAAAGTAAAAGAATACATCAACAAAAAATACCCAAACGGCGAAGTTGTTACAGTTTTCTAAAAAAAGCTTTTAAATTCGGACGAAATTCTGCGGTCTAACCTGCTTTGCGCAGTTCCGCTTTTCGCTCCATTGCAAAGAAAACCGTGATTTTTAATCACAGCTTTCTTTGCAACGCTTGCGCGCTGCTCCAATCAGGCGTAAGTTTTCCTTAAAAAATTTATTTTCCGTTCTTAAAAAGATTCGTCACAAAAAAACCGGTCAAATCCTTTACAACTTCTGCTGCAATCATAAGGCCTGCAACCGGCGGAACAAAAGCATTGCTTCCTGGAGTCTGCCTTTTTAAATGTCCGCAATTTTTTTCTTCAATTTCATCAGAATTAAATTCACCTTCTTTCGGAGGAATTACTTTTTCTGTCGAAAAAACGCATTTTAACCGTTTAATTCCGCGTTTTTTAAGTTCGTTGCGCATAACTCTGGCAAGCGGACAAACGCTCGTCCTCGAAATATCGGCAACTTCCAGCAAAGACGGATTAACCTTGTTTCCGGCTCCCATGCTGCTTATAACCGGCACTCCGGCTTCTTTTGCCTTTTCAATAATTGCAAGTTTTCCAGTTACAGTATCAATGCAATCAACGACATAATCATAAACCGAAAAATCAAACTGACCGGCGGTTTCCGGCGTAAAAAAAACTTTGTGCTTTGTAACCTTGCATTCCGGATTTATGTCATAAATCCGCTCTTCGGCAGCATCGACCTTGTTTTTTCCAAGCGTCGAATGAAGGGCAAAAAGCTGACGATTTATATTTGACAGGCAAACCGTATCATCATCAACAATATCAATTGCTCCAATTCCAGAACGGACAAGAGCTTCGACAACATAACTTCCAACTCCGCCAATTCCAAAAACGATCACTCTTGAAGCAAAAATTTTTTCCATTCTGTCTTTGCCAAAAGTAAGGCAAATTCTTTCAAACTGATTTTTCATAAATAAAAATTATTCTTCATCCTCAAAATTTTCATCAGACTCCTCATCTTCGTCAGACTCGTCGTCATAAAACTGATCCAAAAAATCTTGCAATTCTTTAAATTCTTTTTCGTCGCGTTCCTTTGAATCTTTAGTCCGACCGTCAATAATAAAACTTTCGCAGTACATTTCTAAAGTTTCGATAATAAAAACAAAATCCTCTTCTTCAAGCCTGTAAATATCAAAAACTTCGTGAATTTCAGGCAAAAGCCTTTTTAAGCGCGCAATTGAATCGTCATATTCCGCCGCAATCCGTGCATTTTCTCCGTCAGAACGCAAAAGCTCCGTCCGCTCATCCAAAATCTGCGAATATATTTTTTTTAATGTCTTTAATAAAAATTTATCTTCTTCATTCATAATTATTCTAAATTTTATACTCCAAACTTTGTGTTTTATCAATCGACCTTAAAACGACCTTAGAAAATGCCTGCCTAAAAAAATAAAACTTAAAATTACCGTTCCGCTTTAATTTAACCAATTGAATTTAGACAACGACTCTACTAAACTACCCTAAAGGAAAAAACAAATGGAAAACCAAAACAATAAATTTTTAAAAGGGATTTTTTTCATCCTTCTATTCTTTTTAACAATTTTGTGCGGAATGCTTCTTAAGGTAATGGCGGATGTTTTTAAGCCTGTCGTGCTTGCTGTTTTACTGTCTCTTGTTTTTTATCCTCTCATAAGACGCCTCTGCCTTTTTATAAAACTTCCATGGTGGCTTTCGACCGTAATCGTATACATTGCGTTTTTTGTCGCATTTTTTCTTGTTGCAAACATTCTTACGGCAAGTTTTAAGGCAGTTGTTCTTGCAATTCCACGCTACCAGGAACGTTTCAATGCAATTCAAGACTCAATCCGTCTCGCAATCGAAGCCCATCCAAATTCCAAATTTTTTGCACTTTTAAATTTTGATGAAGAAGCTTCTCTTTTTGCAAATTTAAACAACCAGTTCAATATTCTTGAATATTTAAAATCTCTTGCGATTGACTTTACAGGTTCTGTCGTAGTTTTTATGAAAACTCTTTTTCTCGTAGTCTTGCTGTCAATTTTTCTGCTTGCAGAATTTAAAAAGACAAAGCACAAGGTTCGGCTCGCATTTACAGACGAACACAACCTGCGCGTCATAAAAATCGTGCACAACATCATAAAAGACACAACTCATTACATCTCGATTAAATTCGTAATTTCGCTTTTTACCGGAATTTTTATTTTTTTTGCGTGCGCACTCACAAGAATGGACTTTCCTCTGGTCTGGGCATTTCTGGCTTTTTGCTTCAATTTTATTCCAACGTTTGGCTCAATAGCTTCCTGCGCAATCACAATTCTTTTTTCAATCATCCAGTTTTATCCGTCGCCGGTTGCTCCAATTATAATCGGAATCTGGGTTATTGCCGTAAATATGATTCTTGGAAACGTAATTGAACCAAAAATTGAAGGCGACAATCTCGGCATTTCGCCGTTTGTTATTCTTGTTTCGCTCTCTCTTGCCGGCTGGCTCTGGGGAATTTTAGGAATGATTCTTGCAGTTCCGTTAATGGTTATAATAAAAATTGTCTGCGAAAATATTTCCTATCTAAAACCAATTGCCGTTTTTTTGGGAAACAAAAGCAACTAAATCACATCTTTTGCCTTGTAATTCCAGAACCGGCCAGTTCACTCACTCCGCCGTTTTTCTTTACGGCTTGAATTTTCTGGTCAAATTCTTGAATTACAGCGTCAATGTGCGTAATTATTCCAAGCATTTTGCCTTTATTTTGAAGAGATTTTAAAGCGGAGATCGCCTGAGTCAAAGGTTCTCCGCTCAAAGTTCCAAAGCCTTCGTCCAAAAACAGAGAATCAACGCGCACATTTCTGCTTGCAAGCTCAGCAATTCCCAAAGCAAGAGAAAGACTGATTATAAATCTTTCTCCGCCGCTCATATTTGTAACAGAACGGTTATCCCTCTCGTCAGGATAATTTTCGTCGTGAACAACAAAATCAACTTCGCCGGATTTCTGCACAAGCGTATATTTTCCAGAAATTTCAAAAACATAGCGGTTTGCAATTACCAGAAGATTTTTTAACGCCAAAGATTCGACAAAAACCTCAAAATCTTCGCCGGTCGATTTTCCAATAAATTTTTGAATTTGCTCCCAAATAGCCTTTTGTCTTGCGCTTTTTTCAAGATTTTGACGGGCAATTCTTAAAGCTTCTCCCTGTTTCTCATTTTCCGCCAGCTGATTTTTTATGCTTCCAATCTGCTGGTTTGCCTCGGCAATTTCCTTTTCAAGCTCATTTTTTTCTGCCAAAAGCTCATTTTTAGAACAATCCGTCTTTTTTTCGTTTTGAATTTTTTCAAATTCCTCAGTTGAATTTTTTAAATCCTGCAAAGTTTCAAGATTTCGTTTTTCTAAATTTTCCTGCTCTTTTTTTAACTCAGGAATTTTTTCCTTGCTCAAAAGACAGTTTTCCAGTTCCAAAACACTCAAAAAACCGTTTTCGGCAAGTTTTTTTTCGAGCGCGTTCTGTTTTTCCTGCAAAACCGGTTCATTTTTTTCAATTGCAAGCTTAAAATTTTCAACTTCCGAACAAATTCTTGCTTTTCTTTCCAAAACCCTGCTTTTTTCTTCAGCAAAATTTTCCGCAAGTTTTTTTAATTTTTCAGCTTTTTCTTTTAAAATTTTTTCTTCAAAATCAACATTTTTTTCGCCAAAAATTTTTTCACGTTCAAGCCTTTTTAAATTATAAATTTTTTCCGCTTTTTCACATTCAAGTTTTTCTTTTTCGAGATTTTCTTTTATCTTCTCTATATCAAATCCATTTTTTTGAATTTTGAGTTTTTCAATTTCATCAACACAGTCTTCAAGTTCCACTTTTTGCTGAATAAAATTTCTGCTTCTTGATTCCAAACCGCTTATTAAAACCAAAATTTTTTCTTCAGTTTCATTTTTTTGAACTTCGAGCGACCAGGGCAAAATTTCCGAATTGATTTTTTCTATAATTTTTGAAGATTCTGCGTCTTTTTCCGCAAAATTTTTTCTTAAAGTCTCAATTTTGTTTTTTCCGGCAGAAATTTGCAGTTCAATTTTTTGAAGTTCCGCCCTCCCCTCCTCAATTTTTTCATTCAATTCAAGAATTTCGTTTTTTACCAGACTTGATTTTTTATCGTTTTGAACAAAATCTTCTTTTTTTGCGTTTTTTTCACATTCTTTATGAAATTTTGAGCCACAGACAGGACAGGAATTTCCCTCTTTTAAGGAATCGCGGATAATCGTCGAAACCAAAATATAATTTGAATTTACGAGATTTTTTAACTTTTCAGAGGCTTTTTCCAATTCGGAACAAATTTCGCCTTTTTCAAAATCTGCTTTCTCAAATTTTTGCTCTTCTCGTCTTAATTCACTCTCAAAGTCCGCCAATTTTTGTTTTTGAGCAAAAAAACTGTCTTTTAATTGAATTAAAACCGGAAGAATTCGCTGCAATTTTTCGTCAGCCGCATTTTCTTTTACAAAAACCGAAAGCCTTTGTTTTTTCCCGTCAAGCTCTTCAATTTTTTTGCAAAGTGTTTCTAAAGCGCTC
This sequence comes from Treponema berlinense, assembly GCF_900167025.1. Classification (GTDB taxonomy): domain Bacteria; phylum Spirochaetota; class Spirochaetia; order Treponematales; family Treponemataceae; genus Treponema_D; species Treponema_D berlinense. Next base: position 18,155 of record NZ_FUXC01000013.1, on the reverse strand, counting down.
TTTTTTTGAATAAATTCGTTTTCGGCAGTTATTCTTCGCTCAAGGCAAGTATTCCAGGTATTTTTTAGCGGCACAAGTTCAGCGTCAATTTTTCGCACTTCATTCCAAATTTTAGAATTTTCTTCCAGCTCTTTTTCTGCATTTTCCCTCTGTTTTTTTGAATCTCCGGCATTTTTTTCTGCAATTTCCGATTCCGCTTCGATTTTTTTCAATTCACTTTTCGAAAAATTCAGTTTTTCCCCGCTTTCCGCCTGCTGTTTTTCTAAATTTTTAAAAGTGACGTATTCAACTTCGCACTTTCCGGCATTTTCCGCCTTTAAAAGAATCTGCTTTTTTTCCTCGAATTTTTTTTCATCTTCTTCAAACAACTTTCTGTTCTTAACAGCGGAATCCTTTTTTAAACCTGCATTTTCAAGCAAATCCAGCCAATTTATCGAATCAAGAATTTTTGCTGTTTTGTTTTGATTTTGACTTGTTTTTTCAGAAAAATTTTTCTGGCTTTCTTTAAGCGCGTTTACCTCATCTTCCGTCAAAACCCGAATTTCCTCTGTTTTTTCCTTTAATTCCTTAAATTTTTTAATTTCTTCATTTGCCTTCGCCCAAATTTTCTGTGCAAAAATTCTGTATTTTTGAGTTCCGTTCAATTTTGCAAGAATTTCCGCTTTTTTTCGAGAATCTCCGTTTATAAAAGTGTCGAACTGGCCTTGCGCAAGCATAACCGACCGGCAAAATTCGTCATAATCAAGGTGAATTATTTCCGCAGTTCTTTCTGAAATCGATTTTTCCGTCTTAAAAGTTTCTTTTTGCTGAGTTTCAAGATTTTTTATATAAAACTCACATTTTGTTAAATTTCCATTGCAGTTTCCGCGCGCCCTGCCTTGCTCAAAACTCGACTCAAATTTTCCGTTTTTACAAAAATATGTTACGCGCGCCATACAATTTGCGGTGTGGCGGGTCATAACTTCGTTTTCCGACCTTATGCTTTTTTGTCTTGGAGTCCGTCCGTAAAGAGCGAGCGTTATCGCGTCCAAAATTGTAGTTTTTCCAGAACCAGTCTCACCGCTTATTACAAAAAGGTCGTGATTTTTTTTATAATCTGGATGTTCAAAATCAATGCTCCAATAACCTTTGAGTGAATTTAAATTTTCAATTTCTATTTTTAAAATTCTCATCTGCTTAATTCTCCGTTTTTAACGCCGCCAATTCAAAAAAATCATTCTTCCGGCTCATTTTCCATTTCAGCAAAAGTTTCCATAAAAAAAGGAAGATAAGTTCCTACAATCTCATTTTTTTCTTTTTCAACTTCGTCCGCAGTTTTTCCTTCAGTTTCAATCCTGCTTTTTGCCAAAATTAAATTTTCAAAAATTTTTTCAGGTTTTAAAGCCGCCATTTCTTCCATGTCGTAAGTTTCGTTAAAAAAATCACCCGAATTTTCGCTTTCTTGAACCCGAAGGTTTACGACATAGACATTTTTTTCTTCGAGCGAATTTATAAGTTCTTCAAGCTGATCGTAAATATTTATTCCGGCTTCTTTTTTATAATAAAGTTCCAAAAAAGTCTCGACGGTCGTTTTTTTGTCCAGATATTTTTCGAGTTCCGTGCGAATTGTCAAAAAATCTCCGTTCAAGCGCCTAAATTCCACGGTTTTTGGAATTTCAATTTTTTCTACTTCTGTAGAATTTTTTTCAGCATTCACGCTCAAGACAAACCTTGCAATATTCGCTTCGTCAAATCCCATTACAAAAGGCGAGCCAGAATATCGAATTTTGTTATTTTTACAAACCCTTGTCGAATAATGAATATGTCCAAGCGCAACATAATCAAATTCTTTCGGAAAAATTCCGGCATGAACCGACCCAAGTTTTCCAACAACATCAAGCATTTTTCGCCCATCATCGCCAGAAATTTCTTTTTTTACGTTTTCAAACCTGCCTTCAAGGTCTGCCGCATAAAGATGCCCAGTCGCAATTAGCGGAATATTTCTTCCAGCCCTAACTTTTTCCGCTTCCTCATAAACTTTTTTATAAAAATTTCCATAAGCCTTGTCGCAAAAAGTTCCATCTTCCGAATTTTCATCGCAAAATTCTCTCAGCTCCGATTCCCTCAAAAAAGGAACCGCCGCGCAAACTGCCCTCGCCTCCCCTTCTGAATTTTTCAATTCAAAAACCATGTCCTCAATCTTTAAATTTGCCGCGGAACCAACAATAAAAATATTGAGCGCGCTCAAAAGCGACTTTTCAGAATCAAGCAACATTCCAGAATCGTGATTTCCGCCGACAATCACAACATTTTTACAACAAGTTCCCAAAAGCGAAAACAAAAAATCGTGAAAAATCGTTTTTGCTTCGGTCGAAGGGTTTACAGTATCAAAAATATCGCCGGCTACAACCAGCGCTTCGGCATTTTCCAAAACAATCTCGCCCCTGAGCCACTCAAAAAACGCCTTGACCTCAAAAGTCCTGTCAATATCGTGCATCCTGTTTCCAAGATGCCAGTCAGCCGTGTGAATAAATTTCATTCTTTTTCTATTTATATGGGCGGTTCGGCAACAAGTTGCCGCCGGGCTTTGCGCAGTTCCGGCTCTCGCCTTCATTGCCTGATTTTCCGCAGAAAATCCGGCAACGCTCCGCGCCGCTCCAATCCCTACCGCAATATAAATTTTCCCTGAATAATTTTTTTTTAATTATAAACCGTCAAAAAGGACATATACAGTCCCATTTATCTTTTTTTGATATTTTAAAATAAAATATTCCCATAAATAACCAGACTGTTACATAATTTTCTGTCTGTTTTAATTGTAACACTTTGGTTATCTGTCCAAAAAAAATTTTTTTTCCTTTAGCTTTTTGAAAACTTAAAAATTTAAAAAAGCCCTCAAAACCGCTTCAATTTTCTGCAGCCGACAAATTACTCAAAAACAAAAAATAAGCTCGTCTACGGCAATCCTCGCGCGTCAATTTTCTGTTTAGATTTTTTCTAATATTTCTAATCTTTTTTATTATATTTATTAGATTTTTTATTTGATTTTTCTCAATCTTTTATATTAGATTTCATCTAATCTTTCTAAGTTTTTATTTTAGAAACCTAATGTTTATTAGGTTTTTTATTTGATTTTTTCTAAAAAATATGATTAGATATTAAAAAGCATAAAAATTCATAAAATTTTGAGGTGGGCCAAAATGAAAAAAATAGCAGTTGCCATTCAAAAGGGTGGGGTAGGCAAAACAACAATGAGTCTTTCGCTGGCAGCGGAACTTGCATTGCAAGGAAAAAAAGTTCTTCTTATCGATGCAGACCCTCAGGGAAACTCTACAGGAACCTTGCTGGAATCTTTTGACCATGACCTTGCGGAAGCTCTGTACGGCGATGTTACGATTGATCAGGTTATATCGGCAACAACAGTCGAAAATCTTTTTGTAATTCCGACAAACTCAATCGACAGAAAAGGAAGCCGCTCTCTAAAAACATACCGCTCAAGCGAAGCTCAGAAAGAACCTTATATCTTTGTCGACCTTTGCGACGAAGTTGAAAAACTTGGATTTGAATACTGCATTTTTGACACATCTCCAGCATTCGACGCCTTTGAAGAAGACATTATGACAGCGTCTGACGAAGTTGTTGTCGTTATAAAGGCAGACGCATATTCTCAGGACGGACTTCAGATTTTTAAAGACAATCTTGACAGCTATAAAAAACGCCGCCGCGTTCAAAATCCAAAATTCGAGACAATAGTCCTCAACGAAATCAACAGAAGCATAAAACTTACAGATATTATTTCTGAAGGTTTAAACGCTGGAGATTTTAATGTCGTTTACGTTCCGGTTGATCAGGATTTTAAATATGCGACAATCGAAAGACAGACAATTCAGCAGCGCGGAGGAAAAAAAGAAACTCTCGACGCTCTAAAAAAACTTGCAGATTTGATAAAATAACAGTGTAAGACAAAACTTTTATTGGAGGAGCAAAATGCCAATCGCAACAAAAAAAATACCTCAAGAATTTTTAAATCAAATAAAAACAAACCTTACAAAAACAGAAAAAACTGAAGAAGCTCCGGCAAAACCTGCCGCAACATCAGTTTCCAAAACTTCCGCTGAACCTAAAAAAGGAAAATATGCCGACGTAATGAACATAAGGCTTTCCGAAGGCCGCCGCGACGAAATAAAAAAATTCTGCACAAACTGCGGAGTTTCGATAACTCAATACATCGAGTCATCTTTTGAATATCTTTCAAAAGAAGTTGCCGCCGGAAGAATCGTAATCTCAAAAGGTGGAATTTCAAGTACCGTTAACTAAAAAAAACGGGTGGGAAAAAGACAAAATGGGAAAAAAAATACACAGGGAAAACAGCCTTGTTCCGATTGATACTTCGGCGGACGAACTGTTTGAATCCCTTAATCAACTGGAAACTCAAAAAACAAAGAATGTCTTAAGTTATATTCCGAGTTTTTTTACGACAGCTTCTTTGCCTTTTAAGAATATAAATAAAACAGAATTTATACGGAAAGCAAGCAACGGAATTTCTTTGATATTGAACTCTCCGACAAATGTTCCTTTTGGAAAATATGGACGGCTGATTCTTTCTGTTTTTACAACGCACGCAGTTCTTTCAAAAGAAAAAAATGTGCCTGTTATCGTTGAATTTGATTCTTTATCTCAGCTGTTAAACGAAATGCAGCTTCCACGGCAAAGAGGAAAAGACATTCTTGAACAGCTTTCGTGTTTTACAAGAGCAACATTTTCGTTTGAAAAAAAAGAAGAGATTCAGCTTCAGGCGAATTTATTTAAGGAATTATATGAGCCAGGAGAAAAAGTTCCAAAAGGTCCGGTCGAAGTAAAGACAACGACAACAGGAACAATTCTTTTTACAGATGGAGTGCAATTTCAGGAGATTATAGATCCGTCCTCAAAAAGCCAGCGGGTTGGAAAATTTAAGATTATTCTTTCTGCAAATTTTGCGGCTTTTTGTCAGACTCATGCGGTTCCGATTAACTACACTGTTTACAAAGATATTACAAGTCCGGTCGGAAAAGACATTTATGCATGGCTTGTTTATAGAAATAATGGACTTATGGCAGAAAAACCTGTTTTTATTCCAAGAGATAAGCTTGTCGAGCAGTTTATGCCTGTTGCAGAAGATTCTGATCCAAAAATTGCAAATGTAAATTATTCCAGGATAATCGATCAGATAAAGGAAATAAAAAAAGAATATTATCCGGAATTAAAGGTTGATATTGATAAGACTGGAGCAGGAATTACTTTGTTTAAAAGTCCTACACCTGTTCTTGCCGACGATGTAAGATATGCCCTTATTTCTTCAGATTTGGGAGGATTGTAACAGTTTGGTTATAAAATTTTATGTAACAAAGTTGTTATCTTTTTTTAAGAAATCCACAGAATTTGGTTTTCTATTATTAGTTTAAATATATTATTAGATTATTATTAGATATAATAGTAGAAATAACTAAACTGTGACATTCAGATAACGTGACTGTTACATAGAAAAATTGAATTGAAAGTTTCTTCTATAATATAAATAAAAAAGCAGTTATCCACAATGATAACGTAACTGTTACATAAAAAAAGAGATTTCCACAGGTGATTGTGGATGAATATAACCAGACTGTTACATTGGTGGATAACAAGATTGTTACATATAAAATAAAAGAAAGACACAAGACGTTAAACAAGTCTTTTAGATAACTTAAGTGTTACATTAAATTTGAACCGATAACATAACTGTTACAAACGGATTTTATAGTTTTGGATAACAAAACTGTTACATTGTTTTTTGACCGGAAAGCTTACCCCGGATGCGTAGGACGCAGTCGACCGCAGGCAGAACAAAGTTCTGCCGAGGACGATGAGCGTTAGCGAATCCGGAGCAGCCGGATAAGACAAGTGGATGCGGTCCGGAATTTTAATAGAGGGTTTCGCCCAAAAGCCTTGAAGCCAGGCTTACTGCCAGAATTGCGGTTTGGTTTCGGACGTCGAGAATCGGGTTTACTTCGACAATTTCGGCGGATTTTACTTTTTCTGTGCCTGCCATTTCTTCCATTAGCAGAAGAGCCTCGCGGTTTGTAAGACCTCCTGGAAGCGGAATTCCCGTTCCTGGCGCAAACATAGGGTCGAGAACGTCCATGTCAAAACTTACGTGGATTATGTCGATTTTTTGAAAGAATTCTTTTACTTTCTGGACAATTGCCGGAAATCCGTGCCTGTCAATGTCGCTCATTGTAAAAACCGTAACTCCGGCTTTTTTCATTAAAGTTTTTTCGCCAGAATCAAGGTCGCGGCAACCGACAAAGCAGATGTTTTTTGGATCGACTTTCTGTCCTTCAAAATAGAGGTTTGTAAGTTCAGAAAGTCCGATTCCTGCCGAAGCGGCAAGACACTCTCCGTGAATATTTCCGCTCGGCGTTGTGTTTGTATCGTTAAAATCTCCGTGCGCGTCGACATAAAGTACGCCGAAAGATTTATTTTGTTTTTTTGCTGTTGCGCTGATTCCTGCGATTGAACCGAGCGCAATTGAGTGGTCGCCTCCAAGAACGAGAGGAAATTCGTTTTTGCCGGAAATTTCTTCGACAAGTCCTGCAAGTTTTGTGCAGGCATTTACGATTGGTTTTAAATATTTTGCTTTAGGATTTCCGATATTTTGATATTCCTGCGGTTTTGCATGAAAAATATCTGTGTGTTCAAAAGTAGAGTGGCCGAGAGCTTCCAGCCGCTGTTTAATTCCTGCAAGCCGGATTGCAGACGGACCCATGTCCGAACCGTGGCGGCTTGCGCCAAAATCGAGAGGCATTTCTAAAATATGTATTTTCATAACGGCATTATAAATTTTTTTTTTGCGAATGTTAATAAAGAGGGTAGCGCCGTTTTTTTTACTTTTTTAGAAGCTCTTTAATGTAAATTGCAATTTGCAAAAGACAGCGGGTGTCGCCGTCAGAAAGGTCGACATTTAGAATTTCTTGCAGCCGCTGGAGCCGGTACAAAACTGTGTTTCTGTGAGTATTGTTTTGTTTAGAAACGCTGTGAATGTTTCCGCCGAGTTTTAAGTAAAGTTTGAGAGTTTTTAAGTAGTCTTCGCGCTTTGCAGTTTCGAGCTGGTCCAGTTTTCCGAGGACGGCTTTATAAAGCTGCTCGAGAACTTTTTTGTTTTTTACTTCAAGCAGAATTTTATAAATTCCGAGATTGTCGTACTTTTCAAGTTTTTCTGCATTTTTTGAAAGATTCATTGTAATTTCTGCGTGGACAAAAGCATCCTCAAGTTCTCCGGCAGAAGAGCAGTATTCGGAAAGCGAAAGTTTGGAATTGCAAAAGAATTTATCATTTCGCGTTATGCGGAAAAGTTCTTCCGCAAAAAAAGAATTGTCGTTTTTTATAATGTAGATTACTTTTCTGTTGTGAATAAAACAACAATAGTCGTTTTGTGAAAAATTGATTTTTGGATTTAGCGAAAATTGAACGTATCGCTTTGCCTGCTCAATATCGTTGTTAAAAAAATTTTCTTTTAATTCCAGGAGCGCGACTGAAAAACTTTTTGCGTCATGAAAAACCGTATTTTCGATTTGCTTTGGGTCAAATTTCTGGGTTTCAAAAATTGCACGATAGAAAAATTTCTCAACATTGTGGCTGTTTTGGTTGTCGGCAGAAATCATATTTCCGATTTCCTGCATTAAATCTACCGTATGAATTTCCCAGGGCATTGTAAAAAGCGGAAAGTTGATTTGGTCGCAGTAAGTTTTTATCTCCTGAGGAATTTCAAAGATATATTTTCCAGTGTTGACAATTAAACCGGAAGCATTATGGCTAGAAAATTTTTCGATAAAATCCTTTAAAAATGAACACAGGTTTTCAGACTCATTTATCCCCTCGTTTTCGGATTTTCGTTTGAGCAAAAGTCCAGTTGTGATTGCAAGTTCTCCGCCACGGATAAATTCGCTAAAAGAAGGGTCTTCCGTGTAATAAATCCAGCTGACCGTCTGCTTAAGACCTTCGCGCCCGGCGACGAGCTTTAGTTTAAAAGGAGTTTCCGAAAAATTAAGGAGAGTATTTAATGTAAGTGCCATTTTTTGCCACCTTGTAACTAGTACACAAAAAATAAAACTTTTTGGAAAATTAAGCAAGATGCACGATGCACGTTTTTTTAAGTTTTGTTTACAATATATAGCAAAAGTCTGTACGACATTAGAATTTACATATATACTTAAATTCTTATTCAAAATTGGAGGAAAGTAATGAATAAAGCAGAACTTATTGATGCTATTGCAGCAGACACAAAACTTACAAAAAAAGATGTAGACGCAGTTGTTAAGGCTTTTACAGAAAATGTAGCAAAATCATTGGAAAAAGGTGACAGCGTACAGCTTATCGGTTTTGGAACTTTCGATGTTGGTGAAAGAGCTGCAAGAGAAGGCCGCAATCCAAAAACAGGCGAAACAATTAAAATTGCAGCTTCAAAATGTCCAAAATTCAAGGCAGGAAAAGCTCTTAAAGACAGAGTTAACAAATAAGGGCGTTTATCGTATTGATAAAATCTAAGGCAGTTTCTTGTGAGTTTTTCGCGGAAACTGCTTTTTTTTTGCGCTGGACGTTCGGAATATAGTTTTGTATAACTTGGATATGCAGATAAATGGTGCAATTTTTGATTTGGACGGAACGATTCTGGATTCTATGGAAATGTGGCTTAATGCCGGCGAATTATTTTTAAATTCGCTGGGAATAAAGGCTAAAAAGAATCTTGGCGCGGCTTTGCTTCAGATGAATGTTGAGGAAGGCGCTTTTTTTATTCAAAAAGAATATAAATTAAATTTGAGTGTAAAAGAAATTATTGAAGGCACAGCCAGCGTTGTAAAAAAAACTTACACGGAAAAAATACAGCCGAAGCCTGGCGTTCAAAAACTTTTAGAATTGCTTTCCAAAAATAAAATTCCGTGCGTAATTTTAACCGGTTCTGACAGGCAAATGTTTGAAGACTGCCTTAAAAAGCACAAGCTGGACGGCTTTTTTAAGGAAATTTTAACCTGTTCAGAATTAAAGATGTCAAAGTCGAATCCTGGGATTTATTCTGTCGCCGCAAAAAATTTTAATTCAAAAGCGGAAAATATCCTGGTTTTTGAAGACGCTCCCGACGCAATAAAATCTGCTAAAAAAGCCGGCTTTTATACAATCGGGATTTATGACTCTTGTACACATTCTAATTCGGATATTTGTTCTGCAAAGAAAAGCAGCGATATTTTTTGTAAAAATTTTGACGAAGCAACTGAACATATTGAGAATTTGCTACGCCTGATTGGAGCAGCGCGCAAGCGTTGCAAAGAAAACTGTGATTAAAAAGCACGGTTTTCTTTGCAATGAAGCGAAAAGCGGAACTGCGCAAAGCAGGTTAGACCGCAAAACTTCGTCCAGATAAACTCTCTTTTTTAGTTTTTCCAGGCGTCACACAGCTCTTTTGCCGCTGTATATGGATTTTGCGCATCGGTTATGGCCGTGATTACGAAAAATCCGTCGATTCCCGACTGTTTTAAGGGTTTTATGTCTTTTAGTTTTACTCCGCCGCCAACGACAACTGGAACCGGGCTGATTTTTGCGAGTTCTGCAAGTTCTTCGAGCGGTTTTGTTATGACCTTGCCTGTTTCGTCGCGTCCGCAGTCTGGTTTTGTGGCTGTTTCGTGAACTGGACCGGCGCCAAAATAATCAATGTCTTTTACGTTGTAGCTTTTTACGTAAGAAATTAAATCTTTGGTTGGAGCGCTCAGACCGATAATTGAGTCTTTTCCAAGATATTTGCGGCAGATGTCGACTGGAATGTCTGTCTGGCCAACATGGATTCCGTCGATTTTTGCTCCGCGTTCACGGGCTGCGAGGATTACGTCAAGCCTGTCGTTTACAACGAGAGAAACCTGTTCGCTTTTGCCCATTTTTTTTAAGAGAGCGGACACTTTTAGACAGTCTTCTATCATTTCGACCGCGGATTCTTCTTTGGAGCGGATTTGAATAAAGGTAAAACCTGCCTCGACTGCGGATTTTACTACTTCTTCTACTGTTCTGTTTTTTGTGTTTTCGCGTCCCAAAATCAAATATTTGCTTATGTCAAATTTCATTTTTTTGTCCTTTTGCTTATTTTTGCATTTGATTTTCCATGCGGTCGATTTTTTCTGTCATCATATTGTTGTAGCCTGGGCGGATGTCCATTTTCATGATGACTTCGGTGCGGATTCCTTTTTCTGCGAGTACGAAAGTTGCATTTTTTACGACTTTCATAACTTCGTCCCATTCTCCTTCGATTTCTGTAAACATTGAGTAGGTTTTGTTTGGAAGGCCTGAGTCTCTGATTACTTTTACGACTTCGGCAACTTCTTTTGAAAGTTCATCGCCGACTCCAAAAGGCGCAATTGCTACGGCAACTAATGTATTCATTTTTTATTCCTCTTTTATTGTAAATGGATTTTCGGCAACGTCTTGTGCGGTCGCATTGTTAAGTTCGTCCAAAAAGCAGACCTGAAAACTTCCTGAACCGCGGCATTTTTTTTCTGCCTGTTGTCCTGCAAAGTTGTAGATTTGTGTTGCTGTCAGGGCGGCCGTAAAAGGATCGGAAACTGCCGCATAAACGGCGCATACACCGCCAAGAGAACAGCCTGCTCCGGTTATTTGTTCCAGGTAGGCCGAACCGCCTTTTGAAAAGACAGTTGTTGTTCCGTCTGTGACTAAATCTTCTTTTCCGCTTACTGCGACTGCTCCGTGAATAAATTTTGCGAGTGCGCGGGCGGCTTTTTCTGCGGATTCGACAGAATCCACTGAGTCAACTCCGACCGGTCCGTTTGAATTTTCAAATTCTGAAACGTTCCATAATTTTGCAACGGCGATTATTTCGCTGGCGTTTCCGCGGATGATTGTCGGAGGATTATCTTTTAAGCCGAGGATAAGTTTGGTTCTTAGAGAGCCGATTCCCAGGCCAACTGGATCTAAAACCCAATTTTTTTTGAGTTCGCTAAGTTTTTTTGCTGTCCGCGGAATTGTTTCTTCGTAAATTGGAAATAGGGTTCCCATATTCAGGTAAACAGCGCCGCCAATTTGCGCTACACATTCGCCTTCGTCCGGAAGATAAACCATTGCGGCGCTTCCTCCGACCGCAAGCTGGGCGTTTGCAACGAGGTTTACGGTTACTGTGTTTGTAATGCTTGGTGCAAGCGGTTTTTTTGCTTTTGCGTCATTTACCGCTTTTTCGATTCTTTGTTTGATTTCGCTTGAATTCATAAAAACTCCAAAAAAAAAAGCCCGCGCAAGGGCGGGCCAAATTTTCCAAAAAAATCTTGCTCCCTCCTACAGTGTTAACTGACAGGTTCAAATGGTATTTCTCAACCGTTCCAAAAGGAACAGTACCCATGCAATTAACTGAATGATAGTTTATAAACGCAAAAAAAAGCAATAGCATTTGAGGGGTTTTTGCATGAGAATTTTTTTGATGTTTTTTTAATTGAAAATTATGCCGTTTTTTTTTAGAATGAAAAAAATGAATTTGGGAGCTGGCGCAAACCGGCTGAGAGGAAGCTTCTTCGCTTTGACCGTACCTGATTTGGATAATGCCAACGTAGGAAATCTTAGACTTCTAATCTATATTCTGTTTACGTTCCTTACTGAGTCTGGTAAGGAGGAATCATTAAAACAACATTGACGATTGCAGGCAGCGATTCTTGTGGCGGAGCGGGAATTCAGGCGGATATTAAGACGATTACCTGCAATAAAGTTTACGCAATGAGCGCGATTACCGCTTTGACCGCACAAAATACAACAGGCGTTTTTGGAATTATGGAAGTTGAACCAGAATTCTTGCAAAAACAGATAGATGCCGTTGTTACGGATATTTTTCCGGATTCTGTAAAAGTGGGAATGGTTTCGTCCGCCGCTCTGATAAAAACTGTCGCTTTTTCGGTAAAAAAATACGGACTAAAAAATGTGGTTGTTGATCCGGTTATGGTGGCAACGAGCGGAGCAAAACTTATGGGCGATGATGCCCTTGAGGCTCTAAAAACTGAACTTTTGCCGCTTGCAACACTGGTTACGCCAAATATTCCCGAAGCAGAAATTTTGTCGGGAATTAAAATTTTGTCTGAAAAAGATATGGAAAGCGCTGCTAAGAAAATTTTTGAGCAATATGGAAGCGCGGTTCTTTTAAAAGGCGGACACAGCGTTAACGATGCGAATGATTTTCTGTTTTTGGGCGAATCGGGCAAAGTTGACGACGCAAATCTGAAAAATGCGGACGGAATCTGGTTTTTTGGAAAAAGAATAAACAATCCGAACACTCACGGAACAGGCTGTACACTTTCTAGCGCAATTGCCGCAAATCTTGCAAAAGGCGAGCCAATTGTGTCTGCCGTAAAAAATGCAAAAGCTTACATAAGCGGAGCTTTAAACGCAATGCTTGATTTGGGAAAAGGTTCCGGGCCAATGGCTCACAACTGGAATATAAAATAAGGGGATAAGGAAAAAAATGGAATACACGACACAAATGGATGCCGCCAGAAAAGGCATTGTTACAAAAGAGATTGAAACCGTAGCAAAAAAAGAAAAAATGGAACTTTCTAAGCTCATGCAGCTTGTGGCGGAAGGAAAGGTGGCAATTCCTGCCAACAAAAACCATAAATGCCTTAATCCGGAAGGCGTTGGAAGCGCATTGCGCACAAAAATAAACGTTAATCTCGGAGTAAGCAGGGATTGCAAAGATTATAATGTCGAAATGCAGAAAGTTCTCAAAGCCGTGGATATGGGCGCAGAAGCAATTATGGATCTTTCAAGCCACGGAAATACCCAGCCGTTCCGTCAAAAACTTACTCAGGAATGTCCTGCAATGATTGGAACAGTTCCGGTTTATGACAGCGTAATTCACTATCAGCGTGATCTGGCAACTTTGACCGCAAAAGATTTTATCGATGTTGTAAGGCTTCATGCAGAAGACGGGGTTGATTTTGTAACTTTACACTGCGGAATTACAAGAAAAACGATAGACCAGATAAGAACCCACAAACGAAAGATGAATATTGTAAGTCGTGGAGGCTCGCTGGTTTTTGCGTGGATGTCAATGACAGGAAATGAAAATCCTTTTTATGAATATTATGATGAAATTCTTGATATTTGCGAAAAGTACGATGTAACTGTAAGCCTTGGCGATGCATGCCGGCCGGGCTGTCTTGCCGACGCAACCGACGTCTGCCAAATAGAAGAGCTTGTCCGCCTCGGAGAGCTTACAAAACGTGCATGGGAGCACAATGTACAGGTAATGGTAGAAGGACCGGGACACGTTCCAATGGATCAGATTGCCGCAAATATGAAAGTTCAGCAGACAATATGCATGGGAGCGCCGTTTTATGTTCTCGGACCTCTTGTTACCGACATTGCGCCGGGCTACGACCACATTACTTCTGCAATCGGCGGCGCAATTGCCGCAATGAACGGAGCAAGTTTTCTTTGTTATGTTACACCTGCCGAACATCTTGCTTTGCCGAATGTTGACGACGTAAAGCAGGGAATAATCGCAAGCAAAATTGCCGCGCACGCAGCAGACATTGCAAAGGGAATTCCAGGAGCAAGGGATATAGACGACAAAATGGCAGATGCGCGCCGAAAGCTCGACTGGGAAAAGCAGTTTGAATGTGCGATAGACCCAAAAACCGCAAGAGCAATCCGTGACAGCCGCGCTCCGGAGCAGGATCACAGCGACACTTGCTCAATGTGCGGAAAATTCTGCGCAGTACGTAGCATGAACAAAGCTCTTTCCGGCGAAATAATCGACATTCTGTAAGATTTTTGCAAATATCCTGAACGCAAATATTTTTTTGCCGAAATTTTTTAATGCGGCCGTTTTGCAAATTTATATGTCAGTTTGGCAACAGTAAATTTTCCTGCAAAGCGGCTTGCAAACGAAAGAAATTTCCATTTTGGAAAGGTCAAAATTATTTTTTTGCCTTTTTTTGCTTTTTTAAGACAGTGGCGCACAACTTTTACAGGATCTCTTCCATGCAAAACTTCCTTGCGCTTGCCGTTGGAAGCCACATTTGCAAAATTTGTGCTTACGCTGCCCGGACAAAGAGCGCAAACTTTTATTCCTTTTGGTTCGAGTTCTGCCGCCAGAGCCACCGTAAAAGAAAGAACGTATGCTTTTGTGGCCGCATAGACTGCAAAATTTCCAAGCGGCATAAAGGCGGCGAGCGACGAAACATTTATTATTTGCGAGCCGGAATTTAAATATTTAAGGACGCAGCTGCAAATTCCTGTCAGAGCGGTGCAGTTCAATTCAATCATAGCAAGTTCTTTTTCGGAAGAAGTCTCGTCAAAAGGACCATAAGTTCCAAAACCCGCATTGTTTATAAGACATTCAACTTCAAAATCTTCATTGGCGGCTTCGGATTTTAAAAGCCCGTCAAATTTATAAACGCCCGGAGTTCCGGTTAAATCGAGCGAAAAAGTCCTGATTTTTGTTTTTGCAGGAGAATCCGGGCTTTTTGAGCTCAAAATTTTTTCCGCTGTTTGCAAGAGTTTTTCGTTTGAGCGGGCAATGAGCCAGATTTCGCGGTTTTGGGCGGCACTTTTTTTGTCGCTTGCAAATTCGTATTCGTTAAAAAGCTGGCTTGCAAATTCTGCTCCCATTCCGGAACTTGCGCCTGTAATAATCGTAATTTTTTTCATATTCACATTTTAGCACAGAAACTAAAGCAAGGTGCTAAAAAGCCGCAAAACCCTGTCCGTAAAACTCATCGAATGGTGCTTTTTGTTGTGGTATTTTTCCGTAACGTCGGCTGAGATTTTAAAAAGCGACTCAAAGTCTTTTTGAATGTCGGAAATCGCGCTTGTGTTGTACATTAAAACTCCGTTTTCAAAATTGTGATGAAAACTTCTAAAATCCATATTCACAGTTCCGACAGTTGCAAGTTTTCCGTCGGCAATCATTTGCTTTGAGTGGATAAACCCCGGCGTATATTCGTAAATTTTTATTCCGCTGTCGATAAGTTCACCGTAAAAAGAACGCGTAATCTTGTAAACAAGTTTTTTGTCAGGAACTCCAGGCGTTACAATTCTTATATCAACGCCACGAAAAGACGCCAAAATAAGTTCGCGCTTCATTTCGTCGCCCAAAATCAAATAAGGCGTTGTAATCCAGACAAAATCTTTTGCCCATTTTATGAGGTTTAGATAAACATTTTCGCCGACATACAAATAATCGAGCGGCATATCTGCATAAGGCTGAATAAAACCGTCCGTTTTTGCAGGCAAAGGTTCTGTTTGAGCAGGAGATTTTTCATTTTTTTCGTTGAGCTGACTGTTTCCGCTGTTTTTTGCGCCATTTCCATTATTAAGCGCAAACTCGCCGTTTTTATCCGGCCCGTCCGTTTCTTCTATAAAATATTTTGAAACATCTTCAAGCCTGCCTTTTTCCTGGCTGTTCCACATTTCCAAAAAAAGTTCTGTAAAAGTGTTTACGGCTTTTCCTTCAATCCTCAAACCGCTGTCTTTCCATTGTCCGTACGGATGCGAATAATTAAAATACTCATCGGCAAGGTTGTAACCGCCTGTAAAACCGATTTTTCCGTCAATAACCATAATTTTCCGGTGGTCGCGGTTGTTCATAAAAAGCGAGAAAAGAGGCGAAAGAGGGTTAAAGTCCCTGCACTCAATGCCAATCCCGTTCATTCGTTTAATAAATTTTTTGTTTATGTAGCCAATGCTTCCAACATCGTCGTACAAAATGCGGATTTCAACTCCTGCCGCAAGCCTTTCTTTCAAAACCGGCAGCATCCTGTCAAACGCTTTTGCCTCTTCGATTGCATGATACTCAAGAAAAATAAATTTCTGTGCTGTCGCCAAATCTTTAAGCTGGCGATCAAGACACTCGACCGTGTTTCCATAAAATTTAGCGCCCGTGTTAAAAAAAGCCGGAAATTTTTCAACGAGAGACAAATATTTAAACTGATTTGCAACCCTCTTGTCCAAATTTTCGAGCGTTTTAAGAACATTTGAGTCGCTTTTAATGTGCCGGACGCTTTCCGCCTTGATTTTTGACGTATTATTTTTAACTCTTTTGGACTGGTGATTATTTTCGCTCAAAAAATAAAGCGTAATTCCAACAATCGGCAAAACCAGAATCAAAATAAGCCACGGAATTTTAAGAGAAACACTGTAATTCTGTTTGTTGTAAACGTGAATAACAAGGGCTGCAGCCAAAAAATCCGAAGCAAGGCTAATCCAGACAGAATACGATTTAAGCCAGCGGCTCACAGTCCACAGCCAGAAAAACTGCACGCCAAAAGACAAAAAAGTTGCGGCAAGACGGATAATACTGGAACGCAAAAACTGCTTTAATTTAAGGGTTTTAAACATTTGGAGCCTCTTATGACATATTTAAAAGGATATTAAAAAACTGTTAAACAGGCAAATAAAATTTCGGGCTGAGATTGCGCTCAAGCGTCCTTGCGCCACTCAGTAACCCTCGGTGGCTTTGCCACTGCTTTGCATGGCTCCAGGACGGAGCAGGATTTTGTTAAAAAACCTTTAAAATATGGTTATTTTACTACATTTTTTTTGCAGAGTTTTGTTTTAAAAAGTCAGTATTGTGCAAATACCCCCCCCCATTTTAAAATAAAACGATGTTATTATAGTTACTAACAAAATGTTTTTTTTGGAGGAGAAAAATATGAAAAAAATGTTGAGAATTGCTGCGGCACTTGCTGCGCTGCTCGCAATGACAAATTTTATTGGTTGTAAAAACGACGACGATGATGATGGAGACGTTGCTGTTACAGAAGTAAAAATTACATCGACAGTAACAGAAGTAAAAGTAGGAGAAACAATAACTCTTACAGCAGAAGTTTTGCCAGCTGATGCAACAAACAAAACAGTTACCTGGACTTCTTCTGACGCTACAGTAGCAACAGTTAAAGAAGGTGTAGTTACAGGCGTAAAAGCAGGCGAAGCTACAATCACAGCAAGCGCTGGCGGAAAAAATGCGACAGTTAAAGTAACAGTAAAAGTTGCTGCAACTAGCGGTGGCGAGACGACGACCATAGCTGTTACAGAAGTAAAAATCACATCGACAGTAAAAGAAGTAACAGCAGGAGAAACAATAACTCTTACAGCAGAAGTTTCACCAGCTGATGCAACAGACAAGACTGTTACATGGTCTTCTTCTGACACTGCAATTGCAACAGTTGATTCAACAGGTAAAGTTACAGGCGTAGCGGCAGGAACTGCCACAATCACAGCAAAAGCCGGAGAAAAAACAGATGCAGTTGATGTAACAGTAAAAGCTGCTGCAGCACCATCGACAAAAGTACTTGATGTTGTTTATGATTTAACTAAAGGTCTTCCAAGCGATTTCCCAACAAAAGCAGATACTGTTGTATCAGCAGATTGGGCTGCTCCAACTGCTGCTCCAGAAACAAATGATATTACTTGGACTTGGGTTGCAACTTCAACTCGCAAAGTTAAGAATAATGGTGGATTACAGGTTTCTAACGGAAGTTCTGCTGAAGATATGATTACACTTTCTGCAGACAGTGATTTTACAGTTACCGTTACGTATAAATTTGCAGGTGCATATGCAGCTGACAAAGTAAGATGTATTACTGTTGGAGATAAATCCGACTCTATGGCAAGTGATACTGACAGGACTAAAGAGTATACCCTTACAACAACAGCTGCAAAAACCGCAACTATTGCAATGAACGGTATGAAGCTTCTTAAAGTTGAAACAAAGGCTGCAAATTAGTTCAAAAAATCTAATTTTTACATAATTAACTTTTAGTTAATCCCAGCCCGGCAAAAGGCAAAAGTTCCGTTTTTGGAAACTTGCCTCTTGCCGGGTTTTTTATTTGTTTCGGGCTTGCAACGTGTTGGCATAGGAATAACTGTTTAGAAACGCAAGGGACGTAAATGGCAGGAGCCTGCTTTTCGAGGCAGCTCGCGGAATTTTTCCGTGGCAAAAAAAGCAAATTTAGTTTTCGGAATAATTCCGTTTGCAGAAATTATGCCAGTTTGAGTGCGGAATTTTTCCGTTTGCCGGAATTAAGCTCTGGCAGGCTGCGGAATTTTTCCGCGACAAGAAAATAAGCAGATTCAGCTTGCGGAATAATTCCGTTTGCAGAAATTATGCCAGTTTG